>CALRVV010000011.1:0-133922 GCA_943371705.1 Chitinophaga pinensis | reverse complement strand
AACGACGGGTATTGCCGAAGTTGCGGTTAAATTTAATGAATCTTTTTCTTATCAGAGTCCAGCAATTTTGGCAATACCATGTTGTACGCAGTTGATGACTGTCACACGCTTAATCAAACGTTGTTTTGAGTTATCGCAATTGCGGCAATGTCCGATTGACGAAGTTGCGATAATGTCGGCTTAATTTTTCTTTTCGAACAATCAGTGCAGGCAAGTTCCGCAAGCATTATGCTCATCAGTGGATATTTATTTTCTTATTCTTCGCACCGTCGCTATTGACAATGTCATCGATCTTCGCTAACTTCGAAGTGTCGCTTCTGCGATTTGAAAGCACACTTTCATCGCACACTCACTTCGAAGTAATCAATACAACTTTTAATACTCGCTAAGAAAATAAAATCGCAATGATGACCGCTGTCGGAACGCCGACAAACTATCATGTATCGAAAGGGAAAATTTAGCTGCAAAACAAGTTTGGATTATAAGGGTGGCGACTTCAATTGCGTAGCAACTCAAAAATAGGCGAAAGTTTCAACGGCTCAAAAGAAATAACTATTTTTTAAAATAACTTAAAATCAACCATTTAGTAAAATAAACGAAAGTGTAAAGCTTAGATTTTATTTTCGTCAATACGCTCGAGGCTTTGTTCAGTTGAGAAATTAACTTACTGTCTGCCCGGAATTCCTGCCTGCAGTCAGGGAAGCTAAATTTATGCACAGCATCCTGCTGATAACTAAATCCCGATAGCTATCGGGAGAAGTTTAGAACTACTGCCTGTCTGCCGAACCTGCCTGCCAGCAGGCAGGTATAAAGCTTGGATATGCACTACCGATGATTGCTTCAACGTCATGCCCCAATTGCACAACTCGTCACGCCATAGCGGGAAAACCTTTTGTTGGTGGCAGTTTTAATCAAGGTGTTGTTAGAGTGTTACTGATAAATTAAGCTGTCCACCAAGTCCAACCTCAATGATCTTTTGTAAAGTTGAAATACGTACATCTTTTATGTCGTTTTCAACTTTAGAAATGTATGATTTATTTGTACCGCATTTTTCTGCAAGTTGTTCCTGTGTCAAACCTTTTTCCAATCTTGCATCATGGATCATTGCTCCTAATTTGAAAGTTTCATAGCCTTTGTCGAACTTATCCCTTTTTGGAGTTCCTTTTTTTCCATATTGTTCCTCAATTAATACGGCAAGCGTCTTTGTGTTATTTTTTGCTTTCATAATATTCCTCCTTAATTTTTAATGCTTTCGCAATTTCTTGTTTGGGTGTCTTTTGTGTTTTTTTCTGAAAACCATTTGCTAATACAACTAATTTTCCCTCATCAAAGAAGCAGAAAATTCTAAAAATGTCACTCGCAAGCTGAATGCGAATTTCGTAAAGCCCGTCTGTACCTTCCAGGTGTTTTAGGTAAGTTTCTGGAACTTGTTGAACTTCTTCAATGAGCAAAAATGTCCAAATAATCTTTTCTCGTACTTTTTGGCGTTGCTTCCAGAGAAAATCCTCGAAGTAATCCTTATAAGTAATGATTGTCCTATATTTTTTTGAAGTGCCCACATTGCAAATATACAAAAGTTGTCCGATAGGGCAACATTTTTTGTGAGTATTTTGTCAAATTTACATTTAGAATATGGTGTCCAAAAAAATTGCCACCAACAAAAGTCTTAGTCAAGCCTTAAATCATCCAGCGGACTAATTATTTGCAGCATATCGCGGTTTGTAACATGCAAATAACGCAGGGTCGTTTTTATATCGTTGTGCCCAAGCAATTTCATGATCATCGTTACATCTGTACCCTTATCCAACAAATGCGTGGCAAAACTATGTCTAAGTGCATGTATACTGCCCGGCTTTAAAACACCGGCTTTTTGCTTGGCCGCAGCAAGTACCAGTTGCAGGCTTCGGGTACTATATGGCTCACCCGCATATTGCCCCTGAAACAATACACCATCCCGGGCCGGTTTATATTTGGTCCAGTACTCCCGCAACATGATCAGCAAAACAGGACTTAACTTTACGATCCTGTCCTTCTTCCCTTTGGCCTGCCTTATTAAAATACACATGCGGCTGCTGTCTATATCTTTTGTTCTTATTCGTACCACTTCACTCACCCGTAAACCCGAGCTGTACGAAAGCATCAACATGGTTTTATGTTTTATATTATCAACCGAATTTATAATGGCAGCAATTTCATCCTTATTAAAAAAATTGGGCAACTGCAATTGCTTTTTCGGCCGGGGAATCTCCCAAAAAAACTTTTCTTTGCCCAATACCTGCTCGTAGTAATACTTCAATGCATTCATGCGGCTGTGCAGGGTGTTTTCGGTTAAATGCAGTTTTTCATGGCAAAACAATAAATACCTTTTTAAATGCACCGTTTCCAGATCATCAGCCGGTATATCTTTCAAAAGGCCCAGCAATTGTTTCATCTCGCCAAGGTAAGTACGCTGGGTAGATGAACTGTATGCCTTTAATTTCAGGTGCGCCTGCATATTGGGAATTACATGGGCATTTACCGCACTTATCCGGCTTCCTTTATAGTATATGATACTTTGCCGCCCGGCAGGCACCGTGTCGGATTTTTTATGTACAGCCACTGCAGGCGGTACCGCTTTTTTTGCAGGCAACAGGCTGCCCGCTGCCATTAAATTGCCCGATTTTTTTGCTTTCAGGTATTTTGAAAGTAAGCTATGATCAATAACCGCCTTGCCTTCCAGGACATGTACAAGGGTATCGTAATTTTCTTTTTTAAGCGGTAAATACCAGCATTTTTGTGTTTTGCTCCAAAGGGCACCGGCTTGCTTTTGTATGGCTTTATTTAAATCAGGACTGTTAAAAAAATAAATACCAATACACTCCTGGTTACGGTGCAACATGGGTTTTAATGTTACCGAAAACATGTTTTAAAAGGGTTGGTTGTTATTAACGGATTAAGGCGCTGCCGTCCCTCAGTTACAGTGTAACAGCATAGGGTGGTTTAATACATCTAATATAGAGAATAAAGTTCATATAGTTTATAACTAATTTTAAAATTTATTAACAGGATAATAAAATAACGGTTCAATATAACAGTTAGCGGTCATGCTTACGCAGCTTCAGTCACCCTAGAAGCTTCAAATGTCATTTGACAAAGACCTCAATTTTTCGTAAATTCACTATGTGAAAAAGAACGAAATAATATATTTGGACTTTGAGATTGATAAACTGACCAACTCGATTGAGAATGCAATTTCAGGCGAAGTTTTTGACACATTAATTGTGAAATTAAAATCAACCGACGGAAAAAGTATTAAGAAAACTGATTGGGCTTTCAATTGGCATACCGAAATAAAAGACAAGACAAAACAAGTTTATAAATTGACGACCGTAAGTAATCCTACAATTATTCACGGAATTATCAGTTTGACAGACAAAGGCGACCACATTTATATGGACTTGATTGAAAGTGCAAAATTCAATAAAGGAAAGGGTAAACTTTATCGAGGTGTTGCAGGAAACCTTGTTGCCTTTGGTTGTAAAATGTCATTTGAAAAAAAGTATGATGGTATAGTTTCATTTATTGCTAAGACACAACTTGTTAAGCACTACGAACAAACATTGGGAGCTAAACTTTTTGGTGGCAACCGTATGTTTATTGACACGAAAGAAGCATTTATTTTGACATCTAAATATTTTAAAGATTTTAAGCTATGATTAACTTTAAAAAAATGGACGACAAAGACTTTGTATTTGTAAGCAAACCTTTGAGCGACAAAGAAGAAAAAGAATTTAGTGATTTCTTAAAATCACGTAAGACTAAAGTTAGAAAGACCAGGATAATTAAAAAATCAAAAGTCTTGCAAGACCAGAAGCACGAACCGCATATCCCAGCTTTATAACTGCCTGCCGGCAGGCAGGTTCGGCAGACAGCCTGCCCCGATTCATCGGGAGAATTCTACCGGTCATTAGTTCTTAACTTCTCCCGATAGCTATCGGGATTTAGTTATTAATTTAGCCCTGCCTACCGGCAGGCAGGTTGAGTACCGGGCGGATTGCAATTCCCCAACTGTAGCAATACACAGTCGATATGAGCATGCTAAATACCTTTTTATATTTGCCAGGTCTCCTGTTTAATCAATTTGGTTTTATTATACCAAACCGCATTAATGCGCCGTCACCAACCTCCCTGGTACATCTATGGCCATTTCTAAGGGTTTACTAAAGTCAAAGTGTGGTAATAAAAACACAATCACCACAATATGTACATTTCTCTACCTTATAGTGAACATGCTGGAGCATTGGCAGTAACAGACAGCTAAAACATTAAAAGCATTTGGTTTTCCATAAATTTTCCTCTTTTAAATAACTGGCTAAAGCAGGGTTTATATATACCTGATTATATAGTTTTTGATAGAGTATATAAAGATGTTTTTTAAATTATACCACATTAAAAAATAAAGTAAATTCGTAATAGATGCCAACAATATTGTTAATAAATGGTTTCAGGTTTTTCTTTTATAGAAAACGATGAACCCATTCACATACACGTAAAAAAGGGCAGTGCCGAAGGCAAGATATGGCTTGAGCCACATTGTTTAATTGCATTTTTGCACGGCATTTACTAATGCAGAAGAGAAAAATATACTTGAAATGGTAAATGAGCATTTTGAATTTTTTAAAACAAAATGGAATGAATACTTCATTAAATAATTACTACACCATTGAGCAGCTTATTTATAGCGAAGGTCTACGTATTTAGGCAGTAGATTTTCATAAAGAGCTGGATTTAATGCTTATAGTATTAAACACCAAAGCTATACTACAGCAAAAAATATCATCTTATCCGGCCTTGTGCAATGCCACCGCAGATCAGCTTATGCAGTATGAGTTAATTGGTGGAGGTACCGGTATTCACTGGCCTGCATTAGATGAGGATTTAAGTTTAAAGGGTTTCTTAAAAGATGAACTACGACAAACGGTAAGCAACAAGAATAATACGATTGCTGCCTGAGGCTTTCAATTACTTCTCCTTTTCCACCCGCGTGGGCGTATCCTTGCCACTTACAATGGTTTTACTGCTGATGGCAATGGCTTTAATGATCTCGGCCATATTGTTCATGTCTAATGTACCGATCTCATCACTTTGTTTGTGGTAATTGGGTTCGTTGTTGGGAGCTTCTTCCATTTTAGAAGTAGAGATGGTATGCGCCGGTACACCCAATGCAGCCAGGGTAGCATTATCACTGCGGTAAAATAAATTTTGTTTGGGGTAGGGGTCGGGCTCAAATTTAAATTTAGAACCACTGAGGTTTGACTGCAATATTTTACCCATATCGCTTTTTTCGTAGCCGGTTATATAAGCACTGTTGGTGCCCCATTTGCTGGTAGTGCCAATCATTTCAATATTAAACAGGGCAGCTACCTTATCGGGGTTTAGTTGTTTGCTGAAGTAACGGCTGCCATAACCACCGCTTTCTTCGGCAGTAAAAGCAACAAAGATCAACGTGCGTTCATTGTCTTTCTTTGCACTAAAATATTTTGCCAGCATCATTACCGCCGTGGTACCGGCAGCATCATCATTGGCACCATTATAAATGCTGTCACCGTTCTTATCGGGCTTGCCAATACCCAAATGATCGTAATGCCCGCTAAAAATCACATACTCGTCTTTTTTGGTGTTGCCGGGTATCACGCCAATCACATTTTTAAGGGATTTTTGCTCAATTTCTGTTTTGGCATGCAGGTTTAATGATGCAGCAGCAGTAATGGTGGTTAACACAAATACCTGGGTAAAAGCCGATCTGAATTTTTCTCTTCCGGTGATCCATTGCAATCTTTTAAAACGGTTGATATGAAAAGTGTCAACCAGTATCAACTTGTTTTTTTCTTCCTGAATTAATGGAAACACCGTTTTATTGAAATCATCTTCCTTTTTAATGACGATGGTTTCAAAACCCGCTATACCATGTATGTGCATATCGGGGGTAGATGTGTTCAATACGGTATTGCCCGTATGTAAGGTTAAGGTATCCAGTGTACCGCTTATTTCAAGCGTTTTGGCCTTTACCATACTGATATCCTGATAATAAGATTTAAGATCACCAAAATAACCCAGTTTACTTTTTGCAAACTCTGCCGCAATAAAATCTGCGGCCTTATCAATACCGGGCGTAAAGGTTTTACGGCCCTGCATATCATCGGCCGAGAGTATTTTTTCAATACGCTCCACTTCAGCAGCATTAATGATCTTATCAATATGCTGCGAAAAAGAAAACAGGCTTATAGATCCTGCTGCAAGGAGTAAGAGTATTTTCTTCATTTTTAATTTTTAATTCTTCATTTTTAATTTCCTTACAGGCTCATCATCTCTTTAAACTTAACCGCCTGCCTGCGGCTTACTTCTATCTTTTCGCCGCCCTGCAGCTCCAGCAACAGCCCGCCGTTAAAATAGGGTTCTATCTTTTCGATCATGCGCAGGTTTACAATATGCTTGCGGTTGGCCCTGAAGAAAAGTTTTTCATCCAGCCTTTCTTCCAGTGCATTCAGCGATTTTAAGATCAATGGCTTATAAGTTCCAAAGAATACCTTGGCATAATTGCCCACACTTTCAAACAATCGTACTTCACCCAGTTTTACAAACCAGCAGCGTTCGCCATCTTTAACAAATACCTGGTCCTTATCGGTTAAAATACCCCGGTTAATGCCGGCCATGGTTGCGGCCATTTCTTTTTCCTCGGCCAGGTGCAGCTTTTGTATGGCATCGGCCAGGCGCTTGGGCTCTACCGGTTTCATCAGGTAATCAAGGGCATTTACCTCAAAAGCCTTTAATGCATATTCATCATAGGCCGTGGTAAAAATTACATGCGGGGCACTGTCCAGTTCGGTCAGCATATCAAAGCCCGTTTTGCCGGGCATCTGTATGTCTAAAAAAATAAGATCGGGCGATAAGTGCTCAATCTTTTCCAAACCCTCGGTGGCATTGGCTGCTTCGCCAACCACTTCAATTTCCGGAAAATCCAGCAGCAGTTTTTTTAACTCATTTCTGGCTAGTCGTTCATCATCAATGATCAAGGCCTTTTGCATACGGTAATTTTTTTGTGTTGAGTAATTTTAGTGTATTCATTCGAAAGATCGCCGGTTGATAAAGACAATTATATTAAACCTGAAAAAAATGCTTATCCCCGCTTTACGTGACCTGTTTAATTTCCTTTAAACAACTACCGGTAAGGTCACTTTCGATTCTACCATGCTTGTATTGATATTCCTGATCTCAAATATTGCTTTTCCCTGGTACATCAGGTTTAACCTGTCCTGGGTGCTTTTTATGCCAAAGCCCTCGCCATTGGGAACAGACAATAATTGCCCGGTATTTTGTACTTGTAGCTGCATCACATTGTCTTTAAATACCGCAACAATACGCACCACTCCACCCAGCACCTGTTTGCTGATGCCGTGCTTGATGGCGTTTTCAACCAGCGTTTGCAGCATCATGGGCGGCACCTGCTGGTGCAGGGTATCTTCGTCAATATCAAATTCTATTTTCAATCTTTCTTCAAAACGCATCTGTTCAAGCGCCAGGTAATCTTTTACAATATCCAGTTCTTTTTCCAATGGAACGGTTTCCGATTTTTCGGCATGCATACTGCTGCGCAGGATATTGCTTAATTCGGTTATGGCCCTTCTGGCACGTTTGGGGTTTTCGTCTACCAATGCCCGTATGCTGTTAAGCGAATTAAAGATAAAATGCGGATTGATATGCGATTTGATGGTTTTTAATTCCAGTTCTTTAACGGTTGATTCCAGTTTAAGGCGGTCAAGCTGGTCGTTCCGGTTTTTTTCTACATAATGATAAACAATGTATATCAGCATCCAGATGGCGATCAGCATCAGGGTATAATAAATGCCCACCAGGTCCGATTTATTTTCATATATCCATTCTCCCTTTTTATTTCTTGCCCAGCCGGTTGCTTTTTTTATTTCCGATATTCCTTTCAGTACAGAAGTGTCTTTGCGGAATGTATTTATTTTGTAGTAGGCAAGGGAGTCCATGCCAAACTGCTGCTCCATTTTAACGGCCTTCTCCAGTTTTTGATTATTGTAATAAGCATCGTACGAATAACCCGAACGGGATTCAATATAGTCGCTGCCATAGTACAAAACAGTACCCGTAGCACCTACCGCAACAATGAACAAAAAAAGAATACGGTTAAAGGAAAATGTTGACCAATTGGTTCTTTTAATAATGGTTCTCAGCAGGTGGGTGGTTAAAATACCCGATACCAGCAGAATGGCCAGGCTGATCAGATATTCTTTTTGTCCGCCCTGTTCCTTAAACCGGTCGCCAAACACCACAAAATTAAAATACAGCAAAATAATGCCCCAAACGCCCCAGCCTGTAAACTGGCAAAGCCAATATCTCATGTTTATCTTACCCATCTTGCAAAATTACCACCCAATATAGTGAATTTAACCGCCGATTTGATTAATGGCGAAATGATGGTATGGGGGGTTACAATGGTAGGTTGAATATAACCATAGCCTGTTTGCCGTTCATTTTGCGCTATTTTTTCAACAATTTAAAGGCATGGGTCCATTGGTTTTGTAAAAAACCCGGTATACACCAAAGCATACACAGCGGTTCAATGGCCCTGGCCGCCTCTGCCTTTCCCATATCCTGGGTTTCCCAGCCAAAAGCATCCAAAATTGCGGTCACCGTCTTTTTTGCGGCTTCATCATTGCCGCAAATAAACATGGTTGGTATTTGCCCGTTAAAATCGGGCTTATACATAAAGCTGTTGCCCACACTGTTGAATGCCTTAACGAGTTTCGCTTCTGGTATGATGGCCTGTAAATGTTCCATCAGAGATCCCTCGGGCTTACTAAAAAAAGGCAGCACGCCATTAACCGGTGGCCGGGTATGGTCAATGGGATTAGTGGCATCAATGACTACCTTGCCTGCAAAATTTTGATAGCCTGCAGTTTTGATCACACCAGCAGTAATATCGCCTGAAGTGGCAAGTGCGATCAATTCTCCAAATGCAGCAGTATCTGCAAAGGAACCTGCCTGGGCGTCCGGGTTTTCCTTAAGCCATTCTGCAATTTCTTGCTTTGCTGTATTGCGGGTGCCCAGCATTACCTGGTGGCCTTCTGCAATAAAAGCAGTACCCAAAACACGGCCTACAATGCCGCTGCCCAATATGCCGATTTTCATAAAAAAAGTATTTAGTGATTTATGATTAGTTTTACAAAGTTCAAATAAAATTGTTCATGGCAAACCCCAATTTAAATAATGAATCTGAATTTTTAAATTCTGCAGAAAAAGAATTTGAAAATACCATCAGGCCATCCGCTATTGACGATTTTTCGGGCCAGGGCCAGATCATCGACAATATTACCATCTTTATAAAAGCTGCCAAAATGCGTGGCGAAGCCCTGGATCATATCCTGTTTCACGGCCCCCCGGGATTGGGCAAAACAACCCTGTCCAGGATCGTGGCCAACGAACTGGGAGTAAGCATCAGGGAAACCAGCGGCCCGGTTATAGAAAAAGCCGGCGACCTGGCAGGCCTGCTTACCAACCTGGAACCCAATGATGTGTTATTCATTGATGAAATTCACCGGCTGAGCACCGTGGTGGAAGAATATTTATATGCCGCCATGGAAGATTTCCGCATTGATATTATGATCGACAGCGGTCCCAATGCAAGAAGTGTACAGATAAATTTAAACCCGTTTACATTAATTGGTGCTACCACCAGAAGTGGTTTATTAACGGCTCCGTTGCTTTCCCGTTTTGGTATTAAATCCCGCCTGGAATATTATGATGCAATAACACTGAAGAATATTATTCTGCGGTCTTCAAAAATACTGGGCACCAAGATCACCAGCGATGCTGCCGCAGAAATTGCAGGCCGCAGCCGCGGTACGCCCCGTATTGCCAATGGGTTACTGCGCCGCGTACGCGATTTTGCACAGGTAATTGGAAACGGGGTGATTGACCTGGGCATTACCGAACACGCTTTAAAAGCATTGAATGTAGATAAGCACGGCCTGGATGAAATGGACAACCGCATACTGCATACCATCATCGATAAATTCAAGGGCGGCCCCGTGGGCATCACCACCATTGCAACCGCGGTGGGTGAAGAAGTAGGTACCCTGGAAGAAGTGTATGAACCGTTCTTGATTCAGGAAGGTTTTTTACAACGCACCGCCAGGGGCAGGGAAGCTACTGCAAAAGCGTATGAACACCTGGGTAAAAGATCGGCTTTTGGTGGTAACGAAAATCTGCTTTTCAGTGATACTAAATAATTAAGGCGTTCGTTAAACTTTCACATATTAATATTGTCTGAGATTTTCAACCTTTTATTTTTATGAAATCAATGCTTACTGCAATTGCACTTAGCCTGTTATTGATCTCTTGTAATAAAGACGATTCACCCATTACTCCCATCACTCCAACGCCCATACCAACAACCATGTATTTTCCGCCCATTGGCAGCGATACCTGGGAAACCACCGCACCACTGTCTTTGGGCTGGGATGTAGCCAAACTCAATGAAGCCATTACCTATGCCGGTACAAAAAATACCTATGGCCTCATTATTTTATACAAAGGAAGAATAGTAACCGAAAATTACTGGAATGGATGGGATAAGGACAAAGTATATTTTATTGCTTCTGCCGGAAAAAGTGTGACCGCTTTCCTGGCCGGAATAGCCCAGCAGGAAGGGCAATTGAACATCAACAATAAAACCAGTACCTATTTGGGAAATGGCTGGACATCGGCACCGCTGGCCAAAGAAAACCTGATCACCGTAAGGCACCAGTTAACCATGACCACCGGCCTCGAATACAATGTGCCCGACCAGGATTGCCTCACTCCGGCCTGCCTTACTTATAAAGCCGATGCCGGTTCATTCTGGTACTATTACAATGCACCATACCGGCTTTTACAAAATGTAATTGCCAATGCCACTTCAACCAATTATAATACCTATACCAAAACAAAACTGGCCGACAAAATAGGTATGAAGAATTTTACCTGGTATAATTATATATTGTGGCTCAATACCCGCGATATGGCCAGGTTTGGATTACTTACCCTAAATAAAGGCACCTGGAACGGTAACCAGCTCATGACCGATCAAAGCTATTTTTCTGCCATGACCAATACTTCTCAAACCTATAACCAGTCTTATGGTTATTTATGGTGGCTCAATGGAAAGTCATCTTTTATGGCGCCCACATCAACCCTGGTTATACCGGGTGCATTGGCTCCTGCTGCACCGGCTGATATGATCGCAGGACTGGGAAAAGGCGATAAAAAGATCTATGTGATCCCTTCTAAAGACCTCGTGGTGGTGAGGCATGGTGATGATACCGGCGATCAGCTGCTGGGCCCATCTTCATTTGATAATAATTTTTGGGCTAAACTGATGCTGGCCATAAAATAAAGGCCCCGCAACAATACGGGGCCATGGTAATTATTTTACTAAAGTATCAATTACTCGGTAACCACCAGCCTGAAACCATTGCCATGAATATTTACAATTTCCAAAGCAGGGTCTTCTTTTAAATACTTGCGCAATTTGGCAATGTACACATCCATGCTGCGGCCATTGAAATAGGTATCGCTGCCCCATATTTTTTTGAGGGCAATTTCGCGGCTCAGCAGATCATTCTTGTATTCGCTCAGCATTTTCAGCAATTCATTTTCTTTGGGCGACAGGGTCTGTGTTTTACCATCAATGATCAGCTCACGCAGGCGTGGGTTAAAATGATATTTACCCAGGTCAAATTCAGCATTCACTTCTTCACGATGCAGTTCTTCATTGCGCTTCAAGATGGCCTTTATCTTATGCAGTAGTACCTCACTGTCAAAAGGCTTGGTGATATAATCATCGGCACCCAGTTTATATCCCTGGATGATGTCGTCCTTCATGGTCTTTGCACTTAAAAAGAACAAAGGCACATCGGGGTTTACATCCCGTATCTCTTCTGCCAGGGTAAAGCCGTCCATATTGGGCATCATTACATCCAGCAGGCAAAGGTCAAATTTTTCACGTTGAAAAGCAGCCAGGCCAAGCTTACCGTCTCTTTCCAGGGTTACTTCATAATCATTCAGTTCCAGGTAATTCTTCAATACCATCCCAAGGTTGGTATCATCTTCGCAAAGCAGAATTTTGGGTTTTTGTTGGTCCATGTTTTTTAGGTTTATCAGCAAATAAAATTAAATCAAAGTTTATACAGCGAATATAGTGCCTAATTTTTTGTTAAAGGTCATTTTAAAGGCAATTGCCATTTGTCATTGGTCATTAGTCAGTAGTCATTGGTCAGTGGTCAGTAGTCATTGGTCATTGTTGCAGTTTTCTGAAATAAATATTATTTTGGCTTTCAATACCGTACTTATGATCTTGCTTGAAGAATTGAAAGTTTACCGCCTTGCCATGGAAATAGGTGAGCTGATCTTTAATATTACCGTTAAATGGGACCTTTTTAATAAAAAAAGTTTAGGCGACCAGTTCCTGCGGGCAGCAGATTCAATAGCATTGAATATTGCTGAAGGATATGGCAGATATCATTACAAAGAAAATAAAAACTTTTGCTGGTATGCGAGAGGCTCCCTTTTTGAAACAAAAACTGCCAATCAAAAAGCTTTTGACCGTAAATTAATTACAGCGGAAGAATACAATAATTTACTGAATAAACTAAAGGAATGTCATTTATTGCTAAATGGCTACATTAATAGTATTGGGAAATAACTGATGACGACAGACCAATGACCTACTGACCAACCCACAGGGTGCTACGGATGACTACTGACTAATGACTTAATGAGAAATTACCAATGACCAATGACCATTGACTCTTACCTCCCGCTTCCTAACTCCTAACTGAATGACTCCCGCCTCCTAACCAATGACCTAATGACCAATGACCAATGACCTAATGACCACTGACCACTAACTACTGTCTTCTAACAAACTTCTTATCCGTTAGGGTTTTCAAAAAAGCAATGATGTCTTTTTTTTCTTTGTCTGTTAAACCCAACGGTTGTTTTAATGCATCATCAATATTAACAGCATCAGGTACAATTTTTTTCGGATCATTATAATAGTCCACAACTTCTTCCAGCGTTTTAAACATACCATTGTGCATGTAGGGTGCCGTAACGGCAATATTGCGCAGGCCGGGTGTTTTAAATTTCCCCTTATCGCTTTCTTTGTTGGTAAGGGTATATAATCCTGCATCATTCAGTTCTTTACCATTATACAAACCAATGTTTTTAAATTCATCGGTTGTAAAATCTTCCATGCGGTGGCAATCAAAGCATTTGGCTTTATCGCCCACAAATAACTGCCTGCCTCTTTCTTCTGAAGCCGACAGGTTTTTAAGGTTGTTGCTCCAGTCGTCAAATTTACTGTCAACCGTTTCCAGGGTTTTTTCAAAAGCCGAGAATGCCGCAGCCAGGTTTTGTGCAGTGGGTTTTTGATTGAATATTTTTTGAAAAAGCATTTTGTACTCCCGCGAACGGTTTAGCCTGTTAACCGCTTCCTCAATGGGCAATCCCATTTCATCGGGGTTTTGTATGGGCATTAAAGCCTGTTCTTCCAGCGATGCTGCCCTGCCATCCCAAAAAAAATAAGGGCGGTTTTTCATGTTCAATACCGATGGCGTATTGCGTTTGGTAAGCTTGCCCTCAATGCCGGTACTAAAGGCCACCGTATCGGCAAAGGCAAATGTTGGCAGGTGGCAGCTGGCACAGCTTACCGAAGAATCTTTGGAAAGTATCTTTTCAGAAAATAATTTTTTTCCCAGGCCGGCTTTTGTAGTTATTTCAACATACTCCTTTTCAAAAAAAGAGCTGATCATAAATATCAGTATAACGGCCGGAAAAAAACAACATACCATTTTTTTCATCAGGGTAAATTTACAACCGATGTGGCAAAAATCTTAATTATCATTTAAATTAGGGGTTGTACCTTTCACAAAATAATTTTCAATGGCAAACAAAGAAACTTTTATAGAAGCCATAAAGAATGGCTACACTTTTAAGGGCGAGGCAGTAAAAATAGGCGCTGCCATGCTGGATGGCGAACTGGTGCCCGAAGCCGGCATTTACCTGCCGCTTAAAACACTCAACCGGCATGGTCTTATTGCCGGGGCAACCGGAACCGGTAAGACAAAGACCCTGCAGGTGATCAGCGAATTTTTAAGCGATAACAGCGTGCCGGTAATGATGATGGATATAAAAGGCGACCTGAGTGGCATTGCAGCCATGGGTGCAGCCAACGATAAGATAAAAGACCGGTACCAGAAACTGAATATGGAGTATAAGCCCGCTTTGTTTCCGGTAGAGCTGATGACACTCACCGGGCAAAAAGGCGTTCACCTGCGGGCTACGGTCAGCGAATTTGGCCCCATTCTGCTCAGCAAGATCTTAGAATTGAACGATACACAGGGCGGTGTGGTGGCCATGATATTTAAATACTGCGATGATACAAAACTGCCCTTGCTCGACCTGAAAGATTTTATTAAAGTACTGCAATACATTGGTGATGAAGGCAAGGCAGAAATTGAAAAAGAGTATGGCAAGATTTCAACCTCCTCTACCGGCACCATCCTGCGCAAAGTGATTGAGCTGCAGCAGCAGGGCGCCGATATTTTCTTTGGCGAAAGAAGCTTTGAAGTAGACGACCTCATGCGCATTGCAGATGACGGGCGGGGAATGATCAGTGTGTTGCGGGTTACCGATCTGCAGGACAAGCCGAAATTATTTTCAACTTTTATGCTGCAGATGCTGGCCGAACTGTATGCCAGCTGCCCCGAAGAAGGCGATATGGACAAACCCAAACTGGTGATGTTTATTGATGAGGCACATCTGATCTTTAATGAGGCCAGCGATGCATTGCTGCAACAGATTGAAACCATTGTAAAACTGATACGTTCAAAAGGCATTGGCATTTTCTTTTGCACACAAAACCCCATGGATGTACCGGCCAGTGTATTAAGCCAGCTGGGTTTAAAAGTGCAGCATGCTTTACGTGCTTTTACCGCTGCAGATAGAAAAGTGATCAAACAAACCGCCGAGAATTACCCCGAAACTGAATTCTATAAAACCGAAGACCTGATCACCC
Source organism: Chitinophaga pinensis (assembly GCA_943371705.1). GTDB lineage: Bacteria > Bacteroidota > Bacteroidia > Chitinophagales > Chitinophagaceae > Ferruginibacter > Ferruginibacter pinensis_I. Next base: position 118,801 of record CALRVV010000011.1, on the reverse strand, counting down.
AAATGGGCATTGGCGAAGCATTTATTACCATGCTCAATGAAAAAGGTATACCCACACCGCTGGCACATACCATGCTATGTGCACCACGCAGCCGCATGGATGTACTTACAGAGGAAGAGATCGATGCCATTAATGCAAGATCCAAAATGGTGGCCAAATACAACAAAACCATTAACAGCGAAAGTGCCTACGAAATATTAACGGCCAAGCTGGAAGAAGCCGCCGAAAGATCGGCACAGGATGAAACGGAAGAAACAAGCACCTCCAAAAGATCAACCAGGGAAGAAAAATCTACTCTGGAAAAAGTAGCAGACAATACGATTGTAAAAAGTATGGTACGTACGGCTGGCAATACCATTGTACGTTCTTTACTGGGTGCTTTGGGCCTGGGTGGAAGGAGCCGTAGTTCCAAAAGCAAGAGCTGGTTTTGAATTCAATCTGCACCATACGGATAGGGGAAGCGATTGTCTGCCAAATTGTACAGGCCTTTGCAAAAAAAACTGCACTCCAAAAGCTTTTCCAGGGGTTGGATAAATCCTAAAAAACAGGTAATCAAACTGATATATAAATGAAATATCAGTCTTTTAATATTGTTTTAACCTACTGGCTTGTAAAAAACTTTGAAAATACTTTAGTAAAATGTTGCATAATAGTGAAAACCACATTATCTTCGCTTCGGTTTTTCATAGGATATTGGATTTTAAAGCGGGACTAGATTTCTATCTTGGTCCCTTTTTTATTTTATACCCCTTAGGTTTTATGCATATATGACAGCTTCCCGTCTTTGTCGTACTGTATTTTACCTTCCGCAAGCAGGTAATTAATAACCTGCCAAACCTTTTCCTTTTTTATACTTTTTAAGCTAACCAAAATATCTTCAACAGAAACAGCCATGTCTTGTATACAGTCAGTGAGCTGACCGGTAATTTGTGTAAATTCTGCTGTAGTAATGTGCACCACTTTTTCATTGACGCAGTTATCGCATATACCACAGGCATTAATGTTTACATCGGTAAAATATCCTGCTATATGCTGGCTGCGGCAACCACTGGTTTTATTGATATATCCGATCATGGCCTGTACACGGGCTTCAAAATTTTGTTTACGCTTCCGGTAATCTGCGGTCTGTATCCGGTAATGATCGTTGTACATCCTGTTTTGCAAAAGCGTTAACTGGGGTTTGTCTTTTTGTGCGGCGTAGCTGATGATGCCGGCGTCGTTCAGTTTCTTCAGTTCTTTTTTCAGCGTTTCTACATCAAGCGATATAAACCTGGCCAGTTTGCTTTCATAAATCGTGGCCGGAAAATCAAAAATGCCCTCATACGAACGCAATAAACCTTTCAGCAATGGTTCCAGTGCCGGGTTCTGCCTTTCAAAATCGGTAAGTTCTTCCCGGTTGGTGGTAAACACAACGGTAGAGGGTTTAAAGAAAACCTCATTAAAGCTCATGAGGTCTTCCTGCTCCAGTGCTTTAATGGCATAGGTAGCTGTAAGTATATTTATTTTAAAGGCAGCCGCAAATACGGCGATATCAAGATCATAGCTGATGCCTTCACCCGAGCCGGCCGGAACCTGCAGGTGGTTCATCAGGCTTATATACACCTGTTTTATTTCTTCTTCTTCAGGAAAACGGATGGCCGATTGCTCCAGCAGGTTCTCCAGTTCTTTGTTATTGTACAACAACACCGCATAGGCTCTTTTTCCATCCCTGCCCGCCCGCCCGGCTTCCTGGTAATAGTTTTCCAGGCAATCGGGTACATCATAATGAACCACAACCCGCACATCGGGTTTATCAATGCCCATACCAAATGCATTGGTGCTTACGATCACCCTTGTTTTATTACGGATCCAGTTTTCCTGTTTTGTATTACGTACTTCATTGCTTAAACCTGCGTGGTAATAATCAGCATTGATCTGGTGCAGCCTCAGCAGGTCGGCCGTTTCCTTTGTATGTTTGCGGCTTTTACAATATACGATTGCAGAGCCTTTTACATTGTTAAGTATCTCCAGCAATTTATTTTGTTTGGAAGCCACATTAAAGACAGAATAAGAAAGATTGAGCCGCTCGAAAGATTGCTGAAACCGTTTCCACGAATCTTTGGAATTTGTATTTAAAGTCTGCTTTGATATCACAGACTGTAAAACTCCCCCTTTAGGGGGTTGGGGGGTCATTAGTTTGTCGCAGATATCATCCTGCACCACTTTGGTTGCAGAAGCAGTAAGTGCCAATACCGGAACACCGGGTAACAATTCCCGTAAGCTTGCTAAACGCAGGTAGGGCGGCCTGAAATCGTATCCCCATTGCGAGATGCAATGGGCTTCATCTACAGCCAGCAAATTAATATGCATGGCTGGCAAAAAGTCTAAAAAAAGATTCGTTTCCAGCCGTTCGGGAGAAACATACAGGAATTTATAATTGCCGTAAGCCGCATTCTGCAGTGTTTTTTTTATTTCTAAAAAACTCATGCCCGAGTAAATGGCCAGCGAAGGAATACCTTTTTGTTTTAGACTTTCTACCTGGTCTTTCATCAACGCAATCAGCGGACTAACCACCAAACACAAACCCTCTTGTGCCATAGCAGGTACCTGAAAGCAAATGGATTTTCCTCCGCCGGTAGGCAACAGCGCCAGCGTATCTTTTCGGTCCAGCACTGCATTAATGATATCTTCCTGCAGCGGACGGAAATTATCGTAGCCCCAATATTGTTTTAAGATTTCGTGAATGTTCAATGCTGATAATTATGGCCTGAAATTAAACCACTTTCTTAAATTTAAGCCAGATTGAATTAAGGGCAAGTACTACATCGCTGAAACCCATGGCCAGCGCAGCAAGTCCGGGTTGTAACAAACCAACTGCAGCAATGGGTATGGCAACAATATTATAAATAAAGGCCCAGAAAAGATTTCCTTTAATGGTGATGAATGTATGTTTACCCAGGCCCAAGGCCAAAGGCAAATGCTGAATGCCTTTATTCATTAAAACTACCTGTGCACTCTGTACAGCCAATTGGGTAGCATCACTCATAGAAATACCGATGGTGGCTTTAGCCAGTGCCGGCGCATCATTTACCCCATCGCCAACCATGGCAACCGGTGTTTTACTGTTCAGGTCACCAATGATCTGCAGTTTTTCTTCGGGTGTTTTTTCGGCATACACTTTATCAATGCCTAAAGCATCAGCAATTTTTTGCGTGCGCTCCAAACTATCGCCACTCAGTAAAATGGTTTGTATGTTTTTTGAATGCAGGTAGCTGATCACGTCTGCGGCCTCTGTTCTTATTTCATCATCCATATCAAACCAGCCAACCAGCTTATCATTCTGTAATAAATAAGCGGTATGAGATGGATCGTCAGTAAGCGCTGAAGCAATTTTAAAAGACCCTAACTGGTATACATTGCCCGCTGCATCTTCGGCTTTCATGCCCAAACCTTTTATTTCTTCTATCTTTTTCCAGTGTACCGGATCGTTTATTTTCCAACCGGCCGTGATGGCTTTTGCAATGGGGTGATTGGAAAATTTTTCAAGCGAAAAAATAATTTGCTTAAATAAATGCTCATCCATCGTGCTTTGCCATTTGCTGATGGTCATTTGCCCTTTGGTGAGTGTTCCGGTTTTGTCAAAAACAACCGTGGTGATATTTTTAAACAGCTCCAGGCTTTTTGCATTGCGGAATAAGATGCCGTTTTTTGCTGCACGGCCCAGTCCAACGGCAATGGCAGCAGGTGTTGCAAGGCCCATGGCACAGGGGCAACTGATCACCAGCACCGCAATGCTCCGCATCAATGAATTGGTGGCACTGATATCAAAAGCGAAAAAATTGATTAAAAAAGTAAGCACAGCAAGCACCAGTACTACCGGAACAAAAACAGCACTGATCTTATCGGCCAGTTGCTGAATGGGAGGTTTTTCGCCCTGTGCCTGTTTAACCAGGGTAAGAATATTGCTGAGTACCGTATCCTTGCCAACAGCAGTTACCTGGGCTTTAACGGTTCCTTCCGTGATCATGCTTCCGCCAATCAGACTGTCTTTTTTTATTTTATGAACAGGGTTGCTCTCACCGGTTAGCAAGGCTTCATTTACATGCACATCGCCCCACAGGATTTTACAATCAATAGGAACCTGCTCACCGGTTTTTATTAAGATAAGGTCGCCCACATGCAGGCTGGTATTTTCAACCGCAAAGATCAGCTCTTTATGTTCCTTATCAAAAGCGATCATGTTGGCCATTACTTTTTCATGTGCAGCCAGTTTGTTCAATTCTTTTTGTGTGCCGGCAACCGATTTATGCTCTATCCATTCGCCTAAAAATACCAACGTGATGATGGTGGCCGTGGTTTCATAAAAAATATAATCCATACCCAGGTTGCCAATGCTGCCAATAAGGCTGTATACAAATGCAGCAGTGGCACCAATGGCAATCAGCACATTCATATTGGGAATGCCGCGACGCAGGCTTTTAACCGCACTCACGCCAAAATATCCCATGCCAACCAGGTAAACCGGAATGCATATGGCCAGCTGTATCCATGGATTCATCAGAAAGTGAATATGCCAGGGCAGCATGTGCAGCATGAGCACCAATGTAAACGGAAGACAGAAAAGGAAGCGTTGCAGGTGATTAGAAAACGGATGGCGAATGTTGAATTTGGAATGTTGAATATGGGCAGCCTCATGTTCGTTTACAACTTTGTACCCTAAATCAGCTATCCCTTTGGTTAGTTCTTCTTTCGTATGATCTCCATTCAGTTCAAAACTTACCTCGCCACCAATGAAATTTACTTTTACATCTTTCAATCCTTCCTTTTCCAGATAGCGGTTAATGGTCAATGCACAGTTGGTGCAGGTCATTCCTTCTACTTTCCAGTCTACTTTTTCCATAATGCAAAATTATTCTTTGATATTGTGATGTGATTACTAATGAAGGAAAATATCTTTGCAACATGGAGGTAAATTTTTCACTCAATGAAATAGCTTCTGCCGCTGTAAACCTGCTGGCTGAAGCAGGCCGTTACAAAGTATTTGCTTTTCATGGCGATATGGGTGCCGGCAAAACCACTTTTATACATGCACTTTGTAATGCCATGCACATGGCCGATGTGGTAACCAGCCCCACATTTTCCATCATCAATCAGTATAAAACAACCGATGGGCAAACGGTTTACCATATGGACCTGTACCGCATTAAAGATGAAAATGATGCTATTAATGCCGGCGTGGAAGATTGTTTGTTTTCGGGAAACATATGCCTGGTTGAGTGGCCGGAGAAAGCACCCGGGGTTTTTCCTGATGAGACTTTGCACATATACATTACTTCCATTGATGATAATACCAGAAAGCTGAAATATAATTTGTAAATTGTACCCTTACAATTTCATTGCTTATGGCTTCATCAAAACCCTTTATATCTTCATCATTCAGTTATGAAACCCTGGAAGAAACCCTGGATATAAAACCCAAAGGGGCAGAACTGCTGATTGGAATACCCAGAGAAAATTCTTTTAATGAAAACCGCATTGCACTTACACCCGAAGCGGTTGGGGTAATGCTTGCCAACGGGCACCAGGTGGTGGTGGAAACCAGGGCCGGCGATGGGGCCAGCTATACAGATAAGGATTACAGCGATGCAGGGGCAAAAATTGCCTACGACAAAAAAGAGGTTTTTGAATGTGATATACTGGTTAAAAGCGCCCCGGTGAGTGAAAGTGAATGTGAATTGCTGAAACCCAATCAATACATCATTTCTCCTATTCACCTGGCGGTGATGAAACGGGAGATTTTGCAGAAGATGATGGACAAAAAAATTACCGCACTAAGTTTTGAGAATTTAAAAGATGATACCGGCCATAACCCCATTGTACGCAGCATGAGTGAGATTGCAGGTAGTGCTGTAATGCTCATTGCCGGACAATACCTGAGCAAAACCAACAATGGTAAGGGCGTTTTGGTAGGAGGCATCAGCGGTATTCCGCCAACTAAAGTTATTATCATTGGTGCCGGTATTGTGGGTGAATATGCAGCCCGTACAGCCCTGGCCATGGGTGCCAGCGTAAAAATTTTCGACAACAGCATCTACCGGCTTAAAAGGCTGCAAAATAATATAGGGGTACGCATGTGGACATCGGTAATTGAACCTAAAATACTGGCCAAGCAGTTAAAAACCTGCGATGTGGCAGTGGGCGCACTGAGCGGTGCAGCAGGCCGTACACCGGTTGTGGTTACCGAAGAAACGGTAAGCAATATGCGGCCCGGCAGTGTAATTGTTGATGTAAGTATTGACCACGGTGGTTGTTTTGAAACCAGTAAGGTTACCAGCCACGAAAAACCCGTTTTTAGCAAATATGATGTAATACATTATTGCGTACCCAATATACCCAGTGGCTTTGCCCGCACTGCTTCACAGGCCATCAGCAATGTATTGATGCCGCTGATGCTGGAAACCGGTGAGGACGGCGGCATTGACCATATTATCTGGCATAAGATAAATATCCGCAGCGGTATTTATTTATACAAAGGAAGCCTTACCAATTTTTATTTAAGCGAAAGGTTTGATCTTAAATTTACGGATCTTAATTTGCTGATAGCGAGTAAGCGGTAGATCTCAGTTTTACAGATCAGCAGGAATGATCAGGCAGATTTATAATCACCGATCTCAATCACCTCCTCACAAAAACCATATTCTTCTTTTACGTTGCTGCTTACAATCACCAGTTTGTCTTTTGTGTATTGGCTGATGAGGGATTGATACAATGCAATTCCATCGGCATCTAAATTGGTGGTTGGTTCGTCCAGTAAAAGCACCGGCGTATTGCTGAAAAAAGCCTGGGCAAGTTTTAAACGCTGTTTCATGCCGCTGCTGAAATAGCGCAGTTGTTTGTTTACAGCCTTTTCCAGTCCCACAATTTTCAGGATGTCTTCAATACTCAGTGATTGTATTAATGGTTTGAATTTTGAATGGAAGTCCAGCATTTCTTTTGCGGTCATTTCTTCAATCAGTTCCAGGTATGGGGCGGCGATGGAGATGTATTTATAATGATCTTCGTTTCTTGTTTCCTGTTTCTCGTTATTCGTTTCTCGTTCTCTGTCGTGGTATTCAATCGTTCCTTCATTGTGCAGGGTGGCACCGGCTATAACCTGCAGCAGGGTTGATTTTCCGGAGCCATTGGGGCCGGTTATGGCGTAGTTTTTGCCAGTAGTGAATGTATAGCTGCAGTGGCGGAATATCCACTCGCGGTTAAAACGTTTTCCGGTATTTGATAAAGTAATATTCATGCCCCAAACCCCTAAAGGGGCTTTTATACTCTGCTAAATAAAAACCAAAGCTGAATAGCTAGCAAAGAGATTTTTTAAACTGAAAACCAAAGAATGCTTTAATTTAATTATAATGATTGCACCTAAGTTCCCCCTTCAGGGGGCGGAGGGGGTTTCCTATTCATCCTCGGCACTTCCTTTGGTAAACCGCTTAATGATCCCACGCCCGCTTTCCCTGATAAAAGTTACAATTTCATCACGCTCATCAGTTGCAGGTAACTCTTCTTCAATAAAGTTTAGTGCCTGCGATGTATTCATTCCTTTATTGTAAATGATGCGGTAAATATCCAGTATTGCATTTATCCGGTCTAATGAAAAACCTTTGCGTTTTAAACCAACCGAATTTACACCGGCATAACTCAGCGGTGTACGGCCTGCTTTAATGTAGGGCGGTACATCTTTACTTACCAGAGAACCTCCGGCAATAAAAGCATGCTGGCCTATTTGTACAAACTGGTGTACAGCACACATACCGGCAAGTATGGCGTTATCGCCCATGGTCACATGTCCGGCCATTTGGGTGTTATTGCTCATGATGCAGTTATTGCCCACAATGCAATCGTGCGCTATATGGCTGTAGGCCATGATGAGGCAGTTGTTTCCTACTTTGGTGGTCCATTTATCCTTGCTGCCGCGGTTAACCGTTACAAATTCACGAATGGTGGTATTATCACCAATTTCCACAGTGGTCTGTTCGCCTTCATATTTAAGGTCCTGCGGTATGGCTGCTATTACAGCACCCGGAAAAATGCGGCAGTTCCGGCCTATCCGGGCGCCTTCCATGATGGTAACATTGCTGCCTATCCAGGTACCTTCACCAATTTCTACATTTTGATGAATAACACTGAAAGGATCAACCTTTACATTGGTTGCCAGTTTTGCATTTGGATGAATGTATGTGTGTGGATGGATCATATGTAATGTGCTGATTTGATAATGTGCTGGTGTGCTGATGTACACATCCGGTTTAATTTTTTTTTAAATATTCACAAAACCAGTTATTTTTTTCTCGTTTTTCAACTTTGCCTGTAAATATATCTAAAGTAAGCAATTGCCAACAATTAGCAAATTAGCTAACCGGCACATTGGTTAATTTGTATTTACTTTCTTTTCACCAGCTGTGCGGTCAGATCTGCTTCGGTACATAATTTATTACCTACATACACACTTCCTTTCATTACACAGATCCCCCTGCGGATGGGTTCGGTTAATTCCATTTTTAAGATGAGGGTATCGCCCGGCACCACTTTCTGCTTGAACTTACAATTATCTATCTTTAAAAAATACGTATCATATTGCCCGTCGGGCATGGCATTGATACAAAGTAAACCACCGGTTTGTGCCAGCGCTTCAATTTGTAAAACACCCGGCATTACCGGGTTTCCGGGAAAGTGGCCCTGAAAAAAATATTCATTAAAGGTCACATTTTTTATTCCTACGATCATCTGGTCGGTCAGTTCAATGATCTTATCCACCATGATAAAAGGAAAACGGTGCGGAAGCGTTTTTTCTATCTGTTCCAGCGTGTAAATGGCCGGTTGGGAAGGGTCGTAATTGGGTATATCCCGGGTATGTTTGTTTTTTTTGATGTACTGCTTTATTTTTTTGGCAAACTCTACATTGCTGCTGTGGCCCGGGCGGTTGGCAATGATGTGAGCCTTAATGGGATAACCGATCAAAGCCAGGTCGCCTACCACATCTAAAAGTTTATGACGTGCAGGTTCATTGGCAAAACGCAGTTCCAGGTTGTTTAAATATCCTTCACTTTTCACTTCCACTTTGGTTCTTCCAAAAGCTTTTGCCAGCCTGCTCATTTCTTCATCGGTAACCGGCTTATCTACCACCACAATGGCATTGTTGATGTCGCCGCCTTTTACCAGGTTATTATCCAGCAACATTTCCAGTTCGTGCAAAAAACAAAAAGTACGGCAGGGGGCAATTTCTGCCTGAAAATCTTTCATGGTTTTTAAGCTGGCATGCTGTGTACCTAAAACCGGGCTGTTAAAATCAATAAGGGTAGTGATCTGGTAACTTACAGCCGGCAGGGCAGTCATCTCTACCTTCTTTACTTCATCAAAGTAAGATATGTTGGTATCTATGCTATACCAGATCTTGGCAGCATCCTGTTCCAGTACGCCGGTTTTTTCTATGATCTCAACAAAGGGTTCGCTGCTTCCATCTATAATGGGGATCTCAGGCCCGTTTAATTCTATCAGGCAATTGTCTACACCCATACCTACCAGGGCAGCCAAAATATGCTCCACGGTGCTCACTTTACAATCTCCTTTTTCCAAAGTGGTACCTCTTGAGGTATCTGTAACCAGGTCGCAATCGGCTTTGATAATGGGGGAATCGGGCAGATCGGTACGTTGAAACTGGTAACCAAAACCCGGGTTGGCGGGCTTAAGCGTCATATCTACATTTACGCCCGAATGCAGGCCTGTACCCGAAATGCTAACCGCTTTAACCAATGTATGTTGCTTATCTGGATTAAAGTTTTTATCCATGTGTTGGGCTTAATTTTGTTGGCAAAGATATTTAAAATATGCTGCCATTGAACGTAGGGCAAAATGTATGGGTTTGGCCGCTTAAAACTGTAACTGGAAGCTTCCAAACACACCAAACTTATTAAGCTTGCCGGCATAGGTGGCAGAGGGAGAAAGCCGCCACACAAAGTCGATGCGAAACACTTTGAAGATATTATCGATACCGGTGCCTACTTCTATATAAGTTTTGCCGTTCAGCGTTTTAAATGTGTTGGTTTTATTATTGATAACACTGTTTTCATCGCTTAAAGAACCCCAAAGTGTTTTGGCCGTGTAAAACTGCCTCCATTTTAATTTTCGGGTTAGGGGAATGAAACGGAAAAGCCCCGAACCGATATTGTGCTCCATATTTATTCCGGCATATTTATCACTCAAATATTCAAACCTGTTCATCAGGTTAAAGGCAAAAGGGTTGTAATAATACAGGTCATTGCCCGGGTGATTCTCCAGGTTAGTAAACGGCATGGAACCGGTTATGATGCCGCCATATACCCTGTAATACAGCGTGCCATAAGGCGATATTTTCATCATGTCCTTTATCAACAGGGAATATTTACTGTAATTATAGGCACTGTTGAATACACCTGCAATGCCTTTGGAAAACATGGCTTCTGCTATGGGATATTTGGTGCCCAGGGAAAAGCGGTTGTAATCTGTTTCAATAAATCTTTCCAGGTAAGCAAAGCGTAATTTAAGTGCCACTTCAAAATTGGTAAGGGGCGTACCCCTGGTGGTGGTAAATGTTTTCAGATCGGGCAGGTTTAACAGGGGGGTATATTGCCTGTGCGATACAAACCATTCGGTTGAAAATCCTTTGCCGATCTCATTGAACACTTCAAATCTCCAGTCTTTTACATTGATGAACTTACGGCTGATACCCGGTTTTCTGATGGCCACCGAAAAAATATTATCCTGGCTTACCTGGCCCACCTGGCTGATGCCGTTGTCTACATCATTCTGATAGGAAACGTGCAGCCGGATTCTTTTAGGCGCCCGTTGTAATATCCAGAAAGCTTCTGCCAAACCTTTAAGCCGCTGATCGCGAAAGCCATAGGCCAGGTAACCATGCAGGTAAATATTTTTAAAGAGTTTTTTATTGGTTCCCAGGTCAAAGCGCAGCCTGGTACCCTGCACGGTATCGCCGCTTATCCAGTTAAACCAGGGGCCTATTTCCAATTTGCCAATGTTACGGTAACCACCCACCAAAAATTTTAAATTGGTCTGCAGTTTTTGAAATTTGGGCATTTCCAGCAATTTATCAATGGTGGTGTAAATTGCTTTTTCATTTTTTGAAAGCGTATCATGCCTGAGGGTATTCCAGGCCGAATCGGAATTTTTTACGACAGCATTTTCTGTTTTTACCAGTTCTTCTATTCGCTGATCTTTAAAGGCAGCTGTCAAGGAGTCGCTGTTGATGACAATGTTTTTATACGATGTGGTTTTCCGGCCGATCAGCGTAAGCGAGTTTTTGCCCAGCACCCTGAAATCGGCAAAGAATTTATCGCGGTTTAAAAATATGACCGAATCGTTGATGGGTATGTACTCCTGGAACACACTGATGCGGTCGATAAAATTAATGTTGGCCTCCTTGCCCAGGTACATGGATATTTTACGAACCTGGTAGGTTTTTTCTGTTACCCAGGCATCTCCTTCAAACGTATTTTGCCCGGGCCTTTTGGGCCTGAAAACAAAATGATATTGTTTGCTTCCGTTTACCACCTGTGTGTCGGGCACGGTAAAAATATAATAGGCATCGGCATTATCATTGAACGGGCTGATAAAATCCTTGTCCATCACATTTACAAAATTGCTGTAAATGCTTACATTCTGGTTCATTACGCCCAGCAGTTTGCTGAAGCTTTCGTTGTTAAAGCCTTTGGTTTGACTGGCTTTTATATTTTCGTAAAACTTTTTAGGGTTGTTCTGGTAGGCATATTCACTCAGGCTTTCAATGAGGTAGGCCGGTAAAAATGGAGCAGCTTCTGAGGTGCTGTCCATGTTATCAAAAATGAAGGTAAAATTCTTCAATAAAAAATTTCGTTTGGCCTTATCCGTATTAAAATTTTTAATGTCAATTTCCAGTTTGTTATACGCTTCATAACTGAAGTTGCCGAGGTCGTACCGGTTGTACTGCTTCTTTTTGCTCATTATTTTTTTCCATAAATACAGGCCCCGGTTCCATTTGGCCCTGATCACAACTTCCCCTTTTGCTGTACCTCTTTCCAGCTGTATGTTGAGGTTTTGGTTCTGCTGCAGGTGGGTGATGGGTATTTTATAAATTTCAAAACCAATGAAACTTACTTTTAAGGTATCGTCTTTAAAATTGCTGAGCTCAAAGGAAAACCGGCCTGCACTGTCTGTGCTTTTTCCAATACCCGACCGGGCAAAATAAACAGATGCATAAGCTACCGGCTCTTTGGTATGGCCATCTGAAACAGTACCTGAAAAGGAAATGGGTTGTGCAAAAAGGGGTGTAGAGAAAAAAAATAATGCTGCTATTAATATGCTGTGCCTGAAAATGTTCAAAAAAAGTAAGTTTTTATAGTGGGGTAAGGTGTTCTGTTTCTGAAGCAGCAAAGGTATTTCATTTTTAAGCCTTTAGGTTTAAGAAAATGTTAAGGGGCGGTTTGCAGGCTTAGGGTTGCTGTTAACCGGTCAGGTATTGCTATTTTTCAGCAAATCTTTCAGCATTTTCTCCAACTCAATTACCCGTTTTTCCAATGCCGGTAAATTTCTGACCACAGCCTGTGAACGCATAGAAGTGGCATAATCAATGGCCGGGGTACCGGTAACTGATGTATTGGGTGTTTTAATTGATTTACTTACGCCACTTTTCCCATTTATTTTTGTACCATCGGCAATTTGAAGATGCCCGGCCAATCCGGCCTGTCCGCCAATGATTACATTTTTTCCAATTTTTGTACTGCCGCTGATCCCGGTTAACGCAGCAATGGCAGTATTGTTTCCTACTTCTACATTATGGGCTATTTGAAGCAGGTTATCCAGTTTGGCGCCCGATCTTATTAAAGTACTTCCTATGGTTGCCCTGTCTATGGTAGTATTGGCGCCAATTTCAACATAATCCTCAATGATTACATTTCCGATCTGGGGAATTTTTTTGAAACTTCCATCTGTTTCAGGTGCAAAACCAAAACCATCGCTTCCAATAACAGCCCCGGCATGAATGATCACCTGGTTGCCAACTATACAATCATGATAAACTGTTGCACCGGGATTAATTATTGTATCCTTTCCAATGGTAACATGATTACCAATATAGGCATTGGGGTAAATTTTAGCACCATCAGCCACGATCACATTTTCGCCTACATAAGCAAATGCGCCTATATATACATTGTCGCCGATTTTTGCTGTAGCATGAATAAAGGAAGGTTGCTGAATACCGGTTAATTGCTGTCTTTGAATTTGCTGGTATTTATCTAACAGGGTGGCAAAAGCCAGATAGGCATCAGGTACTTTAATAAGGGTAGCTTCAATGGGTTGTTTTAATTCCTGCGTTTCATTTATGATGATGATGCTGGCTTTGGTGCTGTACAGGTATTCTTCGTATTTGGGATTTGCTAAAAAAGCAAGTTGCCCTTTTTGAGCTTCTTCAATTTTGCCAAAAGATGCAACAGCAGTATCAGGACTGCCTTCCACTTTTCCGTTGATCATCATGGCTATTTGTGCTGCTGTGAATTGCATAATATCAAGTTATTGGTCATTAGTCATTTGTCATTAGGACCTTGGTAATTCAAAAGCCTCTGCAATTATTGAGATCTTCTGTTGACTTAATGACCAATGACCACTGACTATGTTCTGAGATAACAAATGTAATATTTTTTAACCTTGCCCATCAGGTTTTGATTGATCAGGGCATTATCCACTTCCGAAATATCTTTTACAGAGCCGTCTTTAAAAAGAATATGAATATGTTCATCTTCCGGGTTATAGGTACTGCTCCACACTTCATCTGCAAAAACCAGCCAGCCTGCATCAGATTCACTTATATTTAGTTTATCGCAGGCCTCTGCAGTTTTTTCCTGCAGTAATTTTTCATTTACAGGGGTACCAAAGTACTGAACTTTAAGCAATTGGCGGTTAATTATTCCCCGGCATAAAAAAGACAATATCTTGTCTTCATGATTACACCAGCCTTTTATTGCAGCCATTACATCGTAATCATCCATACTGCAGAACTCTTCAAGTGTAACCGTTTGTATCGGTTGGGTAATAAAATTGTGCAGGGGGTATTGGGTAGCAGCTTTTATCAGTTTTGCCCTTTTAATGATGCGTTTCAGCATCTGTTCGGCACATAAAACCGTTTTATGCAGGTACACCTGCCAGTACATGAGGCGGCGGGCCACCAGAAATTTTTCAATGGAATAAATGGATTTTTCCTCAACCATTAATTCGCCATGATGAATGGTCAGCATTTTAATAATGCGGTCGTAACCGATCACCCCTTCATTTACACCGGTAAAAAAACTATCGCGGGTTAAATAATCAAGCCTGTCTACATCCAGCTGCCCGCTGATGAGCTGGTAAAGGAATTTTTTATGATACCGGTCTGTAAAAATTTCCAAGGCAAGGCTTAGCCGGCCATTAAACTGTTTGTTGAGTTCTTTAATGATCATTAAAGAAAGCTCTTCGTGATGCATATTCTCTACCAGTTCGTGTTCCAGTGCATGGCTGAATGGTCCGTGGCCTATATCATGCAAAAGGATGGCAATTTTTGCGGCCTGTTCTTCGGCAGCAGTAATTTCGGTACCCTTATTTTTCAATTCAGACAAGGCATTACACATTAAGTGGTATGCACCCAAAGCATGGTGCAGCCTGCTGTGCACGGCACCCGGATACACCAGGTTTGCCATGGCCATCTGATTGATCCGGCGCAGGCGTTGAAAAAAGGGATGGGCCGTTACACTGTAGATCAGTTCATCATCTATGGTAATAAAACCATACACCGGGTCATTGATAATTTTTCTGAAAGGCATTAATTCGTTTTGGGTTATGTGTTTTTTGTTTTGTGTTGAGAGTGCAACAGTATTTGTTAAAAGTTGTACAAAGCTAAATAAAGCACTCCATCATTGATATAAAAAATTAAATTTGTAAGAACTGTAAAAACTACGCACTTTTAATCCATACTTAGCTTCGCTTAGATAGAAGTTCAATACGGCTATGCAGTACAAGTGAGTGAAACAACAATGATGACCAATGATAAAATGCCCGTAACAAAAAACTAAAAACCACAAACCACAAACCAATAATATGAGTGTAGCTAAAATTCTTTGGGTAGATGATGAAATAGACAGCCTTACATCGCAGGTTATGTTTCTGGAAAATAAGGGATATGAAGTACATACCAAAACCAATGGCTTTGATGCAGTGGAATATGTACGCGATAATATTGTAGACGTAGTGCTGCTTGATGAGACCATGCCCGGCATTACCGGCCTGCAAACCCTGCAGCAGATAAAGGAGCTCAAAAGTAATCTGCCGGTGGTTTTAATAACAAAGAATGAGGCAGAGAATATCATGGACGAGGCAATAGGGTCGCAGATCAGTGATTATTTAATTAAACCGGTCAACCCCAACCAGGTATGGCTCAGTTTAAAAAAGCTGATCGACAATAAAAGGCTGGTAGCAGAAAAAACAACATCGGCCTATCAACAGCAGTTCAGGAGCCTGTTTACCTCACTAAACAGCAATCCCGATTATAACGAGTGGATGGAGATATACCGAAAACTGGTTTATTGGGAGCTGGAAATGAAAAAAAGCGACAGTCCCGAAATGCAGGAAGTTTTTCATGCACAAAAAACTGAGGCGAATACCGAATTTTTTAAATTCATTTCCCGCAATTATGCCGGCTGGGTAAATCCCAAAAGTGACGATGCGCCCATTATGAGCCATAACCTGATGAAATTTAAAGTATTGCCTCATCTGGAAAAAGGGGTACCCTTGTTCTTTGTGCTAATAGATAATTTACGTTTTGATCAGTGGAAAACCATTCAGCCCATTTTTGCCGAAAGCTTCCGCATACATGAAGAAGAAACTTTTTATGCCATATTGCCAACAGCAACCCAATATGCCCGTAATGCCATTTTTGCCGGAATGATGCCCGTGGATATTGAAAAGAAGTTTCCGGTACAATGGAAAAATGATGATGAGGACGGAGGGAAGAATATGTTTGAAGAGGATTTTTTTAAAGCACAGTTGAAAAGCCTGGGTAAAGCAGATTTAAAATATTCCTACACCAAAATTACCAACAACAACGACGGGCAAAAACTGGTGGACAATATCCACAATATGCTGGATAATGATTTTAACATCATCGTGTATAATTTTGTGGATATGCTGAGCCATGCACGTACCGAAATGGAAGTGCTGAAAGAACTGGCCGGCGATGAAACCAGTTACCGGAGCATTACCGAAAGCTGGTTCACCCATTCGCCCCTGCACCAGGCACTTAAAAGAATTGCCGACAAAAAACTAACACTGATTGTGGCTACTGATCATGGCAGTGTGCGGGTAAATACACCGGTAAAGGTTATTGGCGACAAGCAAACCACATCCAACCTGCGGTACAAACACGGGCGCAATTTAAATTACGAACCTAAGGATGTATTGGCCTTCAGAGACCCCCGTGAAGCAGGCTTACCGGTGCCTAATGTAAATTCTTCTTTCATTTTTGCAAAAGGAGACCTGTATTTATGTTACCCCAATAATTACAATCATTTTGCCAATTATTACCGCAATACTTTTCAGCATGGCGGCATAAGTTTGGAAGAGATGATCGTGCCGGTGATCAGGATGACGAATAAGTAAGAAGTAATAAGTAAAAAGTCAAAAATCAAAAGTCAAAAACAGCACAACTTTTCAACGTAATGGTGATAACTTTAAAGGTATTACCAGCTTCGAGTTGCTAAATTTGTTGCATACCTGAAATTCGGTTCTTTTGATTTTTAACTGTTGATTTTTAACTTTCTATGAAATACACACAACATAATTTAGATAAGATAGAAAAGATTGCGGAAGACTGTGGTTATGTGATCCGTTACGAACGGGGAACTTTTCAAAGCGGTTACTGTATTCTGCAGGACAGGAAAGTGATCGTGATCAATAAATTCTTTCAAACAGAAGGCAGGATCAATGCCCTTATAGACCTGATGCCGCAGCTGGAGATCAGTTTTGACGCCCTTACACACGAAAGCCAGAAAGTATATGATGAGATCATGGCTGTTGTGAAATAGACAACGGTCATTGGGTCAATGGTTATTGAGTCATTGGTCATTGGTCATTGAGTCATTGGTCATTGGGTCAATGATCATTTGAAAGATTTTTTAATTATGAGTCCCTCTAATAACTACTGACTAATGACTCCCTACTCCTGCCTCCTGCCTCTTCTCTATTGTTTTGCAAATTGCCTACATTTACAAAGTGCAAACTCCTCCGCTTAAAATAACATTCCTTGGTACCGGTACCAGCAGTGGTGTGCCCATGATAGGCTGCAGTTGCGAAGTATGTACATCTGCTGATAAAAAAGACAAACGGCTCCGCTCCAGTATTTTGGTGGAAAGTGAACATACGGCCATTGTGGTTGATACCACACCCGATTTCAGGTACCAGATGTTGCGGGCCAATGTAAAAAAATTAGATGCCGTTTTATTTACGCATCCGCACAAAGATCATATTGCCGGACTGGATGATGTGAGGGCCTTTAATTATTTTCAGCAAAAGCCCATGGAGCTTTATGCCAACTCATTGACCGAAGAGGCTATTAAAAGAGAATTTGCCTATGCATTTTCTGATAAAAAATATCCCGGGGTACCCAACCTTAATTTAAATACAATAGATGATAAACCGTTTATGGTTGGCGATATTCCGGTAGTTCCCATTTTAGTATGGCATTTAAAAATGCCGGTACTCGGTTTCAGGTTTGGCAGCTTTACCTACATTACCGATGCCAATAAAATTGAGGAGGAAGAAAAGGCAAAAATTAAAGGAAGCAAGGCCATGGTTTTAAATGCCTTACGGAAAGAAAGCCATATCTCTCATTTTACTTTAGATGAAGCCGTTGCCATGGTTCAGGAACTGGGTGTGCCTGCAGCATACTTTACGCATATTAGCCATCAGATGGGCAGGCACGAAGATGTTAATGCTAAATTGCCAAAGGGAGTTGAATTAGCCTGGGATGAAATGGAAATTTTATAATAACTTTTCTATTGTTCTTACAATAAAGTAAGACATGCACAGTAAAGCTGCTAGGAAATAACAAAGCGTTTCCACCTTTGCAGGCGTCTTTAATTTAGATAAACCACTATCTTTCAGAAATGATGGAAAATACAACCATATAATTCTGAGGATAAGGATAAACACTCCATAACAACATGAAATAGCAATAAATATTTCAACTATATTTTTCATTGTTAAATTTTACCACCAACCAACACATTCCCCAAATTTCCACACTCCGTAACCAACCGAAAACCAACCTCCTGCAAATTTAAGTACATTTTTTAGTGTACCAATAATTGAAGCAGTAGTCGCACCTGAGGTCCATAATGAGTACAAACTACTTAGTCCTGTTGCCACTCCTATTGCAGTCATCATACAATCAAATGCTTGTTGATTTGACACTCTTCCCAAAAACATGTCTCTTTGTTCAAAAGGTACTAACACTATTCCTAAAGCTATAACATCTATATCCGATAAATTACTTAAATCTTCAGAATATTTACTTGCAATATAGTTTCTAATTTCCACTGCTTTCTGCGTTAATACTTCAATATAATTACCACTGGCATTTGCTCCTTCGCCAAATTGTGGCTCGAGGTATTTAGGCAATATGTTTGGATCTATTGTTTTGAGTATATCTTCTATACTGTTATATACTATTACTGGCTTTGTTGGGTTTATGAATGACGATCCCAACACTGTGCATGAAATTATCATGCTTATCAAAAGGACAGTTAATGTTTTCATATTTTTTCGACGAGATTGCCGTTCCTTAAACGGGGTTTTGATAATCTCTGAAAGGGTAAAGTGGATTACTTGTTTTTGTACTATAAAAACCTGTGTACAAAGGCAAGGAAATATATTTTATTAAAAAAGGGGAAATTCACCATATTTTCTGTTTTTATTCCCAATTATATTAGAGGTTTTTCCCAGCAATCGAATGATTCATATGGCTACCTTGGGTAAACTTTGCCAACACGTAAAAAATACCTGCCCGAATATCTTTCCTTTACCCGTAAAGAGCGAAGAGGCATCATGGCCATTGTAGTGCTGGTGCTGTGCTTCATCATCCTGCCTTTTTTATTTCCCTTTTTTAATACATCAAAACCTGTTGACCATACCGCATTTGAAAAAGAGATAGCCCGGTTACAGTTAAAGGAACAGGACAGTACGGAGGCATATTCAAAAAGAAATGATGCCGGTGCCGGCTATGGGCAGTACCCATTTTCAGAAAAAAAATATGAGAACAGGCCGGTAAAAGGCGAATTGTTTTATTTTGATCCCAACACAATACCGGCCTCTGAATGGGTAAGGCTTGGCATCCGGGAAAAAACTGCCAACACGATCCGGAATTACGTTTCAAAAGGAGGCCGTTTTTACAAACCGGAAGATATTGGTAAAATATGGGGCCTGCATGAAGATGAAGTGAAAAGGCTTTTGCCATATGTAAGGATAGAAATAAAACCTGTTTCAGCTTTTAATACATATCCGGATCCAGAAAAAAAGAGCACCTATGAAAAACCCAGACACAGCATTGCCACAGTTGATGTAAACAGGGCTGATACCACAGCCTTTATCGCACTGCCGGGTATTGGCAGCAAACTGGCGGCACGTATCATTGCATTCAGGGAAAAGCTGGGCGGATTTTATAAAACCGAACAGGTTGCCGAAACCTACGGATTGCCCGATTCCACCTTTCAGAAAATAAAAGATAAACTGGTTATTACCGGAAGCAATGTAAAAAAACTGAATATCAATACCGCCACGGCAGATGAATTGAAAACGCATCCCTATCTGCGTTACCATATTGCCAATGCCATAGTACAATACCGGTTGCAGCATGGCAATTTTTCGGCGGTAAGCGACTTTAAAAAAATAATGGCGGTTACTGAGGAGATCTACAATAAGGCGGTTCCCTATCTTACAATTAAATAATTAAACTAACACTTGTTAGTATCTAAAATTCTGTAAATTGCGCCCTTAACGATTGCTATTTTATGAATTTTACAACATCAGAGCTTACCCAACAGGTAGCACATACTGCACGTGATTTTGCTTTACAACATATTAGGCCACACCTGATGGAGTGGGATGAGAGCCAGGAATTTCCGGTACACATTTTTAAAGAAATGGGTAAACTGGGATTAATGGGTGTACTGGTACCACAGGAATATGGTGGAAGCGGCCTGGGTTATTATGAGTACAATGTGATCATCCAGGAAATTGCAAAAGTTTGCGGTTCTATCGGATTATCGCTGGCGGCACACAATTCACTTTGTACCGGGCATATATTATCTTTCGGTAATGAAGAACAAAAGAAAAAATATTTATCTAAACTGGCATCGGCCGAATTTATTGGTGCCTGGGGGTTAACAGAAGCCAATACGGGCAGCGACGCAGGTAATATGAAAACCACCGCAGTAAAAGAAGGCAACGACTGGATCCTTAACGGTACCAAATCATGGATAACCCATGGCAAAAGCGGTGATGTGGCTGTGGTGATTTGCAGAACCGGTGAGCCGCGTACAAAAGATAATTCAACGGCTTTTATTGTAGAAAGAGGTACGGCAGGCTTTAGCGCCGGCAAAAAAGAAAACAAACTGGGCATGCGGGCCAGCGAAACCGCCGAAATGATATTTGATAACTGCCGCATACCGGATGCCAATCGCCTGGGTGAAGTGGGACAGGGCTTTAAACAAAGCATGAAAATTCTGGATGGTGGCCGCATATCCATAGCTGCACTGGGTTTGGGCATTGCAAAAGGGGCTTATGAAGCTTCGTTGCAATATGCCAAAGAACGTCACCAGTTTGACCAGCCCATTGCCAATTTTCAGGGCATCAGTTTTAAACTGGCCGATATGGCTACTGAAATTGAAGCGGCTGATCTGTTGATAAAACAGGCCTGCGATCTTAAAATGAGGCATTTGCCCATGACCAAAGAATCGGCCATGGCAAAATATTACAGCAGCGAAGTGGCGGTACGGGTAAGTACCGATGCCGTACAGATCTTTGGCGGATACGGGTATACCAAGGACTTTCCGGTAGAAAAATTTTACAGGGATAGTAAACTTTGCACCATTGGAGAAGGAACCAGTGAAATACAAAAGCTGGTCATCAGCAGGGAAGTACTGAAATGATCTATAAAATCCGGTATTTTACCGGATTTTTTTTAAGCATTATGAAACAACTTTTAATAGTACTAATTTTTTTTGTTACAGGCTGTGGCGGCGATGACAAAAATGCATCGGCAGATAATACAATTGCTGATACAAATATTAATGGAGAAATTTTGTTTAAGGCAAATTGTGCCAGTTGCCATAAAACTGATAATGATTTTACCGGCCCGGCATTAAAAGGTTCTTTACAAAGATGGGGCGGTGATAAAAAAGCGATGTATGATTTTATAAGAAACCCTGCACTAAGTGAAAATGCCTATGCTAAATCTTTAAAAATGAAATGGGCTCCAATAATAATGACATCATTTAAATTTTCTGATGCTCAATTAGATGCTATTATGAATTACGTTCAAACCTCCGGTAAATAAGAAATGAAGATCACAAACCATCTTCATCAGCCTTAGCCGCACTGCCAAACATATTATCTACTGCACCACCCAGCATCGGGAATTTTTCTTTTACAAAATCCTTGATGGTCTCCAGCGCTTTGGCAGCCTGTTCATCAGTGATACCCGCATTTGCTTTTAAACGATCTATTAATTCCTGCATAATTATTATTTTAATGATTTTTATTTAATTCGCTTCCGTGTGCTCCAGTTCCCCCTTCAGGGGGTTAGGGGGTTCTATTCAGTATCATACCGGTCAACCCTTTCAATGCCGCTCATCGCTATCAGCCGGTTTACTAGCTCATCCAGTTCTTCTTTATCGTGTACAAATATTTTTACATTGCCTTCAAAAATACCCTCCCTGGCCTCAATGGTCATGGCCGAGATATTAAATTTCAATTCGCCGCTGATGAGGTTGGTTATTTTATGAATTACTCCCACATCATCCAGCCCAACTATCTTTAAACCGGTAAGAAAAGAGATCTCGTTGTTTTTTGCCCACTTGGTTTTTACCACACGATGCCCATAGTTGGCCAGTAAGCGGGCAGCATTGGGGCAATTGGTACGATGTATTTTAAGGCCTTCACCGGTAGTTACAAAACCAAACACATCATCACCAGGTATGGGTTTGCAGCAATTGGCCAGCGAGTATTGTATCTTATCGCTGCTTTCGCCAAAGATAATGAGTTCTGCATCTTTTTTATCATAGGCCTTGGAAGCGAGTTCTTTTTCGGCCTTTTCTTCAACAACAGGTTTAACAGGTTTTGGCGGCACCAGTTTATCGCCATGTACGGTAAATTCTTTTAACTCTTTGAGGTCTGTTTTTTTAATGGCAATTTCATACCAAAGATCAAGGGTTGAATTTAATTTATAAAAAGCAGTGAGTTCTTCCAGGTTATACTGGCTGTTGGCCGCGCCCATACCTTCCAGCTTTCGTTGCAAGGTATATTTTCCTTCTTCTGCTATGGCTCTTTTTTCTTCCTTTAAAGTATCTTTTATTTTTGATTTTGCCTTGCTGGTTACCACAAAGTTCAACCATTCAATATTGGGCTTTTGTTTGGCACTGGTGATGATCTCGATCTGGTCGCCACTGCGTAATTTATGACTGATGGGTACCAGTTTGTGATTTACCTTGGCGCCAATACACTTGCTGCCTACTTCGGTATGTACGCCAAAGGCAAAATCCAGTGCAGAAGCGCCAACAGGCAGCATCTTCACTTCTCCCTTGGGTGTATACACATAAATTTCTTCTGCAAGAAAAGAGGTTTTAAAATCCTGTAAAAAATCTATTGAATTATCATCCGGGCTGTTCAGCGCTTCCCTGATCTGGTGAAACCATTTATCAAACCGGCTTTCATCTTCCTTACCTTCCTTGTATTTCCAGTGTGCTGCAAGCCCTTTTTCTGCAATTTCATTCATGCGCTTGGTGCGTATCTGTACCTCCACCCATTTGCCATGCGGGCCCATCACGGTGGTATGCAAGGCTTCGTATCCATTGCTTTTGGGGTTGCTTAACCAGTCCCTTAATCTTTCGGGCGATGGGTTGTATTCATCTGTAATAATACTGTACACTTTCCAGCATTCTTCTTTTTCCTTTTCCAGCGGGGTATTAACCAGTATGCGTATGGCAAAAAGATCGTACACTTCTTCAAAGCTCACGCCCTTTTTTTTCATCTTGTTCCAGATGGAGTGGATACTTTTTGGCCGGCCATAAATTTCAAAATCAAAAGCAGACTTTTCCAGTTTTTCTTTTAATGGCCTGATAAAATCATTGATGTATTTGGTTCGTTCTTTTTTGGTATCACTCAGTTTTTGTGCAATGTATTTATAGGTATCCGGCTCCATGTATTTCATGGACAGGTCTTCCAGTTCGGTTTTAATGATATACAATCCCATCCGGTGGGCAAGCGGGGCATATACATAAATGGTTTCACTGCTTATTTTAAGCTGCTTCTCCCGTTTCATGCTTTCCATGGTGCGCATATTGTGCAGCCGGTCGGCAAGTTTTATCAATATCACCCGGGGGTCATCGGTGAGGGTGAGTAAGATCTTTTTAAAGTTTTCGGCCTGCTGTGTACTGTTGGTGTCCATTACCGTGCTTATCTTGGTAAGGCCATCCACAATTTTGGTAACTTCGGTACCAAATTCACGTTGTACATCTTCCAGGGTAATATCGGTATCCTCAACGGTATCATGCAGTAAGGCACAAATGGTACTACGTATGCCCAATCCTATTTCTTCCACACATATTTTGGCTACCGCAATCGGATGCAGAATATAGGGTTCTCCGCTTTTGCGCCGCATGGTTTTGTGCGCTTCGGCAGCCATTTCAAAAGCCGTTCGCAGCAGTTGCTTGTCGCCCGGTTTAAGTTTTAGCTTTAAAACACGCAAAAGGCCACGGTAATGCCGCAGAATCTCTTTTTTTTCTTCTTCTTCGCTGAGATTGTATTTAGGTATGTTTAAGGCAGTTTCCATCTCTTAGGTACGAATTTACGCAAACAAATCTGTTTTCTGTTTTACATAAATCCCTTACTTTTGCAGCCCCTTTGCGGATATGGCGAAATTGGCAGACGCACCAGACTTAGGATCTGGCGGAGCAATCCATGTAGGTTCGACCCCTATTATCCGCACCACGAATGCTGAACAAGGAACAAGGAATGTTGAATAAAGAACTTCAGAATTCAGTATTCCTTGTTCCTTGTTCAATATTTAAAAGATAAATAAACAACAATGGCAACAGTTACAAGAGAAAACATCGGGCAGTTACATGATAAACTGAACGTAAAAGTGAGCAAGGATGATTATTTACCATCCTTTGATAAGAAACTGAAGGAATACAGCAAAACAGCCAATATTCCCGGTTTCAGAAAAGGTATGGTGCCTGCAGGAATGATCAAAAAAATGTACGGTGCTTCCATTTTTACCGATGAGATCCTAAAAGCGGTTGAAAAGGAATTATACAGCTGGTTAAATACCGAAAAACCCGAAATTTTCGGACAACCCCTGCCCCTGGGCAATGACCTGCGTGATATGGATATGAATAACCCGGCCGATTATGAATTTAGTTTTGAAATTGGCCTGAAACCTGATTATACGCTGGCCGATATTTCAAAAGCAAAAGTTACCCTGCATAAAGTAGCTGCCACAGAGGCAATGATTGATGAAGAGATCGGCCGTATGCAGATAAAGGGCGGAAAAATGACCGAGCCTGAAACCATTGATAACGATGAAAATGTTTTAAATATACTGTTTACCGAGGCTGATAAAGATGGCACTGTGGTTGAAGGTGGTGTAAGCAAAGAGAATTCTGTTATCCTGAAGTATTTAACTGCTGCTACCCAAAAGAAATTTATGGGTAAAAAAGCGGGTGATACCGTTACCGTGCAGCTGAGCAAGGCTTTTGACGGCGATAAACTGGATATGTTTTTGCAAGACCTGGGTTTTGATAAAGATGATAAAGAAGCGGCAAAAAAATACTTTAACCTGCAGATCGTTAAAATCGGACTGGTTGAAAAGCGTGAGCTGACAGAAGATTTCTTCAAAGAGATATTTCCTGCCAAAGAAATTAAAACCGAAGCTGAATTAAGGGAAGCCTTGAAAGAAGAAATTGAAAATTACTGGAAGGGCCAGAGCCGCAACCAACTGCAGGATCAATTATACCATTACCTGCTGGATGAAACCAAGATGGAATTTCCGGTGGAGTTTTTAAAGCGCTGGTTACAAACCGGTGGCGATAAAGAAAAAACACCAGAGCAGGTTGAAACCGAATTCCCGGCCTTCAGCAACCAGTTAAAATGGACCTTGATCAGCGATAAACTGATAAAAGAAAACGGGCTGGAAGTAGGCAACGAAGAATTGAGGGAATATATGAAAGTAGAGATCATGCGTTATTTTGGTACCATGAATTTAGGAGAAGATACCGGCTGGATCGAAAGCTATATTGACCGTATGATGAAGGATGAAAAGCAGGTTGACAGCAGCTATCGCCGTTTGATCACTGATAAACTGTTTAACTGGATTGAAGGACAGGCAAAGGCAAAAGAGAAGGAAGTTACTGCGGAGGAATTGACAGCCATGCAACACCATCATGAGCATTGATAAAATTAACAGGCTAAAAAAAATCCCCCCGATGCATCGGGGGGATTTTTTTTATAATTTAATTTCTTCATCACTATCATCAAAAAAATGAAACTCGGTCAAGTGATAATTGTTGTTGGCTTTAAGTTTAATACGCTGTTTGTATTTACGGCGCCATTTGCTCAGTCTTGAAAAGAAAATTCCCTTGGTCATATAAGCATGTAAAATAGGATGTATCTCTACGGTTAAACCGGTATGCTTTTGCATAATGAGGTAACTCAGGTTCTTTTCTATCTCGTCTTCTAAAATAAGGGTTGATGAAATTTTTCCGGTGCCGTTGCAGCTTGGGCAAACTTCGGTGGTATTGATGTTCATTTCCGGCTTCATTCGCTGCCGGGTAATTTGCATTAACCCAAATTTGCTGATGGCCAATACGGCATGCTTGGCCCTGTCGGCTTTCATAAAACCATCCATAGCATCGGCCAGCTTCTTTTTGTTCTCCATCAGCTTCATATCAATGAAGTCAACCACAATAATACCGCCCAGGTCACGCAGGCGCATCTGCCTGGCTATTTCTTCAGCCGCTTCCAGGTTGGTTTCCAGGGCATTTTGCTCCTGGTTGTTGCTTACACTTTTATAACCGCTGTTTACATCAATTACGTGTAAGGCCTCGGTGTGTTCTATTATTAAATAAGCACCGCTTGGCAGGTTTACCGTTTTGCCAAATGCAGCTTTTACCTGTTTGGTAATACCAAAACTGTCAAATATCGGAGAGCCGTTATTGTAATGAGAAACGATATCGGCTTTGTTTGGAGCAATACGTTGTATGTAAGTTTTGGCATCGCTGTAAATATTCTTATCATTTACAACGATCTTATTAAAATCCTCATTCAGCAGGTCCCGCAAAATACTGGTTGTTTTACCCTGTTCACTCAAAATCTTTGTTGGCGGAGTAGCGCCTTTTAAATTGGTTTGAATGGTTTTCCAGGTGGCAATCAGGCTAAGCAGGTCTTCATGTAATTCGGCAGTATGCTTGCCTTCGGCAGCCGTTCTTACAATCACACCCAGGTTTTTGGGTTTGATGGCTTCTATGATCTTGTGTAATCTTTTCCTTTCGTCGGATGAATGGATCTTCCTGGAAATGGCAATGATATCGTTAAAGGGGGTTACTACCACAAACCGGCCGGGGAGCGAAAGCTCGCAACTCAGGCGTGGCCCTTTGGCAGCAATAGGTTCTTTTAATATCTGTACCAGCACATTGGGTTTACCGCTGAGTACTTCGGCAATTTTACCGGTTTTTAAAATCTCCGGTTCTACTTTAAATTTCGAAAAGTCAAGTCCACCTTCTGATTTATCATTAATGGATTCTGTAGTGAATTTAAGAATGGAACGAACATATGGGCTAAGGTCGGTATAATGCAAAAAAGCATCTTTTTCAAAACCCACATCAATAAATGCGGCATTAAGTCCCGGGATGAGTTTCTTAACTTTTCCAAGGTACAGGTCGCCCACACCAAAGCTGGCATCTGCCTTTTCGCTGTGCAGTTCTACCAGTTTTTTGTCCTCCAATAGGGCAATTTCAACCCCTTGAGGAGCAGAATTAATAATAAGTTCCTTGGTCAATAGTAATTTTTTGGCAAGACCAGAATGTCGTTAAAAACAAAAGCTACATGCATACATTACAGCTCACCTAAGCTGAAATGTATGCAGGTAATTATCCCGGATGAGGCTTCCGGGCACCGGAAAGAAAAATTACTTCTTCTTATGACGGTTCTTTCTTAAACGTTTTTTACGCTTGTGTGTTGCAATTTTATGACGTTTTCTCTTTTTACCACAAGGCATAACTAGTCTTTTTTGTGTTTAAAATAATTTTTTAAAAATATGTAAACCGAATGTTACTTCGATGTTTTACTGTAATGATTTGATCCTTTCGTCTACTTCCAGGCTGTATGCCGGATCATTTACCAGCCTCTTTGTAACCATGTACCACTTGATCGCTTCAGCTTTATCGCCCTTTGCTGCGTATGTATCAGCTAAAAAGGCAACGGCTTCAATATTATCAGGTTGCACAGCGATCACTTTTTTTAAACGCTCAATGGCTTTATCGTATTGCCCCGAAACATATCCACCCACACCCAGCATCATTTGCGCCCTCATGTTGGTTGAGTCCTTACGGATAACACCCAACAGTTGCTGTATGCCCTTCATGGTCTCTTCGGGGCCACCAATACGGCCTTTCCCAAAAATATAGCAACTGCCCAAACCCACTTTTAAGTCGTCGTTGTTGGGGTAAAGTTCTATCGCTTTTTCAAATAAGGCTATTGCCTGTGCTGCTTTCCAGTTTAATTTCCCCCCATCTGTCTCTCCCCGCAGGTTATCTAAAATTAATTGGGCAGCAAAGGTGAGGTTTTTTTCCGACTTATCCAACTTAGCAGCCTCAGATAAATAATATACGTAGGGCTCAAAGGACCTGGCGCTGTCTTTCCAGAAATTGGCAAGCTGCGTATTTGCTGTAATTAATTGACTGTTAACATCTCCACGTGTTACACTATTTTCTAATTTACTTAAAACAGCAAGTTGAGATGCAGGCAAATGTTTTTTCTCTTCTTCTATAAACTGAAGGATATCAAAGCTATTTACAGCTTTTACAACCGGGCCGGCTGTTTTGGTTTTGTTGGCAACTGTAGATCCGAATAAATATAGCAGAACTACCAGGGCCAGTCCGGCTATTACAATGATTAACTGTTTTTTAGGCATTTATATAACCCTGCGCTTATTTTTTACAGGAATGCAAAGTTACATCAGTCTTCATTCTCATTGTCTGTTTCTGAAGTTTCTTTTATATTTTTTGAAGATTTTATTTCCAGCATAAATTCTTTGGCTGGTTTAAAGGCAGGAATGAAGTGTTCCGGAATTTCTACAGCAATATTTTTTTTAATATTGCGGCCTATTTTTGCAGCTCTTTTTTTGGTGATAAAACTGCCAAAACCCCTGATATAAATGTTTTCGCCTGCAGCTAAGCTGTTTTTAATTGATTTAAACATGGTTTCCAGTGTAACCAAAACATCTACTTTTGGGATGCCGGTTTTATCAGAAATTTCATTGATGAGGTCTGCTTTTCTCATATGCTTTAATTTAAATGATTGGAACTGATAGAAATATACAACAAATTTTTTGAAATTTCCAAATAAGTTGATGATTATCAGGTACTTTGTTCAAATTTTAAAGGCCCGGGGGTTTGGCGAATGATTATAAGCTATTGGTAATTAGACATATGTATTATTTAATGCATTCAAAAGCCGGTTTTTTTTGATAACAGAAAATGAGCAGTGATAATAAATATTTTCAACAGCAGCTGATTCTTTGGAATAAGCACCAAAACAACAGGCTTATGCCCTGGAAAGGGGAAAAGGACCCCTACAAAATATGGCTTAGTGAGATCATACTGCAGCAAACAAGAGTTGAACAGGGGTGGGATTATTACAATCGCTTTGTTTCCACTTTTCCTGATATCCACAAACTGGCCGCAGCACCTGAAGAAAGAATATTTAAACTGTGGGAAGGGCTTGGGTATTATACCCGTTGTAAAAACCTGATCGCCACTGCAAAATTGATTGCCAGCGAAAAGCTGGGTAAATTTCCGGATCGTTATGATGATATATTAAAACTAAAAGGAATTGGCCCTTACACGGCTGCAGCCATTGCATCTTTTGCATATAATTTACCCCATGCAGTGGTTGATGGCAATGTGTTCAGGGTATTGTCACGTTTTTTTGGGATTGATATACCGGTTGACAGCACAGCCGGAAAAAATTTTTTTACGGGTCTGGCCCAAACGCTTTTACACAAAAAGCAACCGGGTATGTACAACCAGGCCATTATGGATTTTGGCGCGGTTGTGTGTAAACCTAAAAATCCGGCGTGTACAGACTGTGTTTTAAAAACCAAATGCGCAGCCCTGCTGCAAAACAGGGTAGATGTGCTGCCTGTTAAAGCCGGCAGCAAGATCAAAAAACAACGCTGGTTTTATTACCTGGTCGTTGGGTACCAGGGAAAAATTTATGTAAGAAAAAGAGGGGCAAAGGAAATTTGGGAAAACCTGTATGAATTTGTGTTGCTGGAAACCTCAAAAGTATTTTCTTTTGATGAAATGATCAGCTCCCCGTTTTTTAAAAACATTACAGATAAAAATAAAGCAACCATACTGCATGTGTCTGAAATATACAGGCAACAGCTCACCCATCAAACCATACAGGGTAATTTTATACAGCTGCATGTGCAAAACAAACCGGCATTAAAGGGGTATAAGGCAGTAACCTATAAACAATTCATCAAACTTCCTTTCCCCAGATTAATAACCGCTTACCTGGCCGAAAATGAGCTGAAGGCATTTGAAAGATAAAAATGTATCTTTAAATTTGTTGTATGGCAACAGGGGTATCATGCTGAAGCCATTGTTAAATTTTTTTTATGAGAGGCGTAAACAGGGTAATGTTGATCGGTAACCTGGGAAAAGACCCGGATATGCAGTTTTTGGAAGGCAACATTGCGGTGGCTAAATTTTCGTTGGCTACCACCGAAACCTATAAAGACAGAAGCGGCAAACTGATCTCTCAAACCGAATGGCATACGGTGGTGCTGTGGAGGGGCCTGGCTGAACTGGCTCAAAAATATTTACACAAGGGAAGCCTGGTTTATTTAGAAGGGCGCTTAAAAACCCGCAGCTGGGAAGATAAAGAGGGCAATAAAAAATTTGCTACCGAAGTTGTTGCCGATAACCTGATCATGCTGGATAAAAGAAATGATGGCAGCCAGTTGCCCGAAAGCATGGAAAGCGGACCGGATGACCATCCCGATATACCAACAGCCGAAGATGGTTCTGAACGTTTACCTTTTTAATATGGCAACACCCTGGTAATAGTTGATCTTATATATTCACTAAAATAAACCTGTTCTGTTTAAAGAAAAAAAGCAGAATATATTCTTTACCTAAAATTATTGTTTTGGATTATCATTCGGGTCTTGGTTTTTTTACTTTTAATCTGCTGGCAATTACAACTGCCGCAACTACTATTCTCATATTTTCGGTGGTTATTCTTTTCATGTTGTCATTTTTACTGGCAGGTTCCGAAATCGCTTTTTTTTCACTTACGCATAAGGATTTAAACATGTTGCGTACCAAAAGGCAACCGGCTTACCGCCGCATTGTAAGCCTGCTCGACCAGCCAAAGATCCTGCTGGCATCCATGCTCATCAGCAACAGTTTTGTAAATATCGGCATCATCCTTATTTCCAATATCTTAATAGACAGCTGGATATCGCATCTTGAATTAACCTTCTGGCCCATCTTTTTAATAAAAGTGGTTGTGGTTACTTTTTTATTGCTGCTGTTTGGCGAAATACTGCCCAAAGTATGGGCAACACATCACAAAATACAGTTCGCTGCCATGGCTTCGCTGGTAGTGGAAATCTTCAGCAGCCTGTTTTACCGTTTCAGCAAGCGGATGGTACGTTACAGCGATAAGGTTGAAAAGAAATTTTCTTCCGGAAATTCTTCTACCATGGACCGAAGCCACCTGGATTATGCCATTGACCTGCTGCCCGAACATGAAGCAACATCCGAAGAAAAATCAATCTTAAAAGGCATACGCAAATTTGGCAACACCACTGTAAAACAGGTAATGCGCACCAGGCTTGATGTATGTGGCATTGACTTTAATACAGGTTTTGCCGATGCAGTAAAAAAAATAGAAGAATTACATTACTCACGCCTGCCCGTTTATAAAAACAACCTGGATGAAGTGGTGGGTATGCTGCATACCAAAGATGTTTTGCCACATTTAAATGAGCCGGAAAATTTTGACTGGCATACTTTATTGCGACAGCCGTTTTTTGTACACGAACAAAAACTGATCGAAGACCTGCTGCAGGAGTTCCGCAGCCGGCGTATGCACTTTGCGGTGGTGGTTGATGAGTTTGGCGGAACATCGGGTATTGTAACACTGGAAGATGTGATGGAAGAGATCATCGGGGAAATAAAAGATGAGTTTGATGATGAAGAAAGTGCCAATAAAAAACTCGACGATTACAATTACCTTTTCGAAGGCAGAACCATGATACACGATGTGTGTAAAGTGATGGCAATACCCGCCGATACATTCGATACCCTTCGGGGTGAAAGCGATTCGCTGGCCGGGCTGGTATTGGAAATTGCCGGCGAATTTCCGCAGGTAAATGAAGAAGTGGGTAGTGGTAATTTCATTTTTATTCCACTTGAAATAAATAAGAACAGGCTTGATAAGATAAAAATTACCATTAAAACTCCGGATGCTGCATAATACTTTAGAAAATCACTATGGAAAAATTACCCGTTCGCTTTATTTACTTATTACTTATTACAACTTATTACTTTTCACTTACTGCCTGCAATTCAACCTATACCTCTAAAAAGACCGGTTATTATAAAATAAATTTTCCGGAAAGAAAATATACCGTTTTTCAAAAAGAAGGATTCCCTTACAGTTTTGAGTACCCGGCGTATGCACAGGTGGTAAAAGACAGCACTTATTTTGACCGCGACCTGCAAAACCCTTTTTGGATCAACCTGGATTTTCCGGAACTGGGTGCAAGGATATTTTTAAGTTACAAAGCCGTTGGCGGCAAATCAACATACAAGGTTAAACAACCCGACGGTTCATATAAAGATTCGCTGGGCAACAATGTATTTGATCTGATGGTGAACGATGCATTTAAGCTTACCAGTAAAAACGAATCTGTTGCCACTTCCATAAAAGACAGCCTCTTTCGTACAAAAAACGGCATCACCGGTGTCTTCTTTCGTGTTGGCGGCAATGCAGCCACTGCCAAACAGTTTTTTATGAGCGATACCACCAAAAACTTTTTTCGCGGCGCCTTGTATTTTGATGTAACACCCAATGCCGACTCCTTAAGGCCCGTTGTTGATTTCCTGCAACAGGATATTGATCATCTCATCAATACTTTTAAGTGGACCAACAAATAGAGATAGCGGGTATCCTCATAAATTTATTATGTTCTTAAAGCCCTTCATTCGTTATTTTTGCACCTTATGATCGCAATAGACAATATACTCATCAGTGATGCCGTGGTTAAAGAACAATTTGTTTGCGACCTGGGTAAATGCAAAGGGGCCTGCTGTGTGGATGGAGATGCCGGAGCCCCGCTTGAAAATGAAGAACTGGATAAGATAAATGAAGTATACGAAGCCGTATTGCCCTATCTGAATGAAACCAGCACAAAAGAACTGGAGCGCCAGGGAAGGTATGTGTACGACAGAGAGTATGGCTGGGTTACCCCAACCATCAACAGTAAAGTTTGTGTGTACGGTATTCATGAAAAAGACGGTACCGTAAAATGCGGAATTGAGCAGGCATACCTGGATGGTAAGATAAAGTGGAAAAAACCGATCAGTTGCCACCTGTTTCCCATCATAACCAAAGAAAGCAAACACAGCGATAACGTGTATGTAAACTACGAGCCCCGCGAAGATCATTGCAAAGCTGCCTGCACATTTGGCAAAAAATTAAAAGTGCCGGTATATGTTTTTTTAAAGGAAGCCCTGATCCGGAAGTTTGGAAAAAAATTCTACAGTGCCCTGGAAGCTACCGCCCAACATCTAAACAAAAAATAACCAAACCATAAAATGAAACTCCTTTACACTTTCTTATTCCTTATTTCAAATTTCTTATTCCTTATTTCATGTTCTGTAAACAAGGCCACCAACGACGAAAGCCTTAAAAAATATTTTGACGAAAACAAGGTTGATGGCTGTTTTACCATGCTCAACAACCAGGATGGCGAAGTAACGGTTTACAATATGAAATATGATACCATGCGTTTTTCACCGGCATCTACTTTTAAGATCTTTAATTCGCTGGTGGGATTGCAAACCGGCGTCATTACCGATGAAAAAATGATCATTAAATGGGACGGGGTAAAACGCTGGAATGAAGACTGGAATAAAGATATGGATATGACCGAAGCTTTTAAAGTGAGTTGTGTGCCCTGGTACCAGGAAGTAGCCAGGCGTATCGGAAAAGATACCATGAAGCAATGGATCGACAGCCTGGGCTATGGCAATAAAAACATCAGCGGGCCGGTTGATTCTTTCTGGCTGAACAATACACTTAAAATATCTCCCGACGAACAGCTGGGCTTTGTAAAAAAATTATATTTTGACCAGCTGCCGTTTCGTAAAAGTGTACAGCAGATGGTAAGGGATGTAATGTTGCAGGAAAACAATACGGCCTATCAGCTCAGTTATAAGACCGGCTTTGCTTACGGCGAAGACGGAAATGCCATTGGCTGGGTGACCGGCTGGATTGAAGAGAACAAGCACGTATACTTTTTTGTAACCTTTGTAAAAGCACCCGTAAAGGAAATTGATATGAAAACCATTAGATTGAATATTACCAAAGGTATTCTGAAACAATACGGTTTTTTTGAAGGGAAGAAGTAAGTTCAATGTGGGTATTAGCTGATTTGTTGATGTGTAGATTTCTTGATCAGCAGTTTTGATGCTGATTTGTTTAGCAATTGATTTATCTGCTGTTTTTTAACAATATCCTTAAAGCCATTTTGGCTATTTTGCATACCACAAGATGTTATCTTTTCAACATACCGGTTATCTGATCGCCCTGGCAGCTGTTCCATTGCTGGGGGCACTGTTTTTTTTTGTGTTAAGCCGGAAGAAAAGAACCATCAAAAAAATAGGTGATCCAAACCTGGTTGCCGAACTCATCAAAAACCATGCTCCTCAAAAGTTTGCACTCAAATTTGTGTTGATACTCGCAGCTTTTACACTTGGCGTACTTGCATTGGCCAACCTACGTTCGCCAAAAGGGGTTGAACAGGTTAACAGAAACGGTATAGATGTAATGATAGCCCTTGATGTGAGCAAAAGTATGCTGGCGCAGGACATTAAACCCAACCGGCTCGAAAGGGCTAAGCAGGCACTGGGTAAATTAATAGATAAACTCAGCAACGACCGCGTTGGTATTGTGGTTTTTGCCGGCCGGGCTTATTTGCAAATGCCCTTAACCGCCGATCATGGTGCAGCAAAAATGTTCCTGGCTTCTGCCTCTGCCGATATGGTTCCCACCCAGGGTACAGTAATATCAGAAGCTTTAAAAATGTGTAATACGGCCTTCAATACAAAAGAAAAAAAATACAAAGCGGTAATTCTGATCAGTGATGGAGAAGACCATGACGAAGGAGCCCTGAAGATAGCAAAACAGATGGCTGATGAAGGAATTGTGATCAACACCACAGGTATTGGCTCTCCGCAGGGTTCAACCATTATAGATGAACTGACCGGCCAGGAAAAAAAAGACATGAACGGCAATACCGTAATAACCCGGTTGAATGAAGATGAACTGAAAAACATTGCAGAAAAAGGGAATGGCATTTACCAGCTTTTTACCGGTACAGACGAATTGGTAAACAGGCTGGATATACAGCTTGCAGGTATGGACCAGCGTACCGTTACAGAAAATTCCCTGGTGAATTACAGATACTTTTTTCCGTATTTTTTAATGCTGGCATTGTTTTTAATGGTTATTGAATTGTTCATTTCGGAGCGGAAGTCAGTGGGCAACCGTCAGTTGGCAGCTGGCAAAAGGGTACTAAAAAAATCAGGTGTATTTACTGTGGCAATTTGTCTGTTGTCATTTCATACAATTGCACAAAATGATAATGCGCTCATCAAAAAAGGAAATGAAGCTTATGAAAAAAAGGAATATGATAATGCCGTAAAAAACTATCAGGAGGCAGCAGAGAAAAATCCTGCCAGCTCAACTGCCCAATATAATTTGGGAAATGCTTTCTATAAAAACAACAAGACCGATGAAGCTGTGCAGGCTTACGATGGTGCCTTATCAAATTCTACATCCAAAGCTGATAAAGCAAAAGCTTTTTATAACAAAGGCGTAGTGCTGCAGAATAACAAAAAACTGCCGGAATGCGTAGAGGCCTATAAGAATGCACTGAAGCTTAACCCGCAGGATGAAGATGCCCGCTTAAACCTGCAAAAGGCACTGCAACAGCAAAAAGAACAGCAGAAAAAGGAAGATAAAAGCAAAAAGGAAAAAAATAAACCTGAAGACAACAAAAAGCAGGAAGAAAAAGAGAAGCCAAAAGAACAGGATAAACCCGACCAGCCTAAACCACAGGCATCAAAACTATCCAGGCAGGATGCAGAGGAAAAACTGAAAGCATTGCTGCAGCAGGAAAAGAGCCTGCAGGATAAATTAAGAAAAGTGAATACGGCCACTTCGGCCAAACCGGAAAAAGATTGGTAAAATGCACCAATGCTCCCCCTGACCATAGTGGATAATCACTATTTTTGCACTATGCAATTTTACAGCGAATCACTCACATCGTACAAACGCCTTAAAACACGTGAAGTAAAGATCGGAGATCTTTTATTGGGAAATGGTCATCCCATTCGTGTACAAACCATGACCACCACCGATACCATGGATACCATGGCAACGGTGGAGCAATCTATTCGTTGTATTGAGGCAGGTGCCGAGCTCGTTCGCATTACCGCCCCTTCAAAAAACGAAGCCGAAAATCTGCAAAACATAAAGGATGAATTGAGAAAACGTGGCTATAATACACCCCTGGTGGCCGATATTCATTTTACTCCCAACGCTGCAGAGATTGCAGCCCGGATCGTTGAAAAAGTAAGGGTAAATCCAGGCAACTATGTTGATAAGAAAAAATTTGAACAGATCGCATACACTGATGCTGAATATGCTGAAGAGATTGAAAGAATACGGGAACGTTTTACGCCATTGGTAAAAATTTGTAAGGAACATGGAACTGCCATGCGTATCGGAACCAACCATGGAAGTTTAAGTGACAGGATCATGAGCCGCTATGGCGATACGGCCATGGGGATGGTTGAAAGTGCCATGGAATTTTTAAGAATTGCCAGGGCAGAAGATTATCACCAGATCATTTTAAGCATGAAGAGCAGTAACCCGCAGGTAATGGTACAGGCTTACCGGTTGCTCGTAAACCACATGATGGAAGAATTTGATGAAGCTTATCCACTGCACCTGGGCGTTACCGAAGCAGGTGATGGCGAAGATGGCCGGATAAAATCTGCAATAGGTATCGGCACTTTACTGGAAGACGGAATTGGCGACACCATCCGGGTTTCTTTAACCGAAGACCCTGAACTGGAAATACCCGTTTGCCATGATATTGTTCAGCGATATACAAACTTAGTTAGCAACGGAATTGTTCCGGCAATTGAAAAACTTCCGTATAGCCCTTTTGAATATAACCGCAGGGAAACTTTTGAAGTAAGCAATATCGGTGCCAGGCATGTTCCGGTTGTGGTGGCCGATTTTAGTAAGTATGATAAGATAACACCGGAAGATCTGCAGGCAATAGGGTATACGTATGATGCCACAACAGATAAATGGAACATTGGCGATGCAGCAGCAGATTATATTTTTTGCAACACGGCCCCGGAATTTGATCTGCCGGGAACATTAAAAGTAATGCTCTATCACCAATCCTGGCTGGCAGCTGCAGATAAAGACAAGTGCGTTCCCCTGTTTGATACCGACCGGTATATGGATGACACAAGTCAAAAATCCACATTTCTGAATTTTGTGATGATTGACTGTTATTCCGAAGGACATCCTCAGCAAAACGGGAAAGAAATATTTTTAAAACTTGGCCGGGATAAAACAGCGGTGATCTGTTTAAGTACCACCAATAAAAATGCATTGCAAAGCATACGCAGGATGTTTATTGAGCTGATGCAAAATCAAATTAAAAACCCGGTTATTGTTATTTGCGACAGTACCGGTTCAACCATGGATCAGTGTTTAATTCATTATTCCATTGAAACAGGCGGATTGTTGTTAGACGGTCTGGGCGACGGCGTATGCTTCGGACATTATTTCGGAAACAGAAAAATTTCCCCAGAAACAGCCTCTTTAAATTCGGTTGCCTTTGGCATTTTGCAAGCTACCCGTACCCGTATATCCAGAACAGAATATATCAGTTGCCCCAGTTGTGGCCGTACATTATTTGACCTGCAGGAAACCACTGCAAAGATCCGTGCGGTTACCAATCATTTGAAAGGGGTGAAGATCGCCATCATGGGCTGTATTGTAAATGGTCCCGGTGAAATGGCCGATGCCGATTTTGGTTATGTGGGCAGTGGTGTGGGTAAGATCACTTTATACAAAGGAAAGGAAGTAGTTAAAAGAAATATCGACAGCAATATTGCGGTTGATGAACTGATCAATCTATTGAAAGAGAATGAGGCGTGGGTGGAAACCCCCTCCGCCCCCTAAAGGGGGAACCTGGAGTTCAATAATCTGAGGTTCTTTTATAAACCTTTAGAGACAGATATTATTAATTATAAAACACAACAATCCTTTTTAGGGGATAGGGATATGCAAACAGATTTTCTTGTAATAGGCAGTGGAATAGCGGGTTTGACCTATGCACTTAAAGTTGCTGAAGCATGTCCGGATAAGATAGTTACCGTTCTCACAAAAACACAAAGCGACGAGACCAATACAAAGTATGCCCAGGGCGGCATTGCCGGTGTAATGGATTTTGATAAGGACAGTTTTGATAAACACATAGAAGACACGTTAATTGCCGGCGATGGTTTGTGCAACCCGCATATTGTGGAAATTGTGGTTAAAGAAGGCGTTGAAAGAATAGAGGAGATCATTGAATGGGGAGCGAATTTTGATAAAGAAAAAGACGGCGATTTTAAACTGGGTAAAGAAGGCGGACACAGTGAATCACGTATCCTGCATCACAAAGATGTTACCGGTAAAGAAATGGAAAGGGCTTTGCTGCAGGCCATTGGAGGTAAAAAGAACATTAACCTGCTGCATCATTGTTTTGTACTTGATATCATTACACAGCATCACCTGGGGTATTTAATTACCAAATCAACACCCGATGTGGAGTGTTATGGAGTGTATATTTTAAACCTGCATACCAATAAAACAGAAAAGATACTTTCCGGGATCACCATGCTGGCAACCGGCGGTAACGGACAGGTGTATCGTTCTACAACAAACCCCGCTATTGCAACGGGCGACGGGGTGGCCATGGTTTATCGGGCAAAGGGCCGGATTGAGAATATGGAATTCATCCAGTTTCATCCAACCGCATTGTACGAACCCGGGATCAGGGGGCATAATTTTCTGATAACGGAAGCGGTTAGGGGCGATGGAGGCATTTTACGCAATCATGCAGGAGAGGCATTTATGGAACGTTATGATGAAAGGAAAGACCTGGCTCCACGTGATATTGTGGCCAGGGCCATCGATAACGAAATGAAAATTGCCGGTACCGAAAATGTTTTCCTGGATTGCAGGCATTTCAGCAAAGAAAACTTTACCGGGCACTTTCCCAACATTTATGAAAAATGCATCAGCATAGGAATTGACATTGCTAAAAATATGATTCCGGTTACACCGGCCGCACATTACAGCTGCGGAGGAATTAAAACCGATGAACACGGAAGAACATCCATTAAAAACCTGTATGCTGCCGGAGAATGTGCCAGTACCGGCCTGCATGGAGCAAACCGCCTGGCAAGCAATTCGCTGCTGGAGGCAATGGTGTTTGCCCACCGGGCCTATATAGATTCAGTCTCAAACTTTAATCTTCGATCCATTTCATCATCAGCGGGTAAAGGAGTTATCCCGGAGTGGAAAACAGACGGAACCACTGCTCCAAAGGAAATGATCCTTATTACTCAAAGCGTTAAGGAATTAAAATTGCTGATGAGCGATTATGTAGGTATTGTAAGAAATAATGAGCGGTTACACCGTGCCATGAAAAGAATAGATTTGTTGTATGCGGAAACGGAGGCCCTGTATCAAAAAACAATTGTTTCGCCGCAGCTTTGTGAGTTGCGCAATATGATCACCGTGGCATACCTTATTGTTAAATGCGCCGAGTTCAGGCATGAAAGCAGGGGCCTGCATTTTAATACTGATCATCCCGGTAAACAGGAAATGATACAGAACATTGTTTTATAACTAAATGCACGTTAACCATCACAAACTCACCGGCTGTTAAAGTCCGGGTGGCTTTAAGGGATTATCTTAACGTGTTAAAAAAATCATTATCATGTATTTTATCATTTACGGTTTGCTTTACCTGTTTTCCTTATTGCCTTTTCCGGTTTTGTATTTTTTCAGTGACGGCATTTATTTTTTCCTGTATTATGTATTCGGCTACAGGCGTAAAATTGTAATGGCAAATCTTAAGATAGCTTTTCCTGAAAAGACGGAAAAGGAACTGCACCGGATCTCAAAGAAATTTTATCATAACCTCACCGATACATTTGTAGAAATAATCAAACTGATATCTATGAGCAAACGCTCTTTTGAAAAAAGATGCAAAGGTGATTTTTCGATAATTGAAGAGCTGGTAAAAAAAGGCAGGAATGTTCAATTGCATGCCGGGCACCAGTTTAACTGGGAGTTTGGAAGCCTGTTCATGTCCAAGGTGATCCGATCAGTTCCTACCTATGCCATTTACATGCCAATTAATAATAAAGCAATGGAAAAGTTGTTTTTAAAGATCAGGCAGCAATTCGGTACTATTTTTATTAAAGCAACTGAGTTTAAACAAAAAAGAGACCAGATCTTCAGCAACCGGTTTGTATTTTTTCTGGCAGCCGATCAAAACCCCGGCGCCCCGGGCTCTGCCTATTGGTTAAATTATTTCAGTAAGCCGGCTCCTTTTATTACCGGTCCCGAAGCAGGAGCCGTTAAAAATGAAGCAGCAGTGGTTTTTGTGCGTTCCAGGATACTCAAAAGGGGCCATTACCTACTCGAATGTACCCTCTGTTGCGAAAACGGTGCAACAACCGGGCGTGGAGAAATTACACTGGCATTCCGCGATTTTCTGGAGAAGATAATACGGGAAGAACCCGATAATTATTTATGGACACATCGCCGCTGGAAATGGGATTATCAGGAAGATTATAAAGATAACCGGATAGACAATACCAGGGCATAAAGTTGCTTTTTTCCTGCTGAATTGTACCTTTGCCGTTACAAACAGCAACACTGAACGGCAGCA
This sequence comes from Chitinophaga pinensis, assembly GCA_943371705.1. Taxonomy (GTDB): domain Bacteria; phylum Bacteroidota; class Bacteroidia; order Chitinophagales; family Chitinophagaceae; genus Ferruginibacter; species Ferruginibacter pinensis_I. The sequence goes on along the minus strand of CALRVV010000011.1, from coordinate 77,943 downwards.
TGTATTATTTAATTTATGTACCCCTTTTTTTGCTTTCCTTATTGCCACTGAGGATTCTTTATCTCCTAAGTGATTTTATTTCATTTTTACTCTTTCGTATATTCGGCTACAGAAGAAAAGTAATTGATTCAAACCTTTCAATAGCCTTTCCGGAAAAATCCATTGCTGAAAGAAACCGCATCAAAAGAAAATTTCACCGCAATTTCACCGACTCTTTTATTGAAACTGTCAAATGCCTTTCTGTTTCAAAAGAATTTTACGATAAACACTGTAAAACTGATTTTACTTTATTTGACCGGTTTGCGGCAGCAGGTAAAAGTTGCCAGATGCACGCCTGCCACCAGTTTAACTGGGAGTGGATAAACCTGCACTGGTCTGTTAATGTTAAACAGCCGCTGGTTATTGTGTATATGCCGATCAGCAGTAAACCACTTGACCGGTTATTTTATAAGTTTCGTACAAAATACGGAACGTATATGTTGTCGGCAACCGAATCAAGAAAAGCATTTGTAGCCTGGCGAAATAAAACACATACCCTGGCATTGATTGCTGATCAAAAACCTGCAGTACCGGAGTACTGTTTCTGGCTTAATTTTTTTCACAGGCCAACAGCTTTTGTAACCGGCCCCGAAAAAAATGCGGTAATGAAAAAATGCCCGGTTATTTTTGGCAGGGCTTTTAAAACAGCCAGGGGCAAGTATGAATCAAGCCTGGTGCTTGCATGTGAAGATGCCTCTTTATTGAAGCCCGGCCAGCTTACCGTGATGTACCGCGATTACATTGAAGATGCCATCAGGCAACAGCCGGATATGTATTTATGGAGCCACAAACGGTTTAAGCATGAATGGAGTGAAGCCTACCGGAATAACTGGATTGATCACAACCCGGTTGAATCATCAGTTCAGTAAACTGGTTTCTTTTATAACCTTGATGCTTTTTTGTTCTTTTATTTTCCCCCATCCGCCCAACACGTTTCTCAGGTTATGTGTGCCTTCCCGCTTTAAAAGTGATGCGGCAATCACACTTCTGTAACCGCCTGCACAATGCACATACAAATTCTGGTTATCCTCAAAATGCGAAAGGTTTAACACATCGTTCATTTCATTCAACGGAAGGTTTTGAGCTCCGGCAACATGCCCATCTGCAAATTCAGTTTCCCTCCTCACATCAACCACTACCAGATTGGGGTCATGTGGTATATCCATTGCCAGTTCATCGGCTTCTATATCAATGATCATATCAACAGGTTCGCCGGCATTTTGCCAGGCCTCAAATCCACCGGATAAATATCCCTGGATTTTATCAAAACCTACCCTGGATAAACGGATCACAGATTCTTCTTCTTTGCCCGGCTCTGTAACCAGCAGCATTGGCTTATCAAAAGAAAGTAAGCTGCCTGCCCACTCGGCAAACCGGCCTTCAAGTCCGATAAAAATGCTGCCGGGTATAAAACCCTGTGTAAAAACAGTGGCATGCCGGGTATCTAAAGTGATCACATCCTCCTCTTTCGCCTTTTTAAATTCATCCGGGGACAGTGGCGTTAATCCCTTTTGCTTAACGGTATCCAGGCTGGTATAACCCTGCATATTTATTTGTGCATTAATGGCAAAATATTTTGGAGGTATGGCAAGGCCATCTGTTACGGCTGCCACAAATGCTTCTTTGGTTTGGGGTTGCAATGCATAATTGTTTTTTTTCTGTTCACCAATGGTACTGAAGGTTTCGGGTCCCATATTTTTTCCGCAGCTGCTGCCTGCGCCATGTGCCGGGTAAACAATTACATTATCGGCAAGCGGGATGATTTTGGTTTGCAGGGTTTCGTACATGATTCCTGCAAGCTCAGCGCTGCTCATGTTTCCACTGCTCAGGTCGGGGCGACCCACATCACCCACAAATAAAGTATCTCCTGTAAAAACAGCATGGGGGTTATCATTTTCATCGCGTAACAGATAACAGGTGCTTTCCAGGGTATGGCCCGGGGTATGTAAAACCTGGATGCTTATTTTGCCCAGTTTAAACACCTCCATGTCTTTGGCATTATAAATGGCATAACCGGTTTTTGCTCCCGGCCCGAATATGATCGGAGCACCGGTTTCTTTGCTTAAATCAATATGGCCGCTTACAAAATCAGCATGAAAATGGGTTTCAAAAATATATTTGATGCCGGCATTATTTTGTTTAGCCAGTCTGGTGTATTCCGATGTGTCTCTTAACGGGTCAATAATGGCAACCTCGCCCTCACTTTCCACATAATACGCTGCTTCACTCAGGCAGCCGGTATAAAATTGTTTGATGTACATGCAATATTTTTTTGTTTAGAAATGCGGGCAAAGGTAAAAATAAAAAAGCGTTCAGGCTGATTGCCTGAACGCTAAAATTTAATTTGAAGAAATTTAACCCACCAGGTCTTTTACAAACTGGCTTATCTCGTCAATGCGCTTATAGTTAACCGTGTAGAAAATAAATTTTCCATCACGTTCTGTATTTACAATACCAGCCTTGCGTAAAATGGCAAGATGCTGAGATGCTACAGATTGCTCAAGGCGCAAACGAACATAAATTTCTGTAACGGTAATCTTTTTTTCTTCTTCAATCAATTTTAATAATTGCTGACGTAGCTTGTGGTTTAAAGCACGTAAAACCAAAGCTGCTTTTTTAAGTGCATTGTAATCTAAATTAATTGGAGAGTTCTTTGCAGAACCCGAAGCGTCCTGCTCCCGTGTTTGAGGTGCAACCATCATAATAGTAAATTTAAATATGCTTGAACAATATTTGAACAACACAAATATACCATTAATTGCTTATGCAACTGTATATATTCAGTTAATTACATCGATTTTTTAAGGAATAACCAGTCAGTTTTTTATAACTGATTGAAATTCTTTTATATACATAGGTTCACTATAGGCCAATGCCGTGAATTTTTTTTCTAAGAAACGGTTATAGGTAGATTTGGCAAGGCTATCGGGCAAAAGGGAGATCTCTTCAAAGGCCGCATGTTCATGTTTGCATATCATTTTCCATTTAAATGAACCACTGCCAAAAAACATGATGTTGTTTTCTTGTAATTGATTTTCAAAAGATGACTCATCCAGTATCACAGCGCAGGGTTGCATGCAAATGGTCAGGTCATTTTTATATATTGCTGTAAAAACTTCCATTCTGCGGGCATCAATCATGGGGCAATACAACATACTTTCCCTTTGATCCGGAAAAAGCTGCAAAGCCGAAAGGGCCAGTACTTCCAGCGTACCAATGGTTATAAGCGGTTTTTTCAGGGCATAGCATAAGCCCTTGGCACTGGCCATACCCACTCTTAAACCGGTATAAGAACCCGGGCCTGCAGTTACCGCAACTGCATCAATATCTTTTAAGTTGATATGGGCAGATCTTGTTAATTGCTGAATGGCGGTTTGTATAAAAGAAGCATGATCTTTTTGTGATTCATTATGGAGCGCACATAATACACTGCCGTTTGATGCAATACTGGTATGTGCATGTTCAGATGCAGTATCTATGTTGAGTATAAGGCTCATTGATTATTTTCTGCTGTTTCTTTAATTAAAAGTGCCGAAGGTTTGTACCGGCTGTCGGTCTCATATAGTTTTTGCAGCAGTGCCAGAATATTGCATGTACCGATCAATGAGGCCCATTCAAATGGCCCATATGGATAGTTGGTGCCCAGTTTCATGGCCGTATCAATTTCAGTTTTACTGCTTACTTTATCTTCCAATGCAAAATAGGCTTCATTAATGATCATGGCTATAACCCTGGCAGCAATAAAACCAGGCTCGTCCTTTACAAAACTGATCCTGGTTTGGAGTGTTTTAAAAAGTGTTTCAACTGCTTCATTGCCGGCGCCTGCTGTTTCCCATACCATTCGGTTTAAAAATGTTGCCCATCCGTTAATGCGGTAAACATTGGATGGAGCAGACATGCCACTGAGCGTTTGTACAACAGCATGTATAAAAACAGGTTTTTGTAAAGACTCAAATTCCGGCAGTATTTCATGATTCATTAAACTGAAAAAAGCATTGGCATTTTTAAAGTTGATGAATTGTGATGCATGTTCTGCCCTTTGCCATGCAATACCCGGCCTTGAACCGGTAAGCTCCTGCCACTGTTTATCTGATGCTGCTACAACGATCATTATATTTTTTTTACAAAAATAGGTTGTTGAGAAAAGATATATTTGCAATTGAATAAATAAACCGGAAAAATATGAGAAAAATAATCAACACCCCCAATGCACCTGCCCCCATTGGCCCTTACAACCAGGCGGTAATGACCGGAGATTTACTTTTTATTTCTGGCCAGATTGCATTAATTCCCGGTTCAGGCGAACTGGCAAATGCAGATATCAGGGAAGAAACACACCAGGTAATGAAAAACCTGAATGAAATACTGACAGCCGCCGGTATGGATTTTAGCCATGTGGTAAAAACAACCATATTCTTAAGCGATATGAGTTTGTTTACAGCAGTAAATGAAATTTATGGCAGTTATTTTACGTCAGACCTGCCTGCCGGACAGTCAAGTTACCCGGCCAGGGAAACCGTTGCAGTAAAAGGCCTGCCCAAAAATGTTAATGTAGAAATAAGCATGATAGCTACCACATGAGTAATGAACAACCGGTGATCATTACGGCCAAAGTTCCGGATGTACTGATAGAAACTTTGCAGCAAAAAGGATATACAGTGATGTATCTTCCTGAAATAACTTACGAGGAACTTACAGCGCTTATTGATGCAGCAGCAGGAATTATAGTTACTACAAGGATAAAAATTGATAAAGCAATGCTGGACAAGGCCGGTTGCCTGAAATGGATTGGCAGGCTGGGAAGCGGCATGGAATTGATAGATGTGGCATATGCCGAAGGCAAAGGCATTAAATGTGTTAGCAGCCCCGAAGGAAACCGAAATGCCGTGGCCGAGCATGCGCTGGGAATGCTGCTAGGTCTTCAAAAAAAAATATACAGCAGTTTTAACGAAATTAAAATCGGTAAGTGGATCAGGGAAGAGAACAGGGGAACCGAGTTGAGTGGTAAAACGGTTGGTATAATCGGGTTTGGAAATACCGGTAGCAGCTTTGCCAGGTTACTTTCGGGATTTGATGTAACGGTGCTGGCTTATGATAAATACAAGTTTGGTTTTAGGCATGATCACGTTAAAGAGGCCAGCCTGGACCATATCTGCAGCCATGCCGATGTCATTAGTTTTCATGTACCGCTCGCAGAAGATACAAGGCATATGGCCAATGAGGCCTTTTTTAGCGCATTGCAGCAAAGGCCTTTTATCATCAATACCTCACGTGGTTCAGTTGTGCACACTGCGGCACTGATACAAGCATTGAAACACCATACTATTGCCGGGGCTGCTTTAGATGTTCTGGAGAATGAACAGTTAGGCAGTTTTACAGATACACAAAAGGAAGAAATGCAATATCTGATAAAGCAAGACAATGTAATTTTGACTCCCCATATTGCAGGTTATTCAACCCAGGCCTTTAATAAAATGAGTACGGTAATACTGGAAAAACTGGGAATATAATTTTTTCGCTATTTTTGCAGCACATGCAACGCCTTAGGCCAACTTAGGCGTTGTATTTTTTTTATTTGTCTAAACTGAATTTTATGAGCACTACCAATTATGTAACAGCCGAAACATTTGAAAGGTTAAAGGAAGAGCTACAGCACATGAAAGGTGTAGACAGGCCGGCTGCAAGCCATGCCATTGCCGAAGCAAGAGAAAAGGGCGATTTGAAGGAAAATGCCGAATACGATGCGGCCAAAGAAGCACAAGGTATGCTGGAAGCTAAAATAAAGCAACTGGAAGGAATAATTGCCAATGCCCGTATATTGGATGAAAGCAGTATTGATACCAGTAAGGTATCCATTCTTACAAAAGTTACTTTAACCAACCTGGGTACCAAAAAGCAGGTAACGTATAAGATTGTTTCTGAAAATGAAGCAGACCTGAAGCTGGGAAAGATTTCAGTGACCTCGCCTATTGGAAAAAGTTTGCTGGGCAAAGTGATAGGTGATGTGGTGGATGTGGTTGTACCTGCCGGGGTATTGAAATTCAAGGTTGAAAATATCGAATTATAATCATCACTTAATTTTATCCCATACGCAGCTTACGGATGGGATTTTTTTATTCCTTTTCAATTCTAATAAAAAGTATGACCATTTTTTCCAAAATCATCAATGGCGAAATTCCGGCCTACATAATTGCCGAGAGCGAAAAATTTATTGCATTTCTTGACATTGAACCATTGGTAACAGGCCACGTACTGGTGGTGCCTAAAACAGAAGTGAATAAAATTTTTGATGTGCCTGATGATTACCTGGCTGAGATGCTGGTCTTTGCCAAGCCTGTTGCCCATGCTATTGAAAAAGCATTTGATTGTAAAAGGTGTGGCATAAGTGTTATCGGGCTTGAAGTACCGCATGCCCATATGCACCTGGTTCCCATCAATAACGCCAACGATTTAAATTTTACCAGGCCAAAACTGCAACCTTCGAAGGAAGAACTGAAAGCAGCATTTGAAAAAATCACTGCACAGCTTTAGGCTGATTGATCTGCAGCCTGAATCCAACACCATGTATGGTTTCCAGTACAATATTGGGGTCGGGTTTAAAATGTTTGCGCAGTTTGGTAATAAATACATCCATGCTTCTGCCCAGGAAATAATCATCCTTGCCCCACACGTGCAGTAAAACTTCTTCCCGTTTCAGTACTTTGTTTTCGTGCTGTGCAAAAAAGCGCAGCAGGTCCGATTCTTTTTGGGTAAGGGTAATTGCCTCATCGCCATTGTATATTTTCAATTCATTCACTACAAATTTCAGTTTACCCAACTGGTAAACTTCCCTGGTATCGGCCTGTAATTTTTTGGTACGGCGTAAAAAAACCTCTATCCTCAAAATCAATTCTTCCATGCTGAAAGGCTTGGTTATATAATCATCGGCACCTGATTGAAAGCCTTTCAGTTTATCTTCCTGTAAACTTTTTGCAGTGATGAAAATGATCGGCACCACATCACTGTGCTGCCTTATTTTTTTCGCGAGCGAAAAACCATCCCTTACCGGCATATTGATATCCAGCAGGCATATATCAAATTCTTTTTTCTGATACTGTTGCCAGGCCACTTCGCCATCGGGGCAATGGGTTACTTCAAAACCAACATCCTGCAACGAATCTTTAATTACAAATCCAAGCGAAAGGTCATCTTCGGCCAGTAATACTTTTCCTTTTAACATAGGGTACTTTTTATTTAAGGGATAATTTTATGGTAAAAGTGCTTCCTTTTCCCAATTCACTCTTTACTTCAATTTTACCATGGTGCGTATCAATAACTTTTTTTACAAAATTCAGTCCCAGGCCAAAACCTTTGCTCACATGAAGTTCGCCATCCGTTACCCGGTAAAACCTTTCAAATATCTTCTTTTGATGTGCTGCTGCAATACCTATGCCATTATCTTTTACGGCAATAAGTAAAACCGCAGCTTCAACCTTTGTGCTTATGTCAATTACCGGCGTAACTGCATACTTAATGGCATTTTCTATCAGGTTTATAAGGCACAACCTTAAATAAGACCTGTCGGCATTAATAAGCAGACCCTGTTCATCAAAATTGATATTGACCACAGCATGCTTCTGTTCAATTAGGGGCTGCAGGTCGTTTATGGATTCCCTGATCAGTAAATTGATATCGAATTTTTCTTTTTTAAGCGGTAAACTGCTCCTGTCGGTATAGGCAATTTCCAGTAACCGTTGCACCTGCGACTGCAAATGCGAGGTTTGGTCTCGTATAATGCCGGCATAATTTTTAAATTTTTCAGGCTTGTCGAGGGTGTTTTGCTGCTGTAACACATCCGCAGCTATTTTTATTACGGCCAGGGGTGTTTTAAATTCATGGGTAAAATTATTTACAAAATCCCGCTGCGTTTCGTTAAAAAATTTTTGCCGGTACAGGTAAAAAATGCTGAATCCGAGTCCGATTAAAACAAGCAACAGAAAGCCACTGGAAGCTATCCAGAACATCATTTGTTTAACAATATACTGCCCCCGGTGCGGGAAATATAGAGCGATATAAGGATGATCACGTTCATAAACCTGCAGTACATTTTCATTTTCAGATGGAAAATAGGCATCGGGCAGGTCAATATATTGTTGGGCTATATATTTTTTTTCAGCAGTATCATATACCGCCGCCCTGCAGTCGGTGTAAACATCAAAATCTGTAAGTTCACTTTTCAGGTTTATCCATAGCTGCTCAAGATTGGGGCTGCAGTCAATTTTAAGCAGGTACACATCCGGATTTATATTCTCAATTACTTTTTGCACATTATCCGATGCGTCATTTACCAGTTCCATATCACTGTATAAACTGCGTATGCTTTTTGATACATTGATGTTAAACTGCTTCTCTTCGTACAAATACACTTTTTGAAGCCACACCAGCTGTATGGCCATAATGATGGTGATCAGCAATGTGCTGGTTAAGATCACCAGTCTTAATGTTTTTGAACGAATGACCATCAGGCATTTATTTTTTTGAACCAACCATGAAATTAAACAGACACCGGTTAAGTTTTGTTAAAAACAGGTTAAGTACAGGCCGGTTACTTTTTTGTCTTCAGCTTATCCGGATGCTTTGCCAGAAAATCTTTCCACCCGCTTACTTTTTCACCCATGCCGGGTAAGGCTGTATTTTGCTGAAAATAATGGCAAACTGCAACCGCCAAAGCATCTGTAGCATCGTAATGTTTAGGGTCTTCTGTAAAAGTCAGTATTTGCTGCAGCATTTTCATAACCTGTTCTTTGGCGGCATTTCCGTTGCCGGTTATGGATTGCTTTACTTTTTTAGGCGAGTATTCGGTAACATCCAGTCCATGGCGCATGGCCGCTGCAATGGCCACACCCTGAGCCCTGCCAAGTTTCAGCATGCTTTGCACATTTTTACCAAAGAATGGTGCTTCAATAGCAAAAGAGTCGGGCTGATATTTGGTAATAAGCCCGCTTACCGTATTAAATATCATTTGCAGTTTTTTGTAACTGTCATTTCCTCCGGGTCCTGCAGATGCTTTACCCGGTTGTAAAACACCCATTTCCAGTAAGGAGATCCTGTTGCCGGTTACCTTTATCAACCCGTAACCCATGATGATGGTTCCCGGATCGATCCCTAAAATGATGTTTGTTTTATTTTGCAAATGCTTTATTTTTTTGAGCCTGTTTGTTTTGCTTTTTCAAGCTACGCAGTATTTTATAATAATTAAACTAACATTGCGTATTGAACAAAAGTATCAAAATATTACTCAAGTGGTTTGTGGGCCCCTTGCTGGCCGTTTGGTTGTTCTATTCCCTGTACCTGCAGGTGAAGGCACAGCCTGATATAGACGCGTCTGTAGCCATTATAAAAACATTGCCATTTGGGGCTGATGCCTGGAAATTCTGGATGGTGATTGTATTTGTTTTTGTTAACTGGGGGCTTGAGGCCAGGAAATGGCAGTTGCTGATGAGGGTTTTACAGCCGATATCTTTTATGAGTTCATTTAAATCGGTGCTGTGCGGGGTAACTTTTTCGTTAAATACACCCAATCGTATGGGAGAATTTGCAGGCCGCATACTTTTTGTAGAAGAAGGCAAACGCATTAAGGCCGTTACGCTTTCTATTGCCGGGGGTATGGCCCAGTTGATCATTACCATGCTAATGGGATGTTTTGGCCTCATTTATTTACTGTACAGTGCCGATGCTTCAGCTTCTGTAACGGGCATCTCTGTTTTTTGGCTGCGTATTTTTTTATACTTAAGTATTTTTAGCACCCTCCTTTTTATTTTATTTTTTTTCAGGCTGGGGTGGATGACAAAATTGCTGGAGAAACTGCCTTATGCCGGCAGGTTTTCCAGATACATTAACGTTTTAGATACCTTTGATGCGAAAATTTTGTTAAGGTTACTGGCTTTGTCGCTTTACCGGTACATTGTTTTCGTTTTGCAATACATCTTTATGCTGCAGTTATTGCAGGTAGAGCAAAGTGTATGGACAGGTTACTGGATCATTACCGTTATGTTTTGGATACTGGCAATCATTCCTTCCATTGCCATTGCCGAACTGGGTATACGGGGTTCGGTTGCCAAGACCATGTTTTCATACAGTACCAATACGTTGGGGATACTGACCGCAACTTTTGGCATTTGGTTTGTTAACCTGTTTATTCCTGCACTAATAGGAAGTTTATTAATTTTAGGTTTTAAAACAAAGAAAGAAAAATGATGAGATACTTTAAAACGGGTTTATTTTTTACCGCTTTTTGTGCCTTAAGTTTTACAGTAAAAATGCCCCAGCCCTGTACCATCAGGAACCATGCATTTAAAGCTGATGAGGAGGTAAAGATGAAAGTATTTTACAGTACACTGGGCATGTATGTGGGTGCCGGTGAAGCCGTTTTTACCTCTTCGCTGGAGCGTTACAACGGCAAACCTGTTTATCACCTGGTTGGCACCGGGTCTACCTATTCTTTCTTTGATGGTTTTTTTAAAGTGCGCGACAGGTACGAAAGTTATATTGATACCACAGACCTGCTGCCTTATAAATTTATACGCAATATTGATGAAGGAGGTTATAAGAAATACAATAACGTAACGTTTAACCATGATGCCAAAACCGCTATTACCACCAATGGTGTATTTAAAGTTACCGATTGTATACAGGATGTGGTAAGCATGGTTTATTATTGCCGTAACATCAATTTCGACAAGTATAAAGTGAATGATAAAATAATGTTCGACATGTTTTTGGATGATGAGGTATTTAACATGTACATACGCTATATGGGAAAAGAAACCATAAAAACCCGGTACGGTAAATTCAATGCCATTAAAATAAAACCGCTCTTAATTAAAGGAACCATTTTTGAAGGTGGTGAAAAAATGACTGCATGGCTGAGTGATGATCCCAATCATTTGTTGTTAAGGGCCGAAAGCCCGATTGCGGTAGGAAGTATTAAAGTGGATATGATGAGTTATAAAAACCTGAGGCATCCGTTAACTTCCTTAATAAATCTCAGGTAACCTCACAGATCGGCCAGCTTAAAAGTGTTACCGGCTCTGATTCCTTTTTCTGTCATTTGCAGTGTACAACATTCATTCAACGGGTCGTGTTCAAAAAACAGTACATAATCGTTTTGCAGTGCTTCAGTAAGAAATAATTTCTTTTCATTTAATGTAGTAAGCGGAAACATATCATACGCCATCACATAAGGCAGCGGTATGTGTGCAACTGAGGGCAATAGATCGGCCATAAATACAATCGTTTTACCGTTGTAATTTATTTTAGGCAGCATCATGGAATTGGTGTGGCCTGAGACGGTGAAGAAGGATAAATTAGTCGAGAGTGGTGAGTCGTGAGTGGTGAGACGTGAGTCGTGAGTAGAGAGTATTGATGCACCGGCAAGTTCGTTACTCAGGTCTGACGATTCATCACTCACGTTTAAAAATTTCAACTGCCCGCTTTCCTGTATGGGTAAAATATTCTCTTTTAAAAAACTTGCCTTTTCTCTTGCATTGGGTTCTGTGGCCCATTTCCAGTGATCTTCGTTGCTCCAGTAAGTAGCATTCTTAAATGCAGGTACCAGTTTATCGCCGTCTTTAACAATGCTTCCGCCGCAATGATCAAAATGCAGGTGTGTTAAAAAAACATCGGTAATATCATCTTTGGTAAAACCATGTTGGGCCAGTGATCTGTCCAGTGTATCATCACCATGCAGGTAATAGTGCCCAAAGAACTTTGCATCCTGTTTATCGCCCATACCGTTATCGATCAACATCAATCTGCCTTCATCTTCTATTAATAAACATCGTAAGGCCCAGCTGCACATATTGTTTTCATCGGCGGGGTTCAGTTTGTTCCAGATGCTTTTGGGTACCACGCCAAACATGGCGCCCCCATCCAGTTTAAAATAGCCGGTATTGATGGAATATAGTTTCATGATCTGTAAAGTTATATCAGTTTTTTTTGTGCCCTTGATGTAAGAATTAAAAACAGCAGTCCCAATACAAAAAACACGATGAGTGCTAAAATCGAATTACGCATATTATGCGTGAGGCCTTCAATAAATCCAAAGCTGAACAGGCCGATCACAATCGCCAGTTTTTCGGTTACATCATAAAAACTGAAAAACGATGCGGTATCTTTTGTTTCAGGCATTAATTTACTGTAAGTTGACCGGCTGAGTGATTGAATGCCGCCCATGACCAAACCAACCAGTGAAGCAATGATGTAGAAATGTGTTTCTGTCTGCATAAAATACCCGGCAATACATACCGCTATCCAAAGGCAAACCGTTAACGACAATATTTTAATATTTCCATACAGGGCAGATAAACGGCTCATGCCAATTGCTCCGGCAATGGCTACGATCTGTATGATAACAGCCGTAATGATCAGTTTGCTGTTTTCCAGTTTTAATTCTTTAATACCAAAGTCAATGGCTATAAGCATTACGGTTTGTACACCCATGCTGTAAAAAAAGAAAGCCGATAAAAACCTTTTCAGTTGCGGCATATGTTTTACCTGGTTCCAAACGATCTTTAATTCATGAAATCCGTTTATTAAAGGATGTTTTTTTGATTTTCGTTCTGATTTGGGGACGATGGGTAAGCGGTTAAATGTTATTTGTGCAAATACAACCCACCAGATACCTACCAGTAAAAAAGTGATCTTTAAAGGTGTCTGACTGTCGGGCATGGCCATAACCAGGCCAAAACCAATTAACTGCATGATCACACTGCCTATATATCCAAAACTGTAACCCCGGGCACTGATCCGGTCTCTGTCTGCTTCGGCTGCAATTTCAGGAAGGTAAGAGTTGTAAAAAACCTGGCTGCCATAAAAACCAATGCCGGCAAACATAAAACTCATCAGGCCAAGTGTTAAGTGATGCTCATCAAAAAAATAAAGTAAGCTGCAGCTTGCGGCGCCCAGGTAACAGAAAAACCGCATAAAGTTTTTCTTGTTTCCTTTATAATCGGCAATGGATGATAAAATGGGAGACAATAATGCAATAACCAAAAAACCAAATGCCAGTACATAATCTTTAAGCTCGGTATTTACATAATGTCTTCCTAAAAACCGGATACCATCCGGAAATTTGTCGGTGCTGGTTACAAAGGCATAATAAGCCGGAAAAAAAGTAGTGGTAATTACCAGGTTGTAAACAGAGTTTGCCCAGTCGTACATGGCCCATCCATTGATCACTTTTTTAGAAGCAGTTTGCATGGCTTTTTTATTAAGGTAGAATGAAAATAGGAAATATAGCCGTATTGGCAGTAAAAAAATAGCCCCTGCTTTATGCAGGGGCTCCGGGATACTATGTATAAGCAGTTAGTCCGGCCTTAATTATCAATACCTGATAAAGGCTTTGCGTATCCAAGATTTTTAAACGGTTCTAATTTGTTGTTGGTAAGCTGAATGGTAACGGGGGCCTTTTCAAATACACCTTCAGAGATAAATGATCCGAATAATAAAAATTTGTTTTCATAGCCGGCGGTTAGTTTGGTTTCATCTACAACAAAATTCACGTTAAAAGTGTCTTTGATTTTTATCAGTTGCACGGTAGAATTGATGCTGTCCTGAAAATATTCCTGTTCTTTTAAATAACTGGCCAGTTTTTTTGCATGGGTTTCATTAATTCCATCGCCTTTATAATACACATTGTGCATTTTATCCAGTTTATATTCTTTACCATAGTTCTGGTTACAGGCGCTGATGCTGATGGCAATGATCAGTGAAAGCAGCAGGGTTTTAAAATTTCTCATGATGGTTCGTTTAGTAGTGCATAGATACCAAAACTGCTTTGACCGCCATATACCCTGCATTGGGTATTTTATGATTTGATGTAGCCGGTATAAATTAAGATGAGTAAAACAATGCCCACAATGATCCTGTAATAGCCCCAAACTTTAAAGCCATGCTTTTTTAAAAATCCAATGAAAAATTTGATGGCAAGCAGGGCTACAATAAATGCCACTATATTGCCGATAGCTAGTTGTTTTACTTCATTAGCCGTGAAACCTCCATGATCCTGGTAATATTTTAAAAGCTTATAACAGGTAGCTGCCAGCATGGTTGGCACAGCCAGGAAAAAAGAAAATTCAGCAGCGGCATTGCGGGTTAGTTTTTGCTGCATACCACCAATGATGGAAGCGGCACTCCGGCTGATACCCGGTATCATGGCAATGCACTGCCAGATGCCTATCATAATAGCATTTATAAAGGAAATATCCTCTTCTTTATCAATGGTGGGATTTTTAAAAAGATTATCAATGAACAATAAAATGATACCACCTGCCAAAAGCGTAATGGCAACCGTGGTTGAACTTTCGAGCAATGCATCAATCTTATCTGAAAGTAAAAAACCCAACAGCAAAGCCGGTACAACACCAACGGCAATTTTTAAATAAAACTTCCGGTTTTTAAAGTTCAGAAATTTTTTCCAGTACAAAACAACAACTGATAAAATAGCACCCAGCTGTATGGCAATGGTAAATACTTTGCTAAAATCATCCGAGGGTATGTTTAATATCTTTTCGGTGATGATCATATGGCCGGTTGAGGAAACGGGCAGGAATTCCGTTAAACCTTCCACTATTGCAACAATGATGCTTTGTATGGTATTCATGCAGTTTTTTTAAAAGAAAAAAGCGAAGGTGTGAGCTCCGCTATATATCCTTAATTCGTAATTTCTGATTTTTAATTGGATTTCGATTTCTTCATAATTGCAAATATCTCAATAATGAAACCGGCAATAATGAGCATGGGGGCAATGGTTATACGTGTTGTACTGTATACCTCATCTGCATTAAAAACCTTTGGATCGCTGCTTTTGCCACCGGCCATTAAAAAAAAGCCCAGTGCCAGTACACCCAGTCCAATCAGCATCCACCTGTAATTCCCTTTGTCAAACAGCGGGTTTGAAGTGGCAGGTACGGCAGTTTTTTTTGTTTGTTCGCTCATGGTAATGTTATTTGAGTACGCAAATTAATATAAATCGTCCAATTTCATACGCAGGTATTTTATTACCGAACGATGGGTGCTTAAAACGGTGATACTGATGCCTAAAACAACAATGACCAAAAACAGCAGGAACATACTGGTATTGTCGTGCAGTACTTTAAAGCTGGGAGCCAGCGATTCTATCAGTATTACGGTAAACCAAACCGCTACAATGGCAATGGCCGATGCAATTAAGCCATTTATCACAGCCCTGATATTGATAGGCCGGGCAATAAAACCCCGTGTAGCCCCAACCATTTGCATGGTTTTAATTAAAAACCTGTTACTGTACATGGCCAGCCTGATGGTATTATCAATTGAAAAAACCACCAGTATGGTCAGCAATATGGCCGTAATTAAAAATATGATGGCAGCAGTTTTTACAAATTTACTTACCTGTGTAATGGTTTCTGTTGGAAACTGGAATTCTTTTATGAGGCCGGGATACCGGTTGAGCAGATTGGTGGAAAGCGCATCCAGGCTGTCTTTTTGAACATAGTCGGCTTTAACATAAAAGTCTATGCTTTCCGGTAAAGGGTTGGCATCCAAAAATTTTTTCCAGCTGCTGTCATTGTCTTTGTTCCATTGGGCCATGGCCATTTCTTTGGTCACATACTGCACATTCTTTACATACGGAAAAGCGGTGATGTAGTTTTTCAGGCTGTCAATCTTTTTCTTTTGTGCATTGGGATTAAGCCAGGCATGTACCTGTATGTTTTCCTTTACATAATCGCCGGTTTTCCGGAGATTTAAAAAGAACCAGCCAACTATGCCAAATAAAAATAAAACCAGGGCTACACCAATGATGGCACCTGCATAGGTTGGTTTACCTCTTTTACTGCTTGATTTTCCGAATTGAGCCATATTTCTTTTTTGTAGATTCACGCCTGTGGCGTATTCTTTTTTAATTTTATCAGAAGTAATGAACACGCTGAAAGGCGTGGTCTTACAAGTAGGGCAAAAATAAAGGATTTTACCTGCTTTGCCGTATTTTTGCCCACTTCAAAACGATTGCCTGCCGTATTTATTTTTATAAAAGTAAAAGATGAGCGGTGATTGAGAAGGTAAATAACTTTTCTTTCACATTTATGGCATGTGTACCGGATGAAATAATATTTTTTAATCTTTAAAAATCCTTCAGGGGGTAGCGGTATGGAATACGATTTTAGAAAAATTGAACAGGCGTGGCAAAACAAATGGAAAGAAAATAAGACCTATGCCGTTTCAAACGAATCTGCAAAGCCTAAATATTATGTGCTGGATATGTTTCCTTATCCAAGTGGTGCAGGCCTGCACGTTGGCCATCCGCTTGGATATATAGCCAGCGATATTTACAGCCGCTATAAAAGATTGAAGGGGTTTAATGTATTACACCCGATGGGCTTCGACAGTTTTGGTTTACCGGCCGAGCAATACGCTTTGGAAACCGGCCAGCACCCGGCAACCACCACCGAAAAAAATATTGCCACTTTTAAAGCCCAGCTGGATAAGATAGGTTTTTGTTACGACTGGGAAAGGGAAGTACGTACCAGCGACCCGCAATATTATAAATGGACACAGTGGATATTTCTGCAACTGTTCAACAGTTATTTCTGCAACACACAAAAGAAGGCAAGGCCCATTGCCGACCTAATAAAAAAATACGAAACAAAGGGAAATAAAAATTTTACTGCAGAACAGTGGAATGCGTTTACCAAAAAAGAGCAGGAAGATATTTTGATGAACCGCCGCCTGGCTTTCAGCAAATATGGTGAAGTGAACTGGTGTGAGGCTTTGGGAACCGTGTTGGCTAATGATGAAGTAGTGAACGGATTAAGCGAACGGGGCGGCCACCCCGTAGAGAAAAAGAAAATGCGCCAATGGTATTTAAGGATTACCGATTATGCCGATCGTTTACTGGAAGGACTGGAAACCGTTGACTTCAGTGAAAGCATGAAAGAAATGCAACGCAACTGGATCGGGAAGAGTGAAGGAGCGGAAATGGAATTCGGGATCGTGAAACATCATGCGTCAGACATGAGTGGGGACTCACAACTCACGACTCACAACTCACGCCTCACCGTTTATACTACCAGGCCCGATACCATTTTTGGTGTTGACTTTATGGTGCTGGCTCCCGAGCATGAATTGGTTGCCCAAATAACCACCCCCGAACGAAAAGCAGCAATAGACCAATACCTGCATTATGTAAAAAGCCGCAGCGAAAGGGAACGCCTGGCCGAAGCAAAAACCATCACCGGTTGCTTTACAGGGGCTTATGCCATTAATCCATTTGATGGCAGGGAAATCCCCATCTGGATAGCAGAATATGTACTGGCCGGTTACGGTACAGGAGCCATCATGGCCGTGCCTTGCGGCGATCAGCGCGATTTTGCTTTTGCCAAACATTTTGATATTCCCATTACCAATATCATCGGCGGCCATTTTAATGGCGAAGAAGCCAATGCAACCAAAGATGCTGTTTTAGAAAACAGCGGTTTTTTAAACGGACTGTTTATGAAAGATGCCATCGGCATTGCCGTAAATAAAATTGAAGAACTGGGCATTGGCAAACGCAAAGTGAATTACCGCATGAGGGATGCAGGTTTCAGCCGCCAGCGTTATTGGGGTGAACCTTTCCCCATTATCTGGACGGATGGCGTAGCCATTCCATTGGATGCGGAAGAACTGCCATTGGAATTACCACATGTAGATACATATGGCCCGGGGCCGGAAGGAGAAGGGCCGCTGGCGAATATTACCGAATGGGTTAATTCACCCCAGGGAAGAAGAGAAACTTCTACTATGCCCGGTTATGCCGGCAGCAGCTGGTACTTCCTGCGATACATGGATCCCAATAATGAAACAACCTTTTGCGACCGCAAAGCCAGCCATTACTGGAACCAGGTAGACCTGTACATTGGCGGTACCGAACATGCCGTAGGACATTTGTTGTACAGCCGCATGTGGACCAAGGTTTTATTTGATCTGGGCCTGATCGGTTTTGAAGAACCTTTTAAGAAATTGCTGAACCAGGGGATGATACAGGGAAGCAGCAGGTTTGTGTACAGAATTGCAGGAACCAACCAGTTTGTATCGTACGGTAAAAAACACGAGTACGATGTACAAACATTGCATGTGGATGTAAATATTGTTGACGGGGTGGAACTGCAGATCGATGCATTCAGAAAATGGAAACCGGAATTTGCCGATGCAGCATTTATTTTTGAAGACGGCACTTTTTCATTGGCTTGTAATACAGGGGCAATAAAAGACATGAAGTACATCTGCGGTGTTGAAACCGAAAAAATGTCCAAATCAAAATACAACACCGTTAACCCGGATGAACTTTGTGAAAAATACGGTGCCGATACCTTCCGCATGTATGAAATGTTCCTGGGCCCGGTTGAAGCCAGCAAACCCTGGGATACCAAGGGTATTGAGGGAGTGCATCGCTTTTTAAGAAAGCTGTGGAGGCTGTTCAACGATGATTTAAAAGGCAAGGTATGGAACGAAGACAAAGGATCGGATGCAGAATTAAAAGTCCTGCACCGCACCATTAAAAAAATTGAAGAAGATACCGAACGTTTTAGTTTTAATACAGCCGTAAGTACATTCATGATCTGCGTTAATGAACTGGCAGATATGAAATGCCATAAAAAAGAAGTGCTTGAAAAACTACTCATCTTACTTACACCTTATGCACCGCATATTGCCGAAGATCTGTGGAATCAATTAGGTAACGAAGGTTCGGTTTTAGATGCAGCTTTTCCAACCTTTAATCCTGCTTTGCTGGTTGAGCTTACAAAAGAATACCCGGTTTCTATCAATGGGAAACTGCGTACCAGTATCGCGTTGGCTTTAGATTTAGAACAACCTGCTGTTGAACAACTGGTATTGCAAAACGAAATTGTACAAAAATGGCTGGAAGGTAAAGCGCCGAAGAAGATCATCTTTGTTAAGAACAAGATGATAAACGTGGTCATTTAAAATTCCGTCAATTGTAAACATTCGGCTATTTATTGGCTTACTTTATTTATTTTACGGCATGTACTTTTCATTTGGCTTTTACAGCTCAATACTGCTGATTTTTTTTGTACATGGCTTTGTTTATGCCATACTGCTCTGGCGCAAAGGCCTCGTTAATGAAACAGCATCAGATAAATGGCTGAGCATTTTCCTGTTCTTATCCATTCTGTATATTGCCCCCTGGATGCTGGGTTTTGGAGGCTGGTACGATAAACAACCCTTCCGGGATATCTTATTTTATATTCCTTTTCAGCATTTATACCTGATAGGCCCGGTAATATTCTTTTATGTGCAAAGCTTATTAAACCCTTCGTTCCGGTTTGGCAAAAAAGAATGGCTTCACTTTGTACCCGGTATGCTTTATCTCGTTTTTAGTATCATAATGGCGGTTACCGATAAGCTGGTATTGAAAGATTATTATTTTCTTGCCAACGGCGCCGACCCGGATTTTGATACCTGGTACCAGCTAACCGGTTTTATTTCCATGTTGCTTTATTTTTTTCTTTCAATAAGGTATTACAATTTGTACAAAAAAATTATTGTGCAAACCGTCAGTTATGCCGATAGTGTTTTATTCCGCTGGATCAGGAACTTCCTGCTGGCATTTCTGGCCATGCTTTGTGTAAGATTTGTTTTTTTTATCATTGAACAGTTTATCCAGCTTTGGTATGCCGAAACCTGGTGGTATTTTCTCACTTTCGCCATTTTGTTTTATTATATCGCCATCAGTGGTTATGCAAATTCTGTTGAAACCAAAGTTGCTTTTAAACCCAACATGATGGTCAACCGGCCTGCTTTACTGCTTAACTATCAGCAGGAAATTACATGTGAAGAAGATGCCGAGGTCATTGAGATAGAACCAACGGAAAAGGAACAGGCAGTTTCAGATGAAGTGCTGAACGAATGGAAACCCAAACTGCTGGGCCTGTTGCAGGACGAGAAACTGTATGAAAATCCTGAGTTAACACTTACCCAGTTGGCTAAACAATTGCAAAAAGGCCCCTCCTTTATCTCTATGGTAATAAACCGGGGATTTGCTCAAAATTTTAACGACCTGGTTAACCAGTTTCGTGTTGAAGCTGTTAAAGCAAAATTTGACAAAGGCGAATATAAGGATCAAACCCTGCTGGGTATCGCCTATGACTGCGGATTTAATTCAAAAGCCACCTTTAACCGTGCCTTTAAAAAGGCTACCGGCCAAAACCCCAAAGAATATATTACGGGGATTAAGTAATGATTTTCAAGGAGTTGGAACATTTGATACCTTTCAAAATCATTTGATACCTATTTCCTTTGGCTCAAAATATCTTTTGCAGCGACTGCACCCCTCCGGCAACCCCATCTTTGTTGAAATTAATTTTTCAACCAAAAAAATAATGTCATGAAACAAATTATTTTCTTTCTGCTGCTGGGTATCGGTTCAGCCTCATGTGCACAATCTTCTTATTCAAATTATAACGGGCAGAAATGGGAACAGCTCGAAGGCAGTGGTAAACTCATTCAAATTAGTCCTGCCGTTCGTCCTTTTAATAACATCGAAGTAAATAATGTAAATGTTCAGGTAAACATACAAACAGGTACTCCCAGTTACAGCATGGATATTGCTGTGGATGATAACCTGAAAGATTTCCTTAAGTGGGAACAGGTAGGTGGTATTTTAAAACTTTCTTTCGATTTACGTGGAGGCGAATACCCCCGCTGGCTCTCAAAAAATAATACGGTTATCACCATAAAAGCCGGCAATATAGAAAAGCTGGTTAACAACGGAAACAGCAATTTAGGAGTTTACCTGCAAAACCAGTCTTCATTTACATTTTCAAGTACCGGTAACCCGAATATCCGGTTTTCCGGAAAAATAGCAGAACTCAATTTACAAACAACCGGTAATGCTGACATAGAAGCTGGAAATCTGGCTGCAGATAAAATTATCCTAAGTACAACCGGTAATGCCGATATAAAAGTGAATACAAGAGACCTGGTTGAAAAAGAAATAAAAGGCAATAATGATATTTACAACCTGTATTATGTTTCAAAGAAAGAACGGGAACAAAGCTATGATGAATGGAATGAGGACAATATAGAGATGATCAGTTTTAAAATAAAGAACAACAGTGTCCTTATGGAAAAGGTTACACTGATATCCTACAGGCCCGACAGAACAGGAAATGGTACCATCGTTTTTACACTTATTCCTTTAGGAACAAAAAACCTGAAATTTCCAGCGGGTACAAGAATTTATCTGGCTACAGGCGAACAGATAAATACAGTAATGGGTGGAGGAAGAATTTCCAACGAGCAACCTTTTTTAACGGTAAAAACGGAAGACGACGGTAAAGTGTTTCAGATCAAATAAGAATATTCAAAAAAAGTCATCATGAAAAGAACACTTTCTGTATTGCTGTGCGCCCTGGGATTAAACACATTTGCCCAGCAAGAATACAGCCTGGTTGTGAAAGACAGCTCGGCTTTCAATAATACAAAGAAACTGGAAGAACTGCTTATCAAAAGCAAAAAGCCTTTTATAGAAATGCAGGTTGATAAAATGGTACTAAATGTGCAACAGGATATTGTAGCTACAAGTGGAACCTTGTTTGAAATTCTGCAAAGGGCCCCGGGCGTTTCTGTTACCAACGATGAAACCATCAACCTGTCAGGTAAATCGGGTGTTAATGTTTTAATTGATGGCAGGCCTACACAAATGAGTGATAAAGACCTGGCTGTTTATTTAAAATCCACACCCGGTTCGGTGGCGGATAAAGTGGAGATCATCATGAATCCTTCGGCTAAATACCCGGCACAGGGTAATGCGGGTATCATCAACATCAGGCTGAAAAAAAATGCAGTAAAAGGAACTAATGGTAGTGTCAGCGGCACCTATACCCAAAGTACGCACCCTAACTTTAATTTTTCGGGCAACATCAATCACCGTCAAAACAGGTGGAACTGGTTTGGCAATGTAGCTGCCCGGAAATCAAGGCAAAACACAACCGGTACTATAAACCGTTTTGTCAACAGCAACGGGACTGAAAAAATATTTGAAAACAAAACCGTGGACCAGGATGCATCCGGTAATATCGGTTTTTATGCCGGGGCAGATTTTTATCTTAATAAAAAACACAGCTTTGGTTTTCTTATCAAGGGAAATGAATACAGCAGTAATTTATATACCCCTGGCACAACACATATCAAATCAAATGATATAATAGATTCATCGCTGCAAACGGTAAATGATAATAACCAAAGAAACCACCGGTATAATGCCAACATCAATTATAAATATGAAGATACTTCAGGTTTAGAATTTAATGTTGATGCCGATTACACTTCATTTATCAATAACAGCAACGGCAAGGTATCCACCGATTTACTGAATAGCCGCCAGGTAAAATATGGGTTTACAGCAAATAACCAGGATGTAACCACAGCGATACACATTTACAGCATGAAAACCGATTTGTTGAGGCAGTTGAAAAAAATAAAAGCAAAAGTTGAAGCAGGATTGAAATGGAATACCATAGAAACCGTTAACAATTTAAAAGCATTTGTATGGATGGGTAACGGTTTGCAGGCTGATACCGGCAGAACCAACAGGTTTACCTATACCGAAACCAATTATGCGGCCTATGGAAGTTATTCGCAAAAGATAAGGAAATGGGAATACCAGGTTGGGTTACGGGCCGAACAAACGGTGATAAAAGGGAACAGTATTGATTTGAAAAATTCAGTCATTAACTATCCCGATACATCCTATTTCAGTTTCTTTCCTTCTGCCTTCATACGCTACACATTGAATGATAAAAACAGTTTTGGTTTTTCATATGGCAGGCGGATAAACCGGCCTACTTATCAGGACCTGAACCCATTCGAATATATTTACGACAACTATACCAGGGAGCGGGGAAACCCTTACCTGCAGCCCGAATTCAGTAATAATGCTGAACTTACCTATTCGTACCGCGGGGCTTTGAATATAGCTTTGGGTTACAGCCGTACCAAAAACGCTTTTCAGAGTATCAGCACACAAAAAGGCGAGGTTACCGAAGAAACAGATTATAATATCGGGGAAGAAGACAGGCTTTACCTGAACCTCAACCTGGGTATGCCCATTGTAAAATGGTGGAACGGTTATTTTAACCTGAGTCCTTTTTATAAGGAATTCAAGGGCCATATTCCTGCAGGCAACATCAATAATACCACCTGGGGAATGAACTGGTACACCAGTCACAATTTTACCCTCCCCAAAAAATGGAGGGCCCAGTTGAGTTCGTGGGGAAATATCGGTACCAGGGATGGTATGTATAAAACCTCCTGGCTGGGCAGTATTGATGCAGGGGTAAGCAAATCGGTATTTAAAGACAAATTAAGCCTGCGTGTTTCTGTTTCTGATATACTCAATACACAGCGTTGGAGACAAGAAGTGGATTTTGGAAATGTGAATTTTAATTACAACCGAAAATGGGAGAGCAGAAGCATAAGGTTGCAGCTAACCTGGAAATTTGGCAAAACCAGTTATAAACAGCGGGATAGGGTATTGGGGGCACAAGACGAGATTAACCGCATAAAATAACACGAGGCAAACTGTTTGGCCGGTTGCCTTGTTGGTAAAGTAAATACTAACTTTGCAAAATGCTAACAGATCTTGAAAATGCAATAATTAAAAACCGGCCCGATTTTCATCCGGTGGTGAATTTTGACCCGGCTACGGAAAAATTATACCAGTTTGATTTTACCGACAGCAACACCACATTGAGTGCAGCAGAAATAGCAGACACAAAACTTTTTGCTGCCTATATTGATCGTACCTTAAAAGACAATAACGCAAAGTATGGTATTGGCGGGTATAACGAAAACCGTACCCTATACCAGAGAAGCGGTTTGTTTGCAGGCGAAGAGGACAGGTCGCTTCATTTGGGGATAGACATCTGGGGGCCTGCCGGAACACCGGTATATGCAGCACTGGGTGGCATGGTGCATAGTTTTGCATTTAATGATCATTTTGGCGATTATGGTGCCACCATAATTCTGTTGCATCAGCTGGAAACCGTTGCCTTTCATACCCTGTATGGCCATTTAAGCCTGGCCGATATTTCTACTTTACACGAAGGAGCCTATATAGCCAGGGGACAGGTGATTGGTCATTTTGGAGAAGCGGCCGAAAACGGAAACTGGCCGCCACACCTGCACTTTCAGATCATTAATGACATACAGCTGATGCAGGGTGATTATCCCGGGGTATGTACATTATCTGAAAGCAAATGGTATTTACAAAACTGCCCCGACCCCGATCTGATATTAAATATGATGGCACAGGTTTAATGGTAAGCAGGTCTTACTACAATCATCCCGTTGCTTATGTTTATAAAATTCATTTGCTTTTTACTTTTACTGTTATCCTCAAATCAAAGTATTACCGGGCAATCGCTCACCGGTATTTGGAGTGGTAAAATAAGCCGCAAATCACCAAGCCTGCAGGGTGTTGAAAGTATTGAAATGCAGATCTATCAATCCGGCAGGCGTTTATCCGGCTATTCTTTTTCTTTTAAGGATACCAGCCGCTTTGTGCTGTATGATATGCGGGGAACCCGGGATAAGAAAACACAGACCATTCGTGTTAATGAATCGGGTTACGGTTATTATTTATTGCCGCCCGGCTTTCTTCCCTGTGAAAAAGAATTCAGCCTGCGTTATTATAAGATCGGCAATACCCAATACCTGTCGGGTGTGTGGGGTGGCAGGGGTTATGATACCTCCTGTTTTCCGGGGGAAGAGTTGCTGGTGGTACTTCAAAAGATCAGGAAACCTGAATACCCCATAGAACAATTTGTTCAGAAAAAAATGATGGATTATTTTCTCCGGCGTATACCCATACAGGATAGCCTTGCGTTTCCTGAACCGGAAATAAATCAAACTGTTTCAACTGAACCATTTAACATATCAGACAGTTTGCCTGCCGAACGCAAACTGGAAATTCAACAGATCATAAAACTGGCAGATACGGCAGTAACTGTTTCACTGTATGACAATGCAGTGATCGATGATGATACCGTTTCGGTATTTGTTGATAAAAAACAGGTATTGTTCCGGCAGCGCATAAGCGAAAAACCACTTGTTTTTCACTTAACCATCACCGAACCAGGCAGGCCAACCGAGATCATTATGCAGGCAGAAAACCTGGGCAGTATTCCCCCTAATACCGCTTTCATGATCATACAGGCCGGAAAAAAAAGATACGAGGTCAGACTAAAGTCCAGCTTTGAAAAACATGCGGTTGTTATTATAACCTACGACCCAGATCTGTAGATATATTAACCTGCACGCAGGTTTTATATATTCACTCCAAAGACAAAGAATGGTGAATTGTTTTTACAGCCTGCACCGGCGCATTCTTTTTTTACGAAAGACACCGCATATACAGTACCCGGATGAGTTTTAATGAAAATTGATATTAGCTGAACTGCAGGCTGCAAAACCGGTCAGTAACAAAACTCCGGCACTCAGCAAAAAACCTTTGGCTACATCATATTGGGCAGGGCCGGTAATAAAGAGTATCACAGCAACCAATAGATCCAGTACCGAACCGGCAAGGCATATCAACCCTAAAATGATTAAAAAATCATTTGCCCTGAAGCCACTGCCACCAGACAGAAAAAAGAGCAGCGATAACCCAAAAGCCACCGCCATATTTATGATCAATACTTTTATCGCTTTATTCATAATTCGCTTTTTAAGGTTAACCAATCATTTTGCCTTTCCTGTTGCAATACTTTTAAATAGGATTCCTTCTCATCCCTGTAAAATAAATTCATGGTTTCAAAGGGAATGATCCTGCCGTCTTTATGGATAATATGCACACAGCTTTTTTTAATGGCCCTTACATCAAAATCGTATGCATCAATAAAGCGCATGATAATGATACGAAAAAGATTTTCATATCCCAGTCCCGGGGCTTCAATTTGTGGCAGGCAGCAAAGTAACTGTTTCATGTTTTCTTCCACGCGGTCAACCGAAATACCGGTACTGAAAATATTGATCATCTGTTCATGTAAAGCCTGGTCCTGTTCATACACAATGGTATTCCGGCTGTTGTCTAACAAGTGAGAAGGATCGATATACCTTGTTAGCGGAAAGGTTTGTCCGGCCAGTTTTAATGCATACCCCATAACCAAAGCGTCCGGATTACAGGGCACCGGAATAAGGTCTTTGGAAGTGAAAATATTGGTTTGGTCTAAAATGGACTGCCGCACTTCAGTCAATGTTAGCCTGTCTGTTGCGGGATTAAAATTTTCTACCCTTCCTGCAATTTGTGTAGGTTGAAAAGTAACGCCGCGAACACATTTTTGTTTTAAGGCAAATTCAATGATCTTTCCTATCTCGTCGTCATTAACGCCTTTTTGTAAAGTAACAACCAGGGTGGTAGAAAGATTCAATGCATTCAAATGCTCCAGTGCTTTCATTCTTGTTGCTGTGAGATCTTCGCCACGCAGCTGTTCCAGCGCTTCCGGTTTAAAAGAATCAAACTGAAGGTAAATTTCAAAATCGGGGGCATAGGCAGCCAGTTTTTTTGCAAAATCAGCATCCTTTGCAATGCGGATGCCATTGGTGTTCAGCATCAAATGTTTTATTGGTTTTGATTTGGCCACGTCCATGATGGCAAAAAAATCGGGATGCACGGTTGGTTCGCCGCCGCTGATCTGTACTACATCCGGTTCGCCTTCATTGGCAACAATAATGTCAAGCATTTTTTCTACTTCTTCAACCGTACGGTGCCTGCCATAGTGTGGCGAACTCATGGCATAACAGGTGGGGCAACTGAGGTTGCAGCGGTCGGTAATTTCAATTACGGTTAAGCAACTGTGTTGCTCATGATCCTGGCAAAGGCCGCAATCGTAAGGGCATCCAAAATGCGTTTTGGTGTTGAATTTCAGTGGCGTTTCTGAAGGCTTGTTGTAGTTGCGTATTTTTTTATAATACTCAATATCCGTTGCTATCAATACTTTTTCAAAACCATGCCGGCTGCAGTTTTTAAGCATGTACACATGTTCATTCTCAAAAACAATTTTAGCATCAACCCGGCGAAGGCAGGTGCTGCAAAGGCTGAGGGTGAAATCATAATAGGTATAGGGGCGTTCAGGCATATTGGTTTATAAATAATTTACGGGGTTTAAAAATATATACAGCATAATAAATGAGTCCTCCCAGGCATACCAATTGTATGGTAGATAAGCCAAAGCTGAAAGTATAATGAGGTTTTATAAAATCATTCAAAAATCTGAAAAGTAAATAACTGATCATAAAAACCTTAAACCGTCCTCCGTCAACAAGGGGTAATTTTTTTTCCAGTTGTATCAGGCCGATCCACAAAATCAGCAAAAAGGCAATCTCGTATAAGGTTACCGGGTGCCTGAGTAACCCGTCGCCCAGGTTCATGCCCGTAAAAAATGTTGTCTCAACTCCATAGGTCTCTTCATAAATGCCCATTGCAAAACAGCCCAACCGGCCAATAAGGAGTGCCAGTATCATCGGGTAGGTAAACAGGTCGCCGCTGCTTTTTTTTTCTCCTATACATCTTTTTACCAGCTCTACCCCAAATAAACCACCCAAAAAACCACCAACCACGGTTTTGTTGGTATACAAATAAATCCACGGGTTGGGTGCTTTTGCCAGTGCTGCCGGGTCTTCCAGCCCGCCCACCAAACGTGATCCGATCAGGGCTCCAAATATGGCCCCAATAATGATCCACAACCGCTGTCCGCTTTGGATCTGGTCGTTATTTTTCTTGCGCAAAAACATAAAATACCTGAACCCTATGAACATGCCCAATGGCTCTAAAATGGCATGCAGCTGTATTTTTAATATACCTATTTCAACAATAATTGGAAAGTGCACCTGTTTTTATTTTGAAGATAGGTTAAAAAAGCTGATTTTAAAATGAACCGGATACGTTAAAAATTGTTGTATTTTAAGGTCAAAACTCTTAAAAACAGTACCTTCACCGTTTGAAAAATTGAAAATGGAAATTAAAGCCGGCATTTTACTTAAAGAGATAAACAGTCCTGATGACTTAAAAAAGTTAAGCAGGGAACAGCTACACCAGGTTTGTGATGAACTGCGTCATTATATTATTGATGTGGTTAGCGTGTACGGCGGGCATTTTGGTGCCAGCCTGGGTGTGGTGGAATTAAGCGTAGCCCTGCATTATGTGTTCAATACGCCTTATGATCAGCTTGTTTGGGATGTGGGCCACCAGGCTTACGGACATAAAATTCTTACCGGCCGCCGCGATAACTTTCCTACCAACAGAAAATACAATGGTTTAAGTGGTTTTCCTAAACGCAGCGAAAGTGAATATGATACTTTTGGTGTAGGCCATTCCTCTACTTCTATTTCTGCTGCACTGGGTATGGCCATGGCTTCGCATTATAAAGGAGAAACCGACAGGCAGCATGTGGCCATTATTGGCGATGGTGCCATGACCGCCGGACTGGCTTTTGAAGCCATGAATCATGCCGGTATTGAAAAAAGCAATGTGCTGATCATTTTGAATGATAATTGTATGAGCATTGACCCCAATGTGGGTGCTTTAAAAGAATATTTAACAGATATCACCACATCTCATACCTACAACGATTTAAGAGATAATGTTTGGAAAGCATTGGGCAAACTCCCGGTGGGTAAATCGTTCAGCAGAAGCATGGCAAGTAAGCTGGAAGCTGGTTTGAAAGGTATGGTGAGCCAGAGCAGTAATTTATTTGAGGCATTGAAGCTCCGTTATTTTGGCCCGATAGATGGCCATAACATAACCAAGCTGGTTGATACGTTACAGGATCTCAGAGATATTCCCGGTCCCAAAATACTGCATATCCGAACAGTAAAAGGTAAAGGCTACGATCTGGCAGAACAGGATCAAACCAAATGGCATGCACCGGGCTTATTTGATAAAGTAACCGGAGAAATACAAAAGAAAAAATTTGACATTCCCCAGCCGCCAAAATACCAGGATGTATTCGGTCACACCATTATTGAACTGGCCGAAAAAAATGAAAAGATATTTGGCATCACTCCGGCTATGCCCAGCGGGTCTTCCCTTAAGTTTATGATGGAGAAAATGCCCGATCGTGCCTTTGATGTGGGTATTTGTGAACAACATGCGGTTACGGTAAGTGCCGGTATGGCAACACAGGGCATGAAAGTGTTCTGCAATATTTATTCATCATTTATGCAAAGGGCCTATGATATGGTGATACATGATGTAGCCATTCAGAAACTGCCGGTTATATTTTGTTTAGACAGGGCCGGCCTTGTGGGAGAAGATGGGCCTACTCACCACGGCTGCTATGATATAGCTTATATGCGTTGCATACCCAATATGATTGTAAGTGCACCCATGAATGAGGCTGAACTGCGTAACCTCATGTACACAGCACAACTCGATTCAAATGAACTGCCTTTTGTGATCCGTTATCCGAGGGGCGAAGGGGTTATGCCTGAATGGAGGACAGAAATGACCCAGGTTAAAATTGGTACCGGAAGAAAACTAAAAGACGGAAAAGATATTGCCATACTATCATTTGGCCATGTAGGTAATTTTGCCGCTGCAGCCATCAGGGATGTTAAAGCCGAAGGCATAAACCCGGCTCATTACGATATGCGTTTTGTTAAGCCGTTGGATGAAGAAATGCTGCATGAGGTTTTCACCAAATACAACAAAATCATTACCATTGAAGACGGTACGGTTGTGGGCGGCTTTGGAACTGCCATACTTGAATTTATGAATGAACACGGGTACAAGGCTGATGTGAAAATAATGGGCATACCAGACCGGTTGGTTGAGCATGGTACACCCAAACAGTTATATGATGAAATAGGTATTGATGCAAACGGAATTGCAGAAACCCTGAGAGCGATGTCTCCTGTACATGTTTCGGTGCATAATTAATAAAGAACTCCAGCATATTTTAAAACCCGGTTGTACAACCGGGTTTTTACTTTATTTAACAGGGGCTATAAAAATTTTGTGGAAAGCGTGCCGTTAGTAATCTATACCTTTTAAAAGTTTCATGAAAACTGCCAGCAAGGCATTTATATCAGCCACCGCTTTATTTTTAACCGTTTCGGCTCTTGGTTATTTTTTCTGGTACCAAACAAAATTCAGTGATGCAACAAGGAACAACGCATATATCGCGGTAAAAAGTGCAGATAAAGGAGAAACCCTGCTGCGCCTGAATAAAAAAGCCATACCCGCAAAGGACTTTATTGCCATACATGGGTTTAATGACAGTCATTGTTTTTTAGTGGATATGAAATTACCATCCGGAAAGAACCGCTTTTTTGTGTATAACCTTAATAAGGATTCTGTAGAAATTGCCGGGTTGGTAACGCACGGAAGTGGAATTAAGCAGGATACAGATGCCCTGGTTTTTTCAAATACCCCCAACAGCTATTGTACTTCTTTGGGTAAGTACAAAATAGGGAAATCGTATCAGGGTAAATTTGGCCTTGCATACCGGTTATACGGGCTTGACACCAGCAACAGCAGGGCGTTTAACCGTTTTGTAGTACTGCATGCCCATGAATGTGTGCCCGGCAGCGAAGTTTTTCCGTTGCCCATATGCGAAAGTTGGGGTTGCCCTACGGTTTCTCCCGCATTGTTGATCCGGTTGAAAAAGTATATTGATGTTTCTTCTAAACCAATATTGCTGTGGATATTTTATTAAAATAATGAAAAATTATTTATGCACGCCAAATTATTTCTTTAATTTTACAGTGGCGAAACACAATTTATTTTTTGTGAGTTCGTTATTGTTTTATGTCCTCTAAAAACCAGTTAAATATTGTTAAAAAAACCTTTGTACTTGCAGCAGGGTTGCTTGTAACCATATCTTTATTTGGTTATTTTTTTATCAACAGCGAATCATCACGGTTTTATGCAGCCGGTAATAATTTACCAGAAAATCCTTTAATCAGTAACAGTGAAGTAATGAGCCGCCTAAAAGAGAAGGCTTCACTGGCACAGGACTATGTTGACCGCAATGGCTTTGATGTGAGCTATTGTTTTTTGATCGATATGCGTTTGCCATCTGGTAAAAATCGTTTTTTTGTGTACAATCTTTTAAAAGATTCACTGGAAGCATCAGGTTTAGTGACACACGGTAAAGGGTCAGAAAGCCAATCAGGAGAATTAATTTTTTCTAATATACCCAACAGCAAGTGTACCTCTTTGGGTAGGTATAAGATAGGGAGTCCTTATAATGGCAGTTTTGGCCTTTCGTATAAATTAATGGGGCTGGATAAAACCAACAGCAGGGCATTGGACCGTTCTGTTGTACTTCATTCCTATTACGGAGTACCCAATACAGAAGTTTATCCTGCGCCTATTACCCTCAGCGAAGGATGTCCGGTAGTGTCTGCAGCTTTTTTTGCCCAGATAAAAAAATATATGGATGAATCGCAGGAACCCATTTTGTTATGGATCTATTACTGATCGGCATATTGCTTTAACCGGTTTTCAATAAACATTTCCTGCGAATCTGCAGATTTAATTCATCGGTATTTCAATCGCCAGCAATTCGGCATCTTCACTGGCTATAACGCTGAATTTTTCAATTTCAGAAATTCCCAAAGCGTCTCTTTTGTGTAACTGCTGCCCGTTAACCTCGGCCGAGCCATTAATTACAACTAAAAAAACACCATTGTTTTTAAAAGCCGTAGTATAGTCGATCTCATTGCCTGCGGCAAGATTGGTTAACGAAAACCTGGCATCCTGGTTAATCCACAGTGCATTATCGGAAGCAATGGGCGAAACAACGGTTTGCCATTGGTTTGCCCTTTCGGCTATATCAAAGGTTTTTTGATCGTACCGGGGTTCAATATTCCTTTCTTTGGGAAATATCCATACCTGGAAAAGTGTTACCGGATCTGTTACTGAAGCATTGGCTTCGGAATGCTGAACGCCGCTGCCTGCACTCATGATCTGTATATCACCAGCCTGTATTATACCCTCGCCACCGGTGCTGTCTTTATGCTTTAAAGCACCGGTAAATGGAATGGTTATAATTTCCATATTATCGTGCGGGTGTGTTGGAAAAGCGCCTCCACCGGCTATATAATCATCATTCAGTACACGCAGCAAACCAAAATGCACTTTTGCGGGGTCATGGTATTGTGCAAAACTGAAATAGTAATTGGGTTTTAACCAGCCATAATCAGCCGTTCCCCTGTCAGCAGCTTTAAACAGAAATGTTTTCATATTTTTTTATTTTGTTTGTTTAAATAGAACCTGAATGTCGCCAACAGGTACACCTAAAGCATGTAAAATAGCTTTATCATGCAGGTGTTGCTTAAAATCAATGTTTAAACATCAAATATCAGGCCGGTCTTATTTTGCCTGTCAAAAAGTCTTGTATAAAAAATCCCCGAATAACGGGGATCAGGATCAGTTAAGTATTGCCTGATCTTCTCCAGGCAATAACCCAACAATATCTTCTTCCCGGTTTTCATTCCATTCCACAATAAAATTATTGCGGCCTTCTCCGGTAAGTAAACTCATATATCGTAATTGTACCAGTTCAAGCAAAGAAAGAAAAAGGAAAATGGCATGGATCCGGTCTTCACATATTTCAAAGATCTTCTCAAATGAAACGGTCTTGTCGGTCCTGCATACGGTTAACATATATTCCCTGCTTTCTTCCATGGTATAATTATACCTTACCACGGTATGAACAGGTTTAAAATTGCGTTCCTGCAGCTTTAGGATAACCTTTTCAAAAGCTTTCATCAGTTTGAAAAGCGTTACAGTTTGTATCTCGGTTCCTTCACCGGCCTCTTCCCCGATCTGGGAAATTTCCTTTTGCAGGTTTCCGCGTTTCACCATCAGCATACGCAAAGCCTCCATTTCGGCCATTTTTACGGCAGCTTCTTTAAACCTTTTGTATTCCAGGATCTTATTGATAAGCTCCTGCCTGGGATCAATTTCATTACCTTCGGCATCCAGTTCTTTGCGGGGTAAAAGCATTTTGGCTTTAATGCGCATGAGTGTACTGATAAACAGGATAAATTCGCTGCTTAACTCAATATTGAGCTTTTCGCCTGTATGGATAAAATCCAGAAAATCGTTGATGATCCGGGTAATGGGAATATTATAAATATCCAGTTCATCCCTTTCTATAAAAAACAAAAGCAGGTCAAAAGGGCCTTCAAACTGGTCTAACTTAATCTGGTACGATGTTTTATTCACCTGTATTAATATTGTAAAGTAATAAATAGGCCTGTTGGGGCAGTGGCAAATGTATTGATTAGTTCAGAGTATTTTATCCTATTATTGGCCCGGTAACCGGATTGTGGAAAAAACAGGGCCATTTTATGCCAAAGCTTTAATTTGATTGTTTGTAAAACTGCAATTCAACAGAATTATTTTTTTGCGAATTTGTATGCAAACCCTATTCCCATCAACTGCAGCCACTGTGGTGCCGCCCCCTTTGCCTGTTTTACATTTTTGGTGTCGTCATCATAGATCATATCTACCGTTAAAGAGAAATTGATGAATTTTGTGATTTTAGCGGTTAAACTATTGGTCCAGAAAATGTCTATGTTTTGCGGATTTTGTTTGTAGTTCGAATACAGGTCCAGTTTTGTTTTATATACAAAACTGGCGCCCAGTTTGGCCGTATAGTTTGCAGACACAAATGCTCCCATCTCATTCCTTGCATTTTTTCCGGAGTCTACTCCAAAGAGCGGTTTAATAACTTTATCCGTAACTACTACCCAACGACCGGTTGCCGGGGATATGAATAATGATAAATTTTTTATTGGCTTATAATCGAAACCCATGGAAAGCAGCAGATAGGCGGGGGCAAATGATTTTGAAATGATGGTTGAAGTATCATTCCCTGCGGCAGTTTTTGAATATGCAAAACCATTGGCAAACTGTGTACGTGCATTAAACAGCAGGGTAGCATTCCATTTTTTGGAAATGGCATAGCCATATTTCGATAACAGGTCAATCCGGTCATTGGCTTTGCGTGAACCCAGGCTGGTTGTATTTACAATGCCATAAGCAAGATCAAGGCTGTTATCCCAGGAGCTTTTATTATTTTTATAAAATGCAAACACATTCAGTAAAGTATTTAAAGAAAAAGAGAATGCATCACCCCCGGCCGACCAGTTACTCAACGATCCCTGGTTAATATGCAGATTGAACTGCCCACCCAGTTTCCATTTTTTTGCTATTGTATCTTTCGGGTCTTTGGGAATAGTTCTGGTAGCCTGTTGTTTAAGGTCGAGTAAAGTTGGGTCCTGTGCTGTTAATGAACCGAAAAATGTGAATATGAAAGCTAAGAAAACCAAGGTTTTCCTCATATGAACTGATTTTTTAAATATTAAAAAATGCAGCCGTTATGACTGCATTTTTAATTGAGTTATAAAATAAATTATTTTTTAAGAGAATCCCTGATTTCCATTAATAAGGCATCGGTTGATGAAGGGCCTGCCGGGGCGGCTTCCTGCTTTTTCTTCATTTTATTGATAGCTTTAATAACCAAAAACATGACAAAGGCAACAATGATGAAATTGATAATGGCCGTTAAAAAATCGCCCCACTTAACGGCAACAGCTTCTGTAACAACCTTGCCGGAAGCATCCATCACGGCTTCTTTGAGCACGTACATATTTTTGCTCAGGTCTCCACCTCCCAACATGCCGATCAGCGGGGAAACAATACCGTCTGTAAATGAGGAAACCACTTTTCCGAATGCGCCACCCATTACAAAAGCTACAGCAATATCAACCAGGTTGCCCTGCATGGCAAAATCTTTAAATTCTTTAAAAAATCCCATACGATGTTTGTTTTAAGGTTAAAATTGGTAAAGGGAAACAGAAAGTTCGGGTAAATATAAATCTTTTCTTAAAATTTATACAGGGCTTCTTAAAAAGTTTACTAAAAACAAGATTAGCGTTATTGGCCTAAATACATAAACTTTGCGCCAAATTTTATGTATTGAACAAGGGGTTTTTGAACTGGTTTATCTTTATTCTGCTTTCCATCATCTGGGGCAGCAGCTTTATTATGATGAAGGAGGGGCTGCTGAAGTTAACGGCTTTCCAGGTTGCTTCCCTGCGTGTAGTCTTTGCCGGTATTGTTTTGCTGCCCTGGGCAATTAAAAGTGTAAAGCAGGTTTCTGCAAACAAACTGGGTATCATTTTTATTTCCGGTGTATTGGGTAGTTTATTACCCGCCTATTTATTCTGTGTAGCCGAACTGGGCATTGATGGGGCACTTGCGGGTACCTTAAATTCGCTAACTCCCATCTTTGTGATCATTACCGGGGCCTTATTTTTCAGTTCAAAAACGCCTGCCAAAAAGATACTGGGAATATGCATAGCATTTACAGGCAGTATTCTGCTGCTCATCAGTAAGGGCCATTTGCACGAAAGCCAGAACCTGTTGTATGTATCATACGTTGTTTTAGCTACGATATGTTATGGCTTTAATGTAAATATGGTACATAAACACCTGCATCATATCGGTTCGCTTCAGATCGCATCCCTTGCACTTACGCTCAATGCCATTCCTGCGCTGATCGTGCTTTTTTTCACAGGCTATTTTAGTTTGCCCTTACAGGATGCCGGGATATTGTACTCTACCGGCCATGCTGCTATGCTGGGTATTTTGGGTACCGCATTGGCCTCTGTTATTTTTTATATGCTCATCAAAAGGGCGGGTGCTGTTTTCTCTTCCATGGTAACTTATGGGATACCCGTCATTGCAAATATCTGGGGTGTAATTTATGGCGAAGAAGTTGGGTGGAAACAATTTGGCTGCCTGGCATTGATCTTAGCCGGTGTTTATATTGCCAACCGGAAAAGTGCCGGTTAATCATTTCTATGCTTCGCTGAAAGCAATATTTTTTTCACGTAAAAAATCCTTGATCCGGTCTGCATGCACACAGATACCTACATGTAAGAACGGGTTGTTTGAAATTTTATTTTTCTTTCCGTTGCTGATGATCTCAAAATCCTTCATATCAAAACCCAGGTGCAGGTGATTGGTGGCAAACTGCATTCCGTAAATTTTTCCTTCGGTATCAAACAAAGGCCCTCCGCTTTGTCCGCGTAAACCGGGTGTACTCATTTCAATACCGGTGATGCCGCTGTCGGGTTGGCTGGCTACAAACCGGGTAACGATTCCATCAATGGGAAAAGAAGGAGAATTGGGATTACCGGTATTGGTCCATTCAATATCATCGTTAACGGGGTTATGCCTGAAATTATTAAATTCAGGAAAAGGAAAACCAATACGGCAAAGGCTTTTGCCTTGTTTTATGTTGGTGCTGTCTTTTAAAAAAGTGGCGTGGCCATTGTAAAATATTTTATTGAAACCTTTAAATTCGAGGATGGCCAGGTCGAGTGTGGGGTGTGCATGACAGGTTATTTCCTGTATCGTGTCAAAACAATTCAAAAAATTGTTTTTCAGCTGAACAGTCGTTTCAGGCAAATATTTATATTTCATTTGCAGGCCCTGGATATTTCTT
Source organism: Chitinophaga pinensis (assembly GCA_943371705.1). Lineage (GTDB taxonomy): Bacteria > Bacteroidota > Bacteroidia > Chitinophagales > Chitinophagaceae > Ferruginibacter > Ferruginibacter pinensis_I. Next base: position 41,356 of record CALRVV010000011.1, on the reverse strand, counting down.
TTGTACTTTCCGTCATTGGGTATCCTGTCTCTTTCTGCTTTGTACTGCCCGTATTGATGATTGATATTTTCGGCAGCCGGAATAAGATCCATCACATGCTTACAGGTAATGGCAACACCAGTATCGTTCACAAAAAAGAAAGTAGAACTGCCTGGCAAAACCAAACCTCCATAGGTTCTGGAAATGGTGTGCATGGGCCTGGTAAATTGTAATACTTTTTCTATTGCCTGTTCAAACATGGTAGTTATTTTAAAATGATTGATATAGATCCGGACAAAAGGAGTGCCGGAAATTAATGGGTGCGGCTGTTCTGTTTTAATTACTAAAATGGCAGGTTATAACCGCCACAAGCGCTCGTATTTTTACAGTTGCATTTAACCTTGTTGTTTTGTACTGCCAACATGGCTCTGTGCCCGAGGTGTAAAAATATATTGAAGCCACGTTGAGTATATGGTTTTCTTATTCAGGCCACAGGCCATCCTTTGCCATTCACGAAAATTGGTTGTAAAGGATTTGTGGCATTGATGAAGCCGGTTAATCCATTTCATTAAACCGCCATGATCTCTTTTTCTTTTGCTTCCAGGTGTTTATCAACCAGTGAAATATATTTATCAGTTAAATGCTGTACTTCGTCCTCGGCATCTTTGCTGATGTCTTCACTCAGGCCGTCCTTCTGCATTTTCTTAATCGTTTCAATACCATCGCGGCGTATATTTCTTATCGCAACCTTGGCATGTTCCCCTTCTGCATTACATTTTTTTACAAGCTCTTTTCTTCTTTCTTCGGTTAATGGGGGTAAAAATAAACGGATGATATTGCCATCATTCTGCGGGTTAATTCCAATGTTGGCCATAATGATGGCTCTTTCAATAGGCTGCAACATGTTTTTTTCCCAGGGTTGAACAGAGATGGTGCGGGCATCCAGCGCAGAAACATTGGCGATCTGGTTTATGGCAGTTGGGTTTCCATAATATTCCGCCACAATTCCATCCAGCATATTGGGGTTGGCTTTTCCTGCACGTATTTTAACAAGCTCTGCTTCCAGGTGGTTTAAGGCTTTATGCATCGATGCTGTGGTGTCACTTATAATGGTATCTACTTCTGCTGACATATTTTGAAATATTGATTGGCTGCAAAGCTATTAAAAAAGGTGGTTATATTCATTTTACCAGTAAAAGAATAAAGTTAAAACCATTAAAATTTCCTGAAAACCAGGGCACAGTGAAAGGTATAGATCAATCAGCTTCTACAGTTTCGCCTGCAAGCTTAAAGATTTTGTGCGATTTGATGATCTCGGCTTTTTCAACTTTCCTGGCAAATACATTCCTGTTTTTAGGACGGCTGTAATAGACGATGCCTATAAAAATAAAAGCCGATAAAAGCAATATTCCCAATACAGTAGTAGTGCCTAATCCACGCATAAAAAATGCCATGGCAATAAAAGTGATGTTCACCAGCACACAGGTAATGGTTACCATGCGGTGGCTCAGGCCAAGGTCAAGTAAAAAATGATGTACATGGGTCCTGTCCGGACTGAAAGGCGAACGGCGTTGCATGATCCTTAATCCAAAAACACGTAATGTGTCAAAAAGCGGTATCATTAAAATAGAGAAACCGATAGCTGGTGCTGCTTCTACAGGGAAGTTAGAAGCCGGGTTACCGGCCGTGTTGATGAATTTTATGACCAGTATGGAGTTTACCAGCCCAAGCAAAAGCGAACCGGTATCGCCCATAAATATTTTTGCAGGAGAATAATTATAAATTAAAAAACCAATGATGCTGCCGGCCAGGGCAAAAGCCATAACAGCATATGTTAGCTGCCCGGCATAAAAAAAGTAAGTGCCAAAGATCAACGTGGTAAGCAAACCAAGGCTACCTGCCAGTCCGTCTACGCCATCAATGAGGTTAAATGAATTGGTGATCACGATTATGGTAAAAAGGGAAATGATAACACCGGTTATATGTGGTATTTCATAAATGCCTAAAAATCCATGAAAATTGGAAATTTGTATACCACCAAATTTGATAATGATACCAGCAGCAATTAACTGGCCTATGAATTTTTTGCTGGCCGATAATATCAGAATATCATCCTTAAGGCCCAGGAAAAAAATAACGGTGGTGGCCGCAACAAAATACTGAAGCTCAGAAGAAATGGCAGAAGGAACGCCCATTAAAGTGGCAATAATAAAACCGGCAAAGATGCCCAAACCCCCCAGCGTTGGAATAACATTCTTGTGCACCTTGCGTTCATCGGGTTCATCAAACAGTTTTTTATCTTTGGCAACCTGAATGATAACAGGAATGGCAAAAAATGTGATGATAAAAGCTAAGCCCGAGCTTAATAAAACATTATTCATTATTATAATTTATTCAACTGCTCTTCTAAAGCAAAAGTATTAAATATGTTCCGAGGATAAAAAACTTATAATTTAAATATTAGACCCAATTTTGTGCAAATTGGATGCCTGATTTATAATTTTCTTTTATAAAGGCTAATTTTTCATGTATAACGGAAGAATTTGAAAGTTATTATCAAGTTTTACCCCTCAGGCTTTTTACTTTGATAATAATGCCTTTTTAAAGTAGGTTTGCAGCCAATAGCCGGAATCACCATTTCAATATTAATTCAAATCACAAACAATTTATACAGCATGGCCAATTTAAAAGACATTGCAACGCAAATACGCAGAGATATAGTAAGAATGGTACACGCCGTACAAAGCGGTCACCCGGGAGGCTCACTGGGCTGTACCGATTTTTTAACGGCACTGTATTTTGATGTAATGAAGCATAACCCCCGGTTTAATATGGATGGAATTGGAGAAGACCTGTTCTTTCTGAGCAATGGCCATATTTCGCCGCTTTACTACAGCGCACTGGCACGCAGCGGATATTTCCCTGTTGAAGAACTAAGCACTTTCAGAAAATTAAATACCCGCCTGCAGGGCCACCCAACCACCCATGAGCATTTACCGGGCGTTCGTATTGCCAGCGGCTCATTGGGACAAGGCATGAGTGTGGCTGTGGGTGCAGCTTTGGCAAAAAAGCTGAATAATGATAACAATATTGTTTACTCACTGCATGGAGATGGGGAACTGGATGAAGGCCAGAACTGGGAAGCCATCATGTTTGCAGCTCACAAAAAAGTAGACAATCTGATTGCCACCATCGACTGGAATGGCCAGCAGATCGACGGCCCAACCGATGCAGTAATGAACCTGGGTAATTTAAAAGCTAAATTTGAAGCTTTTGACTGGCAGGTACTGGAGATGGATGGTAATGATATGGATGCAGTAGTTGCCGGATTGAACAATGCCAAGACCTTTGTTGGTAAAGGAAAACCCATTGTTATTTTAATGAAGACCGAAATGGGCAAAGGCATTGATTTTATGGAAGGCAGCCACGAGTGGCATGGCATTGCACCCAACGACGAACAATTACAAAAGGCTTTAGCACAATTACCCGAAACATTGGGAGATTACTAATAAAAAGGTTTTTTAAATACTTATGCATCCAACGCTTTTTTTTTCCGGATACACTGAAAATTTTCAGTGTGCAAACTCCCCCTTTAGGGGGTCGGGGGGTTCGGTATGAAAATAATTCCACTCAGCGAAGGCGCTTTTACCATTGATGCAACTAAAGTTTTCGTGCCCTTTAATACTGCTTCAGATGACCTGCAGCAAAGGCCCTTGGGCAGTTTGCTGGTAGAGATACAACCCTTTGTTATCATTACTTCAAAAGATATTATTTTACTGGATACGGGGCTTGGCTATAATGTTCCGGATGGCTCCCTGCAGATTCACCAGAATTTACTCAACAACGGCATTGGCCCAATGGAAGTAACCAAAGTTTTACTGAGCCATTTACACAAAGACCACAGCGGAGGCGTAAGCAAGGAAGATAAATTACTGAACCAAAAATTCATGAGTTTCCCCAATGCTGAATATTTTGTAAACAAAGATGAGTTTGATTTTGCCATGGCTAAGGGCAAACCATCGTACACGCCAAATGAGTTTGATATACTGAACCAGACCGACCAGGTGATTTTTACACAGGGTAATGGAATGATCAGTGATTATATCCGGTACGAAGTAACCGGTGCGCATTGCCCCTTTCACCAGGTATTTTGGATTGAAGAGGACGGGCAGAAGATTTTCTTTGGTGCTGATGTGGCCCCGCAATTAAAACAAATGCAAAACAAATTTATTGCCAAGTACGATTTTGATGGCCGCCAATGTATGGAACTTCGCCAGCAATGGTGGCAGCAGGGAGAGAAAGAAAAATGGACCTTTTTGTTTTACCATGATATTAAGACACCGGTTTTCGAATTTTAGATGATATAATAGCTTCAATTTGTCTATAGAAGATTCTCAAAAAGTAGATTTTATCAGCATTGATAAGGAAGGAAATGTAGTTCTTACTATTTCAGATCATTTAGAATGGGTTGAGAATAATGAGCATCTTTTAATTTTGCAAAACAAAATCAATTCTTATCTAGCTTTTATTGAAAATGGGAATTTGTATGAACAATATCCTGATACAAAGGATAGGAAGATAATTATAAGTATAGTGGCGAAATTTCTACCTAATAATGATGGAGAATTATTTCTAAAACGAGCTAAAGAAATATTGAATTCAGCCGGATATAATTATGCCTTTTCAATGCTTTAGAAAATAAAAAAGCCGCTACAAATTGTAACAGCTTTTCAAATTTATTATCTCATTAACTTACCTTATTCTATGCAGGTAATCATTATTCATAAACTGCTTATGAATATCCTTGAGGTCTCTTAAAATGCTGGCATCTACCAAAGTACCCGATGTTTCCAGTAAAAATCCACCGATCAGTTCATTATCAACAGCGGTTTCCACTTCAAATGTTTGTCCGGCAGTTGCGGTGGCTTTTACATTGGCCATGATGGCATTCAGCATATCATCGGTAACGGGATCGGCTGTGGTAATCTTTACTTTATGAATATTGCGCAACGCATTAAACTGGTCTATATAGGTAGTGGCAATTTCGGGCAGGTTGGTTTCCCTGGCCTTACGCACCAGTAACTGAATAAAAGCACTGGTAAGTGTGCTTACCCTTTCTTTGGTAACCGACTCAATGATCTTTCCTTTGGCAGTTGGCTTAATGACCGGACTGCGCAGCATATTCACAAAATCGGGATTGCTTTTGCAGATGCTGTGTAACCATTTCATATCGGCATATACGGCATCTACCTGGTTTTGCTCTGTTGCCAGATCCAGTAAACTTTTTGCGTAACGGCCTGCTAAACGTGGATTATTCATTTTCTTCAATTATGAATGAAGAATTAAGAATTAAGAATTGATTGAGCATCATACAGCTCATTCTTAATTTTTAATTCATAATTTTTAATTCAACTTTACTTCCGCAGCCAGGGTTTTAATATAATTCTCCTGCTCTGCTTTATTGCTTAATTCTTTACGCAATACTTTTTCACTTACTTCCAGTACTAAGCTGCCAACCTGGTTTTTAATTTCGGTTAAAGCAGCCATTTTTTGATTCTGAATTGAAGCATGTGCCTCAGTCATGATCTTATTGGCCTGTGCCTTAGCTTCTTCTTTGGCTTCAGAAATCATTTTGTCTTTGGTTTCCTTGGCTTCTTTAAGCATGCTGGCCCTTTCTTCCCTTGCCTGGGTAAGAATGGCTTCATTGTCATTCTTCATTTGGGCCATTTCCAGTTTGATCTTTTCGGCAGTAGCCAAAGAGTCTGCAATGTTTTTTTCTCTGGTCTGCAGTCCGCCAATGATCATTGGCCATGCAAATTTTTTCAACAGAAAAAATACGATCAGGAAAGCTAAAAGTGTCCAGATAATAAGGCCGAAGGCCGGTGTTAATAATTGCATTTTATAGTATTTATAAAATAAAAAATTCTGAAATAAAAATTACTGCATCCTCCGTCCTGTACTTTGGATGCAGTAAAGGTTTTTAAAGCACCATAGCTAAGAAACCAATGATGATCGCGAATAACGCAGCTCCCTCAACCAAAGCGGCTGTAAGGATCATGTTACTGCGGATGTCATTGATGGCTTCGGGCTGGCGGGCGATTGATTCCAATGCGCCTTTACCAATTTGTCCGATACCTACACCGGCACCGATAGCACCCAGTCCGGCACCGATGGCACCACCTGCGTTAGCTACTGCTTCTAAAAAGAAAAAATTCATAATTGTGAATTTATATTGGTTAAAAAAATTGTGTATTAATGTGCTGCTGCAGTTTCATGTGCATGATCATCATGCCCGCCTTCAAAAGCCTGGCCAATGAATACTGCTGTTAATATGGTAAAGATAAAGGCCTGCAAAAACGCAACCAGTACCTCAATAAAATAAATAAAAATGGTAAAAGCAATAGAGAAAGGCGAAAAGCCCCAGCCCACATACTGGTTTAATGCCGCCATGATGAAGATGAGCGATATTAAACAGATGATCAGAATGTGGCCCGCCACCATATTGGCAAATAACCTGATCATTAAGGCAAAGGGTTTGGTGAAAATGCCCAGGATCTCAACCGGTACCAGGATAACTTTTACCCAACCCGGAACGCCGGGCGGGTTAACAATATGGCCCCAGTAATGCTTATTGCTGCTGAACAATATCACCACAAACGAGATCATCGACAGCACAAAGGTGAAAGCAATATTGCCGGTAACATTTGCTGTACCGGGTATTAACCCAACAATATTATTGATGAGGATAAATAAAAATACAGTTAACAGATAGGGAAGGTATTTGCCGCTTTTAGCACCCATATTTGGTTTGGCTACCTCATCATTTACAAAGTTCACAATGGTTTCCATGGTGTTTTGCATACCTTTTGGTGCAGAGGTAATGCCCTGGCCGGTTCCGTATTTACGGGCAACCCTGATCAGGATGACAACCAGTAAAGTAAGTGCCAGTAACATTTGTACCACATTACGGGTAAGGGAGATGTCATACACTTTTACCGATTCGTTTATTTTGCCGGTTTCATCAACCGGTACAATATGTCCTGCTGCGTATTTATTGCGATCTAATTTTTCTGCATCAATTCTTTCGTTGGTTAAGAGGGCATAACCGTCAACAACTTCGTGTCCGTGATGAAATTTGGAGGACATAAAAAAAGAAAACCCTTTCTCCTGGTTATATAAAATAACCGGTAAAGGAATCGTTGCATGGTGCATCTGCCCGTCGGAGCCTTTATATGATAAAAAATGGAATTCGTGGGCATCCATGATATGGCCGAAGATCACTTCGTTGGCATCAAAAATCTTCTCTTTTTTGGCAGGTGCTTCTGTGTGATGGTCCTGGCCAAAAGTTACATTAGAAAAAAACACTAAACATAAGCTAAAAACCGCTACCAGTATTGATTTGATGCTCTTGGATGCCATAATTTACCTGTAATTTGGCGCAAAGATAAGGGATGAAAGGGAAAAAGAAAACTGGGAGTATGGATTTTAGCCGATTAATATAAAAATCTATTGACAACAGCCTTTTCGGATAATAAAGGGCAAACCATTCTTCTTATCGTTCACAACGGTATCTCCCGACATTAATTTCATTCCACCAATATAAAACCCTGGCTCTTTTATCTGAAATGCCTTTGGATTGTTACGAAATTCTTCCTTGCATTTTTTCATCCAGTTCAGCAAATATTGTGTAGCATACCCGGGAGTGTTTTCGGGAATATCATCTGGCATATCAGGCATAGCTCAAATTTACACTACTTTTTCCTGCTTTTCAAACTGCATTTTGTGCAGCTGGTAATAAAATCCCTGTTTTTCCAGTAGTTCATCATGGCTGCCCATTTCTTTTATTTCGCCTTTATCAAGCACCATTATTTTATTGGCCTTGCGGATGGTTGACAAGCGATGGGCAATTACAATAGAACTGCGGTTGGCGATCAATTTGTCAATGGCATGTTGTATCAATGCTTCACTTTCGGTATCAACGGAAGAGGTGGCCTCGTCCAGTATTAAAATAGCGGGGTCGTACAATAATGCCCTGACAAAAGAAAGTAATTGCCGCTGGCCCAGCGAAAGGGTAGCGCCTCTTTCCATTACATTATAATCGTAACCGCCTGGCAATTGCAAAATAAAATCGTGTATGCCGATCATTTTGGCGGCCCGTTCTACTTCTTCATCTTTTATATCGGGGTTGCGAAGTGTAACATTATCCTTTACCGAGCCGCTGAAAAGAAATACATCCTGCAATACCACGGCAATATTGGCTCTCAGATCATCCAGGCGAAAATCTTCAATATTGGTGTCATCAATCCTGATACTTCCTTTATTTATATGATACAAACGATTTAGTAAACTGATGATGGACGTTTTACCACTGCCCGTATGGCCAACAATGGCCAGTGTTTCGCCGGCTTTCAGCGTAAAGCTGATATCTTTTAAAACATACTGCTCATCCAGGTAAGCAAACCAAACTTTATCAAACTCAACTTTCCCTTTTAAGTGCTTTGTTTCAATGTTGCCATCATTTATGGTAGTGTCTTTATTATCCAGTACTTTAAAAACACGTTCGCTGGCTATCATACCCATTTGCAGAATATTGAACTTGTCGGCAATTACGCGCAGTGGCCTGAAGAGCAGATTCAAACAAAGAATAAATGCGGTGATAACACCGCCAACTTTTTCGGCCTGCTGATCATCAAGCACATCTTTTGCTGCCCACCAAACCAACAGGCCAATGGACAAAGCCATGACCAGCTCCACTACCGGAAAAAAAACGGAGTAGGCAAAAATGGCTTTGATGTTGGCGTTGCGGTGTTCTTTATTGATGTCATTGAATTTACTGAACTCTCTTTTTTCTGCTGCAAATGCCTGTATCACCCCCATACCGGTAATATGTTCCTGTACAAAAGCATTGAGATTAGAAACCGCATTGCGCACCCGGATAAAGGATTTGTTTACACTTTCTTTAAAAAAATAAGTGGCCACTATTAAAAATGGAAAAGGGGCCAGGCAAACCAGGGTTAACTGCCAGTCTACATAAAACATATAACTCAATACAGAAATAATGGCCAGCAGGTCGGCAATGATGGGTATTAATCCATCGCTGAAAATATCATTGATGGATTCAATATCATTAATGGTGCGGGTGGTAAGGGTGCCGATGGGTGTTTTATCGTACTGCGATAAATTAAGATGAAGGATCTTTTTATAGGTGCTTACCCGCATATCTTTTACCACGCTTTGTCCCAAAGAAGCGGTAAGAAAGGTAAAGAAGAACCGTAATCCTGTTTCCAGCATCAGCAAAACGATCTGTATCAGGGTTATCATTATGATAAAACCTCCCGGGCCATTTATAAATTGACTGGCTGTATTGTTCTTTATGCCATCATTGATGGTAAGCTGAATAAGCAAAGGCCGCAGCGGTGCAATAACAGCAAGTACGATAGCCAAAACCAGCGAGCCGTAAAATTTGTTTTTGTAAGGAGCAGCAAAATAAAACACCCTGCGCAATAGGGAAAAATCGAATATTTTTCTTTTTGCTTTGGCTTGATCGGTCATGCTGCAAAAGTAAATGATTAGAGGGTTTGGGAGTAAATAGCCTGAATAATTAATAATTATTAATTAATAATTATTGAGAACAACCTGTGCAAATTGCCTATTGCTGCGGCATATTATTATATCCTTTCAGAAAAATGGCTCCCAGGTTTTTATAAGGGGGTATATAGCTTTCCCAGCTTTCCCTGATGGAGGAGTTGGGGTCTGAAGCAAAAAGTTTGGTGAGTGATGCCCACATGTTTTTCCAAACCAGGGTTTTACCCGAATCAAAAGTCTGGTTTAAATAATTTAATATAGGCCGGTTAATATCGCCTGCGCCGATTTCTTTGGTAGAAATGATGTGTGCATCTGGATTCACTTCGATGATATCGTTTAAGTTTTTGAAACCGCCACAGGAACCCAGCACTACAATTTTGGCATCGCCAGACATTCGTTTAATGGTACGTGGCAGCCAGTAACTGTGCCCGCGGTGTACTACTACGGCCGGGTGCAGGTTATTTTCGGCCAGGTAATCATTCAGGTGTATCTGCGCACTGTCGTCCAGGTTGGCATCATTATCCAGCGGGCGGTTGGCATAGATCCATACATTTCCTTTTTTAGACCTGATCTCGTACCACTCGCTGTTGGAACTAATGGTCCATTCTTTAGGTGAAAAGGAATTAATGAAAGAAGGGAAGAATGTTTTTCCATCCTTATCGCCATACCAATAAACCTGTTGTACAATTCTTCCGCTGTCATCCCGCATCTGCTTGTTTTCAATCTCATAAACCGAGGGAATGCCCAGCAGTCCGGTAAGGTCAATTTTATTGGCAGTATCGGCCGATAAAAAAATGGTTTTCAGCAAACCGTATATCGTTTTACCCCGCGAATTGTTTTTTTCGATACAATCATTTTCATTCATCCTTACATATCCGAGAATGGTATTTTGTAATTTCTTATCCGTGATGCTGCTGTACGAATCTGCCACATCTATGGCGTCTTCCAGGTTACCGGTTTTATCGAGGTTTGCAATAAAACTATGCATCAGCATTTCCGAAGCGCCTGCGGGCATATAACTTAAAAAATTGTCGAGCTTATTATAATTGGCCGCCATTTTAATAAACTTCTTAAAAAAATCGTAATGCACATAGTGCAGCAATGAATCTGTTCTTGGCTCTTTGCCCATCCGCAGTAAAAACCGCTGATAACTGTGTTTAAAGCTGGATGTATAAATATCATTTTCGCCCATCACCATCATGTAATACAGGTCTATGGCCGATAATGAATCAGTGGACCGCATACGCATGTTAATGCTGCTCAGGTCGTGCAGTTCGTTTATGGGGTTTACAAAATGCTGAATTGCCTTATTTTTTAAAACCTCCCTTAATCCATTGGCGCCAAACATGGCAACCGGCGTGTCTTTCAGCGGGCCGTTCATCCTTTTAAAATATCCGATCTCGGTGTTTACCAGCAATTTGTAATATCCAACGCTGTCGTATCCGGCTTCGCCGTCACCGATATACTTCTTAATATCTTCTATGGTTTTATTTCCCCTGAGCAGTTCATCCAGGAAAGGAAAATATAATAGTGCATTGGGGGTTTTGGTTAATGCAACAATGGCTTTCACCAGCGGGTTGTTGTGGCGGTGTAAAGCCATACCCACTTTTGAACCGGCTGCCTGGGCCATATTGTACACCGCTGTGGGGTTTAACAAACAGCTTTTTACGATCAGCGAGTCGGCAAAGGGTTCGTTGATGTAGGGCTCAATGGTTTGTAAGATTTTGTCGGGATAAAGTGTACAATACTTCAGGTACAATGACTTTTTGCTTTCAGCGATTCCGGTATTTTCTGCAAAAATTTCTGCAAGTATTTTGCCAATCGAATAAGGGATGTCTTCAATTGCTGTTGCCATACTCAAACTGTCAATATCGGCAATCATTATTTTTTTAAAAGTTTCAACCAGCAGCGGGGTGTTAACCGGGTTAAAATCCTTAGATCTGTAGCTGAATTTAAATTTTCTAAGCAGGGATTCAATATAGGTAAGGTATTTTATTTTTTGATTGTTGGTGGCGATGCGTTCATTGCGTTCCACAAAATCTTCGAGCTCATTCACTTTTTCAATCAACGCATCAGTAATTGCCAGGTTGGCTTCCGTTTTATGGGTAATGTAGACCCGGTTGTCCATTTTGCCATCCAGTTTATCCAGCAGCAGCTGTTCCTGATCAATTTTATCATGAAAAAGCTGGCGGTATATAGGCACAATTACAGAGTCCTGGGCACCAAAAACAGGGGTAAAAGATAGGATAAGTAAACAACCGAGTAAATTTTTCTTCATATGATGTTGCTGGTGAGGCTGCGTAAAATTACGCCAGTGCCTGCACATATATCGTTTTACCAGTAAAATTTATTGTTAATGGGCGGCATTCCCTTAACAATTTAATAATACAAATCGGGGTACAAACTTCATTCCTGATTAAAGGTAAAGACTACTTTTGCGCCGTATGAGTGCAACCAATACTGTTAAAAAAATACTAATTGCCGACGATGAACCGGATATCCTGGAGATCATTCAGTACAATCTTCAAAACGAAGGCTATGAAGTAACAACAGCCAAAAATGGAAATGAGGCCATCGATAAGGCGAAGCTTTTTTCACCAGACCTGATCATACTGGACATTATGATGCCCGGTAAAAACGGCATTGAAGTTTGCAATACGCTGCGAATGCTGCCTGCATTTAACCAAACGCTCATTATATTTTTAACCGCATTAAGTGATGAAGGAACTGAGGTAAAGGGCCTGGAGACCGGAGCTGATGATTTTATTACCAAACCGGTAAGCCCCAAAGTGCTGGTAAGCAAGGTAAATGCACTTTTCAGAAGGCTGAATAAGGAAGACACCGGCATATTACAGATCGGCGATTTGAAAATTGACCGGGAAAAATATATTGTAAACCACCAGGGGCAGGATATTATTTTGGCCCGCAAAGAATTTGAACTGCTGGCCCTGCTTGCCGGTAAACCGGGCAAAGTTTTTTTACGAAACGAAATACTCAACCAGGTTTGGGGTACCGAAGTGATCGTTGGCGACCGCACCATTGATGTGCATATCCGTAAAATACGCCAGAAACTAAACCTGGATTGTATCACTACTGTAAAAGGTGTGGGGTATAAGTTTGATCTGTAAAGAAGGCTATTAGCCGTTAGCGATTAGCTGTTAGCAGGGAATAAATATTAACTTGCAATCAAAATCGACTGGCTATCGGCTAAATGCCAATAGCTAACAGCTGTTCATCATGCCCACTTCAAAAAATTTTTCACCACAGCAGCTATCTGCATTAACAGCACTGGGTTTATCTATACCCATAACCATAGGCATATATGTTTTTAAACCGGTTTGGTGGATCGCTTTGTTGTCGTTTTTAGTGATCTTTCTGGGTGCTTACGGTTTGATCGTGTATACACTGCAAACCTTCATCTACCGGAAAATAAAACTCATTTATAAATTTATCTATCAAACCAAGGCCAGTAAAAGGGAAGAGTTTTATTACAAGAATATTCTGCCTCAAAAAAGCATTGATGAAGTAAGACAGGATGTAGAGGCCTGGGCAGAACAACGCAAGGCGGAGATAGAACTGCTGCAGCAAAATGAAGCCTACCGGAAAGAATTTCTGCAAAACCTGAGTCATGAATTAAAAACGCCCATTTTTGCCATTCAGGGTTATGTGGATACACTGCTGAATGGTGCCTTGGATAAGCCCGAAGTAAATCAAAGATTCCTGCAAAGCACATCCCGAAATATAGACAGGCTGGTAAATCTGGTGGATGATCTTGATTCCATATCCAGGCTGGAAAGCGGTGAGCAGCTTTTATTGAAAGACAGCTTCATCATACAGGACCTGTTGAAAGACGTGTATGAAAGCCTGTTGTTTAAGGCAGATGAAAAACACATCAGATGCATCATAAAAAAGGGCTGTGAGGTTCCGCTTGCTGTTTTTGCTGATAAGGAAAAAATAAGGCAGGTGTTTACCAACCTTGTGGATAATGCCATTAAATACGGCAAACAAAATGGTACTATTGAAGCCAGTTTTTACAAGGTTGATGGCGCAAAGGTACTGATTGAAATAAGCGACGATGGTACAGGTATTTCTGAAGAGCACCTGCCCAGGATATTTGAACGCTTTTACCGTACCGACCTGGCCCGAAGCCGCAAGGTTGGTGGCAGCGGTTTAGGACTGGCCATCTGCAAGCATATCATAGAAGCCCACGATGAAACCATTCATGTACGCAGTAAGATAGATGTAGGCAGTACGTTTGGTTTTACGCTGCAGAGTAAGAAGGATTAACCACGCTTATCCTAATATTATCACCTTTTCATTGATTGGGTCTTTGTCATTCCGCCGCCCCGGATCCAGGGCAGCGGATAAAGAAGTGTGGCATTGTAAAAGGCAAATAATATGCTGTAATTACCGGAGTAATATTTATTTCTAAACAATTTAATGACTTTGACTTAACCACATGGTTACAATTAGGTAATTGCATGTGATGACCTTTGCGCTGTTAAAAAATTAATCAATTAAAACCTAACCATTATGAAATCTTTACAATCTGTTTTTATCAAAACAACCTGTATGCTTCTTTTAGCATCGTTATTAAATTCATTAACCGTTGCACAGGCGCAGGTACAGCAAAGTACAGTTGCAGCTAATGACTCTTCCGGAAGCATCCGCTTTTTAAGGGCTGAAGGGGATATGCTTGTATTTGAATTGCTCCTTATTAATCTGCCTGAAAACGGCAGCCAACTTCGTATATTAGACGGAGATAACAATACCCTGCTTGAAGAAAGGATCAGCACAAAAACTTATAGCATACGTTATAAGATTACAAGGGGTGATATGAATAAAATAAATTTTGAAGTATCGGGCAATAAAATATTTCTGAATCAATCATTTACTATCAAATCAAGAATGGAAGAAAAAGTTGAAGTAACTAAGGTGTAAAACCAAGGTGCCCTAAGGATTCAAATACTGCGGGACATAATTTATTTTTTATGTCCCGCTTCCTTTTTTCAAAAACGTGATTTAGCAAAAGATTTTTTGTGAAAAAAAATATAAGAAGGCATAATCATACTCTTTATAGATTGTGATTTCTGACACTTTCAATGCTGAAATTCTGTTATTTGCCTTATAACCATTACAATAATTATTATTTCACATAATCAATAACATTTCCTTTTAGATCTGTCATGTTTTTACCAATGTATTGTATGCAGTTTATTTACAACAGGAGTTGATCTTATTAACATCTGATTTATCATCTTCTTTCTGTACATGCTTAACTTAGCTGCCTATCACTGCAATCATGTTTTTTCATTTTTTACTGGCTTTTCAGCACATTATTTTTCTGTTAAGTTAAAAAGAACAATCTGTTAACTTATAGCACAGCAACTACAACCATGTTGTGCAACAAATACTTTTGTGCTTTATCTGCATATACTTCTGGCACCTCATCCTAAAATGGTCAGTTAACATATTTAAATTTCAGGGAAAATGAATAAAATTTACTTTGCTTACAGGGTTTTAATTTTTGTACTGATTACAACATTCAGTTATTTTATTGCATCAGCACAGCCATTTACAGCCGGAAACCTGGCAGTATTTGTAGCGGGTGGCAGTGTAAATAATACTACCGGGTCCATAGTTGAATTCAGTGTAACAGGTACCGGTGTGGTAAGCCATTCCATTCCTGATGGTGCCAGCGTGGGTAATGGTCTGCGATTTTCGGGCAGTGCCACATCCACTGCATGCCTTGCCAACAGCAACGATGGCAGTATACTTGCATTTAATGGTGCAAACAGCAGCAATACAGCTGTTAATGTTAATACACTCAACCCGCGGGGAGTAGGAGCTTTTAATAATGCCGGTACGTATACCCTGCCCACAACTTATACCGGTACTTCAGGTAACCAAACAAGGTGTGCAACCAGCATTGATAATACAAACTGGTTTATAGCCGACCAGGGAGGTCTTTACACCAATGGCGCTGCAGCGGCAAGCCCAACAGGTAATCTAAGGTCAATAAAATCTTTTGGAGGAACGGTTTATGCAGGCCAGCAAAGTGCTGTAGCGATACAGGTGGCAACCGTATCGGCGCCAACAGGGGGTAGCATTACAGGGCTTCCGGGCTTACCTTTTAATAATGCTTTACAGGACTTTTATTTAATTTCTTCCGGGTCAAACGGAAACAGCTTTGATGTACTTTACACTATTTCAAATACAAGTGCAACAGCAGGAACCATTGCCAAATTTTCTTTGGTTGCTGGTACCTGGACAGCCAATGGAACCTATGCCACAAATTTTGGCGGTTTTGGTATGGCTGCCAAAACGAACAGCCCCGGGGCAGATATATTTGTATCAACCGGTGCAGGTGCAACCACTGCAAACAGTGTAATTAAATTAAATGATGCTGCCGGTTATAATGCAACCATCAATATAAATACAGCAAATAATGTAACACTGTACACAACCGGAGCCGGAACTATTATTAAAGGAGTGGCTTTTGCACCAGTTGCCGCACCGCTAACGCCTGCGGTTAACCTGAGTGTAAGCAGCAATGCAGGAAGCGAAGCGGCAGCATCAATGATAACAGTTACAGCAACTGCTTCATCAGCGGTAACTGGTAATCAAACGGTGAGCCTTGCTGTTACGGGCACCGGCATCACAGCCGGGGATTATACCCTTTCCAATACCACCATCACCATACCGGATGGATCTGTAACAGGAACAGTAACATTTACTGTGGTGGATGATGCTGTGGTAGAATCAACTGAAACAGCAGTACTTACCATCAGCGGCCCATCAGCCGGAATTATCCTGGGTACAACCCTTACACAAAATATTGATATCACTGATAATGAAATTCCTAACCCAACAGTTGAACTTTCTGTAAGCGGCAATGGCGCAGATGAGCTTTCAACAACCATTATAACAGTTACGGCAACAGCCTCGGCAGCAGTAACCGGAAACCAGTCTGTAGATATTACTGTTGGTGGTGCCGGAATAACTTTGTTCGATTATATACTACCCCGTACATTCATTACCATTCCGGATGGTACCACAACCGGTACCACCACATTTAAAATAAGGCAGGATGCAGAAACCGAAGGAACCGAAACGGCAACCCTTACCATCCTCAATCCTTCATCAGGTATTTCGTTGGGAGCAACCACTTCACAAATTGTGGTGATCACAGATAATACCTGTTTGCCTTTGATAAGAAAATCAACTGCTACCAGTACAAATGGCGCCGAGATATCGGCCTTTGATGTTTCCAGCAAAAGAATATACACGGTAGCTGGCTCTGCAATGGAGTATTATACCTTAAGCAATACAGGTGCTTTATCCGGCCCCACAAATATGCCTTTTGGTTTTACATCACCTGGTAGTAATATACTACCAAACAGTGTGGCAATAAAAAATGGCATTGTTGTAGTAAGCTATGCTATTGTTAACCCCGCTAGCAGTGCACAACAACCGGGGGTGGTAGCATTTTATAATGCAACAACAGCGGCCTACCTTAATCATGTAACCGTTGGATACCTGCCAGATATGGTGATTTTTTCACCGGATGGAACCAAAGTGTTAACTGCCAATGAAGGAGAACCAAACAGTTATGGCCAGGGTAATTCCTTTGACCCCGAAGGTTCTGTTTCGATCATAGATATTTCGGGTGGTGTGGCTACTGCAACAGTAACCACTGCAGATTTCACGGGTTTTAATCCTCAGATTGCAGCATTACAGGCCGCAGGGGTAAGAATATTTGGACCAGGTGCCACAGTAGCTCAGGATCTGGAACCGGAGTATATTGCTTTTTCTGATGATGGTTCGCTTGCTTATGTTACACTACAGGAAAATAATGCAGTAGCTGAAGTTGATATTGCCTCTGCAACCGTATTACAAATACTGCCACTTGATTTGAAAGACCACGATGCCGGCGGCAACGGACTGGATGCAAGCGACCGTGACTCTACAGCTTCCACGGGCAAAATCAATATTCAGAACTGGCCAATATACGGCATGTATATGCCTGATGCCATTTCAGGATTTACCGTTAATGGAAACCGTTATTTTATAACAGCCAATGAAGGAGACTCCCGCTCCTACACCGGTTACTCTGAAGAGATAAGGGTAGGAAACGGTGCTTATGTTTTAGATCCCGCTGTATTTCCCAATGCAGCTACACTTAAGCTGGATGCAAACCTGGGTCGCCTCCAATTAAGCAACGCAACAGGCGATACGGATAATGATGGATTGTTTGATGAAATTCATGCATTCGGGTCACGTTCATTCAGTATCTGGAACAACAATTTTTCTCAGGTATACGACAGCGGTGATCAACTGGAACAGATCACTGCATCTGAATTGCCCGGCAGGTTTAATGCCGATAATAACAGCAATACATTTGCAGGTTTTGATACCCGCAGTGATAATAAAGGCCCCGAGCCGGAAGCTGTAACAACCGGAACTGTGGATGGTGTATTGTATGCGTTTGTTGGCATAGAACGATCGGGAGATATTTTTGTGTACGATATCAGCAATCCAAATGCACCGGTATTTAAACAATTTATTGATAACCCGGCTGACCTGGGAGTAGAAGGATTGCTATTTGTACCCGCATATGAAAGCCCTACAGGAAAAGCTTTGGTGATAGCGACTGCCGAAATCAGCAGAACAGTTACGGTATATGAATTTAACCTGATACCGGGTAGCCTGCCAACAACATATTCATCCATAAACGCAATTCAGGATATCACCACATCTTATGGAGATTGCAATGGATTAATTGCAAATGTCAGCCAGTCGGGAGCAAACCCCGCAAGCGGTGATGTAAATGCAAGGGTTTGGATAGAGGCTACTGTACCTTTACAGGCAGGAGCGCCTTTTGTACAAAGGCATTATGAAATAACACCAACAACAGGAGCAGCCACAGCAACTGCCAGGGTAACGTTGTATTTTACGCAGGCCGAGTTTGATGAGTTCAATAACGATCCAACAAGTGCCCTGGATTTGCCAAACGGCCCTGCTGATGCAATAGGTATTGCCAACCTGCGGGTGGGTAAATATCCTGGTGTAAGCAATAACGGAAGTGGTTTGCCATACTCATATACAACTGGAACACCCATTGTAATCAATCCTGTTGATACAGACATTACCTGGAATGCAGCAGAGGCCAGATGGGAAGTGAGTTTTGATGTAACCGGCTTCAGCGGCTTTATTGTACAAACCAGCAACTTCATACTTCCAGTTACCCTGCTTTCATTTGATGCAACTGAAAAAGGCAATGATGCTTTGCTGCAGTGGAAAGTAACCAACGAAGTTGACCATGCCTATTATGAGATATTTTATAGCGTTGATGGCCGGAATTTTATATCTGCGGGGCAACAACTTGCGCAAAATAGCACACTCGAAAAGCGTTACAGCTTTACGCATATTAATGCAGGCGGCATTGCCAATAAAATTTTCTATCGACTTAAGATGGTTTCAACAAATGGCGCGTTTACATACAGCAATATAGTACCGGTAAGGTTTGGTATTATAGGACAAATGATTACAGATGTATATCCTAACCCTGCAAAGGACAGGATAAATATCGTTACTTCCAGTGCATCAGCAAACCCGATCAGCCTGCGCTTTGCAGATATGAGCGGCAGGATCATGATGACAAAGCAAATTACAGCGGGTGGTGTCAACAATATAGACATCAGCAATTTTGCTCCGGGGCTTTATATACTCTCAGCAATTTTGCCTGATGGAAATAAGCAACAGTTCAAAATTATTAAGGAGTAATTATTCGGTTTCATAAAACTTTTTGTAAACAGCTGCTGCGGATATTTCGGAACAGTTATTGTTTTAAGGAGATTTCAATTCTTTTCTGTTGATAATGGTATAATATAAAATCATTGTCTATACCATAACTATGCTGATTTACTGTGGCCATGGTAAACGGATTTGAAAATATTGAAAAAGATGTTAGTAAGTATTATCTACATGGGAAGGTAGTACTTTATAACCTTGCTGTTTGTTACAGCATAAAAAACCTTTTTGTGAGTGATGAAAGGGATAAAGGCAATTTTGAATATGATGCTTGGCTTTTGAGCTGCCTTCTATATAACAGTTTAATGCTATACTGAATTTTTTTATAAAGTTGTGATAAACTGCCCTTTTAATTAAATATATACTGTTGCCTTGTTTTTTTAAATTAATTCGTGGAATTTGATATTATCATATTGTTAAATAAACATTAACAGCAGTTTGTAACCCTTCACCAGCAAGCATTTCAATCCAGCACCTGGATTTTCTGCCGCATAACTTCCGAAGCTATATATTTC
Organism: Chitinophaga pinensis; assembly: GCA_943371705.1. Taxonomy (GTDB): domain Bacteria; phylum Bacteroidota; class Bacteroidia; order Chitinophagales; family Chitinophagaceae; genus Ferruginibacter; species Ferruginibacter pinensis_I. Next base: position 21,464 of record CALRVV010000011.1, on the reverse strand, counting down.
TTTCATTTTGTTATTTATGTTTGTTGTATTAAGGTACTAAATGAGTGCCCATGCAGCCCTTTATTCTGTTGAAAACTACCCCTTCTAAAACAGCACACTTAAGTTTGACCGGTTTTTTCAAGTACCTGGTTGCTTGAATATTATTAAACCGTCGTAAATAAATACTTTAACACTAAATGACCAAACATGAAAAAAATTAAACTATTATTTTTTGCTCTGGTAGTTTTGTTAACAACCGGTAGCAAATTGATTGCACAGATAGCCGGCGATACAAGCCAGATCGGCTATATTATTTTAGCCGAGAAAGAAGCAGTATTTGGAAAGTATAATTATATCAATGGTAATGTGGGTGTAAGGGCAGCGCATGGCAGGGCAGAGTTTGGAGATTACGATATTCTTGATCCTTATGAAGTAAGAGCAAGATATGTGTCTGTATCGCCACAGGCTGATGTACATAATATTACCAGGTCACCGGCAGGCTGCAATGCATTGCCAACTTTTTTTCCTTACAACGGAAATACAAAAGGCCTGAGAAATACGGAAGTACGGGTTAATGGAACATTAAACGGAAACTGGAATAATGTTACTGTAAAGCGTGGCGTTAATGCTACAATTACAGGGGATAACTTTGGCCGTATAACCATTGAAAGGGGGGCTAACGTAACTTTTACTGCTGCTATTATTAACCTGGAAGAACTTAAAGTAGAAAATGGCAAAAGCCCACTGAGCTTTACAATGGTAAATTTCAGTGATGAGACAGCTGTTAAAATTAAAGACAAGGTAACTGTTGAAGCCTATACACGGGTAAATGTGGGTGGCCCTCAGGTAACTTTATATGTTGGTGATAGCAGGGACGGTGAAGAAAAGTTTTTGGTAAAAGGCGAAGATAACCAGGTAACTGCGAATATTATGTTACCCAACGGTAAATTGAAAGTAGAAGGCGGAAGTTTTACGGCATGGCCGACTGTTATGACAGGTTGGTATGTAATTGAAAAACTGGATGTAAGCTGTAAGTTTGTTTACTGGAACCAATCCTTTTCTGAAAAAGCAGAACTTAGCTCATTTGCTGAAATGAACAAAGATGCGTTACAGAAAAAAAGTATTTTTAATGGCGAAGTAGTTAATCAGGCTAATGAACTCCGGATAAAAGTTTATCCCAATCCAACGTCATCGTATTTTATTATTCAATTGTACAGTAAAAATACAGAGCCGGTAACTGTAAGAATACTGGATATGAACGGAAGGGTTATGAGTGTGGAAACCAAACCATTAAAAACGGGAAATATAACAGTAGGAGCTGATCTTCCACAGGGAATTTACATTGCCGAAATCAGACAGGGCAAAGATATCAAAACCACAAAACTGGTAAAAAAATGAAATGAATCATCATAATAAACATGCAGTGTTGTTTGGTTTAGATAGGAAAAAATTAATAATAATATGCTTAACGTCATTGGCTTTCCGGTGAAAATAAAAGGCAATTTATTCGCAATTAACTGCTGGGGTATTTTAAAAATTGATGTAAAAAAAGCCCTGCATATTTCAGATAAATACCGAACCAAAATAAATTAATAACAGTAAGCACCATATGTAAATATGCCAAAGATGCAATTCCTGGATGTTATTTCAGAACGTCCGATTGATATTAAAATAACAGCGATCTTTTAATAGTAATTATTTAGCCGTTAATGGAAGATTTAGTTATTTAAACCACAAAAAAGTTACCACCAAGTCGAGTTCGTCCTTACTTAAATTAGTTTCTCTCAGTTCATCCTGGTGTGCCGGGTATTGAAAACGTATTTGCTAATCCATCAGTTGGGCAAAGAAAAATCGGGGTAGTGCAATATAAAGATCAATTTTGTTTGTTTAGCATTGAAGATACTCGGAAGAATTATCCGTTTGCCTGAATGCTGCAGCAATTAATACAACAGCAATATGACTGTAAAATCAACTGTTTTTTCATAAATGAACGATTCAGAATTCTGAACAGATGCCAAAGTTAAAAGCTCCGCAACAGGCTGCAGATTGCAGCAGGTTAAGCAAATATTACCAAAAGAAAAGTGGTTGTCTGTTCAAACTATAAGTATGTTAATGACTAAGTTTTTCAAACAGAACAGACTTTTTGTCTTTACCATTTATAAAAACCAACACATAAGCCGCTGCTGGCAACCTGCTTATATCAATAGTTGTTAAGAATGCATCCAGCGGTATTGTATTCGAAAACAGTAATGCACCTTTCATATCATGTACCTGCATCACAGCACCGGCTTCAGCAATTGAATGATTTACATTAATAGAATTTCTGGCGGGGTTAGGAAATACTTCCAGGTCCATACATCCGGGTGCATCAATAGTTATGTTGGTATTGGCAGTACATCCGCTTGCATCAGTTACTGTAAAATTCCATGTTCCCGGGCCTTTCAAAAAAGTACCTGTGCCGGAGTATGGCGTTCTTCCGCCGGCTGCGGTAACTGTGATCAGGGATTTACCACCACAGGTAGTTATTCTTGGTGCGCTGGAAGATGCTGTTAAAAGTGCAGGCTGGCTAACGGTTACCGCATTTGCTGTTCTTGTACACAAATTGGCATCTCTAACTGTAACAGTTTGTAATCCCGGTCCAACAATAAAACTATTGGCAGATTGATAAGTACCACCATTCAGGCTGTATAGTAAAGGTGCTGTACCACCGGTAGCGGTTACCGTTAGCGTTGTTGTTCCTCCGTTACAGGCAATGGAACCAACAGAAGCAGTTGCAGCAATTGCTGTAGGCTGAGATACTGTTACCGAAGTAGTTGTAGTGCATAAATTTGCACCTCTTACTGTTACTGTATATGATCCTGCACCAACTGTAAAGGTATTGCCAGACTGGAATACAGTTCCATTCAGGCTGTACTGGTAAGGAGTTGTACCACCAGTAGCGGTAACAGTTAGTGTTGTTGTTCCTCCGTTACAAGCGATGCTGCCTGCCGATGCTGTTGCACCTGGTGTGGTTGGCTGGGCGTTGATTGTAATGTTTGAAACTGCAGAAATGCAGGTATTTATATTTTGTGCAGTAAGTGTATGAGGCCCTGATGATACAACATACCCACCTGGAGGATAAACTGCATAAGCGCCTCCATCAAAACTGAAGGTCAATCCTGCAGTAGCCGAGGTAATCGTTATTGTTCCTGTAGCTACTGAACATGTGGGTTGTACAACACTTATCGTTGGTGCCGCCGGAGTTGGAGGCTGTGGGGTTATAGAGACGTTGGTAACAGCAGAAATGCAGGTGCTTGTATTTTGTGCAGTAAGTGTATAATTTCCGGGTATTAAATTTTGATATCCACCGGCCGGATAAGCACTGTAGGCAGCTCCATTAAGACTAAAAGTGAGCCCTGAGACAGCTGATGTGATCGTGATGGTTCCTGTAGCAACTGTACATGAAGGCTGTACAACACTTACCGTTGGTGCAGCCGGTGTAAGCGGTTGGGCATTAATAACGATGCTTGTAACAGCTGAGATGCAGTTGCTGGCATTTTGTGCCGTAAGGGTATAGGTACCCGGTGTAAGGTTGGTATAAGGGCCGGTGTATGGGGCATAAGCACCACCATTGAAGCTGAAATTTAATCCTGAAGTGGCTGATGTGATGGTAATGCTTCCCGAAGCCACAGTACATGTTGGCTGTGCTACGGTTACAGTAGGAACAGCCGGAGTAGGTGGCTGTGGGTTTATGACAATAGTGGTAACCGGAGAAATACAGCTTGTGGTAATTTCCTGAACAGTAAGTGTATAGGTGCCTGCTGTAACTGTATACGGCACTGTGTATGGCGCATAAGCGCCACCGTTAAAACTGAAATTAAATCCTGAAGTGGCCGAAGTAACCGTTATGGTTCCGGTAGCCACTGTACATGTAGGATGCACGACAGTAACCGTAGGTGCCGGAGGGGTACCTGCAATGGGATTTATAACCACATTGGCTGATGGTGCAGATGTACATCCATCAGCATTGGTAACTGTAAAGTTGTAAGTGGTAGCAGGGGTAAGGCCTGTTACTGTTGTGTTGGTGCCGGTTCCGGAAATAGCTCCGGGATTAATTGTCCAGGTACCTGACGGCAAACCATTCAATAAAACTGATCCTGTCACTATTGCACAGGTTGGATGTGTTATAGTGCCAACAACCGGTGCAGCCGGTGTTGGCGGTTGTACATTTACAGTTATGCTGGTAACTGAAGAAATACAACCACTTCCATTTTGTACAGAAAGTGTGTGAATGCCGGCAGGCACAACATATCCACCCACCGGGTAAGCAGCATATGCACCTCCATCTAAACTAAAAGTTAATCCTGCAGTAGTTGAAGTAACCGTTATGGTACCTGTTGCAACCGTGCAGGTTGGATGTACTACACTTACTAACGGTGCTGCCGGTGTAGCGGGTTGTGCATTAATAATAATGTTGGTAACAGGCGAAATACAACTGGCCGCATTTTGTAAAGTAAGTGTGTGTGCACCAGCAGCCACTCCGGTATATCCACCCACCGGGTAAGTTGCATAGGGAGCTCCGTCAAGACTGAAAGTTACACCCGCGGTAGAAGAAGTAATGGTTATGGTTCCTGTTGAAACTGAGCAGGTTGGATGTATTACACTTACCGTTGGTGCAGCTGGCGCACCCGGTACCGGATCAATAACAATATTTACAGATGCCGGTGAGGTACATCCCACATCATTGGTTACTGTGTAATTATAAGTTCCCGCAGCAAGATTATTTATTGTTGTTGTTGCCGTATTTCCTGAAATGGCTCCGGGATTGATCGTCCAGTTACCGGCTGGCAGGCCATTTAAAATAACTGATCCAGTAGATACCGCACAGGTAGGTTGTGTGATGGCACCAACTGCAGGCGCAGCAGGCGTTACCGGCTGGGGATCGATTGTTACATTGGCAGATGCCGGTGAGGTACATCCATCAGCATTGGTAACTGTATAATTATAAATGCCTGCCGCCAGATTATTTATTGTTGCAGATGTAGTATTTCCGGTAATGGCACCAGGATTGATTGTCCAGTTGCCTGCAGGTAAGCCATTTAATACAACTGAACCCGTTGATACGGTACAGGTGGGTTGCGTAATGGTACCAACAGTTGGTGCAACTGGTGTTAACGGCTGCGGGTTAATTACAATATTGGCAGATGCCGGTGAAGTACATCCAACATCATTGGTTACTGTATAATTATAGGTACCTGCTGCCAGATTATTTATTGTTACAGATGAAGTATTTCCGGTGATGGCACCTGGATTGATCGTCCAGTTTCCGGCAGGTAAACCATTTAGTATAACAGAACCCGTTGAAACCGTACAGGTAGGATGTGTAATGGTTCCTGCAGTTGGTGCTGCAGGTGTTACCGGCTGAGCATTTACGTTTATGTTGGAAATGGCCGAAAGACAATTACTGGCATTTTGTGCCCTCAACGTATGTGCGCCTGAAGGTACAACGTATGGAATGGTATATGGAGCGTAAGCACTTCCATCAAGGCTGAAAGTTAATCCTGCAGTGGGTGAAGTAATGGTTATGGTTCCCGTGGCAACAGTACAGGTGGGGTCAACCACACTTACCAAAGGAGCCGGAACAACTGCCGGTTCGGTTAATGTTACAGGTGCAGCAGTTGCTGTACAGGAAGGAGTGCTCACTTCTCTGGCAACTACCGTGTACGGTGAGCCGGCAGCATTAACGGTAAAAGTATTTGATGGCTGGTATGCGCCACCGTTCAGGCTATATTCTATTGCACCAACTGCACCGGTTGGAGTTGCTGTAAGCGTGGTAGTGCCTCCGTTACACGCTATAGTACCCGCCGCTGCTGTTACGGTAAGCGGGCAACCTGGTATAACCTGAATGGATGAGGTTGAACTGTTATCAGCAGTATTGTCACCGGCTAAAGTACCGGGAACTGTGCATGAAACACCATTTGAAAACAACAGGTTACCGGTAACTGTGGAGGGCCCGCCAATTACATTACCCTGTACTTTTATCAGAATAGTTCTGGCAGTACCTACAGGAATAACATCAGTACCGTTACAAACAGTAATTGATGAACCGCCACCAACATAAGCGGATACTGTCCAGCCCGGAGGTAATCCAGTTTGCTGAACAGCCGGAAGCAAATTGCAAATGGCTATAGGTACACTGATCTGCGCACGTACTTTAAACTGATTAATTGGCGAAACGGGACCGGTATTGCCAACAGTAACTTCTATATTCACTACTCCACCCTGTGTTACCTGGCCTGAATTTTGAGTAAGAATATTGATGAATGCATTGGCCTGTGCGGCTGCGCCTGAAAAAGCAAGGAGTCCTGCAAAAAGCAGTACGGTAAGTTTAAATAATTTCATCTTGAATAATAATAAAAGAGTTAGTTAGCATTTAATTTTTTATCATAACGTTACCGGGTAACTTTAATTGATGTGGTAGACACGTTATCGGCCGGGTTGTCACCGGGTGTGGAAGCTCCTGCAGCAGTACCCGGTGAAATACCATTTGAAAAAGTAAGTGTACCCGAAATTGTTGAAGGGCCACCGGGGGCTTTTCCCTTTGCAGCAATCAGTATGGTGCGGCATGCGTGCAATGGAATTTCATCAGTGCCGTTAGAAAGCCTCACAACAGCATCTTTACTGTAAGTTATTGTCCAGCCCGGGGGTAAAACATGGCCGGTATCAGGGATATTTACAATTTCTGAAGGAAAGCTGATCTGCGGCCTTAATTTATATACCGGAACAGCTGTTGTTGCACTTTTATTGCAAACCGTAATTTCCAGAAACACAGTTCCGTTTACATTAATGATGCCGGAGTTTTGCGTTATAATATTCATTAACACATCCTGTGAAGCAGCATTTTTTGTGATACAACTACCTATAATAATAAGCAGCATCAGCTTAAAAGATTTCATTTTTATGGTTTGATATAAATGAACTGCCTGTTACTAATGAAAGAAATACATCAGTAACTATGCAGAAAATACCTGTTCATTACTGCACAGGGAATGTAAAATTGAAGTTCAATATTCACTTACCTTTATTACTTAATCATTACCTAATTGTTATTTTCAAAATCTCATGAGCCTGCCTATTTAATTTCTACCCAGGAGTGATGTCTTTTTAAAACTTAATGTTTGGATAACAATTTGTTGATACCAATAAGGCAATAATCTGCTTCCTTTGCCAAAATTGCATTTATGAGACTCCTATTTTTTATCTGTTTATTTATTATTGCCCAAAGCAGCTTTGCACAATCAGGTAAAATTACAGGCAGGGTAATCAATGCCAATTCAGGTCAGCCTCTGGCAAACGCAACGCTTGTACTGGTTGAAAAATCAAGGAATGAAGCTGCTGACCAGAATGGAAATTTTACATTTGGCAAACTTTTGCCCGGTACTTATTCAATCAGATGCAGCTATGGAGGACACGTTGAAAAAATTGTTGAAGAAATTATCGTTGTCAATAATGACAATACAGTAATCACCATTTCTTTGCAGGAAAAAAAATCGGAAGAAGTAGTGGTAACAGCTAAAACAAATGCCAGAAAGGAAACAGTAGCATCATTATTGACCGCACAAAGAAATATGGCTAATGTGAGCGATGGCATCTCTGCAGAATCCATCAGGAAAACGCCCGACAGAAGCACCAGTGATGTACTAAAGAGGGTTAGCGGTGCCAGTATACAGGACGACCGGTTTGCAATTATTCGGGGTTTGAACGACCGGTATAATGCAGCATTTATTAATGGTGCACCATTGCCAAGCACTGAGAGCGACAGAAAAGCCTTTGCATTTGACATATTTCCTTCTTCCATCCTGGATAACCTGGTAATTTATAAAACGGCTACGCCCGATAAGACCGGAGAATTTGCAGGTGGTATTATTGATATTACCACAAAATCTATATTGCCTAAAAGTTTTACCTCACTGTCATTTGGAGGTTCTTACAACAGTTTGATTACTGGGAAAACCCGTTACTTTTCTGAAAACAAAGGTAAGTATGACTGGTTAGGTAAGGATGATGGCAGAAGAGGGCTGCCGGCAGGTTTGCCTACTATACAGGAATTTACTACAATTTACAGCCAGGACCCGGCAAGGAGAGCCGAACTTGCAAAACTTTTTGGTGACTATAAATGGGGTATCAGGAACCGTAACACAAGCCCAAATTATAATTTCCAGTTATCAAAAGGCTTTAATATCGAAAGAAAACAAAAGGAATTTATTGGCGTGTTGTTATCTGTAAATTATAACAGGAACTACACTTTTACCGATGGGGAAAGAAACAGTTTTGATGCCAATTTAGACACACCTTCCAATCCCATTCTTATCCAAAGAGGCAAATATTTAGATTCTATCTACAATGATGAAGTGGTACTCGCAGCATTGGGTAATATTTCAGTTAAGATAAACAACCGCCATAATATCAGCTGGAAAAACAACTTCAGTATCAATACAGACAATAAGCTTATTAAAAGAATCGGGGCTCCGGATTTAGATTCAGATCCTACCTTTTTTGTTAAAGATGCGGTAAGATGGTTCACTTCCAATCAAATATATTCTTCACAGCTTTCCGGCGAACACCAGGTTGGGCCCTATAAAACAAAAATAAACTGGCTTGCTGCTTACAGTGCCGTAAACCGTGAAATACCCAATCTCTCCCGCACTTCCTATATAGGTAATTATCCTGATATATACAATGTATCAGCAAACTCCCGTACGGCAGGTGCTGTATTTCAAAATGCGGGCAATGGCACTATGTTTTTTGTGAATTCTAAAGAGAATATAAAAAATATCAAGGTTGATATTACACAACCTTATACTTTTTTGAATAATTCACAAAATTATTTAAAGATCGGAGGTGGTTACCAGGCCAGGGTAAGGGATTTTGCAAGCAGGTTCCTGAGTTTTATAAAGTACGATCAGCCATTACAATTTGATAATTCTTTACAGTACTTGCCGGAAGACCAGATCTTTCTAAAACAACATTTGGGTAAATTAAGCAATAATTTGGGTGGTTGGGGGATTTTTGATGGAACACTGAATAATTCTGATTACGATGCTTCTTCATCCATATCACATTTCTACATCATGACTGAGCAGCGGTTCTTTAAAAAATTCAGGCTGATATGGGGGCAACGGATGGAAACATTTAATCAAAAACTGAATACGATCAAAAACCTGAGGGATACTGTTAGATTGGATAAGACTGTAACAGATTTTTTGCCATCATTTAATTTCGTTTATGCTGTTACCCCAAAAATGAACCTGCGCCTGTCTTATGCGGAAACTGTTAACAGGCCTGAATTCAGGGAACTTGCCGATTTTGTATTTTTTGATTATGTAACAAGCTTCAGTTACTCGGGCCTTGATAATATTACTCGGGCTAAAATTATCAACTACGATTTCAGGTACGAATACTTTCCGGGCAAAGCACAGTTATTTTCGGTGTCGGCATTTTATAAAAAATTTACTGATCCCATAGAGGTAGTTCAGATTCCAAATACCAGTTCACAATCAAGTTATGTTAACACATCATCGGCTACCGTGTACGGACTGGAAGCAGAATTCAGGGTACTGCTTTCTACAATTTTTGGAATCAAAAATGAAAATTCATTTTTAAGTAAGTTTACGCTCACCGGAAATGGAGCTTATATCAAATCCAACGTAAAACTGGAAAGCCTCTTTGGTTTCTCGGCCGATAAATTGGTCACTGACAGGGCACTACAAGGCCAGTCGCCGTATATTATAAATGGCAGCTTTGGTTATAATGATGAAAAAACCGGTTTGTCATCCACGTTGTCCCTGAACAGGGTTGGAGACAGGATATTAATTGCAGGTACTTACCAAACTGCAGATATTTATGAAAAAGCAAGGACAGTGATAGATTTTCAATTGACAAAAACCTTCCTTAAAAAAACGCTGGAGCTTAAGTTTACGGCAAGGGATATCCTGGCCCAGCAAATATACTTTTACTACGATTTTGACAGAACAAAATCTTACACATCAAAAGACAGATACTTTTCATCCAACAGGGCTCCGAGGGTTTTTAGTTTTAGCGCAACCTTTAAGCTCTGATGATTGATAACAGACTAACTGATTTTTAAGATATAATTATTTCTTTTTATTATAATTCTAATGAACAGTACTGAGCAAATTTTGCAATCACCCACCAAAAAAATCGGGTTAAATTGGGGATTAATATCAGTATGTTTTGTATTGTTGATGATATTTATAATGGGTCTGGTAAAGATATACAGTCCCGATCTTGGCTTTCATTTAAAGTCTGCAGAATGGATGTTGGAGAACAAACAGTTTATACATACAGACACTTTCAGTTACGGATCTTCGGCTCACAAATATTTTGATCTTCAATGGCTTTACCAGTTACTTATTTATACACTGTATAAAAAGGGAGAAGCTGTTTTGATTATTGCCAATGCCTTATTCATTACAGTCTCATTGATATTGGTATGGGCCCGGTTTTTAAAAAATGCTGATATTAAGAACACAAACATTAAACTGGGCTTATTTGCTTTTATGATGTTGTTGTTTGTTCAGCCTTTATCTTTCGAAGTACGTCCACAGGTACTTTCCTATATATTTTTAAATCTTATTTTGCTTGTTTTAGAGTCATATAAGAAAAGTAGCAATAAAGCAGTTTTTATTTTACCGGTTATTATGCTGCTTTGGGCAAATACACATAGTATTGCTATTTTAGGATTGGTGGTTATTGGTATTTATAATACCGGTATGTATTTTGAAAATAAAAAGATTGATAAAAAACTTTTTCTTTGTTCCGGATTTTCGTTTTTGGTATTCTTTATCAATCCTTATTTTTTTGAAGGATTCTTTTTCTCTCTTTCACAATTCGGTATCATCTCGGGCAACAGCCTTTTTAAATCATACCTTGGAGAATTGCAATCGCCCTTTACTGCTAAAGAAATTCAAATATTGGGTTCAAAATATTTCATAAATCCGCTTTTCATTATTCATATTTCGGCATTACTCTCCGTATTTACCATTTACCGTGCAGTAAAACTTAAACAGTTTACCGATGCCATGTTACTGGCAGCCTTTCTGGTACTTCTGTATTTGGCAAACAGGAATTATGGAATTTTTATTATAGTAAGTCTGCCGTTTTTTGTGAAATATTTTATTAACTGGCTGGAACTCAGGATGGACAGGCAATTCAAACGGAAGGTTACTGTTTCAAGTAAGATTAATAATAAAGAACTTCAACCAGAAAGTGTTGTTGCCCCAAAATATGAAAAATTATATAAACGGTGTTCATTAGCCGCTGTTATTGTTGCGGTTCTGATAAGCATAAACACATTTACAGATGGCTATCGAATCTTCATACACTCGCCTTACAGGTTTGGATTTAGTGCAGATAGCGATCAGTTGCCTGTGCAGGCAACAGCATTCCTTAACAAAAATCAGGTTAAAGGAAAACTGTTAAACCATCTTGATTTTGGCGGATACCTGATGGCACAATATACGCAACCCGTTTTTATTGATGGTAGGATGGAGTTGTATGAGGAAGACTTCTTTGAAAAATATTATGAAAGCCTTACTGAGCCAAATGGATTAAAAAAACTGCTGAATGAATACAATCCCGACATCGTTATCTTTCCTTACATTAAAGCCTCATACTGGTGGAATTATTTTCTTATCAATAAACAACAATCCGGGTACAAAGCTGTATATTTCGATGGCTTGTCTGTAATCTATTTAAAAGTAAACAGTTATCCACATCTACCGGAGTTAACAGAACCGGATATCTTAAAACATCTTGATCCTGCTGTTACCGGCCGACTGAATAAATCTATTAAAACATCAAAGCCCCGTGGGCTGATGGTGCTGATAAACGGTGTATGGAAAAAACAGGTATTTTCCATTAGCAATCAAAATAAAGCAGCTTATTGTTTTACCCATGCATTTGATACTGCCGCATTATATTATTCCATTGCTGGTATTGAAAACTCAACTGTTCACACGCCCAATATCTTTAAAAATCTTGCTATTTATTTTCAGGAAAAGAAAATGTACAGCGAGGCTGAATTGTGTGAATTGAAGTCAAAGTGAGCTGTTTTAAAATCAACATTGTCTCAATTTAATGTATGGAATTAACGATTTTAATGCCCTGTTTAAATGAAGCGGAGACAATCGGAATTTGTATCACCAAAGCAAATACATGGATTGCACAAAATGCTGTAGATGCTGAAGTACTGGTTTCGGATAATGGAAGTACCGACGAATCAAAACAAATAGCGCTCAATTTGGGTGCAAGGGTTATTGATGCACCGGATAAGGGATATGGTGGTGCTTTGATTTTTGGTATTCTGAATGCAAAAGGCGCTTACGTTATTATGGGAGACAGTGACGACAGTTACGACTTTTCTTCATTGAATTTATTTTTGGAAAAACTCCGCCAGGGCAATGACCTGGTTATGGGCAACCGGTTTAAAGGAGGCATCATGAAAGGTGCTATGCCATTCATTCACAGGTACCTCGGAAACCCGGTACTTTCTTTTATCGGAAGATTATTTTTTAAAACACCAGTTGGAGATTTTCATTGCGGTTTACGCGGCTTCAGGCAGGATATAGTTGCCCGGCTAAGTCTTCAGACACTCGGTATGGAGTTTGCCAGTGAAATGATTGTTAAAGCATCCCTGTTCAATCTTAAAATTGCAGAAGTGCCTGCAACGTTATCCATGCATGGAAGAACAAGGAGGCCACATCTCCGAACTTGGCGTGATGGTTGGAGGCACCTGCGTTTTCTGCTGATGCATTCACCCAAATGGCTTTTCTATATTCCGGGAATATCCCTTTTCTTTTTGGGCCTGTTACTGATGTTGTTAACGGTTTTAAAACCTTTTGAAATTGTAAAAGGAATTTATTTTGATACCAATACACTTATTTTTGCCAGTGTGTTTATCATTACAGGATTTTCATGCATTACCCTTGGGCTATTTACCAGGACTTATGCCACCGAAGAAGGATTTTTACCCAAACAAAAACTGGATGATAGGATTGAAAAATTTTTCACCCTGGAAATCGGGGTGCTGATGGGATTGATTATTTTGTTGAGCGGAATTGCAGGATCCTTTTATTCATTTTACATTTGGCAACAGGCAAAATTCGGCAACCTGGATTATAAAGAGATTTTGCGGATTGTTGTTCCAAGTGCTACTTTAATTCTATTAGGAACCCAGTTATTATTTTCAAGTTTTTTTCTGGGCATTCTAAAAATAAAACGGAAGCCCCGTTTAACTGATAAATAAAAATATGTTTTTGATTCCTTTTTTTTATGCCGTTGCTGACAGGGCAGGCTAAAAATATGAAAGGGGTTTTTCAACCGGGAGTGAATAATGTGTTTGTATGTAAAAAATCCGGGATGCTATAAAGAGGAAGCAACTCACCCGCCATTGCATAAATACAGTTTTTTACAGGGTTGTTAAATTAAAATTCAACCTTTTAGTTTCTTGTTTTTTATTGAAGCGCTTTTATATCGCCACCTTTTAGTTGTTTACAATTAATTTACATTGCGGTTACTATTTAGTCATTATTTCATAATGGCAGTTACTGGCTTCCGTTCACATACCTGTCTATATTTGTCATCCGGTTACAAAAAGGAAAACATTATCTGATTACTGCTAATTTTTCTTTTTTCTTATCGCCCAATTCCTGTTAAAAATCATTTTTCAACCCCCCAGTTTTATTGGTTACAACTGTGTTGCAGGTTACAGAGCTATGCATGCTGTAATCCTTTGCCTTGTTGCCATGTAGGAATTATTGGATGCAATTGATGTTTACGATTTATTCATCTTAAAGTGCTGATTTGATAACTGCACGGTAACACAAAGGTTTAACACATCATTTAGGTTTGTATCGGATAATCAGGATAAAGATAATGTGAGGTTTTAAAGACATTCCTGAATTCAGGGCGTTTATTAATTTAATTACCATTACGTTTTTCCATGACTGAATCACTGCTTATATTTTCTGTCATTTGCTACACTTTCGTTGTGTTTATTATTACAGCTTCAGGTATTATAAACCTTCCTTACAAAAATATTCAACTCATCCGTATTACAGATTTCATGCAACTGCTTACCAGCCCGGTTTTACAAAGCGGCACCACAAAAGAAATTATCCCCTGCAATTATTATAACTCCCCTTCTAAAACAATATTAGCAAAACAAACCAATTTTTTAACCATCAAAATCTTTAAAGCACTGAAACAAACCAAACTCAAAAATCACGAAACAACAAACCAAACAAACTCAACAAAATTTAACACAACAAAAAAATTAACAATGAAAAAGAAAATTTTATCTATGTTATCAGTATGTATGCTTTCAGCTGTACTGGTTAATGCACAGGTGCCAACCAGTTACCGTGGTGCCTTTGATCCTGCACAACCTCAGTGGACCGACAACTGGACCAGCTGGGATCCTCAGAACACTTTTTACCCAACTACCACGCTTACCATACCTGCAGGTGTTATAGGCACCCAAACATGGACCAAGAACAACGTGTACAAGCTTGATGGTTTGGTATATGTGGACAGCCTTGCCACCTTAACCATTGAGCCCGGAACAATTATCCGTGCCAATGAACTGGTGCCAAACTCTGCATTGATAGTAACCCGTGGTGCAAAGATCATTGCCAATGGAACAGCCTGTAACCCGATTGTATTTACATCAAACAAGACGATTGGTACCCGTAACAAGGGAGACTGGGGTGGCCTTATCATTTTAGGAAGAGGTTTAGCCAACGGCGGTACCCAAAACCTGATAGAAGGCCTTGATGCTGCAAACCCTGATCACTACCATGGTGGTACTGTAGCCAATGATAATTCAGGCTCATTAAGATATGTACGTATTGAGTACGGCGGTTTTGTGCTTTCAGGAAACAACGAGATCAATGGTTTAACCATGGGTTCAGTAGGTAGCGGAACAACTATCGATCATATACAGGTATCATTTGTTAATGATGATGCTTTTGAGTGGTTTGGCGGTTCGGTTAATTGCAACTACCTGGTAGCTTACCGTAACCTGGATGATGATTTCGATCCAGATTTAGGTTATAGCGGAACAGTACAGTTTGGATTGGCTGTAAAAGACCCAACCCTTGCTGATAACCCTTCCATTTCTACATCAGAAGGATTTGAGAGTGATAATAATGCCACTGGTTCGGCAGCTACACCAAAAACCTCTGCCAGCTTTTATAATATAACGCAGATCGGAGCCTTCCGTTGCGGCAGCAATGCAGGTCCGTTAACACAGCCTTCAGCCAATGGTTTCAGAAGAGGTGCCCGTTTAAGAAGAAATACAGAACTGAAGATCTTCAACAGTATTTTAATGAATAACTGGAGAGGTTTCCTTATAGATGCTTCAACCATTGCCAACGGCCAGGCTAATTTCCAGAATAACATCATAGCGATGGATTTTACCACAGCCTGGGTAGCCCCATATGCAGGAGTGGCCTTAGCTGGAGAAGATGCAGCTTCAACCACCTTTTTAAATGCACCAGCCAGAACCAATACAATTTTATCAACCCCATGCGACCTGTTGGTAAATGCGTGGGATTTCACCAATCCTGATTTCCGTCCGAATCCAGGTGGCAGCGGCACTGCTGTATCTGGTTGTGACCTGTTTCCTTTCATTGAGATTGATGGTGTATCCTTTGCAGCCAACGAAGCCAAAGATTTCTTAGCTGATGTATTGGAAAACAACATTGGTAGCTCAAATGGATTTATTGAAATATCTATACCAAAATTATCGGGTTGGGATATTACCGTACCAGGTTTAGTGCTTAGCAACGTATTCCAGTCAGGTACCAATACTGTTTCAAACGTAAATGGTGGCACACCTAATACCAATGGTGATTGGGAATTCCGTGATGATGGATCAAACATCATTGCCCGTTCAAAAGTTGGATATAGCATACCATTAGCAGGTTTTGTACAGGTAGGATTTACCGCTACACGTAAGGGTACCACACCAAATGGCACCAACCAGAGCCTTGCAGAGAACGTGAGTGGCGGCAGCGATAATGCACCAGCTAACAATGGTGTTATCACTACGTTTAGTGCAAACTAATTAAAATCACAGTTAAACTGAAAATTATGAAACTAATTAAATTGCTGATGATTTTCCTGGTATGCGCTTTTGCGGTCTCAAGCGCAACCGGACAATCAAATGCATTCATAGGTGTCCTTACACAGAACTCCGGGTTAGTCAACCAGGGAGGAACTGTGTATATACAGGTCACGGTTGGAAATACCGGACCAACGGCACCAATAGGCGTAAATAAAGTGCGGGCACAGATTAGCCTTCCTTCGGCCATCTGTACCGCACTTCCCAACGCCCAGCAAACAGGGTTACCTCCCGGATGGACCATTACGGTTAATACGGGCGGTGTAATCACAGTCTGTAATGGGTCAAATACAATTCCGGTAGGCGCTGCACGTACTATTTTAATAGCAGTACAGGGCAATAATTTAGGTGGGCCTTCCACTGTTACCGGTAACCTGATATTCTCAAATGGTGTATCTTGTAACACACCCGGTACTTTAGCAGGTGATAATACTGCCGACAACAGTTCTACCTCATCAGTACAGGTTGTACCTTCCACACAATGTATACTTGCAGTAACAGCTGCAGCAGGAAATATTCCTTGCTTTGGTGGTACAACTACACTTACAGCAAGTTCTGGTCAACCAACCAATGTTGAATACAGTTTGAATGGCGGTGCTTTCCAGACAGGCAATACGTTTAATGTACCCGCAGGAACATATACCGTTGTTGCCAGAAAAATAAGTGACAACACCTGTACAGCAACATCAAATACGGTAACAGTAACCCAACCGGGTACAGCCGTATCAGTAACTGCTTCAGCAACCAATACTACAACAGTAGGTGGTAATGATGGAACAGCCACAGCCAATCCGGCTGGGGGTACGCCCGGTTATACTTATTTATGGAGCCCGGGTGGTCAAACCACAGCAACAGCAACAGCATTAACAGCAGGAACATATAATGTTACTGTAACCGATGCCAATGGATGTACTGCAACTGCAAGTGCAACCGTGAGCGATCCTGTTGTAACCTGTAATCTTGCAGTAACAGCTGCAGCAGGAACAATAGCGTGTAATGGTGGATCAGCCACACTTACAGCTACTGCAACCGGAGGAATAGGAGCAGTTGAATACAGTTTGAACGGCGGTGCTTTCCAGCCTGGCAATACCTTCACGGTAAATGCAGCAGGATCACCTTATACAATAGTTGCAAGAGAAGTTGCCAATCCAACTTGTACAGCAACTTCTAATGTGGTAACCGTAACTGAACCGGCAGCATTGGCAGCTTCATCAAGTGCCACTGCAATTTTATGTAACGGTGGTTCATCTACTGTTACTGTATCTGCAACAGGTGGAACTGCTCCTTACACAGGAACAGGAACCTTCACTGTAACTGCAGGAACATACAATTACACCGTAACTGATGCCAATGGTTGTACTTCGGTAACTTCTGTTACTGTTGCAGAACCTGCAGCATTGGTTGCTTCATCAAGTGCCACTGCGATCTTATGTAACGGTGGAAACTCTACAGTTACCGTAAGTGCTACAGGAGGAACTGCTCCTTACACCGGAACAGGAACCTTCACGGTAACCGCAGGAACATACAATTACACCGTAACTGATGCCAATGGTTGTACTTCGGTAACTTCTGTTACCGTTGCAGAGCCTGCAGTACTTTCAGCTACTGCTACTTCAACTGCAGTTACAACAATCGGCGGTTCAGACGGAACGGCAACTGCAATTCCAGTTGGTGGAACAGCTCCTTACAATTACGCATGGGCTCCAGGCGGACAGACCACAGCAACAGCAATTGGTCTTACAGCCGGAAACTATACCGTAACCGTAACGGATGCAAACGGATGTACAGCAACTGCAACTACAACAGTAGGTTCACCTGCTTGTAATGTTACACTGTCATTTACACAAACCAATGTATTGTGTTTTGGTGGTGCTACAGGAACAGCAACAGTAACTGCTGCTAATACAACCGGTACTGTTTCTTACTCATGGAATACTGTACCGGTTCAAACCACAGCAACAGCTACCGGTTTGGCTGCAGGTACATACACAGTAACCGTAACTGACGGTGCAGCATGTACTGCAACCGGATCTGTTACTATTACAGAACCAACACAATTAGTGGCGTCATCGTCTGCCACTGCAATATTGTGTAACGGTGGATCATCCACAGTTACCGTATCTGCAACAGGTGGAACTGCTCCTTACACCGGAACAGGAACCTTCACGGTAACCGCAGGCACATACAATTACACTGTAACTGATGCCAATGGTTGTACTTCGGTAACTTCTGTTACCATTGCAGAACCAGCAGCGTTGGTTGCTTCATCTACAGCAGGAACAATTTCTTGTCCGGGTGGAACAGCTACAGTTACCGTATCTGCAACAGGTGGAACTGCTCCTTACACAGGAACAGGAACATTCACGGTAACCGCAGGCACATACAATTACACCGTAACCGATGCTAACGGATGTACTTCTGTTACTTCCATTACGGTTAATCCAGGTGTGGATAATACCAATCCAACCATTACTGCTCCAGTGGCATTAACTGTTTGTACTAACAGCGGATGTACTGCAACAGGTGTTAACTTAGGTACACCGGTTACAGCAGATAATTGTTCGGTAGCCAGCGTAACTAATAATGCTCCGGCATCATTCCCGCTGGGTTCTACAACTGTAATCTGGACAGTAACTGATGGCAGTGGCAACACCGCTACAGCTACACAGGTTGTAACCGTTAACGATTGCGTTAACCCGGTTATTTACTTCCAGGGTAGTTCTTTAATTACAGGTGTAACTGGTCCAACAAGTTCTCAAACACCGTATATGCTTCCAACAACTCCTGGTGGTAAATTCACTTCACTGATCAGTGTAAACGATCTGGCAGGTGGTTACCGTTCTGTGGGTCTTATGGATGGATTAGGTGCATTTGATAACAATAATGGAACTTTTACATTGTTGATAGGCCATGAAATAAACAGTTCACTTGGTATTATCCGTGCACACGGTGCAAAAGGAGCGTTTGTTTCAAAATGGATCATCAATAAATCAAATCTTGCAGTACAAAGCGGAAGTGATCTGATGCAGCGTACATTCTTATGGAACACTGGAACAAACAGCTTTAGTCAGCAAACTGCTTTATTTAGTCGTTTCTGCTCTGCTGATCTTCCTTCGGTTTCTGCATTCTACAACCAGGCAACTGGTTTAGGTACACAGGAGCGCATCTTTATGAACGGAGAAGAATCTGGAACAGAAGGACGTGCAGTGGGTCACATTGTTACCGGTTCAGCCGCAGGTGATAGCTACGAGCTTCCCTATTTAGGCAAATTTGCCTGGGAAAATGCCGTACCAGCACCTTCTACAGGTGATAAAACTGTTGTGGCAGGATTGGATGACGGCCTGAACGGACAGGTTTACTTCTACATTGGCACAAAAACCAATACCGGAACTGATATTCAGAAAGCTGGTTTAAACAATGGAAAATTGTTTGGAGTTAAAGTTACAGGATTAGTGGATGAAGTAAGCTCGGGTGTTCCGGCTCCAAATACTCCTTTCACCATGTTTGATCTTGGATTTGTACAGAACACAACAGGAGTGGCACTGGATGCATCAAGTGAAGCAAACCAGGTAACCTCTTTCTTACGTCCGGAAGATGGAGCATTTGATCCATCTAATCCGAATGATTTCTATTTTGTAACAACCAATTCGTTTGCTCTTCCAAGCCGTATGTGGAGATTGCGTTTTAACGACATAAACAACCCGGAAACAGGCGGAACGATTACAGCCGTTTTGGATGGATCAGAAGGACAGAAAATGCTGGATAACTTAACCATTGATAAATTTGGCCACATCCTTTTGCAGGAAGATCCGGGCAACCAGGATCACAATGCCAAAATTTGGCAATACACTATTGCAACAGATGCTTTGGTATTAATTGCAAAGCATGATCCTGCCCGTTTTGGAGATCTAGTTGGTGCAACAGTTACACCGGCAACAGCTCCTTTCAACAGGGATGAGGAATCATCTGGTATCATTGATATGTCTGATATCTTAGCACCAGGTATGTTCCTGATTGCTGATCAGGCGCATTATCCGCCGGCTGCAAATACAGCGGAAGTGGTAGACGGTGGCCAGTTACTGGCATTCTTCAACCCTGCTTCTATCAGTGCTGCACCATTAAATGCAGCTCCTGATACCATCAGGTCATGTTCTGGAACAGGTGTTAATTTAGGTACACCAGCAACAGCAGACAATTGTTCTGTTGCAAGCGTAACCAACGATGCTCCTTCAGTATTCCCTGTAGGAACTACCATAGTAACCTGGACCGTAACAGACGGCAGCGGTAATACTGCTTCAGCAACACAGGTTGTAATTGTATCTGATCTGGCTGTAACAGCTACTTCAACTGCAGTTACTACACCAGGAGGTTCAGACGGAACTGCAACAGCAGTTGTAACCGGCGGAACAGCTCCTTACAATTACGAATGGGCTCCGGGCGGTCAGACCACAGCAACAGCTACTGGTTTAACAGCAGGAACTTATACAGTAACGGTAACAGATGCAGCAGGATGTATCAGAACTGCAACAGTAACAGTTACTTCACCTGCATGTAATGTTACACTGTCATTTACACAAACCAATGTATTGTGTTTTGGTGGTGCTACAGGAACTGCAACAGTAACTGCTGCTAATACAAACGGCGCTGTTTCTTACTCATGGAATACTGTACCGGTTCAAACCACAGCAACTGCTACCGGTTTGGCTGCAGGTACATATACTGTAACAGTAACTGACGCTTCAGCATGTACTGCAACAGGATCTGTAACTATTACAGAACCTGCATTACTGGTTGCTTCATCATCTGCAACTGCGATCTTATGTAACGGTGGTTCATCTACTGTTACCGTATCTGCAACAGGTGGAACTGCTCCTTACACAGGAACAGGAACATTCAATGTAACAGCAGGCACATACACCTACACAGTAACAGATGCCAATGGTTGTACTGCGGTAACTACCATTACCGTTGCAGAACCTGCAGTATTGGTTGCTTCATCAAGTGCAACTGCAATCTTATGTAACGGTGGTTCATCTACAGTTACAGTAAGTGCTACAGGTGGAACTGCTCCTTACACAGGAACAGGAACTTTTAGCAGAACAGCAGGTACTTATACCTTCAATGTAACTGATGCCAATGGTTGTACTTCGGTAACTTCTGTTACCATTGCAGAACCAGCAGCGTTGGTTGCTTCATCAAGTGCCACTGCAATATTGTGTAACGGTGGATCATCTACTGTTACTGTATCTGCAACAGGTGGAACTGCTCCTTACACAGGAACAGGCACTTTCACGGTAAC
>CALRVV010000010.1:0-141643 GCA_943371705.1 Chitinophaga pinensis | reverse complement strand
AAGCCGTTTTTATTATCTCTAATTATTTCTGCAATACCACCGGGCGCATTAAAAGCAACTACTGGTATGCCATGGGCACCGGCTTCCAGCAAAGCATTGGGAAATCCTTCATAGTAAGATCCCATTAAAAAAAGATCTGCATCTTCCAGGCCCGAGAAAGGAGATTCTTTTTTTCCGGATAAAAAAACTTTTTCATGCAACTGCAACGTATCAATCAGTTGCTGCAACTCATTTCTTTTACTTCCCTCACCAATAATATAATATTTAAAAGAAACAGTAAGCAACCCCACAGCATGTATCAACCGTTCAATTCCCTTTTCGTCACTCAGCCTGGCTACGGTTATAAATTTATATACCTGCTCATTATTTTGTTTAGCCGGCTGAGCCGGAGTATCCATAACTTCCGCTGTTGCATTATGAATCAGAATTGTTTTTTCGACAGAAACACAATAATGCTTTACCAGGTCATGTTGCATATAAGCCGATTGACAAATGATCATATCAAACCGGCAGTAATATTTTTTAATTAACCAGTTGTACAATACCGGCATTCTAGCCTTTTTGCCATTGATACTTACAATACTGGCTTCCCGCGCAATAAATTTTATGTTACTGTTAAACCGCTTTTTAAAAATAGCCAGGTACAGGTTTAAATGATTGGCTGTAGAAAAAATAATATCGGGTTTACAATGGTTAACCGCTTTTTTTATAGCTGGTAAAGAAAACAAAACCCTGGTCTTCTTCAGATCTATTATTTCGATCGAAGGATTTTTTATTGCATAAAACGGTTTACTGTTATCAATAACCACCAGGCAAACGGAATATACCGCGGCATTGATGTGTTCACAAACCAGCGAAACGAATTTTTCGGAACCGCCACATTCAAGTGTAGGCGTAATGATCATCAGTTTAATCCTTCCCTCGTTTTCCGTCTTCATACATCAGGGTTTTACAAAAAAGGCTACCAGGTTAGGCGTTTTGTTATTTATTGCATCCTTTAAACCGGCAGCAATTGCCAGTTTTACCAGTATCTTCTTTACTGTATATTTTACAGGGCCCAGCTTTAATTTTTCCATATCCATATTCACGCAGTTTTCAACCTTAAATCCATACAGGGCTGCCAGTGTTTTAAGTGATACAATATTAAATGACTGCATATGCTGCATCTCATGAAATTCGCTTTTACAAAATGGACAAAAATTTAAATGCTCATTCAGGTTTTCATTAAAAGGTGTGGTAATGAATATTTTTCCGTTTGGTTTCAATATTCTGAACAACTCCTGCATGGTTGCATGTAAAGCTTCATCCTGTAAATGTTCAATAGTTTCAATAAGTGTGATGAGGTCAAATTGCTCATCTTTAAAAGAAGAAGGCAATTTATCAATCAAAACAAGCTCTTTTAAATCAGGTTTGTTTAATGTTCTTCCTTTTGTTTCATCTATCGAATCTGCAGAAAAATCGAGGCCGTAAAAATTCACCTCTGCATGTATAAGCATTTGTTCCAGCAAATGCCCGGCGCCACAACCATAATCAAGCACATTGCCCTTTAATAATCCCTTCTTTTTTAAAAACTGTACGATAGCTGGTGCCATTACAGCTGTAAAATACTGCTGCTGCCTGTTTGCGTTCTTACTCTGCCAGTCCCAGAATACCGCAATATCTGCTGCTGTCCAGTCTTGTGGTTTTTTATGTACTGTATTCAAAATTTACTGCTTTATTATAAATGACTGTCCCGTAGTAAGCATAATTACCGTTTCCGGTTTATCCGTAAAAAAATCATCCATTGCTTTTTTTGCGCCAGGGCAAGTAACAAAGCCATAATCATCACATATCATAATTCCTCCTTTATTCAGCCGCTCATAAAAAAATGCAATTGAATCAAGCGTTGGCTGGTATAAATCTACATCAATATGCACGAAAGAAAATCTCAACTCTTTTACTTCGGTGAACTTATCCGGTATCCAGCCTTTATGATATTTTACAAAATTAAATGGTGAAAGATTTTTTCTGCAGATTTCTTCACCTGCAGCAAGGTTTCCTGCAGCCCAGTATTCACCATCTTCTGTTTGGGGTTTGCTTAATCCCTCAAAAGAATCAAAAATATGATGTGTTTTGGTTAAGTGCAGCTGCTGAATAAATGCACATACAAGGTATGAAGTTGCTCCTTCATAAGCGCCACATTCTGCAGTATCACCTTCCACCTGTTTTACCAGTTGCAAAAACTGGTTAACGGTATATTTTCTGTCAATAGAATAATATTCATCTCCCACCAGGTCATCGTAATACTTTTCAAAAGCAGTATCATCTCGCCAAACCTGCCCGTATTCTGTAAAATGAAATCTCGAATTGAATATATTACCAAGCCTGGCCATAGCATAGTACTTCAGGTCTTTTTTGCCGGTAACTATCCATTTTGCTGTAATACGTATAAAATAATACGCATTTCTAAACAATGGGAACCTATGTTTTTTCATTTTTTTTCATTGTATCATAAATACCAACCCCTTTTATCCTCATCATCAAAATAAACACCGCTGAATATATAATTGATCCTGCTAAAAGTTTATACAAAGTAACCATTTCAGCAGAAAGGAACACATAATATAGAAAAGCGGCCAGAGGCAGGTGTACCGCAATGATCTTTGCCGAATACATCAACAGTTTTCTATAATCAAGTCCCTTAATATATTTTTTACAGATAAAATACATACCAATATAGTTTAAACAGTTTACCATAATAACACCATATGGGTAACCATACTCGCCGTACTGTTTGGTAAAAGCCCAAATGCCGGCAATTAAAATAATACTCAAAACCACCTGGTAAAAAAAAGCCTGCCTGATAGCCTGCATCGCAATAAAAATACGGGTAACCACTGCATTAACCCCAATGCTGAAAATAGTAATGGATAACAACTTCATAAACCTTGCCGATTCAACCACCGCTTGCCTCGTAAAACTTCCATGCATGTAAAACAACTCAACAATCTGTTCTGCAAAAACAAACATAAAGCACCCCAAAGGCACCAGTATAAAAACCATCAGTTTCGAGATCTCCAGAAAGGTCTTGTTCATCCCGGTATGATCTCCCTGTGCAGCCTGTTCATTCAATTTGATACCGCTAACATTGGCAAACTGCGATGTAACCAGTGCGTTGGGGATATCAGCAATATTTTTTCCGTAGTTCATTACGCTGATCACACCACTGCCAAAACCACTCAACATGTACAGCGGAAACATACTGCCGGCAACAGTTAAAGCCTGTCCCAGTTCTGAATAAAACACATTGCTCCAAATTGCTTTCCTTACCGGCGGTTTGCTGAAAGTAAATTTCCATCCGGCAATTTTATACAAAATATAAACCTGCATGAACAGGTTTACAGCATAAGATATTAATCCGCCTAAAATAACACTCAGCACATCATACTCTTCTTTAAGTAAAAAGATACAAACAATTACTATACAGCTTTTAATGCTGCTGATAAGCATCGGCAGACTAAAATATTTTAATGAAGTAAGTATATTATTAAAGTAATTGGTAAGTATATGAAAGATAAAAAAGAAGGATCCCAGCCAGAAATAATTGCGGTACGTGATAATATCTGCTTCCGAAAATTTAGATATCCAACCAAATATGGTTGTACCAAAAAAATACATGGCTACAGTAAACAGGATGCCAATCAAAAAATAAATAAGTAAAAAATAATTCAGAAAGTTATTTGCTTTTTCATTGCCCTCTTTTTCCCGAAGGCGCATAGATTCCGGGATCAGCACCGCTATATCTAAGTTATTGATGAAGCCTGAAAAAAGGATCATACTGGCAAAAACAAAGAAATAGATATCGGTTTTTATATCACTGCCAAAATACCTGGCCACAATGATGGTTAACCCGAACAATACTCCCTTGGAGATGATATTGAACAAAACAGAAAGCGCCATGCCCCTGGTATATGATTCTGCTTTTATCAACCTCAAAAAATTCATATAACACAAATTACACGAATTGCACTTATTACACGAATTACGTGGCCATATTTAATAATTCGTGTAATTCGTGAAATTAGTTTTTAATTAGTGACATTTGCATTCTATGCATTACGCTTCAATAGAAAACCTGGCCAAATCGTTTGGTATCCGAACCCTTTTTAAGAATATTTCCTTTTATGTGGAAGAGGGCGACAAAATTGCACTGGTGGCCCGTAACGGCAGCGGCAAATCAACCTTGTTAAAGATTATTGCAGGCCTTGATACGGCCGACAGCGGTACCCTTTGGACGCATAAAGACATAAAAGTGATCATGCTGCAGCAGGATACCGTGTTTGAAGAAAATAAAAGCATCTGGGATAATGTGTTGAAAATGGACAACCCCGTGGTGAGGGTGGTGAAGGAATACGAAATGTGCCTGGAGCAGGAAGAAGAAAATATTGAAAAACTTACCGACCTCATGGCTAAGGTGGATGAACTGAATGCCTGGAGTTTTGAAAGTGAACTGAAACAGATCCTGGGTAAACTAAACCTGCATCACCTGAATGAACCGGTTAAAAACCTGAGTGGTGGCCAACGTAAAAGGGTTGCACTTGCACAGGCATTGATTGAAGCACAACTGCACGAAGGCAAATGTTTGCTCATACTGGATGAACCTACCAACCACCTGGATGTACAGATGATCGAATGGCTGGAAGATTATTTATCAGCACAAAAAGTTACCCTGCTTTGTGTAACGCACGACCGGTATTTTTTAGACGCCGTTTGCAACGAGATACTGGAAATGGACGACGAAAAGATCTATGTGTATAAAGGTGATTATGATTATTTTTTAGAACAAAAAAGCCTGCGACAGGAAATACAGGCCAGCGAACTGCAAAAGGATAAAAATATTTTTCGCAAAGAACTGGAATGGATGCGCAAGCAACCCAAGGCCCGTACCACCAAATCAAAATCACGGCAGGATGCTTTTGCTGATATTGAAGAAAGGGTGAGCCAGCGTAAAGAAGAAACCGATGTAAGCCTGCAGGTAAAAATGACCAGGCTGGGCGGCAAAGTGCTGGAGATGAAAAAAATAAACAAGAGTTATGGCGATAAAGTTATTTTGAAAGGCTTCGATTACACGTTTAAAAGAGGCGAGCGCATTGGCATTGTGGGCAAGAACGGGATAGGCAAATCTACTTTTTTAAAAATAGCCCTGCACCAGGAAATGCCCGACAGCGGCAAGGTAAACCATGGCGATACCGTTGTGTTTGGCAACTTTAACCAGGAAGGTTTACAATACAAGGAAGACAAACGTGCCATTGATTATGTAAAAGACTTTGCCGAATTTTTTCCTTTGGCCGATGGTGGTAAAATCTCTGCCACACAGTTCATGGAAAAATTTGGCTTTGCAGCCGAGCAGCAATACACACCACTCAGCAAATTAAGTGGTGGCGAAAAACGCAGGCTGCATTTATTGAGCATCCTTTTTCTCAACCCCAATTTTTTAATATTAGATGAGCCTACCAACGACCTGGACCTCCAAACCTTAAGAACACTGGAAGAATTCCTGCTTGATTTTCCCGGTTGCATTTTAATTGTAAGTCATGACCGTTATTTTATGGACCGCATGGTTGATCACCTGTTTGCTTTTGAAGGCGACGGCGTTATAAAGGATTTTCCGGGTAACTATACATTATACAGAGAATGGAAAAAGCAAGAAGAATCAAATGTTTCTCGTTTCTCGTTACCCGAAAAGAGGCCAACTGAGATAAAAACCGGCCAACGAGAAACAACCAACGAGAAACAAGAAACCAGAAACGGCATGGAGATAACAAAGCAAAAACCCACTTTCAAAGAGAAATTCGAATTCGAACAACTGGAAAAAGAAATTCCTGCCTTGCAAAAAGAAAAAACCGAACTGGAAGAAAAAATGAACGGTGGCAGCATGGATTATGATGCTTTGCAAAAAGCTGCCGAACGCATCAACACCATAGTGCAACTGCTGGATGAAAAAGAAATGCGCTGGCTGGAGTTGAGTGAAAGAATTTGAGTAACTTTCAAACCCACACTGTTAAACTATTAAAAGCTATTAAGTTATTGAGCTCTAAACATCAGGGAACAAAATCTCAGTTAACAGTAGTACAAATGTACAATCAGGGCTCCTTCCCGAAATCGGGCTGTAATCGATTTCGGGGCTCCTTTTTTGTTACTTTTTTGGAGAAGCAAAAAAGTAAAATAAAAGACTAGCAAAAAAGTAAAAACTCTGCTGTATGAACCAACGCTTCTACTCGCTCGACGTTTTTCGTGGTGCCACCGTAGCACTCATGATATTGGTAAATAACCCCGGCAGCTGGGGACATATTTTTCCGCCGCTGGCACATGCAAGCTGGCACGGCGTTACACCAACCGACCTGGTATTCCCTTTCTTTTTATTTGCCGTAGGCAATGCCATGGCTTTTGTTATGCCCAGGCTGGATGCCGCCGGAGAAGGCGCGTTCTGGAAAAAAGTAATCAAGCGCTCGTTGCTTATTTTTGGTATCGGCATGTTTTTAAACTGGTTTCCTTTTATAAAATATAATGATGCCGGTAATTTTGTTGCCAAACCTTTTGAGAACCTCCGCATATTTGGAGTACTGCAGCGTATTGCTGTCAGCTATTTCTTTGCTTCGGTGATTGTACATTATTTTAAAGTGCGTGGCGCATTTGTGGCAGGTATGTTTATTTTATTGTTCTATTGGTTTTTATGTGTGGCCGCAAACCCATCCGATCCGTTTAGTTTACATGGCTGGTTTGGCACCGATATAGACAAGGTAATTATAGGTGAAAAACACATGTACCGCGGCGAAGGCATTCCCTTTGACCCCGAAGGATTGATGAACAGTTTTGCCGCCATTGTGCAGGTGATACTGGGTTACCTGGTTGGTAATTATATTTTACAAAAGGGTAAAACACAGGAAATGCTCAACGGCTTGTTTGTTGCAGGCTGTGTGCTGGTATTTGCCGGCTTTTGCTGGGATATGGTTTTTCCGCTTAACAAAAAAATATGGACCAGCAGTTATACCATTTACACAACCGGCCTTGCACTGCTCATCTTATCCATCATGATCTATTTGTTGGACTTTAAAAACAGTCCGCAGGTTAATTCGCATAAACCCATCTGGAGCCGTTTCTTTGATGTGTTTGGCAAGAATGCTCTTTTCATTTTTGCCATGAGCGCCCTTATACCAAAATCACTTGCACTCATCCGCATAAGCAACGGCTTCAATGCTGCAGGCAAACCAAAATACCTGAGCCCCCTGAGCTGGTTTTATGAAACCATCTGCAAACCCATCCTCCCCGGCGACCCACGCATTGGTTCATTGATATATGCACTTTGTTTTATTGGCATGATGTGGTTTTTAGCCTGGGTTTTGGATAAGAATAAGATCTATATAAAAGTGTAGTTATTCCCTGCTTATCTGCCCCATTGCCTGTTCAACCGATGTTGCCGGTAAACCACAGGTCTTATCCCTGCAAACGTAAATAGTGGTTTGCCCCGGTATAAGCTTGTTGTGCAACAGCGCAAGACTTCCGGCCTGTTTTCCGCCAAGCAAGATCGTATTGGGTAAATAATGCTCATCAAACTGCTGTCGTATGTTTTTAAAATCGTCGCCCAAAATGGCCACTTCGTACAAAGGACTGGTAAATAAAGCCTGCAACATACCCCAGTTTGCATAAAAATAAATATTGCGTTGTACATCAGCCTCCACATTGATGAGCATTTGTTTTGCCTTGCCAATATATTCATCTTTACCAAAAAAATGGCCCAGCAAAAAAAGGTTCTTCGCCATTTCGCTGTTGGAGGAAGGGATCACATTATCAGACAACTCCATCTTCCGTGCGATCAGGTCGGCATACCGGTTGTGTGTGTAAAAAAACATTTTGGATGCATCATCAAAAAAATGTTCCAGGGCATAAACAGTAAGTTTATCTGCTTCTGCCAGCCATTTTTCTTCAAATGTTGCCTGGTACAATTCAATAAAAGCTGCAATGGTAAAAGCATAATCATCCAGCAGTGCATGAATGGATGATCTGCCGTTTTTATAATTACGGGTCATTTCGCCATCGGCAGCAATGGCTTTTTGCAAAAGGAAATCTGCATTGGTAACAGCAGCTTCCAAAAAAGCCGCTTCGCCAAATACCCGGTAAGCTTTTGTGTAGCCGGTGATCATCAGGGCATTCCAGCTGCTGAGGATCTTATCATCGAGTCCGGGTTTAATCCTGGCACTCCTGATCTTCAACAACTTTTCTTTACCGGCATCAATATTATTTTTCAATTCATCAACATTTATTTTAAAAGCCTCAGCAATGGTTTCATCAGGCTGATTTCTTAATAAAATACTGTTGCCATGCTCCCAATTACCACCGGCAGTAATATGGTAATAGGTTGAAAACATTTCAGCACCATCTCTTAAGGCATCATCTACTTCCTTCTTTGTCCACACATAAAATTTCCCTTCCACGCCTTCACTGTCTGCATCCAGCGAAGCATAAAAGGCCCCTTCGGGTGAAGTAAATTCCTGCTTAACAAAATCCAGGGTTTCAAACACCACTTTTTTATAGAGCGGATTTTTTGTTGCCTGGTAGGCCTTTGCGTACAGGGTTACCAGTTGTGCATTGTCGTACAGCATTTTTTCAAAATGCGGTACATGCCAGTTGGCATCGGTTGAGTAACGGGCAAAGCCACCCTGCAGGTGATCGTAAATACCGCCCAGGGCCATATTATCCAACGTAACGGTTGTGGCTTTTAAAGCGGTTTCATTATTACCCAGGTAATGATAATGCAGCAGGTATTCCCAGGCTGAGGGCATCGGAAATTTGGGTGCCCGGTTTTCGCCACCCCTTTCAAAATCAATATTTTTTTCCCAGGCCTTAAACTGCGTATCCAGTTCACCGGTAGAAAATGATTTTTCCAGTTCTTTAAATACCACGTGCTCGGTAGCGTGAATGCCTGCAGTAACCTGCGCTGCACTTTTATCCAAAGCCCCGGGTTGCTTTGCCTGCAGGTCAACAAAATAAGCCAGCATATTCATCCATTTATCTTTGGGAAAATACGTGCCTGCATAAAACGGTCTGCCATCTGCCAAAGCAATGGCATTCAGCGGCCAGCCACCACGGCCGGTGATCAATTGCGCTGCGGTCATATACACCTGATCCACATCAGGCCTTTCTTCCCTGTCTACTTTTATGCAGATAAAATGTTCATTCATGATCTTTGCCACTTCTTCATCTTCAAAACTTTCATGCTCCATTACATGGCACCAATGGCATGCGGCATACCCAATGCTGATGATAAGCAGCTTATTTTCTGCTTTTGCCTTTTGTAATGCGGCATCGCCCCAGGGATACCAGTTTACCGGGTTATGGGCATGCTGCAGCAGGTAGGGGCTGCTTTCATTGATAAGATCGTTTGTATAAAGCGGAGAACTGTTCATCGGTTCAAATATATTTATAAAAAAGAAAACTGTACAGCGTTAAAGTTAGCTAAAATAAAAAGCAGCAACTGTTTTGAGTTGCTGCTTTTAAAAATATGCAGAATGCCTTATTTTACTTTTGGCACTTTATTAATTACGTATTTACCAAACTCTATCAGCTGAGCCGGGTTCATATACCCTTCGGCAATTGAAGTAGATTTTAGATCTGCATCCATGATCAGCAATGTGGGGTAAGCCCTTATCTGGTATTTTTCAGCAAAAGCCAAACCATCACCCTTCTCCATATCAAGCGCTATATTGATAAAATGTTTATTGAAAAATTCACCTGCTGCTTTATCAGGAAAAGTATTTTGCTTTAACATTCTGCATGGACCACACCAGGTTGTGTAGGCATCTACAAAGATCATCTTCTTTTCCTTCTTCGCCTGTTCAATGGCCTTTGCCCAGTTTGGTTCAACGAATTGAATACCTTTATCGCCGTTAAAATTAATTTCTTTGGTTGTAATGCTGGTATTTGATCTTGGTATAAAGGCAAATATCAATACTACAGTAAACAGGAACAGGCCAGAAAAAAGTATTTTTCTTTTCATGATTTGTATGGGTTAAGACTGCAAGATTATTAATTCTAAGCAAACATGAACCTTGTTTAACATTTAATTAAACGTACGTAAAACGAATTATGTTTGGATAAAAGGAAAAATATTGCCTAAAGCAAACCATATTACCTCCCAAAATCATCCTGCAGCCGCACAATATCATCTTCATCAGATGGGTTTGCTGCATCGGTGTGCTGCCAGATCTCCGCCACTATACCCCAGCCATCCAGCCCTATCAGGCGGTGGCGCTCACCCTGCGCAAGTTTTATTTTATCACCGGTATTCAATATATATTTTTCGGCTTCTTCATTATTGTGGCTAGTTGCTACAGCAACTTTTCCATCAATACAACTCCATATCTCTGCCCTGCGGTGATGATATTGCCAGCTTAATCTTTTGCCAGGCGCCACCATCAAAATTTTGGGACTCAGTTTATCCGATAATTTCAGTTTTTCAATATCTTCTTCCGGGAAAAACTGCTCGGCAAAATCTGCTGCCTGTGCTTCATCAATTACAAAAAAACCACCCCAGGGCCTTAAAAGATCTTTCTTTACAATATTAAAATGTAACTGCTCAAGCAAGGCAGCTGTGCGGTCAAATGCGGTTTTATCGTGTTTCATGCTGTATATATCATTTTTCCATCATCAATAGATCAATATCTGGTTTTTTCCCGGGTTCGGGGATAGAAAATGTTGACTTTAATGTGGTATTGTCATTAAAAAATCCGCCATTGCGCAAAAAGAATTTACCGGCTTCCACACCGCCGGCATAATCCATCCGGTAGCCGATATTGGCAGTGGCATCTCCGGTAAACAACATCCTGGTTATTGGTTTCCATTGGCCGCCATTGGTTACCGCCCATTGATTATGATACCAGGCTTTGCGGGTAATCACGCCTGTTTCAGGCTCAAAATTTTCCAGGAAAGAATGTAGTTTTTTTAAGTAAGTATTTGTTTCAGGGCGGCTGAAACTGGCTATCAATAACCATTTTCTTTTTTCAGGCGCATAAAACCAGGCCGTAAAGTTGGTGTAATTATTTTCAGCAGGCTTTGCCTGCACCATAAATTTATAGGTTTCTCCGGCCTTCCAGTTGTATTTTAAATAACTCTGTCCGCCCGAGCCCTCGTTGCCAAATTCACCCGTATGCACTTTATCTCCCTTTTTAAGCAAGCGAATTTTTTTGTTTTCAGGAATCTCTTTCGGGTTATCGGTTACAAAGGGGCTCCATACCGAAAACAATACCCTTCGTTCTTTGTCTGAATTTACCTGCATACCAAAATACCCTTCAGCAAACCCGTTGGCCATAAAAAAAGAGCCGATCACATCGTTGCCTTGCGGAACGGTTATTTCGCTGTAAAACCATTCAATATCTTCCTGCACTTCAGTAAGGTCGTAATTGATATGCACCGAGGGACCTCGACGCCCCCAGTAAAAATAGTTGCCTTCGTTGTTTTTTACATAAGCTGTTGGCCCGTCTGTTGCAGTTCCTTCTACCTGCAGTTCACTTACATCGGCAAAAAGGTTTCCGGTTTTACTGATCCCCTGGGCGGTAATTATAATATAACCCGGCTGTGTAATGCGCCACTGGCCTATCTCGTACAGCTTATCTTCCGATCCGCTTACGTTGATCGATTTACTGATGCCATTGATGGTCCACTGCAGGGTGCTTTCTCCTCCGGGTACACGCAATAGGGCTGCCAGCTTAATTGAACCGGCCTTGGCCACTTTGATAAACGTGCTGAAGATGGCATCTCCATATTGCCAGTTCTTCCATCCCTTTTCTGTAACTTTTTCATCTCCAAACTTTGATTTTGCGGTTACCCAGGAATTGCCCCCCAGTGGCAACACCAATTTGGCAGGTACGGACTGGCCATATGTTGTATTGCAGATCAATAATGCAAACACAGCCATTGTATGATACCATAATTTCATTGATGCTAATTTAACGGATATTGGCGGATTGGTTCAATAAAAAAGAGGGCCTCTGTTGAAACCCTCTGTAATCTGCTTTGGTAGTCCCGACAAGAATCGAACTTGTATCTAAAGTTTAGGAAACTTCTATTCTATCCATTGAACTACGGGACCGGGCGAATATCGAACAAGGAACAAAGAATGTTGAATGTTGATTTTCGGGAGGGCAAAAGTAAGCATTTTGGGGGTTGAATTTTTCAAACTAACCGGAAATTTATATCGGGGCCCTGCAAGCCGGTCAACTTTCAACTTATAACTTTCAACTATCCACTCCTATCCCTATCTTTGCCCTCCTAAATTTTAGATCATGAAGTGGCTGAATATTCTTATTAAATACCGTTTGTGGATTGGTGTCGTTTTTGTGGCCCTGGCCATTTTTACGCATGTACAGGCCGGTTTCTGGCCTTCGTTTGTATTGTACTTTGTTGCCGTTGTGGCCATTGTGGGGCATTTTTTGTTTGGCCCCATGAGGCTTATCCAGAGTTATATGGAAGAAGGCGATATGGCCGGAGCCAAAAAAGTGGTGGATTCTATCTGGTTTCCCGCAATCCTGATCAAACCGGTACGTTCGGTTTATTATACCATTAAAGGCAACCTGGATATGGTTGACCAGAATTATGATGGCGCCGAAAAAAACATGCGCAAAAGTCTTGCCCTGGGTGGTGGCGCCTTAACCAAACAGGCCGAAGGGCCTAATAAACTGCAACTGGGTATGCTGATGATGCAGAAAGGAGATATCAAACAGGCAGAAAGTTTAATACGTCAGGCCATACGCGCCGGCTTGCCCGATAACGAAAATAATGCTGCTGCCTATCTGCAGCTTTGCTCCATCATGATGAATAAAAGGGAATTCAGGGCAGCCAAGGATTATTTCAGAAAAGCAAAAGGATTTAAACCCACTACACCGCAAATTGTGGACCAGATCAAACAGATCGAGAAGTATATAACCCGTATGCCGGGATAATAGATACACTGATGACACCGATTTTTTCGGATCAGCACGGATTTTATTTATCAGTATAATCAGTTAATTCCGTGTTTCTATCCATCGCACCAAACAACTCTACTACCTTTTTAAAGCGGTAATCGAAAATACCGTTCAATTGTTTGCTTACAAAAAGTGTATTGGCAATATCTCCCAAAAACCACATGGGCAGTTTGTAGTGTACAATATCGGTCATTTCCACACCACCTTCAATTGCTTTAAAATGATGCTGGTGGTGCCACATGCTGTAAGGCCCGTAGCGCTGTTCATCCACAAAATATTTTTTATCATCTACATGGGTTATTTCTGTCATCCAATATAATGGAATACCCAAAACGGGGCTTACCCGGTATTCAATAACCTGCCCGGCATACATCGTATCTCCATGATATTTGGAAATGATTTTAAAACCCATATTATCCGGGGTTATATTGGCCAGGTTGGCCGGATTGCTGAAATAGGCCCAGGCTTCATCCAGGCTGATGGGAATTTTTTGAACGGTTTTGAAGGAATATACTTTACTCATAGCCCTTATAACAGCAATGGAATTAATTTGTTCGGTAAATCCTGCACCAAGTTTCAGCTATCGAGTATCTTTGGCCAATGCGCCACTACCGCGAAATACTGCAACAAAAATTTGCTGACGAGTATAAAAAATTAAATGATGAACAGCGCCTTGCTGTAGATACCATTGAAGGCCCGGTAATGGTCATTGCAGGGCCCGGCACCGGCAAAACACAGATACTGGCTGCCCGTATCGGTAAAATTTTACTGGAAACCGATGCCCTGCCCGAAAACATCCTTTGCCTTACCTATACCGATGCCGGCACCATTGCCATGCGCAGGCGTTTGCAGCAGTTCATTGGCGCCGATGCCTACAAGGTGAACATCTACACCTTTCATGCATTTTGCCATGATGTGATACAGGATAACCTGAACCTGTTCGAAAAAAATTCGCTGGATGCCATTTCAGAACTGGAAAGCATTGAACTGTTCAAGCAACTGATTGATGCCTTCCCTAAAAATCACCCGCTTAAACGGTACCGCGGCGATGTGTATTTCGAGATCAACAACCTGCGCAATTTATTCAGCAGCATGAAACGCGAAGGCTGGACACCTGAATTCATTAACGGCCGCATTGATGCGTACATCCTGGATTTACCCAACCGCGATGAATACATTGCCAAACGTGCCGTAAAAGAATTTAAAAAAGGCGATATACGCACTGATAAGATCGAAGAGGAAAAAGAGAAGATGGAAAAATTACGGGCAGGGGTAAACGAATTTATCAATTTTCAAAACCTGATGCGGAAAAGAAACCGCTACGATTTTGATGATATGATAAACTGGGTGATCGCCGTGTTTGAAGATAATAAGAATATATTGGCCAATTACCAGGAAAGATTTCAGTACTTATTGGTAGATGAATACCAGGATACCAGCGGCACACAAAATAAATTGGTCAGCCTGCTCATCAACTACTGGGAAAAACCCAATGTATTTGTTGTGGGCGATGATGACCAGAGCATTTACCGTTTCCAGGGTGCCAACGTAGAAAATATGCTGGACTTTGCAAACAGGTATACCAAAGACCTGCTGACGGTTGTGCTCACCAGCAATTACCGCAGCACGCAGCCCATTCTGGATGTATCCAAAACACTCATCAACAGAAATGAGGAAAGACTGGTAAAACAAATTGATGGACTGAGTAAAGAACTGACCGCTGCCAATAAACTGATAAACCTGTTAACCAATAAACCGGTTTTACACGAATACCATTCGGTTAAAGATGAAATGGCCGGCATAACCAACCGGGTTGCAGCATTAATTGAACAAAAAACCGAACCGGGAAGAATTGCCATTATTTATAAAGAAAATAAATACGGAGAGGAACTGGCTGACTACTTCAGGCTGAAAAATATTCCTTTTTACAGCAGGCGCAGCATTGATGTACTGGTACACCCGTTCACCAATAAAATGGTGCAGTTGCTGCGCTACCTCAATGCAGAACATGATACCCCGTATGGTGGTGATGAAATACTTTTTGAGATACTGCATTTCGATTTTTATAATATCCCTCCCATCGACATTGCCAAACTTACCGTTGAAACCAATACGCTTAAATATAAGGGAGAACAAACTTCTATACGCAGGCTCTTATCAGATAAAGCAAATAAACCGGCAAAAGACCTGTTCGACAACGGCATACATCAGGGATTAAAGCATTTTAGTGTGATGATTGAAAAACTCATCGCAGAGGTATCCAACATTACCCTGCAGGAATTGTTTGAACACATCATTCAAAATGCAGGCGTTTTGAATTACATCATGAAAAGCGCCGACAAGATCGCTTTGCTGCAATTACTTACCGCTTTATTTGATTTTATTAAAGATGAAACCAGCCGCAACCCCTTATTAAAACTGAAAGAACTCATCAGTATTTTTGACCTGATGCAAAAAGAAGGCATTGCCCTGCCTATGAACAAAGTGGCCGGCAGCGACAAGGGCGTGAACCTGCTTACCACGCATGGCAGCAAAGGGCTGGAGTTTGAATATGTTTTTGTGGCCGGCGCAAACGCATCGTTTTGGGAAAAGAAACGCAAACCGGGCGGAGGCTACAAATTTCCGGATACCATGTTCGTATCTCAACCCATACCAGCCGAAGATGAAGAACTGCGGCGCTTGTTTTACGTTGCTCTTACCCGTGCCGAAAAACACCTGTACATCTCTTATGCAAAATTCCGCAACGATGGCAAAGAACTGGAACCATCGATGTTCATTGCCGAAATTCAGGAAGAGCACAACCTGCCGGTAGAAAAAACTGTACTTACAGCAGAACAGCAAATGGAATTTGAACTACTGCATTTTACCCCACAGGCTCCCGAAATAGAACAGGCCGAAGCCGATTTTATAACCGGCTTACTGGATAAATTTGTGATGAACGTTACTGCGCTGAACGCTTACCTCGATTGCCCGCTGGGATTTTATTACAAGAACCTCATACGCATTCCTTCCGGCAAAAGCGAATCGCTTGAATTTGGCAGCGCCGTACATCATGCACTGGAAAAATTATTCAGAAAGATGCAGGAGAGCGGTAAAGATGCCTTCCCCTCAAAAGAAGAAATGATCGCCGACTTTAACTGGTACATGCGCAAGCACCGGGAGAACTTTATCAAAGAAGCTTTTGACAGGCGCATGGAATACGGCGATGAAGTGCTGCGTAATTATTACGATAAATACATCAACAGCTGGAACAAAGTTGTAGCTGTTGAACGCAATATCCGTGGCATTGTGGTTAACGGTGTTCCCGTAAAAGGCAAACTGGATAAACTGGAATTTAACGGCAAAGAAGTAAATGTGGTGGATTATAAAACAGGCAATATTGATAATGCCCTACCTAAAATGAAACCACCTACCGATAAAGACCCCATCGGCGGCGATTACTGGCGCCAGGCTGTTTTTTACAAAATACTGGTTGATAACTACGAACAGAAAGACTGGAAAGTGATAAGCACCGAGTTTGATTTTATTGAACCCGATAAAAAAGGCCAATACCGCAAAGAAAAGATTGTCATCACCCCGCAGGATATGGAAACAGTAAAGCAACAGCTTACCGAAGTATGGCATAAAATACAACAACGTGATTTTTATACCGGCTGCGGTAAGGAAGATTGCCATTGGTGCAATTTTGTAAAAAATAATAAGCTGGCAGTGGCACTACACGACCTGGAAGAAGAAACAGCAGATTAAAAGATTTGCGCATTTTTATGATTTCTAAACAAATCAAACCCGTTAAGTTTGTATTTTAATTACCATTGATGAGATCAACTCCTATACTTTTTTTCCTTTGCATTGTGATACTGACCAATATTGTTTTCATTGGCAATACGGGTTGCGGACAGGTAGGTATGCCAACCGGCGGGCCAAAAGACAGCATACCACCCAGGCTGGTCAATGCTTCACCTGCTTTAAAAAGTACCAATGTTACCGGCAATAAGATCACCCTTACTTTTAACGAATATGTTGATCTGAAAGAAACACAAACCAATGTATTGATATCACCCCTGCCTAAAAAACAACCTGCTATCGATTTTAAACTGAAAACCGTTACCGTAAAACTGAAGGATACACTTTTACCCAATACCACCTACAGCATCAATTTTGGAAATGCCATTGTAGACAATAATGAAGGAAACCCGCTAAAGGATTTTGTATATGTTTTTTCAACCGGCAACCAAATTGACAGCTTCGAGCTTTCGGGTAAAGTGATCATTGCCGAAACCGGAAAAACAGACAGTACTTTAATAGCATTACTGTACCGCAGTACCGATGACTCGGCCGTACAAAAAAACAAACCCGATTATGTAGCCAGACTGAAAGGCGATGGCGGTTTTACATTTGTGAATTTACCGGCAGGCAATTTTAAGGTGTATGCACTTAAAGATGGCGATGGCGGAAAAACCTACAATTCAAAAAAAGAAATATTCGCATTTGCCAATTCCCCGGTAACCGTTTCCGAAAAAACCGAACCGGTGATTTTATATGCATCGGCACTTGAAAAAGAAAGCAGTAATATCAAACCTGTAAAAAAACCGCTGAACAAAAAACTGCAGTACAACCTGGCCCCGGGCTTTCAAAGCCAGGATCTGTTAAGCCCCCTGGAACTGTATTTCAATAACCCGGTAAAAACACTGGAACCTGCCAAATTGATTTTACGGGACAGCAACTATAAACCGGTACCGGCCTCGTTCTGGACAATTGACAGCAGCAGAACCAAAATCACACTTACATCAAAATGGATGGAGGCCATGAAATACCAAATCATCATGGATACAACTGCCATCACAGATTCGGCAAATAACCAACTGGCAAAATTTGATACCCTTCGTTTTACAACAAAACAACAATCAGATTACGGCAACGTGGTCTTACGTTTCAGCAACATTGACCTGGCCAAACATCCGGTGCTTCAATTTGTGCAGGGCGAAGAAATTAAACAAAGCTATCCACTAAACCAGGCAGAGTGGAGCAATAAATTTATTGCCCCCGGCGAATACGAGATACGCATACTGTTTGACGACAACAACAACGGCAAATGGGACCCGGGCAACTATACCGAAAAACGGCAACCCGAAAAAGCCATTACCCTCAAAGATAAACTGGCAATAAAAGCCAATTGGGATAACGAACGGGACATTAAGTTATAATGAATAATGGATAATTTTTAAATGGATAATGTCCAAAATTCAACACATTAAACTATATAGCTGCCTGCTTTGAATTTAAAAAATTATCAATTATCCATTATTACATTATCCACTAACTTTACCGCATGATTTTTTCGTCTTCTTTATTAGAAAATGCGGTTAACGAATTTGCCAAACTGCCCGGTATTGGTAAAAAAACAGCGCTTCGCCTGGTGTTGCATCTGCTGAAACAGGATCTGGAAGAAGTAAGCCAGTTCAGCAATATCATATCCAAAATGCGCAACGAAGTAAAATTCTGCAGCCGTTGTAATAATATTTCTGATAAAACGCTTTGTAATATCTGCAGCAATACCATGCGCAAACAGGAAATGATTTGCGTGGTTGAGAACATACGTGATGTGATTGCCATTGAAAGCACCCAGCAGTTTAACGGCATATATCATGTTTTAGGGGGCGTTATTTCGCCGCTTGACGGTATTGGACCGGGCCAGCTAACTATTGATGCATTGGTTGAGCGTGTAGCAAAAGAAGACATTGAAGAGATCATTTTTGCCCTCAGTCCTACCATACAGGGAGATACCACCATTTATTACATCAGTAAAAAATTATCCGGCAGTTCCGGCATAAAGGGCCAAACCGTTAAAATAACCAGCATTGCCCGTGGCATAGCTTTTGGCGGAGAACTGGAATATGCCGATGAAATGACATTGGCAAAAAGTATCAGCAACCGCATACCTGTAGAAAACTTCATTGTAACAGGAAACTAAAACCATATTTTTCCCGTTTAGGTATAAATAATACGGGTTCGGTGACCGATTTACCGGGTTTGGTTTTATTTGACACCACGTACAAAAGAACCCGGTTAAATTTGTTTAATTTTAAACATGGCTACAGGTAAAAAAAACATCATTTTTTTCTTTTTAGCAGTTATTGTTATTGCTGCTGCAATTGGTTTTTATTTTTTTAACAAGGGCCCGGTAAATATTAAAAATGCCCCTTCCATAAAAACAAATGCTGCCGCATTATACCAGGCCTTTTCCAAAGACTCAGCAGGGGCTAAAAAAATATACCTCAACAAGGTGCTTGAAGTTACAGGCATGATAAAAAAGATTTCGAATAATCAGGAAAACCAGGTTGTGATCATGCTTCAAACCAATGAGGTTGGAGCTTATATTAATTGTACCATGGAAGAAGGTGCTGCCGGACTTGCTGAAAACAACCAGGCCACACTGAAAGGAATATGTACCGGAATGGGTATGGGCGATGCTGACCTGGGTATTATGGGAGATGTTTACCTGGTGCGGTGTTACTTACAGAATTGAATGACTACCTTAAAATAACATAAGTATGAAGAAGACCTACTGCATACTTACAGCTTTCGTGATAGCCCTAACTGTTATGAATGCCTGTAAGCATGAAATTCCGCAACCTCCCCCGGGGGGGTCTCCTGCACCCGGTGGCTCCGGTGAAGTGTGCTTTGAAAGCCAGATCCTTCCCATTTTTCAATCCAATTGCGCCAAGTCTGGCTGCCACGATGCCGCAAGCCGGAGTGATGGTTATGTTCTGGACAGCTATGCCAACATCATCAAAAAAGGCATCACACCCGGCAATGCAACCAATTCGGATGTATATGAAGTGCTGTTTGAAACCGGGAGTAAAAAAATGCCCCGCCCGCCCAATCCAGACCTGACCACGGAACAGAAAGCGTTGATAGGGCGTTGGATAAATGAAGGTGCAAAAAATACCGTTAGCTGCGGAACAGTTTGTGATCCCACCAAGTTTAAATATGGCGCCGATATCAGCGTAATCATCAACACCTATTGCCTGGGCTGCCATTCCGGAGCGGCACCATCCGGCGCAATAAACCTGAGCACGTACAGCGGTGTACTTGCCATTGCCACCAACGGAAAACTGGTTGGTGCGGTAAGCCATGCACCTGGCTTTTCACCCATGCCCAAAAATGCCGCCAAGCTAAGCTCATGCCAAATTTCCCAAATTACACAATGGGTAAATTCGGGAGCCCCTAATAATTAATAAATCTTTTAAGTAATGAAGATGCATCAGATAAAAACAGGCAACACAGCCTTTATAACGGCTATAATCATCATCACTAGTTTGATGTTGATCTCATTAAACAGCTGTTATTATGATAAAGCAGAACTCCTGTATCCCAATTCAGCCTGCGATACGGCAGCCGTTAAATATTCCACTTCTGTTTTGCCGGTACTAAGTTCCAGTTGTATCAACTGTCATGGAGGAAGTACCCCATCAGCGGGTATCGGCCTCGATACCTATGCAGGAGTTAAAACCCAGGTTGATAATGGCCGCCTGTGGGGAGCCGTTTCTCATAACCCCGGTTTTTCGCCTATGCCAAAAAACGGAAATAAACTAAGTGCCTGCAACCTCGAAAAGATCCGGATCTGGATTGCTGCCGGTGCTCCCAACAATTAAATTTTTAAAAATCAATTACCCCCTATAACAACAAAAAAACTTACGCAATGAAAAACATACTTTTAATTTTTGCCGCTTCATTATTAGCCCTTACGGCAGGGGCACAGAATTACATGACCAAGAACGGTAAGATCTCTTTCTTTTCAAAAACCGATGTTGAAAACATTGATGCAGTGAATAACCAGGCAGTAAGTGTGATAAACACCGGAACCGGCACAGTAAACTTTTCTTTACTGGTTAATGGCTTTTTGTTTAAAA
Source organism: Chitinophaga pinensis (assembly GCA_943371705.1). GTDB lineage: Bacteria > Bacteroidota > Bacteroidia > Chitinophagales > Chitinophagaceae > Ferruginibacter > Ferruginibacter pinensis_I. The sequence goes on along the minus strand of CALRVV010000010.1, from coordinate 120,732 downwards.
AAGCGCTGATGCAGGAACACTTCAATGAGAACTACATGGAAAGCGATAAATACCCAAAAGCCACCTTTAAGGGAGCCATAACCGATATGGAAAAAATAAATTTTAAAAAAGATGGGGTGTACAATGTAACCGTAACCGGCGATTTAAATATGCATAATGTAACCAACAAAGTAACGGTACCGGCTGTGATTCAGGTTAAAGGAAATACCTTATCTGCCAATGCGGTATTTAAAATTAAGCTTGAAGATTATAAAATTGCTGTACCCAAAGTTGTTGAAAACAACATTTCCAAAACAATTGAACTAAAGGTGGATTGTAATTATGAAGCCAGGTAATTTTATCAAAATTCTATAAATTGATTATTATGAGATCTCTTAAAATATGGTGCCTTGTTGGGTTGATGGGTATATTTTATAATGCCGGTGCACAGGACACTACCGACCTGATGAATTTGCTTGAGAAAGAAATGACCTCAACCAAAGACATGACTTTTTATACCACCGCAACATTTAAAACCACCCGGCTGGTAAATGGCCATTCGGTAGAAAATGTGGCCAAAGGAGTGCTTGATGTGAAGATCCAGCACCGCTTCGGCAACCTTAACGATGGGGGCTATGAACTGTTTGGCCTCGACAAAGCTACCATGCGTATGGGTTTTGATTATGGCATCACCAACAACCTGATGGTGGGCATTGGACGAAGTACATACCAAAAAACCTACGATGCCTTTTTTAAATTAAAAATACTCAGGCAGTCAAAAGGCAAAAAGAAAATGCCCATTACGCTCAGTTATGTGCCAACCATTGCTTACCGTACACTTAAATGGGAAGACCCCACCATAAAAAATTACAACAGCTCCAGGCTCTCTTTTACACACCAGCTCATCATTGGCAGGAAATTTTCTGATGGCACTTCTTTACAGTTGATGCCAACCTTTATACATCAAAACCTGGTTACCGCTGCTTCCGACCCCAACGATCTCTTTGCTATTGGAATTGGCGGCAGGCAAAAACTAACCAAACGCATCAGTATCAATGCAGAATATTACTACCAGGTACCCGGGTATAAACTGGCAGGCACAAGAAATGCCCTGTCTGTTGGCTTTGATATTGAAACAGGCGGCCACGTATTTCAGCTGCATTTCACCAATTCGCAGGGTATGAATGAAAGAACTTTTATTGCAGATACCAAAGGCAGGTGGGATAAGGGCGATATCCTTTTTGGATTTAATATTTCAAGGGTATTTACAATCGGGAAAAAACACTAGTGTTGCACATTATCTTTAACAGTAAAAATAAAAAGATACAGATCATTAAACCCATGTTCAAAAAACCCGGCATACTTTTTTGTTTTTTGATACTGCTTTCATCAAACGTCAGCGCCCCGCCAATGTTGTATTCGGTAAACTCGGGCACCATCACCTTTCGCTCAGATGCCCCGCTGGAATTGATAAAAGCCAGCAGTAACCAGTTAAAGGGTATTTTTAATGCCGAAAAAAAACAATTTGCATTTACGCTGAATGTAAATACATTTAAGGGGTTCAACAGCCCGTTACAACAGGAACATTTTAATGAAAATTACCTCGAAAGCAACAAATTTCCCCGTGCATCGTTTGATGGTAAGATTATTGAAGATGTAGACTTAAAGAAGAACGGGTTTTACAATGTAAGGGCAAAAGGAAACCTCACCGTACATGGTGTAGTTCAGGAGCGGATCATAAAATGTGAATTAAGTGTAAAAAATAATATTGTAAGCATTAAATCAAATTTTACGGTATTGCTGGCCGATCATAACATAACCATTCCCAAGGTTGTACATGAAAAGCTGGCATCTGAAATAAAAATTGAAGTAAAAGCTGATATGATTGAGAAGTAAACCAACAGTAACGCTTTTGATGAAGGGCATTTTCATGTCCGTTTTCTTTTTATGGGTATGCGTACACGGCAGTATGGCCCAGCCTCCGGGCACCAAATCATTTAAACTGCTGGATGAAAATGAACCCTTTAAAATCAATTGCTTATTTAAAACAGGCGAAGGTTATATATATGCAGGCACCACCAATGGCCTGTACAGCTTTGACGGCATAAAATTCAGAAAAAACAATTTTTCAAAATCGGGTATTAAGGATACCGTTACCGCCATTTTTCAGGATAACAGCAAACAACTCTGGGTAGGCTTTAAAAGCGGGCGTATTGCCAAAAAAGTAAATGGCCATCTTGAATACCTGGAGTTGGATGAAGGAAACCCCAAAGCAGCCATCACGTCATTCATCCAGGATAAACAAAACAATATCTGGTTTGCTACCAATGGCGAAGGTGTATATTATTTCAGCAAAAAGCATCTTTATCTTATTAATACCGCTAACGGATTAACTGATCTGCATGTACGCACCATTGCACTTACTGCCAACGGCGATGTGCTGGCTGCAACCGACCAGGGACTCAATATTTGCCGGGTAGTTAACGAAAAGGCTGTTGTACGGGCAATGGGCCCAAATGAAGGCCTGCCCGATTATTACGTAACCGCTATAACGCCGGCCGGTAACAACACTTTTTGGATTGGCATGCAGGAAAAAGGATTTTGCCTGTACGACCACAAGTCCGGCAAAATAACCATCCCCCCTTCTGCCCTGAACTGGAACTACGGACAGATAAACGACCTGTTGATCTCGCAAAATCATTTATGGATTGCCACAGATGAAAACGGATTACTGAAACAGCCGCAAAATAATGCTCCCGCAGAGATCGTTTATTCCAATACCGGAATTCAGAATAAGATCAACAATTTATTGCAGGATAACGAAGGCAATATATGGATGACCTCTGCTACAGAATTAATTTCCATAACCGGAAATAAACTAAAAATACTGCCGGTTTACCCGCCCGAAATATTTGAATCCATTCATTCCATACTTTGCGATTATCAGAATAATATCTGGATAAGCACCAATGCCTCATTGATAAAATACAGTTTTGCAAACGGCAGTTATACCCAAAAAAAATACAGCTTTCCGGCCTTATCCAGCAAAACAGACATCACTGGTTTATACCAGGATTTGTACCATACCATCTGGATCGGCACAATGGGCAAGGGTATCATATTGCTGAATCCCGAAACAGGCCATTCGCGCATCCTTAATGAAAACCCGCTTGTACAAAACGCCAGCATATTGTCTATAACAGGCCGGGGCAATACGGTTTGCGCCGGCGGGCTGGAAGGAGCAGCCATGATCTTCAACATCTCAGAAAAAAATAAGGATATAACGGAGAAATACAGTTTTACAAATTATAACGATATAGAAAATGTAGGCAACAATTATATCTACAATATATTCAAAGATTCGCGCAACAGGATATGGTTTGGTACAGATGGAAAAGGCATTACGGTGCTGGAAAACGGCAGCCTGAAAACCTACAATAAAACCGATGGATTAAAAGATGACCATATTTATTATTTTACTGAAGATAAAAAAGGCAATATCTGGTTTAATACAGAAGGGGCAGGCATTTACTGCTTTAACGGAAAAACCTTTAAGAATTATTCAGATGCTGATGGCATCAGCGATCTAAAAATAACTGCACTTAAAACCGGGCCCTATGGCAACATTATTCTGGTAAATAAAAAAGGGCTCGATATCCTGAACCCGGAAAAAGGCACCATTTCCTACATCAATAACAAACTGGGTATTGATGATGTAAATACCGATATGGGAAGCGTAACCCAGGATACGGCAGGTAATATTGTACTTAGCACGCGTAAGGGCATCGTAGTGTATACACCTGTAGAGCATGCCACAGACCGTCCGGAAACGATCATTGAAAATGTACAGTTGTTTTTAACTGACGTAGATAAAAATATAAAAGGTGTTTTCAATCATGATCAAAACAGCTTTCAGTTTAATTTTACAGGTTTATATTACACTTCGCCCAACGAAGTGCAATACCAGTATAAACTTGACGGACTGGATACAGGCTGGATCCTTACCCGTGACCGGAATATCACATTCCCCAAACTGCAGCCCGGAAGCTATACATTTCACGTCAGGTCTTCTTTGAATGGAAATTTTAATAATGCCGATGAGGCCATTTATGAATTCATAATTGAACAACCCATCTGGAAAAGGCTTTGGTTCATTCTTTTATCAATCGGGGTACTCATTGGATTATTCTTATGGATATTGAAAAGAAGGGAGAAGCAGTTAAAAAAAGTTCAGCAATTACAACAGGAAAAAATTCAGTTCGAGTTTCAGGTTTTGCGCAACCAGGTAAACCCGCATTTTTTATTCAACAGTTTTAATACCCTTATCTCCTATATTGAAGAAGATCCGGGGATGGCGGTTGATTACGTAGAAAACCTGTCGGCCTTTTTCAGAAACATTGTAAACTACCGCAACCAGGATATCATTACCCTGGAAGAGGAGATCGGCGTTTTAAAAACCTATTTTTACCTGCAGCAAAAACGCCACGGTAAAAATCTAACCCTGAATATTTCAGTTCCTGAAGAACAAAAAAAACATATCTTTATACCACCCCTTACCCTGCAGCTGTTAATTGAAAATGCCATAAAACACAATGCCGTATCTGCTGAAACGCCGCTTGAAATATTAATATACCTGGAAGGGAAAAAGCAACTGGTAATCAAAAATAACATTAATCCTAAAGTATCCAGGGAACCAGGTACGGGCACAGGTTTACAAAATATTCTGAGGCGATATAATTTACTGGGGACCGAACCTGTAATTGTTAACAATGATGGTGATTATTTTACTGTAATTTTACCCATCTTAAATTAACCGGAATAATGACTATACTGATTATTGAAGATGAAGAACCTGCATATAAGAGGCTGCAGAAAATGCTGAAAGACCTGGAGCCTGACCATACACTGCTCAACCAGATCGTAAGTGTATCCTCGGCAGTAAAATGGTTTAAAGAAAACGAGGCTCCCGACCTGATCATTTCCGATATACAGTTATCAGATGGCATCAGTTTTGAGATCTTTAAACAGGTTGAGATTAAATGCCCGGTTATTTTTACTACCGCTTACGACCAATATGCCATTGAAGCTTTTAAAGTAAACAGCATTGATTACCTGTTAAAACCGGTTAAAAAAGAAGAACTGGAAACAGCAGTAGCAAAATTCAAAGCCCTTACACCTGCAACAGCCTCTCCCTCTCCATCCATTGATATCAATAAACTGCTGCAATCTCTTCAGCCGGCCGGCAACGATTATAAAAAGCGTTTTGTGGTCCGTTATGGCGAGCATATTAAAACCATCGACATAGAAGAGGTGGTTTATTTTTACACCGAAGACAAGGCTACTTTTTTGTGTACCAAAGATGCCCGCAGGTTTGTAGTAGATTTTAACCTCGATACCCTGGATTCGATGCTGGACCCTAAAGTGTTTTTCCGCATAAACAGACAATATATCATCAGCATTCATTCCATTGCCGAAATGTTTGCCTACAGCAAAAGCAGGGTACTTATTAAACTAAACCCGCCATCAAAGCACGAAACCATTGTAAGTACAGAGCGTTCGGCCGATTTTAAACATTGGCTGGGCGATGAAAAATAAGCCGATTGCCGGTTCAGCACGCAATAATTCCCATTCAGGTATGGTATCCTTCTGCTGGGTAAAATTCGATTTTCCAAATGGTAATGCTGTATTATGTTTGCATTATGGAAGTTAAGCGCTTTATGATCCTGTAATCCCATCGAAAACACCACCCAAAGAAAACAAACATTACCTAAGAAACACGACATTCTTTAAACCCCGGTTCTGCCGGGGTTTTGTTTTGGCACACCCTTCAGTATAAAAAAAGCGCATTTCGGGTTCAGCACCGCTAATTACCGGTTCGGTATTAAAAAGGTACAGCTGAAGGTATTTTAGTTGTACAGCCACCAATGCTGCACTACTTTTACTTCAGAAACCAATATCCACATAAAAGACCAGATCCAGTTCACTAAGAAAACCAAAAGAATATCCAATTATCCCGTTAAACCAACACTTCCCCTGAACCTTACGTTATTTGCAAAACCCCCGTTAAACCGGGGGTTTTGTTGTTTTTGGCCACAGCTATTACGCCGGTTTCCGGTTCAGTGGCGCTAAATACCGGTTCGGTATTAAAAAGACACTGCTGAATGCATTTAAGTTGTACAGCCACCAATGCTGCACTACTTTTACTTCAGAAACCAATATCCACATAAAAGACCAGATCCAATTCACTAAGAAAACCAAAGGTTAAGTTAAGTATCCAAAAATCCAGAAAAATCAGACGCTTCCACTGAACAGAAAGTTCTTTCAAAACCCCGGAATACCGGGGTTTTGCTTTTTAAGCAATGCCGGGCCCGGCAATTTCTGGCTGTTTTCCGGTTCAGCTGCCAAAAAAGCCGTTTCAGGGGTTAGAATTATCGTTTTAATGGCCTTTACTTTTATTAGAACTTATGCTGTATTACTTTTACACCATCAACCTGATTCAATATCCAAGAAGAAGACCAAAAAGTTAAATATCCAATTCCAACGAAGACCAACATTACCAAAGAACCAGAAAGTAATTAAACCCCGTACCCCCCGGGGTTTCTTTTTTATACCCCCGTTTGTTTTACCCCACTTTTTGTTCATTCGTTTCCATGGGCATACTGGCCTGTTAAACCACTACTGTATTTTGTAATCCGGTATTGTTATTATAAATTTGCAGCATCAGCCAGGCGGATTTGTTTATTGTTCAGCCTGTAAAAATCGAACTAATAAACGAAAGCAATTCTGCATTATATCTCTCAGATTGATTCTCGTTTATAAGTTTGTGGTAATTATTTTGAAGTGGGCATCGCAGCTATGTGCATCACCGTGGCAACAGCCCTGAATAAAATTAAATGGCCGCACTTCAGTTTTTTGTTAATGATTCAACTTTTTAAACGAATGAAAACATTACAGGATTGTTTAAAAGACCGCATCCTCATCATTGATGGTGCCATGGGCACCATGATACAGCGTCATAAGCTGGAAGAAAAGGACTACCGTGGCGAACGCTTTAAGAACTGGCATACCGATGTAAAAGGCAATAACGACCTGCTGAGCATTACACAGCCACAAATCATTGAAGGTATTCATAAACAATACCTGGAAGCCGGCGCAGATATCATTGAAACCAATACCTTCAGCAGCACCTCTATTGCCCAGGCCGATTATGATATGCAGTCGCTGGCTTACGAATTGAATGTGGCGGCTGCCAGATGCGCCCGCAATGCAGCAGATGCCTGCACGGCAAAAGATCCGGACAGGCCACGTTTTGTTGCCGGCGCAATAGGACCGCTTAATAAAACATTATCGCTTTCGCCGGATGTAAACAACCCCGGCTTCAGGGCCGTAACTTTTGATGAAGTGGCTGCGGCATATACCGAACAGATAAAAGGATTGGTTGATGGAGGTGTAGACATCATATTAATTGAAACCATTTTTGATACCCTGAATGCAAAAGCGGCCATCTATGCCACAAAAAATTATTTCAGGGCTACAGGAATCCCCGAATTGCCCATAATGATCTCCGGAACCATCACTGATGCCAGTGGCCGCACGCTAAGCGGACAAACACTGGAAGCGTTTTATGTATCCATCATGCATGCCAATCCGTTAAGTGTAGGCCTGAACTGTGCCCTGGGCGCATCTGAAATGAGACCGCATATTGAAGAACTAAGCCAGATCGCCGGATGTTATACCTCTGCATACCCCAATGCCGGCCTTCCCAATGCTTTTGGTGAGTATGATGAGCAGCCACATGAAACCGCACATATCATTGAAGAATGGGCTAAGGAAGGATTTGTAAATATTGTGGGTGGGTGCTGCGGTACCACACCGGATCATATAAAACATATTGCAGAAGAAGTAAGCAAGTTTAAGCCAAGGGTATTACCGGTGCTGGAATTGGAATTGGCTGATTAAAAATAAAAAGATGACTGTTATCAAACCATATTTAAGATTAAGCGGACTGGAACCATTGATCGTTCGCCCTGAAACAAATTTTATAAATGTTGGCGAACGTACCAATGTTACCGGAAGTAAAATGTTTGCACGCCTGATACGGGAAGGACAGTACGAAGCTGCACTGGCTGTTGCCCGCCAGCAGGTAGAGAACGGCGCACAGGTTATTGATGTAAATATGGATGATGCCTTGCTCGACGGCGTACAGGCCATGACCACCTTCCTTAACCTGGTACAGGCCGAACCGGATATTGCAAAGATCCCCATCATGATCGATTCTTCTAAATTTGAGATCATTGAAGCCGGGTTAAAATGTGTACAGGGAAAATGTATCGTCAACTCCATTTCCATGAAAGAAGGTGAAGCCAGATTTGTTGAGCAGGCTTTTATCTGTAAAAGTTATGGCGCATCGGTTATTGTAATGGCTTTTGATGAAGTTGGCCAGGCAGATACCAAACAAAGAAAAGTAGAGATCTGTAAACGGGCATATAAAATTTTAACCGAGCAAGTTGGTTATGCCCCGCAGGACATCATTTTTGATCCCAATATTTTTGCCATTGCAACCGGTATTGAAGAGCATAACAATTACGCAGTAGACTTTATTGAGGCAACCCGTGAAATAAAAAAACTGATGCCGCTTACCAAAGTAAGCGGAGGTGTAAGCAATGTGTCTTTTTCATTCCGTGGAAACGAACATGTAAGGGAAGCCATCCACAGCGTATTCCTTTTTCATGCCATTAAAGCCGGTATGGATATGGGCATTGTAAATGCCGGGCAACTGGTGGTGTATGATGAGATTGAACCAACCTTGCGTGCGGTTTGTGAAGATGTTGTACTCAACATCAACAATGATAACAACGAAACCACAGAAAAAATGATTGCTTTTGCCGAAACAGTAAAAGCTAAGGGTAAAGAAACCATCAAAGACGAAAGCTGGAGAAAAGAAACAGTGGAAAAACGTTTGTCGCACTCCCTGGTAAACGGCATAACAGATTATATTGATGCCGATACCGAAGAAGCCCGTTTACAATATCCAAAACCATTAGACGTAATTGAAGGTCCGCTGATGGACGGGATGAATATTGTAGGCGACCTTTTTGGCTCCGGCAAAATGTTTTTACCCCAGGTTGTAAAAAGCGCCCGGGTAATGAAGAAAGCCGTTGCCGTATTAACGCCTTTTATAGAACAGGATAAAGAAGACAGAAAGAATGCACACCTGGCAGCCGGTACGGTAAATGAAGAAACTGCCGGTGCAGCAAAGATTCTGCTGGCCACGGTAAAGGGTGATGTACATGATATAGGCAAAAACATTGTGGGCGTTGTTTTGGGTTGCAATGGATATGATATCATTGATTTAGGAGTAATGGTATCTACAGAAAAAATTTTAGAGACCGCAATAAAAGAGCAGGTTGATATTATCGGGTTAAGTGGTTTGATCACCCCATCGCTGGATGAAATGGTACATGTGGCGCATGAGATGAAACGCCGGGGAATGAATTTGCCCCTGATGATTGGCGGTGCTACCACATCCCGTATGCATACTGCCGTAAAAATTGCCCCGCAATATGATGATGGTGTGGTGCATGTATTGGATGCCAGCCGCAGTGTTACCGTAGCCGGAAGCTTGCTGAGTAAAGAACAAAAGCCTGCATTTTTGCAAAACCTGAAGGCAGAGTATGATAAACTGGCAGAAGATTTTGCCAACAGAAAACCTGCCAGACAATGTATAAGATTTGAGGATGCCCAAAAAAACGGCAGTGTAATTGACTGGACAAATTTTAAACCGGTTACTCCTTCTTTTACAGGCACCAAACTACTCCATAATTATCCCTTAAGCGAAATTGCTGAATATATCGATTGGCAGCCATTCTTTATTGCCTGGGAAATGCATGGAAAATTTCCGGCCATACTTACCGACCCTGTTATTGGTATGGAAGCCACCAAACTGTACCATGATGCAAAAAAATTATTACAGCAGATCATAGATGAAAACTGGCTGACCGCAAAAGGCGTTGTTGGATTTTGGCCGGCAAACAAAGTTGATCACGATACCATTGATGTTGACAATGAATCTGAAATAACCAAACTGCAATTTCTGCGACAGCAGGTAAAAAAAACAGCAGGGCAACCCAATTTATCGCTGGCTGATTTTATTGCCCCGGCCGAACAGAATTACCAGGACCATATAGGTGCTTTTAGTGTTACCATTGAGGGTATTGAAAAGCATATCAAAAAATTTGAAGCAAATCACGATGACTACAACAAAATAATTTTACAGGCCCTGGCAGACAGATTGGCTGAAGCTTTTGCAGAATTATTACATAAAAAAACCAGGACGGAATTTTGGGGTTATGCTTCAGAGGAACAGCTTACCCCGGAACAACTAGTTAAAGAAGAATACCAGGGAATACGCCCTGCACCGGGTTATCCGGCATGCCCCGACCATACCGAAAAATATAAGTTGTTTCATTTACTGGGTGGCGGGGAAGCTACCGGTATTCATCTGACGGAATCACTGGCCATGTACCCGGCAGCATCGGTTTGCGGATGGTATTTTGCACATCCCGAAAGCAAATATTTTGGTGTGGGTAAAATTGAAAAAGACCAGCTGGTTGATTATGCAAGAAGAAAAGAAATGAGTGAGGAGGAGGCAACAAGATGGCTGAGGCCGGTATTGGAGTAAGTTAAATAATTATTGTGCCGATGGTTTGTAACCCCTAAACATTTTTTCAAATGCGTATAATTTCTTACAATGTAAATGGTATTCGTGCCGCCATAAAAAAAGGGTTTCTGGACTGGTTAAAAACAAACCCGGCAGATGTCATCTGCTTACAGGAAACCAAGGCCAGCCAGGGAGATGTGGATGTAAAACAACTGGAAGCAATGGGATTTCATCATCATTGGTTCAGCGCACAAAAAAAAGGGTACAGCGGTGTGGCTGTTTTTTCAAAAATAAAACCCGACAATGTTGAGTTTGGCAATGGCCATAGTGCCAGTGATGATGAAGGCCGTGTGATACAACTGGATTTTGGAGATATCCGTTTGATCAATGCTTACTTTCCCTCGGGAACCAGTGGCGATGAACGGCAGGCTTTTAAATATGTATGGCTGGATGAATTATTGGTGTACTTAAACAAAATCAAAAAAAAGCATCCCAATATTATTTTAGTAGGCGATTATAATATTGCACACCAGGAAATTGATATACACGATCCCAAAGGCAATAAAAAAAGCAGCGGGTTCTTGCCCGAAGAAAGGGATTGGATGACTAAATTTTTATCCAGCGGCTGGATTGATACTTTCCGTGAATTTCACCCCGAGCCGCACCGCTACAGCTGGTGGAGCCAGCGGTTCCCCTCTGTAAGATTAAATAACAAAGGCTGGCGTATTGATTATATTACAGTTACCACACCCCTGAAAAAGCAATTGCTGGATGCAGATATTTTTCCGGATGTAAAACACAGCGATCATTGCCCGGTGTATGTTGAACTTCAAACAAAATAAACCTGCATAATTTTTTTTCATGATCATCTATAATGTTACGATCAGGGTTGCCGGTGCCATTCACACAGATTGGCTGCATTGGTTAAAAAATGAACATATTCCGGAAGTGATACAAACCGGCTGTTTTACCCATGCCACCATTTTACGCCTGATGGAAGTGGATGACACAGAAGGGCCAACCTATGCCATCCAGTATTTTGCTGAAAGTAAGGGATTATACAATAATTATATAGAGAACCATGCAGCCTTACTCAGGGAAAAAAGTTTTAAAAAATGGGGCAATCAATTCATCGCTTTCAGGTCGGTTTTACAGGTTGTTAACTAATTGTGCAAAACAATTGAATTCATATTTTTTTCTATTTCGTCCGCATTTTGTATTCCGCTAAAAACCGCACCGGTAAAGGATTTTAGTGCAGGTTTGCCTGTAATCCGCTACAGTAAAGGGTTTTAATCTTTTTTGCCGAAAAATAATACTCCCTGGCCAGACATCACAACCGCCGAAAGTCCTTATTCCTTGTGGTTTACAGCCTTTGCATATAATAAAATAATTTTTAAAAAAAATTTTGTTGCAATCAAAAACCGTCTATATTTGTTGCAGTTAAAAAATTCAAAAAAAATCACCATGAACAAAGCTGAATTAATCTCAAAACTTGCTGATGATGCAGGTATTACAAAAACACAGGCAAACGCTGCCTTAGATTCTTTCGTAACTGCAGTTACTAAAACCTTAAAAGGTGGCGGTAAAGTTACTTTGGTAGGATTTGGTACTTTTTCTGTTTCAAAAAGAGCTGCCCGTAACGGCCGCAACCCTCAAACAGGTGCTGTTATTAAAATTAAAGCAAAGAAAGTTGCCAAGTTTAAAGCCGGTAAAGAATTATCAGCTAAAATGTAATCTTGCAGCAAACACATTAAAAAGCAAGGTGCTACTGTGCCTTGCTTTTTTTGTAATAATAAATTTTTAATCAATCTAAATAAAAAAGTAATTATGGGACGTGGTGATATTAAAACAAAAAAAGGTAAAATTTTTGCAGGCTCATTTGGTAAATCAAGGCCGGCCAAAGCTGCAAAAAAAGTAGTGGCAGCTGCAGTGGTTGTTGAAAAGAAAAAAGCAGCTCCTAAGAAAAAAGCTTAATAAAAAGTACAATGTTTGATGTACGGTTCACGATAGTTTGAAAGAACATACGTACATCGTACATCAAACATCTCACATTTATGGTGCCAGCCGCTCGATCTTCCAGGTACCATCGGGTTGTTTAACATACTGAATACGGTCGTGCAGCCGGTTAGGGCGGCCCTGCCAGAACTCAATTTTAACAGGCGTTACCCGGTATCCTCCCCAGTGTGGCGGTTTTGGAATTTCGCCATGTTTAAACCGCTCCATATAATAATCAAAGGTTTCCTTTAGCCATGCTTTACCTGCCACAACCAGGCTTTGGGGCGAAGCCCATGCACCAATTTTACTTCCATCGGGCCGGCTGTTGAAATAAGCAATATTTTCTTCCGTACTTATTTTTTCTGCAAAACCCGATATCCGCACCTGGCGTTCCAGCTCTTTCCAGAAAAAAACCAGGCAGGCCCGGTTATTCTGTGTTAATTCTATTCCTTTTTGACTGTTATAGTTGGTAAAAAAAACAAAGCCCTTTTCATCAAAGGCTTTCAACAGTACAATCCTTGCAGAGGGCGTCCCATCCAGGTCAGCCGTAGCCAGCGTCATGGCATTTACTTCATCTATTTCGCTTTTAAATGCTTCATCCCACCAGCTGCTGAACTGTTTAAAAGGATCATCTGCAACTTCATCTTCCTGTAAAGTCTGCAATTGATAATCTTTCCTGATACCCGCAATATTTTTTTCCATCTGCTATTTATTTTCAATTGCAAAATTCAGCTAATTAACCCAAACAAAAAAGCATCCGCCAGCTGGCGGATGCTTTTTTAGTTATGACAGATAAGCCTTACCTTAATAAACCGCCCGCTGCTACTCCCATAGCTGCAAATAATATGGCTCCTAATATGGCAACCAAAATAAAATACAGCACGATCATAATTAAAAATGCAATAACCATGTAGATCACCTTCTTGTCTTCGGGTGTTTTCTTTAAAGGGCCAATGCCCAAATACATGAGGTAAATTCCGTAGGCCCAGGCTGCAAGCGAAACCAGAAAACCTATTACCGGAATAAAAGACAACAAACCTCCAATATAGGAAGGTGTGCCTGAATAAGCTACCAGCTGCGCAGATTTGTTCATGTCTTTTTCGGAACCGAAGCTTGGCGCCAACATATCAATGATAATAACAGATAAATAATAAGATACCACTGAGGCAATAAAAGCAACAACCCCGGTAATGATAAAATATTTCAGCCCGAAAGCTCCAGCAAATAAAAGCCCTTTTAATAATGAGCCAACCGCTGCAACAACGGCCAACGGTAATACATAGCTTATTAACAATGACTGGGGGGTGGCTGTTTCGCCATTAATTACATCCCATTCTGTTTTTGGGGTAATTAAAATGTTTTTTACTCTTTCTATTAAGTTCATATGCAATAGGTTTTAGTGTAGTAAAATATAAAAATGAACGCAGCAATGCAAGGTTTTGCCTGTTTTATTTTAAAAATTCAGCAGGCCGGGCTTTAGATTTCCTTTAATAATTTTTGCGTTTCCAGCACAATGATCTTTTCTTTAAGCAGATCCCTTTCCAGCAAACTGTTTTCGAGCCTGCTTTGCAGCTCACCAATGGTTCCGTTAACCTGTTCCAGCTCCTGGTTACGCTGCTGTAATGCTGAATACTGAGCCTGGATATCCTTGAACTGACTTTGTAAATAGGCGTAATCCTGCACCAATTCGTTGTATTGTTTATTTAATAAGGCCATTCCGGTAAGCTCCTGATGCAGCTCAAACTCCCTTTCTTCGGCACCTTTAGCCGCATCCTGCTTTTCTCCAAGCTGGTTTTGCATACTTGCAATTTCAGCCAGCTGCCCGTCTAATTTGCTTCTCAGGGCGGTTGATTCGGCAAGCTCTGCACTTAAGAATTCGATCTCCTCTTCCCTTGCTGCCAGCATCCTGTTGGCATCTGCTAGCTGCACCTGCAGGCTTTCATTGGCCGAAACAATTTTTTTGATCTGTTCTTCTGATAGCATAGATAAAGTGGCAAATTTTAAACTTTCGGTTCAAATTATAGATTTCAGGGCCTTAAAACAAGAAATCAGGGGCTTTTTTGTACCTTATCTGCAATAAAGCCCTTCCAGGCAGCGTATTCTTGTATCAAGGTATCTTAATTTATAAAACCCCAATGTAAACTTAGGTATAATTGACGGAAGACCAACTCATACGAGGATGTTTACAGGATGATGCCTCCTGTCAGAAGGAGATATTTAACCGTTTTGCCGGCCGTATGCTTGGTGTATGTAACCGGTATGCCCGTAACAGCGCTGATGCAGAAGACATTTTACAGGATGCATTTATAAAGGTTTTTGACAAAATACACCAGTTTAAATCTGAGGGTTCATTTGAAGGATGGATTCGGAAAATTGTAGTGAATACCGCTTTAAAAAAGTACTCCCTGCGCAGGTACGAAAAAGAGGTTTCGGGTTATGAAATTACAGACAGGGATGAAAGTATTATGGAACCATCGGCCTATGGCCATTTAACCGAAAAAGACCTGTTGGTGCTGATTAATGATTTGCCCGATGGTTACCGGCTTATTTTTAACCTGTATGTTATGGAAGGTTACCAGCATGATGAAATTGCAGCCATGCTGGGCATTCAATCAGGCACCAGCAGAAGCCAGCTGGTTAAAGCCAGAAATATGCTGCAGAAACAAATTTTACAATTACAAAAAGTTGCGGTATGAACAATAACCGGCAGTTTGATGATCATATAAAAGAACAATTCAGCAATTATTCGGCTGATGTGCACCCGCGCATCTGGGAGAAAATTGTTGCTGAAAAAAATAAAAAAAGGCCTGCGGGCTTTTGGGTTTCGATGTTTAACAACCGCAACAAATTACTGTTGCTGGGGCTTATCATTGCCTTAAGCAGTGGCGGCGCCTGGCTATATTACAACAACGACTTTTCTTCAAAAGAAATTACATCAAAAGAAACCGAAATAAAAAAAGTTAATAAAAAAGGTACCGGCCAAAAGGATATTTCTACTGCATTTACTCCGGATGATAACCGTATATCCAATACCGTTAGTCAAGCCAATAACCCGTTATCCGCCGGTGATATTGCTGTAAACAGGGATCCGGTTTTATTATTTAAAGGAAAAACAAGGTCTTCCATTTCTTCGCCTGTACCCGAAACTGATGGCACAGAAGCACCTGTTATTAAAAGCAGTACCTTTTATACCGGATTGGGAAATATTTTGGTAAACACCACTGCTCCCGCATTGGAAGAAGATGAATATGCCGGTGAGGGTGGCACATTACTGGGCAGGCTTACGTATAATGCTGAAAAGTATACAGAAAAACGCAGAGCTGCCAAAAAGCAGGAACCGCTCCGGTTTAACCCTGTTGTATTTTTACCCGATTGCCCCGGCATTGAAAAGGATGCCGCAGGCAATAAAAAATATATTGAATTTTATGCCGGACCCGATTATGCATTCCGCAGTTTACAGGATACCGCCAATTCTGCTTATCTGCAAAAAAGAAAAGAAAGCACAAAGTTCCAATCGGCTTTCAGTGCAGGAGTACGGTATACCAAAGTGTTCAACAATTCCATGAGTGTACGCGGTGGTGTAAACTTCAGCCAGATCAATGAAAAATTCACTTTCAAGCAGGGCAATATTGTTCAGGTTATTTATATCCTCAATACCAACGGCGATACCATTGGCAGTTATACCACAACCGGTTCACGTTACAAAACTACCATCAACAGGTATCGCAGCATTGATATTCCACTGATGATTGGTTATGAATTGGGTAACGGTAAATGGCATGCCAATATCAATGCCGGGCCGGTAATCAATATTTACAGTTGGCAAAAGGGCGATGTGCTGGATGCTTCGGGCAACCCGGTGAGCATTACTACCGGAAAAAATGCATCCCCTTACCAGTTTAAAACCAATGCAGGCATAGGTTTTATGGGCGCCGTTTCGGTCTATTATAAAGTAAATGAAAAGCTGCATATTATGGCAGAACCTTTTTTCAGGTATAACCTCAGCGCTATGAATAAAGAAAGTATTACGTTAAAACAAAAATACCATACTGCCGGTTTACGATTGGGAATACGGCTCGATTTAAAACACAGGCAGCAAAAATAAAACAACAGGTATCTGTTATGGGTAGGTTGTATTTAAAATTAAGATGATGAAAATTAAAGTATTCATATGTATATTATTTACCGGCAGTTTATTATTGCATGCCTGTAAAAAAGATGTAGATGTTTTTGTACCCGACCCCGGGCAAATGAACGGGCCGGATACCAGCTGGCAAAATATCATTACTGCCGCTATGCCTGTTTCTGTTCTTAAAAATAATTTAGCACAGGAACCTGTTTATGTAGACAGTATTAATGTAAATGCCAGTATAGCCAGTGTTACCACACCTTTTGGCATCCAGGTAAATTTTCCGCCTAACTGTTGTGCTACTGCTGCAGGGCAACCGGTAACCGGCCGTGTTCAGGTAGAATTAAAAGTAATAAAAAAGAAAGGCGATATGATTCGCCTGAATAAACCCAGTACCTATAATGACAGTATGCTGGTAACAGCCGGTCAACTATTTATCCAACTTAAAAAAGAAGGGCAGTTACTGCAGCTGGCACCCGGTGTACGTATTAATATACGATACACTGATCTGCCCATTAATACCCAAATGAAATTTTTTATGGGTGACGGAATCAATGCGCAGTATGTTAACTGGTTGCCCACGCCAACACCCTCACTCGACACCATCATCATGGGTGCCCAATCTTATGAAATATACACCAAACGCCAGCAGTGGATAAGTGTAGCCACCATATTCGATTTGAATGTGATCAGCCCCAGGGTAAAAGTAAGTGCAGACCTGGCTGCGTATTTTACCAATGCCAATACCATTGCCTTTACGGTGTTTAAAGATCTTCGTTCGGTGGTTGCCATGAAGGGCGATTTAAGTACCCGTAAATTTATCAGTGGAAAACTGCCGCTTGGCAAACAGATCACTGTTGTAGTCATTTCCAAACAAGGCAATGATTATTTTTTAGGGCACGAATCTGCAGTTACACAAACAACTGCTTCAAACCCTGCCATTCAACCGGTTAAGGTGGTTCCCATAAAAAAATCTTTACCCGAAATTATAGCTTACCTCAGTACCCTGTAGGTTTTATTAAGTTAACAATGACAAAAGCGGCTGCAAAATTTTGCAGCCGCTTTTGTATTTATTTTTCTGAATAATAATTAAGAGACCAATGTACCTACCTTTTCGCCGGTAACCACTTTCAGTAAATTGCCTTCGGTATTCATATCAAAAACAACAATGGGCAGGTTGTTTTCCATACATAGTGTAAATGCGGTCATATCCATCACTTTCAGGTTCTTTTGAATACACTCGGAAAATGAAATGGTCTCATACTTTGTTGCGGAGGGATCTTTCTCGGGATCGGCTGTATAAATGCCATTGACCCGGGTACCTTTTAAGATCACATCGGCTTTAATTTCAATTGCCCTTAACGAGCCCGCTGTATCTGTTGTGAAATAGGGGTTGCCGGTTCCTGCGCCAAAGATAACCACCCTTCCTTTTTCCAGGTGGCGCATGGCCCTCCGGCGTATGTAGGGCTCGGCGATCTGTTCCATTTTAATGGCACTTTGTAACCGGGTATAAATGCCGGCCTTCTCCAGTCCGCTTTGAACGGCCATACCATTGATAACCGTTGCCAGCATGCCCATATAATCTCCCTGTGCCCTTTCAATGCCGCTTTCGGCCTCATTCATACCGCGGTAAATATTGCCGCCGCCAATTACAATGGCTACCTGTACCCCCAGTTCGATCACCGATTTAATGTCATGGGCATAGCGGGCTATCACTTCACTGTCGAGCCCGAAATTTTTATTGCCCATTAAAGATTCGCCGGAGAGTTTAAGCAGGATTCGTTTGTATTTTGGTAACATTGCCTGGAGTTATTTTTTTGCGAAGATATATTTTTATTCCCGATAGCTATCGGGATACCTTTAATGCTTTTATAGAATACATCATGGGCGTTTTTTCATCCATCCCTTTTATCCGCCACATGCCATCGGCTCCCTGCTCCAGGTTACTGAAACAATTATAGGGGGAGTATGAAAATTCGTTAAACTGCACTATCTGCAGGTTATGCTTTAATAAAGCTGTAATGATCTCTGAGAACGGATGATTCCAGCCATGCTCAATGGACCGGATGGGTGCATCCCTGTCTGAATAGGATCCTGAAATTTCTTCTGTTATTACTCCGGCATTAAAATAACTGTATTTAATTTTTTCCAGGTTATCATCCAGCATCCACAGCACCGGGTGAAAATCGGCTATATAAAAAATGCCGCCGGGCTTTAAAAAATGGGCAACTATTCCGGCCCAGGCATCCAGGTTGGGCAGCCAGCCAATGGTGCCATAAGAAGTAAAAACGATATCGAATTTTTTATCAAGATGTTGTTTCAGGTCGTATACATTGCAACATACAAATTCGGCATTCAGGTTTAATTCATTATTTATTTCTTTTGCAAGACTGATTGCTTCATCGCTTAGATCAACGCCCACACAGTTTGCCCCTTCCCTGGCCCAACTCATGGTATCCATACCAAAATGGCATTGCAGGTGCAACAGGCTTTTACCTTTTACATCCCCCAACTCTTCCAGTTCAATTTTATTGAGGGATGTTTTGCCCTGTTTAAAAGACGCCAGGTCGTAAAAAGCAGAATCTTTGTGAACAGCCGTGCGCTTATTCCATGCCTGTTTATTCTCCTCAAAATAAGATTGATAAATGTCCATGTGTATGTATTGGCCATAAAAATACCCATTTCAGGGTATGTACATAAAGAAAGATAAACATATTTTTAAACGTCCTTTTAATATTTAACCACCTTAAAAAAAAATTATGACAAACGTTTCAAAATGGATGAGCTGGGAAGGCGGTATCGACCTGGCTGCCGTTACTTCAGCTGATCTTCAAATGCCAAACCTGATCGTACACCTGGGCCGTATGGTAAATACGCCGGTGGGCAATGCTGCCAGTGGTATGATACTCTGGCAACCCGACCCCAATGCCATGCCGGCAGTAATGGGTTTTGTAAGTACCAATGAAGAAGTGGGCAAATATTTTGGCCCCCATATTTTTGCCGGTACGCCGTTTGAGCAGGCACCGGTATTGAATGCAACAATCAATATTGAAATAACCGCTGATAAAGCAACCAGTAAATGTGTGGTGGGCGATTATACTTTTGAAGTGGAGATGAGTGATTTCAGTGCGCCCTATCTCATCAATCGTGAGCCGGCCGCCATGCCTCCGTTTCACCAGCAGGGTGTGGAAATACATGCTCAAAAAGTAGCTTTAAAGATCAATGGCGAAGTGATAAATATTATTGTACCGCCTGTAGGCATTACCGGCGGACCGGCCTGCGTAGTTTCTCCCAATGGAGTATATGCCAGGTAAGCGGTGCTATTTAATTTTAGTTCAATCTTTTTAAATGAAAAAAATAACTACCGGTTTTATTGCACTGCTGTTTGCATTGCCTGCATTTGCCCAGCTGAATACAGAGCAGCTGGCTGTAAGAAAAATATTTTTCGATTTCCTGGGCTTTTATAAAAAGAACGAAGCCAAATTCAATTCATTTAAACTGTACAAGGGTACCGGAAAAGAAAACGGGCCGCCCTATAAAGTGCAGTGGAAAGAAGCAGAAAAATATTTTGCTTATTTACGCAGCAACGTGCCTTATGTGGGCGAAGCCTATATTAAAGCCGAAAGGTCGCATTTTAAATATGCCGACAGTTGCTTTAAAGCCGATCCGCAGGAAGAAATTGCTGCAGGTTTTGATTTTGACCGTTGGGCCGGCGGACAGGAATCTATTGAATACACGTATAAATGGTATACTTCGCCAAAAAATAAATATGCAGTTACCATAACCGGCAATACCGCTGTATTAAAAATAGGCGCAGAACTTTGGGCCGGTGCAACTGAAAAAGACCGCAGCTGGAGCATGGTGCCTTTTGTAAAAGAAAAAGGCAAATGGAAAATGGCCGATAATATTTACCCGGTCGATGAAGGGAATTGATTTCAGTTTCTTCCAAAATAAAAGGATGTCTTAGCAGGCATCCTTTTATTTTTTTAAATTTTGTTTGTACCGGTGCTATTTGGTGTAATAAAATTTACCCGTAAGAGAAATCGGTTTTTTATTTCCCGGTTTAGCAACCTCAACTTTAAGCATATAATTGGCAACCGGTATCCGTGGCACATTTAATGAAAGTTGGTTTTCTCCTTTCATGATTGGTTTTTTCCCAAAATCTTTAATCAGCTTACCTTCCATATCATATAAAGTAATGCGTGCGTCTTGATTTTGTGACGCCCAGAGCGAAGCTCTGATATTGCCCTGTGCACCATTCACTGCAATCAGTGTCAGTTCGTCTGCGGGGGATGTACTGCTGCCTATACGGATAATATTAGAGTACTTAAAATCCTCATTTTTATCAATTATTTTAAGCCGGTAAAATACAGGAGCTGTAAAAGCCTGGGCATCATTTGCGGTGTAACTGATATTGCCTGCCTGCTGGTTTCCCCTGGCAGCTACCGATGTAATTTTGGTGAACCCGGCCGTGGAGGATGAGCGTTCAACTTCATATCGGTCCAGACTGTTCTCAGATGCGCTGGTCCAGCTCAATCTTACTTTGGATGGTTCTTTAACCCCGCTAAATGTAATCAGGTTTGCAGCCAGCGGAAATAAACCTGTCAGCCTTATATCGTCTATGGCAACAGAAGGGTCTGTACCGCTGCCATTTCCGTTGTTTCGCCAGTGAAAAGCGATACGCACATTGGGATTGCCATCAAAAGCTGCAGGTAATGCTATAGTATAAGTAGTCCATTGGCCCTGGCTATAACCATTGCAGGCGCCGCAACAAACACTCGTAAGACAATACTGATAACCGACCGGCCATGTTGCTCCTGCATCGGTACTTAGCTGTAACTGGGCTCTGTCATCGATACAGGCCGCACTTCCATAAGCTATAAAATCAAATTTTAGTGTTATTGTTTGCCGGTTAGCAGTACTGATGATGGGTGATACCACGCGCTTATAGGTTGCGTTGGCAGCTCCGGTTTCATTAAAGCCGGCTCCCATATCTCCCCCGGATCCGGGGTCAGCTCCTATATGCAAGGTAGCATCGCCTACGCAGGAGCTACCACAGCCAGGAGGTACTACACCTTCTTCTGCACAACTGATATACCAATTATTGGATGATCCGCCACTCACTCCCCCTGCGTTATTCACAATAGTCCAGCCGTTATAAGTGTTGGCAAGACAGTTGGCAGGGCAGCCATTGTTAAAGTTATCCTGCCAGATAGTTACCTGCGATATGGCAGGCAAAGAAAAAAACACTACGGCTATTAAAACGCCCGTTTTTTTTATAAATGAGGATTTAAAATGAAGATTCGTCATGTTTTTTGCTTACCGCTAATTCGTATAAAGGTATTGCATTCGCCCTGGTTTCAAAAATTCTACCCGGTTTTTTCAGCAGCAAGCTTCTTTTTATACCATAAACTAATAACAAAATTTCCTGCAAAACCCATGGTTAAAATTATCCATATCCATTCTGCAGGAAAACCAATCATGGGTGCATTAAAAATACAGAAGCCTGCAAAGGCTGCAGCAAGTAAAACCGTAGCTTGTGTCAGATGACCAAGTATTGGAATTTTCTTAAGTTCAAGCGGGGGATCGTTCAAAAGGAAAAGCAGGCTCCACAATAATGCAGTTGAAAAAAATATTTTAGCCGATAACATACAACTGATAACAAGCAGCAGCAATACCAATACGTTTTTTACACCATTGTATTGATTTTTTTCGGCTGCACCACGCTTCATTTTTTGCAGGGCAATATAAGCTGCAAAAAAAATGATGCACGCCAAAAGCAGAGGAAACCAGAACAATGTAGTGGGTGTCAATATCCAGTTACCGGGATATAGCTTTAATGCCAGTGAAGCACCAAAGACCAACAGTATCACAGCAATTATAAGAGCCATCCACGGAATTGCTTTAAATATGCTGTAAATGAATTGTGGTGAATAACGAAACAATGCAATGCATAAAATAAAAATATCGAGCATCAGCAACAGCAATACTGTACTTTGATCGTCCTGCTGGTATTGCAGGTGAAATGTGCTTACAATATAGCCAAGTAAAAGCGGTATTGCACCCGACATAAACAAAATAGTATAAATAGAAAAAGCTGCAACAATACCTTTACCAATGCTGTTCTTTTTTGTACGCACATAATTAAAACTGGCTATCACCAATAAAGCTATTTCAATACGTATGCCCGGTGTTGCACCACGTGATAAACTGGAGCCACCGACAGTGATATACGACCATGCAACATCCTTCCAGGAATGTAAAGACAAATAATTCATTTTGGCTCCAACACCGCCTGTAATGATAAGGTCAATAACAGGTGCCGTTAATGCAATGCTGAAAAATACGATCACCAGCTTTGCCACTTTTATTATTTTTTCGCCGGAGAATAAATGTAACTGTACCAAAAAGGCAAGTACAATAAAAATAAACCAAAGCCCGATGTGCAGTATATCGTCCATGGTAAATAACCTGCGGCTCGAAAAAAATTCCAGCGCCAGCCTTACTGCAAGTATGGCCGCAAATAAATAATAATACCTCACCATTGGTACCGGCTGATTCTCTACCTGCCCAACCGTTCTTTCAAACAATCCCTGAATTTTCTTTAGCATAATCGCCTATTGTTTAAATATATACATATTGCCTTTACCCATGGCCTTGCCCGATTGGCTGTCTGTTGCTTCTACAGCACCCATCCAGCATGAATTTTTATTGGCCAATATTTCCTGCCTGGTCATTCTTGGCTGTAGTTGTATGTTCAAATGCTGTTCTGGTAAAATAACAGAAAAAAACAACGGGTATTGCCGGGATAATGTGCCAGCCTGCACAGGAACATTTTCGATCTTTTGCATTATTACCTGTGGCTTTGCCATAATATTTCCCTGTTCATCCCAAAGCAACACAGCATTGGTTTCTACACCTGATGTACCGGTAGTGAATAATATACTCAGTTGTTTGCCGGACTGTAAAGTAAGATCCAGCCAGTGAACATAGGCTGCCGATGATTTTTTTAGCAGCAATTCCTTATCTGCAAAAATCCTGATCAGCAGCTTACCCGATGCTGAAGATTGCATACTACCGGAGATCGTAAGATCCGCCTGCAATGGATTAACAGCCCAGGCCTGAGGGGAGGCATTGATTACAGAAAGCGCAAAGGGATTTTGTTTAGGGAAAACGGCAGACAGTTCGGTATAATTCCGGGGCAAAGGGTTCGTTATACTATTAAGTGCTGCCAGAAAATTCAAACCGTTTCGTTTTATCACCAGGCTCCAATCCATATCTGCCGAATCCTTTCCCGGAAAAAATATTTTTACCGGAAATTTATTTTTGAATCTCATCTCCGGAAGAAGCGCATTCCTGGTTCCGGTATAAAAAGTATTGTCAGACTCATTCCAGACCGAAAAATAACATGCTGCATAATTTTTACCGCCTGTTTTATCTACACTTACCAGTGAATTAAAGTGTACATCCTTTCCAAACCTGTCCTGCAGAATGGTATTGATGATCCACCATTTCCCATTATCAGCCACTGGCAAAAGCACTGCCTCCTGTTGAGTTACCCGGCTTGTAACACAGGCTGTCAAACTCAATGCACATATAGAAACAAGAAGAAAATAACTTCGCATTTAATTGCTGTTGTTAAGTAAATAGGTTTGCATCACTTCAATTGCAAGCGCTGTTGCAAAAACATACTCTTCCTTGGTATATCTTTTTTCAGGT
The DNA here is from genome assembly GCA_943371705.1 of Chitinophaga pinensis. Lineage (GTDB taxonomy): Bacteria > Bacteroidota > Bacteroidia > Chitinophagales > Chitinophagaceae > Ferruginibacter > Ferruginibacter pinensis_I. Next base: position 96,250 of record CALRVV010000010.1, on the reverse strand, counting down.
ATCGGAAAATAACCTCCGGTCCAGTTGCCATTTTTTTGCTGGCTATTTACCAGGAAATTTATCCCTTTTGAAACAGCCTCTGTATTTGTTACACCAGCATGTTGCAGGGCCTTTAACATTAAAGCTGTCTGTAAAGCTGCCGATGTTTGTTTTTCCAATGCCGGATCTTTATCAAACCAGCTTCCATTGCTGTTTTGTTTAGAAAGAATAAAAGAAACCGCTTTATTCCTCGCCATCCTGGAATTTGTTGTGTTTTCTTTATGCAGCACTTTAAGTATTGGCCACAGGGCATAACCTTTGCATCCATAATACTCCCAGGCACTGCCCCAGTCTCCTTGCCTCGTTTGTTTTTTTAAAAGCCAGTTTAGTGCCTGTTTTTTGTAAACAGGTTCAACTGCCTCATCATTAAAAAGGTTTAGCACAAATGCTGTTACAGATGGAAAATCTTTTTCAATCCTTACATCAGGATTACCAATTTCCCACTCGCCACTTTGCTTTTGTATTACGGCAATTTGTTTTAGCCGCTCATTCAGGTTACCCTTTTTACCGGTAAGTTTCAGCAGGTTATAATAGACTGCCGTAGTTTCAAGGCAATAGGCCTGTTTGCATTTTTGATTATGGCAGACAAGTCCCTCTTTGTTTTCATTATTCATTAAAAAAGAGAGGCCTTTTCTAACAGTCAAATCATTGGTATCTGAATTGGATCTGTAAATAGCCGTTATAGCCAGTATCGTTTCCCAGGTTTCAAAAAGCGGGTTAATGGTATCGCAGATAGCACCATCCTTTCGCTGAATATTTATTAAAAAATCTATTGCCTTTTGCTGAGACAGTCTGATTGCTTCAACATTACTATCCGGTTTGTGTATCGTAAAAAAAAGATTACCTGTTAAAACAGCAGTAATTATACATACACTTTTAAAAAAAATCCGGAGATGCATATATTTAACTGCAGGCATTTTATTCAGTTTACATAATTGTTGAGCAGCAATATGATGTTCAATCCAAACAAAGCTGTAATATAAATGAGAAAAACGGGTTTTTCATTATAGGGTTTCCGGTAAAGAAATACAATATGCAGTATTGCCGATATAACACATAACAGAAATACCCACCAAAGATTGATGATAAGGGCCGCCATCAGGTAAGTACAGCATGTAAAGAAAACAATTAAATGAGTTGCTTTTCTTTCTCCTAAAATAACCGGCAATGTTTTAATACCCGTTATTCCATCACCGGCTGTGTCTTTAAGGTCTACAAAATTTGCTGCCAGTGATAAAGGAAAAATAATAAATACTGCCCAGATAACAGGAAAGTCAATAAGCCGGCCACCGGCCAGAACAAAGCCACAAACCGCAACTACCATCGAATTAAACCCAATCAACAACTTGGCTATAAACGGAATTCGCTTAAAGCGAAAGGGTTTGCAGGAATAAATATAATATCCGGCACTGATTATCAGTATGCTGTAAAACATGGTGCTGCTTACAAGCAGCGAAAGTAAAAGCCCGAATAATAAACATAAGATACCTGCCAAAAAATAATCTGCCTGTTTAACAGTGCCTTTTACCAGTGGTCTGCCTATGTTTGATATTCTGTCTGTTTCTATATCGGCAATATTGTTTGTTATGATAGCAAAAACAGCAGCATAAACCAGCGCAACAATAAATAATAAAAAAATAAAGGGCTGCTGTGGCTGTAAAATATATGTTGCAATATCGCGATTGGAAAAATAAAGCGCAAAGCCAAATAATGCAAGGGCCACATAATGCAGTATGCGCATGAGTCGCAGGTCATTCACTATTTCCCTGGTAATTACAGGAAAATAAAAAAAACATAAAACCGGTGATCCAATACTGATAAGCAGCAGTATGCAGTAAGTAAGCATTTATGAATAATTTGTTTAAGTAAATTAAAATAAAAAAGGGAATCTGCCGATTCCCTTTGGTAATTATCTTGAAAATGTCCTTATCCTAAAGCCACCCTTTTAAAATCGGTAACTTTTAGATCGGCATCCACGCTTTTTAAATAATCAGCAACAGATTTGCTGTTGTCTTTTACAAAAGCCTGTGCCATTAAAGTATTGTCTTTAAAGAATTTGTTCATTTTACCATCAGCAATTTTTTCAGCCATTTCAGCCGGCTTGCCTTCTGCCTTTATCATTTCAATGGCGATCGCTTTTTCGCGGTCTTTTGTTTCCTGGCTGATAGATGTTTCATCCACTGCCAATGGATTCATAGCGGCGATCTGCATGGCCACGTCTTTTCCTGCTTCAGCAGCTTCTTTGGTCATTGATACCAGAACACCCATACGGTTTGCGCCGTGGATATAAGAAGCCACATAAGGTGCATCTACTCTTTCAAATTTTGAAACAGCAATTTTTTCACCGATTGCTGCCAGTTTATCGTTGATAAGTTCTTCAACGGTTGATCCGTTAACGGCCACACCATTTAACTCTTCGGCTGTTTTAACATCATTGGCAATAGCTGCATCTGCAATAGATTGTGCAAAGGCAACAAAATCTGCATTCTTACTAACGAAATCAGTTTCGCAACTGATGCAAAGCACGATACCGCTTTTATGATCGGCAGTTGTTTGTGCAATTACCACACCTTCTTTGGCTTCACGGTCGCTGCGCTTGGCGGCAACTTTCTGGCCCTGTTTACGCAACCAGTCGATGGCTGCTTCAAAATCGCCGTTGCTTTCTGTTAACGCTTTGCGGCAATCTAACATACCGGCTCCTGTTGTTTGGCGTAATTTATTTATGTCTGCTGCTGTTATTGTAACACTCATGTGAATTAAAAATTAAAAATTAAAAATTAAAAATTCCTCAAAGTCGAACATTGTACTAATGTACAAGAGTACGACGCCAATGAAGCTGATTAAAGATTTTATGCCGGGTTCAAAAAACTTACAACACAATCTTCGCTTCAATCTCCTCCAGGTTCCCCCTTCAGGGGGCGGAGGGGGTTTGGCTTCTTACCTTGCTCCACCACCACTGCCGGCTGGCCTTCTGCCACCCTGGCCCGGACCAGCTACACGACGCTTAGGTTGAGAAGCAACGCCTCTGCCACCACCACGTTTGTTCCTGTCATCAGCACCATCCTGCTTAGCTTCAAAACGCGCTGCCTTTGCTTCTGCGCTTTCTTCCGTATCGCTGTGGTCTTCTTCGTCCTTATTTGCCTGGCGCTCCTGCAAACCTTCTGCAATAGCTGCTGTTAAATAATTAACGATGATTGCAATTGATTTGGTAGCATCATCATTTGCCGGAATGGCAAAATCAATTTTATTCGGATCGCAATTGGTATCAACCATACCAAATGTGCTGATGCCTAATTTCCTGGCTTCGGCAAGTGCAATATGCTCATGGCCTATATCCACCATAAACAAGGCAGCGGGCACACGGCTTATTTGTGCAATACCACCCAGCACTTTTTCCATTTTTTCCTTATCACGTGTAAGTGTCAGTTTTTCTTTTTTGGTTAAGCTTTCAGCGCTTCCGTCAGCAAGCATTTTTTCGATGCTCTGCATTTTTTTAACACTCTTACGTACCGTGTTGAAGTTGGTTAACATACCACCCAGCCAACGCTCGGTTACAAAAGGCATGTTTACACGCTGTGCACAGTCGCTAACAATTTCTTTAGCCTGTTTTTTGGTAGCCACAAACATGATTTTTTTACCGCTGCGTGCAATTGCTTTTAAAGCAGCTGCGCTCTCCTGTAAACCTTCTACGGTTTTGTTCAGGTCGATAATGTGTATGCCTTTCTTTTCAGCAAAGATGTAAGGCAACATCTTAGGGTTCCACTTTTTCTTTAAATGTCCAAAGTGTACACCTGCTTCTAAAAGTTGCTGTTGTAAGGAAGTATTTTCCATTGTTTATTATTAATGATGTTATAAATTATTAGTATCAGGATGTTGGTATCAAGTATCAGGAAATGCAGCTGCATTTTCCTGCTACCTGCTACTTTATACTTGCTACAGTTTTTAACGTTTAGAGAACTGGAAGCTTCTTCTTGCTTTCTTACGTCCTGGTTTCTTACGCTCAACCGAACGTGGGTCACGCTTTAATAAACCGGCAGCTTTTAAAGCCGGACGGTAATCAGCACTTACTTCAATCAAAGCACGGGCAATACCCAGTTTGGTTGCTTCAGCCTGACCTTTTACGCCACCACCAGTTGCATTGACCACGATATCAAATTTATCGGCAGATTCAACTGTTTTTAAAGGAGCTTCTACCTGGTTTTGTAAATAAACCAGCGGGAAGTAAGTCTTGTAGTCTTTGCCGTTTACTGTAATTTTTCCATCTCCCTTAGAAAGGAAAATGCGGGTTACAGCTTCTTTTCTGCGGCCGACTGCGTTTGTTTGTTTTTCCATTTTATTTTATTTGGAATTTGTTTTTTTAATTGTTGTTGTCACTCTGAGCCTGTCGAAGAGTTAGAATTTTAACTCTTTTGGTTGTTGTGCTCCGTGTGGATGCGCTGATCCCTGGTACACAAATAATTTTTTGTACATCTGGCGGCCCAAACGGTTTTTAGGCAACATACCTTTTATTGCTCTTTCGATGATCACTTCGGGCCTGCGCCTTAATAAGTCTTTTGCTACTTCTTCTTTACGGCCACCGGGGTAACCACTAAAAGTATCATAAACCTTTTGATCCATTTTATTACCGGTAAGTTTTACCTTTTCGCAATTGGTAACAATGATGAAATCTCCGCAATCAACGTGCGGCGTGTAGTATGCTTTATTCTTACCTCTAAGAATGGCCGCAATACGGGCACACATACGACCAACGGTTTGATTAGTACCATCCACAACGTACCAGTTGTGAGTAACGGTAGCCTCGTTCGCATGTTTTGTAGTGAAATGTAATTTGCTCATTTTAAAAATTTGAGCTGTTAGCTTTTAGCATCTGGCTATTAGCAAAACAGCGGTTTTAGAAAAAAAGAATCTACGCCATCCCGTAGTATTCTCCGTTAACAGCTGGTGGCTAAAAGCCGGGTGCTGTTTTTCGGACGGCGAAGGTAACTGCAAACAACCCTAACTGCCAAAGAAAACAGGAAGTATTTTTTACTGCCCTTTTGTAACTTATTGATTTTCAGTAATATTTTTGACTAATTATTTTATTCATCAGCCATAAGCCATAAAAAAGCGGCTCATTTTAATGAGCCGCCGGTTAACTTACCTGAAAAATCATTATTCTTTTACAAACTGTTTTACATGGCTTTGGTTGCCGCTTATTAATTGTACATGATATATACCAGGCCCAAAAAGCGATATATTCACCGGTATGGAATTGCTGCCGGCCTGCAGTTCAATATTCCTTCGGTATACCTGCCTGCCCGTTATATCGGCAATGGTTAAAACGCCATTACCTTCGAGGCCGCTGCCAGTTTGCACCTGTAATATATTTTTTGCAGGGTTAGGAGAAACAAGCAGGCGGATATCTGTTTTATCAAGTTGTAATGCAACAATTTCGCTATTGCCAAAATTACCATCCGTATCAACCGATTTTAGCCTGTAAAAAACGGTTTTATGCATTTTTACACCGGGCGGTAAAACATCTGTATAACTGTAATTAAGCGGAATATTTGAGTTTCCGTTGGCCGCTACCCTGGCCACATCAGTAAAATTCATGCCATCAACACTGCGCTGTATGGAGTAATGGCTGCTGTTTTGTTCATACTGTGTTTGCCAGTTAAGGGTAATGGTATTGTTTTTATTTACCCCGGTAAAGGAGCTAAGTTTTACCGGTAGTGCCACGCTGGCAAGTATTATAATCTCAAGTGCGGTAAGCGCCCGGTTGTAAATTCTGAATTCATCAAGCTTACCATTATGGCCGTTGTACTGCGGCGGTGAAAAGCCATTCCAAAACATAGAACCAAACCGGGCAGGAAAACTATAAACTGGCGTTGTGGTTCCGGGGGCACCTGTAACATTCAATACACCATTTACATAAATCCTGGTCTGGCCGGCGGCTCTTACACAGGCAACATGTTTCCATACGTTAATTGGTAAAGCACCATTGGTAGTACCTACACTGCCATTTTTAAAATTAAATTGAAGCTGCGGAAAGCCGTTGGCAGTCCACATATATATACCTGGGCCACCATAGTTCAGGTTATTATCATAAATACCGTTGGCGTGTGGGTAGCTGGTTACAAGTACAGAAAAATCAATCGTAAAATCCTGGTTGGTACCAAAACTTAGGTTGGGATTTACGGGATGCGTGGCATACTGTACAACCGGACTGCCCGGGTTGGCATAAGCCATGGCGGTATTGGCCACATTTTTATTGTTGGTAGTGGCGGTAGAGGCAATGTTGGTGCCGTTAATAAAATTAGGGCCGGCATCCTGATAATTGCCATCCAGGCGCCAGTAAGCCATGAGTCCGGCTGTTGGCTGGGCAGTGGCAGTATACAGGCATGCTGCCGTCATTAATGAAAGTAGCGTTTTTTTCATCTTCATTTTTTTAAATAAAATTCAGGGAGTGTATTCCCAATACTTTTTATGCGGCTTTCAGGGTATTGTAATAATTGGCGGCTTCGGTTCGGTTACGGACTTTTAATTTCTTATAAATGCTTTTGCAATGCTTTTTTATGGTGTTGATGTTGACCTTTTGCAAGACGGCCATTTCTTTGTACATCAGACCCCTGGCCAGTAATCTTAAAACGATTGTCTCCGTTGGCGTTAGTAATACTGCTGGTTTCTGCATGCTTGTTTTCAACGTTTAAAATTATGATGAACACTGTTTATAAACAATGGCTCTTTTGTGTACCAAAGCCTGCCATACAAATGTAATACTAGCGGGAGGGTGTAAACTAAGGTATAAAAACGGATAATGGGCAGGGTGAAAAAACGGTAATGGTAGTTGTTGTTGTTTTAGCATGATATGGCATTGTGGTAGTAAGCATTTAAGTTATCCAATCAATATTTTAAACCAAACTCATTTAATACAGGATAAAAATTAAATCATTGCCCCGGATATTGATACCTCCATTGGTTTCAAGCTTTAGATTATGTGTAAGAGATGATGAGAGACCCCATTAATGATCAGTTGATGTAATATATACCGTGCAAATACTTATATTTGAAATCGTGCAGTTGTTAAATAATAAACACCACTGCAGCAGAAAATGCAAAGCGCCACCCTGCCAGAGCAGGTGCAGCAATTAGAGCAGCGCATGGCGCATACCGATGAAAAAATAAATGAAAAGGTTTATGCGCTGTATGGGTTAAGTGCGGCGGAGGTGGGGGTTGTGGAGGGGAGGTGAAAAAATATATGGGTGAAAACACGGTTTTAAAACAGGTTAATTCACCAATTTAAATAAATTCAACAACTTATATTTTTGGTTCAATAATTTTATTATGAAAAAAACACTTGCCTTTAATATTTCGTTTTTCATTTTGTCAGTCTGTGGAAACTTTTGCTATGCACAGAATCCATTTTATTCTGAATCCCTAATAAAATATGATCTAACAACACATAAGACTGATAAACCAATACCCTATGACCGGTCCTTTACACTCGTAATTGATAAGTTGTCATCTAAAAATATTATTGCAGTTCATGCATACCAGGCAAAATTTAAAAAAGGGAATAGAATACTTGTTGAAAATTCGTTTCGGGATTGTGACGGAACCAGAGATACTGCTGCAATAAAAGATGTTGAACTTAAAACAAATCCATATAGTGACACTTTACAGATATTTTTTCCACCTTTAAAGCCAAATATTGATTTTGACGTTAAAATAATATATAATCTGCAATCAAAAAGTAGAAATTTATTATTTAAAGTCAACTCGCTGATTTCTGAAAGTGATACAACGAATGCGCAGAAAGCATTTTCTGATTTTTTTAAGTCCACGCTTGATGCTCTTTCTAATGAATCTTATTGTTCAATAACTAGCTTTGCTGAGTATCGAATTTTTTATAATTCAACTTTAACTTCGCTATATGCAGATATTTCGAACCCAGCAAAATACAATGCTTCCGACTCTCTTTCCGAAAACCAAATAACCGCAATAGATGTATCTACAAGTCAACAGGTTTACGATTTTAAAGACGGAGCCTACTTATTAGAAGTTTATAAAAGAAACTTGTTTGTCCAAATATTACTAGGAAACAGAGATATAAGTAAAGTTTTTTTACCTGATGAAGAAGTAGTCACAAACCTGCATTATGCAGATATCAGACTTCAAAACCTTGAATCTAACATAAAATATTTTGACTCCGTAATGAAAAGGATAGATAGGGTAATTTCAAAGGGGATATCTGCAATATATGTGAGAGGTACAAATATTGATCTGAATATAACAAGAACTACTTTACAAACAATGAGAACCTGCTTGAAAAAAAATTATATTTATTTGGCAGAGAAAATGAAAGTTATTAACACTTCAATTGATAAAGATCCAAGAATAAAACAAGGTGTTTTCCTAGCTGGGAATACTGTTTCTACAGATCTTAAGTCTGCAGGCGGAAATTTACTTTTCCTTGATGCCGGTATAACAAATATTATAGTATCAGGTTTAAACAACAAGGCTGTAAATATCCCTAGGTTATACTGGGGTATAAGTATTTATTTCAGGCCAATTGACAAAAATACAAGACAGAATAGATTTAAAAGAAATTTTGATCCAAAAGAGTATTATGGTTGCCACATTAAAATTGATTCATCGAATGGTATTTTAAAACGAGACACAACTTATGGACCTGACTATGGTATTGTAACTAAGCGTTCTATCTGGCAGCACTTGGCATTAAATGTTGGAATTACAATAGGTTCTATACCTAATAAAGATTTTGAGAATTTTTATAATAATACATCATTATTAATAGGGCCTGCTTATCGTTTCAGAAGGGCATTTAAAGTTAGTGCAGGCATTGCCTTATTAAAGAGATCTTCAACAAATCCACTTATCTCTGAAAAGAAGGTAGTAGTCGGCGGGTATTTTTCAACCTCTGTCGATATAGATTTTATTCAAGGCATTAAAGACATAACTTCAATATTATTCAAATGAGAAAAATAATTATCATCGCCATTTACCTAATTCTCTTTAGTAGTTGTAAAAAGGTACCCTCTATTGATGAAGTGTTAACTGATTTAAAAATAAGTCAATCTGAAGTCTTGGCTGATGGCCAGTCAACAGTTAGTATTAGTGTTGTTTTGTCAGACAAGAGCAGTACAGACAGAAGGTCAGTGATATTCACTACCTCGTCTGGTATTTTCACATCTTCGGGAAGCAATAAGTACACTTCAAAAGCGGAGTTTGAAAACGGAATTCTACTTGCAAAAGCAACTTTAAGATCTTCAACTGAACCAGGAACAATAAAAGTATCAGTTAAGCCTGAATTTGATAGCCCTTTAAATGAGTATATACTAACTGCTTCAATAATAGCAAAACCATCAGTGCCAGTCTCTATAAAGCTAGAACCATCATCATTTGGAATTGCTTCAAACTTTCTAAACGAGGTACAAATTACCGGAATTTTAAAAAATTCAGATGGTAAATTTGTTTCAAAAGGGAACAATGTGCTTTTTGAAAATTTATTATTATCAGGTATATCTGCAAATGGGCATTTCAGAAACCTTCAACCAACAACTTCTGATAGTTCAAAAGTGGGGGGGTACTACTCAGCAAATCTTTACCCAATAGGGACCAAAATAAAAATAAAATGTACAGTATTGGATTCGAATGGGCAGAGAACAATAATATCAGACTCTTTATTATTAACAATAAATCAATAAAATGGCAAATCTTAAAAAAGCACATTTATCAGAAATAAATAAATTTTTGAGTGAGAATGACTTATTTAATTTTGTAAACGCTTATTTGCAAAATAATAACTTGGCGGCATTTGAGGTTGATTCCTTAAAACTAAAGCTAAAATCAGTCATTCCGCTTGATGATAATTTTGTTTGTCCCCCTAATCATACAAAAAGAAGGATATGCAGGCCATCGGGAAGATGTGATTGGGAATGTGTTCCAAATGGCTAATTCAAATATTATTACATAATGAATTTTTCTACTTATTCAAGCAATTATTAACCTAAAACCAAACAATCATGCCAGTAAAAATCACCAGCTCGTCAACCAACAATGCTTTGGGAGAAATTAAACAAAGTGACCTTACAAAAATGAAAAATGATTTTATAAATGAAACAACACTAAACCCTGCCGGTAGTACCAGAACAAATGTTGTAAAATCACATTATTGTTTTTTATATAAAGAGCAGATTGATGATCTATTTAACCTAACCCCAGGTGCTACCATTTTAAAAATAAACTTTGCGTTACATCTAAACCCAACAGACGAATGCGGCACAAGCTATGCTGATAATCTTACGGTAATATTGGAAGCGGCAGAAGATGATGCCGTAAGAACATCACACACAAGTATAAATGAGCATGTATTAATCCCTGCCTACGCCAATAGAACCAGCCCATTAAAAATAAATGCCGGTAACCCATGTTGCCCTTCTCAAGGAGGATAATAAAACAAGTCTGATGAACCTACCTTTCTTTATATACCAAATTGCTCTATTGGTAATTATTAACCTGTTTTTTGTAAAGAAAGGCAGGTTCTTTATGATTTCAATCCTGTTCTTTATTACGCTATTTTTTGTTGAGTATACCTGTCATAAAAAAATCACCAACGGGATAGGCACAAATAACATTTATAACTGGTGGTTTCCTGTAGAATTTATTTTTTATGGATTCTTCCTTATTAAAGGGGATAGTAAAAACAAACATTTTAAAATAACCATTCTTTTATCACTCATCTACCTTCCATTCGTGTTGATTTTTTATGCCTTTTTTCAAGATCAGAAATTATTCTCATCAATTACTTATCAGGTAGGCGAATTGTATCTTTTGTTTTTAATAACCCTTCGGATTAAGTCAATATTAAAGGAAGATTATTTGCGCAATCCATTTAGAACTCCTGTAGTATGGTTAATTATTGGTTTGCTCTTTTCTAATTTAGGAAGTTTAATGCATTTAAGTGCAACGAATTATTTGGCGGTACAGGACATTAACTTACTTAATGCTCTACGAAAACTAAATGTAATTTTAACCATAGTTTTATATTGTTGCATTACAGTATATTTTTATTTCGAATGGAAAAATCAGAAATCACTTATTTAATCATCGCAGCTACAGTAATACTCGTCTTGTTGAGTTTATTTATAATTGCTTTGTTATGGAATTACTATAAAAGAAACTCCAGGTACAGAAATCAATTACTTCAAATTGAACACCAAAAAGAACAACAACTCCTCCAAACCCAACTCGAGATCCAGGAGCAAACCCTTAAAACCATCAGTGAAGAAATACACGATAATGTGGGGCAGGTGTTAAGTTTGGCTAAACTCAATTTAAATACTGTTGTTAATATAAATGATGAACAGGCACAGCTTAAAATAGACAGCACCAAAAACCTGGTTAGTAAAGCCATCAACGATCTGCGGAACCTCAGCCGCAGCCTGCATGGCGAAAGAATTGGAGAAATTGGCCTGCAGGAAGCAATTTCAAACGAACTTAAAATTGTACAAAACACCGGGCATTTTAAAACGGATCTGAAAATTACCGGACAGGTATATAAGCTGGATCCTCAAAAAGAAATGGTATTGTTCCGCATTGTACAGGAAGCATTACACAATGCAGTTAAACATTCAAATGCTGCACACTTACAGGTATCGGCCAGTTATCATACTAATCATTTTACATTAACCATCAGTGATGATGGTAATGGTTTTGAGCCGGATCAACTGGCTGCTTCACAAGCTGGCATTGGCTTAAAAAGTATGCAAAACAGGGCTGCGTTGATCGGTGCAGCATTTTCATTGCAATCATCAACAAATAAAGGAACTTCCATTATTATCGAACTGCCAACCTTAAACCTAAAACCTTAAATCCATCAACCGCTTCATCATGGCAAATATTGTTTTAACTGATGACCACAGCCTGCTTCGCAATGGCCTGGCCGAACTGGTAAAAAGCCAGGGGCATACCGTTTTGTTTGAGGCTGATAATGGCAGCGATTTTATTAAAAAACTAGATGCAAATAACCTGCCCCACCTCGTTCTCATGGACATCAATATGCCCGAAATGGATGGCTTTGAAACCACACAATGGCTTAAGCAAAATCATCCCCAGGTGCAGGTACTGGCACTCAGCATGTACGACAATGAAACCTCCATCATCCGCATGTTAAAATGCGGGGCCAAAGGTTATATATTAAAAGACAGCGAACCCGCCGAGCTGAAAACAGCCATTGATGATATCCTCACCAAAGGATTCTATTACAGCGAACTGGTGAGCGGCAAGCTGATGCATGCCATCAACAAAATGGATGATGATACCGACGGCCTGAAAAACCTGGTACCGCTCAACGACCGGGAGACCGACTTTTTAAAATACGCCTGCACCGAAATGACCTACAAGGAAATTGCCGATAAAATGTTTGTAAGCCCGCGCACCATTGATGGTTACCGGGATACGCTTTTTGAAAAACTAAAATTAAAAACCCGGGTGGGACTGGTAATGTATGCCATTAAAAACGGGATAGTGAATATTTAAGAGCAGTTCTTCTGTATTTATTTCGCATTCATTTTTGCGGCCTCTTTTATATAATGCCTTTTATAAAACTCCCTTAAAAAATTTACAACAAACAGGTAAGTGAGCAACATCGAAAAAGACACCTGTACCGAAAAGATGAGCTCTGATAATACAGCCAGCAACAGGCAAATGCCAAAGAAAGAAAAATAATCATTCACAAAAAGCTGCATCAGCAGATCAAGCCAGGGATACTTGTGTATAATGGGGGGCTTCACTTTTTTAAACAGAAAAAAATAACTAAGCCCGCTAAGGCCGGCAATCATAAACAGGGCCCACCACCAGCTTACATGGCCCCGGTTGCGGATGGAAAGATACGTGTTGAGCAATATGAGCGGTCCGGGTATACTACTTACAGCACTGTTGTGCACATCGGTATCATAATTACCGATCACAATAAATTTATCTTCCAGAAACTGGTGGTAAAAAGAATCCGCCTGGGAAAGCATCAGCAACTCACCCAGGTTGTAGTAGGGGTATTTTTTTTTGTCAAAAAGATCGGAAGCAGTGATATAAAATCTTGGAAAAACCGATTTAAAATCAAGGTAATTCCGATGATGTTTTATTTTGTCGATCTCTTCCAGTAAAACCAGCGGGGTAGTTTTAAGTGAATCCTGGTAAACCAGTTTGAATTTAGAAAAGCCGCCGGTATTGGTTACAAAGTCCGACAGGGCCGCATGAACCTCAATACAGGGCTTTTGTATACTATCGCCTGACAGGTGATAAGGAAATATCAGTTTTGTACATCGTTTGGTTTCTGATAAAAGAGCCGAATCGTCTTCCGCAGGATACTCCAGAAAAATATCACACAAGGCATAATGATGCCTGTTGCCGTTATTGGCCAACAGGCTGAAAAATTGTGCCAGTTTGCTTCTGTCGGTAATGGCAATTTCACCAAATTCGGCCGGGTCGCTTACCAGTTTCAGATCCCGCGATACATTTACAAAAACAAAGTCGTGATCGTAATGTGCATTACTGCCAAAGAGCTTAGTTTCTAAAGCGTTAACCTTTTTCATGATACCTTCATCAACTGCCGATGTATAGGAACTGTTGCTTAACAGCCATAAACCGGTAAATAAGAAAATGCCATGAAAGATGGCGGCAAAAATCTTAAACTGTTTTTTAAAAAAATTCACTTTAGGGAATTGATTTGATTATTAAAAAGACAGCCAACCTGTTAAAATGCATACCGGTTCAATACAACCTCTCTTATTTTTTGATAAATATAAACTCCCCGCCTTCATCGCCCACATTTTTTATGGCTGCATATTGCGGCAGGTTTTCAGAGTTGTTGATGATGGCTTTGTAAAACCCATCGAACAGGTCCTTGGCACTGATGTATTTTGCCGTATTTTCCTTCAACGATTTTTTCAGGTTATACAGCAACAGGCTGTTATCGGGAACCGGTTCCAGGTTGCCACTTGTCATCACTTTGCGGCTGAACATTTTATACTGTTGCTGCAGGTGCTTGTTTGCATCAGCCGGCAGGCTTCTGGTAAAGGCTCCGCTGAAACAGGCATCGGCTATCAGCAGGATATGTTTTGCATTACTGCGTTTTAAGGCCCTGTTGATATCATCCTGGGAAATATAAGTTGATGTCATGCCTTTCTTTGCCGATACCGGAATCCAATAACCGTCAACATTTTCAAACCTGTCTTTTTCTGCAGTACCATGGCCGGCATAAAAGATCAACAGGTTGTCGTTTTCGGTAAGTGCATTACTGCGTTGAATGATAGATTGCAGAATAACTTCCCGGCTTTGATTATACAAAGTATCTATAGCAGAAGCATCGAAACTATACTGGCTTTCTAAAATATATTTAAGCTCACTGGCATCCTTCACGGGGTTCTTAAGATCTGGTATGGAAGCATCTTCATATTCATTTTCGGCAATGAGAATAGCATAATAATGCTGTTTGACCTCAGCCGGGATGGGAGCAATGTCAAGATCGGCAGCACCTCTTTTTTCTGTACGTACACCGGTAAGCATAAATGTTTTAGAGGCTTCATTACCCTGCATGTCGGTTGCCGATACCAACAATTCATTAACCCCGGGTTTTAGTACCTGCTCCGTAATAAACAAGCCATCCTTTTCTGTATCTGTTAAAACAATGCCGTTTATTTTTATTGACGCAATTCCGGAAACATCTTTAGCCCTGCCGATGATCTGTATCTTACTGTTATCCGTTTCAATATCAATGCTGCCGGTTGTTTTTGGACTTAATAGTTCAATGACCGGAACCTCTTTATCTTTTGATGAAATTTCTGTCAACTCCAATTTAACTTCTGACAGCGCCCGGGTCAAATCAGGCTGATTTGTATTAATAGTTAACGCCTGTTCAAGCCCTGCCTGCGCTTCCGGCAGTTTTTTTTGTTTTTCAAGTACATAACTGTTAAGTGCAAGAACGTTCATATACATTGACGAGGAGAGGCTCTTCGGGTTGTCGCCATATTCTTTTAAGGCGTATTTCAGGTTGGTCAGTGCCAGCTCATAATTTTTTGCAGGAATATCTGTTGTTGCCGCCTGAATATAAAAAGCAAAGGCCTTTCTTTCATTTTCACTTATCCTGCCTGATAATTTTCTTTCTTCAAATTTTAAAAAGTATGCTTTTGCTTTATCAAATTGAAAAGTGCGAACCAATGCGGCAATCATGTTGATATAGGCCTTTACAAAATCCGGTTTTATCCTTATAGCGGCCTCATAATCAAGAACAGCTTTGTCATACTGGCCGCTTAATTGATACGCATTGGCTCTTTGGTCTAAATAATCAGCTTCATCCGGGTTTATTGATATGGCCTCCGAAAGATCTGCTATGGCAAGGCTGAATTGTTCTTTTGAAACATATACTGCAGCCCTGTTTATAAATGGATTACTTTTTTTCGGTTCTAATGCTATGGCTTTGCTGTAATCTGATATTGCTGCATCGTAGCTTTTCTGAAAATAATTAATTTTCCCCCTGTTTAAAAATCCATTTGCATAATTTGGATTGATCTCAAGGGCTGTATTGTAATCGGCCATCGCACCTTCCAGGTTCTTCTGTTGTATTTTTGAGGCAGCCCTGATGTTATATACAATGGCATTTTTGGGATTTAACGCAATAACAGTATTGCAATCCTCAATTACCCCCTGATGGTCCTTTTTCTCTTGTTTTACAGCAATTCTTCCCAGGTATGCATTTTGGTTATTTGGATCAACCTCAATGGCTTTAGAATAATCCATTAATGCCCCATCTGTATTATCCAGCATTTTTTTTGCATCTGCCCTGCTGTAATAGACCATGCTTTTATTGGTGTCCAGGGCAATGGTTTTATCATAATCCATTATTGCCCCTTCATAGTCTTTCAGGTTTAGTTTTGCATCTCCCCTTTTACTGATGGCATTTATATTATTAGAGTCGAGCTCAACCGATTTATTAAAATCCAGAATTGCCCCATTATAGTCCTTCAGCTTATATTTAAGATTTGCCCGGTTATTGTATGTGAGGCTGTTTTTGGGGTCCAGTTCTATTGCCTTGTCATAGTCGGCCCGTGCACCATCAAAATTCCCCAGGTTATACTGAACATTTCCCCGGTTTATATAAGATACACTGTTCAGCGGGTCCAGTTCTATTGCCTTGTCATAATCAGCTTTTGCCCCGGCATAATCTTTATTTTTACTTTTCGATTTTGCTGAGCTCAGGTAATCACTTACCGTTTGGCCATAACCCGCCGTAACGTATAAAAATACCGTTATCAGGCATAATATTTTTATCATAACCAGTTGCTTTACTGTTGTAGAATTGTCGATAAAGGTAATTGAAGTATTAAGGTAAATTGCCTTTCAGAAATATCAGTTACCTGTTATTATTTATCTGCTTTATATATTTCTTCTAATGCCTTTTCATCCGGCTTGCCATACAGGTAATAGATCTGTACATAAAGCTCTTCCAGGATTTCTTTATCGGGTCTGTCTTTTAAAGCCAGTTTGATATCCTTTACAAGCCTGATGCATGCTTCCCGGGTAATGTACAATGGGTCAATCACAGTTATAAACTTTGCTTTTTTATCACCCGAATAATTTTCAATATACCCCAGGTTCAGCTGTCCGGCACTTTTTGTATACAACGTATCATTAAATAAAATATCATCACGGGTAATATACAGGGTCTTGTTACGTACCATCAGCTTATGATTAACCGGCTTTGCAGCAGACAGTTGCAGAAAAAAGAAATGCTCTTTATTATCGGCCCTGGCATAAGCCGTGCCGTTTAGATTAATCTTAAGTGTATCAATAACCAGAAAATTGCTGTTAATTTCAGGATTGGTTTTAAAAAAGTCTTCCAGCACTACAGGCATATCATCAAGCGACCTTGTACTGAGCCGTACATTGTTTTGATTAAGTTGAAAAAAATCTTTTATTAAAAGTACAAACCTGTTGTCTTTTGATGCACTTGCAGCCTGTGGCGAAATAACGATACGCCCTTTGGATGGATGAAGCAGGATGAGCAGGCTTTCCTTTGAGGTCATGCTCACCTTATCTGTAAGCAACAACTTTGACCCGGGTTTAATGGCTGATCCATCATCTTTTAATACACTACCTTTTACGATGGTAACATAATAGCTTTCCTGTGCAAAGCCTGTTGACAAAAACAACAAACACAGTACCGTTATTAAATATTTTTTCATACTGATCACCTTTTCAGCAATTAAATATCAGCAATATTATTGAAAATGCAGTTCAAGCGGTTTAACAGGATCATTTTCCATAAACCTTTTTACCATTGCTGTAGGTTGCAATCACTTTCGCTTTTAAAATTGCCGCCGCTTCACAACTCATCAGATCAGTATCCAGCATAATGAAATCGGCCAGCTTTCCTTTTTCCAGACTGCCTTTTTTCTTTTCTTCAAAACTGGCTTTGGCTGCCCATATGGTCATACCCCGGATGGTTTCTTCCCGGGTTAAAGCATTTTCCATCTGGTAACCACCTGCCGGAAAACCTTTGCTGTCCTGCCTTACAACCGCAGCAAAAAATGTTTTAAAGGTGCTGATATCTTCCACCGGAAAATCGGTACCCAGCGGAATCCAGTTGTTTTCTTTTAATAATTGCTGGTAGGCATAAGCCCCCTTCACCCTTACCGGGCCCAGCCTGTCGCCTGCCCAGTACATATCCGATGTACCATGTGTAGGTTGCACCGATGGAATTATACTGTATTCGCCAAATAATTTGAAATCGTTTTCGTTAACCACCTGTGCATGTTCAATACGCCAGCGCAGGTCATTTTTGCCTTTCAGGTATCTGGCATATGTTTTTAGTATGGTACGATTACCGCTGTCGCCAATGGCATGCGTACACATCTGCCAGCCATTTTTATGAATGACGTTAGCAACCGAATCAAAATGTTCGGGCCGGCTCAGCAAAAAACCACTCCAGTCCGGTTTATCGCTGTAAGGCTGCAATAAACTGGCGCCTCTTGAACCCAGCGCACCATCAGCATATACTTTAAAGGAACTTACATTCAGGTAATCTGTTTTTATCTTCCCTCTTTTAAACGCATAATCATAATTTGCTGTGGCATCGCTCAGCATGATGTTCATACGCATTTTCAGTTCTCCGGTTTTTTGAAGCGCTTCAATTTTTTCTACGGTAGCAAAATCAAGTCCGCAATCATGTAAAGAAGTTAAGCCCACAGCAAAACAGTTTTCCTGCGCCAGCAGTAAAGCGTTTTTAACCTGAGCCAGTTCAGGAGCAGGAATTTTAGCAGCCACAAGGTCCACTGCATTATCTATCAACAGGCCGGTGAGTTTACCATCCTTTACTTCAATATCTCCACCGGTCAGCTTATCCCCGGCCTTTACTCCGGCAAGTTCCAATGCTTTTGAATTTGCCATTGCAGCATGCCCGTCGATACGGGAAATAATTACAGGCCTGTCAGGAAAAAGTTCATTCAGCTTTGCATTATCAGGAAACTCTTTCACCGCCCAATCGTTCTGGTCCCATCCCCGGCCGGTAAGCCATACACCTGCCGGCAGCTCTTTAGCAAAAGCACCGCATTTTTCAATAACCTCTTCCCAGCTTTTGGTATCTACCAGGTTTACGGTTTGCAAACTCATGGCATACCCCACAAAATGGGCATGTGCATCATTAAATCCGGGGAATACAGCCTTGCCTCCGGCATCTTTTACATCATCCGATTCATACTGCTTGAGAATATCATCATTTTTACCAATGGCAATTATTTTTCCATCACTAACAGCCATGGCCTCAGCAACAGAAAACTGATCATCCACCGTATAAATTTTCGCATGGTGGATGATGAGGTCTGCCTTTTGACGAAACTTGCAGGAGGCTAAAAGCAAAATGAAAAATGAAAAATGAAAAATGAAGAATGCAGAGCGGCTGAGTTTATTTGATAACATAACAATTATTTAGTTTTCAAAAATAAGGTATTGAAAAGATATATTTCAATTCGTGTAATTAGTGTAATTCGTATAATCCGTGTAATCATCTTTATCTTTACACCATGCAGTTCAACCAGATCGTCAACGCCAAAATAAAAAATGATTCAGATCGTCCGCTCATGAAAAAGGACCTTTTTCCTGTGAGCGACAGGCTGCAAAAATACCTGCAGCAATATGGCCGTGATATTAAACTGCCCATACAATACAAAGACCTGCTGAATTACCGGCACACTACTGCATTACGCAATAAAAAAGGTAAACTTACACACTGGGAAACGGCCATTTACGATTTGAAGGAAATGGAATTTTTAAAAGAAGGGCTGGTAAAAACCTATGCTGCGTTAAAAACGGAAGGCAACCTCAGTTTTGTAAAACACCTGGATGTGGAACGGATAGATTTTTGCGAATTTGGCAACAGCGTTCCATTCCGCATACGCATCATCAACCGCATCAACGATAATTACGATCACTATTATATCAAGGCAGAAGATGCATCCCGCATTTACGGACTGGAACTGGAAGACCTCTTAAGCCCCAACCGCATTAAATTCTTTTTTCATAAAGGAACATTGGTGGAAGAACATATTGCCGGCATACCGGGTGATGTTTTTTTAGAAGACTATTTGCAGCTGCCTGAAACCAATAAGATACGCATTGCCAAAGAGTTTGTAAAATTCAACGAGCGCTGTTTTGCACGCCTGCTGGGCGATATGCGGAGTTATAATTTTGTGGTGGATATAACCCCTGATATTGAAGATTATCAATACCGACTGCGTGCCATTGATTTTGACCAGCAGAGTTATGAAGGCCGTAAAAACCTGTACCTGCCACAGTTTTACCGGGAGAATTATGAATTTGTGGAACTGGTCTTAAAAACCCTGAGCCCCGAAGTAATTGAACAATACCAGGCAGAAGAACAAACGGCCATGGCCTACCGGGCACTTACAAGCCGAAAACAACTGATGGAACTGCTGAGCATTATGATCAAAGACGAAATATCTGAATACCACAAAATAAAAATGCTGAAAGAGGAACTGAACCTGCATTTTAATACCAATTATTTTTCTAATTGCAGCACCATGGGCACCATTGTAAAAAGACAATTAAAATTGGTTTTGCAAAAACACCTGCAGCAGATCGTTTCGGGTAGATGATTTTTATTTCCCACTAAGACACCAAGGCCACAAAGAAATAAAAAAATAAATCTTTGTGTGCTTTGCGACTCTGTGGGATATTTTTTAGACGAACATTTTTTATCTTTAGTGAGATTTATGTACAATAACGAACAAACCATTGCATTACAAAAGAAAACCACCGAATGGCTGGCCAGTGTACATGATGCAAATATTTCCGGTATCGTAAAAAATAATACTGAAGGCCTCCGCAACTGTCTGCGTTTTCACGAATACCGGTATTATGTACAAAACGATCCGCTCATCAGCGATTTTGAATATGATACTTTATATAAACTGCTGGAGCATTTTGAAAAAGAAAATCCGGATGCCATAACACCCGATTCTCCAACACAACGCGTAGGCAAAGGGTTAATTAAAGATTTTCCCAAAACACAGCACCTGGTGCCCATGCTCTCCTTGGAAAATTCATACAATGCCGATGACCTGCTGGACTTTGACCGCAAGGCCAGGGAACTGTCGGGGCTGGATGAAATTGAATATTGTGTAGAACCAAAGTTTGACGGGGCCAGTATATCGCTGGTTTATGAGCATGATATGCTTAGCCGCGGGGTAACCCGGGGCGATGGCGAAGTGGGTGATGAAATTACATTGAATGTAAAGCAGATCAGATCGGTTCCGCTATCAGCAAAATTCAGCGAATACGGTATAGAGCAGGTGGAAATACGGGGCGAAGTGCTGATGAATAAAAATAATTTTAAAGCTTACAATGATGCATTGATCGAAGAAGGTATTCCGCCGCTGGCTAACCCCCGCAATGCCGCCGCGGGTTCATTGCGCATAAAAGACTCAGCAGAAGTAAGCCGCCGCAACCTGGAAGCGTTTTTATACCATGTAAGCTACACTGCCAACGAACAACGAACAACAAGCAACGAGCAACCTTTAACCCATTCCGGCATGCTGGAAATGCTCTGGAACCTGGGTTTCAGAAGTCCGAAAAACGAGATGCAGGTTTTTAAAGGCATAGATGGGGTAATAAAACATGTTCAGGATTTTGAACAGGTACGTGATGAATTGGGTTATGAAATTGACGGCATGGTCATTAAAGTAAACGACCTGAAACTGCAGGACCGCCTGGGTATGACATCGCATCATCCCCGCTGGGCCATTGCTTTCAAATTCAAGGCCAGGCAGGCAACCAGTAGATTAATATCGGTTGATTTTCAGGTAGGCCGTACCGGTGCAGTTACCCCGGTTGCCAAAATTGAACCGGTACCCGTTGGTGGTGTAACGGTAAGCAGTATCTCCATTCATAATGAAGAATACATCAGGGAAAAAGACCTGGTGCTGGGTGATACCATTTTGATTGAACGCAGCGGCGATGTAATACCCCAGATCGTTAGATCTTTTCCTGAATTAAGAAAGGGCAATGAAAAAAAAATTGAATTCCCTGCAAAGTGCCCGGTATGCAGCAGTGCATTATATAAACCTGAAGGCGAGGCTGTGTGGCGTTGTATCAGCATTACCTGCCCTGCACAGATCGTGGAAGGTATCATACATTTTGTAAGCAAAGATGCCATGGACATCAGGAGTTTTGGCGAAGCCAATGTGCGCAAGTTTTATGAAATGGGGTTTTTAAAATCCATTCCGGATGTGTACAGGCTGCCTTATGATGAAATCGGGAAGCTGGACGGTTTTGGTGAAAAATCGATCACCAGGCTGCAACAGGCCATTGAAGAATCAAAAAAAAAGCCTTTAAACCGCATTATTTATGCGTTGGGCATTCGCTATGTTGGCGAAACAACCGCTAAAACACTTGCTCATGCAGTAACACATTTGATGGACTTTACCGGTTTTTCGGAAGAACAATTGATGCAACTGGAAGATGTGGGGGTAAAAGTTGCCAAAACAGTATATACCTTTTTTCACAATGAAGACAACCTGCAATTGCTGCGTCAGCTGGAAGACCTGGGCCTGCAGTTAAAAAATGAAAAGAAAGGAAAGGTTACCGATGGCAACCTCTCGGGCCTTACTTTTTTGTTTACCGGCACACTTATGCAATTAAAAAGAAGTGATGCCGAGGCTTTGGTAGAAAGTAATGGGGGTAAGCTGCTGGGTACAGTCAGCAGCAGATTAAATTACCTGGTAGCTGGCGAAAATGCGGGCAGTAAACTGGAAAAAGCCAGGAAAATACCTGCTGTACATGTAATTAGTGAAGAAGAATTCATGAAAATGCTTTCTTTTAGTAAATAATTATATTATATTTGATAACTCCCCGCAATGCCTCAATAAAGGCAATTGTTGTTTTCTATTGAATATTTAAATCTTACGGTTATGATCAAAAAGAATCCCGGCGAAGTTTGGAAACAAATTCAATTTACCGGCCACAAACAACTCCGGAAAAAATACGCAGTATCTTCTCATGGCAGGGCCGCCAGCTACAGTGACGAAATAGCGAAAGATGGTAAATTACTGAATGGCTCACTTACATCGGGCTATAAAACATTAAACCTTCATGTGCAGGACAGTAATGGTACTATTTATATTCACCGGGAAGTGGCAAAACAATTTTGCAAAAAACCTTCTCCGAAATATAAATATGTAATTCATATAAATCACAAAAAGAAAGATAATAATTATAAAAACCTGAAATGGGCAACCCTGGAAATGGTAAGCTCCCACCAGCAAAACAGTCCCGAAAAAATTGCGTACAAAAAACGCCAGGCAAACCGTACTGTTGGCCTGAAACTGAATGCTACACAGGTTAAAACCATAAAAGACACCATCAATAACCCAAAAAGAAAATTAACCTACAAGCAACTGGCCGCTAAATATAAAGTAAGCGAAATGACCTTATACCGCATTAAAAGCGGTGAAAACTGGGGACGTATCAAGTAACTGAGAAATTCAATTTTCGGCAAAGGGATCTGTACATCACGGATTCCTTTTTTTATTTTACTACATTCGCCTGCACAATTCAGTTCATTATGCTTCAGTCTGCCACATTAAAGTTTCTTGCCAATTTAAAAAAGAACAACAACAGGCCCTGGTTTGAAGAACACCGAAAACAGTATGAATCGGCCCGGGCAGATTTTTTTGACCTGGTTGAAGCGCTGATACCCGCCATTGAAAAATTTGATGCCCCTATTGGCCGGTTGACCGCTAAAGCATGTATGTTCAGGATAAACCGCGATGTAAGGTTCGGCAAAGACAAGAGCCCGTACAAAAACAATATGGCCTGTTATTTTAACCGGGCCGGCAAAAACGGGGCCGGTGCCGGCTATTACCTGCACATTGAACCGGGTAACAGCTTTGCAGCCGGCGGTATATGGGTGCCCGAACCAGCTGTACTGTCGGGCATACGGCAGGAAATAGATTACAATTTTACAGATTGGAAAAAGATCATTGAACATAAAGCTTTTAAAAAAACCTTCGCAGACGGAATTACCAGTAACGGCACACTGGTGCGTGCACCAAAAGGTTATGATGAAAATAACCCGGCTATCGAATTCCTTAAAATGAAAAGCTTTATTGTACGCAAAAGCATTGCTGATGCTGACTTACAGCAAAAAAAGCTTGTAGCCGAGGTTACTACAACATTCAATACCATGAAGCCATTGATTGATTTTTTAAATACGGCCTTACACTGATCTGCAGCAACTTCCGGTAAAAAAGACGGCCAGAGATAAAAATCTCCGGCCTTGCTTACCTCTGAAACCACAAGAAAAAATTTATAGCTAACGCATAATATTATTAATACAAGTATAAGTTGTTGAAGATATCCCTTAACGATATTCCAAACCGGATTTTATATAATATTGGAGAAAACAGATAACTAAGCAGGGTGTAAAAGTAATGTTTTTTTAATATTTTCATAATTTATTTTCCAGTTTTTGCAATTTCTTAAGCTTTTTACCAATTTCCGCACCTTAAGCAATGCCCCAATGGAAAGTTTTATCAAAACCGGCGGCTTTTATGGGAATGCGGTAAAAAAGCCGGCCCTGAAATTCTTCCCTGTAAAATAAAGCTGCAAAAACTAATAAGTATTAGTTTTGTAAGAAACTATGGATGGTGAAAATAAAGCCCGGTAAAAATGCCAGCAAACTGGATGTGATCACTCAAAAAGCGGCGGCATTGTTTAAATCCAGGGGGTATTCTTCTGCTTCTATGAGAGAACTTGCCGAAGCCGTGGGCGTGGAAGCCCCCAGCCTGTATAACCATATTGGCAGCAAAAGCGAATTATTACAGGGCATTTGTTTTAAAATGGCCAATATTTTCACCGGTTACCTCGACCATGCGGAAAACAACACATCAGATTATGCATACAGGCTTGAGCAGGTCATCCGATTTCATATACGCATGATGCTGGATCATTTTGATGAAGTATATGTGGCAAATCATGAATGGAAACATTTAAAAGAGCCTTACCTGAGCAATTTTCTCATCCAGAGAAGGAGTTATGAAAAGCGCCTCATCAGTTTGGTGGAAAAAGGTATTGATGCCGGAGAATTTAAAACAACCAACCCTTATGTGGCCGTGCTTACCATTTTGTCGGCATTAAGGGGCCTGGAGTTCTGGCAGCAACACAAAAAAAATATCAGCAGCCGGGTTCTGGAAGAAGATATGGTAAATCATTTATTAAAAGGAATCACTAAATAATTTTTTATGGCCGTTCATTTTCACACACTGAAAGTAAAAGAAGTAAAAACAGAAACACCGGATTGTGTTTCCATTGAATTTGAAGTGCCTGAAAACCTGCAGGGCGAATTTGCATTTGAACAGGGGCAGAATATTACCATCAAAAAAGAAATTGATGGTGAAGAGATACGAAGGTCGTATTCCATTTGCTCTGCTCCGTTTGAAAATGAATTAAGAGTTGCTGTAAAGAAGGTAGAAGGAGGAAAATTTTCAGGCTTTGCCAATACCATTTTAAAAGCGGGTGATGAACTGGATGTGCTCCCCCCTACCGGAAAATTCAACACAAAACTTGAAACACAAAACTCAAAACAATATTTGGCTTTTGCAGCAGGAAGCGGAATTACACCGGTAATATCAATTATTAAATCAACCCTGCAAACCGAGCCGGAAAGCCGGTTTACACTTGTATTTGGCAATCGTGGGCGCCATTCCATCATCTTTTTTGAAGAACTGGAAGGATTAAAGAACAAATACCTCAACCGTTTTAATTTTATTAATATCCTCAGCCGTGAAAAAACAGATGCTCCCATCAACTCCGGTAGAATTAACAAAGAAAAATTAACGGAACTCCATAAACTGATTGATTACAAAAAAACCGATGAGTTTTTTATTTGCGGGCCCGAAGAAATGATCTTTTGTGTAAAGGATTTTTTAGAGCAAATGGATATTGATAAAAAGAAAATTCATTTTGAGCTGTTTACAACGCCAGGGCAGAAGCAGATGGCAGTTGGCAGCCGGCAGTCAGCCCTTAGCGGAAACGGCCCAACGAGTAAAATAACAGTAAAGCTGGATGGCCGGAGTTTTGATTTTGATTTGGGTTTTAACAGTGAGAACATTCTTGATGCTGCTTTAAAGCAGGGCGCCGACCTGCCTTTTGCCTGTAAAGGCGGTGTGTGCTGCACCTGCAAGGCAAAACTGCTGGAAGGGGAAGTGGAGATGGATGTAAACTGGGGACTGGAGCATGAAGAAGTGGAACAGGGATTTATTCTTACCTGTCAATCGCACCCGGTAACCGAAAAAGTAGTGGTGGATTTTGATATCAAGTAACCATTACCCGCCATATCCCTGTGAGTAGCTTTTTAAAGGTAAAATACCCGCCAATGGGTACACTGTGTTAAAACAGATCCTTTAGTTTTACGGGTGTACATTTAAAAATCTTTAAATGAAAAAACTGTTCATACTTTTTTTATTACCTGCATATGTTGGGTTTGGTCAAACACCTGCATCCCCATCTTCCGGTTGCAGCGAATGTTCAGATGACTTTGTAATTACATCCATTTCTCAATTAAAGGATGTAAAGAAAACGGATGCGTTTTACACGCATGTTCAAAGCTTGGCAGAGCGGTATGGCGTTAACGTAGCCCCATGCAATAAAACCACTTTTGGTGGCAGCCAGGTACTTACCAATGCGGCATTGGCTCAAATGCTGAGCAGCACTTTGCAACAAATAAGCGAATTAAAGGAAGCGGTTATGTGGGATAAAAACGAAACCGACAAGCAAAAAATTATAGCTAAAATTAAATTAAACGGTTTTGATCTGTACAAGCATAAATATACATCCATTGGTGAGGTAATGGATGTAAAAGCAACTGATTGTTATTACCGGTTTGTAAAAATTTTATTAGAGGATCATAAAATTGATATCACCAATAAAGCCGGTTTACTGGATGCCCGTAAACCGGCCAATGGAAAAAATTCGGGCATGCTGCTAAAGCAGGTTTTTGGAATACCTCCTGGTGATGAATCAAAATTTGCCAGCCTCACCATTACAAAAGGCGAATTTGCCATACTGTTGAATGAGGCCTTAGATCAATACAACACCATGATGGCCGCTGCAATTGCACAATAAAACATTCAGCTGGTGTATGCCTGTTCTGTTTTTAAACTATTTTATACCGAGTTTATTTTTAACCGCATTGGTAAGGTCGGAAGCAGAAGGAAAAACCAGTGCCGATTCTTTATACAGTACATGATCGTAGCCCATTGCTTTGGCCACTTCTTTAATGGTAGCCAGTAATTTTTCCCTGATCGGCGTTATCTGTTTTTCTTTTTCAAGCTCCAGGGTGTTGTTCATTTCTTTTGGTTTTTTCTGCATTTCATTTACCCTCGATTGCAGGTCTTTGCGCTTTGCTTCCTTAACAGCCGGTGTCATGGTTAAAGAATCTTTTATAAATTTATCAAATGCAGCATTCAAATCAGCTTCCTGCTGTGCATAAGATTCCTGCAGGGCATTTTGAAATTCAACCAGATTCTCATCAGCCTTTTTGGTTTCGGGCATTAAAGCAAAAATTTCATCCACACTTACATAACCAATTTTGGTTTGTGCAAAAGAAAGAAACGGAAGAGAAATAAATAAAACCACAAATGTGGCCAATACTGTCTTTTTCATAAATAATTTTAAATGAATGATTTTTTCAGTTTTATAAGGCGGCAATTTAAATTACTTACAGCGTAAATTAAATAATTATTTATTTTTCAGTTAAAGCCTCTTAAACCGTCTTTTACCAGGCCAGCACCTATCCAATGCCATTAAACAAAG
Organism: Chitinophaga pinensis; assembly: GCA_943371705.1. GTDB lineage: Bacteria > Bacteroidota > Bacteroidia > Chitinophagales > Chitinophagaceae > Ferruginibacter > Ferruginibacter pinensis_I. The sequence continues at coordinate 68,827 of CALRVV010000010.1, read as the reverse complement.
ATTTTTAAGGTGATTTTAACTAACAATTGTTAGTTTTTTGTAGTTTTACGCTCTAAAATGAACATCATGTCCATACAGGATCTTGAAAAAATATTCCAGGATAAAATTGACCGGGAAATAAAGATTGAACCCAAAGACTGGATGCCGGAAGCATACCGCAAAACAAATATCCGGCAGATAAGCCAGCATGCCCACAGCGAAGTGGTGGGTATGCTGCCCGAAGGCAACTGGATAAGCAGGGCACCTTCTTTAAAACGCAAAGCCATCCTTATTGCCAAAGTGCAGGATGAAGGCGGTCACGGATTATACCTGTACTCATCTGCCGAAACCCTGGGCAGCAGCCGTGATGAGATGATTGCCGACCTCCTGACAGGTAAGGCAAAATACTCTTCCATTTTTAATTACCCCTCACTTACCTGGGCCGATATGGGTGCCATTGGATGGCTGGTGGATGGGGCGGCCATTTTAAACCAGGTAATGCTTTGCCGTACCAGTTACGGCCCTTACGCAAGGGCCATGGTGCGTATCTGTAAAGAAGAAAGTTTTCACCAGCGCCAGGGTTTTGAAGCTTTATTGGTGTTAAGCAGGGGAACCGATGAGCAAAAAGCCATGTGCCAGGATGCCATAGACCGTTGGTGGTGGCCAAGCCTGATGATGTTTGGGCCAAAGGATAGTGAAAGTACCAACAGCGACCAGAGCATGAAATGGAAAATAAAAAGGAAAACCAATGATGAACTGCGCCAGCAATTTGTAGATATGATTGCCGAACAGATAAAAGTGCTGGGCATGAAATTGCCGGATGAGCATTTAAAATGGAACGAAGAAAAACAGCACTATGATTTTGGCGAAATAAACTGGGATGAATTCTGGAATGTGGTTAAAGGAAACGGGCCCTGCAACAAACAACGACTTGCAGCCAGAAACAAGGCACATGATGAAGGTGCATGGGTAAGGGAAGCGGCTGTTGCTTATGCAGAAAAACAAAAGAACAAACAACAAAAAGCCGCCTGATGAAAAAAATAATGCTTATCGGGATTATAAGTACTTTCCTTTTTTGCTGCAACAACAAAGATGCAGATTCAACTAAAACAAGTAACCGTGTTGTTTTAAGAGCCGACGTACTCAATATGGTGAAAGTAACAGACACACTGGTGATTTCTGAAAGTGTTTGCCGTGGCTGTGCCCATGAAGGGAGCACATATTTTAGCATTAACGACAGTACGGATAATATTGTTTTGCATCAGGTAATTACAAAAGACAATAACCCGTCTGATGTGGCAGGTGGTAACATTAGCAAGACATTGATACTAATACCTACAAGGCCGGGGACTACGAATTTCAAATTATATAAATTTGTAAACGGATTGCCAACAGCAAAAGACTCGGCCATATTTACCCGTTACCCTGTTGAAATTAAAAACTGATAAACTACTTCAATTATGAATTACAATTTTATTAGAAAATTTTATTACGGCGATATACCTGAAGATCATGCAGGCGGCAATGAGCTGAAAAGTGTGAAATCACATCCGGATTCCACCTGGCCACTTTGGGAAGTATTCGTACGCAGCAAACAGGGCCTCGATCATAAACACGTTGGCAGTTTGCACGCAGCAGATGCAGCCATGGCCATTGAAAATGCCCGGGATGTATATACCCGCAGGCAGGAAGGCGTTAGCCTTTGGGTGGTGGAAAGCAAATACATTACTGCTTCCAATCCCGAAGAAGCAGGCGAATTGTACGAACCCGCAGCAGATAAGATCTACCGCCATCCTACTTTTTATGAATTACCGGATGAAGTAGCACATATGTAACCGCTGACCTGCCGGTAGGCAGGTTATTTGAAATAAAAAATTTCGCAGATGAACAGTTCACTGATTGATTATACACTACACCTTGCAGACACCAGTTTAATTCTTGCACAAAGAAATGCGGAATGGTGCGGCCACGGGCCCATACTGGAACAGGATATTGCCATCACCAATATTTCGCTGGACCAGTTGGGGCAATCAAGAAATTTTTACCAGTATGCCGCCACACTCATTGGCAATAATGCTACAGAAGACAGTTTAGCCTATTTAAGAACCGAAAGAGAATTCAAAAACTGCCTGCTGGCTGAGCAACCCAATGGCGATTGGGCACAAACGGTGTTGCGCCAGTTTTTTTTCAGTGCCTGTCAATACCTGCTTTACGAAAAACTACAAAACAGTAATGATGAACAAATTGCTGCCATTGCTGCCAAGGCATTAAAAGAAGTTACCTATCACCAGCGCTGGAGCAGCGAGTGGGTGATACGACTGGGCGATGGTACAGATGAAAGCCATCAGCGTATGATAAAAGCCATTGACGAATTGTGGAGCTATACCGGTGAAATGTTTGTACCTGCAGATTATGAAATAAAAGCAGGCTATGATGTTTCTTTATTAAAAGATGCCTGGATGAAAAAGGTAACTGCTGTTTTTGAAGAAGCAACCCTGCCTGTTCCTGAAAAAGTATTCATGCAAACCGGAGGAAAAACCGGAATACATACTGAGCACCTTGGTTTTATTTTAACTGATCTGCAATATCTGCAGAGAACCTATCCTGGTGCATCCTGGTAACCGGCATATGAAAAAAACAAAAGAAATACTGTTTGCATTACTTGCCATTACTTTTATTCTTGTATTTCCGCATACAGGCCTTATTCCATTTCCATTTGCATACATTGTACCTGTTTTGTTTGTTATATGGATTTTTTTAAAACTACACAAAGAGAACTTTAGTGATATTGACTTTAATGTAAAAGCATTAAAAACAAAAGCCCTGTTTACCGGTACCATCACGGCTATACTTTTGTTTGCCTTTTTATATTTTGCTTTCTTCCCATTGCTTAATAAACTGGTTAAATTACCCCCTGTTGATCTGGGCGATATAGCTAACATTAAAGGAAATACCGGTTTCTATATTTTTCTGCTGGCAATGGGCTGGCTTGTTGGCGGACTGTATGAAGAAATTGTTTTTCATGGATTTATTTTTACCCGTTTGGAAAAATTGATTCCGGGTAAACATGTTTTATTGATTGCTTTCTTTATCTGCAACGGGTTATTTGCATTGTATCACTTTCAATTAGGCCTTGAAGGGGTTATCAATGCTTTTATAGCCGGTTGTGTTTACCATGCTTTGATGCTTCGCTATAAAAGAAATATGTGGTATGCCATTTTTTGTCATGCTGCTTTTGATACCATCGCATTAAGCGCTATATATGCAGGATACTGATAAACAAAAAATATTTGAAATACTGCAGGAAGTTTGTGATCCTGAAGTACCTGTTTTAACAATAACCGATTTGGGTATTGTAAGAGATGTTGTATTAAACGGCGATGAAGTTGAGGTCATCATCACCCCTACCTACACCGGCTGCCCGGCCATGGATATGATCGCCATGAATATAAGAATGGCATTGATTGAGAACGGCTATCAAAAAATAAAGATCACCTCAGTTTTAGCTCCCGCCTGGACAACCGATTGGATGAGCGAAGATGGAAAAAGAAAACTAAAGGAATACGGTATTGCCGCTCCTGATAAAAAATTTACGATCCCTGTTGACGGGGTTGAATGCCCGCTCTGCAATTCCACAAACACCAGACTCATCAGTGAATTTGGCAGCACAGCCTGTAAATCATTGTATCAATGTAACGATTGTAAAGAGCCGTTTGATTATTTTAAATGCCATTAACCGGGCATCTTATTTTTTAAGGCTGAAAGAATATTTTCCTTTTACTTCTCCTGCCCCTTTTTTATCCCAAATCCTGAACTGAACCTCAAAATCATTTAAGCCGGGATCGGCCTGTGTAATTAAAGCAGAGAGGCTTATCACACTTGCATCTTCTGCATCAAGGCCGGTAAGTTCCTGTTCTTTAAAAATATCATCGGCACTAACCACCACCCTGCCAGAAGAGGTTAAAATTCTTTCACTGGCGCCAATGAAGGATTTGCCGTTTTCCTTTACCCAGCCGGTATCCATCCTTACGATCAAATAAATTTTTTCTCCAACTGCTGCCATATTCTCAGCCAATGGTTTATAATCTGCATCCACCAGGTATACTTCCTTTACTTTTATGCCGGTTGCATCCACATCAATATCATTTTTAATAATTGCCCCATTCAGCGTGGTATTGTCTTCAGATGTAACTGCTTTTGTTTTTACAGCAGGCTTGTTACCTCCAACCGAACATTTAAAATCGCAACTGCTTAATACAACACAACAGATGGCTGCATAGATCAATGTGAATTTTTTCATTTTTTTAGTTTTTAGTATGATTTCAATAAATTAAGAAATTATTTATATCCCCAAACTGCAACCCTTGCCCTTCCTTTTCGGAATCCTTTGGTTTCGTACCAGAATTCAATGCGTTTAAGATGGCGCAAACCACCGTCCAGGTCAATCACCCGGCTTTCGCCACCCTGCCTGATCAGGGTCCTTATGGAAACGTCCTGTACGCTTCCGTTATCAAAATACACTTTCATGTCGTACATCTTAAGTGGCCCGTCTGTTACCCTTAATTTAAGTTTTCGAAAATCATCATTGGTATTGCCGGTTACGATCACATCATGGTCAACTCCAAATGCAACTGTTTTATCGCCAATAAAACGCCAACCATCCTGTGCACGCACTCCTGTTGATGCAAAAAGGAATACCAAAACGAATAATGCAGTTATCTTTTTCATGTTTACATTTTTAATTGTATAAGGTAAAAATAATTGTTGATATATACTAATCCATACCGTTTATTTTACCGTATCCTGAACCAGTTGCTGCCATTGCTTTGAAGTGTGATGGCACTGTTGGCAGTAACAGTTGTGGCGCTTCCTGAAAAGTCGAAGTAAGAAACGCTTAAGGTTTGTAACAGGCCGCTCCGGTTTACGATCACATACTCCCTTCTGTCGCAGGTATTGGCTGCCGGCAATGTAATAGTAATGGAAGGGGCAGCATTACCAATGATCAGTGTATGATCATCGGTATCTAAAGTGGTATTTACACTTGCTGTGCGTATCGCATTGCCAAAACTGCCATTTACATCTAATTTACTTTGTGCAGCTGCGCCCTGGTTACCAACAGATACATTTCCTAAAGTATCCAGTTTCATTTTTACATTACCGGCTTTTAAAGAATCACCGTAGGCAATTACAAAATTGGTTGCATTATTCAGGCCGGTCATCCAGGCACTGTTTGGGGCAACACTATTGGGGCCGTTGTTCTTAAATGCAATGGAAGCTTCGCCGGTTTGGCCACTGGCCGAGTTTTCAATCACAACACCTCTTCCAAACGGGCCATTGCCACCAGAGGTATTAATAATATGCAAACGGTATTGCGGGTCTGAAGTATTTAAACCAACAAAACCATTGTTCTTGATCATGAATGCGTCTTCCGTTGTGTTTTTTCTTACATAAAAATCGCCGGTGCCATCCAGGTTAAAAACCATACTGTTTGCACCCTGGGTTATAGTGGTACTGTCGAGCAAAGTGCCGCCCAGTTTTACAATGCTGCCTGAAACATTTAAACCATTATTGGCAGCAGCTACCACATTTGACCATCCAATGGTACCGGCACCATTGGTATACAATACCTGGTTTGCGCTGCCATCTGTTAATGGAAATGAATATTGACTGTTGATGTTCAATGTGCCGTTGATACGCAGGAGATCGGTGGCAAAATTACCAAATACCAATGGAGCAGGGTTATTGCTGTTATCTATTGCCAGTATATTGGATAAAGGGCTTCCGGTACCAACACCTGCACCAATAAAAATATTACCATTGCCGGTTGCATTTTCACCGGTGAGTGATCCGATAAATACATTATCATCCCCGGTTGCATTATATCCTGAACGATAGCCTACAAGAATATTATTTAAAAAAGTTGAAAGAGGAGCAGATATTTTGGCACCAGCCTCATAACCAAAAGCTGTATTATTGTTTCCATTCCGGTTCATTAACGAACGATTACCAATAGCCGAATTTTGACTTCCGGAAATATTATCGGACAGAACTGCATAGCCAACAGCCGTATTATTTTGCCCGGAAATATTATCGGACAGAACTGCACCGCCAACAGCCGTACTATTACTTCCGGTAATATTATTTAATAACGCATAAACACCCAATCCGGTATTATTGCCACCTGCAGTATTTGAAGTAAGCGCAAGAGAACCTAAAGCAGTATTGCCCAGCGCTGTACTTGCATTGGCCAATGCGCTTGTACCCACAGCCGTATTATCAAAGCCTGTTGTATTCTTTAACAGGGCCCCGTAGCCCAATGCCGTATTTTGGCTGCCGCCGTTATTGCTGTATAGGGCTGAGTCGCCAATGGCAGTTAACCTTATACCGGCTGTATTTGAGTACAGGGCTTTGCTGCCAACAGCCACCAGGTGAGAAAGTGTTGTGCTATTTGCCGCAGCACTGTCTCCAATGGCCACATTATAACTGCCAGTGGTATTATCGTAAAGTGCTCTTGCACCAATGGCTGTGTTGGTTCTGCCAGATGTATTGGAGTACAAGGTCTTTGTACCAATGGCCGTATTATTATTGGCGCCTGTAGTAATATTGAATAAGACACTATCACCAACAGCTACGGTATTATTTACCGTATAGCTTGCTGCCGGCCGGCCCATCGCATCGCCGCCAACAGCAGTATTGGAGTATCCCTGCATGCTGGTGGCCGACCTGTAACCAAGAGTTGTGTTGTTCCTGTTATTTGTGGTTGTTTGACTTTGTGAGGCATATCCAATTGCTACATTATTTGCACCGGTTGAATTATTGCGCAGTGCCACATCACCAATAGCAATATTTTTATCGCCGGTTGTTGTTTCCAAAAGCGCATATCTTCCAATGGCTATATTCCAGTTGGTGGTATTGGCTGACAGGGCCGAATCGCCGATGGCTATATTGGCAAATCCGGTTTGGTTATCTTTTAGCGTCCTGTGCCCAATAGCAATATTTTGAAAACCCGTTGTATTTTTCACCAGTGACGAATTGCCCAAAGAAATATTTTTATAGCCGGTGCTATTACTATACAAGGCAGAGTCGCCTACAGCAGCAAGGTTGGTACCACTTGTATTGCTGTATAAGGCCTTACTGCCTACTGCAACAATTTGAGATACACTAGAATTGTAGGCAGCACTATCACCTATAGCTACATTATTACGCCCGGTAATATTCGCATGTAATGAAGATGCTCCGACAGCTACATTGCTATAGCCTGTAGTATTATTTTGCATAGCAGCTGCACCTACAACAGTATTACTGTTACCATCTATGTTGCTTTCAAGTGATAGATTGCCAATGGCAACATTAAAATTTCCATTAAAATTACTATATAAAGATCTACTGCCAAATGCGCTATTTGCAACGCCTGTCCTATTGGTAGATAAGCTTTCGTTTCCAAAGCTATTGTTACCACTACCCGTTAAATTAACGGCTAATGAAAAATATCCGAAAGCGCTATTTGAATTCCCTGTTGTATTATCGGTTAGTGCATCGATACCAAAAGCACTATTCAGAACACCAGCAGTATTGCTTGTTAAAGCCCTGCTACCAAAAGCACTGTTACCACTACCAATATTGTTTTTAGATAATGCCAATGATCCAAAAGCACTATTATCATTTCCTCCTGTATTATCGCTTAATGCATTGTAACCAACAGCAGTATTTTGAAAACCAAAAGTTGTTTTAAGTAGTGCCTTAGCACCTATGGCTACATTGAAAAATCCATTTGTGCTGGTATATAAAGCACTGTCTCCAATAGCAATATTATGTGTACCTGTAGTATTGTTTCTTCCAGCCAACTTACCTAAAAAATACGTGCCGTTATTGATGTTCCACTGTGCCATTTGTGTGTTGTTTTGTTTAAACCGCAACGGCTCAGTATCGGTTGTACCAATAAAATTTACTGCTGTATCTGTTCCAGTATTTCCGGTAACACTCCAGTAGTTACCTGCACCTCCCGATGGATTTAACCAAACCCACTGGCTGCCGTTATAATAATGGAACCCAACGCTGTCAGGTATTGCCTGGAAAATCAACAGGCCGATTGCCGGTGTAGCAATGGCATTTTTTTGTGCCTTGGTCATGCGTGGCACCAGCACACCTTTGCTGGTACTGCTTATATCTAAAATAGAACTGGTATTGGCTGTTGCTCCTGTAGTATTAATAGCAACAGATTGAGCCAGGCAGACAGTAGAGAAAAACAGCAGAAATGACGAAAAAATAAAACACTTCATAACAACAGATTTAATACTGTAAATATGAAGTGTTAAACAATTTTTTATATCACCCCACCGGGTGGTTTATTATAGCGGGTTACTTTTTAGGGAAACAGATCTGCCTGGCAGAATCGACCAATGCCATGAATGCCGAAACATCTTTACCCGCCTTCATATCTTCCTCCAGTTTTGTATATTCTGCAATCGAATACTTTTTCTCAATTTGTTCCAGCATACATTCGCAGTTCTTGCTGTACCCTTCCGGAAGCTTAGCTGCGCAGCCATTAATAAAATTAGAACGTACCTTTTCGGGATATTTTTCACCGGGCTTGTTGCTGCTGCCGCAGGATGTTAAGGCAAGAGCAAAAATGAATGCAATGATAATTTTCATGTTGTTAAGTTTTGGTAAAAATAATTTTTTGAATTATAAATGGCATCCCCCGATCAGGTGATTTTATTTGGCCATTAACTGCCTTAACCGCACAATTAACCCATAGCGGGTATTGGCGTCTGTTTTTAAATAAATGCTCTTCAGGTGCGTTTTAATAGTGTTGAGAGAAATAAAACTTTGTTCAGCAATCTGGCTGTTGGTAATGCCATTATAGGCAAGCTGTGCCACTTCAAACTCACGGTCGGTCAGTGGCGAAAGTAAATGACGGTTTATTTTTTCCATACTCAGCTGAGGCTGCATACTGTTATTCTCGGATGCGAAGTTTGATATGGCAATTTCCAGTGAAGCCAGCAATGTTCTTTCGTTAAAAGGTTTTACGATGTAACCACTGGGTTTTACAGCTTTGGCCCTGTCCAGTGTATTCTTATCTGAGTAAGAAGTTAAAAATAAAAAGGGGATCTGTATCTCTTTATTGATAAAAGCTGCTATGTCTATTCCATCATCATCGCTTTCTAAATTTATATCCAGTATAGCTGCATCGGGAGTATTGTTTTTCAATTGTTGAAAAGCCTCCTCACTGTCATAGGCTATGGCACTTACTTCAAAATCATTGTTGTCTAAATAGATAGATATATTCTCGGCAATTACCGGCTCATCTTCCACAATTAAAATTTTCAGTTTATTGCTCATGCCGCTTTGAATTTCGATATCTGCATTTCCACCACAGCGCCATTGTTGTTATAAATATCAAGAGAGGCCTTTAGTTTTTGTGCAAATGCCTTTATCATTTTTAATCCAAATGATTTGGCAGATTTTACATCCATATCAGCAGGAAAACCTGCACCATTGTCGCTTACTTTTAAATGCAGTTTTTCATTTTTTTCTTCCAGCATAATATTTAGTATGCCACCTGTGGTTTCTTTAAATGCATATTTAAAAGAATTACTTACCAGTTCATTCAATACAAGCCCCAGCGGTATCATGGTATCTACATCTAAATTCAGATCATCTATATTGATATTGACCTTTACCTTATCATTGGAAATATTGTAAGAATCGCTGAGCGATTGCACCAGGTTACTGATATACTCCTTTACCATAATGCCTTTAATATTTCCTTCGCTGTATAAATTCTGGTGTATCAGTGCCATACTTTGTACACGGTTCTTTCCTTCCTTAACCGCTGCGCTTGCCTGCGAATCGGTGATGGTATGGCTTTGCAGGTCGAGCAGGCTGCTTACCACCTGCAAATTATTTTTTACCCGGTGGTGAATTTCCTTCATTAATACTTCCAGGTCGGTGGCCTGTTTTTGTATAATTATATTTTTCCTCTTTTGTTTCCGGTATAAGCTAAAAACAGAAAAGGCTGAAAGCAGCAGTAATCCGATTCCCCCGATGAGCAACCACCTCGTTTGCTTTTCTTTAGCCAGCCGGCTGGTTTGCAGATTATTTTCTCTTGACAACGCATCTTTTAATTGCTGCTCTTTGCTTAACTGCAATCGCCTTAAATTGTTTTCGCTTAATAAAAGGGTGCTGTAAGCCTGTTCACTTTCAACGATAGAGTCTTTTAAAATATTTTGCCTTGCAAGCAGGTTGTTGTTTTTTTGCTGTTCCTGCAGGGCGAATTCTTTCAATAAACCTTCTTTAAACAGTGCTTTGCGCTGTTCGGTGTCTCTTAGTATCTTCAACGAATCGCTCTGTGTACGCAACTGAAGAACTTCAATCTGCTTTTGTTTGAGTTCATTATTGAAATTAAGCAACGCTATTTCCTGCTGCTTTTTTGATGTTTGATAGGTTATCTCCAGTTCCTGCAGCCTGGTTTGCTGTTCTTTGTTACCAATACTGTCTTTCAGCTTAAATAAATAATCAAACAAAGGAGCCGCTTCGTTGTGCAGGCCTGCCTTTGATAAAAGCCGGTAGGTAGCTTTTGAATATATGAAATGATTGAGCAGCTGTACCGGAACCTTGGTAAGTTCCATATTTTCTTTCATATAAGGCAGCGCTAACTGAGGCTGATTACTGTCTTCATATAATGCAGAAACAGTACTGTTGGTTAAAGCTGCATTCGTAATATCGCCCTGGTTGAGCAGCGTTGTTTTTACCCTGGTTAAAAATTGTACTTTTTCGTCCATAGGCATTTTGTCTAAATTGGTGTACAGCACATCATGAATAGACGGACCCTGCATCGGATTCTTTCTTTTGCTTATAAAATCTACCTGCTCTGCCATTACAACGGCATATCTTTCAGGCTTTTTTGTATAGCTGTAAAACTGAAGCAGATAACTAAGCATTACACCGTGGTCCATGCGTATGGCCTTTGCCTTTGTTAATTGATAGGCTTTGTCATAATAGGTTTCAGCCAGATTTATATTATCTGCAGCCTGGTACATTCTTGCTTTTTCAGAATATACATACCAATTCAGGTAGGGGTTATATCCATTGTGCAGCTTTTCTGTAAGGTCAAAATATTTTTGTGCAGAATCGTATAACTTCTGGTGCCGGTATCCTTTTGCAATTAAAAACAAACAGCTTCGTTTAAATTCCGGTTTATTCTCTTTTTCAAAATATGGCAGCGCTTTCCTGCATTCGGCAACGGCTTCGCCATAGTTCTCTTTGTGATCGTAATACGCACCGCTATAGGCATAATACCGTATTGCTGTATAAGCATCATTCAGTTCACTTACTATTGGTTTGGCAGCATTAAGATAGGTGAGCATTACATCAAATTTACCCATTGCTTTATTTTTATTGGCAAGGGTAAGCAGGCTATCGGCCTTTTGCTGACCGGATAGCAACCCGGATAGTATGGATTCCGGAGACTGTGCCTTTACCGGAATAGTTGCAGCACATACAAAACACAGTACCGCTATGAGCAACTTCATATAAAATAATTGTACATTAAATTTAGCTTTTTTTAACTGCAAACAAAAGTATCATTACCCTAAAAGGATAAAGTCACCCAGGAAGGTGATTTGTGGATATAGCCCTCTTTTCCTTTGTTTTTAAGTTATTACACAGCAGGTAATTATTATCTTTACCAAACAGTTTTAAGAGCTGGGCTAAATATATTTTAATGGATATCTCAATCTATTTTGAAGAAGCGGCACAGGTTTCAGTTGCCTTCATCGTTGGAGCAATCATAGGCCTGGAAAGGGAGTTCCGCAGCAAACCAGCAGGTTTCAGAACCATGATTTTGATATGTGTTGGCTCCTGTTTATATACCATCATATCAAAAGATAATGGTGGAGATAATACTGACAGGATTGCCAGTAATATTGTTACCGGCATAGGTTTTATTGGCGCCGGTGTTATTTTTAAGGAAGGCATTACGGTTAACGGATTAACCACTGCGGCGCTGATATGGGTTACCGCTGCTTTAGGCATGGCCATCGGGTATCACAATTATCCCTTGGCCTTGGTAGTATCCGCAATGGTTGTTGCTGCATTGTTTGTTTTAGAACCGGTGCAACGTTTCATCAACCGGTTTCATAAAGTAAAAGATTACCGGATCAAGACAATAGCATTGGGCAATAATTTTAAAGAAGAGCTGGAAAAATATTTTACGGTAAACGATATGGACTTCCGTTGTATGAAAACAATAAAAGAAGATAACGATGCGGTGTACATTTACCGCATCAGTTCGCCTAACAGGAACTATGATATCATAAACCAGTTCTTATTAAATCATAAAGAGGTTAGAAGTTTCGATGTATAACCATCATAAAAAACAATACCATGTCATCCATATTATTTGAAATCAAACATGCGGTTGCCTATATCACGCTCAACCGCCCCGAAAAATTTAATTCTTTTAACCGGGAGATGGCCCTGCTGATGCAGACAAAGCTGGATGAAGCAGCCTCGTTGCATGAAGTGCGTGCGGTATACATTACCGGTGCCGGTAAAGCTTTTTGCGCCGGGCAGGATATTAGTGAGCTGACAGGCGATGAAAAAATTGAGATCGCTCAAATATTAAGTGAGCATTACAACCCCATCGTTAAAAGAATACGCAATATGCCCAAGCCGGTGATAGCTGCCGTTAATGGTGTTGCCGCCGGTGCAGGAGCCAATATAGCTTTGTGTTGCGATGTGGTGGTGGCTGCAGCAGCCGGTTCTTTTATACAGGCATTCAGCAAAATTGGCCTGATACCCGACAGCGGCGGTACATTTACCCTGCCCCGGTTGATTGGCTGGCAAAAAGCAAGCGCATTAATGATGACGGGCGATAAGGTTTCGGCTGCCGAAGCCGAAAGAATGGGCATGATCTATAAGGTTTTTGAAAACGGCATTTTTGAAGAAGAGAGTAAAAAGATTGCCCAAACACTGGCACAAATGCCCACAAAAGGCCTGGCTTACACCAAGCATGCCCTTAATCAATCTTTTGTAAGCAACTGGGAAGAACAACTTTCGATTGAAGATAAATACCAGCAAAAAGCAGCGGAAACTGAAGATTATAACGAAGGGATAAATTCGTTTTTGGAAAAGAGAGTGCCGATGTTTAAGGGGAAGTAAAAAAGTTGACAAGGTTAATAAAGTTGACAAAGCTTAGAGCATGTTAATACTAAAAATATGGCTTATCAAAATTTTGAAGACTTAGAAGTTTGGAAAAAAGGCAGAATTTTGAAAAATGAAGTTTTTGAAACAGTGAAGGCATTTCCCGCCGCAGAAAAATTCAGGCTTACCGACCAGATGATAAGAAGTTCCCGCTCTGTTACAACACAAATTGCAGAAGGTCATGGCAGGCGTACATTTCCAGATAGAATAAGATTTTGTATAATTGCAAGAGGCTCATTAAGCGAAACCTTAAATCATTTTATTGATGCATCAGATTGCAGGTATATTACAGACGAACAACTTTTGTATTACAGAAATAAAATTGATGAAATAGAAAGACTGCTGAATGGATATATAAACTATTTAGAGAAAGCCTGTAAGTAAGCTGATTGCCTCCAACCTTCGTCAACCTTATTAACTTTGTCAACCATATTAACCCATTTATTATGCCAACATCACAACAGGTAGTAAACCACATGATGGAAAACGATCTTTTCAGTCAGTGGCTTGGAATTGAAGTATTAGAAATAAAAGATGGTTACAGTAAAATAAAAATGACCGTTCGGAAAGAAATGATCAATGGCTTTGGTATTGTGCATGGCGGTATTGCATTTTCCCTGGCCGACAGCGCCTTTGCATTTGCCTGTAACAACCGGAATGTTTTATCCGTTGCTTTAGACACTTCTATTAATTTTATTAAACCAGTACATGTTGATGATGTATTAATTGCCGAAGCAAAAGAACTTCATCATGGTAAAAGCACGGGTTTATATCATATTAACATTACAAACCAAAGAGATCATTTGGTTGCACAGTTCAAGGGTTTGTGTTATCGTACCGATAAATCACTGATACCGCCATCGCCTAAAGGGGTGTAAAACACTATTATGATCTATTCATTCAACAACTTTATACCTGTTATACATGAATCATCATTCATTCATCCGCAGGCTGCCGTTACCGGAAATGTAATTATTGGCAAAGACTGCTACATCGGCCCGGGTGCCGCCCTGCGTGGCGATTGGGGCCAGATCATGATTGAAGACGGTTGCAATGTACAGGAGAACTGCACCATTCATATGTTTCCGGGAGTAACCGTTTTTTTAAAGGAGGGCGCACATATTGGCCATGGTGCCATCATACACGGTGCAACCATTGGTAAAAACTGTTTGGTTGGTATGAATGCAGTTATTATGGACAATGTTATACTGGGTGATGAATGTATTGTGGGTGCTTTAAGTTTTATAAAAGCCGATGCCATTTTTGAAAACAGAAGTCTGATCGTTGGCAACCCGGCAAAAAAAATAAAAGAAGTAACCGATGAAATGATCAGCTGGAAAAGAGAAGGCACTAAACTATATCAGCAATTGCCAAAAGATATGTTTGAAACCTGGGCAGTATGCGAACCCCTGAGCTCTGTTCCTGAAAACAGGCAAGCGCAGGCGGCCAGTTATAAAACCTGGAACGAAAATAAATAGTTACTTAGGCGTACCCCACACCAGTTTTTCGGCAGTGGCCTCTTTGAAGAAATCGGGTAATTTACCATCTCCCTGCCCGCTGAACCCTCCATCGGGTACACCCAGCAGATTACATTTGTCATCATATACTTCATTAAAAAAATCGCAGCAGGGCATTGCTATATAATATACTTTTTTACCCTTGTACATGTATTCAATCACCCGTTGTGGCCTCTCATGCGGCTCTTTCAGCTTAAAAGAATCAATTTTGTTCTTTATGCAGGTTGGCAATTGCGTATTCAGCTCATTAAGATCAATAACAGAATCCCGTTGGTTCAGATCTTCCTGTTGAACAACCGCAACCGAATCTTTTTTGGATGATTGGTTGGTTTTTGTTGAGCCGCAGCTTAACATAATGGCAAGGGGTATTAAAATAAATCTGATCATCTTGTATATTTTGCAGTGACTGATGCAAATGTAAGATGAATTAAAAGTTTATTTGCATACATAAAGCCAAAAACAAGTTAACCCGGTTTAATCCTTAAATTTTACAGACCTTTGCGACAATAATGGAAAAATCGAATTTTGTAGACCAGATCAAGATATTTTGCCGCAGCGGCCATGGCGGTGCCGGCAGTAAGCATTTTATGCGCAATAAATTAACGGCCATGGGCGGTCCTGATGGCGGTGATGGCGGCCGTGGTGCACACATCATTTTAAAAGGCAACACCCAGTTATGGACCCTGCTACACCTGCGGTACTATAAAAATGTACTGGCCGAAGATGGTGAAAACGGCAGCAAAAACAACTCAAGCGGTAAAACAGGGAAAGATATTATAATTGAAGTACCCCTGGGCACTATTGCCCGGGATGAAGAGACCGGCCTGGTTGAAGCCGAGATCCTGGAAGACGGCCAGGAAATTATTCTGGTAAAAGGCGGCCGCGGTGGCCTGGGCAACAGTAATTTTAAAACGTCTACCAACCAAACGCCCGAATACGCACAACCGGGAGAACCAGGTTCAGAAGGTATTAAAATTTTAGAACTGAAGGTTTTGGCCGATGTTGGCCTGGTGGGTTTTCCCAATGCAGGCAAATCAACCTTATTAAGCAGCATTACAGCAGCCAGGCCAAAAATTGCCGACTATGCATTTACTACCCTGGTGCCGCAACTGGGTATGGTTGAATACCGTGATGGAAAAAGTTTTTGCATTGCCGATCTGCCCGGTATCATAGAAGGTGCTGCCGAAGGAAAGGGCCTGGGGCACCGGTTTTTAAGGCATATTGAACGTAATTCCATTTTACTTTTTTTAATACCGGCCGACAGCAAAGACCACAAACAGGAATTTGAAATTTTACACAACGAACTGGAGCAATACAACCCCGAAATGCTGCAGAAAGATTTTGTGATCGCCATCAGCAAAAGCGATATGCTGGATGATGAATTAAAAGCTGCGATTGAAAAAGAATTGCCCAAAAATATCCCCCATGTTTTTATTTCATCGGTAACGGGCCTGGGGCTTTCCCAATTAAAGGATTTGCTCTGGAATACAATTAACGATCCGCATAAAGTTTAAATTACTTGTCATTCATTTTAAAATACCTGCAGGATTTCTATAAAAAGGAATTTAAACCGGCTTATTTTTTGGTCATCCTGTTACTGCTTGGCATCTGCATCTATTTAAATTACCGGCATGCACTGGAATTGAATATGGCCGCAGAAGCCAAAACCGGCTGGGGCAAATTTTCGGGATATTATCTTTTATACTTTATCCCTTTTGCCGCTGCATTTTTTTTGCAATTGCTTTTTTATAAAGATTGTGGTTATTATAAAAAGTACTGGTTCTGGATAATCCTGGTTCTGGCACCTGCTTTTTTTTCCTTCAGGGTAAATTTTAATGTTCATCAACCCTATATCATAAACACCTGGAGCGGAGATGCGCAAATATTCTGGATGCGTTGCCTGAACTGGGTGGTAAGGGTGTTCGTTGTTCTGATCCCTGTTTTTATGGTATGGTGGCTAAAAGACAGAAAAAACCAGCCCTTTTATGGTACAGCTGCCCTCAAAAATATAACCCCTTACCTTTTAATGCTGATCATGATGATACCGCTGGTTGCCCTGGCCAGTACACAAAAAGATTTTTTACAGATGTATCCCAGGGCGGCATTAATCGGGGAACTGGACCTTTCTTCAAAAAAATGGCATTATTTTATTTACGAACTCTGTTACGGATTTGATTTTGTAAGTATTGAATTTTTCTTTCGTGGATTTTTAATTCTATCGCTGCTGCAAATATGCGGCCCCCACTGCATCATACCGGTAGCCTGCTTTTATTGCACCATTCATTTTGGCAAACCCCCGGGCGAAGCCATCAGCAGCTTCTGGGGCGGTTTACTGCTGGGTATCATCAGTTACAACACAAAAAGCATTTGGGGCGGTTTAATCGTACATTTGGGAATAGCCTGGATGATGGAAGCAGGCAGCTGGCTTGGTTTACTTTTTAAAAAATAACCATGGAGGTAAAATGCCTTTTTTGCGGCAACCCTGTTCAACTGGTTTTTGTACATGGGCATTATCAATGCCCGGTATGTAAAACCAACGCCCTGCCCTGTTGCGACGGGGACAACTGCAACAATGCATACCTGTTAGATAACCCTGCAGCATACCTACAGGAAAATAATACAGAAAATCAAACGCAGCAATAACGGCACAATATCTGAAGCAGCATAAAAAAGTATAAAGTACTCTGGTAAAAAGTACCTGGTACCCCATTATTAAAGCGGGTTTTTACTATTGCATTTGTAAAATGCTGATATTATTTTTAACCAAATGAAAGGTGTTTTAAAAATATCATTATTGTATTTTTTATCGGTATCCCTCTGTGCCTGTCCGTACAGTTCTGCTTATTATTTAGATGAAAAATCCAGTATGTATATAGAAGATGCCTTGCTCGGAAAATGGGTAACGTACATAAAAAAGCCCCGCAGTTCACGTGAAGAAGAAGTTTATCTTACCCTTACCAAAAGAACAGATACTGAATATTATTTTTCTGTTACCGGCCAGCTTGATGAACTGAGGCCATATAACATGTTAATTTCAGATTCATTAACCGGCAGGGCTTTTATGAGTACGGTGGATGGGAGGCAGTTTTTTAACATCACCGTAAATAACAGGGTTTATATTGCAGAACTTATATTGAAAGATGATAAACTTTCTTTATTGCCCCTTTCCGATAATTTTACGGCCAAGATGATCTTCAACAGTACCGAACTGCGTAAGTCGATAGAAGTGCACTATAAAACCAGGGTACACCCCCTGCTGGACGATAATTTTTGCTTACGCAATATGATCAAACTGAATTAAACATTTTTTAGTTGCTTTTGAAACAGTTGCAAATCATACGTTATTTTGTAAATTGCCTGTTCTAAACCTACGATTGCATGCACCGAAGTAAAATTGCCGGTATCGGCTACTATGTTCCCAATAATGTTTTTACCAACGAAGACCTGAAGAAATACATGGATACATCGGATGAATGGATCCAGGAAAGAACCGGTATCAAAGAAAGGCGGTATGCCGACCGTACCGGCGAAACCACCACCACCATGGGTGTAGAGGCTTCTAAAATTGCCATAGAAAGAGCAGGCATTACCCCGCAGGATATTGATTTTATTGTTTTTGCCACGCTCAGCCCCGATTATTATTTCCCGGGTTGCGGTGTTCTGTTGCAGCGTGCCATGCAGATGAAAGAGATAGGTGCTTTGGATGTGCGTAACCAGTGCAGTGGTTTTGTATATGCCTTGTCGGTGGCCGATCAGTTCATTAAAACTGGTATGTATAAAAATATCCTGGTGGTGGGTGCAGAAAAGCATTCATTTGGTTTGGACTTCAGCACACGTGGCAGGAACATCAGTGTGATTTTTGGGGATGGTGCAGGAGCAGTTGTACTGCAGCCTGCCCAAAAAGAAAACCAGGGCATTTTAAGTACCCATTTGCACAGCGATGGCGCAAGTGCCGAGATACTGGCCATGTATAATCCCGGAACACATGCCAACCACTGGGTAACCGACCCCGTTGCCAGTTTTGATGATGCCGAAATGGGGCAAATGTTTATGAGTCATAACATGATTGATAATGCTCAGAATTTTCCGAACATGGATGGCCCTGCAGTTTTTAAAAAGGCCATTGTAAAAATGCCTGAGGTGGTAGAAGAGGCACTGGCAGCCAACGGCCTAACTGCTGCCGATATCAATATGCTGATACCTCACCAGGCCAATTTACGCATAGCGCAGTTTGTACAGCAAAAACTGGGAATAAGTGACGACCGGGTGTATAACAACATTCAGAAATACGGCAATACTACTGCTGCTTCGGTACCCATTGCTTTATGCGAAGCCTGGGAGCAGGGTAAAATAAAAGACGGAGACCTGGTTTGCCTGGCTGCTTTTGGAAGCGGATTTACCTGGGCAGGCGCATTGATACGCTGGTAGAAAGCCGGTGCTGTTTTCGATAATGCTGCTTTTAAGAATCCGATAATCACAGGTTTGCCTTTCAGAACAAGTGATATTTTTAACTATTTTTACCACATAAACCTGTCTATCATGAAAAAAACTTTTTTATTTATCGCTTTATTTGTTGCATTGGGTTTTAGCTCCATTGCACAAAGCACAACAGATGTTTTTATTAATGGCATAAAGGCCGGGCAAATATCGCTGAAGGCTGATGAAAAATTCGGGGGGCTGTCCTATAAAAAATCAACTTATAAAACTATTGATAAATTAACCATTCAGATACAGGGAAAATCTGTTGATGGCGGTTATTACAGGAAGGTGCATGTAATGGGCGATGATGTTACCCCCATACTTATTGCTTCTGAAACTGTTGGCGTAAGAGGCCAGTTTGTGCTTACGGATAAAAACATCATAAAAAGACTGAAGAACGGCAAGCCCATTACCATGTATGTAGAAAAAACACCGGCCAATACAAAAAGCACAGAAGAGGTTTCAAAAGTTTATTTGGGTACACTTACACGGGAAAAATAATCCATGCACCGAAAATTCATTTATTTCATAAACCCTGTTTCCGGTACGGGGAACAAGGGTTTATTGCTTGATATTATTAAAAACAAGACCGCAGAAAAAAATATCCCTTACGAAATCCTGCACACCAATGCAGCTGCGGAATATGGTTTTTTAAAAGAAAAGATAGCTGCAGAAAACATTACCGATGTTATTGTTTGCGGTGGCGATGGTACAGTGAACCAGATTGCCCATGCATTGCTGGGCGTACCTGTACATATTGGCATCATTCCCATGGGCAGTGGCAACGGGCTTGCTTTTGCGGCAAAAATCCCCCGACGCATACACAAGGCGCTTGAAAATGTTTTTGCCGGTAATGCCGTGTATATTGACAGTTTTTACATCAATGAAAAATTCAGCTGCATGCTTTGCGGCCTTGGTTTTGATGCACAGGTTGCCCATGATTTTGCCAGACAAAAAAAGCGGGGCCTGTTTACTTATATCAAACAATCAACTAAAAATTTTTTTAAGGCCGTACCCTGGGAATTTGAAATAATACTGGATGGCAAATCCATACACAGCGAAGCCTTTTTCATCAGTATTGCCAACAGCAACCAGTTTGGCAATAATTTTACCATTGCCCCGCAGGCCAGTCTGCATGATGGCCTGCTGGACATTGTAGTGGTAAACAAGATGAGTAAACTACGTATGATATGGACAATTTTAAAACAGATCACAAACGGACAGTTAAGGTTGTACGAAGACAAAAAATACCACCACAACGATATTCACTATTTCCAGGCAAAAAAATTAACCATAAAAAACGGGCGTCTTGCCCCCCTTCACATTGATGGCGAACCTGCTGAAACAGCACCTGAATTTGAAATAGAAATAATTGAAAATGCCTTTAAATTGCTGATACCGGCTTAAGCTATTTCCATAAAGCTTTTATTTGCTTTAAAGAAGCCTGGTTAAATGTGCTGTTGAAAGATTCCTTTACTGCTCTTTTTTCCCTGGCCGTTAAATGAAAATTAAGTGCTGCGCCTTTCTCTTCGGTTTCGGGTGCATACATAAATGAAATGCGTTGTAAAGACGAATCAAAGCAGGCCTGCAGGTAACTGAACTGATCGGTTTGTGAAAAATCCTGCAGTTTGTACCAGTTATGCTGCAGCATGGTTCCGGGTTTTATTAAAAAATCGGTTATCGATCCTGTTTCAAAGGGTTGTTGCCAGTTATCCAGGTTCCTGTCTCTAAACTGTAATATGATGATCTTCCCGGTGTTTTCTTTCAGCCAGTCTTTAAAATTTTCAATAAACCGCAGTGTTGTTTCCTGCCCGTAATTATCCCGCAGGCCGGCATCCATTACATCAATGACCGGGTTGGTGGGCAGCCACACATTGGGCAACACATATGGAAAACTTGCGTTCATGCGCAGGGCAGTTAATATCCTCAGCTGTAAAGGATCCTGTTTAGCCAACAGGGCCGCAAAATCAACCCCATCGGGGCTGGCGGACAGATCTTTGGCACAGGCCACCGGTTTCATCATAAAGCTGACGGGCTGTGTGCTGATCATCATTTTTCTTCCATCCCTGTTTATGGCTGAATTAAAAATGATCAAAGGGATATCAGCCGATTTTTCTGCCTGGCTGTAATCTTTCAACTGCTTATTCAGCATAAATCCGCTGTTCCTGTTCAGCTTTTGTTCAAAGGCATAGCCCCTGTCTTTTACATATTTATATTTGCCCACCGTAAATTTTTGTGCAGGAGAAAAAATATCCCTGGCCACCATAGAAGAAAAAAGTGGGTTCAGCAGATCCATGGCAATATTATCGGAGTATGCTGAACCGGATAAACCGGTGGTGCTGTCTTTTTTATATTCCAGGTACAACTCCCGGTAATAGGCAGCCGCCAGCATGCCACCGCTGGCACCACTGATCAGCATGGTATGGGGCATCAGTTGTCCGCCCACCGCACTGTCCAGTTTCTGCAAGGTATTCATTACAAAAGTTCCGCTG
Source organism: Chitinophaga pinensis (assembly GCA_943371705.1). Classification (GTDB taxonomy): domain Bacteria; phylum Bacteroidota; class Bacteroidia; order Chitinophagales; family Chitinophagaceae; genus Ferruginibacter; species Ferruginibacter pinensis_I. The sequence continues at coordinate 47,154 of CALRVV010000010.1, read as the reverse complement.
CGCAAGCCGCCGCCGCTTACATTAATAAAGATCATCACCGGTTTTTCTTCCCGTTGTTTGCTTTTCCAGTTTGCCAATACCTGCAGCATATTGGCTTTGTCGGCCGCTATTCTTTCGGGTGTACACAGTTTCTGCAGGGCCGTTTTATCATAAGCAGGGCGTTCTGCTTTATTGCTGTAATTCAGGCCATAAGCTTTATTGCGGTTGTCAATGATTTCATTTTTGTACAATACATCCGCAAATAAAATGAACAGAATAAAAAAAGGCAAACTCCAGCTTTGTAAAAAATAGGAGAGTGCGCCGATCACAGCTGTCATAATTGCAAAAAATATTAAAATACTTGCTGCCGCAGGAGCTTCAAAATAAGGGCTGTCCATAAAAAATCCAACCACTATTAAAAAAATAAAAGACAATACTATGCTGATGATGCCTGAAAGGTGATGGTGTTTGAATACCTTATCCAGGAATTCCCTGTTATAGTGCGATACATTCCTGGGCTTTTTAAGTCTTAGCCCTTCTCCCAGGTATGCACTCACGGGTAAACCGGCAAACTCTGCTGTTTCGGGATTGCTTAAATGAAGATCTGTATTAAAATGCCTGGCGGTATACACGATGGGAGCAATGGTTCGCTGAATTGTTTTTTCTGCCCCAAAAAAATAAGCAAACGATACGGCCACAATGAGCATGATACCTGCCAGTATTCCTGTAATGATGAGTATGATCTGCCCTGCGCTCATCAGTTCCTTATACGAATTGAAAATGGTGAGTTTGTAAAAATAAAATACAAGAAAAAGCAAGGGCAATAATGAATTATTGATACAGTATTTTAAAAAAGGTTTTGTAGTGGTTGCCAGAAATTTGCAGCGTTTGCTGTGCAGAATAAAAGTGGTAATATTCCAGCTCATAAAAAAAACGCCGAGTGCAATACCAACTATAAAAGCACTCAGTGCATTTACATTACCCAGGTATTCGGGCGCAAAAAAGAGTGCATCTGAACCGAAGTTTTTCAGGAAGCCGCTGTTGATGGTACTGCCCAGCACATACCAGAATATGAGCAATACCTGAAATTTTCTGAAATGCAGTATAAAAAGCTGAACCGGAAAGAAGTAAAACGTATTTTTCAGTACTTGTTTCATACATGCGGCTGTTGTTTAAAAGTACAACATAAACCAGCATCACGCAAACGCCTGTTTCTTGCGCACTACAAAAAGCAATGCAACCAGTACCATCAGCAGGACCATGGCAACAAACTGATGCGATACACCCAAAATAACCAGCCTGTTTGGATAGGTAGCGTTCATTACCGTGAATATACCCAGCAACACCTGCAGGCATACCAGCATGACCAGGGTTATACTAAGCCTGTTGAACATTTTGTTGTTTGCCATTGCCCGCGACCTGAACCACCATATACCGGCCAATACCACCAAAAGATAGGCAAGGCCGCGATGAATAAAGTGAATGGCGATGGGATTAGAAACCCAGTTTTTCATTACAGGTGAAAGCTCATTCATTGCAGGCAGTATGGTGCCGTTGATATCGGGCCAGGATGGTGCCGAAATGGCTGCCCTGAGGCCGGCCATAAAAGCGCCGTATATCAATTGAAAAAATAAAACCGCCAGGAACCCCATTAAAAAGTTTTTCAGTTTTGTATCAATCACTTTCTGGTGTTCTTTTACCAGCAGGCTTAGTGCAAACCAGAGGGTATAACTCAGCAAACCCAATGCAGCAATAAAATGGGTGGTTAGTTCAACGTGGCCCACAAAATATTTTTCGGGCACCAGGCCGCTTTTAACCATGATCCAGCCTATAAATCCCTGCAGGCCGCCCAACAGAAAAAGAATGATCATGGGTTTTATCATTCCCTTCTCAAATTTTCTTTTTGCCAGAAAATAAATGAACCCGAACAGAAAAACCAGCCCCATCAGCCTGGCCCAGGTGCGGTGAAACCATTCCCAGAAGAAAATGAATTTAAACTCAGACAAGGTGAAATCCTGGTGTACATATTTAAACTGGTCGGTTACTTTGTATTTGTCAAACTCCAGCAGCCAGGCAGCATCATTCAGGGGTGGCAAAGTGCCGGTAATGGGTTTCCACTCGGTAATGGAAAGCCCCGATTCTGTTAAACGGGTGATCCCTCCTATCAATACCTGTATAATGATCATGCCCACACCAATCAGAAGCCAGCAGGCGATCTGGCGTTGTGAGCGTTGTTGTAAATTATCCATCGTAACCGCAAATTTACAGCAGCCAAAACTCTTATGGTAAAATGAATTGCTTTTTTATGGTTTTAACGGATATTTGTTAAACACCGATGTTAGCCCCCTTTTTACATACCCATTTACTGGAAGCCGGTTTGGATGAAGCCGGTCGTGGCTGTTATGCCGGGCCTGTATTTGCTGCTGCCGTGATACTGCCGAAAGATTTTTATCATCCTATGTTAAACGACAGCAAACAATTGAATGAAAAGCAAAGGGAGCTGTTAAGGCTGGTGGTAGAAAAAGAAAGTATCGCTTTTGCTGTTGCATCAGCAGATAATGACACCATTGATAAAATAAATATTTTGCAGGCCAGTTTTACGGCCATGCATCTTTCCATTGATGCATTAAAAACCAGGCCTGAGTTTTTATTGATAGATGGCAACCGTTTCAGATCGTATGCGGCCATTCCGCATCAATGCATCATTAAAGGCGATGGAAAATATGCTTCCATTGCGGCAGCCAGCATATTGGCCAAAACATACCGGGATGCATTTATGCAGCAGATCCATGCGGCATTTCCATATTATGGGTGGGATAAAAACAAAGGTTATGGCACTGCATTACACCGCAAAGCCATTGAACAATACGGGCTATGCTGCCATCACCGCAAAAGTTTTAATATTCAACCGGCAATGGTTACTCCATAATAAACTTACCCAGTCCCTGCCTGATGATCGACCATTCACCGGTTGTACAATCCACTATCGTGGAAGGGGTCATATTGCCGATACCGCCATCAATGATAAAATCAACCTTAGTCCCAAAATTTTCCTGCATCACTTCGGGGTCGGTATATTCTTCCACCATATCTCCGGGAAGCGATGCACTGAGGATGGGATTACCCAGTTCATCCAGTATGTGTTGGCAAATGATGTTATCCGGAACCCTGAGCCCGATGGTTGATTTTTTACTTTGTAAAATTTTGGGTACCTGTTTACTGGCAGGCAAAATAAAAGTAAAAGGGCCGGGTAAATAACTTTTAAGCATGCGGTAAAGGGGCGTATCTATGGTTTTTGTATAATCACTCAGGTGGCTTAAATCGCGGCAGATAAACGACAGTTGCGCTTTTTGAGGATCCACATTTTTTATTTTACAGATGCGCTCAATCGCTTTGTGCTGGTTTATATCGCAACCCAGCCCATAGATGGTATCGGTTGGGTAAATGATCACTCCGCCGTCTTTCAGGCATTCGGCAACCTGTTTTATCAAACGGGGTTGCGGATTTTCGGGATGTATCTGAATCAGCATAATTTTTTATTTAAAACACTCAGCAATCCATTACTTTTGTGCCATTCAAAATTATTAAATATTAAATCAATAAATATTAAATTCCTATGTCAGTAATATGCGTTGGTACCATGGCTTTTGATGCTATCGAAACCCCTTTTGGAAAAGTAGACCAGATCGTGGGAGGCTCGGGCACTTATGTGGCATATGCAGCCAGTAATTTTGTGACGCCCATTCAGCAGATTTCCATTGTGGGTTACGATTTTCCGCAGGAAGAAATGGATGAGATGACAAGGCGGGGTGTTACGCTGGAAGGTGTTGAAATAATAAAAGATAAAAAGTCATTTTTCTGGAGTGGCAAATACCACCTGGATATGAACAGCCGCGATACCCTGGTTACCGACCTGAATGTACTGGCAGATTTTAATCCCATTGTACCCGACAGCTACCAGGGTGCTGAGTTTTTAATTTTAGGAAACCTGGCACCAGCCATCCAGATGAGTGTGATCAACCAGCTGAAAGTACGCCCCAAGCTGATTGTGATGGATACGATGAACTTTTGGATGGACATTGCCATGGATGAACTGAAAGATGTATTGAAAAAAGTGGATGTGCTGCTGGTAAATGATGCAGAAGCCAGGCAACTGAGTAATGAATTATCGCTGGTAAAAGCGGCCAAATTGATCATGGAAATGGGGCCTCAGTTTTTGATCATTAAAAAAGGCGAACACGGTGCCTTATTATTTCATAAGCAACATGTTTTCTTTGCACCTGCTTTGCCACTGGAAGATGTATTTGACCCCACCGGTGCCGGCGATACTTTTGCCGGCGGCTTTATAGGCCACCTGGCCAAAACAAAAGACATCAGTTTTGAAAATATGAAAACTGCCATTATTGTGGGCAGCGCCATGGCCAGTTTTTGTGTAGAAAAATTCGGACCCGAAAGGCTGAAAGAAATCACCAAAGCAGATATTGATGAAAGGCTGAGTGAGTTTGTACAGCTGGTGAATTTTGATATAGATCTGGTGTAAATGCTTTTTAAAAAAGCTTTGCCAAAGTCTTAGACTTTTGAGATGCATTGCTGTTTTAAATCATTTCTTTTTCAGTTTAGCTATGATTTTCAAAAGCCCTTCCCTGTTTTTTGCTTCGTGGTAAAATTTGGGCAACTTTTCCAACAGGGTAAAATGTGTTCTCTCTTTGTGCCCTCTTAAAGTGGCACTGATGTAACGCTGTAAATAATCCAGGTGCTTATCATTGTAAGCCCAAAAGCGTTCGTTTTTAAAATCAGCCTGCAGCCAAAGTTCAGCATCAAAAAACTGATTCGCAGGCTTTGTTATAAAAGTATGCTGAGCCACTTCAGTTGTAACTTCTTTATTATAACCGCAATGCACACAAAACAACCGGACTTTTTTAGTGACAATATCGGCCGTAGCCAAAGCTTTTTTAGCACAAGCCGGGCATACTACCAACACTTCATTAAAGAAATCGGAGATCACCAGGTTTTCATCCTCAAAGCGGTTGGGCTCATTCATTTTTCATAGCTTAATTTATTAACAGTATCGATCTGAATTAATATATCACCCGCCTTGATTCGTGGTACACAAAACAATATTAATTTTTTTCTTTTCCCGTTTCGTGTGCCAACCGGGGCAGTTAACGGAGATGAAAACATAACTGAATTACGTTTTTCATCAAGTCGTTTATTGAAGCCACAGTTATTGCAAACTACCCTGATAAGACTTTCATTATTTTTTTGAGGGGGAAGTGCAGGGTTTCTCACAATTGCATGCCCCCCGCAAGACGGGCAAACCACATGCACAACCTGCATAAACTCATAAAGTCTTTTTTTATAGCTGTCTTTGGTTCGTAGTGTAGCCATTGCATTGAGGTGCTCGTTCTTTAAAAAAGTACAATTTTTTTATTTATAAAATGTATAAGACTCACTACCGGTTGAGATCCAAACGTATTTTTCATAGACCTCAACAAAATAAAATTTTACGTATTCACCCTTTTCGCTTTTTATTGCTGTGTTTACATATCCTTCTTCGCCATTCCAAAATAAATAACCTGTATCGCCGCCCTGGTATTGGGTTCTTTTTTTAAATTTTCCTGACCATTCAAATAGGCCATCATATTTGTGTTTTGTCACTAACATTGTTCTGGTTGCACTTTGGTAAGTTGAAAATGAATACTCTAATTCTACAGATCCTTTTATATATAATTTTCCATTCCGGTAACTTATATCAACATATCCATCTGTAGATATTATTTTCCGATACAAGGGATACTTCTCCTGGTATATATAATGGCCGGCCCTTTTATTCATTACCAGTTCCCTTGCCGCTGCGGCATTATTTTCAGCAACTTTTTTCGGTTGTTTTGGAGCAGCCGGCTTATCAATACTTTTGGGGATGGTTTGTGCATTTGGAAATAAAGCAAACGATAAAAATAAATAAAGGAGAAATTGTTTTTCCATACTTCAATGATTGAATGTTGCTACCAGTTTGTTTATAGAATAATATTCCTGTTGTGGTTTTGTTCAGTTCATTCTTTAACTACTACCCTAAATCCAGTCTGTTCATCGCGGTAAGCCGGATTGACAGCAAACCGCATCCCGATTCCGGAATAAAAATCGTCCGACTTCCAATTTCCACCCCGTAAAACTTTACTTTTTCCGGCAGCAGGTCCCGTGGGATCATTTGAGGGGCGGTAGATATAATATTCCCTGTCCCACCAATCGCTGCACCATTCCAATGCATTGCCGGTCATATCAAACAACCCGAAATCATTTGTTTTTTTTTGTCCCACCGCCTGGGTCTGACCACCACTATTGTCCTTGTGCCACGCTACCTCATCCCGGTTGTTACTTCCGGAATACTTGTAGCTTTCACCGCCAAGCGCTGCATACTCCCATTCTGCCTCTGTTGGAAGGCGGTAATTTTTCCCTTTGATAGTGCTTAACCATTTGCAATAAGCTGTTGCATCATTCCAGGAAATATTGACAATTGGGTGTTTGTCGTACCAGCCCCACTTTGGAGCCGGGGGCATGGCCGTAGAAGTTGCCAGGCAAAAGCTCTTATATTCAGCAACGGTTACTTCATATTTGCTTATAAAAAAAGCATTCACCACCAGGTTTTGATGAAGAATTTTTTGAACGCCGTTGTCAAATTCCTTATTGTCAACCACAAAATCGCCCCCTGCAAGCCATACCATGCCCACAATAAATGGCTTACTCACTTTTGGTTCCGGGCAACCATTGTTCTTAGGCGTTCCTTTTACATCAGGGCATTCATCTATCTCATCAATTAAACCATCGCTATCACTGTCTTTATTTTTTTCGATATAAACCGGTTTGGGTGTTACAACAGATTTGGGTGTTGTTTTTTGAGTTTTTGGAATTACTGACTTATCAATACTTTTTGGTATTGTTTGCGCATTTGCAAATACCGTAAACACTAAGAGAATATAAAAGATAATTAACTTTTTCATGTAATTGATTAGAGTAATTAGAAGTAGTGATATTTGGCAAGAAAAGTTTTACTCATTTAAATTATTGGCTTTGTTCAAAAGCAGGTTAAGTATTTCCTGGTACTAACCGCTTCCACCACCTCAGATATAAAAATGGGATTCGGTTAATATTATTGTTAATTTTTAATTACAATCTTTTATACAATTGCCACTCTTGTCAATATAAAATTCCTTGCCATTTAATTTAACCCGGGATTGTTCATTTTTAAAAAAGGAGGAGGCCTTGTCATACTTCAGTGGAATTACAATTTTGCCCGATTCATCTAAATAACCATACTTTTTATTTAATCCTAGCAATGCCATCCCATCGGAAATCTCATTAATAGCATCATATTTACAAGAGACAACAATATTATTATTTTCATCTATTATCCCATAAAAATCATTAACTATAACCTTAAATAAACCCTTGGAAAATATAAACAACCATTCATATTTTTCGGGAGGAATGATTTCTACACCATTTCGGTTAATAATACCACGCTTTTTATTTAGTTGAACTATTGAAAACCCATATTCAAAATGGTAGGCAATTTCATCATATTTAATCGGCGTTAACTCCTCACCTTTCAGATTAATTAAACCCATTTTGCCATTAAGTTCAGCCCTCTTTAACCCATCATCATTGGTTAACCAGATGTTATCGTATTTTTTTTTGACAACGTTGCTTTTTTTACTCCCCAGGTTAGTCTTTTTCGATGACGTTTCTTTTGCTTTTGTTGTCGTTGTGTTTACTGGTTTATCAATACTTTTTGGGATGGTTTGTGCATTTGCGAGTGTGGCAAATACCAAACAAAGCTGTAAAAGCATAAAAGGTTTCATTTTCATAAAATCGATTTTTTTGATACTCCCTTAATTTCCTGTTACCTCCTGGTTGGCCCTTGATACCGCATCCGGGTTATCATCAAGCTGTACCACCCTCCTGAAATAAGTATTGGCTTTTAGTACATCTTTTTCAACACCTACACCCTGTTTATACATGATGCCCAGCATGAGTATAGCAACAGAATTATCAGCAGCTGCAGCCTTTACATAAAGGCTTCTTGCTTTGGCTATATCTTTTTGCACCACCCCCGGCACGCCATCGTAATACATGTAAGCCAGTTCTGAAGTGGCTTTTACATGGTCCTGCGCCGAAGCCTTGCCCAGCATGTCGAACCCATCTATTGGCCGCTGATATGCATTCAATAATATGCCATACTGGTACTGGCAGTCGGCATTGCCGGCCAGCGCACAATCCATCGACAAATTAAAAAGCTTTACTGTGTCAACCGGGTTTTCTTTTTTTAACGCTTCCATTTTTGTAAGCGAGGCGGCTGCTTTATCTGCTGCTGTTGAATCGGCAGCAGTACTGCTTTCTTTACCGGCATTTCCGTTTTTTGCAGCAGGCTTGAAAATAAAAATGCCCGCCACTACTAAAACCACCAATACTGCGCTGCCCAGTATGAGTTGCATTTTCTTTCTGGCATTTTTACTGTCTGCCGAATCAGTTGTTACTGTTTTACCTGGGGAAGTAAAGGCAGGAGCAGGTTTTGCAGGTTGTTCCTGTTTTAGGAATGGCTGAACGGGAGGTTTTACTTCAACAGGTTTCTTTTCTTCGGGTTCTACCAGCGGTTTTATTTCAATATTTTCTACCTTCCTGATCAGTTTGGTTTCGCCTTCGTAACTGGTTTTTGCAGGCTTTATAAAATCGGCTTCTCCTTTTTGAAGCAGTGCGATCAGTTCTTTTGCATCCTTTACCCTCACATTGGCATCTGCCACCAAACAACTTTTGATAACAGAATGAAATGGCTCGGGAACCTTATCAATATCTTCCGGCAGGGAAAAAGAAAGAATGGCGTTCATCACCTGTTCGGATGAGCTGTTCCTGTCGCCATCGCCAAACAAATGGCGTTTTGTAATCAGTTCGTAGGTCAGAATTCCAAAACTCCACAGATCGAGATTCGTGGAGATGCGGCCGTTTATACCGTAACGGTTTGGATTGAATTGCTCAGGCGCCATGTATTCAATGGTGCCCATTACAACAGATGAAGACCGGTCATCGGCAGAGATAGATTTACTGATTCCAAAGTCACTGATCTTGGGTATCAACTCGCCTTCATAATTTGAAAGGAGGATATTCTGTGGTTTCAGGTCGCGGTGAATGATGGCTTTGGAATGCAGGTAAGACAACCCTTTCAGCACCTGGATAAGAATCGCTTTTGACAATTCCAGATCATTGTTACGATCGGAGAATTCCTTTAAAGATCCCCCATTGGCATATTCCATCACGCCAATACTGAGCCTTTCGGCAAGGCCATGAACATTGGTAACATCAACATTTAAAATATCCAGGCAGCGTATCAAATTGGGATGATCGAGTTTCGACATGCGCTTGAGTTCAGAAAGCAGGTTCACCTTGGTGCTTTCCGAAACATGAAATATTTTAAGGGCTACTTCCCTTTCCAATAAAGTATCCTCTGCCCTGAAAACGGTGGCAAATCCTCCGCTGCCTAATTTATCGGTGGATGGATCGTATCGGTATCGTTCTCTAAAATTCATTCGTTAATTAATTTGATCAGGTACATAGAGTAATTATCTTTTGTTTTGCCCTTGCATATAGCATCTATGGCATCGGCATAATTTTTTTGCCTGCCTGTCCCGTAGGCAGGTTCGCCTTCTTTTAAAAGATCTTTTAAAACGCCGGGGTTAATATTTTCCAGCAAACCATCGGTACACAAAAGCAGGTAATCTCCGGGCCGTACATCGGTCAGTTCAACACTTTCAATAGCCGATGGTTTTTCTTTGTATTGTATGGCACGCAGAATTAAATTTTTCTGTGGATAATTTTCAGCTTCTTCAGCTGTTAACTCCCCCGCCTTTACCAATTGGTTTACCAATGAATGATCTTGGGATTGAAAAACAATTTCGCCGTTCCTGATCTGATAGATCCTGCTGTCGCCACACCAGGCTACCATTACCGAAGCCCGGTTTAAATATACCAATGTAAGGGTAGTGCTCATATCGCGTGCTGAAGGGTCCTTTTCGATATGAGCTTTAAAATGCGCTAACGTGGATGCATGAGCCTGGTTTAGAAAATGGGTACCGGGCTGCTCATTTTCTGATAATTGTTTTTTAAAATAGTCTGCAAAACCTGCACAGGTCATGGAAGATGCAATTTCGCCGGCACTGCTTCCACCAACACCATCACAAACAATAAATAAACGGTCAGCCGGTAAAGCGCTCTTTTTTGCAGGCCACAGAGCGTCTTCATTGTTTTCCCTTGCCCCTTTTTCATGCAGGCAATATATTTCAGAAGTTTGAATCATCTATTGGATTTATGTTTACCAAGCAGTTAAAATAAAATTATTATTGCCCCTGATTATCTTTTATAAATATGCTTTAGTTGTTCTTTGGTGATAACCACCGTGGGCATATAAGGCTGCTTAAGCACTTCCTTAACAATGGCTGCCTTCTGTTTTACATTGCTGTTTTCTTTGAACACAATTTTAGTCATGCCCAATTGAAACGTGTCGCCGTCAGATAAATAGATCAGGTCATGTTCATGCAGTCTTCGCTCAATATGGCCATTCAGAATGGTACCATTTGTGCTCTTAAAATCATTGATACAAAAACTGTATTTTTCTGTTCGTTCATTTAAACTCACTTCAATTACACAATGCTGCCTGCTCATGGTCATATCGTCGGTTGAAATGGCAATGTCCACATCCAGCGAAGACCTTCGGCCAATACTGTTCTTACCCATCTTCAGGTCAAAGCTCTGGGGCTCCACCGTTTCATCGTGCACAATTAACCAACCGGTAATTTCCATAACTGAATTATTTGTTTGCAATGCCTGCATATCCTTAGCCGCTTCAGCTGCAGCCTGTATTTTTTTTACTGTTACAATTTTGCTGCAATGCGGGCATTTAAAGTAAGTAAAAACAGGGCCCTGCTTAAGAATTAAGTCTGCCCTGTCCTCAAATTTTTTTTTACATTTACCGCAGGTAAGTTCCATAATAAGGAATTGCTTTACTATTAAGTCTGTTCAAAATTTGTTTCTTCCAGGTTAAGATCTTCGTAAACGTCAGGTAAAGGTTCTTCACTATCATTATCCGAAATATCAGCTGATGCAACATCATCCGGTGCATCGTTATCAATACGCATGTTGATCTTCTCACCATCTTCTGTTTTGGCTTTAATGTCCCTGCCATCTTCCGTTTCCTTTATCTTGATCTTGGTAAAATCATCAATACCCCCTTCATCCTGTAAACCCGTACTTCCTAATTCATCTTTTGTAACATGCGTTTTTATCTTTTCCCCATCCTCTCCTTTTATCTTAATATCCCATCCGTCTTCCGTATCCTTTATCTTTATCTTTCTTACATCATCAATGCCTGCTTCATCTGCAATTTGTTGGATCCGTTCTTCCAATAGCTCCGAATCTGACCTGGGCATTTCTTCAACAACAGCGTTTGTTACAGAAGGATCATCATCAGTTGTTACAGAAAGTTCATCATCTGCTGTAGCATAAAGTTCATCCCCGTAAAAATCAATTATGCCATCACCATCATAATCATAACCCCAGTCACCTGCTTCGTCGACCATCCACCCAAAGTCCACCATTGGTTCTGCTACCCCACCACCCAACATCAGTATCTCACCATTGTCTGTTATGTCTACATCCGATGGATAAATACTTACATCTATCCTTCCCTCATCCACGTTTTGCAGAATAGCTGTTGGATTGAATTGTGTTACTTCGCCTGTTTCATTATCTGTTCTTATCAATTGATTGGTGAAAGGGTCTTTAGATACATTATCCAACAGGTTAACATTGCCATTAATATCTCTTGTAAATACATTACCATCTTCATCGGTAAGTACTTCCAGGTACCTGTCCATTAAAGGAAATTCAATATTCATCATTTTCCCGTTCACATTTATCTCTGTTCCTCCGACCTGGTTGTGATCAACAACAACGTCCTGCATGAAAGCTTCTTTCTCCTGCGCTGTCATCCGGTCCATTTCGGCTTCTGTACAGGTTACATTTACCACCCCTTTATAGGTAAACAGCCCGCTGGAACCAACTTCTTCTCTTGCAAGATCCCTTGCTTCCTCAAAACTCAGATCATCAGCAACGATCTCGGACACAGGATGCGAAGTACTTATAACAGCAGGCAGCCTGCCTGCAGCCTGCCCACCCTCAACAACCTCTTCTGTACCAGAAGCTGTTTGAAAAGAGCTAAGCGCAATACCACCTGCCAGTAACCCTCCGGCAGCAAGCAAGCCGGGTACTATTCTTTTCTTTTGGGGTGAACTGGTTTTAGGTTTAGCCCCGCCAAAAGGAGGTTTAACCGGTGCTTTAACAGCAGTATTGATAGCCGATTGCGGAATTACTCTTGTCTTCTCATTTGCAGGTAGTGGTTTCTTTTCCATTTCTGTTTTTTAAAAATTAAAAAATATTAATTGACCCATATAGCTTTACATCGTTCACAGGATTTTTTTACTGCAAGGCCGGCCCAGGGTAGAGCTCCTAAAAAATTTTTGCACTTGGGGCAAACATAACCCACTTTGAATTCGTCATCAATGGCCTGCATCTTTTCCTGGTTAGAAGTTGTTTTAGACATCATGATACCAACAATACTTCCTACTGAGCCTCCAATGAAAGAGAAAGCTCCCAACCCGAGTGAAGTTAAAACCAGCGTTAAAACAATGCCGGGGGCTGCTTTCAATAAATGGCCTTTCAGCATGCCTTTGCCCTGTACATTAAGCTTGGCTTCGTTATAAAGCTTATACACAGCTTCCAGCTCAGCAAATTCAAGCGTGAAATCATTGGGAGATCTTTTTTCTGCAGCACTGATCTCTTTATCCGGCGGGAGGTCAAATTTGTCCCTTATCTCTTTCCTGATATTTTGTAAAGGGAAATAAACTGCAAAGTCAAAGAGTTGATCAGCCAGGAATAGTTGATCGTTACGGTTGCAATTAGCACGTTTGATGCGGTACCCATTTAAAAAAGTACCATTGGAAGAATGCAGGTCCTCTACAATAAAAGTATTTTCTGATAAACACTTGATTGTAGCATGACGTCCGGATACCTGTTGTATAGGAAATTCAAAATCATTTTCCTTGCTTCTGCCGATTGTAAAATCTTTTTCTATTAGTTGTTTCATAGATTACGGATCATTGAAAATTACTTTCACAACACAATCGCCTGAAGCAACCGGGTCAGTTTCCCAAAATAACAAAACGTAATATAAGTTTAATAATGGTAATTAATCATCTATTACAATGAAAGGCCATACAACCGTCCATCCTTACCCGATATCAGCCAGATATTTTCTTCATCCGGCAAAACACTATTCGGTTGCCAGTTAGTAAGATCTGTTGACCGGATCACTTTCTTTGTTTTATGGTTGTATTGTAACAGATGATCGCTGTAGAGTAACCATATAAACTCATCATCTGCCTTCAGCAATTTCGTATTGTAGTTATCTGCAAGGTCCTCCACCAGGGCAGAAATTTCCAGTTGTTGTTTTATTTTGAGTTTTTTAGCAATGAGGCTGAGTTTATCTCCATTTAAAATAACTGTAAAATTATCTGTGGTTATTATTTCGGGCAGATCAAAAAAATCAGTTCCGAAAATTTCTTCAGATCGTTTTCCTTTTATCTCAAGGCCGTCATGTGTAAGGGCTGTGAATGTTTTTACGCAAGGAATGTCCTCTACAAAAATATTTGCTTTGACTGCACAGGTTGTATCCAGTAAAACACCATCATAACCTAAGGCTACCCAATTATTGGCTTCAGCATTTGCCATGATCTTATTTTCAAAGTAATAAGGTTGGCGGGAGAATCCATGAGCAATAAAACGGCTCCAGGTAACCGTATCTTTTTTAAGGTCGTATGCCAGTATACAGCCAAAATCGTAAATAGCGGTGCCATACAGCATTCCGTTTTTCGTTAATGGTTTTGTGGCCAAAGGTCCAAAGGGCAGGGCCTTTATTAAATTACCAGTTGCAGGATCAAACTGTGCTGACTGGTGTATTTCTTTTTGGGATATGCCTGCATAAATAATATTATCCAGTACAAATACAGGGATAGAAGATTTATAATTGGTTTCTGCAGACCATTTAAGTGAACCGTCTTTTTTATTGTAGGCATACAGGTGATAATCGTTGGCATTAAAAATCACCAGTCCATCATGAATAGTAACCGAAGAATAAAAATTACTCATCTGCGCTTTTGTAAAGACCTGTTGAGACCGAAAGAATTCTTTTTGGGAAAAACCTGTTGTTGTAAACAATAAGAGGATGATACTTGTAAGTAAATATTTTACGGGCATGGGTTTCATGATTTGCTTTTAGCTTAAGTATCAGCACTTCAAATTATGTAAAAAATTAAGGCAGGCATTTTTTATTGCTGTAAAAATCTAAAAATCCTTGTTAAAGATTCAATGCATACACAAAAGACTATGCCCGGTTTTTAAACCGGGCATAGCTTTTTATCATCCTTGTCTTTATTTCGTTATCCCCTCAAGAGCAAACAAAAATGCATATTCCCTTGCCCGGTCTTTTAGTGCTTTAAATCTTCCGCTGGCACCACCATGACCCGCTTCCATATTGGTGTACAGCATCAGTTTATTCTTATCAGTTTTCATTTCACGCAGTTTGGCAACCCATTTGGCCGGCTCAAAATATTGTACCTGGCTGTCGTGCAGGCCGGTGGTTACCAGCATGTTGGGATATGCCTGTTTGGTTACATTATCGTAAGGCGAGTAGGATTTCATGTACATATAATTTTCCTTATTGGCCGGATTGCCCCACTCATCATATTCGTTTGTGGTAAGTGGAATGGATGGGTCGCTCATGGTAGTGAGTACATCCACAAATGGCACACCTGCTATAACGCCATTCCACAGATCTGGCCGCATGTTTACCACAGCACCCATTAATAAACCACCGGCACTGCCACCGCTTGTATATAAATGTGCTTTGCTGGTATATTTTCCGGCAAGCAAAAATTCGGCACAATCTATAAAATCGGTGAACGTGTTTATCTTCTTCATCATCTTTCCATCCTCGTACCAGCTTCTGCCCATCTCCTGTCCGCCACGTATATGTGCTATGGCAAAAGCAAAGCCCCGGTCAAGCAAACTCAGGCGCACACTGCTGAAAGAAGCTTCCATGCTTGCGCCATATGAACCATAACCGTACAACATCAAAGGTGCATTACCGTCTTTTTTAAATCCTTTTTTATAAACGATAGAGATGGGAATTTTCGTTCCGTCTTTTGCCGTTGCCATTACCCTTTCGGTTTCATAATCTGCCGGCTTAAAGCTACCGATCACTTCCTGTTGCTTCATCAGTTTCTTTTCTTTGGTAACCATGTTGTAGTCGTACACCGAGTTGGGCGTAGTTAATGAGGTGTAATTATACCGCATCACGTCTGTATTGTAATCAGGTATATAGGCCAGGTTGGCTGCATAGGCCGCTTCATCAAAAGGCAGGTAATGTGAGCTGTTGTCTTTAGTATTCAATATGTGTATTTGTGTAAGCCCGTCTTTACGTTCTGATATGGCCATAAAATTTTTAAACAGATCAAACCCCTGTATCAACACTTTGTCATTATGTGCAATCAGATCGGTCCAGGCAGATGAATCGGTTTTATTTTCGGCGCTGGTCATTATCTTAAAATTCTTTGCCTGCAGGTTGGTGCGTATGTAAAATTTATCATTTGCATGATCAACATTATACAGTACTTCTTTTATCCTTGGTTGAAAAACTGTAAATGTTCCTTCCGGCTTACCCGCATCGATCCATCTTACTTCTGATGAAAGCGTTGCCTGCGAAGTAATTAAAATAAACTTATCAGATTTGGTTTTGCCAACACCAATATAATTGGTTACATCTTTTTCTTCGTATACCGTTTTATCCGTTGCAGCATCTGTTCCCAGTTTATGCCTTTTAATTTTTTCTGATAAAAGTGTTACCGGGTTTTTAGCTGTATAAAATATAGTCTGGTTATCATTTGCCCAAACCGGGTCGGCTTGTGTATTGGGTATCTTATCCTGGTAAATTTCACCGGTCTCCAGGTTTTTAATATAGATATCGTACTGGTTCCTGCTCAGCTTATCAATTCCATAGGCCAGTAATTTATTATCCATGCTCACATCAAACCCTGCTGCCGAAAAATAATTATGTCCTTCGGCCATCGCATTCACATCCAGTAACACTTCTTCTGCAGCCTGCAGGTTCCCTTTCTTTCTGCAATACACAAAATAATCCTTGCCTTCCACTACCCGGCTGTAATAAAAGTATCCGTTTTTAAAGGTGGGCACGCTCTCATCTTTTTCTTTGATCCTTGCTTTCATTTCATTGTATAAATTTTCCTGCAGGGTTCTGGTGCCGCTCATCATGGTATCATAATAGGCGTTCTCTGCCTTCAGGTAGTCAACCACTTTGGTACTGTCGGGCCCTTTTTTAAAATAATCATTCATCCAGTAATAATTATCAATACGGGTATCGCCATGGGCAATTAATTCCTTTGCTTTCTTTTCAGCAACAGGTGCCGAAACACCATCGGCCCATTTATAATCTGTTTTTGTCATTTCTGAATCTTTATTATTACATGACGAAATTACCAACGCAGCAATGATGATTGCCGGCATGATCTTGTTTTGCATAAATTGTATTTAAGTGATGATTAATTTTTCTCGTCCTCGTCTCCGACGAGGATGCATTGGTATTGAGACTTTGTCTCAACTGCAAGTCAAAAACTTGCAACCAACTCATCCTCGTCTCCGACAAGGATGAGTTGGTTTTTTTGTGCCAGTATTATCGCATTCTTAAACCGCTTCTTCTTTCCTTCCAGGTTAAACACTTCGGTAAATATAATATAAAAATTCAGCGGTAAACGTTGATATTTTTGTCCCGGCCCATCCCGGGGGAAGTTTCCCTTTATGCTACGTATTCCCGTTCTCGTCTCCGGACAGGATGTACTGGTTTTAAGGATCTTTCTCGTCCTCGTCTCTGACGAGGATGGCTTGGTTTTGAGACTATGTCTCAACCACCACAACATTAACCAGGCCTTTTATGCCAATGTAATCTCTGGCAGAGCTATACAAATAATCTTCAGCTTGCTCAACAATACCCGCCCTTGGAGGATTTTCATGCGTGTAATGTAATCGCTGTTTAAACATGTCCGGTTTATACGGATCAAGGTAAATGGCATGATTGCCATCCTGCCAAAAATGGTATTTTTCAATCCGCTTCATAAATTTTCCTGCAAATTCAAATCTGTAGAGCATCCAGTCTTTTCTGCTTTCCGGTTCATATTCAATTGCCTTTAAAACAGCATTGGCTGTAAATTTTTTAAAGTCTCTGATAATATGGGAAAGTTTATACCCTTCTTCAGCTTGTGCAATCAGGTGCATATGATTGGTCATTAAACACCAACCATAAACAATAAGTCCTTTTTTATTGATACAAAAATTCAAAGAGTCAACAATTACCTGTTTATAAACCGGCCGTATAAAAACATCAACCCAATCAACAACAGTAAAGGTTAAAAAATAACAGGCGTTTTGGTCAGAAATTATGTATCTGTCTCCAGACATAGGTTACTTTATTTTAAAATAAAAAGGTTCCTCTCGTCCTCGTCTCTGACGAGGATGTAATGGTCTTGAGACTTTGTCTCAACAGCAGGTCTAAGACCTGCAACCAATTCATCCTCGTCGGAGACGAGGACGAGTTAATTTTTTCGCGCCAGCACGATCGCATGCTTAAACTGCTTCTTCTTTCCTTCCAGGTTAAACACTTCGGTAAATACAATATAAATACCCACCGGAAGGCGCTGAAATTTTTCTCCCAGCCCATCCCAGCGAAAATTACCTTTTACCCCGCACAATGCATTGCGCTGCAGGTAACGTACCGCCCTGCCGTTTGCATCAAAGATGGTGATATTGGCTATATAACCCGGTGAAGGAAACTGATATTCAACAGTTGCAAAATCATCCATGCCATCGTTATCCGGCGAAACCACGTCGGGAGAAACCATTATTGTTCCCTGCACCTGTAAATCAAGCCGGTACTGCGAATTTTTATAGGTTGGTGTGCCGTAACCCACACTGGTTGCAGCAGAATGCCAGTTGGCTTCCTGCTGTGTTGCAGCATGGTAATCAATCCGCTCCAGCGCAATTCCTTCCGGGTTATCGATCAGTTTAAAATGCCATTTTTCATCATACTTCAATTCATCGGTAATCTTTCCCTGTGCATTTAAAATAACCACATTCCCTTCATCATCATTGAACGATGGCATGGATGCAATGGTTAAAAAGGCATCCATATTTTGTGTGATGAAATCTCTTTTTACAATAACCGGATCTTCTGTAACCACCATAAAATCCTCTGGAAACAATAAAAAATTATCATTACTCAGCTGCCTGATATTGCTGACCACGCCCGCCGTATTCCTGTTGGCTATATACATTTGTTTCAGGTCGATGATCCTGTTGCTGCGGTTATACAATTCCACATAATCTGTTCCGTTTGATGGCGGATTGAATAAGACCTCATTGATGACAACACTCAGGCTATCGGCTACTTCACTTAATCCAAGCCGGGTACTATTTTTTGTGCCGATGACATTGCCTTTGCAATCGGTAACTGCGGATACGGTAATGGTATATACCGTATTGTGGCGCAATGGCGTATTCAAACGCAGTTGTACTTTATCAAAAACCGGCGCAATGGCGATGACCGATTGCGGTACTCCTATACCCCCGCTGATGCTGTAACTGGCTGCCGTAGCCGCTTTTACACTATCCAGCGGCTCATCAAAAACCAGGCTGATGTTGATGCTGTCTGTTGCATAGGCCCTTAACAATTGCGGAGCTTCGGCATCCGTATTCACGGCATCCACCGAATTTTTTCTTCCCGGTGTACCGCCCTTTATATCCACAGCTGCCTTCCAGTTTGTTAAACCACTGCAGGGATTTTTGGTATCGGTCATCTCCAGCGACCAGCCGCCGTCTTTTTTTAATTCGTTCCCATACCAGCCATCGGTATAGCTCACTGCGTGTATGATGCGGTTTTGCGGACTGCGTAAATAAATAACATCGCCGGTATTATCAAGCGAAGGAAAACCGGTAACTGCAATCGCCGGACCAAAAGCACTCATAGCCCCTACCGCACCGGCTGTACAAACAATCACAAAACTATCTGGCAATAAATTATACGCCGGCATGGGCCCGCTTTGGCTGGTAGCATCGCCAATGCGCCAGCCCAGTAAATTAAATGCAATGGTGGAAGTGTTGCGCAACTCGATCCATTCATTGTTGGGCAAACCAACGGGCGGCGATGGGTCTGCCATCAATTCATCGATGATGATGTTGTTTCGGGTGGCAACCTGTGCCTGGCTGGCATATGCACACAGGGACATTAAAAATAACGGGATGATTATTTTGTTCATAGTAGGTAGGATTATGTGTCTACAATATAAAAAATGATTTGTAATTTTTTATTTTTCTGCTTGTATTTTTGCAGGCTAAAACATAAAAAATGAAAGTTGCTGTTGTTGGCGCTACCGGCCTGGTAGGTACAAAAATGTTACAAGTGCTGGCCGAAAGGAATTTTCCGGTAGATGAACTGATCCCGGTGGCTTCGGAAAGAAGCATTGGAAAAGAGATCAGCTTTAAAAATATAGCTTATAAGATCGTAAGCGCTGCAGATGCCATTGCGGCCAAACCGGATGTGGCCATTTTTTCGGCAGGTGGCAGTACTTCGCTGGAACTGGCCCCGCAATTTGCCGCAGCCGGCATTACCGTAATTGACAATTCCAGCGCCTGGCGCATGGACCCCGCCAAAAAACTGGTGGTGCCCGAAGTGAATGCAGGTGTACTTACAAAGGAAGACAAGATCATTGCCAACCCCAACTGCTCAACCATACAAATGGTGGTGGTTTTAAAACCCCTGCACGACAGATACAAAATAAAAAGAGTGGTGGTAAGCACGTACCAAAGCGTGACCGGCACGGGCGTAAAAGCGGTTACCCAGCTGATGAACGAACGCAAAGGCATTGAAGGTGAAATGGCCTACAAATATCCCATCGACCTGAATGCCATTCCCCATATAGATGTGTTCCTGGATAATGGGTATACCAAGGAAGAAATGAAAATGGTAAAGGAAACCAATAAGATCATGGACGACGACAGCATTAAAGTAACGGCTACCTGTGTACGCATTCCCACTATGGGCGGACACAGTGAAAGCGTGAACATTGAATTTGAAAATGATTTTGATCTGAGCGAAGTGAAGGATCTCCTGAGCAAAGCACCGGGTGTTGTGGTAAAAGATGATGTGGCCAATTTCATTTATCCCATGCCCTTAACTGCTTTTGATAAAGACGATACGTTTGTTGGCCGCATACGAAGGGATGAAACGCAGGCCAATACCTTAAACTGCTGGATCGTGAGTGATAACCTGCGCAAAGGTGCGGCTACCAATGCGGTGCAGATCGCGGAGTATTTGAATAACAACGGAATGTTAACCCCCTCCGCCCCCTAAAGGGGGAACTACCCCCCAACCCCCTAAAGGGGGTGTTGGAAGCTCAAATTTTCGAAGAGTTTTTATGAAATTTAAAGAGCCTCCTGAAATTCAGGAGGCTCTTTAATATTGTAGAGTCCAGGTTCCCCCTTCAGGGGGCGGAGGGGGTTCTTAGTTGATCACCCAGGTCTCATTTCCTCTCAGCAATTTATCCAGATCACCTTTTCCTTTTTTAGCGATCACTTCTTCTATCTGCATGGTCATACCATCTTCGTAGCAGGCTCTTTCGGTTTCATAAAATACACCAAAGGGCCTTGGTAAGTGTCCTTCCAGTTTGGGATCATCAAACATGCGTATCAATATCTGTGCTTTGTAAAAATCACGTTCGTCATGCACCCACAGGTCGTCGGTTGAGGCGCCTTCGGCCAGGTCAACGATCACCGGTTTAAATCCATCTAACTTAATACCCTTGTTTTGTGTGGCGCCAAAAACCAGCGGCTTGCCCTGCTCTAAAAACAGCACTTCATCGGGCTTGGTCTTCTTTTCGGTAAATATTTCAAATGCGCCATCATTAAAGATGTTGCAGTTCTGGTATATTTCCAGGAAGGAGGCGCCTTTATGTTCCTGCGAGCGCAACAGCATGGCCTGCAGGTGTTTGGGGTCCCTGTCCATGGTACGGGCTATAAAACTGGCATCGGCGCCCATGGCCAGGGCCAAAGGATTAAAAGGATGGTCGATACTGCCAAAAGGGGTACTCTTGGTTACTTTATGTTCTTCAGATGTGGGCGAGTATTGCCCCTTGGTTAAACCATAGATCTGGTTGTTGAACAACAAAATATTTACATCAAAATTGCGGCGTAATAAATGAATGGTATGGTTACCGCCAATGCTCAATCCGTCGCCGTCGCCGGTAACGATCCAAACACTCAGTTCGGGCCGGGCAGCTTTTAAGCCACTGGCAACAGCAGTTGCACGGCCATGGATGCTGTGCATACCATAGGTATTCATATAATATGGAAAACGGCTGCTGCAGCCGATGCCGCTTACAATGACAATATTTTCCCTGGGGATACCCAGTGTGGGCATGATCTTTTGCACCTGTGCCAGGATGGAATAATCGCCACATCCGGGGCACCAGCGCACTTCCTGGTCGGTTACAAAATCCTTTGCGGTTAATGGAGCCGCTGTTAATGCTGTGTCACTCATAGTTTGATATATTGAGGGATAAAGTTACTGAAAATAAATACTCGGTGATCAATGTTTCACGCAGAGATTGCAGAGGAGCGGAGTTCGCTGAGCCCTTCTCTGTTTCCTCTGCTCCTCAGTGGGCTCTGCGTGAAATCTCTTTTATTCAACAGTTCCTAATTCTTCCCAATACTCCGCCGCCCTTCTGGTATGCGGTATCACAATGGTACCGCCCACAATATTGGCCACGGCAAATACTTCATACATCTGTTCGGTACTAATGCCCAACTCATGCGATTTACCCAGGTGGTATTTTATACAATCATCGCAACGCAATACCATGGATGCCACAAGCCCCAGTAGTTCCTTGGTCTTTACATCCAGTGCGCCTTCGGCATAGGTATTGGTATCCAGGTTCCACAACCGTTTGATCACCAGGTTTTCTTTGCTTAAAATAACCTCGTTCATCCTGGTGCGGTAATCGTTGAATTCTTTTACTAAACTGCTCATATGTTTTTTATTTTATGAAGCACAAAGTTATGCCCCGCATGTATTTATTGAGTAAACTGTTTTAAATTGGTAACAGTTTACTAAACTGCATGAAAGAATTCTTCAAAAAATATAATAAGGAAGCGGCTTTAATTACCGGAGGGACACTTTTTTTATTTTTCTTTTTTGTAAATCCGCTGGGGCTGGATTTTAAAGCAAAGCTGGTCTTATCCATTGCGGTGCTCATGATCAGCTGGTGGGTACTGGATGCCATGCCGCTGCCGGTGGTTGCCTTGCTGCCGCTGGTTTTATATCCCTTACTGAACATCAATAGCATTAAGGAAACATCCAAAGCCTATTCCGATTCCATCATTTATCTTTTTATGGGCGGATTTTTTATTGGCATGGCCATTGAAAAATGGAACCTGCATAAACGGATCGCTTTAAGCATTATTAAACTTACCGGCACCAATGGCAACCATATCATACTGGGTTTTATTTTGTCGACCGGTTTTTTAAGCATGTGGCTCAGCAATACAGCCACTACCATGATGATGTATCCCATTGCCGCTTCGGTGATTGCGGTTATTGGCAGGCATGCCAACCCCGGCGCCAATATCAAAAATTTTTCTTTGGCCTTAATGTTGTCGCTTGCCTATGCCAGTAATTTTGGCGGCATTGCCACCATCATTGGCACACCTCCCAATGTGGCGTATGTACGCCACCTGAATGAAACATTTAAACACGGAATCGATTTTGCCAACTGGATGATGTTGTGTATGCCGCTTGCTATTATACTGTTGTTCTCCCTTTATATCATCATGGTAAAATGGTTATACCCCAATCACCTTGCCCACAGCGTGGATGGTAAAAATTTTATTCATGCCGAATTAAAGGAAATGGGCAAACTATCGCGGCAGGAAAAAAGGGTATTGATTGTTTTTTGCAGTACCGCTTTTTTGTGGATCACCAAAGACATCATCAACACATCGCAAAAAACATTTCAGCTCGATGACAGCATGATTGCTTTAATGGGTGCCATCAGTTTATTTATGATCCCCAGCGGCAGAACAAAAGCAGATCCCGATGAACGTTTGCTGGAATGGGGCGATACCAAAAAAATGGCCTGGGGCATTTTATTATTATTTGGCGGCGGTATTGCCATGGCCAAATCCCTTGAAGATGCCGGGCTGATCAGGGACCTGGGGCAATATATTTCCGGTTTTGCCACCAACAATTTACTGTTGCTGATATTTTTGGTAACCCTGGTCTCGGTTTTTTTAAGTGAGGTAATGAGCAATATTGCGCAGGTGATCGTGATGGCGCCGGTGATCACTGCGGTGGCGGTGGCGATGCAGATCAATCCCTTGTTGTTGGGTATTCCCATGACCCTGGGTGCCAGCTGTGCCAGTATGCTGCCCATGGGTACCCCGCCCAATGCCATTGTATTTGCCAGCGGGCATATCAAACTCAATCAAATGATAAAAACCGGACTGGTGCTGAATATAATATGTGTCATACTCATTACCTTATTCAGCTGGCTGTTGCTTCCGCTCATCATGCCTGCATTTTAAATGAACCTCGTCCTCGTCTCAGACGAGGATGAGTTGGTTTTAAGTCTCCGACTTAAGAAATCTTATTGTTCTTACTTACAGCCCTCCAGGAAATCCTTTATCCCCTGCACAATTTTTTCTGCAATCTGCTGCTGAAAGTTTTCATCCAGTATCTTCATTTCATCTTCGGGATTGCTCAGGAATAAGGTTTCTACCAATGCATTGGGATATTCAATGGGGCTGTTGAGCATAAAATTAAAACTGCCGTTGTTACCCTGGTCGTTGAGGCCAAGTTCGAGCATGCGTTTGTGAATGGCATTGCTCAGCTCTTTAAAACCGATGTAGCGGTAAAAACTGCTGGTGCCTTTTGTGCGTATGGGATCGCCCGAAGAATTTAAATGAATACTGATCAGCAGATCGGGTACACTATCCCGGTATAATAAAATGCGTTCTTTGTTGTCAACAAATTTTTCGGTGGTACGGGTCATCATCACTGTAGCGCCTGCCTGCTCCAGCAGTTTTTGAAGTTTTAATGAAACGGCCAGGGTAAGCATTTTTTCTGATGAGCCGGTTGGCCCGCCGGCACCGGTATTGTTGCCGCCATGGCCCGCATCCACCGCAATGGTTAATTTGTTCAATGCCAGATCACGGGGCTGGTGTTTTATTTTTATCACCAGGGTATTGCCTTTGTAATAAATTTGGTGGCCCCAGTGCTGTGCGTGTTTCAGTTCAATGGTAATTCTGAACACCTCATCTTCCACCTGCTCATAGCTTACATTTTTTATTTCCCGGGTATTTTCCAGTTGGGTTATCCAGTTGGTGTTGTTGGTAGCACCAAAAACGTCCACTACAATTTTTGAGGGGTTAACAAGTTGAAAACTTTGGTAAGGCAATCGTGCAAATAAACCCAGTTGTACATAATCATAGGCACTGTCGCCATACACCGTCCACCGGTCGGTAAGCGAAGCGGGTGTAAAACTACCCTTGGGTAAAAACTGCAGCGAGTCTTCGTCAATAAAAGCAGAGCGGTATTTACTTAAGCGTACTTTATATTGTTTACCCACTTTGCCCACCACGTTCAGCAACACCATCGAATCCAGGTAACCGATCTTGGCGCCGCCCAGCCTGTCGGTACCCAGGCCAAATAATAAATGGCACAGCCTGCCTTTGGTTACAGCCACATTGGGTGCCAGTGCACCAAACATACTTACCCAGTATTTGCTTTGCCTGGTAATGGCTTTACCCGTTCTATCGGTAATGGTTAGGGGCATTTTGGTCACCAAAAAACTATCTGTTTCCTTTACCACATACTCGCCCTGGTAAATGCCGGGCATTTTACTGTTGGGCATTTCATACAGGGGAATATTGCCATTGGCCGTTACGGTACAACCGCTAAGTGCTTTCACTTTAAAGGCGATGCGGTCGCCGGGCATTACAAATAAATTGCCTTCGGGAAAGGTTTCAATCGAAACAATATCCAGCACTTTTACGGTATCGGGTGGTGGTGGCAATGTATAGTTGTAGTTCAGTTTTTTGCTCACTGATCTGTCTGGTGCGGTAAAAGCAATGAGGTTGAATGCGGTATCGCCGGGTTTTAAATTAAGCTCGTATGCAAAGGCGCCGGTTGGGTACACTTTTGCTTCTTTTCCATTGATGGTAAGGTTGCAGGTTTTGCAGGTGCTGCCTACTATAAAGTTGCGTGATGCTTTTACGTTTATTTGTGCTTTGGTGGGTTCTACCAGTTTTATAAATGCTTTATTCGCAGCATCCTTCGGATCAGTTGTTTGGGCAAAAGAAAAAATGCTGATCAGCAATGCCGCAATGGTTAATATTAATTTCATGGTGGAAAGTTAAAATAAAATATATTGTTTGTTGGTTAATTATAGGCGAAAAGAGTATTGACAAGTGGTAGAACAACAGATAATGACGTCTTTGTTTTTTTATTGTTCTTTTTTGCTTCTCCCCCGAGTTCCGCTATCGCTCTTCGGGGCACGGCAAAAAAGAATCCGCCAGCTGGCGGAAGCCCCACAATCGATTACACCCCCTTTGTCGGATGGTTCCCTGATTTAGCTTTTGTGCTACTGTGACTTGTACTTTGGTAATTCTACTCTTAGGTGCAGTCAGAATATTTTAATAAAACCGGTTTTTAATTTAATGGATACCCACTTTTAATTTTTTTTGTGCCAATTGCGACCACGGTATTTTTCGATTTTGATGATAACATAAACGTGAACTGCCACACTAATGATAATTGACTTGTTTAATATTTAAATAAATTCTGAATAACGGTACAACCTGTGAAATGATTTTTTATGCAGCATACTGGTCCAGTGGCGATGGCCGGACAAAAGGGCGGAGCCATTCTTTTGTCCTTGATTTTTTTGTTTCTTTTTTCATCAAGGAAAAAAGAAAAAGAAAACATTGATGAGTGACAGTAAAATAAAAAAACACTTTTTATGTTTTTGTCACTTTTTTGCTTGCCCAAAAAAGTAACCAAAAAAGGGCCCCCGAATCCGATTACACCCCGGATTCGGGATGGTTCCCTGATTTAGCTTTTGTGCTACTGTAGTTTCAACATTTATAATTCAAATCAATCTGCTTCTTTCTTAATGATTACAAATTATTTACAACGGTTATACATTCCCCTCGCCATGGTTCGTGGCTCACGAGGAGAAGCCAAAAATAAAATTACACACCTGCTTTGTATAACAGCAAACAGCATTATGCCCACTTAAGGCTAAACAAGCCGTTTGCACAAAAAAATAAAACGGCTTAACAACATAATTTTAACAACTGATCGTACAATTTCTTAAACCAAAATCTTTTTGCCGTGTTTATGTGATGACAGCCGCAGGGTAGAAAAAAACAATAAAAAATATGCTGTAAAAAA
Organism: Chitinophaga pinensis; assembly: GCA_943371705.1. GTDB lineage: Bacteria > Bacteroidota > Bacteroidia > Chitinophagales > Chitinophagaceae > Ferruginibacter > Ferruginibacter pinensis_I. The sequence continues at coordinate 20,501 of CALRVV010000010.1, read as the reverse complement.
GCCATCACGGCATTAGCATAATGATGCCCTGCATCATTTTAAAACATAAAACAAGCGCATTATGAAAACGATCATGTTCATTGCATTAAGTGTATTTTCCTTATCGGCCATGGCCCAGGAAAAAAAAGAAAAAAAGAACCGGTGGGATAAAATGAAAACCCACAAGCCCGTGATCATGACACGCGGTGCCGGTGTAACCTTTCTGAATTTTGACCGCCTCAACGGCCGCATAGCAGGACTTCAACAGTACAAAGGTTTAAAGAACCGCATCTATACCCTGTCTTTTGGTTCTATGCATGTAGAAAAAAACTTTGTATCGCAGTTTACTGTTACCGGTGGCAGCAGCTTAAGCGGCAACCCCAACAAAAGAAGCAGTACCCTTCGTACCCTGGGTGCGGGTATGGATCTGGGTTATGATGTGATACCTGCTAAAAATATAATGCTATACCCATTGGTGGGACTTGGTGCCGAAGGATACCAGGCGGTATTTTTTAAAGATGTGAATGCGGTAGATTTTGATGATGTAGCCAATTCATCAGCGGTGCAGAACAGCATTCGCAAAACCAAATTTACAAACACCTTCTTAACATACCGTTTGGGCATGGGTGTATCCTTTAAATCGCCGAAAGATGATGGCAGTATTGGCTTACAGGTGGGTTATGTTTCGGGCTTCAGGAGCCAGGGCTGGAAAAGTGCCGAGTTCCAGAATTTAAACAATGCCCCCAAAGATGGTTTACAACGCTTTGCGGTAACCCTGGTGTTTACAGGCGGAAAGATGATGGGAATGGGTAAGTAAAAGTACTACAGGTTAGTATATAAGCAAAAAGGTACAGGTTGCTGTACCTTTTTTTAATGTTTGTACCGCTGCACGGCATGCTGTATAAAGCAGCGCCAAAGCCATTACCGGCAAACCTTTGTATTATTTTTCTTTTCCTTGATGATAAAAGAAAAATATAGCATTGACGTAAGTCAGTAAAATAAATTAAAATAGCCTAAATATTTTATTGTTCTTTTTTGCTTCTCCCCCGAGTTCCGCTTCGCTCTTCGGGGCACGGCAAAAAAGAATCCGCCAGCTGGCGGAAGCCCCACAATCCCCGCCTGCCGGACGGGCAGGGATTACATCCCGATTGTGGGATGGTTCCCTGATTTAGCTTTTGTACTACTGTAACTTGTACATCGGTAATTCTACTCTTAGGTGCAGTCAGCATAATTTAATTAAACCTCCCCTGCCGTGGTTCGATTCACACGAACCACTTATACCTCGCCATGGTTCGATTATCACGAACCAATTCCGGGTTTCGGGGAGCAATGCTGCGTTGCACTCAGCCATGGTTCGATTTTCACGAACCAATTCCGGGTTTACAGCTGCACCATTAATGCGATGATCCTTTTTCTCTTTTACCCCATTCCAATTCGTAGCTGAGTCCTACCAGTAAAAACCGCTGGTTAATATGGCCCCAGGTAAACATATACTCGGCATGTGGCGAACATTTGCCCATCGCCACCTGCACTCCGGCACCGGTATTGAATGACCAGAAACGATCATACACTGTTTCGCGTTTAGCGAAATTGTATTCTCTTTCGCAGGTACGGCTAATTCCGGTGAGCGGGTAAAGCCTCACTGTTTTGCTAACAGGAAGCATGTAGTGAAAATTAAAGTCCAGATCCAGGGCCGACATTTCTGTGAGCCCGTGTTTTTCCATTCTTTTCACCGGGAAGTAGCGGTTTATTTCAACACCGCCGATAAGGCGTTCACTAAAGTGATAGAAGCTGCTGATATTAAGCCCGTTGAGGCGGTGGCCCAGGTTGCGTGTAGCGGCCAGGTCGATGCTCACCATTTTTTGTGCGCCTGCACAGTATATGCTCAGCAATAATAAGGTGGTAAAAAAGCCTTTTATTGTACTGAAATTTTTCATAACACAAAAAAAGATACTAAAACGTTCCTGTTTTATGATGCCAAAAGGCAGTAAAGCTGATTTTTATCAGTAAATCAGGCAATCCCGGCGTTGCCAGGGCTTAGGCAGGGCATTGGTATGCGGTTATTAAATCAACCTTTCCTTTTTCCGCCCTTTGCAAGTTTTTCCTGTTCTGTCTTTAATTTTCTTTGCAGTTTTTTTACATCTTCGGCGGCGGGCAGTTCTTCTGGTTTAACGCCTCTTTCTTTAAGCATTTTTCTAACGGCGCTGTTATTATCAATATGCTCTTTGCTGATTAAGGCATCACCTTTCAGATCTTTTTCAATAACATTATGGCTGGTAAGTTCGGCAGCAAAATCTTTTGCTTTAATGGTAAGTGTTGGTAAAAAATCGGCCAGGGGCCTGTTGGCAGCCACGCCCATCTTCCGTTTCATATCGCTGGTGCCAAAGCCACCAAAAAGTGCAGCATCGCCCTTGGAGCGGATTACAGCAAATCCTTTTTCATCCACACCCCTTTCGTAAATAATGCCCGATAGTTTTTTCTCTGATTTGGATAGTTTTTCCCGGGCGGTTACCCTTTCAATATCCAGCAGCCTTTGTTCAATCATTTCCTGTTTGCGGGTTTGCACGGCAAAATAAGTTTGTGCAAAAGCAATGGCCTGTTTGGCTGCATCGCCATTTTGAGCAATCAGGTAACAGGCATAGCGGGTAAGGGCAATATCATCCACTTCACGTTTGGCAGTTTTGGCCAGTTCGATCATTTTGTTGACGTCAACAAAATGATGCTTTATATCTTCTCCTGCATTTGCAGCAGCATCTTTCGCTTTATCTATTACTTTTAAAAAATTTCTCCATTCGGTATATCCCAGTATTTTCTGCAATTCCCTGGCACTCCAGCATTCAATACCTTTGTAATGATAACAGGCCTGTTCAAATTGTAAGAACAGTTCGGCAATTAATTCCTTTTTCATACGGCTTGGTTTAATACAGATAAAGTTAAATAATTATTTTATCTGCTGTGCTGCATTAAATTTGAGGAATGGCCGATGTGCATAATGAAGCAACCCACAGTTATCCCGATGGCTATCGGGACAGACGGCGGCCATGCAGGCAACTCACCTGCGGCGGCAACAAATTATAGACCATCAGTTATCTGTTTCAGTTCAATAGTTTAAGTTTTCGCCTCATGCCGGCGGGGCATCTCTACTACGCCGCCGCTGCTTTTGCTTCTTTGAAAAAACAGGCTGGCGCATTTTTTTCAATTCCGCCTCCGGCGAAACCGAACCAAAAGATGCGGCTTACGTAGTAGCTGGTAGATTGTTGCGGAGAACGAATGGTAGGGGATATACTTTACACCCAATAGCGGATTGTTTTTTGTACTTTTTTATTTTTACTTTTTGTCTTGACACAAAAAGTAACAAAAAAGTCAAGGCAGGAACGATTACGGCCCGTTCCTGCCTCGCAGCTATATTGAGCTTTTGTACTACTGTGACTTCGGCATTTGTAACTATACTCTTAGAAGCGGTCAGCTTACTTAAATAAAAACAGCTTTTAATCTAATGGATACCTGGCATTTTTAATTATTCTTTCTCAGCAACTTCACTTTTCGGGAAGTAACATTTATTTTACTGACCTACCTCATTTTTTTCCTGTTTTTTTTAGATCAATTTTGGGTTGTTAAGTACAGGCTGTATGCATGCTTTGCGGCTGCAGCACCTGTTTGTATTGCCACCAAAATGCCTCCGTATGAAAAAGACAGCTGCCATTTTGTTATGTGTTGTGATGTGTCCGTTTGTTTTGCGGGCACAGGACTATCCCTTGCTGACCGAACACCCGGGCGGGTTTAAACTCACTGACTGGGGGGTGTACACGCATTACAACTGCGGTTTTACAAAGACCGAAACCACGGCCAATTATCAAAAGATCATTGGCATAACCGACCTGGTGCGTAAGAACCCGGTATTTACTGATCAAAAGGGGTTTGAATGCGAAACCACGGTGTATGCAAAAAACTGTCCCGGTAAGAATGGGTACGCCATACCCAGCGAGATCAGTTTTGGGTTTTGCGATTATTTTTTAAATAAGGGCAAGGTAAGCCTGTACCGTATCGAACCGCCCAGCTGGAAAATGCAGGTGAACGATATCTACAGTTTTACCGGAAAATCATACGGCAGTAGTGTTTCAAAGCCAACCGAACCAACCAAACCCGGGTTTGAATTTGAAAAGTGGAAAGCGGTAAACGAAAGGCTGAAGGAATGTTTTAGTATTCCCGGTGCCAGGGAGGTATTGGGTAACGGTATAGACCGGTACGGCAGTGAGCTGATCGTGGTGTACAACCCCGAGCGGCCGCAATACTGGCTACCGGTATCCTTCCGGGAGCTGGCCGAAGACCTGATCGCCTACTGGAGGCTGCACCCCGATAAACTGCAATCGGAGATCGCCCTGCAAATGGCTGAGCAGGAATATGCCCGTATACCCGAGGCCGAGCGCAACGGATGGGCATACAACAATACCTACGACGAACGCACGCCCCTGTTGGGCATTACCCCCGTGCAGGGCCCCGAACCGGTGGTACGCATCAATCCGGCCTACTGGAACAAAAAGCTTTCCCGTGCTGCCATACAGTTCATCAGCTTTAACCGTTTGACCGATACCAGGCGCTATACCCGCGAAAAAGCAGAAAAACTGAAACTGCAGTCCAACGGCTATAACCTTACCCGGTTTTTGGAAGCCCTGGATATTACGCTGTTTGCGGCGTTGATTGAGAAGTAGGGAAAGCTTAGCCGTTAGCGGGCCAGCCAGTCACCGGAAAGCAGGTGAAGCACACTACATTTGTATTACAATGACTGATGTACACACTCCGCAGCAGCGAAGCTATAATATGCAGCAGATACGCGGCAAGGATACAAAGCCGGAGATGCTTGTACGCAAGTTCCTGCATGCAAACGGCTACCGCTATAAACTGCACGATAAAACCCTCCCCGGTAAACCTGATATAGTTTTACCAAAATACCACACCGTAATTTTTATACACGGCTGCTTCTGGCACGGGCATAGCAATTGCAGGTATTTTGTGGTACCCAAAACCCGCACCCAATGGTGGACCGATAAAATAAACGGCAATAAAGCCAACGATGAAAAAGCAATTAAGGCTTTGAGGAAAGATGGCTGGAAGGTGATTACGGTTTGGGAGTGTAAACTAAAGCCGGCTAAAGTTGACAAAATGCTAACCACTATTCTTAAAAAAATCTCCTGATTTTTTCCTGATAAACAGCTTAACGTGACTTAAATGCAAATGCACTTTAAGTGACATAACATAGTATTGCTCCTACATGTAAATAATATTACCAATTAATTACCGATGTGTTCTAAAGCATACCGCTTTATAGCACACATAAAAATACATTTGAATATGGACTTCAATGATCTTGTAGGAAAACGAATTACTACACTGAGAAATCAGAAAAAACTCTCCCAGCAAAAGTTTGCCAATGAGGCAGATATTGAAAGGTCGTACCTGACACATGTAGAAAAAGGGAGAAAAAATATTTCGATGAACACACTTGTAAAAATCACAGCGGCACTTAAAATATCGCTTAAGGATTTTTTTGACGCTAAGGAGTTTTCAAAACCATGAAAAAGAAATTAACTTTTATTGACCTCTTTGCAGGCGCAGGTGGCCTGTCCGAAGGTTTTATACGTGCCGGATACGAACCCATTGCCCATGTGGAAATGGATGAGGCTGCCTGTTTTACTTTAAGAACCAGGGCTGCATATCATTATTTAAAAGCAAATGGCAAGTACGATATTTATAAATCCTATCTCAAAGACGAGATCAGCCGCAAAGAATTGTATAATGCCGTTCCGCCGGAAATAATGGAAAGCGTTATCAATTTTTCCATCGGAGCAGAACATAATCCAACGATCCATAAAGCCATTGAAGAGCAACGGAAAGGCCGTGAAGTTGATCTGATCATTGGTGGACCTCCATGCCAGGCTTATTCTCTAGTAGGTAGGGCAAGAAGCGAAGACGGAATGAAAAGTGACCCGAGGAATTATCTCTACGTACAGTATGCCAAATATCTGAAAAAATATAACGCAAAAATGTTTGTGTTTGAAAATGTGCTGGGACTAAAATCTGCCGGTGCTGGTGTTTACCTGCAAAACATGGAAAAGCTGTTTGATAAAAAAGGCTATGCTATGAAATTATATACAGTTGAGGCTAATAATTTTGGCGTGCTGCAGAACAGAAAAAGAGTTGTGATATTAGGCTGGAAAAAAGAGTTAAATCCTTCACTTCCGGACCTTGAAAGCATAAGATATAATGAAGGGCATACAGTTAAAGAATTACTGAAAGACCTTCCGGTTCTTAGTGCCGGCTCCGGAAAAGATAAATTCAGTACTTATAAAGGCGAAGCCACAAAGTATTTGAATGACACAGGTATCAGAAACGGTATTGATATCTTAACACAGCATGTTGCCAGGCCGCATACCGAACAGGATAAAAAGATATACCAGATTGCAGTGGATATGATGAAAAATAAAAAACGACTGAATTATAATGAACTGCCTGATAAATTAAAAACACACAGTAACCGCCATTCATTTTTTGACCGGTTTAAAGTAGTTAATGCAGAAGCCAATTTTTCACATACAGTTGTAGCCCACATTGCAAAAGATGGGCACTACTATATACACCCGGATATAAAACAGAACAGATCAATAAGTGTAAGAGAAGCTGCAAGGCTGCAATCTTTTCCTGATGATTTCTATTTTGAAGGAGTAAAGGAAGGGAAAAATAGAACTGCTGCTTTTAAGCAAATTGGAAATGCTGTGCCGCCATTGATGGCACAGACGATTGCTGGCAAAATAATTGATTTGCTATGAGTGAATATATAAGAGCCGAAATAGCAAAACCTAATCCAAAATCTACAATAAATTCATATAGAAGTTTTGGTTATAATTTATCAACAGCTATAGCCGATATAATTGATAACAGTATTTCTGCAAAAGCTTCCGAAATTTTTATTGAATACAAGTGGAATGGGCAAGATTCATTCATTTCTATTTTTGACAATGGGATTGGAATGAATAAAGAAGAACTCGTACTTGCAATGACCCCAGGTAGTAAAGACCCAGAGGAAGAGCGTAACGAAAAAGATTTAGGACGTTTCGGAATGGGTTTAAAAACAGCTTCATTTTCACAATGTAAAAGACTTACTTGTATAACGAAAAAAGAAAATTACGCAGTAATAAAGCGCTGCTGGGATATTGATTTCATCAACAAGGAAAATGAATGGCAGTTGCTAGATTTTGTTTCTGATAATTCCTTTCTTAATAAAGTAATTAACCAGAAATCAGGAACATTAGTATTATGGCAAAAGCTAGACAGAATTGTAGGAAATGCTGACATTAATAACGAAACAGTAAAGAATGCTTTCTATCAGGAAATGATGAACGTAAACCTTCATTTAAGTCTAGTGTTTCATAAATTTATTGAAAGCAAACGAATAAAACTTTTCTTTCAAAATGAAGAAATTAAACCATATAATCCCTTTTTATTAAATCTGGTTCCAAAACCTGAAATGGGTTTAACTGAAAAATTTGGCAATGTAGAAATAACTTATTTCATATTGCCTCATATGTCCGAAATAAGTAAATCGGAGTATGAAAATTCGGGCGGTCCCTTAGGTTGGTTTCAGCAACAAGGATTTTATATTTATCGTGGAGACAGATTGTTGGTTACTGCGGATTGGCTTGGACTTGAAAAAAAAAGAGATTATTCGAAGCTAGCAAGAATAGCAGTTAGTTTTTCAAATGAAAACGACTTCAACTGGCATTTGGATATCAAGAAATCAACCGCAAATCCACCGATTGAAATAAGGCGTGAACTTTCACGGATTGCAAAAATTGCAATTATTAAATCTGCAAAAATTTATAATTGGCGAGGACCAAAAAATAATTCAGAAAATGGTTTAACAAACTATGAGCCTTTGTGGAATGACGAAAAAAACAGAGATGGAATTAAGAAATATAAAATAAACAGAAAACATCCAATAATCAATTCACTCCTTTCTGAAAATAGCAAATTGGCAGGAAAGGCTTTGAAATTTTTGGAAGACAACGTACCAATAGAATTGATTTTAAGTAATCAAAATGAAGATCCTTCATTCCATGAATTAGAAAAGCATTCTGAAATACCTAGTGATGATTTACTCAACTTAGCTATTGAATTATACAAGATATATGTTCAGCAAGGTATTCCAGAATCTTTAGCTAAACAACAAATAATGTCCTCAACGCCCTTTAACCTATTCCCTTTAATTAATGATTATCTAAAATGAACGATATAAACCAAACAGCTAAGTTGATTTGTCACGCATACTTGAATTTAATTTCACGAGATTCGATAACTGATGATACAATATCAAAAATCATAAACGATAAAATTTCTCCTGCTTTAGAATTTAAAGGTGTTGATAAAGATTTCTTGTTTGAGCAACTTCGTGCCGATTTTAGCATTGGTCAAGGTGAAATCACTGAGCTCTATGACGCAAATGTAACTCCTTGGCTAAAAGAAGAAAAAGCAAATATTGAATTTGAATTGTGGAATAGATATAAATTGGAAATGCAGAAAAACGATCCGTCATTTCCAGTTAATGATTTAGATGATTTCACTGATAAAATACTTGATAAATGTGTTAATCCAAAAAAGGACGGTTCTTGGGATAGAAGAGGTATGGTTGTTGGTCACGTCCAATCTGGAAAAACTTCAAATTATGTTGGCCTAATTAACAAAGCAACAAATGCAGGATACAAAGTAATTATTGTAATTGCAGGAACAATTAGTTCACTCAGAAGACAAACACAGGAAAGAATTGACTCTGGGTACATTGGAAGGAATAGTTCCGCATTTATCAGAGAAAATGAAAATAAAATTATTGGCGTAGGAAAATACAAAGTCAGTACAGACATTTATTCTTTAACGTCTTCATACTATAAAACTGGAGACGAAGGAGATTTTAGCCAGTCAGTTGCGAATAGATTAAACATTCCAATTGGAAAAAATCCTGTGATTTTTGTTATTAAAAAAAATAAAAGTATTCTCGAAAATCTCATTGATTGGTTTTCTAAAGATGTCAATGCAAAAAAAATTGACGGTTCACCGAAGTTATTTGATGTTCCGGTTCTAGTAATTGATGATGAAGCCGATGCCGCTTCAGTTAATGCTTCAAAGGATATTGAAGACATCAAAACTATCAACAAATTAATTAGAACATTACTTAATTTATTTAATCAAAATACTTTCATTGGTTATACGGCGACGCCTTATGCAAACTTGTTCATTTCGCAAGTACATAATGATGAATTAACGACTATTGTAAAAAACAAAGAATATAAAATCGGGGAAGATTTATTCCCGAGAGATTTTATCATCAATATAAAAGCACCAACAAATTACATTGGAGCTGCAAAAATATTTGGATTTGAGAATCCAAACGGAGAAGAAAAAGAACCTTTGGATATTTTCAGAGCAATTGATGATTATGACCCGCCGTTTTTCAGAACTATAAACAAATTCAACAAAGAAGATTTGCCGGATTATCTTCCGAAAAGTTTAGAAAAAGCAATCCAATCATTCATTCTTACTTGTGCAATTCGCAGATTAAGAGGTCACAAAAATAAACATAATTCAATGCTTATTCACGTAGCGTTGTTGGTAAAATGGATTGACAGAGTTGCTTCGTTAGTAAATGAAAAGATGAAAGAATACGCGAATTCAATTAGAAGTGAAGATGAAATATTTTTACAAGAACTAAAAGAATTGTATGAAACAGATTTTGTTCCAACCACAGATAATGTTTTAGAAAATTTAGATTATAAGGACATTCGTATTAAACAGCATTCTTGGGAAAGCGTTAAAGACGAGCTTAAAAAAGCGGTTTCAAAAATTGATGTTCGTTCTGTTCATGGAACACGTTCGACAACCAATTTGGAATATCATAATATTGAAGAAATTGATTACAACAGACATGAAAATGGTTTGTCTGTAATTGCAATTGGCGGAAGCAGATTGTCAAGAGGAATAACTCTGGAAGGATTGTCTGTAAGTTACTATTTGAGAACTACAAAAATGTACGATTCACTTATGCAAATGGGTCGTTGGTTTGGGTATCGTCCAGGTTATGTGGATTTATGCAGATTATACACTACTGAACAGATTTTTGAATGGTTTAACCACATCACAATGGCAACGGAAGAAATGCGAAATGATTTTGATGAAATGACCGCCGCACATCAACGTCCAAAAGATTTTAGATTAAAAGTTAGAAATCATCATGGTTTGATGACGATTACGAGTTTGGCAAAATTGAATTTTTCTAAAAATATTGAAATTTCTTTTTCAGGAACAAATCCTCAAACCTATCAATTGCTAAAAACAAAAACTGCGATTGAAAATAATTTTAAAAATTTGCAATCTTTGTTAGATATTGGGAACAAACCATTTGAAATAATTAAGCATAAAGAAAGCGATAAAATCCCGAGATGTGTCTTGGTTAAAGATTTCGATAAAGAAAAAATTTCAACATTTTTAGATAATTTTAAAACTGATTTATTGCGAATTAAAAACGCACGTTTAGGAGAGTATGTTTTGACCCAAACTGAAATTAAAGAGTGGTCAGTAGCTATTGTTTCTAACACCGATGAGGATACTTTTATTGATTTTAAAGGAGGTTCAAAAAAAGGAGAGCGAACCAAAAATTCAAAAGTGAAAACCTATGAAATTAAAATAGGTAATCAAATTGTAGAAATGGGTTGTACTGTTCGTAACCAACAACTAATTAGAGATGGGGAATATTATTTAATTTCTAAAAATCAAATTGATGATACTGTTGACCGTCAAGTTGACTTAAGTGTTTCTGATTTAAAAAAGAACGAAGACATTAAAATCCATAGAGAGAGAGAAAAAAAAGGTTTGCTTTTAATTTATGCATTAGACGAAAGAGGAACACCAAATGTAAACAACGGAATCCCAATAATCGGTTATAGCCTTCACTTTCCAAAGATTGAAAACGAGGTAAAAATTTCATATACCACTACCGTTGTTGACGGTTTTGAGGAAGAGCCACAGGAAGATGATGATTCCCAAACAAATGATAACGAATAGTATATGGTTAATATTAAATCCCTTTGGGAAGCACAGAAACCAAACGGTGAAATTATTATAAAATCAAGAATTGAAGATATTTCGCATCTCAATTGCTATGCTGCCACCAATCATATTACTGGACAGCATTTGTACATAATGTCTGTTTCCAAAAATGCGCAAATTCCGGAACTTAAAAATTATCATTTCAAAGGCGTTGAAATTTTTACCATTAAAACGGAAGATTCTTGCGAGTTAACTATTTATTTATTAGACAATGATCTAAAAGATATTTTTTCGTTGTTTATCAAAAATATTTTAGACGATATTGCAGAAAGCGTTACAGAAAATGAGGCGATTACAAAAACCCTGAACGTTATTTCAAAATGGAAAAGAATATTTGACAAAATTAACTTTAATGGCTTAACAATTGAACAGCAAAAGGGGTTAATCGGAGAGTTACTTTTTTTTAATTATCTTTTAAAAAACAATAAATCTTCTGCTAGCATCTTACATGCTTGGACTGGCGCTGAGTTTGATGATAAAGACTTTATATTTGGTTCGATTGGAGTTGAAATTAAACTCACATCTTCAAAACATCCGAAAATACAAATCACAAGTGAAAGACAATTAGATAATGTAAATTTAAGTAGATTATTTTTGATTTTGTACACAACTGAGGAAGTAAAAGAAAACGGCTTTTCTCTGAATTCATTAGTTGAACAAACCCTACAAAATATTTCAACTGACGACGAACGTATTTTTTTAAATGACAGATTATTGTTACTTGGTTATCGTGAAGATGATAGAGAATACTACAATAAAATGTATTCCTTGAAAAAGACTTTTGGTTTTATCGTAGAAACTGATTTTCCTAAAATAGTAAAAAGTCATTTGCCTTTAGGAATTTACAATACTTCGTATTCAATTGAACTTTCAGCTGTAGAGCGCTATATTTTAGAAATCGAACAAATCCTACAACAAATTTAGCAAATGGATAGAGCGTTACAGAATTATATTGAAGAACTAAAATCTGATGTTTCTTCTTTGGTTTATTCCGAAGGTGAGGGAGCAAGTTTTGAAGATAAGTTTACAGAATATTGTATTGAAGTTTTTGAATCAATCGGAAAATCCGAAGGAGCAAGAGTTTTATCTTATGTGCATCCAAATAGTCAAGGGGGAATTGACTGGAAAATCAACGGCTATTGTCTAAAAGACTTGTTTAAAGACGAAAACAAAAAAGAATATTTTGAGACATTAGACTTGTTCATTACCAATTACAGAATTGACAGTTATGAACACAACATAACCAAAGAAGATTACACCAAATCTCTAAATCAGGTAAAAAGGTTTATCAATTCCGCTTTAAAACGACATATCGACTATATAGACCCATCCCATGCTGAACTTAACGAGCTAATTAAAACCATAGGAAAACAAGGCAATGATTTTGATCGTATTAATGTTCACTTTTTGATAAATGGCTTTTCAAATCATGACAAAGAAATAATTTCGATTGCGGATGTTGATGTTTTTGTTCATACATGGGACGTGTCAAGATTATTCAAAATCAATGAGTCTAATAGCATCCACGAACCGATAGAAATTGAATTTGAAAAGTTTACGGAAAACGGAACTGGGCTACAATGTTTGCAAGTTCCCAATATTGATAAAATGTACGATTGTTATTTAGCAATCGTGCCGGGAGAAATTTTGTCAAAACTGTATAAGGAATTTTCAAACGAATTATTAGAAAGCAATGTTCGTGCTTTTTTAGGACAAGCAGGAAAATTCAATAAAGGTATTCGTGACACAATAATTGGCAAAGAACCCTATATGTTTCTTCCATATAATAATGGGCTCACCGCAACAGCTGAAAGTGTTGAAACAAAGTCTATAAATAATCAATTGCAGATAATCAAAATAAATGATTTCCAAATTGTAAATGGGGGCCAAACAACAGCGTCACTTTATCATACACAGAAGAAATTCAAAGATGCAGATTTGAGCAAAATATTTGTTCAAATGAAACTAATAGTTATAAAAAATAAGGAACAAAAAAATAAAGAAGTTCCAAATATCTCACGGTTTGCAAATAGTCAAAATAAAGTTTCTGAACTGGATTTGTCATCCAACAATCCTTATTTCATACAGATTGAAAATTTGTCAAGAAAAAAATATGTTGTAAATCCTGAAAACAAAAACCAGTCATTTTTATGGTTTTTTGAACGTGCTAATGGCCAGTATCGTGAGACACTGAATAAGCAAACACCAGCACAACAGAAAAAATTTAAGGAACAAAATCCTTCTAGCCTAAAGTTCGTAAAATCTGACGTTGCTAAACTTATTAATATTTGGGAATTAGAACCTCATTATGTTTCACAAGGATCGCAGAAAAATTTTATTCATTTTATTAAAAAAATAGTCGATGCTGTTAGCAAAAACAAATTACCAGGGGAAAATTTATATCGTAAACTAATTGCAAATGCCATTCTTTTTAAAACAGTTGATAAACTTTTTGGAAGAAAAAATGTGGATGCCATAGGTGATACAACTTATAAAGCTTTAGTTGTTGCATATACATTATCTTATTTCCATTATCTCACTGATAATCGAATCGACTTATGGAAGATTTATGAGGATCAGAAGTCTGCAGAATTGGTAAATATTAATTTAAAAAAACTATTAATATTTGTTTACGATAAGTTATTTCCAAAATACACTCCTGAAGCTTTGAAAAATAAATCAACTTGGGAGTTTATTAAGGAATCCAACTATAGCGAAAACCTTACGGCAACTCTACAGGATTATTTGATTACAACAGAAGAAAAAGTACAACGGGAAAATGAAAAAGAGATTGATACCAATAACGTTGAAGATACTGTTTTCCTAATTAGCGAAATTCAAAAAATGGGTCTAAGATTTTGGGATGGTTTTAAAATATATATTGACAATAATAAATCAGAAGGCTTTGATTATATCCTAATGTTTGATTTGCTCAAAAAACTGAGAGAGCAAAAAAATATGACAAGTAGAGAGATGTCATTTGGTAAAAAGGTTCTTGATTTTGTTCAAACAAAACCTGGCCTTGTCGAAGAAATAAAATCTTTGTCCAAATTGGTTGATAAAGAAATAACTGAAATAAAATTTATCTATGATAAACTTTTACTCTTATCAAAAGAAGACTGGAAACGAATTGTTGATGTAGCAGGTCAGACTAGTACTTTTAATAACCTTGAATTTGCAAACGTAAAATCTGTGCAAACATCATTATTGAAAAAAGAAATCATAAAAGAACAAGCTTTAATAAGATGTTTTGAATCCTTAAAGAAATTAAAGAAGTTTGGCATTAAAGTTTAATTGGGGTTGATACCAACATTTGCCGCCGCAGGTACTTGCCTCCACCATGGTTCGTCTTTCCAAAAACCATCTCCTACGCATTTGTTGGTCGCCTGACCCTCAACCCAAGTTATTATAGCATCAGCGTTACTCTTTAATAATGCTGTATTATCTATATTCGTATAGCAATTAATAAACTATTTCAATTAAACTCATGAACCTCCCCTTCAACCTCCTATGGCTCATCTTCGGCGGCTTTTTTGCAGCCATGGGTTATTTTTTTAGCGGCATTGTGCTGTGCATTACGGTGGTGGGCATACCCTGGGGGGTACAGTGTTTTAAACTGGCCGGGCTGGTGTTGTGGCCCTTTGATAAAGAAGTGGTAAACAGCCCATCCGATGCAGGCGCCCTGGCTCCTTTGTTCAATATCATATGGCTGCTTTGCGGCGGCTTGTATACGGCACTGGTGCATGTGGTCTTTGGCCTGCTGCTAACCATCACCATCATTGGTATTCCTTTTGCCAAACAGCATTTTAAACTGATCGGGATTTCGCTGCTGCCTTTTGGAAAAACCATACGCTGATCTCCAGGCCTGCTGCCTGTACCCTCATCAGTCCGGCCCGCATCTCCACAATGGCCGCAGCTGCCATGCCACCGCCGGTAGTAAAAGATCATTTTTCCAGGGATTTTCTATAACAAAAAACTGCCGGGCCTCCGCTTTAGTTTGATAAATTTTCCAATTGCACCTGAACGTGATTCAACTCCCTGATTTCTTAGTGCTATCCGGGGAAAATCATAGCATATTAAGATGCCTTCAGGTTATTTATTAAGATATACGATATAGCCGTACCTTTTTATTCTTACACTCCCAATATATCTAAACTAGAAAGAGCATGTATATTTGAAGCAAAATTTCTACGTTACACCAATCGGTGCTGTTCAGCACCATTTTAATTATTAAAAACCATGAAAAAATCGTTCGTTTTTCTACTGGCTTGCTTATTCATCACTGCGTACGCCCTGGCGCAGGGGGAAGGCGCCAATCTGGCCAAATCAGCGGGGAAAGCTTTGACTTCTTATAATTTAGATCCCTCAAACCGTACCGATAAACTGGAGGAAGCCAAAACCAAAATCAACCAGGCGCTTCAATATCCGGAGGCACAGGCTTTGGCCTCCGCCTGGATAACGAAAGGGGATATCTACAATACCTTCCTGCAGCGTGACATATTCAAGGCTCAAATTTCCCGGAAGTCTACATTCACCGGCGACAATGACGCACTGGAAGCCTTCAATGGCTATAAGAAAGGCTACGAACTCGCGACTAAAACCTATGAGAAAAGCGATGCGATAAAAGGTTTTAGCGAAGTACAAGGCTCTTTGATCAATATCGGTGTCAGTAAATACGAGGCCGCTGAATACATGAAAGCGTTTCTGTCCTTTCAGGCAGCATTGCAAAGCCATCAGCTCCTGAAATCCAATGCCCAGAAAAGTCTCCTCGATGATCAGGAGCAATATAATAACCAGGTATATGCTACGGGGTTGGCTGCCCAAATGGCGAATCGGAATGACGATGCCTTGAGATATTTTGAAATCCTGTACAAAGCCGGAACTGGCAATTCAGCAGTCTATGAAGGAATTTACAATATCAAGTCTCAAAAGGGAGATGATGCCGGTGCCGGCAGGATCCTGGCGGAAGGCCGCCAAAAATTCCCGGAGAATTCAGGACTGCTCTTTGCAGAAATCAACGAATACCTGAAAAAAGGGAAACTGGAAGAACTTACCACCCTGCTCCGGCAAGCCATTGCGCAGGAACCCAATAATGTACAACTGTACGTTACCCTGGGCAGCGTGTATGACAACCTGTACCAGGGTGAACAACAGGCACAAAACCCTGCCAAAGCCGATGAATATTTTAATGCTGCTAAAAAATATTATTTGGATGCTACCAAAAGAGACCCCAAAAATTTGGATGCCTTTTATTCTTTAGGTACCCTTTACTACAACAAATCGGCCAGACTCACACAGCAGATGAATGCGCTTAAGGAAGATTTCTCTGGTGCCGGTATTCAACGGTATACAAAGCTTAAAAATGAAGTGATGGCGCAATTCGAACTGGCATTGCCCTATTTTAAGAAAGCGGAGTCCCTCAATCCGAATGATCAGAACACCCTGATCGCTTTGTCAGAGATTTATGTCCGGAAAGAAGAACCTGAGCTATTCGCTGAATTTAAAAAGCGATTGGAGACGGTTAAAGCCGGTGGTAAAAACCCGGATTCGTATTTTAAAAGGTAAGGGAAATGAATGCTGGTTGTCTCTTCCTGAAACAGGTTTACAAAAACTACCTGTTTTATAAAAAATCCGATCAGGAAAATTAAACGTTACAGCGAAGCGTTTAATCACAGGGTATTAGCTGAAGGCGACGCCGGGGACCAGCACGGATCTGTATGATGTGATCAAGATGAAGAGATACGGGAACCTGTTATTTACCAATTGTAATCCATTTGGAAATCTCAACACTTTCCCAACTGGCTTATGTGTTTGGCTCCATACGCTGCAATATCGTATAGCTGGTATGTGGCGGTTTGTATACGGCATTGGTGCATGTGGTGTTTGGCCAGCTGCTAACCATCACCATCATTGGTATTCCTTTTGCCAAACAGCATTTTAAACTGATCGGGATCTCGCTGCTGCCTTTTGGAAAAACCATATTAACAGAAGAAAATATTGCTCCGTAGCACGGCGAGCCTGCCTGCCGGCAAAGGCAGGTCCCACATATGGCATTAGGAATATTAATAAACTACGTTCTTGCTTTGTTATATTTTTTCCTATTCAACACTACTGTCGTGGAGACTCGCCTGAAAAGAATATAGTGATGGCCTTGCCCGGCTTATGTTAACCAAGGGCCTGTCCTGCGCATGCACCATTGCCTGCGCCATACACGGTTCCGGTATTTATCCAATGCCCGGGCGGGTAAGCTCATCAGAAAATAATACATTTGACCTGTCTTAAATTAAACCCGGGTTATGACCATAGGCAGATACCAACAATCAGTTTCCCTGATCATGCTGCTGCTGTGCTGGAGCCAACTGGCTGCACAGGGCGTTAATCCGTACATGAAGCCATTTTTTTTCTCCGGCAGCATGGATAAGAATAAAAAAAACTGGAGCACCAAAAAAATTCCGGTTACCGGTACCGCCACCTACACATCACCGGTTAACGGAGAAAAGATCACCGGTAATTTTGAAAAAGGACACCTGAACGGCGCTTTTACCCTGCACGATAAAGCGGGCAACCTAATGCTGGAAGGAGACGCCCGGATGGATTCCATAATATTGGGCACACAGTATCAACCGATGACATTGTATAAAGGAATATTTGACTCCCTCACCGGCACCTGGATCAACAACATGATGATGCCCATATTTACCGGCCACTGGAAAAATAACAAATGGCATAGCGGCCGGTACTACGAAAATGTAAATTATGGCACAGGCCTGCCCTATTGCCTCACCTATACCGATGCCGGTTTTGATGAAAATGGATATCCCAAAGAAAATATCTACACCTATGCACTGAAAAAATATCCAACCGACATGACCTATTACCCCTATGCATACATTGAAAAACCGGGAACGCTCAAATATTACTACCGGGCTGATGGCAGCCTTAAAGAAACAGAATTGTGGGACATACATAAATCCCAATTATACAGGGAAACCTATTACCCTGAACCCGAAAACAAAGAAGGAATTGCGTATTTGCAAAACCCGCTTGGCACCCGCATGCCCGGCGGCGCTTTTAAAGGATTCGCTTTCAGCTACCCCGATGGCAGTTTTTCGTTTGATATAAGAGGTTGGCTGCATACCCAATACAAAGACGGGCACTGCAGAAAAACATTGTACGGCCATGATGGCAAACCGGTGCCCGGCATTCAATGGGACCTGCCTGTACTAACGCCGGGTGTACGGCCCGATTCGGTGAATTATGCAGATATATACTGGAATAACAAACGATACAAAGGCGGGGTACTGCAAGGAAAGCCCAATGGATGGGGCCGGTATTTTATTGAAGAAAACCAGGTATTGGAAGGTTATTTTAAAGAGGGTGTACCCATTGGCTATGCCGCTGCACTCAATGATTACACCGATAGCCGGAAATATTTTGCGGTGTATAAAGACGGGCAGCTGAATACCCAATACAAAGTACTGGATGATGTGGCGATGGCGGCTGCACAAAAAAAAATATACGATGAGCAAAAACGGCAGGAAGCCGAGCGGGAAAGATTGTCAAGGCCGGCTCCACTGCCCGGACCCAAACGGGTGGTGAGCTGGAGTGTGTCAGAAGGTTATGCCAAATGGAGCGATCATACGGTTACGTATGGAACAGACATCAACTGGAAAATGGTGAAGCCGGGCATGGTGATGATGCATAATAACCGGGTGCAGGTGGTACAGCTTCCTCCTTCCATTACCAACCGGATGATCTTTTTTTATGGTGTTGGAAAGGCCCATGAATATACCGTTTCCCAGGGTTGGGAAACAGTAAGGATTTATCCCGAGCTGGAATCATTGAAAACCAGTTTTGTGGGTACCTGTAATTTTTGCTATGGCTCCGGAATATATACCGGCTATGTAAAAAACAAAGAAGGAAATATTTCGAAAGTATACCTTGGTACAAAACAGATTCAGCATAATGTATATGATATCTATGGCCCCATCACCACCAAAGGAACCTGTTCGGCCTGCAGCGGTACGGGTTTAGGTGCCAAAAATTAAATGGTTACCCGGCATTGGATCATCAGCCTTGGTTCCTGTCTCCACGAACCTCTCCCCGCCAATCTTCGCATTGTATCATTTTGATAAAGCTGGTTCGTGGAGTAATAAAACTGGTTTGCGGAGACTCGAAGGCGATGAAGTGGGTGAGCTGATAAAATAGAAATTTAAACTGTATAGTGCTAAGAAAACGGCGTTTTTTATTACCTGTTATTTGCAGCAATAAAAAGCCCCGCAAAAAAATTGCGGGGCAGTCATTTAAAAAGCAAGGGCTTATTTTTTAACCGGGTAATGCTGGATATGTTCAGCCAGCTCAATCATTTTGCCGTTCTTCATTTTGCAGTCATCAATAACAGCCAGTGAATCGGCAACACCCTTTTCGTTTTTCCATTTTTGTTTGTACCAGATGGTTACCCACTCATCTGCTTTATCGGCCGATATTACCGATTCGTAATCGTACATGGTAATGGCCAGGTCGTTGTATAGTGCACGCTGTGTGTTAAACATTTTCATGGCACTGTCGCGGCTGAGCTTTGCTTCATAATAATCAAAACGTACATTAATCGAATCGCCCAGGGTAGCGGCCATGGCGGTAAAATCCTTATCTACAAAAGTTTTAAGGGTATTCATGGCGCCAACCACATTTTCGTTACTGCCCATCTGCCAGTTTTTGTAGGGCTTTTCCAGTTGGAAAGGAAGTTTTACTTCGGCAGACGTAGTAACTGCTGTGCCGGTACTGTCGGTGCCGGAAGTAGTGGTAGGTGCATTGTTACATGCCGTTAGGGCAGCACCCAGAAAAATAATTACAAATAATTGTTTCATGAAAATTGATTTTGGTTTAGGTTAAAAATGTGTTGGTTCAAGCCAGCTGTACCTGTAGGGTACCCTTGGGGGCAGAAGGTAAGGCGAATAAAATTGGAATGCAAGTTTATACAGGTATTTATCTGAATCAACAACAATTAGCTTTACCGGCAAGCCAAAACAGGTCTTTGTCTTTGTTATTAGTACCTGTTTTCAGGCGAGTCTCTGCTCATGGCCTTTGTGGGTGGCAGTACCCGCCGTTTAACAGGAGAAAATATTGCTCCGTAACACGGCGAGCCTGCCTGCTCACAGAGTCCTGCGGGCCGGCAAAGGCAGGTCCCACAAATGGCTTTAGGAATATTAATAAATTACGTTCTTTTATTTTCATCATGCTTGCGATACACGCCCCGTTGAAGCCCTATAAAATTATGTTATGTACAAAAGCAGTATCAAATAATACGACGGGCCATTGCAGGCCGGGTTTTATTTAAGCACCGGCAACATCAAACTAACCAACCGGTTGGC
>CALRVV010000009.1:0-156566 GCA_943371705.1 Chitinophaga pinensis | reverse complement strand
TCTTCAGCAGCGGTTCGCTACCAATCATCGGCTATGGGGTTGACCGTTTACTAAGTATTTTTATTTTCAGTTTATAAATTCCGTTTCTTAATTTAAATCGTCACATGGGCGGACACAGCAACAAATACCCAAGCTGCACAAAGCCCTGCCCGTTAGCGGTCATTGTAAAAAGACATCCTACAAACATTCAACAGACAAGAAATGACAACTTATAAACCCGACAATTATAATTCACTTTCACCATATTTAATTGTGGACAATGCACATAAGCTGGTTGACTTATTGAAAGTTATTTTCAATGCGACAGAATTACGGAGGTTTGACCACGACAATGCAACTATTGCACACATCGAACTAAAATTAGACGACACAATAATTATGATTAGCAATAGTACTGACAATTATCCTGCAAACACGACGATGCACATATATATGTTCCTGACGTTTTTAAAACTTTCAATTTAGCGGTGGATAATGGTTGTAAAATCATAGAGGAACCAATAAACAAACAAGGCGACCCTGACACTAGAGGAGCATTTATGGATTTTGCAGGTAACTATTGGGCTGTTGGAACACAATTTTAAAACTAACACAATGACCAAATCAGACATTGCACAAGCATTCTCAGGCGGACAATTTGAAAAGTGTTTGGACTACTTGACTGACCAAACTATTTGGAATACTCCAGGTGAGCAATTCCTGACAGGCAAAAACGAAATTGAACCGTTCTGTAAAAATATAGCAGCATACTTTAGTAGTGTAACTACAAAATTCAAACAGCTCAACCTTATAGAAAATGACCATTGTGTAGCAATCAATGGGACAGCAGAATTTATACGTGAAGGAAAAAGAGTTTCATTTGTTTCTTCATGTGACGTTTACGAATTTGGCTCGGACAACAAAATATTGAGTATAAACTCATATTGTATAACGGAGCGACATGAAAAGGAATGAAGAACAACGAACCGCTAACAAAAGGTTTTGTGCAATTGGGGCTCGACGTTGAAGCAATCATCGGCAGTGCATATCCAAGCTTTGGTTTCGGCGGACGTTATTCTGTTGGGCAGTAGTTCTAAACATCTCCCGATAGCTATCGGGATTTAGTTATAAATTTAGCCCTGCCTACCGGCAGGCAGGTTCAGTTCCGGGCGGACAGTTGGTCAATTCCCCACCTGCACAAAGCCTCGGACGTTGGGTGCAAGTATAAAGCACCTCATTGACAAAACCAGATTTTTTCGTACTTTTAGGAAAAGCTAAAAAATGATTATAGAAAGGACACCAGATGAAGTTGTGTTTCGCTTGCCATCATCGACTAAATTAGAGGATTTACAAGAAATAGCTGACTTCTTTGCATTTAAAGAAATTTCCAGGAAATCTAAAGCAACTCAGAAAGATGTTGATGAACTAGTTAAAAAAGTCAAGAAAGGGCGCTGGACAAAAACAAAACGAAAAATAGGACTATGAGAGTAGTCGTTGACACAAATATTGCTTTTAGTGCAATTCTTAATTCAAATAGCAGAATTTCAAAAATAATTTTACAGCCCAAATCTAAATTGAATTTCTATTCGACCGATCAACTTATGACAGAATTAGTGGAGCATTGGAATAAGTTAAAAAAGCTGTCAACATATTCGGAAATGGATCTTCACAAAGTTGTTAATCTAATCACATCCAGAATTAATTTCATTAATGTTGAGTTAATTCCTAAATCTCTATTCATAAAATCTGAGAAGTTAACGAGCAGCATTGATGTTGACGACACAGAATTCGTTGCTTTGACAGAACATATACGAGGTAAACTATGGACTGGCGATAAAGAATTAGTTAAGGGTCTTAGAAAACTGCAGTGGGGCAGGCTCATTTCGACAGAAGAACTCCTTAAAGAAATTAGACGCATATAAAAACCTTCGCCCAACATCGGGTTTTGTGCAATTTGGGCAAGACCAACAATCTTCAGCATAAATTCGCTACCAATTATTGGCTATGGGTGCGACCGTTTGCTAATTATTTTAATTTCAATTTATAAATTCCGTTTCTTAATTTACATCACAGTGAGGTCGGACACAGCATCAAATACCCAAGCTGCGCAAAGCCCTGCCCGTTGTGCGTCATGCGATTGAACACTCTAATAACATAATCAACCAAAACTAAATGGCAGATAATACAGACAAAGAACATTTAGATAATCCGATAAACAATCAATCGGAAAATCCTCCTCACGAAATTATTCCTACTACTGACACGGAGACTATTAACTCAATTCAAGAAACTGAAAATATGGAAGTACATCATCATGCCCATGACCCGGCAGCACCGCATCATAAGAAAAACTGGAAATCATATTTTTGGGAATTTTTAATGTTGTTCCTTGCTGTGTTCTGTGGCTTTTTAGCAGAGTATCAGTTGGAGCATAAGATAGAAAGAGACAGAGGTAAGCAATATACCTATTCTTTTTATGAAGACTTGAAAACTGATTCATCTCATTTCAACGATCTTATAAGTAGGTTTAAAAAAAAGCTCACTGTTTTTCAAGACATGTCACCTTGTTACGACTCCCTGTTGAGTTTCTCATCAATAAACTGTTTAGCTAACATCCATAGTAATTCCAGAGATTTTCCAGATTTAATATATACAGATCGTACACTCATGCAATTGAAAAACGCTGGTGGACTCCGTTTGCTAAAAAAGGCAGATGCAGATAGTATTCTTCTTTATGATAAACTTCTTCAGGTTTATAAAGCTGCCGAAACTACAGGACTTCAAAATATACAAAATGACGTCCGTGAAACTTCCGCTCTACTTCGGGATTATGGAAAATGGAAAGATACTACCCAGCAACCAAGAATATTTGCTATATATGGTAACAATAAAGATTTGCTAAACAAGTATTTCAACCATCTTACCCTGTATGATGGTTTTTGTAGAGCAAGATTCAATAATTTACTAAAGCTGAAAAAGAGAAATGCTGAACTTATAGAATATTTTAAAGCTAAATATCATTATGACTAAGGATGTTTAAGCACGAACGCACAACAAAAGGTTTTCCCGCTTGGCGGGACAAGTTGCGCAATTGGGGCATGACTTAGCAACAATCATCGGCAGTGCATATCCAAGCTTTATATTCGGCGGACATAATTCTGCCGGGCAGTAGTTCTAAACATCTCCCGATAGCTATCGGGATTTAGTTATAAATTTAGCCCTGCCTACCGGCAGGCAGGTTCAGTTCCGGGCGGACAGTTGGTTAATTCCCCAACTGCAGCAAGCCCTGCCCGTTAGCTGCAACCCAAAGCGACACTCATCATTACCTACAACCAATTAATAAATGACAAAAATTAATAGCTTCACTACAAAGCATCCTTGGGACAGAAACTTCTTTTTAGTAATGATAGGCTTTGCCTGGGTAGCTATTCTTTCCGGATTCATAAATGACATTATAAAATTAAACGCAGAAGGCCGACTTCATTTCCCAATAGTAGTTCATTTTCATGCTGCAATATTTTTTGGCTGGCTCTTATTATTTACAATACAAGTCCTTTTAATCCGAAAAGGAAATTTTCAGTTACATAAAAGACTGGGAATAGCTGGTGTAGTGCTTGCAGTTCTAGTTTTCATTTTGGGAGTAATGACTGCCTTAATATCTGAAGACGTAAAGTTTGGAACTAAATTTTCCGACCCTGCTTTCGTAAGTGTTATGTTAGGAGACATGTTGGTATTCGCAGGTCTGGCGACAGCAGGTATTTCTATGCGAAAAAATCCATCTGCACACAAACGTCTTTTGCTTATTGCTACACTGATTTTGACAGATGCTGGATTTGGCAGAGGTATTAGTATTTGGTTATCATCTTTTTTGGGAAAACCATATTGGGAATATTCAAATTTTGTTGATGCTTTTTGGCCATTCTTTGTTCGCCAACTGTCGTGTCCTTTTACTTTAATTTTCATGGTCGGGGTTTATGACTTTATTACCCGTAAGCGACTTCATCCTGCATACGTTTGGGGCTTACTTTTCGCTTTAAGTATTGACTTGACTGCTGGTTGGCTATATTTTAAACCTGAATGGTTAAAGGTTGCAACAAAATTAATTGGACACTAAAAAGCATAAAGACAATGTTGATTGACGACAAAAGTGGGTGTGCAGCTAACATTGGTATTGCCAATAGTGGGGCTTGACATTGAAACAATCAGCAGTGGTAATTCTGTTGTGCTGTGGTTCGGGGCTTGACGAATAAAGCTTTCCCGATAGCTATCGGGATTAGTTCTTAATATTTAACTTTATCAAAAAACCAGGCAGCAGTTCCTGGCGGACGAATATAAAATTCCCCAGCATCTGTAATACCTGGCCGTTATGCGTCACTGTATTGAACATCCTAACCATTTATAAACGCCCATGACTTTGCCGTCCCGTCTCGACTCTAAGCCATTTTTAGGACGTTATATTATTCCACAATAGCAATAAAAATAGGTAAAAGTATATCGACTCCATTCGGTTAAATCTTTTACATGGCGATTTATTAAGTACGCTAACAGATATTGTTTTATAAATTAACTGCAAAACTTTATAAACGGTAAACAGAATGTTAGCCATGGTTGTAATTTTAAAATAAAAAAATGAAAAGATTAATTATTCTGTTATTAGTATTTCAAGCATCTCTTGTTTCAGCGCAAAATAGAAGCCTCACCAAAAGCAAAATGCTTGAAGATTTTGACCAAGCCGTTAATCATATTAATACGTTTGCAGTTCATAAAGATTTAAATACTATAAGACTCAAAATTGATTATGATAAAGAATATAAAAAACTGAGAAATAAAATTACTGAAGAAACCACTGATTGTGAATTCAGGGAAATAGTAGGACGTGTAATAGGTTTTGTACAAGATGCACATTGCAGTTTTATGAGCTCAGAATATTTAGCACTTTATGGAAAGTATCAGAAAAAAATAAATTTCAAGGATGATCAAACTTATGAAAAGGTTAAATATTATGAAACCCTATGTGATAAGCCTCAACCAAATTTGAATTTACCACTGGTTTACAGGGAAGGTAAATATTTCATTTATGCTAATTTTACATATAAAGGAGTCGATATAAAACGAAATACAGAGGTTACTACTTATAATGGAAAAAATATTGGTGAATACATTAAGGCGAACTATGATAAAATTGGGATAATACGATGGGATGCTAAATTGAAAAACCCTTATCGTGAGTCCTTTTATAAAAATGGAGAAGCCAGTTTTACATTAGGTTTTAATGATGTTAAAACCCCAAGTCTAACTTTCTCCCTTACTGACACTGTCACATTTCAAACTCCAAAGCAAAGAGATATTTATTTTAGCTCCCAATCCAAAAAACAGGTGATATATTTCAAAGAATCAAAAATGCTATATATAGGAATTCCTTTTATGGATGCCGAACTGGGTGAATCAATAGTACATGATATCGACAGTAATATAGCCAATGGCAATTCTTTCTCCAAAGTAGTTCTGGATATACGTGGCAATGGTGGCGGGGATGATAACTGTTATAGAACAATACTTCAACATCTTATTGCTAAATCAATGCCTTTTTCTTCAACATTAAAATTCAAATACAATGATGCAGCGATTAAATTTTATGCAGAAGATCAAAAAAATATTGTTGTAGAAAAAGCAGAGTTGTTAAACAATTCAAAGTACTGGACTAAAGAATATGAGATAAATAAAATAGAGCCCGATTCCAACTCCATTAACTTTACAGGAAATATCTATGTGCTCCAGGATGAATTCATTTTTTCCTCAGCAAGTAATTTATCAAACTTATGTTTAAATACGGATCAATTAATTTCAGTGGGAACAACTACAGATTTGGTTGGAGGAAGACAAACCGAACCCCTTTTTATCCAACTTGATAATTCCGGCCTAGTTTTCAGAGTGGAGCCACTTCTTGATTTTTCTGATGTAAAGACCATAAATGATTTTTCTCATAATCAAGTAGAAGTAAAAATTACTCCAACAGTAGAAGATTATTTTATTCGATCAACCTATGAAGGGGATATTTATGGATCAGAATTTCTTTTAACTCAGGACAAATTGATTAAATATGTTCTGAATGATAAAAACAAACAGCAGTGAGACTGCCTAAAGGAGATTTTATAGATCTGTAGGTGTTGACCCAAGTTATGTGCATCGCATTCACCAGCAGTACAAAAATGCAGGCCGAAGTAGTTGAGAAGATTATTTAAAAAAAAGCGAACCCACAACATCGGGTTTTACACAAGTGTGGCAGGACAAACAAACTTCAGCTAAGTACAAAGCCGGGCTGTGGTTCTGGGCTGGACAAACAATTTTGAGCTTTTGTGCTTAACTTCAGCAAAGCAACTTTATTCAACAGCGGTTATGGGCGGACACAGGGTCAATTCCACACCTGCGCAAAGCCCCGCCCGTCGTATGTAACCCTAAACAGCACCCTACTTAAATTCAAACTACAATGACTTTACCAACCAAAGTGTTTCTAAAGAATGCAATCTTGCCGACACACACGGTGCTAAAATGAAGCTTTAATTGTATTTTTAAATCGTATGAAGTATAGCCTAAAAAATATTAAAAACTGGAAGTTAGCGATACTATTCTCAGCGATATTCTCGCTATTTGGTGTTTTTACCAATAGTACATTTCAATCAGATTTTGATATATTTTTGATTTTGCCAGGTTGGCTCTTAACATTTAGTTTCCTTTTAGTAGCGTGGTACCTGAATTCAATTGTTACAAATCTGTTTTTTTTCAAATATAAAAAATGGAATCTGATAAGTAAAATCCTGATTATTTTTCTTTCAAATAGCCTTTTACTCATAATTTTCATTCTCTTAAGTGTACTTATTTCCAAAGCTTTCAATATCGAAAGAGAATACAATTACATTTATTTGATAGTCAGAGGGTGTGTAAGTATTGCAATTATATATCTTATTCAATACACATTGAACCTGAATGCAAGAAATCAATCTTTTCTATTGCAAAATCAAAAACTGAAAACCGAAAATATACGTGCACAATTTGAGACTCTAAGGCAGCAAATAAGTCCGCATTTTTTATTTAATTCCCTTTCCTCACTGCGTTCAATGATACGTTCGTCTAATAAAAATGCAGAGAATTTTGTAATAAAATTATCTGATACATATAGATTATTATTGGCAAACAAAGAAATAGATACCATTACTTTAAAAGAAGAACTCAAATTTATTGAAGATTATTCGTTTCTGCTATTTGCAAGGCATGAAAATATGCTACACATAGAAATTGATATTCCTCAAGAATTATTAAAATTTAAAATCCCGACTTTTTCCTTGCAGTTGCTTTTGGAGAATTGTGTAAAGCATAATATCGTTTCTAAAGAAAAACCCCTGCACATAAAAATCTATGATTCAGGAGTTAAAAGTATCTCTGTTGAAAATAATTTACAGCAAAAAATAAATGCAGGGGAAGAATCCGGGATTGGTTTACAAAACCTGATTAAAAGGTACGATTTATTGGGTGTTTCTAATGGTGTTCAGATATTTTCTGATGAATCTGTCTATCGTGTAAAACTTAAACTGATTGATTCATGAAGATTTTAATTATTGAAGATGAGCCCCATAATGCAGAAGTATTGAATGAAATAATTGTGCAGGTGAAGCCTGGCGCAATTATTCTTGAAGTGCTTGAAAGTATTGAGCAATCATTAAAATATCTTTCTAAGCAAAACAATACACCCGATTTAATTTTTGCCGATATTCAATTGGCCGATGGCCTTAGTTTTGAAATATTTTCAACAATCAAAATAAAGTGCCCTATCATTTTTTGTACAGCATACGACCAATATACGTTGCAGGCGTTCAAAACCAATGGCATAGCCTACATTCTAAAACCTGTAAAAGAAGAAGATATTATAGCTGCATTCATAAAATACGATACATTAAAAGAATCTTTAAACCCTGATACTGAAATTATCCATCTTTTAAAACAAACATTTAGCCAAAAAGAAACTTATAAAACATCTATTTTGGTACATTATAAAGAAAGTTTTATACCTATTGCTGTTAACAAGATTGCCTTTTTTATAGTTGAAAACGAAATTCTTTATACTCAAACATTCGATAATCAACGATATCCTGTTTTTAAATCGATGTCAGAAATTGAGTCCTCGATTGACCTTTCCTTATTTTTTAGAATTAACCGGCAAGTATTACTTAATAAAAATGCCATTAAAGAGGTACAACCTTATTTTAATAGGAAAGTTATTATAAAAACGGATGTAAAAATCAAAGAACAACTCATTGTAAGCCGTTTAAAAGTTAGCGAATTCATGAACTGGATTGAACAATCCTAGCCCTGTTCAATTCACCCTTCAATTTGTTCAATTCCCTAAGTTTTCCTTTTTTTTCGCTACTTCTGTGTTCATATTTGTATTGAAAATTTAAATACAGAGATTATGCAACACTTTTTAGTATTCGTATTAATGCTTGGTTTACTGAATAATATTCAGGCGCAGGCCCCATCAGATAAAATTGTGGGAATATGGTACAATGAGGACAAAACCAATAAAATAGAAATTTACAAAGCCGGCGATTCCTATTCCGGTAAGATTGTTTGGATTTCAGAATTGGATAGCAATCCTAACCTTCATCCAAAAGATAAAAACAATCCGAAGCCCGAGCTGCGTAACCGTAATATTTTGGGAATGGATATTATCACCGGATTGCAATATTCCAGTGACAAATGGGTGAATGGTACCATTTACACACCCAAAAAAGGAATGTATGCTAATTGTAAAGTTGAATTGTTATCCAACGGACAGCTTAAAATTATCGCTTCAAAATCAGGATTTACAAAAACACAAAAATGGACCCGAAAATGAAATATTTTGTAAGCCTGATAATGACCTTCATTGTTACCATAAGTTTTGCAAAAGGCCAGCATACTTTTCAATCTTTGGATGATGTTTGGTCTTATGCCCTCGTTAACAATCAAGAAAATGCAGTATATAAATTGCAGATTGAAAAAGCTAAAAATGACAAGAACGTAGCCAATAGCTATCGGTATCCGAAAATATATTTCGGAACGACAGGGCAATACAACGCTGCAATACCTGAAACTCCCATACCAGGTGAAATTTTTGGAAGGCCGGGAGAAACTATTTTTGCCCAATTTGGGCAGACTTTTAATTATACCAGTGGTATTAGCACATCCAAAACAATTTTAGACTGGCAGTCGAAGTTTCAAGCTAAAATTAGTCAATCCAATACTAGTCTGGCACAAACAGAAAAGGATTTGTTTGAACAGAACTTAAAACAACAAATAGCACAAGTATATTATGCAGTGCTAACCGCTCAAGCTGCTGTTGATTTGTCTGAAAAAGATTTATCCCTGGCAGATTCAACCCTTCTACTCACAGTAAAAAGGAATCAAGAGGGATTGATTGATAAGCTGACATTAAACCAAGCGAAAATTAACAAAAACAATGCTTTGGACAAGTTAGAACAAAACAAGCGATACCTCTT
Source organism: Chitinophaga pinensis (assembly GCA_943371705.1). Lineage (GTDB taxonomy): Bacteria > Bacteroidota > Bacteroidia > Chitinophagales > Chitinophagaceae > Ferruginibacter > Ferruginibacter pinensis_I. The sequence continues at coordinate 147,054 of CALRVV010000009.1, read as the reverse complement.
TGAAAATGAAACCAATCTGAAAATCCTTTTAGGTTTATCCTCAAGTGATACATTTTTATTGAAAGAAAAAATAAAATCGGATGACAATAAGCTATTTGAAGGCGTTTCTCCCGATGAATTGAGTTTGAAATTGTACAAGCTTCAAATCGATAAGGCCTCCTTTGCTACAAAACAAGTTTACTATCGCTTTATGCCTAAACTGGATGTAATTGCCTATTGGGGCGCCGTACAATATCAGGAAGAATTTGCATTCTCGATTAACTCGGACGCATGGCAGCCCAGTCGATATATTGGTCTTAATTTGTCTGTCCCTTTGTTTACTGGATTTGCCAACAAAAATCAATACAAATCGGCAAAGATTTCGCAAAATATTGCACAAAAGAATTACGAAGAAGCGAAACGAAAATCATCACTAAACGACAATATTTTATTTAAGAACTATATCACAGCGTCGAATTCGGTGCAAATGGCCGACCGAAATTTAAAATTGGCGGATGAAAACCTTCATCTTGCTTATATCAAATATGTAGCGGGGCTGGTTGCCCTTGATAACTACCTTTCGGCACATGACGATTATCTGGTGGCTGAAAACCAATATTTCAGCCGCTTGTCCGAGTACCTCATAAATAAAGCGATTATTCAATCACGAAACAAATAACTAAAAATGAAAATGTTCATATTATATTCGGCTTTATTAATTACCATCGCAATTACAGGATGTAAGCGTCAGGAATCAATACAAGCTTCAAGAAAAAATATTGTTGAGGCGGTTTTTGCGAGTGGGGATCTTATCACTGAGAATCAATACATCATTGCCTCCCAGGCAGATGGCTATTTGAGTAAAACATTTTTCAATGAAGGAGACTCTGTAAAAGCCGGGCAAATTTTATTCTTCATTGAAAACAATGCACAATCAGCCCAACTTGAAAATGCTGAAGTAGGTTACCAGAACTCGGTATCAAATGTCAGCAATAATTCCCCCGTACTTCAACAATTGATGGCGCAGAGGAATCAAGTGAAGAATAAGATGGAAACAGATTCATTAAATTTTGCCAGGTATCAAAAAATTGTTCAATCGGGTGCGGTAAGTGTGATAGATTACGATAAAGCAAAAGTAAGTTACGAAAATTCGAAGCAGGATCTGGTATCAATAAATAATCAAATTTCAGATACCAAAAATAAACTGCAATTAGAAGTAAGTAATTACAAAGCAAACCTGGCAATGCAGCAAAATGCATCATCGTATTACAAAATCAGGGCCGATGTGGAAGGAGTGGTTTTTCAAATTCAAAAGAAACGTGGAGAGTTGATAAAACGGGGAGAGCCTGTTGCTGAAATTGGCTCAGGCAAATTTATTGCAAAACTTTTTATTGGGGAAGAAGACATTAACAAATTAAAACTTGGACAGGAAGTTTACATTGAATTGAATGCCGAAAAGAATAAAAGCTATAAGGCCCATCTTTCAAACATTTACCCCTATTTTGATAGCAAAGAGCAATCTTTTATTGCCGAAGCAACGTTTGATGAACCCATTGCAAATTTAAAATCCGGAACACAACTTCAGGCCAATATTAAAACCAACGAAAAGGCCAATGCGATGGTGATACCGGCTGAGTATCTGTTACCCGGAGATTTTATTCTTGACAAAAAAAATGAACGGGTTAAGGTCACGGTGGGTATCCGAACTTCCGAGTGGGTTGAAATTCTTTCTGGTGTAGATGCTTCTACCTCCATTTTACTTTCAAAATAAAGAAATATTATGGCGAAATCAACTAACATTCAAATCGCAAGGGTTCACCTGACCTCGAAAATAGGGCAAACTTTTGTGGCTGTTTTAGGAGTAACGTTTGGAGTGTCAATGTACATCTTTATGAATAGTTTTATGAATGGTGTAAATAAAGCACAGGACGACCTTGCATTTAGAGCCTTATCTCATGTGCGTATTTATAATCAGGATAGCAGAAATGATTACAATCCTATAGAGAGCCAGTTTGACCGGTCAAAAACAGTAATTAATATCAGCAACAGAAAGCGTATCCAGTACACAACCGGCCTTAAAAATTCATCAGCTATTGTTTCAGCTATAAAAAAGACGACTGATGTAGTTGCAGTTTCCCGACAAGTGAATTCCAATGTTTTTTTCAGAAGCGGTTCCAAACAGGTAAACGGAGTTGTTTCAGGTGTAGAACTCAAGTCTGAAGATGAATTGTATAAAACCGCTGAAACAATGATTCAAGGTGAATGGAATAATTTAATATCCTATAAATCCGGTATTATTTTAGGAAAATTACTGGCAGAAAAACTTGGCCTTAAAATCAATAATAGCATTAATGTGCTTACCTCCGACGGGGTCTCTAAAAACTATATTGTGGTGGGCATTTTTGAAAGCAACCTAAAAACAATGGACGAAACAAAAGCTTACTTGAATATTGCTGCAGCCCGCCAATTGATTGGTGAAAGTTCTGATTATGCCAGCGATATTATGGTGAATATTAGAGATAGAGAAAATACAGCATCCTATATAAAAAAAATAGCTCCGTTGATTCCTTATCAAATAGAATCGTGGCAGGAAGCCAACGAACAATTGGTTGCTGGCTCGGAACTCAGGAACATTATTGCAATTGCAGTTTCGTTAACCATACTATTGGTTGCAGGGTTTGGCATTTATAATATTATGACCATGACCATTAATGAAAAAATTAAAGAAATTGCTATCATGAAGGCACTTGGATTTTCAGGCAAAGACATCATGACAATATTTCTTACACAGGCAAATGTAATTGGTATTTTTGGTGCAATAGTCGGTGCAATATTGGGCTATGGAATCTCTTTACTTATCAATTTGGTTCCATTTACAATTGCAGGAATGGAAACATTACCTATATTTTTTCAAACTCAGGATTTTCTTCTTGCTGTTGGTTTTGGAATATTAACAACTCTCATTGCTGGTTATTTGCCATCCAGAAAGGCTTCGAAAATTGACCCTGTAATTATTATAAGAGGATAACATGGAAAAAGCAATATCTATAGAAATAAGAAACCTGATTAAATATTTTTATGAACCGGAAAAATTTCAGGTTTTAAAAGGTGTTTCGTTTACAGTAAATAAAGGAGAGTTACTCTCAATTGTTGGAAAATCGGGATCAGGAAAGTCGACCCTTCTTTATGTTCTTTCCACAATGGATACCGATTATGAAGGGTCTCTCCATATCAATGGCGATATGCTTACAGGGAAAACGCAGAATCAGTTAGCTGCATTTAGAAACGAACATATTGGTTTTGTTTTTCAATTTCATTATCTGTTGCCCGAATTTTCAGCTTTGCAAAATGTGATGCTGCCTGCACTCAAATTAGGCAAACTTTCGGTCGAAGAAATTGAACACAAAGCATACGAGAGTTTAAGATTGCTTGATTTAAAAGGTCAGGAACTGAAAAATGCTAAAAGGCTGTCGGGAGGCCAGCAACAAAGGGTAGCTATTGCCCGTGCCCTTATCAATAACCCGTCCGTCATTATGGGCGATGAACCAACCGGAAATCTTGACACTAAAAACTCCAGGGCTGTTCAGGATATATTCAAGCAGCTGGCGCAAGAATATGGCCAGACCATTATTTGTGTAACACACGATCCAGATTTTGCCAATAATACAGACCGGATTATTGAAATGCAGGATGGTTTTATTATTTAGTAAGGAAAAAATTACAAGTAAATTATAAAGTCCCTAAAAAAATTAAAACACAATAGAGGATACAGAAATAAATCAAGTTTGCAAGCTCACAGTCGTAAGCACATTTGCAAGCCCGCATGAGCCAACGCTTAAGCTAAAGGCTTGCAAAAGAGCCTGCCTTGTTCCCACGCTTCCGGGACACACCCTACCAGGGTGGACAAAGACTTTCAATTCAAGTTACCAAGACGCGGGGCGAACATACAACAGGGAGTATGCTGCTATGCTGGCAGAAGAATATATTCTCAGCTTTATATCGCTATCAGCCCATATCCAGCCGACGTATTTCTATCAGCTTTTATTGTTATCTTCATCATCCGTTTTTCAATCAGCTGCAACTCCAGGCTGGACGTTATAAAATTCAGCACAGCAGCAAGCTCTGCTCGTTGCAAGATTAAGACACGAAACGAAAACATATGAAGCACATTCTTATTATAGGATTAGCAAGCATGCTTGTTTTTACATCTTTCCAGAAAAAGAATGAAGTATCAATAAGCTTTGAAATCAAAAATTCAGATCCAGATTTATTGGAAATTTGGGACTATTTTGGATCAACAGCTTTATCTGTTTCCGAAACATTTCCAGACGGCAAACTTGTAATTGACAAACCATGCATAAGAAGTTTTAGATATGCCGCTAATTCCAAACGTATCTTCCTTCAGCCTGGAAAATCTTTAATAATTTCATTTGATGCTAAAAATTTTGCCAGCACTTTACAGTACAGTGGTAGTTTAGCAAAAGAGAACCTTATATATGACTCTTTGCAAAGACGGATTGAAAATGTAGATTATAGTTTTCTAAATGCCCAACGAATAGATATTGCTTTACATAGTATAGATTCAATCATCAATGTTGATAATGTATACCTAAATAAACTTCTCAGTGGCAAACAAGTAACCCATGATTTCATTGACTACGCAAAAGCGTCTATTGCATATAGACATGCCTGTTTCAAAATGTTGAGGATAGAAAGGGAAAAAAGTGTTACCGATTCAAATCAGTATAGCTTTCTGAATCACATAACTATTGAAAATGAGAAATACCTCGATATGCCTTATTATCGCTGGTTTTTAGATTATTATATATCAATGGAAGCAAATACGGAATATAATAAGTTAGACTCAAATAAAAAGTTATCGGTGGAAGCGCTTTTCGAAGAAAAATTGAAAGCAATCGGGAATCTGAAAAATAAAAATATCAGAGAGTATTCACTTGCCTATACAATAATTTCAAGATTAAAGGCTAAAGGATTTAAAGATTTTTATTTATACTATGACTACTTTAAGAAGAATAATACAAATTCAACATATTCAGAACTGATAGCCAAAAAATATAACAAAATGCAACTATTAGCTCCCGGTAAACCTGCGCCATCATTCACATTAGTAGATGTAGACGGCAATCTGGTTTCACTTTCTGACTTTAAGGGAAAATATGTTTTTATTGATTTTTGGCAGACACTTTGCTCAAGTTCCGCAAAAGAATTGCCCCATTATTTGAGACTACATTCAGATTACAAAAATGAGAATATTGTCTTTGTAAGTATTTCAGTGAATGTGGATATGAATGTTTGGAGGAATTATGTAAAAGAGAATAAAAATGTAGGTGTTAGTCTAAGAGCTGAAAAATATTTTATGGCTGATGTTTATAAAGCATATCAGGTGCCTTTTACACCAACCTTTGTAATCGTTGATAAGGAGGGTAATATTATCGAACCTTTGGCACCAAAACCTTCGTCAAAAGAAATCAGGGAAACATTAGACCGGATTTTAAAAAGCAAGTAAATATCCAGCAACCAACATTGGTATTGCCAATAGTGGGGCTTGACATTGAAACAATCAGCAGCGGTAATTCTGTTTTACTGCGGTACGGGGCCCGACGAATAAAGCTCTCCCGATAGCTATCGGGATTAGTTCTTAATATTTAACTTTATCAAAAAGTCAGACAGCAGTTCCAGCGGACGAATATAAAATTCCCCACCATCGGCAATACCTGCTCGTTGACTGTAAGCTTAATTGACACTTCACGATGCAAAAAAATATTATACTTGTTCTGACGCTTTTCACTTCAATTAATTTATATGGACAGAGAATTGAAACAGTTTATTTGAATGCGAAAGACAGTACAGCAAATTTGTATATTGTAGTTGCCCCTGAAAATGAACTAGTAAAATCATTCATGGTTTTACTTGACGGATTTGGAAATTCACCACAAGACGTATTGTTTCAAACAGATATCCCAAAGTATGCTGCACAACGAGGTATACTAACTATTATTCCACTTTTAAAGACAGGTCCCTCATATTTCGGAAGTGATTCAGCCTCTCAACAATCGTTAAAAGAAATTATAAACCTTATAGTTGCCAAATATGAATTAAAAGGCAAAGACTTATACATTGGTGGCTTTTCTATTGGGGGTACTTGTGCGGTAAAATATGCCGAGTTAGCTGTTCAAAAAAATTATGCAATAAAACCAAAAGCTGTATTTGCAATTGACCCACCACTTGATTGGGAACGTTATTATAACGGAGCAAAAAGAGTTGTAAGGCTATCAAACCCTGACAAAATAAATGGAGAGGTTTTCTTTATGATAGACAGAATACAAAAAGAAATGCAAGGGACACCAACAACAGCATTGAAAAATTTTTATACCCACTCACCATATTCATATTCTGACACGACACAAAAAGCTATTAAAAATTTAATTAAAACACCAATTTTGATATTCTCAGAGCCCGACATTCAATGGTGGTTAAAAGAACGAGGGTATGACTACACTTATAACAATATTACAGACCATGCTGCTATGATAAATGAGTTACAGAGATTAGGTAACAAGAATGCTGTTTTAGTAACAACAACAGACAAGGGATACAGAAAACCCAACAACATGAGACATCCGCATTCTTGGAGTATAGCAGACCCTGAGCTAATAATAAAGTGGTTACAATCACAGTAATGACGAAAGCCTGCAGGCAACATGGGGTTTGCCAAAATGAGGGCGGACGGAAGCCGTGTTTCAACTTTTGTTTTTCAATTTGGCTTCATATCCAGCAGGACGTTATTAAATTTAGCTATGTGCAAATCATCAGCTTTTATTTATAAATTTAGCTTCACTTAGCCGGGCGGAAGGAATTCTATTTCCCCCACTTCGGCAAGCCCTGAACGTTGTAGGTCATGCTTCGTCTTCACTTTGTAAGAAAAATATAAACCAATGATAAAGTCTTTCCTCCTTCTACTCCTTTTCTTTAACGCATCCTTTGCGATTGCCCAAAAAAGTACTGCCTGGTATAACCATACTTTATTGGATGTAAAGAATTTGGAAAGTAGTGTAGATTTTTACACCAAAGTCTTTCAGGCTGACACTATACCGTATCCCTTTCCTCCAAGCCCTGAATACATTGTAAAATGGTTGAGAGTTGGTGAGGGTATTGAACTCCATTTATCACAGTGGGTCAACGACACCACCAAAGTTACCAGTGTCGTACCTTCAGTACCAGGACATGCAGGTCTTGTACACTTAGGGTTTATGGTAATTTCTATGGATGCCTTTCTGAAGAGGCTTATGGAAGTGAGCAGCGATTATAAGTCAGGCAAATACAAGCAACCCATTATTGATAGAATGCCTTACGGGGCGAAAAGTATTGAGATTAAAGACCCTGATGGAAACGAAATACACGTTATAGAAGCAATGCCTGCAAAAAATAGCACGAACCGCTAACAAAAGGTTTTCCCGCTTGGCGGGACAAGTTGTGCAATTGGGGCATGACGTTGAAACAATCATTGGCAGTGCATATCCAGGCATTGGTTATGGGCGGACAGAATTCTGCTCGTCATCAGTTCTAAACATCAGCAATTAGTTATAAATTTAGCTTCAGTTCCGGGCGGACAGTTGGTAAATTCCCCAACTGCACAAAGCCTCGCTCGTTGGTGGCAATTTTAAATGATACACCCCTAGACAAAAAATAAAAACCATGACTAAAATATTTTCTTTCATTCTTGTTTTGTCAAGTTTTCTTTTTGCTTGCAATAATCAACAAGACAACAAACAAAAAATAGAGCAGACAAGCGACACTTTAAATATAAAAGATATGACTACAGACAATTTACCTGAATTTGGAAAAAGGTATGCACAAGCATGGTGCAGCCAGAAACCTGATAGTGTTGCTTCATTCTTTTCAGAGAATGGTTCATTGACTGTTAATAATGGGACACCTGCTGTTGGCAGAGAAGCTATTTCTAAAGTTGCAGAAAGTTTTATGGTTGCTTTTCCAGACATGATAGTTTCAATGGACAGTTTGCCGACAACATCCAAAGGAATTGAATTTCATTGGACATTAACAGGAACAAATACAGGACCCAAAGGAACAGGTAAAAAAGTAAAAGTCACTGGCTTTGAACTTTGGCAACTTGACGACAAAGGATTAATCAAACAATCATTGGGCAGTTTTGATGCTGATGAATACAATAGACAATTAAAGTTTGGTTTTGACAAATAAAAACTGCCACCAACATGGGGTTTTGCGTCCCGATAATTATCGGGATGGCTTGACAAACAAATTTGAGCCAATTGCAAATCCAATCTTCAGTTCGGGGTGGACAAACAACTTTGAGCTTTAGTTTTTAATTTCAAACATCAGTTTTTCAAATCAGCAGCGGTTGTGGGCTGACGGAATACAAATTCCACACCTGCACAAAGCCCTGGACGTTGTGCCTCATGCGACCGAACACTCTAACAACTTAACCAACCAAAACTAAATGGCAGACAATACAGACGAAGAGCATCTTAATAATCCGACAGAAAATCAATCGGAAAATCCTCCTGATGAAATTAGCCCTACTAATAACACGGAGACTATTAACCCAAATCAAGAAACTGAAAATATGGAAGTACATCATCATGCTCATCACGAAGGAAAGAAAAATTGGAAATCTTATTTCTGGGAATTTCTAATGCTTTTCCTTGCTGTGTTTTGTGGCTTTTTGGCAGAATATCAGTTAGAACATAAAATAGAAAGAGACAGGGAAACCCAATTTATTAATTCACTGTCAGCCGACCTTGATGACGATGTAAAAAGCCTTAATGAAAAGATAGAATTAGAAATAATAGATGTAGCAAGACTTGATACACTAATGTATTTACTCAACAACCCGTCCATTGCAAAACTAGAAGGGGATAAGTTATATTATTGTGCAAGGCTTGGTCCAAGGTCACAACCCTTTGCCAACAATAGCCGCACTTTCGACCAGTTAAAATATTCGGGCGGCTTCCGCCTTATACGAAATGGAGCTTCTTCCAATAAAATAATGGCTTATTACAACCAGTTTGTGCCCATACGTACGCTGGAAGATAACTATAACCATGAGTTTGATAATTATAAACAGGTTGCTGCGAAAATTTTAGACCCGTATATTTTTAGAAAACAAGAAGATGGCAATGGAGAAATTCTATTAGGACATGATAATCCTTCTCTAATTACCTATGATGGTGTAATGTTGAAAGAATTAGCATTTCATACTCTGCAAATGAATGGTTCAAGGCGATCTAAAATCTTAATGCTTAAAAACCTGAAAAAAAGTGCAGAAGAATTAAGGAATTATTTAAAAGAGAAATATCATTTAAACTAATTAAAATGAAGCACCAACGCACAACATGGGGTTTTCCCGCTTGGCGGGACAAGTTGTGCAATTGGGGCTCGACGTTGAAGCAATCATCGGCTGTGCATATCCAGGCTTTGGTTTCGGCGGACGGAATTCTGCCGGGCAGTAGTTCTAAACTTCAGCTTTTAGTTATCCGCAGGATGCTGAGCATAAATTTAGCCCTGCCTACCGGCAGGCAGGTTCAGTTCCGGGCAGATAGTTGGTCAATTCCCCAACTGTACAAAGCCTCGAACGTTGTGCGTCATACTATTTTGACACTATACAAATTTCAAATAACTCACCTTATTTACATATTGTCTAAATTGCAGAACACATATAATTGTCACCATAGTTTAAAATGAAAAAACTAATTAGCCTCTTTTGTCTTATTGCAAGTATACAAACAGCATTTGCCCAAAATTCAGATTTTAGAAGGGATAGTTTATACATAGAATTGAAACAGGCACAAACACCTGGCGAGCAATTTAAAGCATGGATTGACATTGGCGGTTACTATCGTGAGTCTGGTGAGCCAGACAGTTTGCAATATGCTAACGGGCAAACGCTTAAAATAGCATCAGGCACACATCAGGATTCGTTGCTTGCGAAAGCATATTTACAGACAGGAAGTTATTTTAGCAGCATTAGCGATTATAAACAGGCATTAGAATATCAGTTCAAAAGTTTATCCTTTGCAGAAAGAGTCAACAACATTTTTGATATCTGGCTTGCAAACAAAGAGGTGGGTGTTTCTTTTAAGCAATTGAAAAACTACAGTGAAGCATTGAGATACTTAAAAAAAGCTGAATCCTTTATAAAAGATACATATTTAACCAGCGAAGGCGCCCCAGCCAGAACATATTCGCATATCGCTGAAATATATTTAGGGTTAGGGCAAACTGACTCCGCATTGCGCTATGTACAACTCACCAACGAAGTAACTTCAAAAGAAAAGGATGCGTATGGCTATGCCCGGGTATTATACATTTTTGCAACAGTATATAAAGCAAAAGGCGATATTGACCTTGCTGAAAGTTATTATAAGAAATGTATTGCTTTCAGCGATGCTGAAAATATTTATTCGCCATACGTAACCGCCACAACTGATTATGGGCAATACCTGTTTGATACCAAGCAGTATATTTTATCTAAAGAATATGCTTTAAATGGTTTTAATAAAGCAATGCGGGCTAAAAATAAAGTGGGGATGATAAATGCGGCAGCATTGCTTCGCAAAGCGTATTATGCAGTTGGGCAAAAAGACAGTTCTTATTATTATTCCGATGTAAAAGATGCTTACAGCGACAGTGTATATAATGAGCAGCAGCGAAACCAAATCCAGAACCTTTCTTTTAGTCAACAGATAAAGGAAAAAGAAGATGAGGCAAAATTATCCGAATTAGCAGAGCAACGCAGACAAAACATTCAATACGCTTTAATTGCTCTCGGAATTATTATTTTACTAACCCTTTATTTACTCCTCAGCCGCAGTTTTATTACCAATACAAAAATGATAGAATTTTTTGGCGTAGTTGCTTTATTAATTGTGTTTGAATTTTTAAATTTATTGCTGCATCCCTTTTTAGAACGCATTACACATCACAATCCAGTGTTAATGTTGCTGGCATTGGTTTGTATCGCAGCTTTACTGGTACCGTTGCATCATAAAGTAGAAAAATGGGCAACAGCAAAATTGGTTGAAAAAAATAAACAGATAAGACTGGCTGCAGCAAAAAAGACTATTCAGCAGTTAGAAACAAAACCAGATTACAAATCAAACTAGAAGCACGAACGCACAACTAAAGGTTTGCCGCAAGGCTGGCGGACAGCCTGCCCCGATTCATCGGGGGAATAAGAATCAGTCCCGATAGCTATCGGGATACTACTAGCAGCTAATAACGGGCTTGACCGAATTCTACCTGCCTACCGGCAGGCAGATTTGGCTTTTTGTTGTTAACTTCAACATTAGTTTTTTCCGCAGGATGCTGTGCACAATCGGCTTCCCTGCCTGCCGGCAGGCAGGAGTTGCCGGGCGGACAGTTATAAAATACCAGCCTTGCGGCAAGCCTCGAACGTTGTGCGTCAAGCAACACAAAAGTTCGGTGTCCTTAGAGAAGTATAAACAACTATCTTAGTTTCTTCAATTAATCAAACTACTGCAATGTATAAATTTATCATTTCTGTTTCACTGACTCTTTTTTCATTGACGATAATTGCTCAATCGCAGAATAATGAGTTACTATCTCTTGTACAAGCTTTTAGTAAAACAAGTGCTGTAACTGGTAGAGAAGACGAAGCAATTCGATTCGTTCAATCTTTATTTAAAGAGGGTACATTCAAAAATGATAAGCTTGGCAATTTAATTTTAACAATAGGAACCGGATACCCAAGAAGGCTTTTCGCTGCTCCGCTTGATGAGCCGGGTTATGTAATCAGTTCAATTCAGGAAAATGGATATTTGCGTATAACCCCAGTTGGGTATGGACATAGAGGAAATATGTATCACCAGTTTCTGCAAGGCAATGAAATAAAAATTAATACAGATAAAGGTTCAGCACTGGGTGTTGCAGTTGTACCATCTACACATTTTGAAGGACTTAGAGTGACTTCTGAAAATAATAAACCCGTATACCAATGGCAGGAAACTTTTATTGATATGGGGCTTAGTTCGGCAAAGGAAGTGAACGACAAAGGAATCCAATTATTAGACCCTGTTACGATGAATAAAAAGCCCCAAATTATAAATGGGGAATATATAACTGCTCCATCCGCTAAATCTAAATCTGCTGTGATAGCCTTGGCGACAGTGGCCAAAACATTAATACAAACAAAGTTTACAGGCACAGTAGTGATCGCTTTCACTACCCTTGAGCTAATGAACGGAAAAGGCGTAGAATCCATTGTAAGTAAATACGGGCCATTCGACCAGGTTATGCGGTTTAATCGCTTTCTCACAAGTGAAATAAAAGAGAACCACGCCGTTCTGGTTAATAAAAAACTTTCGCTTACTACAATTAATCAGACTGCTACAAATCCTGTTTCCCCGTTTCGATATTCAGCAACCTTAAGTCCGGATTGGGATACTGCAAAAGTTTATGGAATTGGATTGCCTTCAAACAATTCATTCACTCCTGTCGAAATGGTTCACGTAAATGCCATTGAGCAACTCATTCAAATATGGTTACGGTCTGTAGAAGATAAAGAATGGACTACTGCTTCAATAACAAAGCCAACCATTGTTGTTAGTAATACAGTCTTTAAAACATTTGAAAAAGAGAGCAGTTTAACGAAGAAATTAATATCGCTATATGGTGTAAGTGGAGCCGAAACACCTGTAAGAGAATTTATTCTATCTCAATTGCCTTCCTGGGCTAAGCCTGTAACAGACGCAAAAGGCAATATCATATTAACTTTTGGCAAAGGCAAACAGCATATTGCCTTTATAGCACACATGGATGAAGTAGGTTATGTTGTTGATACTATTCGTGATGATGGAAAACTGATATTAAAACAAAGGGGTGGTTTTTACAATTCCGTATGGGAGGGACATGAAGCAATTGTTCATTCGAAAAATAAAGAAATAGCAGCTTTATTTGAACCTCGTTCAAATTACATGACTGCAACTTCCCGCAAAAATGATTCTCATGCTCCAATTGTTTTTGCAGGATTTACATCCAAACAACAGGCGATCGAAACAGGAATTATAGCAGGTGAAACTACTGTAACGATGCCAAAGGAAATGATTCGCCTCAGTGAAAACAAAGCAACGGCTAGAGGATTTGACGACAGAGTTGGATGTGCGGCACTTTTATTGGCTTTGCAAAACATTAAGCCGGAAGAATTACCTTTTACAGTCACATTTGAATGGTCGGTAGAAGAAGAAACAGGCCTTACTGGTTCAACCTTTTCAGCAAAAAGTTTACGAAACATAAGTGTAGTTTATCCGGTAGATACGTATGTATCTTCAGACGACCCGGTTGAGCCGAAAATATATGCAAATTGCCCACTTGGCAATGGCGCTGTAATCAGGGTATTGGAAAGTATCAATTTTGTACGCAGGGAAAATTTAAACTATGTGCAATCATTGGCGAAAAAAAATAGCATAAAAACACAGTATGGCATGACAGCAGGAGGTACAGACGGACAGGCATTTTTAAAGTATGATATACCATCAATTCCATTGTCATGGCCTGGACGTTACTCTCATTCACCAGTTGAGGTAATGGACTTTAGAGATATGAATAATTTAGTGCTGCTAATTAAGGCTATTATGTTAGACAAAACAAAAACCTATTAAGGACAATTTAATTGTTTGACATGTTTTAAAATTACAAGCACGAACACACAACAAAAGGTTTTTACTGCCTTGGCGGGACAAGTTGTGCAAGCAGGGCTTGACGTTTAAACTTCGGCATTTTGCATCGCTGTACTTTGGTTCGGGCAGACGAGTTTCAATTTGGCTTTTTGTTGTTAACTTCAATTTTAGTTTTTCATCCCGATAGCTATCGGGAGGGCAGCGGTTCCGGGCTGGACGTTATAAAATATCCCACCTGCAGCAATATCTGCCCGTAAGTGGCAAGCAACGACATCATTCACAATACTTAATTGCCTTATAAATGATATACTTTATTAAAGAAAATAGCCATTTTCACCTTTCAAAAGCCTTTTACAAAAAGGGGCATCGTTTTATGCCACATAGCCATAATGATGCGGCTATTAGTATTGTGTTAAACGGAATTGTACATGAAGAAGTAGATAATAAATTAGAAATAGGAAAAAGTGCTGTAACTATTATTAAACCTGCCGAAATTGTTCATCAAAATATTTTTACAGAAGATTGTACAATACTTTGCTTATACCTTAAAGGTATTCAGAAAAAAAAGCTAATGCATAACGATATACTTGAAGAATGGTCATGGATGAACGGATTAAATTGCATTCCCCACTTTTCAAAGATTTTACAAAGCAAAACCGAAAAAAATATTTATGAAAACGTATCTGACTTACTTAGGTATATTTCGTTTTGCAAAACGGATTCTACAGTTACCAACATTCCCGATTGGCTGGCAGACGTAAAAGAATACATTGATACTTATTATGATGAGCCTGTAAATGTTACAGTATTAGCTAAAAAATATAAAGTACACCGGGTTTACCTGGCAAGAGTTTTCAAAAAACATTTTGCACAAAATATAAAATCTTATTTAAAGGCACTACGCTTACATCATTCTGCAGCATCAATTATAAATGGAACCAGTATTAGGGACGCCGCTTTTATAAACGGCTTTAGCGACCAGAGCCATTTACAAAGGAATTTTAAACAGCAGCTTCAGCAAACCCCGTTGGAGTTTAAGAATTTATTTAAGTAAAGGTTTCATTTGTTCAATCTTTTTAAGAATCATTACAATAGTTTTGCCTGAAAGTACAAAATCATGAAAATATTTTTTGGCCTAATTGCCTGCTTCAGTATGGCCGTTACAAATCTGTATAGCCAATCAAACAATCATACAAGTAAAGAAAAATTTGCAGCCGAATTTGATGCATATATTCAGGAAGTGTTAAAAAACACTGATATTCCTGCTATTGGCATCTCGATACTTAGTGGCGGCAAACCAGTTTTTATCAAAACTTATGGTTATGCGAATAAAGAAGCAGGTATTAAAGCCGATAACAATACACTTTTTTACATTGCTTCATCTACCAAATCTTTTACAGCATTGGCTGCTGCATTGTTGGATAAAGAAGGAAAAATAAAACTAGATGATCCGATGAATAAATACATGGGTTCTTTGAAATTCAAAAACCCTATTCCGGCAGAGCAAATCACTATCAAACATTTATTAACCCATACAGCCGGGCTTACTAATGGTGCACTTGGTTTTAGAATGGCATTTAGTGGCGATATCAAAGACAATGAGATTGATCATGTTTTTACAGATGCGATGATATATACGGATACCATGTTTAATAAGTATATTTACGATAATCTTGGCTACAATATTTATACAGTATTGCTCCGTAAATATTTAAATCTAAATTGGCAAGATCTACTTGCCACAAAAATATTCAAGCCTGCAGGAATGAACCATACAACCAGTTATATGTCCGAAGCAGTAAGGAAAGGATGGACTGTAGCAGCGCCTTACCAGGCTATTGGGAACAATGGTGCAGTGCTTACAAACCTACCAAAGCAAGATAATAACTTACAATCTGCCGGTGGCATCTTTAGTTCACCAAACGATTTAGCCAGATGGATTGAAGTGAATATGAATAAAGGAAAAATAGATGGCAGGCAGGTATTTGCTCAGGAGATAATAGAAAAATGCCAGACAGGTTATGCATCTGTAGAAAGGACTATGCAGCCATTTACCGGATCAAGCCAGTATGGTTTGGGATGGATAATAGGTGATTATAAAAAAGAGAAAGTAATTTATCATTTTGGGGGATTTCCCGGATATAGTGGGCATATTTCTTTTATGCCTGATAAGAAAATTGGCGTGGCCATCACTACTAACGAAAGCATCATGGGCTCAAGGCTGGCAACTGTATTAGCAACATTTGCTTACGACTGGTGGCTGAATGAACAAGGAATGGATTCCATATATAAAGGAAAGAAAAATGAATTAAAGAAAATGTATGAAGGGTATAAAGGAGCTTCGGCAAAAGATATTGAAACCAAATCTAAACGCCCTTCAAAATTATCACTGCCACTTGCTGCCTATACAGGTGAGTTTACTAATGAGTTTGGCGGCACTATGAAGATCATTGTAAAGGAGGCTGTATTAAATGCAGTATTAGGAAACATGCAATCATCGAGTACCCATTTTACACACGAAGAATCGATAAGGGTTGAACTAATACCCGGTAGTGGACAGGTAATAGAATTTATAAAAGACAAAAATAATAGCATAACAAAACTTATTTACAACGATCTTGAATTCATCAAAATGAGTAATAAAGACTAAACTTTATTGTAAAAGCAAGCCTGCCACTAACAAAGCATTTGCGCAATTGGGTCGGACAGCTATATTCCCAGCATTACAGTCAACTTTTTTCAGGACGGGTCAGTGCTTATACTGGCTTTGGTTTCGGCGGACACAATTCTTTTGGGCAGTAGTTCTAAACTTCTCCCGATAGCTATCGGGATTTAGTTATAAATTTAGCCCTGCCTACCGGCAGGCAGGTTCAGTTCCGGGCCGACAGTTGGTCAATTCCCCAACTGCACAAAGCCTCGAACGTTGTGCGTCATTGTATAGTCCTCAAATAGGAAAGCTTACACATAAACCAAAGTTGGAAAACGAGTACCTTGCACGACATCATTAAATAAAAATAGTATCACTATATGCATAATGAACTTATTAATAGAATAGCTGATATTTTCCCGATGACGGAACAAGAAGTTGAGTTATTTAGTGAAAGAATCAGTACCAAGACTTTCTTTAAAGGTGAATACTTAGTTCGAGAAGGTGATAAACTCGATAAGACTTTTTTCATTATTGAAGGCTGTATCAGGGAGTTCATCATACAAGATGGCGTGGAAAAATCCATATCCTTTTATACAGAAAATCAGATGATAAGCCCTGCAGGTGAAGAAGATACTTCTAACCAGTCAACTTATTTTTTTGAATCTATTGAGGATTCTTTAATAGGCATTGCACAGCATCGAAGCGATGATGAAGAATTTATTAAAAACCATCCCAGATTTGAAGGATTGTGCAGAATATTGACGGAAAGGGCATTAAAGCAAACGAAAGAATCACTTGAACGCTTTATTAAGTCCAATCCACTTGAACGTTACAATATTATACTTCAAACAAGACCAGATTTGATACAACGGGTGTCTCAAAAGGATTTAGCAAGTTATTTAGGTATTACTCCGGAATCATTAAGTCGAATACGGAAAAGATTAGCATCAACCGGCTGACCCGGCAAAGCAGGTAGTTTTGAACATCTTTTTTAAATTAGTGTAAAGTAATTAAGATTTATTTTCCCTTATTCCTACAATCACCAAATACAAACAAAATGCGAACTCACCAATCACAGTAGGAAATGTAATATAATCAGTAATTGATTTATAGTAATCCTGATAAAGAAAAAAAGCAAAAATATCTATCAGAAAACTGCAGCAACTAAAGATGAGTAACCAACCTAATATTTTTGGAAAGCAACCAGATTTAATCACTAACATTCCCAAAGGTAAAAGCCATAATCCAAAAAATATCTGAGCAATGCGGTAGCCTTGTTCGTGGAGACCGAGGCAAAAATGAATTTGTTTATTAGCAAATTCATCACCTATTTCTGCTGTCTTTAACAAAAGCAATGGTGAAATATTATTTAGCATATTTACACACATAATTGCTACGGAGGTACCCACACACAGTAACATAAAAACCGCCCACTCTTTTTGAACATTTTGTAATAGTCGATAAAGTGTAAAACCCAATATGAGAAATAGGGTTTGCATGATTAAATCGCTAACAATTCCTAAGCGAAATAGCAGGCTGTTCTGAAGTATATTTTTTACTGTTACTGAAATATCATCAGGAACAATAAGTTTTGAACGAACTGCAAATTCTGAAAATACTCCAAATATTATTACCAGCAGATAAAGTATACCGGCTAGCCTTGCTGTCATTTTGTTCATAATACTGAAAATTTTTGTTTACGTTTTTCTGAAACTAATACGAAATATTTTAGATTAATTTAATAATAACAAGACTTTAATGATTATTTTTAATTTGCACAGATTTTACATAATTTGAATAAGGATACAAAAATCAAAAGTTTGTTTAATAATAAAATTGACTATTGTTAAGAAATAATGTGATGAAAAGTTTAACATGGAAGATGTGAAAAAGCAACGAACGGACAACATGGGTATAGCCAATAGCTGGGTTTGACATTGAAACGATCAGCAGCGGCAATACTGTTGTACTGCAGTTCGTGGCTTGATGAACAAAGCCCTCCCTATAGCTATCGGGATTAGTTCTTAATATTTAACTTTATCAAAAAGCCAGACAGCAGTTCCGGGCCGACTAATATATAATTACCCACCATCTCCAATACCTGCCCGTTATGTGCTATATTATGAGACCCTCAATTTTAAAGCTTCTATTCTTATTCAATTTCTTCCTTGTTGACGCCTATGGACAAGAAATCGCCGCAAATACCTGCGACAGCACATTAATGACTATGAAGGAATATGAAAAGTGCAAGTCAGATACTGCCTGGACTACAGACATTCTCATTAAGACAAACTACATTATAAAATTTAAAACTTCCCTACTGCCGAAATATCGTTTAATAAGAAGAGATTTAAATATTCCGGCGACTCTTCAAAAATCTTTAGAGCAGCTTAAAATAATTTATGACACAGTTTTGAATAAAAAGCTTTCCATATTTCAAACTGAAATGGACAGAAATCAAAAATATGTGCAACCAAAAGCCTACTTATCTTCATTACTATCTTTTCAATTATTAAAGTTCTATCCTGACATATATGCAATCCTATTAAACGACATACACTTACAATTGACGCCTAAATCCACGAGTGAAGAACAAAAACTGTATAAGCAACTTTTTGATATGACTGTAAAATCCATTCCAGCCGAATTATACCAAAAACTTATAAAAATTACAAACAAATTAAGTATAGACAATAATAAGCTTATGGAACAAGGTGTTACTAAAATGTTTCAAGGTTCAATTCAGGAAGGTTATAGAAGTCATTGTGATATTATTAACTTCCTTTTATGGACAGAGTAAATACAGCACATAACATTGGTATTGCCAATAGTGCGGCTGTACAGACAACTTTGAACTTTGGTTCATAACTTCAAGATCAGATTTTTTATCGGCAGTGGTTCCGGGCGGTCTTCCCGAATGCATTCAGGATAATTCCACTCCTGCACAAAGGCGCTGGCGTTAGTAGCTTTTAAGCGATATCATTCCTGGTTCAATAAACACATCTATCCATAGTTCACAACTTATATCCAGAGGCGGATCTTTAAATATTTAGCGATGTTAAAAAAAACCGATCAATCACAAAATAATAGTTAACTAAGGTTCACTTTTAAATAATATTAAAAATGAAAACCTTACTCTCCATCTTCGCAGTGCTGCTATTTGCAGTAAACTTCAGTTTCGCTCAGGAAATTAAATTTGAAAGCTAAGAAATCAACTACGGAATCATTAAAAAAGGTAGTGACCCTGTACGTGTATTCAAATTCACCAACACAGGAACCTCTCCTCTTGTAATCGGAGATGCAAGAGGAAACTGCGGCTGTACTGTTCCAACTTATCCTAAAGAAGCTATCATGCCGGACGAAAAAGCTGAAATCCTTGTAAGATATGACACTCAGCGTGTTGGTACTTTTACCAAATATATAATACTGATTACCAATGTTACCGACGGGGAACCCATTACGCTAAAAATCTACGGTAATGTTTTAAACGGTCAATAACTCCTACTCCCGGAGCACCTGAAAATCATTTCAATCAGTAAGTAAGTTTTTTATGATATCAAAGCCTTGTAAATCAGGGCTTTTTTAATACAGTCTGAACACCATATAAATTTAATGAATGGTAAATACAGGAACAGGGTTTGTGCAAATGGGACTGAACTAAAAAAAACAATTTTCGGCAGCGCCTATTGCAGCTTCATATTCAGCGCACATGAAATGAGATACCTGATACTGACAGCGCTAATTGAATAACTGTTATATATGACTGTTGTATTAAAATATGCAGGGCGTAATTGCATTTGACCCCCTAATTATTGAAAGTGCTTTTTTGAAAAAAATACCAATTATTGGTACTTTTATAAAAATAACACTATGGCACGTAATACATCCATTTTATTAGGTGAGCATTTTGAAGAATTTATTTCTACAAAGATATCATCGGGTAAATATAACTCGGCAAGCGAAGTAATTCGAACTGCATTAAGGCTTTTAGAGACAGAAGAATTTAAAATGAAAGATCTTAACAAAGCTCTTTCTCAAGGCGAAAAGAGTGGAATGGTAAAGAATTTTGATCCAAAAGCAAATTTAAAGAAGCTGCACAGTAAATTTTCATGAAAGCACTTCCATTTAGCATTAATAAAAAGGCTGTTTCTGACTTAGAAGAAATCTGGCTTTATATTGTTGAGAAATGGTCTATAGAGCAAGCAGATCGATATTACCATCTAATATTTGATGAAATCAATTACAACTGCAAGAATAACAATGCTGGAAAACCAATGGAACATGTTCGCAAAGGCTATCGGGCCCCGAAAGTCAAGTCTCATCTCATTTTTTATAGAGTGTTACCTGGTATGATTGAGATAATCAGAATTTTACATGAGCGAATGGATATAGAAAACAGGCTCAACGATTAAACAATTACGCCCAACGGGTTTGCTGCAAGGCTGGCTCGACGTTGGAGCAATGGTCAATTTATTGCTAACAGACCTTTGCGTCCTATTCAACTTTTCCACGTCGTACATTTGGACAATATAATTTAAATAAAATATGACAAGCGAAGTAACGACAATATGGACTGACTTTCACAAAGAATTGAAAGCATTTATATTCAACAAAACACGAAATTCAACTGACACGGATGACATTTTGCAAGAAGTTTTTATTAAAATCATTTACAATATTGATAAAGTAAATCAAGCAGAAAACTTGCGGCATTATCTGTACGGAATTGTGAGAAACGCTATTAATGACTATTTCCGTAACAGAAAACCCATAATTGACAACACCAAAATTGAAGAAAAAATAACAGAAGAAGAAACCCAATCTTTGAACACAACTATTGCAGAATGCTGTATAAAACCATTTATCAATAAGTTGCCCGGCAACTACCGAGATGCCTTATTAATTACAGAATTTCAGGATATTTCACAAAAAGAATTAGCCGAAAAACTAAACATTTCGTATTCAGGTGCAAAATCAAGAGTGCAACGTGGAAAAGAAAAACTGAAAAGCCTTTTATTGCAATGTTGTGCCTACAAAACAGATATTTATGGAAATATTGTAGATGCAGAAAATTGCGACTGTACATAGTTGCGTCTTTTTCAAAAAGCTATCGTCTTACTATTGCAGATAATTTTGTCTGTAACAATTAATATTCATAAAATGAAAAAGGGTGCAATAATTGCTCTCGTTGCGTTGGCAACTTCTGCTGCTGTTTATGCAGGTAACGGAAACAAAAAATCAAAGCAAAAGGCGAAAGCAAAAACAGAATGTTGTGACAAAACAAAATGTTGTCCAACAGCAACTTCAACTTGCAAGTAGAAGTTCTTTTAGAAGTGAGCCATTCAGCTCACTTCTTTTTTGCGTCCTTTTCATTTCTTCAACGTGTTACTATCAAATGGCGATGTTGCCATAAATTTAAAAAATAGTAAAATGGACACAGTAGCAATTAAAACAGAAATTAAAAAATCTTACGGAGACATTGTGAAAGGAAAAATTGAAACAGGATGTTGCAACAGCACCGACTGTTGTGGAACAAACAATTTTATCAAACCAATGTCCGAAGATTATGCTCACATAGAAGGCTATGTGCGAGAGGCAGATTATTCTTTAGGTTGTGGACTCCCAACTGAAATTGCAAACATAAGCGAAGGTAATACTGTTTTAGATTTGGGTTCGGGTGCAGGTAATGATGTATTTATTGCGAGAAATATTGTGGGAGAAAGCGGCAGAGTAATTGGTATAGATATGACACCAGAAATGATAGAAAAAGCCTATAAAAATAAAAACAAATTAGGCTATAATAATGTTGAATTTCATTTGGGCGAAATAGAAAATATGGCTGTAATTGAAAATGAATCAGTAGATGTAGTTATTTCAAATTGCGTTATGAACCTAGTGCCCGACAAAGAAAAAGCATTTCAAGAAGTTCATAGAGTTTTAAAAAATGGTGGACATTTTAGCATTTCCGACATTGTTTATAAAGGAACACTTCCAAACGAAATTTTAGAATCCGCAGAATTATTTTCAGGATGTGTAGCTGGTGCAAGTCACAGAGAAACGTATCTGGAAATTATCAAATCGGTTGGTTTTAAAAATATTCAAGTCAAAAAAGAAAGAATTATAGACTCATTATCAGACGAAATACTTTTAAATTATTTAACAAATTCACAATTAGATGAATTTAGAAAATCGGGTTCAGGTATTTACAGCATTTCTGTCTATGCCGATAAATCAGACGAAGGAAATTGTTGCAACACAACAAACGGTATAAATTGCTGTGGATAAATGTTCTGTCACTTAATGGGTTTTGGTAAAAGCAGGGCTGAAGTGCAAACTTCAGCTTTTGTGCTTCGATAAAGTTTTGTACATTATCCGAAAGGATCGCTTTAACTGCCCTGCCATCGCCGATACCCAAATCGTTGTAGGCAATTTTAAGACCCCTGCACACAACCACTTGAAAAAAAAATCACAAGAGCCGAAACCCTTGCGATTTTATAGAATGAACCTAAAATTAAATACTTATTGAGAAACGCCACCCAAAACAGATTCGAGTTGCATTTCTTTCAATACCCTATCTTGAATAGGTTGTGTTAAACCATTGATTTCATCAACACCCCAGGTGATACCGACTACTGTTCTTGTCGGACGACTACCAAAAGGCATTTCTGCCAGTTTTAAATAAGCATCTACTACCCATTGCGGGTCGGGTGCACCTTCACTTTGCAGCATTTGAGCAAAACTTTCACCCATTGCAATAGGCACACCGGCCAATTCGCCATAGCTTTCTAAAACTTCTTTGAGTACAGGCGCCTGACCAGATGCCAAAAGTCCAGTTCCAAATGGGCCTGGTTCTACTAAAACGATGTCAACTCCAAAAGGCGCTACTTCATAACGCAGTGCTTGTGAGTATCCTTCTAATGCGTGTTTGGTGGCGTTATAGGTACCTAAAAATGGTGTTGATATCCTACCAGCCAATGAAGAGCAATTAATAATCAGACCTGAACCTGCTTTACGCATAGAAGGTAAAACAGCCTGCATTGCTCTGATTGCACCATAATAATTAGTTTCCATTTGCTCATGGGCTTGTGCTACGCTATACGCTTCGGTAATGCCCACATACATAATGCCTGCATTGTTGATTAAGATGTCAATCGTTCTTGCCAGTGAAAGAATATTCGCTATTGCTTCTTTTACAGAAGCATCATTGGTTACATCCATATCTACCACTTTGATGTTGGCAGAATGGTTTTCTAAATCTGCTTTTACACTTGCATTTTTTCCTTCAGGATTACGCATTGTGGCAAAAACCTGATAACCTTTGTCGGCAAAATCTTTAGCAGCTTTTAAGCCAAATCCGCTGCTGCTTCCAGTAATAATTATATTTTTCATTTTTATTTTGCTTTATAATTGTTAAGAAATGTGCGGTTAATTTGAAGCATAGGTAAATGCCAGATAATTAAGTACAGTTGAGGCAAGCCAGAAAGGAACAAACACGATACCTACATTCCGGCCATTTCGGGATACTTTGGGGTGGTAACCCAAAAAAGGAAAACCCGCATGATTGGCATTAACCAGCGTAAAAAAAGCAGACATCACCAGTAATAAAAAATGCAGAACAGCCCGCTGTTCCAGGGGCAACTGCAAGCCATAAATGATACCGGCTATAACCGATAGAAAAGCCAGGGAGTTTTGGCGTTGTTCAAACAGCAGCAGAAATATATAATCTTTCGCTGCTGTTTTCTTTTCCTCCGGCACAGATTCAATAGCTGTATCCAACATCGCTGTTTGCTCATGTGCAGTCATTTGATTTTTAGCCTTAGGCAAGCCGGGTTCAAACAATGGAAGTACATAGTTCACAATTAAGCGAGCCAACATGGGATAAATTACTTCAATGGAGTGAAGAATGCCGGGTATGGCTCATAGTACCATAGCAAGTGTTGAAATTGAATTTTCTGTCATGATTATTATTTTAGTTGTTACTACTTACCATCAGAATCCGGATAACATTCCGTTTTGATTGGCTAATCCTTCTGTCGGGATTGGCTGAATCACATCCCAATGCTCTACGATTTTACCGCCTTTCAATCTGAACAGGTCGTAAAATGCGTATCTTTTACCACCATTCCATTCACCTTCGCTTACGGTAAGAACAAAGTTTCCTTCGCCAAATACTTTGTGGATTTTGGTGTATTTGAACATATTGTTTTGTGAAGTCAAGTACTGTACGGCTTCAATAATGCCTGTCAATCCATCTTTTATTTGAGGGTTGTGTTGGTTGTATTCTGTGGCACTGATGTACTCTGCAATTTTACTTGGGTTTTTACCCATCAAAACATCTTCAATAAGGGAAACTGCCAATGTCTTGTTCGCTTCGGTTTTGTCTACATCTTCAACAGTTGTTGGTCCATCTGTTTGTGTTCTTCCGCTGGCAGTTTCTTTTACTAAAACTGTCATGGCGTCCCAATGTTCAGCTACTTTTCCGTTTTCATCAACTCTGATAATGTCAAATGCCACCATTTCATCTGCCCCAAACGGTTTGGCGTTATGCCAAATGTTTTGCATAAACACATAGTTGCCATCTTGAAAAAGACGCATGTTTTGGGCATAGGTTCCGTGTTCTTTTAAAATGGGTAATAACCCAATAAAAGGTTCCAAACCAGTTGGCACAAAAGGATTGTGCTGAATGTAATCTGCATTTGCAAATTTGCGCATGGTTTCAGCGTCTTGTTTAGCAACAGCACCTAAGAAAGTACCTACGATTTCTTTGTTGTTCATTTTATTGTTTTTTTTTGGATTAGCCTCGCTTGTTGATTTTGTTTGCGCTATGCTACAGGAAGCGAGAATGCCTGAAAACACGAATACGCTGATTGCTTTTTTCAATGATTTTGCCATTTGATAATTAATTATTACTTTTGTTTAGCAAGCAATATTATATAATAACTTTCATATTGCAAGTAATAGTTTAAAATAAATTTCATTTTGCAAGTAATATTTAATATTGAGTTAACATATGCCACCCGATTTCAGATGTAATTGCCCGTTTACGTCAGCCCTGGATGTTGTTGGCGACAAGTGGATGCTGGTTATTGTAAAGCAGATGCTGATAGAAGGCAAAGAAACCTTTAAAGACTTTTCGGAAAGTGAGGAAGCCATTGCTACCAATATTCTTGCCTCCAAACTAAAACTCCTGGAGGAAGCGGGCATCATCATTAAAACACAACGGCCGGATAATAAAAAGACCAACCTTTATCTTTTAACCGAAAAGGGATTGGCTTTAACACCTGTACTTGTGGAACTGGCAACCTGGAGCGATAGTTACCTTAGGAACATGCATCCAACCATTGTAAATGGAGAATCAATGAAATTATTACGGAATGACAAAGCTGCTTTTGCAGGTGCTTTAGAGAAACAATACAGAGAAAAACTCGCTACAACAAAAGGTTTGCCGCAAGCTGGCGGACAGCCTGCCCCGATTCATCGGGGGAATAAGAATCGGTCCCGATAGCTATCGGGAGGCTTCGGTTGCCGGGCGGAAACAGCAACTATTCCAACCACTTCGCCAAGCCCGTTTAAGTAAATTTTACAACCAAACCATTCAAATTAAAAATTCAAAAAAACAGCATGCAGATAATTTTATTGACAATAACGTTTATTTCTTTTTCGGCCAATATTTTTGGACAGACAAAAGAAGCGAAACTTAAAATCTCACATTTAACAGGCGACTTTTATATTTATACTACTTACAACACCTACGAAGGAAGTCAGATACCTGCAAATGGAATGTATCTTATCACAAAAAATGGTGTAGTTATGTTTGACACACCCTGGGATACCACACAGTTTAAACCATTGCTGGACAGTATACAATTGAGACACAATAAAAGTGTGACCATGTGCATAGCAACACATTGGCATAGTGACAGAACCGAAGGACTTGAATTTTACAGGAATCAGGGAATTAAAACTTACACCACTTTCTTAACAGATGAACTGAGTAAAAAGAATAACAAGAAAAGAGCTGAATACCTGATTGAAAGAGATACGGTCTTCAACGCCGGACAATATTCTTTTGAAACGTATTATCCGGGGCAGGGGCATACAGCAGACAATATTGTTATTTGGTTTGACAAAGAAAGCATTCTGTATGGTGGTTGCTTAATAAAAGGAGCAGACGCTGAAAACCTGGGTTATTTAGGGGATGCCAATGTAACCGCGTATTATGCTACTTTAAAAAAAGTACAGGAAAAATGCCCAAACCCAAAGCATATTATCATTTCACACAGTGAATGGAACAACATGAACTCATTGAACCATTCCATTAAGCTGGCAAAAAAACTAAAAAGAAAAAAATACAGCTGACAAAAACGCCAGGCATGCATATGGAATTACAATCGGTCGCGCTAGCTATCGGGATTGTACTATCAGCTAATAACAGCCTTCACCGAACCCGATAGCTATCGGGTCTACCTGCTGCCGGTTTACCTGACTAAGGCATGGCAGGCAGGTTCGACTTTTTATTGTTAACTTCATCATCAGTTTCCTTGCCAGCATAAAGCCCTGCCCGTTGTACCTGATTTTAAATACACTTCACATGAATAAGAAAACAATAACCATTGACAATTATTTAGACAGTCATTATATACACCGGAGTAACTGGTTAAGGGCAGCTGTGTTAGGAGCAAATGATGGAATCATTTCTATTTCAAGTCTTGCAATAGGTGTAGCTGCAGCCAGTTCAACAAGAGCACCCATAGTTTTAGCAACTGTTGCAGGACTTGTTGCAGGTGCATTATCAATGGCTGCCGGAGAATACGTTTCTGTAAGTTCTCAAACAGACACAGAAAAATCGGACATTGAAAGAGAGAAGCAAGAGTTAAAAGAAATGCCGGATGAAGAATTAACAATATTGGCTCAGATCTATGAAAAAAGGGGGCTACGTAAGGAAACGGCTATGCAGGTAGCCATTGAACTCACCGAAAAAGATGCTTTGGGAACGCACATCAGAGATGAGTTAGGGATCAATGAGATCAGTAAGGCAAACCCAATACAGGCAGCGATAGCATCAGGTGCAGCATTTACAGTTGGCGGAATTTTTCCATTTTTGACAATACTATTTGCACCTGTGAACGGAATGGAATATTGGCTTTATGGTTCCACCCTGTTTTTTTTAATTATTTTAGGCACAATGGCTGCAAAAACAGGGGGCTCAAGTATTTCAAAAGCAATTTTTAGAATTACCATCTGGGGCACCATCGCAATGGGCCTGTCGGCATTAGTAGGCTACCTCTTTGGCGTTAAAGTATAACTTAGCACATATGAATAAGTATAAAATCTTACACAAATAGATGATACTGCCAATGGTTGTTATGCAGCTTGGTTATCAAAGGACAATGCTCATTGGGGAAATACACAAATGATCGGTAAAATAAATCATCCGCCAATAATGGGTTTTGTATACATGTAACTGCGCTGATGCGGCCCGGCTCTGCTGCATAATAATTAACTTTATAAAAAAATTGGTTTGCCATCAGGGAGCTACAGGCAGTTGGCAGGAACAGCTTTACCACCTACCGCCCTGTTGCACGAAATAGTATAACGCTCATTATTAAAACATGACCTCACAGAAAAATTTTCTTTATACCAAAACAGCCGGGATGCTGCTGCTTGCACTGAGTTTAATAAGCTTGCTGTATTGGTTCACGGCATTACATACCAACGTTTACAATTCAGCACTTAAAGGAGCAGTTTTTGAAATATTATGGCTTCCGATGCTTACCTGCCTGATCATTATTCCTGTACTTGCCATAATCATTTTGTTTAAAAAGAAATTACGGTTTCGCATTTTGGCTTTTTGCGCCCTGTTAATTAGTTTAACTACTTGTATTTTAATTGCTTTTTCAAGCCAATAAAATGTGCTTAAAAAAAGGGTTGGTATAAAGCCGGTTACACAGCTGTTTTATTCTATGTTCAGGAAGTGCCCGCTGTGATCATGGGCGCCATGGGGATGAGCAGCGAATGGTTATCTTAAATATTAACTTTAGCACCCCGGCCGTTTGTGGAGTAACCAACAAAACAATCTTACAATTATCGGGGTGGCCTGGCAAACAAAGGCCTACCAACCCGGTAGTTGTTGGAAAAATACCACACGGCCCTTGCCTGTACATCCGGAACAGGGAAAACCCTGCAAATGAATTGCGATCTATTTGCTACAGGCTGCTTCATATACCTAATTAGAAAAGCTTGTTATTACAGATCTTCTTCTAAACAATTTTCCGGCCCTGAATAACCCTGAGTATTACAGCTATTACTGCAAAAAAAAGCAGTATGTGAATGATTGCACCTACATTAAATGCAAAAAAATCAATTGCCCAACCTATGATCAGTATCACGGCAATTATATAAAGTAGATTTCCCATTTCCGTATTTTTTATTGTTATCATTATTAATTCCTGCACTCAAGGTACCACTGGTTAAGGTTAAGGATAATGACTCAATACACTGAATCTGTTGATTGATATTAGTGTAGCCACTTGTGAATTATTTCAAAGTTGTTTTGGATATACCTGTAATATCAGGTTTTATGCCGCAATCATCACCCGGGTGAATGAACAACTTTCAGTTTTTTCTGCTTAATTTCAACCACACATTACTGCCGGCATACAGATTCAATGAACAGCGGTTGCAGGCGAACACACGGAAAGCTGAAGGCATTATGCCGGAAGTGCAATCGTTGTTATGCAATAGCCGTGAAAGCGATGTTCGCTTGCAGTAATACCTGGCCAAAACTATTTGACTGTTCGTATTTTTAGTTATTGAAATTGTTTTCATTAATTTGAATCAATTCTGAAAATAAATGAGTTATCATGCAATCAAAATTTCCTTACGTCCTTGCAGTAATTTCAGGAATTGCAGTTCGCTTTATTCCTGATACCCAAAATGTGCTGGTCATTCCGGGCCTGATCTTTTTTTTTGCCGGATGTTTATTCGGCTTTCTTTGGCCAAAAGAATCCTGGCGTTGGGGAATATGGATCGTTGGGCCGGTGATTGTGCTTACAGGATTAAGTGTGCTCTTTGCCGGGCAACCGGACATGTTCTTAAAAAAAGATCTGCCTGTAATACTTATTACTATGATCGCAGCATGCCTGGGAGGTTTTATTTCTGCTTGGTTCAAAAACAGCAGATCAAAAAAGATTGAAAAATAAAATACGGTTTTAAAACCTGTGTAACATAATGAAAAGCATCAAAAATAATTATGCCGGTTACAGATACTAACAACAAGAACCTGTCATCCCTTTCAGACAATACATTTTGGAGGTATTTTACCTTTATCGTTTTGTATTTCTCACAAGGAATTCCTGAAGGAATAACCATCTTTGCCATTCCGGCATGGTTGGCAATGAATGGCAAAAGTACAGGTGAAATTGCTGCCTACAGTGCTGTCGTTATCATTCCATTCAGTTTAAAGATTTTGCTGGCACCCTTAATGGAAAGATATACCTATCTGCCTATGGGCCGCAGAAGGCCCTGGCTTTTGTTTGGCCAGTTTGGAATCCTGTGCGGCATCATTGCACTTTCGTTTGTACCAGATCCTTTGAACAACATCGTACTGATCACCTCTGTTGTGCTGTGTGTGCACATATTTATCATATTTCAGGACATTGCCACTGATAGCCTGGTTATTGATATTGTACCCATTGAGCAACAAGGAAAGGCCAATAGCTTTATGTGGGGTTCAAAAACCATCGGAACATCAATCTCCCTGTTTGCAGGCAGCTGGCTTATTAATCAGTATGGCTTTTCAAATGCAGTTTTGATCATGTCGGTTCCGGTGATGCTTATCATATTTGTTCCGCTGCTCCTGAGAGAGCGAAAAGGCGAAAAACTACTACCTTGGTCTAAGGGCCAAACATCACCTGATGCTGCTTTGCTGGCTATTGATAGCTGGGGAAAACTGTTCAAATCTTTCAGGCAGGTTATTTTTCTTAGAAATACTTTGTTACTGCTGGTAGCTGTATTTATTACCATGGCAGCATTACACTATGTAAGAACCTTGCTGCCCATTTTTACCATTCAGGAACTCGGCTGGAACAATGTCTTCTATTCAAAAATCTATTCAACTTCCAATTTGGCGGGTGGCATCGCCGGTATGTTGATCGGAGCATTGGTGATCCAGCGATTTGGTATTGTACGTTTAATTCAGGGTAGTCTTTTTCTCATCACCTTGCTTTCAGTAACCATGGCCATATTAACTCCTTTCTGGAAAAACAGCCATTTTGTGACCGGATTCATTGCGCTGTTCTGTACACTGCTTACCTTAATAAATATCGGGGTGCTGGCTTTGGCCATGCATTTATGCTGGAAAAGAATTTCGGCAATACAGTTTACTTTATGTATGACCGTTTTCAATGCAGGATTGGCTTCGGGGGCGGCATTGTTAGGATATCTTCGCTCAAATTTTGAATGGCAGATCCTTTATTTTGTTTTTGCCGGGATGATCATTATTGCCATGTTCATTATGAAATTTATAAAAACCAGGAGGCACATGGAGCAGCTAGAGCACCTGGAAAGACAGTATATAGATGTTTTAGAGGCCGAAGGCAGTTTGCTTGTAAAATCTGAAACCGCCTGAAGAAAGGCGAAAATAAAAGGCTGCACAACGCAAAAGCAATGTGAGGAATCGGTAAGGTATCTTTTGTTTCCATATTCCAGATTAAAAATGATCATCGTTTACTTTCAAAAAAAAACTGACCGGTATTTAAAAGATAATTTCAACAACTTTATCTACAGCATGTGAAGATCTGTGTAGCTGGTGTTACAGAAAACCGGACGAAGCTATAAACTATTAAACAACCCATCATCCTGATATGAAATACAATAAACTGATCAACGAATCCCCGGCAATTTCAGAAATTGGCCTGGGAGCCTGGCAATTAGGCATTAATTCCGGCTGGAAGGAGATGACTAAAAACCAGGCCATAGCACTCGTTGAAACCTCCCTGGAAATGGGTGTAAACTTCTTTGATACAGCACCCAATTATGGATTGGGAACCAGTGAACTAAGATTAGGCAAAGCATTAAAACCCTTCAACAGAGAAAGCCTGGTGGTAAATACAAAATTTGGCCACATGGATACGGGTGGTACCCATTACGATTCAAATGGCATTCGAAAATCCCTTGAAGGCAGCTTAAAAAGATTGCAAATGGAATATGTGGATTCTCTTCTTATTCACAATCCACCATTCGAATATTTAGATGGAAATAAGAATGACCATTATGAAATACTGGAAAAATTAAAAGATGAAGGAAAAATAAGAGGCTACGGAGCTTCACTGGATACTTACAAAGAAATAGAAACATTACTGCAAACTACCAACAGCCAAGTGATTGAAGTATTTTTCAATATTTTACACCAGGATGCTGCAAGGGCCTTTGGACTTGCCAAAGAAAAAAATGTAGGCATCATAGTAAAGATCCCGCTTGACTCCGGATGGCTTACAGGAAAGTATAATGAGAACAGCGTTTTTTATGATATCAGGAAACGTTGGTCTGAAACTGATATAAAAACAAGGGCTGTTTTAATTGACAAGGTTAAAGACATCATTGGCCGTGAAGCCAATCTTGCGCAAATGGCTATCTCCTTTTGCCTGGCTTACGATGCGGTTTCCACAGTCATACCAGGCCATGCAAGCCTGCAACAATTGGAGGATAATATAATGAGTATCTCTAAACCTGTTTCAAAACAACTTGTTGAAAAACTAGAAGCATTTTTTCGGGATGAGGTTAAGGGTCTTAACATTCCCTGGTAATTGCTGTTTACTTACTTTGTTGCGCAAATAATCCCACCGGCGCAAGTGTTCCCTTACCAGATATTTAAATTAAAAACGTAAAGATGACGGGATCACTTGATGCCTTTTCAAATCTGCCCCGATTGTATCGGGGGGTTATGAAAAGCAATCAATATCGTGACGGTGCTTTTTATTAATATCCCAACATTCAATTCTTATATTTCATCGATAACGTTTCAAATACCGGATACAATCCGGCTGAATCAAAAGTCACAAGTGATCCCATTATCATTTCGGTAAAAGACAAACATAAAAAACGGGAACACTTGCGCCAGTATGGGTTTACCGGATGTATTGCCGTTGGTTACAAAATTTCCGGCTGTTCTATTAACAACTGCAGCATGATACAGGAATCAATTTAATATTCTGATTATCTCCAAAACAACCAAAGCAAGTGTGATGGATACATGCACCCATAACCACAGTTGTTGGTATACAGGGCGGTTTTTAAAAGGGAGCTGTACATCAAAAGGATCAAATACCGGGGCCAATCCCCAAAAAATGATCGCCTGCGAAATATCTTTTTGAATTAAAAAATAAATGCCTGCCAAAAGAAAAGTTGCATAAGCATATTTATTAAAGTTCCCTGTGGCCGGTTTTGTGTTTGTGCCTGTTTTCATAAATTGTTTTTATTTATTAGTAGCAGCTGTTACCGCAGAATTACAAAAGCTGTAAATTATTTTTCGGTTTCCAATGCAACTATATTTTCCTTTAATGCATTCATGTGCCTGCCAAAACTGTATCTGAACATCCATTTGGTTAAATACCAACAGGCAGGCACCAGTACTGCCAGTGCTATGATTAATACGACCCATATATGCGGTTTGCTCATAAAAACAGTAACCGGCTTTCCGGATCCTGAAACACCACCCAGCATAAAACCCCCCAACGCACTCACCGGGTAAATGAACAATGCCACCCGCTGCTGCGTATTCATCCAGCTGGTAATGGACTGATAATGCCTTTTCATTTCATCTAACACCGGGTTAACAGGCGAAATGGCAGTATTGATATTTTTGTATTGCAAATAAGCCGTGTATAAAGCCCATAGTGAAAAAAGTAAAACCAAAAATATACAAAGCTGTACCTGCCAGATGGGAAAATAAAACAAGGCTGCTATATACAGCAGGCATATCAAAATGCCCCAGATGATATTGATGAGTAAATTCTTTTTTATTTTTTCCAACGGGTTATGAGAGGATATTTTTGAGAGCCTGGATGTTTTCAGCAATGATGTAAGGTCATCATCCTGCGGCTCATTTATGTTATCCCATGTTTTATTGATACTCATTTTTATGCTGTTAAAAGATTACCCAATTGTTGTTTGATCCGGTGCAGTTTCACTGCCACATGGTTATTGGAAATACCCAGCATTTCGGCCACTTCTGCATTTTCATATCCGTCTATATTCATGGAAATAATTGCCCGGTCTGTTTCAGGCAATTGCCTTATGGCCAGCCTTAACCTTATCACATCTTCGTTTTGTACAGCACTGTTGTGTACAGCAGGAGAGATATTTTCCAGCGAATCTTTGTAATCAAGCCGGTGGGGCTTGCGCTTTTGTGTTAAGATGGTATTCAAACAGATACGGTAAAGCCAGGTGCTGAACTTGGCTTCCTGCCGGAAAGCAGGCCACCCCTTCCATGCCTGTAACAATATTTCCTGGTACAGGTCTTTTTTTTCCTCTGTATCATTGGCATACAAGCCTACCAGTTTATAAATAATACCCTGATTTTGCCGTACCTGCTCTAAAAATTCCGCTTCGCTCAAGTTTTAAAGATTTATAGGAGTAAGGGTATATCCAAGATCCTGCAATTGTTTTATCAGTCCGGATGAACCTGCCAGGTGCAAAGCGCCCACTGCAATAAACTGCGATTCCTTCTTAAGCAAACCGGGCAACTTTTTCATCCACTTATCATTACGGTTCTTTAAAAAATCTGTCTCATTGCCAAATACGGCCAGGCCCTTTTCAGAAACCGCATACATCATGTCCAGGTCATGCTTAAACCAGTTGTCAATCAATTCATTCCCCTGGTTGATCATATCGGCTTTGTTACGCAAAAATAGTTTAAGCTGATTAACCTGCTCTTCATTGCCGGCACTGTTAAATAATAAATTCATCTGCTCTTCAATCGTTTCAAATTCTGTTACCGTTTTACCTGCCAGCTTGCCTTTTTCTGCTAAATAACCATCGAGCATGGAACCTGCATATTTTTTTAATGGCGAATTTAAATCTGTTATCACGTAAATCATGGAAAGCGTAAGGGCAACATTTACAGGTTTTAATTGGTTTATCTGCTCAATCCCAACACCCAAAGTGGCTCTCAGTTCTTTGTCCAGGCTGTCTTTAAAAGGCTGATCCAGCAATTCCGAAAGTGTTTGGTTTTTGAGCAGTCCCATAGCTGCGCCGGCAACGGTTTTTGATGAGTCAAGCACCAGTTCTACAGCAACAGCTTTTGCTTTATTAAAGGCCCGAACCACTTCGGGCACCTCATTCAGGTAACTGCTTTTTACCAAATGATAGGTTCCAAACAACCAGGAGGTATCTTTTAACCCATTGCCGGTTATGGCATAAAAATTTGTTTTTTTACCGGTTTCCTGAGCCTTGGATGCAGGTGCGTATAGTAGACCAAAAATAAATAATAAAAAAGCAGCTCCAGTTTGTGCAAAATAAAGTTTTGCAATATTGACTTTTGTTAAATGAAAGGTATTCATATTTAAAATTTTATTAAACGTTATTTAATTGTCCGGACGGTTAACACCTGATTAGTAGCAACATGTCTATAAGAATTACAAGCATTAATAAAAAAAATACCTCCCCGATTGTTATAGTGAAAATAATGATACCCTCCACTGGCGCAAGTGTTCCCATACCAGATATTTAAATTAAAAACGTAAAGATGACGGGATCACTTGATGCCTTTTCAAATCTGCCCCGATTGTATCGGGGAGTTATAAAAAGCAATCAATATCGTGACGGCGCTTTTTATTAACAACCCAACATTCAATTCGTATATTTCATCGAAAACATTTTAAATACCGGATACAATCCGGCTGAATCAAAAGTCACAAGTGATTCCACTGGCGCAAGTGTTCCCATACCAGATATTTAAATTAAAAACGTAAAGATGACGGGATCACTTGATGCCTTTTCAAATCTGCCCCGATTGTATCGGGGAGTTATAAAAAGCAATCAATATCGTGACGGTGCTTTTTATTAACAACCCAACATTCAATTCATATATTTCATCGAAAACATTTCAAATACCGGATACAATCCGGCTGAATCAAAAGTCACAAGTGATCCCATTATCATTTCGGTAAAAGACAAACATAAAAAACGGGAACACTTGAGCCAATATGGAATTCGCTTAATATAAAAACATTAACCACTCCGGAGGTCGGGCAAACCCCCGGTCACAGGCAGGATCTTTTTTGGTTTTGGAAGAATGAAGATATCAACTGCTGCCAACATCTGGCCTGTATGCATTACCGGCCTTAAGGCTTTTACACCTGAACTGCCACACTATGCACTGCAGCAGACATCTCTTTTATAAGAAGGGGATCCTTTTCAATGGCATTGCCCACCACAATGATATCGGCACCGGCCTTGCAGTTGAGATAGGCTTTTTCGGGTTCTGTAATACCTCCGCCAACAATTAATGGTACCTGAATAACAGAAGCCACTTTAGCGATCATGTCTTCGCTGATGGCACGCTTGGCACCGCTGCCGGCATCCATATAAATCAGTTTCATGCCCAGCATTTCGCCGGCCATGGCCGTACACATGGCAATTTCATTTTTATCGGCCGGTAAGGGAGATGCATTGGAGATATAAGAAACCGTGGTGGGTGCACCACCATCTACTACCATATAACCGGTAGACAAAATTTCGAGCCCGCTTTGTTTTACCAGTGGTGCTGATATTACATGCTGCCCGATCAGCATATCGGCATTACGGCCACTGATAAGCGAAAGGTATAATAACGCATCGGCATACCTGCTCACCTGGTTGGGGCTGCCGGGAAAAAGAATGACAGGAATTTTGCAGTTGCGCTTTATCAGCTGCACACATTCATCCAGGTAATTGGAAATAACCAGACTGCCACCAACCAAAAAATAATCCACTTTGGCGGCAACAGCCAGCTCTATCAACTGCTCCATATTGCTGTCGTTCACCTTATCGGGATCAACCAATACGGCAAATGATTTTTTATGCTGCTGCTTGCGCTCTGCCAATGAATGATAAATCCCTTTCGTCATCTGTTTCCGGTTGGTTT
Organism: Chitinophaga pinensis; assembly: GCA_943371705.1. Lineage (GTDB taxonomy): Bacteria > Bacteroidota > Bacteroidia > Chitinophagales > Chitinophagaceae > Ferruginibacter > Ferruginibacter pinensis_I. Next base: position 110,603 of record CALRVV010000009.1, on the reverse strand, counting down.
CATGCAAAAATGTATAAAAAATAGTTATTATCGAAAAATAAGACCCTTTAAAAACGCTAATGGCTGCAAATTCGTACTTTTTCTGCTTAATTTTGGTAAGATGGCAGATATAACCCACGAGATCAAGTTTAAAACGGCCCGAAGCGGGGGCAAAGGAGGCCAAAACGTTAATAAAGTGGAAACGATGGTGGAGGGCTATTGGCATATAGATTCGTCGGCATGTGTTTCAGCGGAGCAAAAAAAAGTACTGCATGAAAAACTGGCCAATAAAATTAACATGGATGGGTTTTTACTGGTAAAAAGCCAGACTGATAGAACACAATTAGGAAATAAGCAGCAGGTTATTAAAAAAATGGGTCTTTTGGTAAACAAGTCCCTGGTTGTTCCCAAAGCACGCAAAGCCACAAAACCATCAAAAGCAGCAAAGGAAAAAAGGCTGGAGACCAAAAAAATTGCTGCTGAAATTAAAACAGGCCGAAAAAAAATTATATTATAATGAAGATAAGCAACTTTTTTATTGCCTGTTTTTTCGGCCTGCTGATTACAGGGTGCCAAAAAAATATTGGTGATGAAGAAAAAACCGGTACGGTAAAAATTACCATCAGAAATACGGTTAAAGGAAACCCAATGGTATTAAACACCGGCAATTATACAAACAGTTTTGGTGAACAATACAACATTACAAAGTTTAAATATTACCTCAGTAATGTAAGCGTTACACCCACACCTGTAAATACATTTAATGGCCGTTATTATTTAATTGATCAAAGCAACCCGGCATCTTTAAGCTTTAGTTTTGATGCCCCGGAAAATGTTTATTACTCCCTTACTTTTTTATTGGGGGTTGACAGTGCCCGCAATGTAAGCGGTGCACAAACCGGCGCCCTGGATCCGCTGAACGATATGTTCTGGACCTGGAACTCGGGTTATATCATGGCAAAGATGGAAGGCAATTCACCACAATCGCCCGTTATAAATAATAAAGTGGAATATCATATTGGTGGATTTTCGGGTGCCAACAGCGTTTTAAAAAACTATGGCATTGCCATTACCAATCCAACAGGCATAGATGTACGCGAAGGAAAAATCAGCGAAATTTTTATTGATGCTGATTTTGATACCTGGTGGCAGGGTGTTTTTAATTTAAAGATCGCCGTTAACCCCGTGGTAACCACACCGGGTACACTGGCAAAAAGTATTTCAGACAATTATGTAAGGATGTTTACCATAACCGATATAATAAACTACTGATTTTGAAAACAAGGGTCATTGTATTTTTTTATTTTGCGATATTGCTTGCGGCAACGGTGATCAGCGCATGCAAAAAAAATGATGCGCCGCAGGATGAAACCCCGTACAACCCTACTTATATTTCACTTCATATTCCTGCCGGATGGCCAACACCACCCACAGATATATTTGCCGGCAACCGGCCAACCGAAGAAGGTTTTCAGCTTGGTAAAAAATTATTTTACGATGGCCGCCTGAGCAAGGATGGCAATTTTCCCTGTGCCAGCTGCCACCAGCAGTTTGCTGCATTTGCCACCTTCGATCACGACTTCAGCCATGGGTTTAATAATGCGTTTACCACCCGCAATGCCCCGGGCCTGTTTAACCTGGCCTGGATGACAAAATTTCACCACGATGGCGGCATTAACCATATTGAAGTACAACCCCTGGCTCCATTAACTGCACAAAATGAAATGGCCGAAACCATTGAAAACGTTTTAAACAAATTAAAAGCAGATACTGCTTATCCCAAACTTTTCAGGTATGCTTTTGGCAGCAGCGAAATTAACAGCCAGCGCATGTTAAAGGCATTGGCACAATACATGGGTACCATTGTTTCATCCAATTCAAAATACGATAAAGTGCAGCGGGGCGAAACCGCTTTTACAGCCACAGAACTAAGAGGTTATAATTTTTTTAAGGCCAAATGCGAAACCTGCCATAAAGAACCCTTGTTTACCGATAACAGCTTCAGAAATACCGGCCTTTCGGTAAACCCATTTTTAAATGACTATGGAAGAATGCTGATCACCAGCAACAAAAACGATTCCTTAAAATTTAAAGTGCCCAGCCTGCGTAACGCAGCACTTACTTTTCCCTACACACACGATGGCAGGATCTATTCGCTGGGTGGTGTAATAGATCATTACCGCAGCGGCATCATTACCACACAACCTACATTAGACCCGCTGCTGGTTAACCGGATTGCCATAACCAACGCCGAAAAAACAGACCTGCTGCAATTTTTAAATACACTTACAGATACCACCATGACCAGGAATGCCCGCTTTGCACAGTAACTGCTTTTTTTATAACCACATGATTTTACAAAGCCTGCAACTGTATTTAAAAATTATAAAGGTAAATTTGAACTTAAATTTAAAATACCCTTGAGCGGCATTAAAAAATTAGCAGGACAAACATTGTGGTATGGCGTACCAACCATTGCCAGCCGGTTCCTGGGGTATTTAATGAATATGGCTCTGCCATTTTTTGTGGCTATGCCCGAAAAAACTGCCGACCTGGTGCAGGTATACACCATCATACCGTTTTTAAATGTATTGTATGCATATGGCCTGGAGACAGCCTATTTCCGTTTTTCTCAAACTCACAATAAACAAAAACTCTACAACACACTATCCCTTTCACTGTTGTTCAGCAGCATTTTGTTCACTGTGCTGCTGTTGCTTTGTAAGGATTCTCTGGTAAGTGCCACCGGCCTTAACCAACATCCCGATTATATACTATGGATGATCGCCATTATTGCAGTAGATAATTTAAACACCTTGCCCTTTGCCAAACTGAGGCAGGAGAACAGGCCCAGGCGTTATGCCTTTGCAAGGGTGGCCGGTATTGTTTTAAATGTATGTGTGGTCATTTTTTTCCTGGGTGTTATTCCAAAAATATTAGAATCAAACCCTGCAAGCTTCTTAAGCAACATGTACAATAAAGATATTGGCCTTGGTTATTACCTGCTGGGTAATCTTTGTGGAAGCCTTTTTACTTTACTGATACTTTCAAAAGAGATAAGGCAGATAAAGATCCGGTTTGATCTAACACTTTGGAAAGAAGTGATGCGCTACAGTGCCCCATTGATCATCGTAGGATTGGGTGGCATGGTAAATGATGTACTCAGCCGCCTGATTTACCGTCATGTGGTGGATCTGCCGCAACAGCAGGCCGATCATGAGCTGGGTATTTTTGCCAATATCTTCCGCATTGCCTTGCTCATCACCATTATGATACAGGCTTTTAGAATGGCAGCCGAACCTTTTTTCTTTAATAAAAGCAAAGATGAAAACGCACAAAAGACCTATGCCCGTGTGATGAAGTTCTTTGTGATTGCCTGCTGCTTTATGTTTTTATTCATAGGTCTATTTTTAGATGCCTTCCGCTGGATATTTATAACTTTTGCCAATACCCAATGGGCCGAAGGTTTGGAAGTGGTGCCCTTACTGGCATTGGGCAATATCTTTCTGGGTATTTATTATAACCTGAGTGTTTGGTATAAACTCACCAATAAAAATATGTATGGTGCGTATATTACCATTTGCGGTGCCGCCATTACCATCGTTTTAAATATTGTATTGATACCCATCTGGCATTATACCGGTGCAGCCCTTGCCACTTTTTGCTGCTATTTATTTATGATGATAAGCAGTTATTGGCTGGGCCAGAAGTATTACCCAATACCCTATGCTGTAAAAAAACTTATCTCGTACATAACGCTGGTGGTACTTATTTACTTTGTTCACTTCGGGCTGTTGAAACTGTTACCCGATAATTATGTTTTCTCATTAGGCACCGGTATTGTGCTGTTTGCTTTCTTTACCTGGTTTGTTTCTAAAATTGAAGAAAAGGAGCTTGCAAAGCTGCCGGTGGTGGGTAAATACTTTAACCGTTAATATTTTCTGTACAGGTCATAAATGATCTTCCTGTCGGCATCAGTAAGTTTTGCTTCCCCATCCTGCTGAACAAAATGCAGCTTAAAAGCCCTGATGGCAGAAACGGTATCCCTGGTATCGTAACCAATGATGCGTAAAGCTTCCATGGCATTGAAATTTTGGGGCAGCTTTACATTTGCTGTATCATACCAGTAGCCATAACCCTGTGCAGCCAGCTGCTTCCAGGGAAAATATTTATTGGGATCTACTTTTCTTTTTGGCGCAATATCGGCATGGCCTATAAAATTAGCGGCAGGTATATTGTTGTCTTTCTTCAATTTCTTAAGCACATCCAGCAGGCTTTTTATCTGGGCCTCAGAAAAAGACTCAAATCCGTTATTATCCAGTTCAATGCCAATGCTTACACTATTAATATCGGTAACGTTACCCCATTTGCTGTTGCCGGCATGCCAGGCCCGCAGGTAATCGTTCAGCATATGATTAATGGTACCATCTTTACAGATCACATAATGGGCGCTTACCTGTGTACGTGGCAAAGTAAAGGTTTTAAGCGTGGTATCGCAGGCGGTTTGGGCGGTGTGGTGTATGATCACAAAGTTGGGTTTTCGCATTCCAAAATTGGTGGTGCCTACCCATTGTGTTGCCATCATGGCACTGTCGATACCGGCCGGTTGTTCCTTTAATGCTGCAGCAAAGGCTTTAGCCTGCATTTTATAACTGCGGTTGGCTGTTGCATATTTATGGTTGCTGCAACTGCCTGTTGCAAAAACAGTAAATAAAATAATAATAAGTTTGCTGTTCCTCATATACTGCCGGTATTACCGGAAAGTTACACAACAAATCTTAATTTACTAAAGTTGATCTGCTGGGCATTCATCATATAAGCGTTTGCACGGTTCTGCTGTATTCTTTTTACCTTTCCGCTTAAATTAAGATATATGAAAAAGTGCATTTGGTTGATTACACTGGTATTTACCGCTGCAATTGCGTTTGCCCAGCAAAAACCAGCTTACGTTTTATACAATGCCGCCGGCAAAAAAGTTTCTTATGGTAAAATGATAAAGCAACTGTCTAAAAAAGACATCCTGCTGTTTGGCGAGTTTCATAACAATGCCATTTCGCATTGGCTTGAGCTGGCCATGGCAAAGGACCTGAGCGAAAAAAGAAACTTAACTTTTGGTGCCGAAATGTTTGAAGCCGATAACCAGCAGGCACTTAACGATTATCTCTCGGGCAAAATATCTGCAAAAGGGCTCGACTCTGCTGCAAGGCTTTGGAATAATTACAAAACAGATTATGCGCCCATTGTAAATTTTGCCAAAGAAAAAAATGCACCGTTTATTGCTACCAATATACCCCGTCGGCATGCTTCGCTGGTTTCAAAAAAAGGCTTTGAAGCATTGGACACTTTATCCCCAACAGAAAAAAAATGGATGGCGCCCCTGCCTATGGAATATGATGCCCAACTGCCCGGTTATGTAAAAATGGTTGAAATGATGGGCGGGCACGGCGGGCCAAATATGCCCAAGGCACAGGCCAGTAAAGATGCAACCATGGCATACTTCATTCTGCAGCATTTTAAACCGGGAAACCTCTTCATACATTATAATGGCGCCTTTCATTCGGATAACTATGATGGCATTAACTGGTATTTAAAAAGAAAACAACCGGGTTTGAAGTATGCAACCATTACAACCGTATCTCAAAAAAATATAAAAGAACTTTTGGCCGAAAATATAGGGAAGGCCGATTATATCATTTGCGTGGATGCTGATATGACCAATACTTACTGATCAGTCTGTTTTTCAGGAATTTTACCTTTTTAAAATATAACTGCCTGCCATTCGTCTTCTTTATAACAGAAAGAAGCGACCATGACATTAGCCATAGAAATGACGGCCGAGCGTAATAAAAATATTACCCACACCATTAAGGCAATAAGCAAACGCTTATTTGGCTTTATCAGGCAACGGGTGGCCAGTACAGAAGATGCAGAAGACATACTGCAGGAGGTTTTATACCAGTTTGCAGGCAATACCGAGCCTATTGAGCAGGCAACGGGCTGGTTATACAAAGTAGCCCGTAATAAAATTACCGACAATTACCGCAAACATAAATTACCGCTTGCAGATGATATTTTCAGCAGCACAACAGGTGATGAAGAGAATTTTAACTGGAAGGAGGTCCTGTTGCCATCAAATGCTACACCTGAAACTGAGTACCTGCGCAATATTTTCTGGGAAGAGCTGAAGTCTGCCCTGGATGAATTACCGGCTGCACAAAGAGATGTGTTTATACTAAATGAAATTGAAGGAGTACCATTTAAAGACATAGCCCTTGAAACCGGGGAAAGTGTGGCCACACTGATCAGCCGGAAACGTTATGCTGTATTACATTTGAGGGAACGCCTGGCTGTGTTAAAAGATGAGCTGTTAAATTATTAAAAACAAAAAATTATATACAATGAAAACATTCTGGATCAAAAAAGGATTAATGATATTGGTTTTTGGCATTGCAGCCATACTGGTATTTGGGCTGGTGGTGATGGGTTTATGGAACGCTGTTTTACCTGCTGTACTGGGCGTAAAAGCAATCACCTTTATACAGGCACTGGGTATTTTACTGCTTAGTAAAATTTTATTTGGGGGCTTTGGCGGCGGCAATAGAGGCGGCTGGCGCAACAAAGGCAAATGGATGGAAATGAAAGACAAGTTTGCAGGAATGACACCCGAAGAGAGAGAAAAATTTAAAGCCGAATGGAAAAATAAATGTGGTGGCCGGTGGGGCATGCATTCAAAACCAGATGCTGCTTCATCTGATATTGTTATAGAGTAAAAAATATGGCATACTAATATTAAACAACTGCCAGATGGAAATACTTGTCTTTAAAACCAATCTAAGCAATATTGAACATGTTGGTAAAGTTACCCTCCCATTAAATGATCACCCGCATATTCTGGATTGGAATGTGGACCTGCACGATTCTGATAATGTGCTTAGGGTAGTAGCCAAAAATATACCTGCATCTGAAGTTCAAAGTATTATTTCCACAGCCGGATACCTGTGTGAAGAGTTGAAATAATTTTTCATATATCTTTGTGCTGCTAAAACTAAAATTAAACATATGAAAACTTTATTTTCAATATTTACTCTTTTACTGTTTACATCTGCGGCTTTTGCACAAAATGGAGGAGATTATGATGAATTGATGCGAAAATCCCGCAAGGCAAGAACTACCAGTACTATTTTGGTTGCCACCGGGCCTGTTATTGCAGCGGGCGGTATTGGTACATTAATTTATGGATTGGTGGAAAATGAATTAGGCGAACAAGTTGAACTTTTTGATGCAAATGGGAACTTTATCGGCTATGGAGACCCTAAAAAACGTACAACTGAAATTGTTGTGGGCGCTGCCGGGGCATTAGTTGGTATAGCCATGGCCTTAACCAGCATACATTTTTCAAATAAAGCAAGCGATCTGAAGCGTGAAGCAAGGCAAGCCAAACTAAAAACATCCATTGACCGTATTTCCATTCCGGGTTTACAAAACGGACTTGCCAACAACCAGGCAAGGCAATTTAAATTATCGCTGATCGTTCCTTTGGGTAAATGATATATTGATAAGCATAAAAAAATCCGGAGCCATGGTTCCGGATTTTTTTATGATGTAGTTAAGACTGAAATAAGCAATTACATATTTCTCCGGTACTGGCCGCCAACTGCATACAGGGCATTGGTGATCTGTCCTAAAGAGCAATACTTAACCGTTTCCATTAATTCTTCAAACAGGTTTTCATTGTTAACCGCCGCTAATTGCAGCCGTTTAAGCATTGCAGCACTTTTAGCTTCATGCCGCTTGTGAAAAGCCTGCAGGGTCTTTATCTGAAATTCTTTTTCCTCTGTTGTAGACCTGATCACTTCGGTTGGTAAAATGGTAGGACTTCCATTTTTATTCAGGAATGTATTTACACCAACAATAGGATATTCGCCCGTATGTTTTAAGGTTTCGTAGTACAAACTCTCTTCCTGAATTTTATTACGCTGGTACATGCGTTCCATGGCACCCAGCACACCACCTCTTTCTGTTAAACGCTGAAACTCGGCCATCACGGCCTCTTCCACAATATCGGTGAGCTCTTCTATTAAAAAGGCGCCCTGGTTGGGGTTTTCATTTTTTGCTGTGCCCAGCTCACGGTTAATGATAAGCTGGATGGCCATTGCCCTGCGAACACTTTCTTCGGTAGGCGTTGTAATGGCCTCATCATAAGCATTGGTGTGCAGCGAATTACAATTGTCGTAAATAGCATACAGCGCCTGCAGGGTTGTGCGTATATCATTAAAATCAATTTCCTGTGCATGCAAACTGCGGCCGGATGTTTGAATATGATATTTCAGTTTTTGAGAACGGCTGTTGGCCTTGTATTTATTTTTCATGGCCTTTGCCCAGATCCTCCTGGCTACCCTGCCGATCACACTGTATTCCGGATCCATGCCATTGCTGAAAAAGAAAGAGAGGTTGGGCGCAAAATCATCAATATGCATTCCACGGCTTAAGTAGTATTCTACATAAGTAAACCCATTTGATAAGGTAAAAGCCAATTGGGTGATCGGATTTGCACCAGCTTCTGCAATATGATAACCGCTGATGCTTACACTGTAAAAATTCTGCACCGAGTTTTTTATAAAATACTCCTGTACATCGCCCATCAGTTTTAATGCAAACTCGGTAGAAAAGATACAGGTATTCTGGGCCTGGTCTTCTTTTAAAATATCTGCCTGTACTGTTCCCCTAACGGTGGATAGTGCTTTTGCCTTTATTTCTGCATACACATCTGCAGGTAAAACATCCTGGCCGCTTAAACCTAAAAGCCTTAACCCCAGTCCATCATTTCCTAAAGGTAAGGCCTCCCCAAACCCCTCCGGAGGAGGGGCTTTAGACTCTGCTAACTTATTGATACTTTTCGGATGAATAGGTTTGCCATCTGCACCCATATATTTTGGAAGTGAATCAATACTATATAATGCTTCAATCCTTTTATTTACTTCATCCTGCAGGTTGTTTTCCAGTATATATTTTTCGCATTGCTGGTCAATGGCAGCATTCATAAAAAAGGCCAGCAGCATGGGAGCCGGTCCATTGATGGTCATGCTTACCGAGGTCTTGGGATCGCACAGATCAAATCCGCTGTATAATTTTTTGGCATCATCAACCGAAGCGATGCTTACGCCGCTGTTGCCCACTTTTCCATAAATATCGGGGCGGTAATCGGGATCTTCACCATACAGGGTAACACTGTCAAATGCTGTGCTGAGGCGCTTTGCAGGCTGTCCCTGGCTTACGTAATGAAAACGCCTGTTGGTTCTTTCGGGCCCGCCTTCACCGGCAAACATACGGGTGGGATCTTCGCCTTCGCGCTTTAAAGGAAACACACCTGCGGTAAATGGAAATTCGCCGGGTACATTTTCCTGCAACTGCCATTTTAAAATATCGCCCCAGTCATTATACTTTGGTAAAATGACCTTTGAAAGTACGGTACCGGATAAACTTTTATAGGTTAAGGGTTGTTTGATCACTTTATCCCTAACCTGGAATTCGTAAAATTCTTTTTTGTAGCGCTCTAAAACAGCAGGCCAGTTTTCAATTAATTTTTTGCACTCGGGATGAAGTTGTTCTTCGAGAGCATTTTTTATTTTAGTTAATTCTTCCTTCGCAACCGCCGACAGGGTTAAAACCGCTGTCGGGGTTAGAGCCGCTGCCAGGGTTCCACCGAGCTGGTATAATTTTGTTGCAATGGCCGATTGTTCAATAACCCACTTATCATAAACCGAAATGGTTTCTGCGATCTCGGCCAGGTACCTTACTCTTTTTGGAGGTATGATGGTTGACTGGCTGAACGTATCTTTTGTGTGTGCATGGTGTGTAATTTCTCCTGAAAAACGTACATCACATTTTTCCGCCACTTTTTCCATCAGCCTTTCAAACAGTTCATTTACACCGGAATCATTAAACTGTGCGGCAATGGTGCCTATGATGGGAAGTTCTTCATCTTTTGCCGACCACAGGCCATGATTGCGTTTAAACTGTTTGCGTACATCATGCAATGCATCCAGGGCTCCGGCCTTATCAAATTTATTTACACAAACCACATCGGCATAATCGAGCATATTTATTTTTTCCAGTTGTGATGCAGCTCCGTATTCGGGTGTCATCACATACATGCTTACATCTACATAATCCAGTATGGAAGCATCGCTTTGGCCAACTCCGGCACTTTCCAAAATAATAAAATCGTACTCAGCCGCTTTGCAGATATCAATGGCTTCCTGCACATATTCACTTAAAGCTTTATCGCTTTCTCTTGTAGCCAGGCTACGCATATACGCACGCGGTGAAGAGATGGCATTCATCCGGATGCGGTCGCCCAGCAAAGCTCCTCCTGTTTTTTTCTTGGATGGATCTACAGAAATTACAGCAATGGTCTTATCAGGATACCCATTCAGGAATCTTCTTACAATTTCATCTGTTACGCTACTCTTTCCAGCTCCTCCGGTTCCTGTAATTCCTAATACGGCCCCCTCCCAACCTCCCCCGGTGGGGGAGGAGTTTTGGAGCTCAATATTTTGTTGAGTATTTTTTTTATCCGGCAGTTGGGATGCTTTTTCTTTTATGACACTAATTACAATTTCACGTTGGTTGATTATTTGTTCGTTTGTAAACCTGATTACTTCAAAACCAAACTCGTTTAATATTTTTGTTCTCTCTTCATCACTGATTTTTACTTCAGGTAATTGATGATAACCTCCATCAATTTCAACAACCAATCCTTTTTTTAAACATACAAAATCAGCAATAAATTGGCCAATTATATGTTGACGCCTGAATTTAAAATCCGACTGTTTACTTCTTAAATTATTCCACAATACCCTTTCAGCATCTGTTCCTTCTTTTCGATGCGATAAAGCAAATTCCTTCAATTTTCCATACAACATCGGATCTGCCATAAAATTGCCCACAGTAATAGACGAACCATCATACATAGCAGAATAATCCATCCCTGCTTCGGCAAGCGTAATAGCTCTGGCAATTTTTCTGATATCTTTTTTTTCACCAAGCGGTAATGCTCCGTTCCATTTTTCTGATGCTTTCCAGAAATCTGACTGCATCAAATCTCCTCCCCCACCGGGGGAGGCAGGGAGGGGGCTGCATTGATTTACTACATCCTCAATCATTCCTTCCAGGCCCATATGCCTGCCATCATCGGGGCTATAAATTCTTGTAATTCCGTAATTATGCAATTCCTCTATTTCAATTGGAAGGATGGTGCCGCCCCCGCCACCAAATATTTTTATATGGCCACAACCATTTTCATTCAGCAGGTCTTTCATGTATTTAAAAAACTCCACATGCCCGCCCTGGTAACTGGTGATGGCAATGCCCTGTACATCTTCTTCAATGGCACATTCCACAATTTCGGCAACGCTGCGGTTATGGCCCAGGTGAATAATTTCGGCACCCTTGCTTTGCATGATGCGGCGCATGATGTTGATGGCAGCATCGTGCCCGTCGAACAAGGCAGCTGCCGTTACTATCCTTACTTTATTCTGAAGTGTAAATGACATAATAGATCAGTAATTAATTTTTGGCGCTTTGCCAGATAGCCAAAGCAATACAATCGATTTGTAAAATTACTGATTAAAGACTGGAAAAAGAATAACTGGCATGATTTACTGAACTTAAAACCGTTATATACAACCCTTCCGGGGCACTACATATCTATTAATAAAAAAAGTTCAGCCGCATAAAGCAGCTGAACCTTTTATATAAGCAAACAACCTTAAAAAGCCGGTTTATTTAAACGTTCTCATGTAATTTACAATGGCCCAGATATCATTGGCATCCGGTATCTTGGTTTTGTAAGAAGGCATATCTTTTCGGCCAACCTTGGTTTTGTAAAACAAAGCGCCGTCGGTTTGTGACTGGAAAGCAGCTAAAGTAAAATCTCCGCTTTCTGTATCCAGTTGTGCAGCTTTTGGACCATCTCCTTTTCCTTTGTTGCCATGGCATGATTTACAATGTGTATTATACAATGCTTTTCCATTTGCCAGGGATCCGGCATCGCCTTTAATTGGATTCACTTTATTTTTATCAGCATCAGGCACTTTCCATTCTTTTTGAAAAGTTGATTTTGTAACAAAAGCCATCAGGAAAAGACCTAAAAAGCCTGCAAGGATCAATGAATATTTCTTTTTCATGTTTTATATTTTTTAGTTTTAGTTATTTATTAGTTTTAAAGGTATAAAAAAAATCAGGAAATATTGTTAATGGGTGGTTACGCCATTGTCCAGGCCAGGTTCTTCTTTTCTGAGCCTGAACAATTCATAAACAATAACCACAAAATGGCCCCACACCACCACCATCAATACTATAAATGTTACCAGCATCCATATGGGAGGATTTTCACTCCATAACGCCCTGGGCTGATCCTGCACCTTGGAAGATACCGGCAAACCCCATTGTTGAACTGCACTGGCTTCCAGGTTGCCAAAGGTTTCATTTTCATCCAGCTTGGCCAGCAGTGTAATGTTCCCATTATCATCGCCCGGCAAATTGGCAGGAACCTCTACGGTTACTTCCCCGTTTTCATCAGTGGTTCCTTCTCCTATTTTCAAAGGCCCGAATGTACGTTTTATAAACAGGCCAACAACCAGGTCCTTTTTTGCTGAATCTGTGCCTGCAGCGGGAGAAATGAAATTTATTTTAACCGTTAACAGCGAATCTTCTTTCACCGGTGTTATCTGCAGCATTCCTCTTTTTACGGTCATTTCCCCATCAGCCGTTTCCATTTGTTTATTGCCGGCAAAAGAGGCTTTAAAATTCAAACTACCGTCTTTAGACATGATCAAAGCCCTGTCTTTTACATTAAGTATGGCCTTGCCATATTTATCGGTTATTACAAAGCCCAGATCTTTTTCAGCGGTATCATTTACCTGAAAAAAACTGATCTTTAAAAGCGGAAGCTTTACTGATGTCCCTTTTATTTTAGCCCTCAATGCTGCTTTTAAATCAATGCTGCTGTCGGATTTTTGCACCACCGTAAAATCCAGGGCCGGAGCTATCAGAGATACTTCCTCTACGGCAGCTTCTTCTTTAACAGCAGTAGTGTCTGTTTGGGCAAAAAGGGATACAGGTACAAGCCACAACATCAACATTACACCCCTCGCTATTTTTCTGATTCTGTTTTTTATATGTTCTTCTTTCATAAAATATCTTTTAAGCAGGTTTTGTTTCATCTTTCTTTGTTTCAACAGGATGATGATGATGATGAGGTTCATGCGGAAAATTAACTTCTTCCAGTCCGGATACCGGCACCACTGTCACAAATTTTGAAATGATGGTAAAAAATAAAAGAAAAGAGGCTATACCGGCAATGGTAAGCGCCCATTCGGGCCAGGTAGCAGAGTATTTCACAAATTCCATCCTGGTATCCTGCATAGGTATTGCAGGTGTTTCAAGCGTGGGTACAATAATTAAGTAACGCTTTACCCACAATGCAATAACCATTACAAAAGCACTTATCGTGATCCATAAAGGTTTCCTGGTGGCAGGTATGGCTACAATCATGATCGGTAATACAATGCCGGCCAGGTTGGCAAATAATGTCCATCCGCCGTATTCATGAAAACTAAAGATCTTATTAATGACCTCAGTCTCCCATTTGGCAGAACCAAACCAGTTTGTAAAATATTCTGAGAAAGTAAAATAACCATAGCCGGCGCCAAGCACCATCATTCCGTAACCCAGGTAAGAAAAATGTTTATCTGTAAAATAGTGTTCGAGTTTATACATCTTTCTGTACACCCACATGGCCACAATCAATACACCACATCCGGAGTATAAGGCACCTAAAACAAAGTAGGGGCCAAAGATGGTACTATGCCAACCCGGCCGCAGCGTCATTCCAAATATCCAGGAAAGAATGGAAGCTACAATGATGGACAAAGGTACCATGATGATGGCAAGCAGGTTTTGCGAAATGATGAGATGCCTTTTCTGGCTGGCTGCTCCGCGGTAACCAATGGCTAAAATTTTGTACAGTTTTTGCTTCCATTTCGGAATATTCATTTTGGCATCGCGGTATACCGCAAAATCCTTGATCAGGGCCATGTACAAAAACAACACAGCTCCGGCAAAAAAAGTAAGCACGGCCATCACATCCCATGTCATAGGAGATTGTATACGCGGATAAATAAAGAGGTGATGTAACCTGTCGAAGCGGCCAACACATAATAAAATGAATATAGGGCCAACAGTTACTGAAACAAGCGTCATCATTTGTGAAAGCCGCACAATGGGCTTACCCCAGGGTGCTTTTGAAAGGTGCAGCACCCCGCCAATGATTGCCCCGGCATAACTGAGGCCGATAAAAAAAATAAAGTTTACAATGAAAAGCCCCCACACTACATTATCCCGCATACCGGTAACACCATGGCCTTTGGCAATTTGCAGGTACAAAGCATACAGGCCAACCATGATACAGATCACAAAGAAAATACTCCAGATCATGTTCTTTTTTCCAAATTTTTCAATATTGGGTCGCTGGTAGTCGAAAGCTTTCTGCTCGTAAGTATTGAGTTCCATAAAATTTACACTTTTTAATGTTCATAAAATCCTTTCGCAGGATTATTTTTTCACGGGTTCCATCACATCTTTAAACCTTGCTTTAATGTCTTCGGGCAGGTCTTCATATCCGCGTTCTACAGGAAACTGTCTTTCTTTTGGAGGCAGGTAATAAACCCTTGGCTTGGTGCCCAGTTCTTCCAGGAAACGGTAACCGGCACGGTCTTTTATCAACTGGGTAAAACTAACCGTCTCTTCCCCGTTACAAACAGCATCTTCGTTTTCATCTCCAAAATAAAAAACTCCGTTAGGACAGGATTCCACACAAGGTGGCAGTAATCCTTCTCTTGACCTGTCCGGACAAAAATCGCATTTTTCAACAGTACCCACTTTGGCAGGAACCCCTGTTTCTGCATTGTAGGCAAGGTCTTTAATATCGAGCGATACTTCGGGTTCGTCCCAGTTAAATACACGGGTTGAATAAGGACAGGCTGCCATACAGAATTTACAACCTATACAACGGTCGTTATCTATAAGCACCAGTCCATCCTGCCTTTTAAATGTGGCATCAACCGGGCAAACCTTTACACAGGGCGGGTTATCGCAATGAAAACATTGTTTGGGGAACCAGTAAGGTGCAGCTTTATCACTGTCTTTCATCAGCTTTACCGTAAGCCATTCTTTATCTTCGGAACGGTAGTGGTGTTTTTGGCAGGCTGTAATACACTTACGTGCATTTTTACAACGGGCCAGGTCCACCACCATCACAAATTTCTTTCCGGGCATACCCACCCTTTGTTCATGCTGCGATAACACAGCCATGTTCTCTTGGTGATTAAGGTAGGCCGAATCAATTTCAACAATTTCGCCATCGGGTGAAAGCAGCTTTACTTTTTCGGTAACAACCGCATTTTTTGATTTGCAGGAGCAGGACAAACTGCCACAGGCAGCTGTGGCAACTGTAGCAATGGCTACATTTTTTATAAAGCCCCGCCTGCCATGATCAGGTATATTTTCTTGTTCTTTCATAATTCAGTTGGTTTAGAAAAGATCAACTATTATTTTCTTTGGAAGGATTCTGCATCCAGTTATAAATATCCTTGTTGGTAGATTTTTGTTTTGTAGAGGCAGCTTCCAGCACGGCTTTATCGATCTCTACCAGTTTTCCGTCAGCAGTAAGCATCTTTACCTTATCTGTCTCCGGTGTTTTTTTACCTGCAGCAGTAAACAACGATAAAAACCACCGGCGTGACTTATCTACTGTCTTTTTATTGTCTTCCATAATTATTATTTTTTTTGGTAAAACCGAATGCAATTTATTCTGGCTGTGCCTGTTATTTTATGACAACCGTTAAATACCGGTATGACTATAATCATATGAGAGTCGGGCAAATGTCATAAAACTGTCACATGGACTAAAGTATTTTTGACTTTCAAACTTTAACAAAGCATATAAAAAAAGAATCCACATTCAAACAGAAAATTTATTATTTATGAAACGAATATCATTATTAAAAGCAACCGTCCTCTTTCTCCTGGTGAGTTTTGTATCGGCTTCGCTGATGCAGTGTAAAAAAGAAGGGGATATAATAAAAAATCTGAACAGGTCCTATACCGGAACAGCAGATTCAACCGTATATGCTTCCTTTTATGAAAGCAATCCGGTAAATCCATCAGATCTAACCCCCGATGTAAATGATGTAATTAAGTTCAGGGGAGTACAAACCATACTACGGGCATATTGCGGTACATCTAATTGCCATGGCGGGCCAATTAAACCCAGGATAGATTCTTATACTGAAGTTATGTCACTGGTTTCGGCCGGTAACCCCGAAGGCAGCAAATTATGGGAATATATTACCACCAATGATTTTGATAAAGCAATGCCACCTGTTAATTCAAATTTTGAATTGAACACCACCGACAAAGGCATTATTTACAACTGGATCAAGAACGGGGCAAAAGAAAGGCCTAACCTGGCAGATTTCAGGCCGGTTGTTACCCGCATTATTGTAGACGGATGTGCCTCTGCAAACTGCCATAGCCAGGCTACTGCTACCGGTGGTTGGGCCAGAAAAGGCCTGGTACCCGGATTAACATCTGCAGACACCTCACAATTCACCTACATCAACCCAATTACCGGTTTGGCAACAATATATTGCCAGCTTACCAACAAAACCCTGTTAGACCAGGTATGGAACGGTTATAAAGACAGCTGCAGGAAATTCTATTCAGATACAGTGGCTTTTGCCAGTTTCAGGCCTTATAAAACACTTACTACGCCTGTTTCTGCTTCAAGTACCAGGGGCCCTTTACAAAGCTATGATGATATCATTTTCGATATTCTGTATCCAAAAAATGTACGCAGTAATACCTCTGTACAATACACCGACCCGGTTACATTAAAACAATATTATGTTAAGGGTGATCCCTTAAACAGCGGCGATAATTTTTTAAGAAGGATGGATTCAACACTAATATACCACAATGTAAGAACCGGATTAGCTGCAAGTAAGAGCGGAAATATGGCCTGGGATGACGGTGGTGCCAATCCATCGGAAGTGGCACTTATCAGGGCATGGTACTTTGCAGATCCCAATATCCCCAATGTGTGGAAATACGGATTAAGCAATACCGGTATTTTCAAGTATGCAAAATCCGGAAACTTCATTAAACCATAATAATATCAAATCATCCAAAAAAAATCAGTTTATGAAAAAGGTTATAATATTAGCAGCCATGATGACTTCGATGGTAGTGTATATGCTGTCATCCTGCTATAAAAATAAAGAAGATATTTTGGCAACACCCAGGGTTTCTTTCCGTAATGAAATAGTACCTATTGTTACCGCCGCCCCATGTGGCTGTCACAATACGTCCGGATCAACCATACGGGCCGTCCTGTTTAGCGATCCCAAAAACAAATTGATATTTTATGATGCGATATTGGCCAGGAGATCTTATCTGGATACGATGTCAAGACTTGTTGGGAAACACCCCGGTGGCGGAGGTATTGAATTTGCTGCCAATGAAAGGGATATTGTCAAAAAATGGATAGCACAGGGAGACCCTTATGATGATGGTTCCGGATGTACTATAACCGGTGCACTAACCTATACCAGGGATATACTGCCTATATATACCTCCAGTTGCAAGGGAGCTACCTGCCATGGCGGAATAGCTGCAGGACTTGATTATTCAAAAATGGTAGCTAAAAAAGATGTACTGGTAACCATCATGAACAGTGGCGGTAATCAGGGACATACCGGTGGCCAGTTAAGCTTAACCACCTGCACCATTAACAAATTTAAAGAGTGGATCGCACAAGGGCAGCCACAGTAAGCCTGAAACAAAACAATAATTAACGTAAAAAAAAATATTATGAAAAAGATATTAGCTGCCCTGGTTCTTTGCTTCGCCTTCTATACCCAGGCAATGGCCCAGGAAACAAAAGCAACCAAGAAAGAGGCACCTGCCAAAAAATTTACCCGTGCTACCTTTAATGCCACCAAGATCATTAATATGCAGAGTACAGAGATCGTAAGCCCGGGTACTTTACAATTTATGATCTCTCACCACTTCAGCCCAATCTGGAACAAAGACGCTGGCTCACAAAATGTGGCCCAGTTCTTTGGACTGAATTCCGGTGTTGCCAACACATATCTGTCTTTTGACTACTCACCTACCAATTTTATGAATGCAGGCTTTGCCATGGCAGGAAGGTCGAGATATGAAGGCTGGTTGAAATTCAAGATCCTTCGCCAGCAAACCGGCGCCATGAATATACCCGTTACGATAGGATGGTATTCTGTTGGTAATATAAGTGCGGCTAAAGACCCGGACAATGAATTTACCGGAAACAAACTGACTTTTGTTAACCAGTTAATGATCGCCCGAAAGTTCAATGATAAATTTTCGCTGCAACTGATGCCAACCTGGATACATTTTAATGTGGTGCCTTACGGTATCAATAACAGCAATGAAGTGTTCTCTATGGGCCTTGCCGGTAAATATAAAGTAAACAGCAAGCTCAACGTAACCATGGAATATAACCGCCAGTTTAATATGTACAAGAATATCATCAGCAAAAGCGGTGCTATCCTGAATTACAATCCCGATCTGCTTTCACTGGGTGTTGAAATCAATACAGGTACCCACCTGTTCCAGTTTTATGTGGGAAATACCTCTGATGCATCTGCCATTGACCAGCTGGCCAGGAACAACAGCAGCATCAAAGATGGAAATTTCGCCTTTGGCTTTACCATCAACAGGAGCATGAATGTGAAGAAAAAATAAGCATCTTAAAATTTTAACACCCCCAATAAAAAACCGTCCCTGCACAATGTAGGGACGGTTTTTTATTATTGCATCCGGAATGTGAGTGCTGCAAAGTCTTCCACACTTAATGCCTCGGCACGTTTTAAAAATATTTCATCCTGTAACTCTTCTGCACTAAATAAACTTTTAACTGCATTACGCATGGTTTTACGGCGCTGGTTAAACGCTGTTTTTACCAGTACCCAAAAAGCACGTTCGCTTTTATATTCCAGGGCAGTGGCTTTTCTTTTCATGCGTATCACCCCGCTTTGTACTTTTGGCGGAGGATCAAAACATTCGTTACCTACATCAAATAAATACTCTATCTCGTAATAGGCCTGCATTAACACGCTTAACACGCCGTATACCTTACTGCCTTCTCTGGATGCGGCCCTTTCTGCCACTTCCTTCTGAAACATACCAATGATACAGGGTACCTCATCTTTCCATTCCAGTATTTTAAATAATATCTGTGTAGAGATATTGTAAGGAAAATTACCGATCACGGTAAAGGGTGTATCAAAAGGTTTATCCATATCCAGAAAACTCCGGTGAATGATCTTATCCTGCAGCGTTGGATATTTTTTGGAGAGGTACACCACTTTTTCTTCATCCAGTTCCACTGCTTTGAAATCTACGCCGGGCAGGTTCATCAGGTGTTTGGTTAATGCGCCGGCACCGGGACCAACTTCCAGCAAATTGGTAAAGGTTTCTTCTTTTAAAACATCAATGATCCTTTGTATCACATGGTCATCTTTTAAAAAATGCTGGCCAAGTGATTTTTTGTGTGTGTACATGGCTGCAATCTACCACAAAGAACACAAAAGTTTGCACAAAGAACACCATGTTGTGTTATTGACAGGGCGTACATCATGGCAAAGCATAAAAGAGCCCCTTACTTTTGGGAAGGGGCAGTTGTAGAATAGTATAAAAATATTATTGCCTTATCAATTCAGCAGCACCAGCTTTTGGGTGATCACTTTATCGCCTATAAAAAGCTGCAGCATATAAACACCATTAGCGTACCTGGTTAAACCGGTCAGTTGCAGGGTATTGCTGCCTTTGCTTACTTTTTGATCCTTACGCAATATTGTCTTGCCTTCATTGTCAACCAGGCGTATCATTATTTCCGATTCTTTTTCAGCAAAGAATGAGATGGCAACCTGATCCTGTGCAGGGTTAGGCATTATACTTAACGCTGTATTTGTTTGTTGTTTGCGTATCACCAGTATATTGCTGTACTGGATCTCGCCTGCCTTGCCGATAGATTTAATGCGGTAGTAAATTACGTCTTTGGTTATACCGGTAACATCATCTGTAAAGGTAAAGCTCTGCTGCTCATTTAATTTTACCAATTGGTTAACCGTACCTGTTTTTATAAAATTCCGGTTATCGGTACTTCGTTCCACTTCAAATCGATCTACTTCTTTAGATGCAATGACTGTCCAGGTAAGCGGCACTTTATCTGCCTGTAAAAGCCCTGTTAGTTTTACAAATTGAACCGGTAATACAAAACCTACAAAACGCCAGTCGCGGTCGGTTTGAGGTACTAATGTTCTTTGTACGGTAGTTCTTGATCCGGGAGCTGCATCGCCGGTAAAGCTGCCTCCATTACCCATGCGGTATGAGGTTCCTTTAATATCGGTAACCGAGTTTAAAGAATCATACCGGTTGTCGAGGCCATCGCCATCAGTATCCAGTCCGGTAGGTGTTACATTATCGTCAGGTAATCCATTCAGGTTATAATCATTTCCCTCTACCAGGTCGGTAAGGCCATCGGCATCTGAGTCCAGGTCTCTGTAATCGGGTGTAGCATCTCCATCATGGTCATACACCAATATGCCAGAGCCGCCAAATGCTGCGGGTAGGTTATCATAAGGATTCATCAACCCGTCTCCGTCTGCATCAACCAGTGTTGGCATTGCATATGCTGCTGTGGATTGGCCCTCTATATTATCAGGTATACCGTCATTATCTGAATCAATATCTATAAAATCAAAATTGCCGATACCATCTGTATTACGCAGGTTTAATGCAGGCATGGCAGATACGGTTGTTGACCAGCCATTGGTACCAATAACACCATCCACAATACCGTTAAGATCAACATCAGGCAATCCTGCTTCAATCACATCTACAATACCATCGCCATCGCTATCCATATCATATGCATTGGGCCTTAAATCCCGGTCAAGGTTTTTATTGGGCCAGCTGTCTGCGCGGCCATCGGCATTGCCATCTGATCCGGTTAATAATAAGGCTCCTGCATTAGTATAGGCATCATGCAGTCCATCGGTATTGGCATCCACAAATCCATCAACCCTGCCATTGTTATTTGCATCAAGTGCTCCTGCTTCAACAATATCGGGTATACCGTCGTTGTCGCTGTCCAGGTCCAGCATGTTGGGTGCTGCATCGCCGTCTAAATTGGGCAGGGCTAATCCTGTTCCGGTATTGTATGCGCCATCTGCAGCTAAGATCCGGGAGTCTACATTATCAGATAATCCGTCTCCATCTGCATCAACCAGGTTATCAATTCTTCCATCGCCATTTGCATCTACCCCATATGCTTCTACTACGTCTGGTATACCATCATTATCACTGTCCAGGTCCAGTAAATTTATTATACCATCCAGGTCGGTATCAAAACGGTCGTCAATTCCATCCAGGTTTACATCAACCCGGCCCGGGAAAGTGGCATCAAGGTAATTGGGTATGGCGTCATTATCAATATCGCCATCAGCCTGGTAATTATCATTAACAAAGTCATTATTATTATCAACGAACCCTGCAGTTAACGGATCGTACGCATTAATGATGCCATTAGCTGGCACATCCAGGAATGCTGCTGCCATATTGCTTTCCACAAAATCCGGAATACCATCATCATCTTTATCAATATCGCAATTGATATTTATGGTTACTGCCTGGGCGGGGGTTGTATTGCAGGTACCTTCTGCCCTTACATAATATGTAGTTGTAGTTGCTGGTGCTGTAAAGGTGAGTGTATCTCCCGTACCCACCAACGTGCCACCCGGACTGCCGGTGTACCATCTCCAGATGGCGCCAACACCCAAAGTACCGCCTGAACGGTAAACTTTTACCGTAATACCCGGACAAACATTGTTTTTATTCCGGTCGGCCGATGTTGCTGCAACGGATACGGTTTGCCCGTTTAATTTAACACCGGGTGAAATAGAGCGGCAAATGGGAATTGCAATACTGCCCTGTGCCGCAACTATAAGCCGGTAAAATTTTCCGGTATCTGCTGCTACTATCGGGTAAATGAGGTATGACGGGGAAGTTGCACCGGGTATGTCTGCCCATGGCCCAACAGCTGCGGGGGCAACCTGCCACTGGTGATCTTTTGGGCCGGGTAAAACCAACGAGTCGGCCAAACTTCCAACAAAACGTACACTATCGCCCAAACAACCGGTTACTGAGCTGGTATTTACAACGGGTAATGCATCACAGGTGCCATAAACAATATCATCCAGTACAAAATCATTTCCGCAACCGCCGGGGGCGTCGTTTAATATTTCTAAAATCAAATTGGAGTAACCTATGGGCATGGTCCAGCGATAACCAAATTGTGTCCAGCTGTTATTGGTGGTTATATTGGCGG
The DNA here is from genome assembly GCA_943371705.1 of Chitinophaga pinensis. GTDB lineage: Bacteria > Bacteroidota > Bacteroidia > Chitinophagales > Chitinophagaceae > Ferruginibacter > Ferruginibacter pinensis_I. Next base: position 88,129 of record CALRVV010000009.1, on the reverse strand, counting down.
TGGTATCTTCTACCGCTGTTAAGCCTGTTACAATATCCCTGAAGCGAACTTTAAATTTAGGATACCTGAATCCTCCCAATGCATCGCAGGTAGATTGATAAACGGCATTATAAGGAAATGCAGTCCAAAAAGAAAATGAATATTGCCTGCCGGGGCATGAAGTGGGTAAAGTATCCCTGAAAATGATCCTGGGTGGGGCATCTCCATTTATTACCAGCATCCTTCCGTTTGCTCCACCCGTATGATCGGTTAAGGATGCAAAGTTAGCGAGGTCTGCATTGATTGCATTAGTGGCTATAGCAAAAGTATTTTTTGCAATAGGTTGTGTAGCGGTACCGGTATAGGTACTGCTGATGGTGTTTGGTACTGCAGGTAAAGTGGCCAAAAGGCCAGAGCCGCCTATTGCACCGGAACCAAAATTTTCTGAATACAATACTGCTGTTAACACCGTACATGGGCTGTTTATGGGATCAACAGCTATTAAGAACGGGGTTGGGGTGCCCTCTCCCACATCATCGGGTTTATCATTCTGGTTCAGGTCGGGTATATCCCCATTGGTAGAAGAATCCCTTAAAGCAACCCCTTTGTAACCGGTTGCAAAACCAACAGCACTGTTATTATAAATTACTCCCTGTACTACATTAGAGATGCGGCAATTTATTCTTACGGTAAAACTGCTGCTGTCTACCGGGTAATTGGGTAAATTTTGTCCGGCCAATAGCAGCAGCCTTGCATCACTAACCCCGTTAAAAGCAGGGTTTAAAGCGATACCCGGGGGAGGTGGTATGGTAAGCATGGTGGTGCTTACATTAGAAAGATTAGCGGCCCCGTTTATTTTGCTTAAACTGTCAAATACCTGTAAGTTGGTGAGCCTGGTTGTTCCATAATTTTTAATAACCACATCATACACCACATTATATTGCCCGGGCGTACCGGTGTTGGTAATGGATACCAGCTTTTTAGCAAGCCCCAAACCGGATGATATCTGCGACATATCCATGGATCGTACTCCTTTAGCTGCAGTATACGTATAAGATACATTATTGGTATCTCCGGTTACCGGATCAATTCTCCGGTAATTACATCCGGGCGAAAAGGCCGAGATCAGGTCTCCGTTTCCGAATGCCAGGCCCACCAGGTCAGTAGTACCTGCAGGCCTTCTTATGGTATCAATATAGGTGGAGTATATATGGTGTGCCGGGGTACCATAACTGCCATAATCCGGAGTATATAATTTATTATCGAACACGTAATACATTTGCCCGTTGGGCATCAGGGTAATATCACCACTACCCACACTATACATCGTATCTCCTATGCCTCCTGCACCAGGTATTAGATCCAGCGTATCGGGTATGGGGTCAATAATTTTTGTTACAAAATCAATTTTCCGCAATCTTGATTTGTAGGGTGCAGGCGCATTGGTGAATTCCAATTGCCAGGCATTACCACTATTATCAAAAGTTATACCGCCAATATCAAAAGCAAAACTGGCGAGGGTATCTAATAAAGGGCCGATACCACCAGGGTTAGCATAAGAAACTGTAGAAAATGTGGTATCTGGATTCCATCTCCAGACATAGGTTTTCAGCGTTGGGGAAATAGCGGCACTATAATCTGTCCATAAATAATACAGTTTACCATCCCTGGGATTAAAGGACACACTGGCAGCAAAAATGCAGAAACGGTCTCGGGCAGTACTTGAATAAGTGGTGTTACCAATCCTTAACCTGGGCACGTAGGCGTTTCTTATAATGCTTCTGCTTAAATTCGGTGATACATATCTGAAAAAATAAAGTGAATCATAGCTGCGTGCGGTATTGCCCGGATAAGAATAACGTATTACAGAACCGGATGTACTACCGCAGTTGTTTCTACCAATGCTAAATGGTAGCGCATCGGTTGCAGGTTGTGCCATTACATCGGCACAGAGGCTTAAAAATAATGAAAAAAATAGTAAAAATTTTTTCATAGGTGTACTGATTTTAATACCATCCAGCTAATATTAAACACATTAAAAGGATACTATTTTTAAAACTGAATATTGGCTAATTGATGAAACGCATAAACCGGCTGTTTTATTGTTAACTATTATAAATAACAGGCTGGATTTTTATATATATATATTTATTTTATATATAATACACTTATTTTTATAACCCTTTTCTATACCAAAACCTCATCCGGTTGAATAAGTCGTGCGGCAATTAAACCTGTTTTTTTTGCGCTTTTTATATTTAGTCTGATCGTAAAAGCGGTGAGATACCGGTTGTGCATGAATAATTGCCAGTAAAACCACAGTATATTGCCTTAACCGGGGATCTATGAATCAGGGGTTTATAAAATGAATAATCGGGCCGGTTAAAAATGGCTTTTTGAATTTAACATCGGGCAATAATGTTATTAATACTGCGTTATTTTACTTAAGATAACTTACAAAAGTTAAATCCAATAACATGAAAAAATTATACCCGCTGCTGGCTTTAATATGCCTGAGTCATTTTTGTATTGCACAACTTACGGTAACCGGTTTTGCCAATAATTCAACGGTTTGTGCGGGCAATTCTACATTGATCACTGCATCCGCAACGCCGTTAACGTATACGGTTACCGCAATACCCAATAGTTTGATTGCCGATTATGGAGTTAATATTCTGGCAGATGCAGGAGTTGCAGTTACCTCTTTTACGGTGGGTAATTTAAACGATTGCCGGTGGGATAATATACCCATTCCGTTCACATTCAGGTATTACGGAAATCCTTTTACTTCAGTAAACATCAGTTCAAACGGCTGGGTGGGTTTGGGAAATACCAATTCTGTAACCACAGGTATGGGATTTCCATTACCCGCTGCATCTGCTCCAAATAATACCATACATGGCGTAACGGCTAACCTTACTTTGGCAGCATCGGGTACCTTGGAATATTATACCGATGGCTCTGCCCCTAACAGAACTTTTGTTATCAGCTATCTGGATGTACCCTTTTTTAGCGGAGGAGGAACCACCACCTTTCAAATTCATTTAAAAGAAACCACCAATATTGTTGAGATACACACTACCAGTTGCGGCAATACCACTTTACCAAAAGCACAGGGTGTTGAAAATGCAGGTGGTACGGTGGCTGCCGTAGTAGCAGGCAGAAACAACACTAACGACTGGTCGGGAACAGGCTTTGTAAATGGTTACCGCTTTACACCGGATGTTATAAACTTTACCTGGTCGCCCAGTGGCAGTTTAAGCAGTCCTACCGGCTCGGTAGTTACTGCCACGCCAACGGCCACTACAACATACACCATCGACGCAGTAAATGCTTCAAACGGAGCAACCGGCAGCAATACCGTAACGGTAACTGTTGATCCTGCATCCTTCACCCTGGCAGGTACACCCGGCGGGGCTGCTGTTTGTCAGAGTATAAGTGTAGCTCCGGGTGGTTCAAACTACAGGGATGGCAATTGCAATTTAATTGCCAGTGTTACCCCTGCCGGTGCAAGCCCGGTAACCAACTCCATAAATACCTGTACCCAGGTTGATGTTAACGCAACAAAAAGAGGCACTTCAGATCTGTATATTTCCAGGAAATATGACATTGAACCCATTTTGAACCCCGCCACTTCTACGGCTAATATTAAACTCTATTTTTTACAAAGCGAATTCGATGACTTTAATACCAGGGCCACCGATAGCGGGCATAAGCCTTTGCCAACCGGACCTGCAGATGCAACCGGTATTGCCAACCTTTTATTAAGGCAGTTTCATGGCACAGGAACAAACCCTTTGAATTATACCGGATCGTATGAAGATTTTACAACGGTATCTGCGGGTTTTACTGTGATCTGGAATGCAACGCAAAGCTGGTGGGAAGTAACGGTTCCGGTTAACGGCTTTTCGGGTTTTTATATAAGCAGCGCCAAAATAGCCCCTTTAAGCATAAAGCTTACTTATTTTAAAGGAACACAAACAGAGAAAAAGCATTTTTTAAGCTGGAAAGTGGTTTGTACCTCGGCCGAAGCCAAATTTGAACTGCAACGCAGTACCAATGGCGTTAACTATGCCCCTATTCATGCATTTACTGCCAACCGCGACCGGTGTGAGAACCCGTTCGATTTTACAGATGCAGCGCCGGCCGAAGGAAAAAATTATTACCGGCTTAAGATGATTGATGTGGATTCAAAAGTTAATTACAGCCACACGGTATTGCTTACCCAAAAAAGCGGGCGTTTTGATTTGATGGCCATAAACCCAAATATAGTGCGCAGGGAAACGGCTGTTTTAAAAATTGATGCCTTTGAAAAAGAAAGTATAACCATTGTGTTGAGCGATCATACCGGAAGAATCATTCAAAAACAGGCCGCATCATTACAAACCGGTTTAAACCAGATCCCTTTGCAAACAAATCAACTGGCAGCAGGTTTATATTATGTAACAGCCTACTCCAACAATGCCAGGCCAAAAACCCTTAAGCTTATTAAACAGTAGCCAAAACCGAATTTATAAAAAGCATCCCGATGGCCATCGGGATGCTTTTTTGTTTACCCAACAAACGTTTATCATTTACCGCTAAGAATTGTATTTTTACGCCCTAATTAGAACAATATGAGATCTTCAACCGATAATAAACCTGTAATTGGCTTTACCTGTGGCGATGTAAATGGTATAGGAATTGAACTGCTTATAAAAACCCTGGGCGACACCAGGATGTTGGATCTATGTGTACCGTTAATTTTTGCCAGCAATAAAGCAATGAATTTTTACAGAAAAAGTGTTCCCGATATCAATATCAATTATGCTGCCACCAGGGAATTGAACAGGATCAATCCCAAACAGGTAAATCTTTTTAATTGCTGGGAAGAAGAAATAGTGATCAACCCCGGTATATTAAATGATATTGGAGGAAAATATGCAGTTAAAAGCCTGACCATGGCCGGTAAGGCATTAAAAGAAAATCTGATTGACGGCCTGGTTACCGCCCCCATTCATAAAAGCAACACCCAATCTGATCAGTTTAATTTTACCGGGCATACCCCGTACCTTAAAAATTTATATGGCGCTGCAGATGTTGCCATGTTCATGATCGCTGAGAATATGAGGGTGGGTTTAGTAACCGAACATGTTCCGGTACAGGATGTTGCCAAACACATTACCAGGGAAGGCATCATCAGTAAACTGCAGATCATCAATAATTCCTTAAAAAGGGATTTCAATATCAACAAACCCCGCATTGCCGTACTGGGCTTAAATCCGCATGCGGGCGATGAAGGCAAGATCGGCAAAGAAGAGGAAGAAATCATTAAACCCGCCATCAAAGAAGCCAAACAACGCGATATTTTTTGTTTTGGGCCATATCCTGCCGATGCATTCTTTGCACGCGGGCACTATGAAAAATTTGATGCGGTGCTGGCCATGTATCACGACCAGGGACTGATCCCGTTTAAATCGTTAGCCATTGGCGAAGGGGTGAACTATACCGCCGGTTTGCCGGGTGTACGTACTTCGCCCGATCATGGCGTGGCCTTTGATATTGCCGGACAAGGAAAAGCCGATGAATCTTCTTTCAGGGAAGCCATTTATAAATGTATTGATATTATTATAGGCAGGCATGAATACGATACGCAGCATAAAAACCCGCTGAATAAATTAAGCTCTAAGGTTGTTGCCAATATGGTTGATGAAAAGATCAGTGATATTCCGGAATGACCTGCTGATGCATGATGCTAATTAAATACACTGTCGGCAATTCCTTTATTAATGGTATAGCCATTAATAAAAATTTCCATTTTACCTTTTTGATTTTTTAATTTTTCTTTTTCGGCAGCCGTTTTCTTTTGGCTTCCATCTTCAAAATCAAAGGTTACGCCTTTGGGCAGCTTATAATCTTTGGTGTTAAAAGAAAAGATGATCTTATCGGGCAGGCCATAGGCCATGTATTTTCCGTAACTCATTTCCAGCTCATAGGTACCATTGTCGCGGGTGGTGGTTTTTGTTTTAAGTATCACCTGGTTCACAGCATCAATATATAAGGTTGACAGTACCACATCTGCATTGTCATCTTCGGGCAATAACTTAACCACTTTTACTGCAGTGTTTCCTACCCTGTCACTACCGGCATCCAATACGCTGTAATTACCGCTACTCAGTACATTACTTAAATTCATGTTCACCGCTCCCTTGGGTATAAATGAAATTCCTTTTTCATTTTTAATCCTGAGCCGGTTGGGTTTTTTAAAATACAGCTTTACGGCAGCCACCGGTACTTTTAAGAAAACCACATTGGTTTTCATTTTTCCATTGGCTTCATAATCATTTACCCGGTTAATTTTATCTTTTACTTTTTGTACCAATACATTGATGTCATCCTGCTGTTGCGGGACAGGCTGCCCCTGTACAAAAAGTGAAAACTGAACAAGAAAAAGAAAGGCCAGTGAATATTTCATAGAATACTTTTATGATAAGATATCTTTTTTCCGGAAAATAAAAACAGATGCAGAAACCAACGCCACAATGTAAAGCAGCAATGCTGTAATGCTCTTTAAGATCCCGGGCAGGTACTGTATCGATCCTTTGATGGTTTCGCCATCTTCGGTTGAACCGATATAGAAAAAACCTTTCCAGCCCAGCATGTAAGTGGTAAACAGGTAAGGCTTGATATATTTCTGATAAATGGGTATTTCCATTTCGCTGATCAGCGTAAAAACAATGATAATGCCTACGGTTGCAACTATTGGGCCTATTGAATTTTCTGAGAGCACAGACAGTAAAAGAGATATGGCAGCCACCACCATCATGGCAATAAAAGCAAAACCAAATGCAAAAAAATACCTCCACAGCACATCATTGGCTTCAATCAGCTGCAATCCGCTGGTTTTTGCAACCACCAGGTCGTTTTGGCCAAAAACAGCAAGACTTATAACCAAAGAAATTACCGCTATCCACAAAAGCAGGGCAAAAACATAAACAGCCGTAGCAAGATACTTGGCCAGTATTATTTGGGTACGGCTAACGGGTTTTGAAGCCAGTAACCTTAATGTTCCCATGCTGGCTTCGCCCGAAACCACATCACCGGCAACCAGTGCAACCAGTATGGGTACATGTACCAACAGCAGGTTTAAAACAAAAAAGCAAACTGCATAGCCATTCACCAGCTTTGTATAATCAATACTCATGGTCTCATCCAATGAGCCCAGCATGAATTTCATCCAGTCTTTACCATTTACCAGTAATCCCAGCTGAATTAGAAAAACAAATGCGGCAATGATGACAAACGCCAGGTAGGTTCTGGGTTTCCTGAATATTTTATATAATTCAATTTGCAGTAGATTCCACATGGCCAGGCTGGGTTGTAAGTGAAAGAAAATAATCTTCCAATGAATGCATTGGATTTACCAAAAAGACGGGTATCTGCATCGCTACCATATCTGCAATTAATTCAGGCACTGCTTCTTTATCCATTCTAAGCTGCAGGCCCTGGGTATTGTGCTGTAAAAATGCTGCCCACTTGGTTTGTTGTAATGTTGCTTTTGCCTTTACGTCATCCCCGGTTTCAATTTGTACCAGCGATTTTGAAGGATCAAGCAATTCGGCGACATGACCTTCAACTATTTTTTTGCCTTTGTGAATGATAAGCATCCGGTTTGCCACCAATTCTATTTCGCTGAGCAGGTGAGAGGACACCACGATGGTTTTTCCCATTTCGCGGCTTAGCCGTAAGATCAGGCTGCGCATATCAGCAATACCCTGGGGGTCCAGTCCGTTGGTGGGTTCATCCAGGATGATAAGCTGGGGATCATGTACCAATGCTACGGCTATACCCAGTCTTTGTTTCATTCCCTGGCTAAAGGTTTTTACTTTGCTGGCAGCCCTTTCATCAAGCCCTACCATTTTCAACTGTTCCATCAGCAAGGCACGCCTGGGTTTTATGCCGCTCATTTTGGCAAAAATGGCCAGGTTGTCATAGGCCGATAAGTATTTGTACAGATCGGGTTTTTCAATTACCGCACCCACCTGCATTAAAATTTCGTGGCGGTGTGTTGCCAGGTCTTTTCCAAAGATCCTGATCTCGCCCGCAGAGGGTTTTACCAATGTTAACAGCATACGGATACTGGTGGATTTTCCGGCACCATTTTGTCCCAAAAATCCATACACATCACCCTGTTCAACAGTAAATGACAGACCATCAACTGCCCTGATCTCATTAAATTGCTTGGAAAGATTATTAACCTGTATAATTGCCGGCATGTATATCTATATTACCAAAGGTAAAACGGATAAGTATGTAAAAAGTTCAAAAAAAAATATTTTGCAAAAAATTAGTCCGTTCCGGGATTCATATAGGTTTTCAGGGCGTTTACATAGGTTTCAAAAGCTTCAATTCCTTTTTTTGTGATCCGGCAGATGGTTTGCGGATAATTTTTGCTGAACTGTTTGGTTACCTCTATATAACCTGCATCTTTCAGTTTATTGATCTGAACGCTGAGGTTGCCCGCTGTTGCGTTTGTTTTTTCTTTTAAAAAAGTAAACTCAGCCTCTCGCACACTAATAAGCAGGCTTACCACGGCAAGCCTGAGTTGAGCGTGTAATATCGGATCGAGTTCTTTAAATTCCATGGTAAGCGGGTATTAATTTTTCAAGCCGTTATTTAATTTTCTGTATTCCAGCCATAACAATAATCCCGGAATGATATAACCAATTAAAACAGCGGCAGCCATGATCAACATATCATACTTAAAATCTTTGTTAATAAACATAGCGATAGCTCCTGCCCAATTTACAGCAGCACCTATCATTAACGGTCTTGATTTTACCGCACCTCCTTTTAGTAACATCTGAAATGCAAAAATCATCAGAAAAAAGCCAAAGCCTGCATTGGGGTTCACCGCAAAGTTTATAGAAAAAATAACTGTAAAAAGGCAGATTGTAAATCCTATATCAACCAATCTTAGTAAATCATCAACATAAGTTCTTACCTTTTTTTTCTTTGGTTTGAAGAATTCGTAGCCCAGCAAGAGAATGGTGATGATGCCAAATAAATTCCAACCTAAAAAAATGTTATCTGCATCAGTATAAACAAAAAACCAGGTTAAAAGCGAAGCCAAAAATATCATGGTACCCCAAAGCAGCCATCCCAGGCCATTATCGGTAATATTACTTTTTGCCTGGTTGATCATCTGCTGAATAATTTCCAGGCTTTTCTGGCCTGTCAGTTGCTGTTCGTTTTCCATATCACTATTGATTTTTGAATTTTTTTCTTAAAAGATAACCGGGAATTATCCAGGCAATGAGTACAGCCAGAGCAATCATCAGTAAATAATAAACCGGTTCAGTAAATGTAGATGCAATGGCCAGCAGCCAGCAGCATATACCGCCCAGCTTTAATGGTGTAAACCGCATCACAAAGCCTGATAAGAATGTAGGTATGCCATATAAAAGCAATGCCAGGGAATTTATATATACCCACAAATTGAACCGCCCTAAAACGATAACAAGTACGAACATACAAATCCCAAAACAGATCCAGATCGCATCTATGATCCCATCACTGTATGTTTTTACCTTTTCTTTCTTTTTAACCCTGGCCAGGTATATTATTTGAAAGATCACCACTCCCCAGGTGATCATCCAGACCAGTTCAGGTTTATTGAACAAGCTCAGCTTTACTGCGGTAAAGTGAAAAATTGCACAAACAAATATTGCCCAACCCCATAATAAATATAAAAATCCGTTTTCTGTAAACCGGTTTTTTGCCTGGCCGATCATACTATTAATCAGCAACAGGCTGTCTTTTGGTGAAAAATTTTCTGTTTGCATATAACTGCTTAATGGTTGATTGTGTTGGGTTATCCTTTTAGGTGGCCTTAAAGAAAATTTTTATTTGCATTCGCCAATCAGCACTTCCACCCTTTGTTTTCCCCAGTTGGGATGAATATCGCTTGCCGGATTAAACTTATTGTATTTATCAAGCGATGATTGTAAAACCGGTTTTGCATTTGCGCATCCGCCGCCAAACTGCTCGGGTGTATATTTTAAACTTTGTCCCTTTAAATATTCGGGCCTTGGGTTTGCAGGGTCCTGTTGCATGGCAGCATCAATGAATACCTGTGCTTCCTGCCCATATTCCATAAAACGCTGCATGGGGTTAACCATCATGTGTGCGCTGGCGATCATGCTTTTTAAACAACTGATCTCTGAATTATTGGGCTGCAGTGCGTCTGCTTTATCAATCCATTCCGTTGCTTTATCGGCAATGGCATCAATTTTGGTTTTATCCTGCTCCATATAACTGTAGTTTACCTGGCACAGTGCGGCATAATAATAAGGCAGCCACTGTGTTTTTTCGGCGGAGGCAATACGTTCAAATTTATTGGCCAGGTCTAACAGGCTTACCGGGTTTTTAAAAGCAGCATCTATAGCTTCGATATTGCTTTTCATGGTTGCCAGGTATTTTTCGCTTTGAGCAAATGTTGCTGCTGTCAAAAAAGAAACAGCAGCAAGAAGAAATAATTTTTTCATTGTTTTTGTTTTATGTAGTTTATTTATTTTTTTGTTGATTTTTTAATTTCTCATACTCGCTTTCTACTGAGTTAGCCCGTGGGAAAATATATGCCCCTGCAAAATGAAATGCCAGGCCAATACCCCAGCCTATCATGGGCCAGATTGGCCAGGGAACATGGTTCCAGTTTAAAATATCCATATCTCTCTGGTTGCGGCCCGATGAAAAAAACCAGACCGCCCAGAAGAACGTATTCATGATAATATAGGTAACGGCATGGGTTTTAAAGCTTGCCCTTTTTTGTGCTATTTCCCAAAGCTCAGGGTCTTTTCCTTCGGGAGCTGGTTTAAAATCTGACATAGTTGTACATTTTATTGTTTGAAATTATTGTTGATTAAAGATTGTTATTGATCGCATCCTGTGTTCGGTCTATTCCAAAACTTAAAAAGCAGCCAATATATATAAACCGTCTTGATGGCGGTGTAACAGCTTCTTTCCGGCTGCCATTATTATTGTAGTTGTAATTAAACACCTGGTTTTGTCCCAGTACATTATTAATACCCAAAACCCATACAATAAATGATTTTGGATTTGTTTTACCCAGGTTGGGCAGGTAATTCACACTAAAGCTCATGCTGTTGTAATTAATTGTTTTGCCCTGATCACCTATCACATATTTATTCTGCACATTGTCGTAGGCAAAATAGTAGTAAGGTCTGCCGGTTGCAAAGTTGTAGCTGAGGTTAAGCCCGGTTTTCCATTTGGTTATAAACTTTTTTACCACCAGTGCCGCGGTATGGCTGGCTGCAAAGGAAGGGGTAATTGCTTTTGGATAATTGAGGAAATCGCGTTTTGTATCCAGGAAAGAATAGGACACCCAGAAATCTACACCCTTGAACGTTTTTTTATCCCTGAAAAAAAATTCAAGCCCCTTTGCGTTGCCAAAACCATTGTTATTGCCAGCCACTTCCCTGCCTGTTGGCGAAAGGGCTGTTTTGTACAGGTCGGTATATTTTTTATAAAAAGCCTCTACCCTTAACGTGCGGTCGTTGGTAAGTTTTTGATATTGCAGTATATAATGGGCAGCCCTGGAATAATCGAGGCTGGCCACAGCGGGCAAATATTTTCTTTCGGGGTTTTGATAAAATAAGCCATAGGCAAAGGATGCCTGGCTGTTGTCGGCAAACTTATAGGCCACAGAAACCCTGGGTGCTATGTTCCATTTATTTACAACCTGCGAATGTTCCAACCGGCTGCCGATCTTGGCTGCCAGGCTGTTGGTAATAAAAACATCTGCTTCTGCAAAAACAGATTCCAGGTTGTCTGTAACCGTTTCTGTAAACTTTGTTCCATCGTATAAGGTATAGGTTGATTTTTCGTTGCTGTAAAAATAATCGGTTCCAAAGCGTATCACATTTAAGCCGTTTAATTTTTTATCCAGCACCACCCTTGCCTGTGCATACTGAGCCCTGTTGTTTAAGTTAAAATTTTTAAAGGCATAAAAGGATGGATTGGTAATTACCTGTTTCCGGTTATCTGCATCCTGCAGTTCGTTACTGATATCATCCTTGTTGGTGCTGTAGCTGATGCCTGTTGTTATTTTCCAGCCGGTTCCAAAATTTTCACGCCAGTTAATATTCTGGTAGGTATTTAAATTTTCAATGTAAAAAGCATTTTTCAACTGCAGCGAGTCAATATCGTGACTTCTGAAACCTGTTTTATTGAAACTGAGATAACCGTAGTATTTTATAAAACCTCCGTTTTTTGTTTTTATCCTGAAATTGGCATCACCCTGCTGGTAAACCGGTATCTGATAAAAATCCTGTTGTTGTTTGTTGATGGCAAACCCCAATAACAGGTTTGTATAGTTGTAAGAAACGCCCCAGGATGATCTTTTATCTTTCGACAAATGCTGGATTCCGCCTCCCACACCGATAACAGAAATCGCCAGGTCGGCCTGGGTTTTTTCCGGCAGGTCTTTACTTTCCAGTATTAAAGCCGAAGAAAGTGCCTGGCCGTACAAAGCCGAGTAACCACCTGAGCTGAAAATGGTTCCTTTAAATAAAAAGGGATTAAAACGTCCCCTGGTGGCAATACCCGGTGTACTGCTGTAAAAAAAGTTGTTCACCAGGTTTCCATCCATATATATCTTGCTTTCGGTTGCCGATCCCCCCCTTACAAACAACCCTTCGCTTTCGCCCACCTGCTGGGTACCTGGCAGCGATTTAAAGGCACTGGTAACATCGCCGTTGGCACTGGGGGTGGTTACAATATCCAATGCCGATAATACGGCCCCTTTATTTTTGTCGCTGGCCACAAATGATCCGGCAGATATTACAACTGCTTTTAATTCAGTAATCAGCTCTTTCATGGCAATATTCAGGGTAACCGGAGACGATTCCAGGTTAATTTCCTGTACAAAGGGCCTGTAACCCATTATAGATACTTCTAATATATTTATCCCCTTTTCGGTTGTTAAAAAAGAAAACTTACCCACCGAATCGGTAGTTGCCCCGTCATAAGTATCCTTAAGGGTAATGCTTGCCCCGGCAACCGGTTTACCCTTTGCGTCAACAATATTGCCTTCTACTTTAACCTGGGCTTTGGCTGCTAAACCAAGTATTAAAATTAGTAATGTAAATGCGCATTTCATTGCCTTAAAATTTATACAAACATAAAGTAGTTTATATTATAAACCAAATATTTTTAAAACTTAATTTTAAAATAATCTTACGTTGAGGAGAAGTTTTTAGGTCAATATTTTGCTATTAATATATTGATTACCAATGTATTGTTAATAGTATACCCTATGTCAAAGTGATCGTCTTTAGCCCAGGTAACTTATTCACATACCCGAAAATTTATTTTTTTATGTGGGCTGAATTTGTAATTTAGCAATAGAATTTAATGGGTTAGTAAGTACAAAGGGTCGGCAGTAATGCTGGCCCTTTTACTTTGAGTCAAGTCCCAAATAAAATTCAGGATGTATTTATCCCGGTTATTTTTACTGCTTTATTTTTTCATTTTTTGATTTTACTTTTTTCAAACGCAGACAGGTGTTTTCATTTTTAATTGATTTTTCATTCTTCTTTTTCCATTTTACATTTACGTCATGAGTAAAACTAAATCGGCATTTTTTTGTCAGGGTTGTGGTTACGAAAGTGCCAAATGGCTGGGCAAGTGTCCGGGCTGTAATAACTGGAATACTTTTGTTGAAGAAGTAATTGTAAAAGGCAGTGATAAAAAAGAAAAAGACGAATGGCGTGATTACTCCGGATCGGGAAAACAAAAAACCATTTCTATAAATGAGGTAAGCAGTGCCGAAGAAAAAAGGATACTAACCACCGATGCGGAATTAAACCGGGTACTGGGCGGTGGAATAGTTTTGGGAAGCATTGTGCTGGTTGCCGGAGAACCGGGCATCGGCAAATCAACTTTATTTTTACAAATAGGTTTACAACTTAAAGATGTTATTGTATTATATATAAGTGGTGAAGAAAGTGAACAACAGATAAAAATGCGTGCCGACCGGATCGGTATTGGCAGCGATCATTTTTATATTCTTACCGAAACCAACACGCAAACCATTTTTCAGGAAATAAGAAAGCTGAAACCGCAACTGGTCATTGTTGATTCTATACAAACCCTGCAATCGCCTTTTGTAGAAAGCGGCGCGGGCAGCATCAGCCAGATACGGGAATCAGCAGCAGAACTGCAGCGCTTTGCCAAAGAAACCAACACACCGGTTTTTTTAATTGGCCATATAACCAAAGACGGAACCATTGCCGGGCCAAAAATACTGGAGCATATGGTGGATACGGTGTTGCAGTTTGAAGGCGACCGGCATTATGCATACCGCATTCTGCGAACGCTTAAAAACCGCTTTGGATCTACCTCTGAGCTGGGTATATATGAAATGACCGGAACAGGCATGAGGGCGGTAAACAACCCATCGGAATTATTAATTACTCAAAAAGAAGAACAACTGAGCGGCATTACCATTGCCGCCACCATGGAAGGCATGCGCCCTTTGCTGATTGAATCACAGGCATTGGTAACTCAAAGCGTGTACGGTACACCGCAACGCACGGTAAGTGGCTATGACCTGCGTCGTTTACAACTCTTGCTGGCCGTACTGGAAAAAAGAGGCGGCTTTCATTTTGGCGTAAAAGATGTTTTTATAAATATTGCCGGTGGCATTAAGGTAGAAGATCCTTCCATTGACCTGGCCATTGTAAGTGCCTTATTAAGCAGTTATGAAGACACCCCCATCAACCAGCATTATTGTTTTGCGGGCGAAGTTGGTTTAAGCGGAGAGATAAGGGCTGTTAACCGCATTGAACAACGCATTGCTGAAGCAGAGAAACTTGGGTTTGAAAAAATTATTGTCAGCAAGTACAACAGTAAATCTTTAGGCAAACAAAAATTTGGTATTGAAGTGGTTCCGCTGGGAAAGGTGGAAGAACTGTATCAGTATTTATTTTAAAAAAACGCTCCTTTGGTAAACCCAAAGGAGCGTTTCAAATTTTTATTCATTGCCTTTTTTATTTCTTAACAGCGGTTTAATATCAAATGCTGTTATGAGTATTAAACAAATACTTAGAAAAGCCATAAACATAATAAAGTACCGCTGGTATCCATCTTTTAAAACATTAACCTGGTAAAAAAACCAAAGGGCCATCAGGCAATAAATTGCAATCCAGATAATTTTACTTTTTTTCATAGTATTATTTTTTTTCTTCGTAAGCCAACCAGTAATAATAAGAATGTGTAACAATATTTATCATAGCCATTGCTACAGCTAAATTAGATAAATCAAGCGAATAAAAATTGTTGTTAACTTTATTTACTTCAACATGAAGGTAATTTTGCAATTGCTGATAATTGCTATCAATATACATATTACAAGCATTAATTGTAATTCCTTTTATAAGCATTATCCCATCGCTTAAATTTGTATTCTGTTGTGCTAATATATTAAACTGGTTTTCAAGCTCTTGGAGGTTCGTTACACTAACATTATTAGTTGTTCCCATTTTAGTTAAATTATCTTCAATTCCTAACTGAAAACCGCCTTCACATGGGTTAGCATAGTTTCCAGTTGACTCAAAATATTCACGCATAAAGTCCTTAGTAGTGCTATTATCACCAAACAAAACACCCGGATATTTAATTGCCCATTTATGGAGCATGTTATTATGTAGTCTTCCAAGTTTTGCATACTCTAAATTTTCTTTATCATATAAAGCCAGTGAGTTTTGGTTAATTTTTTCGATATCCATGTTTGTTCCATATCTGTTTTCCCAGTTTGGTTTTCCAAAAGTAAATGCACCACTAGCAGATAAGCCAGTCCAAATTCCTATAGCAGAGTAACAAATCACATGTGGTAAAGACGCTGGCGGCCCAGCAATTCCAATTGCTGTTTGGACTCCGCCAACTGCTCCCATCGCATCATTTGTTACATCCTGCATTAATTGTGGTACGGTTGGTGGAGCATCATCTTTTTGGCAGGAATAAATGAAAAGGCTAATAAGTGTGATAAAAAGAAGGGATAAGATAGTTTGCTTTAGCATATAGGTATGGTTTAATAATTATGCCTACTCTAAACAGTTTTCGGCTTCCCTGAGTTTTCATACAGATAAATATTTCATAAACGTTCAATACAAAACTGTACAATATAATTTTAATAACCCTGTGGAAAACAACAGGAAAAAACGTGATTTTCCGGAAATATTGAGGAGTCGCAAGCATCAGCTTTATAATACTATTGATACATGTATTAATGTTTTACCTGCGAAGTCGGTTAAAGCGGATAGATAAGGACTGTTAAACGCATTGAACAACACATTGCCGAAGCTGAAAAATTAGGCTTCGAAAAAATCATCGTCAGCAAATACAATTCTAAATCATTAGGCAAACAAAAATCTGGTATTGAAGTGGTCCCATTAGGAAAGGTGGAAGAACTGTATCAGTATTTGTTTTAACTTGTATGGGTAATTAATAAAATGATTACCCAACTAAAAAATATAATCAACAGTACCCTGCATCTTTTTTATCCGCATGTTTGCACCGGCTGCGGATCGGACCTGCTGCAGCAAGACAACCTGCTTTGCCTGAAGTGCATACACCAGTTACCGCACACCCATTTTGCCGGTTTACCAAACAACCCGGTTGAAAAATATTTTTGGGGAAGGATCCCATTGACTGCTGCATACAGCCAGTTTTATTTTTCAAAAGCATTTTTAATACAGCATTTGATTCATCAGCTTAAATATAAAGGCGATGCTGAAATTGGTTTTTATTTAGGCGAAATGATGGGTAAAACTTTGCTCAAAAGCAACCGGTTCTCCTCCGTTGATGCTTTAATTCCGCTGCCGCTGTATGCCGGTAAAGAACGCAAACGGGGTTATAACCAGGCAACCGTGATCTGCAACGGCATATCTGCTGTAACGAACATTCCGGTTTTAAACGGAGCGGTCATACGCCAACACGCCACCGAAACCCAAACCCGTAAACACCGTACCGAGCGGTGGGAAAATGTAAAACAAAGTTTTCAGGTGGCCAGAAAAAACGAATTGGACGGCAAACACCTGTTATTGGTAGATGACGTGATAACCACCGGTGCAACCCTGGAAGCCTGCGGCCAGGCGATACTGGAAACGGATAATGTACAATTAAGCTTTGCCACCCTGGCATATGCCCCCAAATAGTTTGCGGTTTGTGGTTTGTAGGTTAAATTTGAAAAATGAAGAGAATCGCTCCCCTTATATACTTTTTTACTTTTTACTTTTTACTTGTATTCACTTCCTGCAAAAAAGACACTTTCATTACCAGCGAATTTGCCCAACTCAACGTAACTGCCGATACCTTAAAATACGATACCGTTTTTACCACAACTGGCTCCATCACCAGATCATTCAAGATCATAAACGAAAACAACCAAAAACTCAGGTTAAGTAAAGTGAAACTGATGGGCGGTGCTGCATCTGCCTATAAAATGAATGTAGATGGTGTGGCAACCAATGAAGCAACCAACCTGGACATTGAAGCCAACGATAGTATATATGTCTTTGTCTCGGTAACCATCAACCCCAATGCAGCAAACCTGCCTTTTATTGTAAGCGACAGTATTTTAATACACTATAACGGCAATAACCGCTATGTACAGTTACAGGCATACGGGCAAAATGCAAACTTTTTAAGAAACAGGGTAATTACAGGCAATGTGGTATGGACCAACAACCTGCCCTATGTTATTCTCGGTAGTTTACGTATTGACACCGCTGCTTCTTTAACCATTCTGCCGGGCTGCAGCATTTATTCGCATGCCGATGCTCCCTTTATTTCAGATGGTACATTAACGGTTAACGGCACCAAAGCCAACCCGGTATTTTTTACCGGCGACCGGCTGGATGAAGGTTACAGGGATTTACCGGCAAGCTGGCCCGGTATTTATTTTCGCGGCCAAAGTAAAAACAATGTGCTTACCTATGCCATTGTAAAAAATGCCTACCAGGCCATAGTTCCCGAAAAGCCATCGGTTAATGCCAATCCAAAAGTTATATTGCGCCAGTGTATCATTGATAACGCTGCTGATGCAGGCATACTGGCTGTAAACAGCAGCCTGCAGGCCGATAACAGTTTGATCAGCAATTGCGGCAGCAATATTATTTTAAATTATGGCGGGGTGTATAATTTTACACATTGCACCATTGCTGCTTATTCTACTAATTATATCATTCACAAAAACCCGCAGCTTAGTGTAAATAATTTTACACAACAGGCCGCCGGAACCTTAACGGCCGATATGAATGCTGTTTTCCGCAACAATATTTTTTGGGGCGATGAGGGTATTGTTACAGATGAACTGGTTGTATTTAAACAGGGAGCAAACCCTTTTACGGTGTTGTTTGAAAAAAATATATACCGTTCAGCAGCAGATCCGGCTAACAGCACCTTAGCCGGAAATATCCGCAATGCCGATCCTGCTTTTGACAGCATTAATATTACCAAAAACCTTTTCGATTTCAGGATCACAAAAAATGCCGCATCTCCTGCTATCAATGCCGGGGTTGCAACCGGATTTCCCAGAGACCTGGATGACAGGAACCGCAGTGTTGGATTGCCTGATCTGGGTTGTTATGAAAAACAATAAATGCTTTTTCTGTATTTAAACAATATCTACACTTTTCTGTTATAAAAATAAAATCAAACATACCATGATCAAATTACTGGCTATTGGGGCTGTCATTCTTTCCTGCACAGTTAAAACCAATAAAAACACAACTGCAAACACCATGGAAACAACCATCAACAACTCCTCAAAATCAATTTATGATTTTAAAGTAGCAGGACTGGATGGCAAGACCATTGATTTTTCGGCATTCAAAGGCAAAAAAATACTGATCGTAAATACAGCAAGCGAATGTGGTTACACCAGGCAATACGAAGGTTTGCAAAAACTATATGATACTTACAAAGACAAACTTGTAATTGTTGGTTTTCCGGCCAATAATTTTGGTGGCCAGGAGCCGGGCAGTAACGAAACCATTGCAGCTTTCTGCAAAAAGAGTTTTGGCGTAACATTCCCCATGGCAGCCAAGGTGTCGGTAAAAGGAGAAGATACGGCCCCCATTTTTAAATGGCTTTGCAACAAAACAGAAAACGGAGTGATGGATGCAGAGATCAGGTGGAATTTTGGAAAGTTTTTAATGGACGAAAAAGGAAATTTAATCCAGTACTTTCCAAGCAAGATTGAGCCCATGAGTGAAGAAATAACCGGAAAATTATAGAATCAGAATCCCAAACACCATTAAATGAAACTGAAATGAAAACACTATTAACACTTATCATTTGTATGGCCATTATCAGCTGCAATCAACAGGCAGATAAAATAGGTCAGGCTGCATCAGTTAATATTGACTCGTTAAATGCGGCTTTTCTGCAAGGGTGGAACAATAAAGACTCTGCTGCCATTATGAAAACCATAGCAGGAAATGCTGTAGTAATGAACGACTCATTAATACATACAGGCACTGACGCTATTGCCAAAAACTGGATAAGTGGTGGTGTAAAAGTATTGAGTAATATCAAAACCATTTCTTCAATAAAAGAGGCAAGTGAAAGTATTGCCTACGATGGCGGAACCTATACCCTTGACCTTACACCGCCGGGCCGGCCGGTTTTAAAAGAAAAAGGAAATTACAGTTTTGTATGGGCCAAACAACAGGATAACAACTGGAAGTTAACCCTTATTCATATTGAAGATGTTACAAGGCTACCGGACATTAAATAAGATCAAACAAGCACTCCTAAAATGTACAAATGATAAAGCTATTGGTAATGGCTGTTTTTGCAAGCAGTTTTTTAACACCCCTGCAAACCAGATCCATTTACGATTTTAAAGTTGCCTCATTAAATGGCGGCACCATTGACTTTGCCGATTTTAAAGGAAAGAAGATTTTAATTGTAAACACCGCCAGCAAATGCGGCTTTACTCCGCAATACGAAGAGCTTCAGGCCTTGTATGAAAAGTATAAAGACAAACTGGTCATCATAGGTTTTCCGGCCAATAACTTCCTTTCACAAGAACCCGGTAGTAACGAAACCATTGAAACATTCTGCAAAAAAAATTATGGCGTTACTTTTCCTATGGCAGCAAAAGTTTCTGTAAAAGGAAAAGCCATGGACCCCATTTACAAATGGCTTTGCAACAAAAGCGAGAACGGGGTAATGGATGCAAAGGTTTCCTGGAACTTCAATAAGTTTTTGCTGGATGAAAATGGTAAACTGATTGGTCATTTTAAGAGTAAGGTGAAGCCGATGAGTGAGGAGATTGTAAGTAAATTATAAGTAGCCAAAAAAAATATTTTAAAAAAGGAACACAATTATTTTGTTGTGTTCCTTTTTTGTTTTAAGTTTGTACTAGAAATCAATATATCCTGACTTTTTAAGTAAGAAAAACAGAGCACCATTAAAACTTTTGTATGAATTCAAACTAAAGTAATGGTAATAGGTATTTTATATCTATTGCTTGATGGTTATTCTGTTTTATTTATTAAAATTTAAAAAGTTATGATACCAAACCTAAAAAAATCTGGTCTGTTGCCAACTGGCATTCATCTTGCAACATGGGATGAATTAGTAGAAAAGTTCGGATTTAATGAACACCGACTAAAGCTCTTAGAAGGATTAAAGAAAGGGTTAAATCTTTTGCACCGAAATGGTTCCGCTGAAGTATGTATCGACGGTAGTTTTGTAACCGGCAAGCCTTTTCCAAATGATGTAGATGTGTGTTATGATAACACCCATATGAACTGGAAAAAGTTTATTAAGGATCATCCCGAATTTAATGATGTTAAAAATGGGAGCAGGATTCAAAAAGAGAAATACCAATCGGAGTTTTACGCTTACAATGCTTTTGAGGACAGCATTTTACAGTTTTTTCAATTCGACCGGGACCACAATCCCAAAGGAATTGTAAAACTCATCTTAAATGAAGTTTTTTATGATCAAGAACGAAAAACAATATAATACCTCAAAAAAAAGGCTGGCCGAATTTGAGCTTACCATAGCCACAAAACAACCCAAAGTTTTACCCAATAGCAAAGAAGAAGGCGCATTAAATTCTCTTGTGCGTATTAAGAATGAAATTAAAGAGGAAATAAAACAATACGAAAGCCTGAAGCATAAAGGCATCCCATTAAGGCGTAAAGTTTCTGTAGCTCAACTGCCCAATATTTTAATAGAACATAAAATTGCCAAAGGGCTTACGCAAAAACAATACTCTGCAATACTTGGCATTAAAGAACAGCAATTACAGCGCTATGAGGCAGAGAATTATAGTTCTGTTAGTTTTAGCAGACTTTTAGATTACCTCGAAAAAGCCAATATAAAAATAAATTTAGCTGTTGAATAGATTCAACATTTTTCTATCTTCTTCCTTTATAATCATACCATGGTTTTGAGTTTTCAACTCAATCCACTTCAACTATCTTTGCATCCATGCAATTCCAATCCATCACCGGGCAAAAAGAAACCAAGGAGCAGCTGGTTCAAATGATACAGCACAACCGGCTCAGCCATGCTTTGTTGTTTTTAGGCAAGGAAGGCAGCGGCGCCCTGCAGCTGGCATTGGCTTTTGCACAATATATTGTCTGCAAGCCGCAGCCTAAAGAAATTGATCTTTTTGCAGCAGCAGTTTCCACAAACGAGAAACAAGAAACAGATGAACCAGAAACCAGAAACGACAGTTGCGGCCTTTGCCCGGCCTGTACAAAAGCAAACGAACTCATTCATCCCGATATACATTTTTCTTATCCGGTAATTACCAAAAAGCCCGGCGAAAAGCCTGTCAGTACCGATTTTATAAAAGAGTGGCGGCAGTTTATCACTGAAAACCCCTACGGCAATGTGTACGACTGGTTACAATTCATTGGTGCCGAAAACAAACAGGGCAATATTTCGGCACAGGAATGTAACGACATCATCCGCAAGCTAAACCTCAAAAGTTTTGAAAGCGAATACAAGATACTCATCATGTGGATGCCCGAATTTTTAGGTAAGGAAGGCAATAAATTACTAAAGCTGATAGAAGAGCCTCCACCCAATACACTTTTTATACTGGTTGCCGAAAACGAGGATCTGATCTTGCCCACCATTTTATCCCGTACCCAACTGGTAAAAATTCCATTGCTTACCAATTCAGAAGTGGAAGTTGCCCTGGAACTGAATGCAGGCGTCCCGATAGCTATCGGGATTGAAAAGGCCCGGCAGATCGCCGCCCTGGCCGAAGGTAATTACCGGGAAGCCCTGCAATTATTACAACATGCCGACGATGACTGGGAAGTAATGCTTCGGGAATGGCTGAATGCCATCATACGAACCGGGCCCGTTGCCCAGGTTAAATGGATAGATGAAACCGCTAAACTGGGCCGTGAAAAGCAAAAACAGTTCCTAAAATACTTTATTCACTTGCTTGAACTGGCTATAAGAACAAGGGTGATGGCTACCACAAACGAGAAACTAGAAACAAACAAACAAGAAACAAGAAACGAATTAGACTTCGCAATACGCTTAAACAAACTTTGCGACCTGGGCCAGCAGGAAGCCATTATCAACGAATTAGACAAAGCCACCTATTATATTGAGCGCAACGCCAACGCAAAAATGCTCTTTCATGCACTTTCCATCAGGTTATACCACATTATTAACAACAAATCATTAATTTTGGTGAACTGAGGCAGAGAGCAGCAGGGAACAGGAATTACTGATTTGGGTTGATATTTGTGTATTATATGTTTTAATATCAGCTTTTTCAACAATAATGAGCATCGTTGTGAACGCAGTTCTGTTCTTTTTTTGTTTTTAATAAAAAGAAAAAAAGAATTTCACTTGTACGGCAAACCAATAGGGAACTTTTCCTGCCGAATATAGAAATACAGTACAAGCGTGCGACGCCAATGAAGTCAAATAGTAATTCTGCCGCCCGGCTCATAATTGATCTCCTCCTCATTTTTTGATTTTTTAATTTTTAATTACTCAACATATGGGATGTGGAAGCGGAGGTTGCGGAACCTCAAAAGACGGTGCACCAGGTGGGTGCCAAAGCCATGGCAGCTGCTCAACAGGCGGTTGCAACCGTATGAATGTGCATGACTGGCTGGCCAATTTGCCCTTTAGCGACCCCGAAAGTGGTTGCCGTGTTATTGAAGTGAGTTTTAATAACGGAAGCCGTAAAGATTTTTACAGAAATACTACTGTTCACCATTATGAGAAAGGCGATATGATTGCCGTGGAAGGAGTAAGTGGTTTTGATGTAGGCATGGTAAACATGACCGGCGAGCTGGTTCGCCTGCAAATGAAAAAACGCAAGGTTGACGAAAAAAGTCCGGATATAAGAAAAGTGTTGCGCCGCGCCACCGAGGCCGATATTGCTAAAATGCTTGAATCAAAAGCCCGGGAAGCACAGGTGCTCATACGCAGCCGTGCCATGGCCCGCCAGCTAAAGCTTGATTTAAAAATGGCCGAAGTAGAGGTACAGGCCGATAGCCGTAAAGCCACTTTTTTTTACATTGCCGATGACCGTGTTGACTTCAGGGAATTGATAAAATTATATGCTACCGAATTTAAAGTGAAGGTAGAAATGCGCCAGATAGGTGCCCGCCAGGAAGCCGGAAAGGTAGGCGGAATAGGCAGTTGCGGCCGTGAACTTTGTTGCAGCAGCTGGCTCACCGATTTTAAAAGTGTAAATACCAATGCGGCCCGTTACCAGAATTTAAGCATTAACCAAACCAAATTAAGCGGCCAGTGCGGCAGGCTTAAATGCTGCCTGAATTACGAGCTGGATACTTATATGGATGCCCTGCAGTTTTTTCCGGATGATGCCGATATGCTGGAGATGGAAAAAAGCCGTGCCTTTTTGGTGAAGAAAGATATTTTCCGCAACCTGATGTGGTATACCATGCCCGACAGCAACAAGCAATACCCATTAACCATTGAGCGGGTTAAAAAAATTAAAGAATTAAATAAACAAGGCATTCGCCCCACTGACCTGGAACCCGTTGAAGTGGTTAGCAGCAAACCTAAGGAAATAGAACCTACTTATGCAGATGTGGTTGGCCAGATCAGTTTAAAAACCCTTGAAAAAACAAGCCGCAAAAGAAGGGATCAGGAAAGAGGTGGTAATCAACCCGGTGGCGGAAAGCAAAGACAAGGCCGTGGCGCCGGTGCACCACAACGCCAACAACCCCAGCAAGGGCAAAATCAAAACAGGCCACAGGGGCAGGGTAACCAGCAAAATCGTGCTTCTGCCGGAACCGGTGGACAAAATCAGGGTGGCAACCAGCGCAATAATAATCCAAACAGGCAAGGACAAAACCGTGCTCCGGGAGGTGCCCGTGGACAGCAGCCTGGTGCAAACAGGCCAAACAGGGGAGGCCAGCAATCCCCGGGATCCGGTGGACCAAAACAAAATCAAAACCCCGGCAATAACAGCGGGGATAAAAAATAACTAAGATTTAAAAGAACGTCGGGGTTTTACACCCGGCGTTTTTTAATTTTGCAGCATAACCAAATTCATGTCCATTACAGTAAATAATCTCACAAAAAATTACGGCACACAAAAAGCGGTAGATGATATCTCATTCACCTTAAATAAAGGTGAGATCGTTGGTTTCCTGGGCCCCAATGGCGCAGGTAAATCAACCACCATGAAGATCATTACCGGCTATTTACCCGCAAGTGCAGGCAGCACAACGGTTTGCGGCCTGCCTGTAACGGACACCAGCAACGAAACAAAAATGAAGATCGGCTATTTACCCGAAGCCAATCCGTTGTATTATGATATGTATGTAAGGGAATACCTTGATTTTATTACCCATATACACAGGGTAAAAAACAAAAAATAAAAGATTGAGGCTGTAATAAAAACAGTTGGGCTTACTGTGGAAGCCAATAAAAAAATAGGCCAGCTGAGTAAGGGTTATAAACAACGTGTTGGTTTGGCCGCGGCTTTAATACACGACCCTGAAGTGCTGATCCTGGATGAACCCACTACCGGCCTCGACCCCAACCAGATCATTGAAATAAGGGAGCTGATAAAAAAACTGGGAGCCGATAAGACGGTTCTTTTCTCCTCTCATATTTTGCAGGAAGTGCAGGCGATCTGCGACCGGGTGATCATCATCAACAAAGGAAAAATTGTGGCTGACGACAGGCTGAGTAACCTGGCAGGCAAAAAACATATTGATGAATTAAGGCTGGAAATAAAAGAAACCGTGCAGTCATCTGTTTTTGAAGGAATAGAAAACATAACACAGCTGAACGCCCATACCTGGCTGTTTAAAACAAATGATGCTGATGGGTTAAAGAGAAGGATAATGGAGATCAGCCTCAAAAAAAATCTGAATATTATATCATTACAAAGCGAAACAGGGGGCAGTTTAGAAGATATTTTCAGAACTTTGACAGCAAAAACTGACGACTGACGACTGACGACTGACGACTGACGACTGACTACTGACTACTGACTACTGACCAATGACCAATGACCAATAACCAATAACTTTTAACCATTAACCATTAACAAATCAACAATGAGTTACATCGCCTCCATTCATGCCCGCCAGATATTAGACAGCCGCGGCAACCCTACCGTAGAAGTAGATATTTTAACTGAGAACGAACATTTGGGCCGTGCAGCCGTACCAAGTGGTGCCAGCACAGGCATACATGAAGCTGTTGAATTACGTGACGGCAATAAAAAAATATACGGAGGCAAAGGTGTACTTAAAGCAGTAAAAAATGTAAACACTGTTCTTGCCGGCCATTTATTGGGATGGGATGTAGCCGATCAAACCGGTATTGATGCCATGATGATCGCACTGGATGCAACACCCAACAAAGGCAAACTTGGAGCAAATGCCATACTTGCCGTAAGTATGGCTGTGGCCAAAGCTGCTGCACTGGAGGCCAATCTGCCTTTATACAGGTATATTGGCGGTACCAATGCAAAGATCTTACCCATACCCATGATGAATATTTTAAATGGCGGGGCACATGCCGATAATAAAATAGATTTCCAGGAATTTATGGTAATGCCTGTTGGAGCTTCCTCTTTCAGCGAGGGCTTACGTTGGGGAGTAGATATTTTTCATACCTTAAAAACGGTGTTGAAGAAAAAAGGCTACAGCACCAATGTGGGCGATGAAGGTGGCTTTGCTCCCAATATTCAAAGCAATGAAGAAGCCATTGAAACGGTTTTAACAGCTATACAAAGTGCAGGTTACAAAACCGGAAGCCAGGTAATGATTGCCATGGATGCCGCCAACAGCGAACTGTGGAATGCCAAAGAAAAAAAGTATATTTTTCATAAGAGTGATGGCAAAAAAATGAGCAGCGAACAACTGGTAAAATACTGGGAAAGCTGGGTTAAGCAATACCCCATCTGTTCTATTGAAGATGGTATGGCCGAAGATGACTGGAAAGGCTGGAAGATGCTGACCGAAGCCGTTGGCAGTAAGTGCCAGTTGGTAGGTGACGATCTTTTTGTAACAAACGTAACCCGTTTGGAAAGGGGAATTAATGAAGGAATTGGCAATGGCCTGTTGGTAAAAGTAAACCAGATCGGCACCATAACCGAAACCATCAATGCGGTTAGTATGGCCCAAAACAATGGCTTTAATACCATTATGAGTCACCGGAGCGGCGAAACAGAGGATACCACCATTGCCGACCTGGCTGTTGCATTAAATTGTGGCCAGATAAAGACCGGATCTGCTTCCAGAACCGACCGTATGGCAAAATACAACCAGCTCATCCGTATTGAAGAAATGTTGGATGAAAGTGCCATATATCCGAAAGGAAAGATTAAATTTGGTAAGTAATGTTAAGCGTTATTTGTTAATTGTTGTCCGTTCAACTGATAACAATTAACAAATAACCATTCACAATAACACGCATGAAATTTCTAACCCACATTCCTTCCTGGCTAAAAAACAAGTACCTGCTTGCGGGTGTTTTTTTCACAGTATGGATGCTTTTCTTTGATAATAAGGATATTTTATCGCTTTTAGAACTGAGAAAAAAGCAAAATGGGCTCGAGACCAGTCAGGCCCATTTAAAAAAACTCATTACGGAAGCAGGTAAAGAGCAATTTTTGTTAAAGACCAATGTACAGGGAATTGAAAAATATGCACGGGAAAAATATATGATGAAAAAGGATAATGAAGATCTTTTTATAGTTAAATCCAACCCAGAAAAACAATAAAATTTAACATTAAAACAATATTCCTTTGTAATAGTCGTTTAATATCCGGATAATGGGTATTTAATTTCTTAACGCAAGCAACTTAACCTTAACATGCACAATTTTACACCAGAAGATCTTTTACAATACTTGTATAAAGAAACTTCCCCGGCCCAAACAGCCCAAATTAAGGCTGCGTTGGAAACAGACTGGAGTTTACGTGAACAATTTGAAGTGATCACATCGGCCCAGAGCAGGCTGGAAACACTGAAAATGTCGCCAAGCCAGCAAACCATTGATAATATTTTAAGTTATGCTGAAAAAGCGGTGGCCGAACTTACACCACAATCTTAAGCCAGTCATCCTTTTAATGTAATTTTATTCTCCCCTCCAAAAGCGGGGAGATTTTTTTTATGACAAAAAAAGAAAGGTACCAGTTTTTTACCGGCTACTTTACAGAACATGCCCCCGATGCAGAAACAGAATTGATTTACGACAATCCGTTTCAATTACTGGTAGCCGTCATCTTATCGGCCCAGTGCACCGATAAACGGGTAAATGTAACCACTCCCAAAATCTTTGAGAAATATCCCGATGCCGTTTCAATGAGCAAGGCCACATTTGAAGAACTTTTTCCCTTGATCAAAAGCATTTCCTATCCCAATAACAAAACCAAACATTTAATAGGTATGGCCCGAATGTTGCTGGATAAATTTATGGGGCAGGTACCTATGACCGTTGCTGAACTGGTACAATTACCCGGAGTAGGGCGTAAAACAGCCAATGTAATAACCTCGGTTATAGATAAACAGCCCAATATGGCCGTAGATACCCACGTTTTCAGGGTAAGTGCCCGGCTGGGGTTGACCGTAAATGCAAAGACGCCTTTAGCAGCAGAAAAACAATTAATTAAAAATTTACCTGCACCTTATGTTCATATTGCCCACCATTGGTTAATATTACACGGCAGATATATCTGCACAGCCCGAAAACCTCGGTGCAGCGAATGTGGATTAAACGGTATCTGTAAATTTGTAAAGAAAAATGTTTAAAGTTGATTTATAATTGAAGAATAATCGTTTTATTTGCATGATACAGTACATCCTTTAAAACACCGGCCATTATTTTTTAAAAAAGGAAAAAAATAAATGAAAAAAATCACAATTATTTTCAGCATTTTTTTAATGCTTACCTTGTTTGTAGAAAAAGCAACGGCTCAATATTATTTTTACAACAATACGTATTACGATAATCCCATTACATTTGAAATTGGCGGTTCAATAGGAGCAATCAATTGTTTAACTGATTTAGGTGGCAACAAGGGTGTTGGTAAAAAATTCGTAAAAGACCTGAACCTGGGTAAAACAAATATTGCCGGTAGCATATCTCTTACAGCTATGTATGAGTACATGCTGGCATTAAGGCTGGAAGCTACTTTTGGAACGATCACCGCAGACGATAAAGTGCTGGCAAAAGTAGCCCCCAGTACATATGGCAGGTACGAAAGAAACTTAAATTTCAAATCGAAGATTACTGATTTTATGCTTGCGCTTGAAATTCACCCTTTGTATATCATTGGCAGAAATAATGAGGATAAAGAACCTCCGCTCGTTTCTCCTTACCTGCTTGCCGGTGTTGGGTTTTTCTCCTTTAAACCGCAAACCAAATTAGGCAATAAATGGGTCGACCTTCAGCCATTAAGCACAGAAGGCCAGGGATTTGCTGAATACCCCGACAGAAAAAGGTATAACCTGAATCAATTGAATATTCCGCTGGGTATTGGTGCTAAATATGATATAGGTTCTGCGCTAAGCCTGAGGGCCGAATTTGTATACAGAAAATTAAACACCGATTACCTGGATGACGTGAGTACAGAATATATAGACCCTACATTGTACGCCAATTATTTTACAGGGGCCAAATTAACCAATGCGCTGTTATTGAACGACCGGCAGCGTGAATTGAACCCGGGCCACACCACGGTTGTGGGCGGAGAACGTGGCAAACCAAAAAACAACGACGCTTATTTTACATTCAATATTAAACTGGGCTATACTTTCGGAAGAGAAAAGATCAGAAAATAAAAACACCGGTTGATAATAATAAAAATCCCGTTCAGTTAACTGAACGGGATTTTTTTATGGTTGCAGGGAAATTTTGCTTAAAGCAGGTTTTTAATTTCTTTAACCAGCTCACCTTTTGTAATAGGAATACCCATGATCTTATTGTAAGCCTTTGCATCAACAAAGTACATATCCCGTATAATTTTTACCAGTTGCCCGTTATTAATTTCAGGCACCAGCACCGTGTCAAAACCCTTTAAGATTTCGCCAAGATTTTTTGGGAATGGCCTGATGTAGCGAAGATGTGCATGGGATACGGCATGGCCTTCTTTTTGTAATTCAGTACAGGCACTTTTTATAGCACCATAGGTACTTCCCCAGCCCAGCACCAGTACCTTTCCGGTTGATGGCCCGCTGTCGAGTTGCTGATCAGGAATATAATTGGCTATCATATCAACCTTGGCCTGCCTGGTTTTAACCATGTGCTGGTGATTTTCCGGCTCATAACTGATGTTGCCGGTAATGTCTGCTTTTTCCAACCCCCCAACACGATGCTCAAGCCCGGGTGTACCGGGTATGGCCCAGGGTCGTACCAGTTTATCATCTCTTTTATATGGCTGGAACTTGCCCTCTTTATCCATCACTTCAGCAAAGTTTTGTGAGGCAAACTGTGTTTTAATTTCCGGCAGATCGGCAGCTGCAGGAAATTTCCAGGGTTCGGCACCATTGGCAATATAACCATCGCTTAAAAACATCACCGGTGTCATATGTTGTACCGAAATTCTTGCTGCTTCATACACCGCACTGAAACAATCACTGGGTGTTGATGCAGAAACAATGGGCATAGGGCACTCGCCGTTACGGCCATAATAAGCCTGCATCAGGTCGCTTTGTTCTGTTTTGGTTGGCAGCCCGGTTGATGGTCCGCCTCTTTGTATATTAACGATAACCAAGGGAATCTCCAACATTACAGCCAGGCCAATTGCCTCACCTTTGAGGGCAATACCGGGGCCGCTGCTGGTGGTTACAGCCAAACTTCCTCCATAACTGGCGCCAATGGCCGATGTGATGGCAGCAATTTCATCCTCTGCCTGGAATGTTTTAACTCCAAAATTCTTATACCTGCTCAGTTCGTGCAAAATATCGCTGGCCGGTGTAATGGGATAACTGCCTAAAAATAAGGGCAGGCCGCTTTTTTCGGCTGCAGCAATCAAGCCGTATGAAACTGCCTGGTTACCCATAATGGACCGGTAAGTACCCGGATCCATTTTTGCTTTGGCCACAGAATAACGGGTGGTAAAGGTTTCGGTAGTGTCGCCATAATTGTAGCCCGCCTGCAGTGCCTTCACATTGCTTTCAAATATCTCTGGTTTTTTACCGAATTTCTCTTTAATGAAATTAATGGTGGTATCCATATCCCGATTGTACATCCAATATAAAAAGCCCAGTACAAACATATTTTTTGCACGGTCTTTTTCTTTAACCCCCATGGTAATGTCTTTCAATGCTTCCCTGGTCATTTTGGTCACATCCATCCGTATCACTTCATAATTACCGAGGCTTTCATCCGTTAATGGATTTACGCCTTCGGGATAATTAGCCAATCTTAAATTCTTTGCATCAAAACCATCTTCATTAACAATGATTCTTCCACCTGGCTTTAATGCCGATAAATTTGTTTTTAATGCCGCAGCATTCATAGCCACCAACACATCACAGGCATCGCCGGGTGTAAATACCCTGTCGCTTGAAAACCGCAGCTGGTAACCGCTAACGCCGGGCAAAGTTCCAATCGGGGCCCGTATTTCGGCCGGAAAATCGGGAAAGGTTGCCAGGTCGATGCCCAGCATAGCTGTATTATTGGTAAACTGGCTTCCGGTCAATTGCATGCCATCGCCGCTGTCTCCTGCAAACTTAATTACAACGTCATTTAATACTTCCTGCTTATTGCTCATCTTTAATAATTATGGTATGGCGAAGTTAACAATTTACCGATATGAAAAAACAGAAGATTAATCATATTTTATACCCGTACATCTGCCATTTGAAATTAATAAATTAGGTTTGTGCAAATTTTTGGGATGTACGACCTGCACGATTTTTTAACGCCCGTTTCCGTTCATGAGCTGAATGATGATAAAGGGTATACCGATGGCCAGCTGGCCAAACATATTGCCATTTATGAAAATGAACTGCCGGATATAACAGATGCCGATATTGTTTTGGTAGGTGTACGGGAAACAAGGGGCAGCGGTGCTTTTGATAATACCATCAGTGCGGCTGATGCAGTTCGCAAACAGTTATACCGCTTACATTACTGGCACACGGATGTGGCCATTGCCGACCTTGGAAACATTAAAACCGGTGCTGCATTAAATGACAGCTACGCTGCAGTAAAAACAGTGCTGGCCGAGCTTTTTCGTATGCGTAAAACGGTAGTGATACTGGGCGGATCGCATGACATCACACTGGCACAGTATTTTGCATATAAAGAGCTGAACCAGGTGTTGGAAGCAACCTGCATTGATGCTGCCATAAACCTGAAAGGCGAAAACCCCTTACGCAGCGAAAATTTTTTACTGGAGATGCTTACCGGCGAACCCAACCTGGTAAAACATTACAACCATATCGGTTTTCAAAGTTATTTTGTACATCCCCGAATGCTGGAAACCATGGACAAGCTGCGCTTTGATTGTTACCGCGTGGGCGCAGCACGTGAAAACATAGAAGAAATGGAACCGGTGATCAGAAGCACCCATTTACTGAGTTTCGACATCAGCGCCATAAAATACAGCGACTCTCCCGCCAGTGCTGAAAGCCCCAATGGATTTACCGGAGAAGAAGCCTGTACACTGGCCAGGTTTGCAGGATTAAGCAATAAATTAAACAGCTTTGGTATTTATGGTTACCTGCCGCAACAGGATGTTAATGAGCTGAGTGCCAAACAGATCTCTCAAATGCTTTGGTATTTTATTGATGGCAAAAGCCGCAGCAAACAGGAAGCATCTGTTGAAGACAGGGATTACTTTAATGAATACCATACCAGTTTTAACGAAGTAGAATCTGTTTTTTTGCAGAGTAAAAAGACCGGGCGCTGGTGGATGCAGTTACCGAATAAAAAGATGATCCCCTGCAGTTATAAAGATTATGTAATGGCCAGCCACAATGAAATACCGGAAAGATGGCTGAGGGCGCAGGAGAGAGGTTAGGAGGCAGGAGTTGGGAGACAGGAGTTCTTAGTTTTTAGTTCTTAGTTTTTTAGTTAGAAACATACGCTACAAAAAAAGCGAAGGGCTTTAAAAAGTTTAAAGCATTTTTTTTGCTTTTTCAACCTGCTCATCGCTGCCCATTACTATTAAACGTTCCCCGGGATTTATCTGGTATTCCGCATTGGGGTTAATGGTATAATGATTATCCGGATTTTTTATACCAAGAATGGTGCAGTTGGTTTTTTTCCATAGATCCAGTTCGCCCAAAGAAATATTTTTATTGCATTCCAATTCAACCACCCTGAAGCTGTTATTACTTTGTGTACTCATAATTGACAGTATTTCTGCCACATCAGGCAGCATGACCAGGGTTGCCATATGAGCCCCGCCTATCTTATCCGGCATGATCACATTATCGGCACCCGCTATCTTTAATTTCTTTACGGAGGAATCCTGCGATGCCCGGCTGATCACTTTTATACCCGGATTAAGCTGCCTGGCCGTAAGTACCACAAATAAATTATCAGCATCTAAAGGCAGGGTAATAATAAGTGCACGTGCATTTTTAATTCCGGCTTCAAGCAAAACCTCATCTTTTGTGGCATCTCCCTTAACAAAATAAGGCACCTCAAACTCAAGGTCTTTTTCCAGGTCATTCTTTTCTTCCAGTACCACAAAAGTCATCTTGTTATTGTGCAATATCTGGGCGCTTTCTTTGCCGTTGCGGCCAAAGCCGCAAATAATTACATGCTGCTTCAATTGCTGAATGCTGTTTTCCATTTTTATCTGATTATACAGTTTAGTAAATTCGCCGTCCGAAAAAAAACGGGTAAGCAGGGTTACAAAATAGGTGAATAACCCAATGTTTAACAATATAAGTAATATGGTAAATATGCGGCCATTATCACTCAATGGCCTTACTTCGGTAAATCCAACCGTAGCAATGGTGATCACCGTCATGTACAAGGCTTCTAAAAAACTGAAGTTTTCTATAATAATATAACCGGCTGTGCCAAACAAAATGGTAAGTATCAACATGCCAATAGGCAAAAACAATCCTGAAAACAGCCTTAGCCTTTCTAAATGCAGCATTTGGTTTGTTGTGTTTATTGCCGAAAATTATAACTTTAATGGCAAATGAAGTATATAAAAGAATCAAAGAAAGAGATGAGATTGGTCATTGGTCAATGGCCATTAGGCATCCGGCAGTGGATGGGTAGCTTACTAATGCTTGGTTTTATCAGTTCCTGTTCGGTATCCAAACAAATAGGAAAGCAGGCCGGTACCATTTTATTAAACGATACCGCCATCAGCACGGGCCATATCGGCATCAGCATTTACGAACCGGCAACAAACAAATATTGGTATAATTATAATGCAACCCATTATTTTATACCGGCCAGCAATACCAAATTGTTTACGTTATATGCAGGCATGAAATATCTGGGGGATAGTTTGGTGGGGTTGAGGTATACAGAAAACAATACAGCACTTATTGATTCCATACCTCAAATTACAGACCTTGTAAAAATTTTTCCTTCCGGCGATCCTACATTTCTGAATAAAGAATTTCCATTCCAACCTGCGCTTGAATTTCTTAAAAAACAAAAACACCTGGAGTTTTGTGATTTTAATCAAATAGAACCGCTGAGTACCGGATGGGCCTGGGGTGATTATTTGGAAGACTATATGACATCAAGGACTTCATTCCCGATGTATAAAAATATTATTGACATTAAATTCATTAGAAAAGACAGTGTCCTGGTCCATCCTAAATATTTTGAAAAAGATGTCTCCTTTGTACGAACTGCTGATTCAGGATTTTCTGTGAAAAAAGATTTTTTAAGTAATAAGATGACCGTTATGCCTGGTAAAGACCGGTTTAAAAAAATTCCATTTTTTCCTGCATCAACTGCACAAATGCTCCAGGATACATTAAAACAACAATCTGTTTGGAATAGTTCCCGGCGGATGAAAAGTGAAGATCTGGAAACGAAATATAAAATCATCCACTCCCAACCCTCCGACTCCTTTTTTAAACCCATGATGTACCGCAGCGATAATTTTTATGCAGAGCAAACTTTATTAATGGCCAGCAACGAACAACTGGGTTATATGAGCAACGAAAAAATGATTGATACTTTATTAAAAACAGATCTGAAAGACGTACCTCAAAAACCAAAATGGGTGGATGGCAGCGGCCTGAGCCGGTATAATTTATTTACACCGCAATCTTTTGTGTACCTCCTCAATAAAATGAAAAATGAATTTGGCTGGAACCGTATCAAAAACATATTACCTACCGGCGGTACCGGTACTTTATCATCTTATTATAAAAAAGACAGCAGTTTTATATATGCAAAAACAGGCACACTCAGTAATAATTGTGCCTTAAGCGGTTACCTCATCACCCAAAAAGGCAAACTGCTTATTTTCTCTGTTTTAGCCAATAATTACATTACAGGCGCCACTCCTGTAAGGCGTGCAGTAGAGAAATTTCTGCTTGCAATCCGGGAAAATTATTAATATTTTTATACCGCAGGCAACAAAATTTAAACCTTCAGCATCTACCTTAAGCTTAAAATCCCTGTTTATCCTTTAACCTGTAAACTGTTTTTTATGAAAAAGATCTTTACGCTGTTGTGGCTTACCCTGGCCGCCTTTAGCTTTAAGGCAACAGCACAATCCACACCAAATTGCAATGCCTGGTTTGAGGTGCAGTACCTTACCCACAACACCGTTAAATTTAACCCGGCCATTACAACCGACTCGCCGTTTGTGCGCCATTTCTGGAACTTTGGCGATGGCACTCAGGGAAGCCAGTTGATTTCGCCAACACATACCTTTGCACTTCCAGGTACTTATGCCGTTGTACATACCGTTTTACGGGTAACACCAAACAATGTTCCGGTATGTACGCAAACTTTTACAAAGCAGGTTACCATTACTGCGCCTTGTAACCTGGTTGCTAATTTCAGTTGGAGCAGTGTTGCGGCCAATCCTTTAACGATCGCATTTCAAAATTTAAGTGCCCCGCTTTCCAATACCGATTCCATTAAATGGACCTTTGGTGACGGCTCCAGTTCTACAGCAATTAATCCCATACATACCTATAATGCCCCGGGCACTTACACGGTTTGTTTAAGGGTTAAGAAATTAACGCCACCGGGCGCCCCGCCATGTGTAAGGGAGATTTGCAAAACCATTACCATAGCACCTCCATGCAATATCGTTCCCAATATTACCTGGGCTGTAGCACCAACCAATCCATTAAGAATTGAATTTAACAATACCAGC
This sequence comes from Chitinophaga pinensis, assembly GCA_943371705.1. GTDB lineage: Bacteria > Bacteroidota > Bacteroidia > Chitinophagales > Chitinophagaceae > Ferruginibacter > Ferruginibacter pinensis_I. The sequence goes on along the minus strand of CALRVV010000009.1, from coordinate 52,328 downwards.
ACCAATACAGCTGCTACCGATTCCATTCGCTGGACATTTGGCGATGGCGCTTCTTCAAACCAGGTTAACCCTGCCCATATCTATAATGTACCAGGTACCTATACTGTTTGTTTAAGGATCATCAGATATTACGCCAATACCACAACACCCTGTATCAGGGAAATATGTAAAACCATAGTTGTTCAGGCACCATGTACACTGGTGGTTAATTTCACTTCTCAACCGGATCCGGCACATCCTTTACGCATCAAGCTTACCAATACCAGCACGCCCATTCATCCTACCGACTCGGTAAGGTGGACATTTGGCGATGGCTCATCGGTAAGTGGTTTACAAAGCGATCCCAATGTTGCCAACCCAACACATGTGTATACCCAGCCAGGTAATTATAATATATGCTTAAGGGTGAAGAAAAACAGCAATATTGCCAGCACCGTACAATGCGTAAGAGATTTCTGCAGAACGATTACAGTTTATCCACCGTGTAACCTGGTGGTTAATTTTACTTCACTACCGGATCCGGCACATCCTTTACGCATCAAGTTTACCAATACCAGCTCGCCCATTCATCCTACCGACTCGGTAAGGTGGACATTTGGCGATGGTTCATCGGTAAGTGGTTTACAAAGCGATCCCAATGTGGCCAATCCAACGCATATTTATGCTCAACCTGGCAATTATAATGTTTGCCTGCGGGTAAAGAAAAACAGTAACGCTACTACACCGGTTCAGTGCATTCGTGATAAATGTACCCAGGTGGTGGTAACCAATCCCTGTAATTTTCCGGTAAACTTCAGCTGGAGGCTGGATTCGGTAAATACCCGCAAAGTTCATTTCACCAACCTGAGTATCCCGCCGGTTTCGGGTGCTATAGCCGTATGGAATTTTGGAGATGGCAGTGCTGCCACATCATGGAATGCAGTGCATGAATATGCTCATCCAGGCAGGTATATTGTCTGCCTGAAAGTTTACCTGCCAAACTCAAGCTGTTTCCGTACAAAATGCGATACCATAGTTATTCCTAATCCGCCGCCGCCATGTACACAGCTTTCTAAATACACATACCAGGTTTCTCCCAATGATAACCAGAAATATAAATTCACCCCGGATTATATCAATAATGCATTACAGTACACCTGGACCTTTGGTGACGGAACCGGCAGCCATGACCCTGATGCTGTACACCGCTATGCACAGCCCGGTGTGTATGTAGCCTGCCTTACCGTTTGGCGTGGGCCCGAATGTGCCTCAACAACCTGTAAGGAAATAAGGGTACTGCCGCAGATCAACTGCGATACCGCTCATGCCTGGTACACTTACCAACGCAATCCCAACATACCCAATAAAATTCAATTCACTGCTCATGCTACCATACCCATCATTGACCAGGTGTGGTACATTACCAAAGTAAGTGGTACCGTAACATTACCACCGGTTATCCTGCATCAGAATAATCCGGTTTACGTATTCCAGGATACTGGTCTTTTTAAGGTTTGTTTAAAAGCCAAACTGGATGGCGGATGTGTGAAAGAATACTGCAGCAACATACGTATAGAGCAGGTTTCAAATGCATGTGAATTGCAGGCGTTTCCAAATCCTGCTTCTTCTGTAGTTCATGTAAATCTTTATTTAACACAGCCCGAATTGATTCTTGCTACTGTGTACAACAGTTTAAATGTACCTGTACTATCACATACACAACAGGGCCATACCGGAAATAATTTAGTTACCTTAAATGTAAATAACCTGATTGCGGGCCAATATACGATCAGGCTTGTTTATGGGAACAGGGTCTGCTATGCCAGATTTCAAAAATTGTAATGATAGGGTTATTTAGAGCAAAGGCCTGTAACAGCAATGTTGCAGGCTTTTTATTTCACGCAGAGAGCGCCGGGGAGCAGGGAACGCAAAGTTGGTTAATATCCTGCGGCATCCGTTTCTCTGTTTTCTCTGCGTGAAACTGTTGTTACCTCCCAAATAATTTATCCAGCTCATCTTTTTTAAACTCGAGGTAAGTCGGTTTTCCATTTGCAGTGCTGTTGGGTATTGCACAGTTGAACAGGTCTTCAATCAACGACCTCATTTCTTTGTCGGTTAAAGAGGTACCAGCTTTTACGGATTGCTGTAGTGCGAGTGAACGTAATAATTTTTCCCGTTTGCTGTATTTTAAATCGGTACTGAAGTGTTTGTACTGGTCCAGCATTTTTTCAATGGCGGTTTTTTCATTTCCGTGACTTATATCGGCCGGTGTACCCTGTATTACAAAAGTATGGTTGCCAAAGGGTTCCAGCTGATAACCCAGATGATTCAGATCGGGCAAAAGTTCCTTCAGCAAAACTGCATCAGCTGCATTTAATTCAATGGTTGCCGGAAATAAACTCTGCTGCGTGGCAATAGGTTTTCCTTCTACTGCCAAAGCAAAACGTTCATATAAAATACGCTCATGTGCATTTTGCTGGTGAACCAGGAAGTAACCACGATTGGTTTGCATTACGATAAAGCTATTATGTAATTGCAACAGGTTTTGGGTTGCAGGTGTTGCGTTTTGGGTTATAAAAGCAGGCGCTTCAACCAGCGGCCTATCCGCAGAACCCTGTGAGGGGCTATCAACTTGCGGCTGTACTTTTTCATAAAAATCTTTCCAGTGCTTTAATTCACTTTTGCTTTCAATAAAATGCGACTGGTGTTGTTTGGTAAATGTGTTGTATAAAGAGGAGGAAGATGCCGATGATTTTTTTTCTTCGGTAAACGGTTTACTTACCGCATCCAGGCTTTGTATGGATGCATCCAGTTCAAAGTCGAGAGTAGGTGAAATACTGAACTGTGCCAGTGCGAGTTTGATGGCACTTTGCACAAAAGCATATATAATCTTTTCGTCTTCAAATTTTATCTCCTGCTTGGTGGGATGCACATTAATATCAACCTGTGACGGGTCAAGGTCGATAAACAAAGTATACATCGGAAAACTGTCTTTTGCGATCATTTCATTAAAAGCATTCATTACTGCATGATTCAGGTATGCACTTTTAATAAAGCGGTTGTTCACAAAAAAGTACTGGTCACCACGGGTTTTTTTGGCAGTTTCGGGTTTGCCAACAAAACCATAAATGTTCATATAATCTGTCTGCTCCTGTACAGGTACCAGTTTGGCTGCATAACTGTTGCCCAATATCTGCACAATACGTTGCTTCATACTTCCTTTCTCCAGGTGAAATACCTGTTGCCCATTACTGGTGAATGAAAAGAAAATTTCGGGAAAAGACATAGACACCCTGATGAATTCATCTACAATATGCCTCAACTCGGCCGCATTGCTTTTTAAAAAATTCCTGCGTGCAGGTACATTAAAAAAAAGGTTCTTCATGGCAATGCTGGTGCCTGTTTGCATGGCAACGGGTTCCTGCTTTTTAACCAGGCTGTTTTCAATTTCTATAAAAACGCCGGTTTCGTCTTCTGCTCTTTTCGATTTTAGTTCAACCTGGGCAACGGCAGCAATACTGGCCAGTGCTTCGCCCCTGAAACCCATGGTTTTTATTTTAAACAGGTCCTCAATATTTCTGATTTTAGAGGTGGCGTGACGCTCAAAAGCCATCCTTGCATCGGTCTCGCTCATTCCCTTGCCATTATCAATAACCTGTATCAGTGCTTTGCCGGCATCATTCACAATGAGGTTAATTTCAGTTGCACCGGCATCCACGGCATTTTCCAGCAGTTCTTTTACCGCACTGGCAGGCCGTTGAATAACTTCCCCGGCAGCAATCTGGTTGGCAATGTTATCGGGTAATAATTGAATGATATCGGGCAAAATCCTGTAATTTAGAACGGCAAAAATAACACATCCTGTCCACTCTAAAATTTTTACACCGGTATGAGGAAAATTCAATTGATTTTATTTCTTTTTTTGGCAGTCAGTGGCTTTGCCCAGCAAAATAAAGCCAGCATTTGGGTAGACAGTGTTTTTAAAACCCTAACACCCGATGAGCAGATCGCCCAGTTGATGGTGGTTCGTTTATCAACCATTAATGCAAACAAGAGTGTTACTTTTTACGACAGCCTGGTAAGCGAATTAATTAAACAATATAATATTGGCAGCCTTTGTGTTTTCCAGGGTAGCCCGGTTAAACAGGCAACTATTTTAAACCGGCTGCAGGCCATGGCCAAAACGCCCCTGCTGGTAACCATAGATGCCGAGTGGGGTGTTGGCATGCGCATGACGGATAGTGTGCTGCCCCTGCCCAAACAAATGATGCTGGGTGCTGTACAGGATTCGAGTATTGCATATCAATACGGAAGAATTGTGGCAGAACAATGCAAGCGCATTGGTATACAGGTAAATTTTGCGCCGGTGGTTGATGTTAACAATAACCCTTATAATCCCGTAATTAACGACCGCAGTTTTGGAGAAGATAAATACAAAGTGGCATCCTATGGCATTCAATACATGAAGGGCATGCAGGACAATGGGGTAATGGCCTGTGCCAAACATTTTCCGGGACATGGAGATGTGTCGGTAGACTCTCATTACGATCTGCCGGTCATCAATAAAACCAGGCCGCAACTGGAATCACTGGAGCTTTTTCCTTTTCGTGAAATTTTTAAGGCCGGTGTGGGCAGTGTAATGATCGCACATTTGTACATTCCTTCCATTGATACCAGTGCCAACAGGGCCACATCGCTGTCAAAAAACAATGTAACCGATCTTTTAAGAAACCAGCTGAATTACCAGGGGCTTACATTCACCGATGCACTGGAAATGCAGGGTGTAAAAAAATTCTTTCCGGATGGAATTGCATCTGTAGAATCCATCATTGCCGGTAATGATATGCTTTGTTTGCCCGGTGATGTACCACTGGCCATTACAAAAATAAAAGAAGCCATTACTGCCGGAAAAATAAGCTGGGCCGATATTGAAATGCATTGCAGAAAAGTACTGAAAGCCAAATATGATTATGGGCTTTCCAATTTAAAGCCAATCAATACCGATAATTTAACCAATGATCTGAACAAAGATGTAAGCAGCATGCGTAAAATGATTGCAGAAAATGCACTTACCGTTTTGAAAAAAACCGATGCTGTATTTTTTCCTTTGCCTGCCAAAAAAGATACTGCTAAAAAAGAGTTGCTGTACGTAAGCATTGGCACCAGCAGCGATAATGCTTTTGCCGGCCGCATGCGTACCGATTATAATGCAGATGTGACCTGGTTTGATTATAAAAAAGATGCAGCCGGTATTGATTCCATTGTTGCCCGTGCAAAAAAAGATTACAGGCATGTGGTTATTGGTGTGCATGGTTATGGCCGTTCGCCGGCCAATAATTTTGGTATCAGCAAAAATGCCATTGACCTGGTAACGCAGTTACAGCAAAAAACAAAAGCCATCACTTTTGTTTTTGGAAATGTGTATGCTGTAAAAAACTGGTGTGGGGCAAAAAACCTGGTGGCTTGTTATGAAGATGACAGCATTATTCAAAATACAGCTGTTGATCTGTTGCAGGGCAAAATTGCAGCACAGGGGAAATTACCCGTTACAGTTTGCGACGGATTAAAGTACGGTACAGGCATCACTTTTAAAGCACCCAATCCTGTAAAAGCAGCAAAAGGGATTTTAGATGCTGCAAAACTTACTGCAATTGATGCCATTGCCGAAGATGCCATTGTAAAAGGAGCTACACCGGGCGCTGTGGTATTGGTTGCCAAAGAAGGCAGGATCGTTTACCATAAAGCTTACGGCAGTTATACGTATGATAAAACACAGCCTGTAAACACCGAATCTATTTTTGATATGGCATCGGTAACCAAAGTTTGTGCTACCACCATTTCTGTTATGCGGTTGTATGATGAAGGCAAACTCGATCTAAAAAAAAAGCTCGGTGATTACCTGCCCTGGGTTAAAGGAAGCAACAAAGAAAATTTAACCATCGAAAATATTTTACTGCACCAGGCCGGGCTGGTTGCCTATATTCCTTTTTATAAAGAAACCATTGATTCTGCCGGTGTACCCAAACCAACATTTTATTCGGCAGTAAAGAATGATACTTTTGGCATACGTGTTGCCAACAATATGTATATGCGTAACGACTGGCGGGATACCATTTACAAACGTATTTTAGAGAGTCCGCTTGGCCGCACCGGCAAATATATTTACAGCGATAATGATTTTATTTTTTTAGGTAAGATAGTAGAAGCCATCAGCGGTTTGCCCTTAAATGATTATGTGGAAACGGCATTTTACAGGCCCATGGGTTTAACCACTGCCGGTTTTAAACCAACAGAGCAATATGCTTTACACAGAATCATTCCAACGGAAAAAGAAAAACAATTTCGTTTGCAATTATTGCGTGGCGATGTGCACGACCCCGGTGCTGCCATGTTTGGCGGTGTGGCAGGCCATGCCGGTTTGTTCAGCAATGCCTACGACCTGGCCATGATCATGCAGATGTTGTTAAACGGCGGAACCATTAATGGAAAAAGGTTTTTACAGGAAGAAACCGTTAATCTTTTTACTGCCTATCACAGCGATATCAGCAGGCGTGGTTATGGTTTTGATAAGCCCGAAAAAAATAACAGAACACGCCCCGATCCTTACCCCAGCCTTTCTGCATCGCCGCAAACCTTTGGCCACACCGGCTATACAGGTACCTGTGTATGGGCCGATCCCAAATACGATATGCTTTTTATCTTCTTAAGCAACCGGGTTAATCCTGATGGAGGCGAAAATACCAAACTGCTGAGGATGAATGTGCGTACCAATATACAGGAAGCCATTTATAAGGCCATGGGGTTGTAGTTTTAAAGTTCCTCCGAGCTCTCCGGCAAATGATCGTACGCGCCCTGCAAAGCATAATACCCAAAAATCATCAGGCCAATGGCAATGGGCGTAAAGATGGTAATGATGATGATCCAGGGTACAGGCTGATTAATATCTTTGGTACCTCCGCTGCCAACATTATGCACAGCACTCTTTACCAGAAAAAAGATAATAACCGGAGCAAGCAGCATCCAGAACAGGCCCATTATTTTTTTTATGGCCCCCACCAAACCTCCCCCCGAAGGGGAGGCTTTAACAGACTCTGCTGATTTTGTCAACTTTTCCATTTTTTAATCGTTTATGTCTTTATCAATTTTATTAGAAAGGTATAAAGCCCCGATAATAAAACATAGTGCCGCCACAGCAATGGGATACCAAAGCCCCACGAGCGGATCTGTTGCAAATGTAGTTGCCAGCAGTGTTGCAATAAACGGAACCAGGCCGCCAAACACCCCATTGCCGATATGATAGGGCAGACTCATGGAAGTGTACCTGATCTTTGTTGGAAACAACTCCACTAAAAATGCCGCAATGGGCCCATAGGCCATGGTTACAAAGATGATCATTACCCAAACGAGGAAAATGAACTTCCATTTAAGCGGAGTTGAAAGAACAATATTTGAGTAAACTGGTTTTAGATCGGGTTTTTCAATCTCAACCTGACCGGAATTTTCGCCAAGTGCTGAGAGTGGCGGATAAATAGTGAACGCCGCAGCTTTGGTAACAACACATAAAGTATCAACTCTTGTTTCTTTAAATTTAGCATCATTTTTCCTCAATTGCGTTTCCATTATTGAGATAAGGGTTGTAGTATCTCCTTTTTTGTCTAAGAATTTATAGTGATCTACTACTTTCGTTCCTTCACTGAGTATCTTATTACTTTTTGCCCACTCCTTAGCATTTGCATCTTTTAAAAACGTACTGAATATCGGCCTGTAAAAAATAACACCCAGCAACATCCCTGTAAGCATGATCCATTTCCGCCCCACCTTATCACTCAGCCAGCCAAAAAACAAAAAGAACGGTGTAGCCAAACCAATTGCCCACAATAATATTTCCCTGTTCTGCATAAACTCAATCTTCACTACATGCTCCAAAAAACTTTGCGCATAAAACTGGCCGGTGTACCAGATCACACCCTGCCCCATTACCGCACCAAACAAAGCCAGCAATACCATTTTAAAATTTGCCCGGTGCCCAAAACTTTCCTTAATTGGATTTACAGAAGTAGTACCTTCTTCTTTTAAAGCGGCATACAATGGCGATTCACTCATTTTTAACCGGATATACATGGAAACGCCAACCAGTAAAATAGAGATCCAGAACGGGTAGCGCCAGCCGCCCCACTCTGCAGTAAAAGCAGCATCGCTCATATTTGTTTTTACCAGCAGTATGATACCCAGTGCTGCAAACAAACCCAGTGTAGCCGTAGTCTGTATCCAGGCTGTAAAATATCCCCGTCGGTTTGGCGGTGCATGTTCGGCCACATAGGTTGCAGCTCCGCCATATTCTCCGCCTAATGCAAGCCCCTGTATCAATCTTAATAATAAAACAAGCAATGGAGCTGCAATACCGATGGTTTTATATCCCGGTACCATACCAATTAAAAAAGTAGAGGCTCCCATCAAAACCAGTGTTAACAGGAAAGTATATTTTCTGCCTACCAGGTCGCCCAGCCTTCCAAAAACCAATGCACCAAAGGGACGCACTAAAAAACCTGCTGCAAAAATGGCCAGTGTACTCAGCAGGGCCGCGGTTGAATTTCCTTCGGGAAAAAACTGTACAGAGATGGTTTTGGCAAGCATTCCAAAAATATAAAAGTCGTACCACTCTATTAATGTACCCAGCGAAGAAGAAAAAATAATTTTACCAATTCCTTTTTCAGATGAAGCCATATTTATTTTTACCGGGTTTTTGAAGATAAGTAATCATAAATATATTAAATTGAGGTTAAAGTAAACAAAGGAACCACAATGTCATATCCTTATCAAATAAAATCATCAGATCAATATCACCAGGATTACAAAAACAGTATTGATAACCCGGAAGCTTTTTGGGCCAATGTTGCTGATCATTTTTTATGGAGAAAAAAGTGGGACCGTGTATTGGATTGGAATTTTTCTGAACCTAAGGTTGAATGGTTTGCCGGCGGCAAACTAAACATTACTGAAAACTGTATTGACCGCCACCTGGCAACCATGGCCGATAAGCCTGCCATCATCTGGGAGCCCAACAACCCCGAAGAAAGAACAAGAACTGTTACCTATGCCCGATTGCATAAAAGAGTTTGTCAGTTTGCACAGGTGTTAAAAAACAATGGAGTTAAAAAAGGTGATCGTGTTTGCATATATATGGGCATGGTGCCCGAGCTGGCTTATGCCGTGCTGGGTTGTGCAAGAATTGGTGCCATACACAGTGTGATCTTTGGCGGTTTTAGTGCACAAAGTATTGCCGACCGGCTGGAAGATGCGCAGGTTGAATTTATTGTAACCTGCGATGGGGCTTTCCGTGGCGGAAAAGATATTCCGTTAAAAAGCATTATTGATGATGCACTCATAGGCAATAAAACAGTAAAACGTGTTATTGTGTATACCCGTACCAGAACTCCTGTGAGCATGATCAAAGGCCGGGATGTTTGGTGGGAAGATGAAATGGAACATGCAGAATCGCAGATAGAAAAAGACGGAGTGGTTTCTTTTGCAGCCGAAGAAATGGATGCCGAGGACCCGTTGTTTATATTATATACCAGTGGCAGCACCGGCAAACCAAAGGGCGTGGTACACAGCAGTGCGGGTTATATGGTGTGGACCAACTACACATTTGTGAATGTGTTTCAATACAAACCCGGTGATGTGTTTTTTTGTACGGCCGATATTGGCTGGATTACCGGGCACAGTTATATTGTATATGGCCCCTTAAGTGCAGGCGCCACCTCGTTGATGTTTGAAGGCATACCTACCTGGCCCGATGCCGGAAGGTTTTGGGACATTGTTGAAAAACACAAAGTGAATATTTTATACACCGCCCCCACTGCCATCAGAAGTTTAATGAGCTATGGTTTGGATCCTTTAAAAGGAAAAGATCTTTCGTCATTAAAAGTATTGGGTACCGTTGGAGAACCCATTAATGAAGAAGCCTGGCATTGGTACAATGAAAACATCGGTAAGAAAAAATGTCCCGTTGTTGATACCTGGTGGCAAACAGAAACCGGCGGCTGCCTTATCAGCAATATGGCTGGTATTACCCCGTCAAAACCGGGCTGGGCAACCTTACCCATGCCGGGTGTTCAACCTGTTTTGGTAGATGAACAAGGCAATGAAATAACCGAAAATGATGAGAACGGAATGATGAAAGGCAACCTGTGTATCAAAGCCCCATGGCCAGGTATCATCAGAACAACCTGGGGAGACCATGAACGATGCCACTCAAATTATTTTGCCACTTACCCCGATTTATATTTTACCGGGGATGGCGCTTTAAAAGATGCTGAAGGCAATTACAGAATTACCGGCCGGGTAGACGATGTACTGAATGTGAGCGGCCACCGCATTGGCACAGCCGAAGTGGAAAATGCCATTAACATGCACGCAGGTGTGGTGGAAAGTGCTGTGGTTGGCTACCCGCATGATGTAAAGGGACAGGGCATTTACGCTTATGTTATTTACAACGGGCACCACGGTGATGAAGAGCTGCGGCGTCAGGATATATTGCAAACCGTAACACGGGTGATAGGTGCTATTGCAAAACCCGATAAGATACAATTTGTAAGCGGACTGCCAAAAACACGCAGCGGAAAAATAATGCGGCGCATTTTAAGGAAGATCGCAGAAAACGAAACTGAAAACCTGGGTGATACCACCACATTACTTGACCCTCATGTGGTTGAAGAAATTAAAAATGGGAAGTTGTAAAAAAGCCTTTTAATTTTTAATTTCTCTAAAAACATTTGCACATGCCAATAATTTTATTTCGCCTTCATTGATCAGTAGTTTTTCATCATCCTCTTCCTTTTCATACCTGATCTTATAGATACCGGTTTTTAACTCATAAATGGTTTCCTGGTTTTTAGGCAGGATCTTCATGGACAACACACCGGCCTCGTATAGATTGCCATTTCGCCTTAAAACACTTACCAGTAAAGGTTTATCGGTTGAATTTTTTATAGAGATATCGCTTGTGTTTTTAACTGCACAACTGTCTCTTTTTTCTGCAGGCGCAACCGGAATTTGTACAAAAGCAAATTTGGGTGTTTTAAAAATGCGTACCAGTTCTACCAGTGTTTTGCCGCCTTCAATGATATTGGCTGTTGTATTATTCTGTGCTGCAAGATTGCTGTGCATTAAAACAGCGGTTGCTAAAATCAATATTCGCATAATGGTAAGTTTAGTTTTGATCTTCTTACAACAGGATGCTTTTTCTTTATGGTTTACATAAAACCGAAATAATACTTGTAAAAAATATGCCGGTAAACGGGCTGTTTGGGTTATCTTAAGTGAAATGAATATTCAGATATTTCCTGCAAAGGCAATTTTCAAATTCGCCGTTTTTAGCTGTTAGTTAGAAGATATTTTTTCCTGATGTTTAAATACATCAGGAGCATGTTTTATTTTTTAATTTAGTCTGTATGATACTGTTTTAGATATGAATACCCGATCTTATCAGCAGCAGCGTTGGATTTTCGGGCCTAAATCTGCATTCAATCCTTTATACAAGCAACAATAAAATGTAAAACTGTTTTATCTTTCTACTGTACATGTTAATTGGCATTATAAAGTGGTGCTGCCCTATGAATTGCCTTCCGGAAAAAATTACCACTCACAACATTATTAACTTTAATTTTGAAAAAAATTTGAACCGGCATGAAAAGAGCATTTAAAATAGTTCTCCGCAGCGTCTTAATACTTTTTGTATTATTAAATATAATAGTTGCATTTCATGCCTATAAGTTCACCCATTTTTATAATAATGGCACGATTGCTGTAAAAAAGAAGGAAGAAAAAAGCGGTTGGGATAAAGCCAGGGAAATACTTTTTGGAATAAACGCCGAAAAGAAGAAGAATGATGTCACCACCGACTCTAGTTTTAAAACCATTTATCTTAAAACAACCGATGGTCTTAAACTGGAAGCCTGGTATATTGCAGCCGACAGCAGTAAAGGAACAGTTTTACTTTTTCACGGGCATGGTGGCAATAAATCGGGTATAATAAAAGAGGCTGAATCTTTTAATAAAATGGGTTACCATACTTTGCTGGTCGATTTCAGGGCACATGGCAGCAGCGAAGGGAACATCTGTACGATCGGTTACGATGAATCGGAAGATGTGAAACTGGCCTACGATTATATTAAGCATAAAGGTGAAAAAAATGTGGTGCTCTGGGGAATTTCCATGGGTGCATCTACCATTACCAAGGCTGTTAAAGATTTTCAGCTGGAACCACAGAAAGTGATTTTAGAAATGCCATTTGGCACCATTAACGATGCAGTTGTTGGCCGGGTAAAAATGATGGGGCTTCCTCCACAACCCATTGCCCATTTACTTACTTTTTGGGGCGGTTCCATACGCGGTTTCTGGGCCTTTGGTATGAAACCGCAGGAATTTGCATCAGCCATCAAATGCCCGGTCTTGCTGCAGTGGGGCAAAAATGATCCCCGGGTTTCTCAATCTGAAGAAGAAATTTTATTTAAAAATATTTCCAGTACCAATAAAAAGTTTGTGGTTTACGAAACGGCCGCACACGAAAGTCTTTGTAAAAAAGAAAGGGCAAAGTGGGAGGCCGAAGTAGCTTCATTTTTAAAATGATTGACCCGAAAAAAATATCGATCCTCGATTATACCTATGACCTTCCGGCTGAAAGGATCGCCCTGCATCCTTTAACTGAAAGAGATGCATCGAAGATATTGGTTTATAAAAACGGTAATATTCAGGAAGATGTTTATAAAAACATTGCTGAACACATACCTGCCGAAAGCCTGCTTGTTTTCAATAATACCCGGGTTATTAAAGCCCGTATCCGCTTTCAAAAAAGCAGTGGAGGTATAATTGAAATTTTTTGCCTGGAACCCTTTGAAGCCATCAACGAATACAGCCATGTGATGAACAAAAAAGGTTCATCTACCTGGAAATGTATGATTGGTGGTGTGAGTAAATGGAAGGAAGGGGATTTGAGTTTTGCGTTTGGTGTTTTGGGTTTTGAGTTAACGGCTAAATTGGTTGAAAAGCTTGCTGATGCATACCTGGTTGAGTTTTCATGGAAACCGGCAGATTTAAGTTTTGCTGAGGTTTTAGAGCGATGCGGTGATATTCCCTTGCCCCCATACATAAAAAGAAAAACAGAAACAGCAGATACAGAACGTTATCAGACCATTTATGCAAAAGATGAGGGATCGGTGGCAGCACCAACTGCAGGGTTACATTTTACAACAGATATCTTTTCAAAAATTGCAGCAAAAAATATTCAAACAGATTTTGTTACCCTGCATGTTGGCGCCGGCACTTTTAAACCGGTAAAAGCCGCTACCATGCAGGAACATGAAATGCATGCAGAGTGGATTGATGTAAGTGCAGCAATGATTGAAAACCTGGTGGCGCAGATAGACAAAACCGTTATTGTGGTTGGCACTACATCTTTAAGAACACTGGAAAGCCTTTACTGGATGGGGGTGAAAGCAAATCTGAACCCGGCAATTGAACAACTGCAGGTCAATCAATGGGAGGTTTATGAAGACCCTCTAAAGAATAGTTCTTTATCTGCTAAAGAAGCATTGTTGGCTTTATTAAAATGGATGAAAGAAAACAACCGTGATCGTTTATTTACCCAATCACAAATTCTGATTGCTCCGGGCTATAATTTTAAAATTGCCAAAGCCATCATTACCAATTTTCATCAACCTCAGTCAACATTGCTGTTACTGGTTGCTGCAGCCATTGGAAATGACTGGCGTATGATTTATGAATATGCCCTGCAGCATGATTTTCGTTTTTTAAGTTATGGCGATGGCAGTCTTTTATTCGTCAATGAATAATATTTTCCGGCAATTAAATAGGGTACCTTAATTTTATAACATAACCATTTATAACATGCTTAAGAAGACAATAAGAATGATTTTTGATAAAACCGGGATCTATATCGGCAAACGGCCTACTTATAAAGGCAGTGCAAATTTTACTGTTGATGGTTTTCATTATGGTTTTGCTTTTCCATCTGCCAACTATGCGCCCTGGCAGGGCGATGCAGCTTTTATGCATATCTACAACCAGATAAAAAACAATACCCTGGTTGATATTTACCGCTGTTACGAACTTTGGCAACTCATTCAAAAGATACATTCGCTCAATGCTAATGCTGCTGTTTTGGAAGTTGGTGTTTGGCGGGGCGGCACAGCCGGCATTATGGCACAGCAAATGGCTAATATAAAAAGTACAGCCACTTTATACCTGGCTGATACTTTTACCGGTGTTGCCAAAGCCGGTGCCAACGACAGTTTTTATTCCGGAGGCGAACACGGCGATACCAGCCAGCAGATAGTGGAAGATGTCTTAAAAAATAAAAGCCGGTACCCGCATTATAAAATATTAAAAGGGATTTTTCCGGAAGATACAGCACACGAAATTAAAGATGGTGAGCAATTTGGCCTTTGCCATATTGATGTGGATGTATATACTTCGGCAAAAGACATATTGGAATGGGTGTGGAACAGGTTAATGCCCGGAGGTGTAGTAGTATTTGATGATTATGGATTTCATTCCTGCACCGGGGTAACCAAACTGGTTGAAGAATACCGCTATCAGCCCGACAGGCTGATCATCCATAACCTGAATGGCCATGCCATTATGATTAAACTAAAATAATTTTATTTTTTACTGACGGATGGTTACCGGTGTACCCACAGGTATGTAACTGAACAGGTCTTTCATCTCGGTATATTTTACCGAAACACAGCCATCGGTCCAGTTATAAAAAGTGTCAACTGTCCATTCTTCATTAGGCCTGGTGGCATGAATGGCTATTCCATTACCGATCTTGGCATTTTTAGGAACAAGGCCTTTGGCTTTTCTTTCATTAAATTTTTTAACACTGGTTTCGTTGGGATAATCCAGTAAAAGTTCGGGGCCCCATTTTTTATGTATTTTTTTCAGGATCACTTTAAAATTTCCATCCGGGGTACGTTTGTCGCCTTCCCGCATTTTATCGCTCAGGTCTTTGCTGCCAAAAACAATGGGGTATGTGGCGTACCAACCTTCATCATCATACACATACAATTCATATTCACTTTTATCAACAATAATAAAGTAGGGATTATTGACACTGTCCTTTTTTACAGTTTTAACCTGCCTGGTTACTGTTTTTTTGGCAACACGCTTCTTTTTGGGTGTTGGAACAAATGACAGCAGTGCAAGTGCTGAAACTAACATGCTGACCTGTAAAACGCGGACTCCTTTCATAGGTTAAAAATAATTTTCTTTTCAAACACAAACTACATGCCGTATAAAAATATTTTTACCGGAAGGCAAATATTAACAAAATTTAAAGATTAAATAAAAAGCTTCCGGAATCAACCGGAAGCTTAAAAGATTTACCGCCCCTTTGCCCATTTTGGCAAAACCCTGATGGGTAAAGGATTGTATGAGCGCATGTTTACCAGTAACTGAATCTGAAACCAACATTAAACGGCCTTATATCCAGGCTTCTTTCGTATATGGACCGGGGACTGTACGAGCCATACAGCATTACCGGCCCCAGGCCCAATTCAGCCACATAAGAGAATTTAAAACGTTCCAGGTCATAATCTCCTTTGTTCGTTAATTTACCCCTTTCGTTACTAACCTGCTTATTGCGCTGGCTGTATAAATAGCCTGCGCTTACTCCTATACTTAAACTGAACCTGTTCTTTCTTTCATCGGCATTGGTAGTAAAATTCAGCATCAGGGGTATGGTTGCATAATCTGCAGCCAGTTTATTTTTTGAAAATGCGATGCTGTCACGGAAAATGAACGGAGCATTGGTTTGGGTATTGGCCGTGTATGGCACTAACCCGTTTTCGTTATAATTGATGGCAGATTTATAACGGTAATTGTTCAGTTCAACACCCAGGCCATATTTCAGGTGTACATGATGCTTTATTAAATTAAGCCGCTGCATAAAAACCCATACGTTCACATTAACACTCTTTCCGGCCTTTAGTTTAAAATCATTCTTATCCAATGCCGGGTAACCGGGCCTGTTAACCAGGTAGCTGCCTGTATTGGTATAATTGGTATTGTCGTTGTAGTTTGCAAATCCAAGGTCAACGATCCACCAGTTGGTGCTGATATTTTTCTTTTTCTTTTTACCATTATCGCCACCTATGTTTATAGATACACCGGTGCTTTTTTTCCCTTTTTTAACTATAACCATACCTCCCACCCGGATGGTATCTTTGTTTTCATCTTTTTTCTCCGGTGTTTCCTGGGCCGTTAGGTTTGTACAAATAGCTGCTGTGGCTAAAAGTAGAATTAGCTTTTTCATCTGTTACAATTTTAAGTGATTATTTTAATGCAATTTCAAATCCGGCAATTTTTATTCCATCGCCGGTTTTAACGTTGGTGTTACGTTCCAGCACTCTTTTTGCCTTACGTATAAAACCTCCAAGTGCTGTTCGTTTTTGTTTATCGTCATCTACATTCAGATAACCGTAGTTGTTTTCATCACCAACATTTTTATTGATATTTACCGCCTGCAGGGCATTCATTTCCGGATTGATCTTACTGCTGTTTATGCTTTCAGCACCGGTCCTGTTTTGTAAAGGGGTTAACTTTACAACCGCATCATTGTTTCCCGAAACCCTGCTGCTGTTGTTGTTTGAAGGTAATACGCGCTGCACAGTTATTTCGTTACTGCTGCTGTTGTTAATATTTTGCAAAGCCGGTTTAGGTAAATTATTATCCGGTTTTTTATTGAGGCTATTTTGAACAGTTACATTTTCTTTTGGAGAAACTGTATTTTGATTGTTGATTTTTTCAGTTGCAGATTTTATATTTTCGTCCGGCTGGTCTTCATTATTTTTTTGAACCGTTACAGAAGTAATATTTTCCGGTGCTGATCTTTCACCAGGCTGATTTGTTGGCCTTGTATTTCCTGTAGTATCTTCAATTTGTATTTTTCCTGAACTTATTTTCTTACTGCCAGCCAATTCACCTGTACCGGTTTTTGTTGTGCTGTTATTTTTGTATACCGAAACGCCTGTCCAGATACCAAAACCCAGCAATACAGCAGCAGCGGCCACACGCCACCAGGTAAAGACCACAACCCTTCCCGGTTCTTTTCTGTATAAAGATTGTTTATTGGCAAAAACCACATCCATATCCGGCTGAAGCTTTGTCTGCTGCAAAATGGCCCACTCTGTTTGTGCAGATATATCTGTAGTTAAAACTGCTTCTACCGTTTTTTTATCAGCCCCATTTAATTCATCATCGGCATACAACAAAAGATTCTCCTGCAGGGCAGAAATATCTTCTTCCATGTACAGCCAGTCTTTTTTATTTAAAAAAATATCATCTGCCTTTACTACAGTATTTTGTAATAAAACAAGTTCCATCTGCAGATCAGGATTTTCCTGCACAAATACATCCACAGCTTTTGTTTCCGCTGCAGATAATTCCTTATCTACATACAGTAAAAAAAACGTTTCGTAATTATGTCTGTTGATGTTCATTCTTTTTTTATTAAACGAATTAAATCGAATTACATGAATTAAAAACAATTCGTGTAATTAGTGGAATTCGGTCAATTTGTGTCATTTTATATAACGTTTTCCGGACTCACAATATACTCCCTCAACTGTAACCTTGCCCGGTGCAAATACACTTTTACCTGGCTTTCATTAAGCCCGGTTATTTGTCCGATCTCTTCGTAACTGTATCCCTCATAATCTTTCAATAAAACCAGGCTTCGCTGTTTTTCGGTCAGTTTATACAGCGCCTCGTTCAAAATTCTTTTTGCATCATGCTTTTGAGCAGTTTCTCCCCGCGCATTCTCCGAAAATTCTTCACTCAGCACAATCCGCTTGTTTTTCCTTACCTGGTCGATCATTTGGTTGTATGCAATGGTAAACAGGTAGCTTTTACTACGGGCATGCTCTACCTTGTCCCTGTTGATCCACAGTTTTTCAAATGCACCCTGCACCACATCCTTTGCGTCCTCATTATGCCTCAGGTTTTTGAGGATAAAGCGGTACACATTGTCTGCATACAGGTTTACACATTCATTATATTCTCTCTCCGTCATACAGGTGTTCGGTAGTTAAAGTTATCCTAAGTAGGCTGTTTCGAGGGTAATACGAAGATGGGTAATAAAATGTTACAGGGAAAACGAAAAAAGTTAATTTTTTGGGGACCGGCAGTTGAGCTATGGGCATCATCGTTGTGAACTTTGTTCTGTTATGCTTTCTTTTTAGTAAAAGAAAGCATAACCTCACTTGTACGATATACCATAATTGAGCTTTTATCTAAGCGAATGATAGAACACGGATGCCACGGATAGGGCTGATTTACACTGAAAAATCCGGCCCTATCCGTTCAATCTGCATCATCAGCGTTCCATTTTACCCTAAATTTGCCCTAATTAACCTTAATAATATGAATGAGAAATTTGTAAGCCGCATTGCCGCCGAACTTACCGAAATAGAAACCGCCGGACTTTTCAAAAAAGAGCGTATTATCAGCAGTGAGCAGGGCGCCGAGATCATCGTAAACGGCAAGACCGTACTAAATTTTTGCGCCAACAATTACCTCGGTCTTTCATCGCATCCAAAAGTATTAGCCGCTGCCAAAAAATATATTGATTTGCGTGGTTATGGCATGAGTAGCGTTCGTTTTATATGTGGTACACAGGATATACATAAAGAACTGGAAAAAAAACTGGCCGATTTTTTAGGTACAGAAGATACGATTTTATACGCTGCCGCTTTTGATGCCAATGGCGGCGTTTTTGAACCCTTGTTTGGCGAAGAGGATGCCATCATCTCCGATACATTGAATCATGCATCTATCATTGATGGCGTTCGTTTGTGCAAAGCACAACGCTTCCGCTATCTGCATAACGATATGGCTGATCTGGAGGCTAAACTTATTGAGACAAAAGATCTACGCAGCCGTATCATTGTAACCGACGGCAGTTTCAGCATGGATGGCACCATTGCACAACTGGATAAAATTTGCGACCTGGCAGATAAATATGACGCCATTGTGATGATTGATGAATGCCACAGCAGCGGCTTCTTAGGAAAGACGGGCAGAGGCACCCATGAGTATAGAAATGTAATGGGCAGGATCGATATCATTACCGGTACTTTAGGCAAAGCCCTGGGCGGTGCCAGTGGCGGCTTTACCAGCGGCAGGAAAGAAATTATTGAAATGCTGAGGCAAAGAAGCCGCCCCTATTTATTCAGCAATACCCTGGCGCCAAGTATTGTAGGTGCCAGCATTGCAGTGCTGGATATGCTGAGCGAAACAACTGAACTGAGGGACACACTTGAAAACAACACAAAATATTTTCGTACAAAAATGACCGAAGCCGGTTTTGATATTAAGCCGGGTGATCATCCCATTGTTCCCATCATGCTGTACGATGCGGTGCTGGCACAAAATTTTGCCGCCAAATTGTTGGATGAAGGCATTTATGTAATTGGATTTTTCTTTCCGGTGGTGGCCAAAGGCCAGGCAAGAATTCGTGTGCAATTAAGTGCCGCACATGAACAAAGGCACCTTGATAAAGCGATTGAAGCGTTTACGAAAATTGGAAAAGAGTTGGGAGTAATTAAATAATTTATGATGTCAGAACAATCACAAACCTTTATAGCCAAAAGCACCGTTAAAGCTGCCGACCTCGAGCACAGGCGCAAGATCAATTTTAATATTGGCAGATACAATGCATCTGTACCTAAAGGCAAAGAGCAGTTTGCCGATGTACACCTGGCCAGGGAAAGGGCCAAGAACCTGAAGTGGCGTGCCATTGAAACACTTGACCAGCAACTGGAAGAGTTTGAACTCAACTTTACCAAACGTGGGGGCAAAGTGATATGGGCCGAAAACAGCGGCCAGGCCATTGAAGAGATACTAAAGATCTGCAAAGAAAAAAACTGCAGATCGCTTGTAAAGAGCAAGAGCATGGTTACCGAAGAAATTCACCTGAACAAGGCTTTGGAAGAAAACGGTATTGAAAGTGTAGAGACCGACCTGGGCGAGTATATTCAGCAACTGGATGGCGAAGCGCCTTACCATATTGTTACACCGGCCATGCATAAGAGCAAGGAAGATGTTGCCAAACTGTTCAACAAAAAATTAGGCACGCCCATAGATTTTACACCGGAGCAGTTAACGCTTAAGGCAAGGGAAATACTGCGTGAAAAATATGTGCAGGCCGAAGTGGGCGTTACCGGTGCCAATTTTATCATCAGCGATATTGGCGGCATTGCCGTTACCGAAAACGAAGGCAATGCCCGGCTGAGCTGCGCTTTTCCCAAAACACATATTGTTATCGTGGGCATTGAAAAAATGATCCCTTCTTTAACCGACCTGGGCCTCTTTTGGCCCCTGCTTTCCACTTTTGGAACCGGGCAGAAAATTACCGTGTACAATACCATTGTTACTGGTCCCCGCCAGGAAAATGAACAAGACGGGCCGGAAGACATGTACGTGATCCTGCTGGACAATGGCCGCACCAATATTTTGCAAAACCCAAAACAGCGGGAGAGTTTGTATTGCATCCGTTGCGGTGCCTGCCTCAATGCCTGTCCTATTTATAAAAATATTGGCGGACATGCCTATGGCGCTACTTACAGTGGCCCGATAGGCAGTGTAATTACCCCACACCTGCAGGGTATGGATGAATTCAAACATTTAAGCTACGCTTCATCGCTTTGTGGTAATTGTACCGAAGTATGTGCGGTAAAAATAAATTTACACGAACTGCTGCTGGAAAACAGGCACGAATCAGTAGAAGAAGGGCTAACCACCTTTACCGAACGCATGGCCTGGAAAGCCTGGCGCCTGGCGAGTTTGAAAAGAAATCTTATGAATATGGGCAGCGGCAGTTTAAAGAACAAGGTAGTAAATGGCATGTTTAAAAGCTGGAGCAGGACCCGTACCGACCTGGATTTTAGCCAGAAAACCTTTAACCAGATGTGGAAGGAACGGTATAAAAAGTAAAAAACCTGCCTGCCTGCCGGCAGGCTCAAAAGTAAAAAATAAAAAATAGTCCTGCTCTATGGCAGGACTTATTTATTTTGTGCTGAAATGGTATTGATCTATTCACATATCGGTTCTTCCAGGTTGCAGTATATCTGTTCTTTTATTTTTAAAGAGTTGCTGGGTATTGATTATGAATTGACCATTGATTCGGATGCTTTTAAAAATTTTACCGGTGTTAAGATCAATTACAGCGATACAAAAATTACAGCAGCAGAATTTTATATTAAAAATCATACGCTGCTTTTTGAGTATGGAATACAAAACCAAACAATTGATTGTTTTGCATTCGATAAAAGCAAAGCCTTTTTTAAAACTGAACACAGCGACTTCCCCTTTGACATTTTTGCGGCCTCTTTTTATTTACTGAGCCGCTACGAAGAATACCTGCCGCATAATAAAGATATGTATGGCCGGTATGCACATGAAAACGCATTGGCCTACCGTGAAGGATTCCTGAATTTGCCGTTAATTAATATCTGGGTAAACCTTTTTGCTGAAAAGCTGAAAGAAAAATTTTCTCAAGGTGCCCTGCCTGCTGCTTGCAACTTTCAACCTTCAACCTTTAACTTTCTTCCAACCTACGATATAGATATTGCATACGCTTATAAATACAAAGGACTGCTGAGAAATGCAGGAGGCTTCTTTAAATGGCCCGGCATGGAAAGGTTACAGGTTTTAGCAGGTATTACAAAAGATCCCTTCGATTGTTATGCATGGCTGCATACCCTCCATCAGCAATATGACCTGCAGCCGGTTTATTTTTTTCTGGTAGCCGAAAAAAATGGCATGTACGATAAAAACATTTTACCGCAAACCGATGCCATGTGGCGGC
Organism: Chitinophaga pinensis; assembly: GCA_943371705.1. Classification (GTDB taxonomy): domain Bacteria; phylum Bacteroidota; class Bacteroidia; order Chitinophagales; family Chitinophagaceae; genus Ferruginibacter; species Ferruginibacter pinensis_I. Next base: position 30,460 of record CALRVV010000009.1, on the reverse strand, counting down.
TAGTTAAACTGCATGCAAAAAAATATAAGGTTGGTTTGCATCCTTCCTGGCAAAGTGGCGATAACCATGATTTACTGGAAACAGAAATGGAACTGCTGGAAGCTATGTCTGGAAATAACATAACCAGATCGAGACAGCATTATATACGTTTTAATTTACCCGAAGGGTTTCAGCGGCTGATTGCTGCCGGAGTTACAGATGATTATTCGATGGGTTATGGCAGTATCAACGGCTTCAGGGCTTCGGTTGCTTCATCTTTCTTCTGGTACAACCTCGAAAAAGAAACACCAACAGCTTTACGCATTCATCCGTTCTGCTTTATGGATGCCAATGCTTATTACGAACAAAGGCAGGATCCTGCTGTAAGTTTACACGAGTTGCAGCAGTTTCTTGCTATTTGCAAAAGCGTGAACGGAACCTTAATTACCGTTTGGCATAATAATTTTTTAGGTACTGCAAAGGAATTTGAAGGATGGAAAACAATGTATGAGCAGTTTATTGCTCAGGCTCAGCAATAATTTTTTCACGGCTGCGCTTGATGCTGTAATTAACCAGGAATACCCCTGCCAGCGTAACAATAGCGCCCCACAAAATATACATAGTAAGCTTTTCATTTAAAACTATGGCTGCCGTTACCATGGCCACCAGCGGATTAATATAAGCATACAAAGAAGAAATGGCTGCAGGTAATTTTTTCATGGAATATATGAAAGCTACAAATGCCAGCAGCGAGCCCGCCAGCACCAGGTAAGTAATTGTTCCCCATGCCGTAGCTGAAATATTTTTAAATGCCACCGTTGGCTGTGTGGTTTCGGCAATTATAAATAAAATAAAGGCACTGATGAGCATTTGCCAGCCGGTAGCATAGTATGGGTTGAGTTTGGTCTTATTGCGAACAATAACAATAGTGCCCACACTCCAGCTTAACATGGCAATAACCGATAACACTACGCCAAAAATAAAACCATCGGGGTGTTGATGAAAAGCATTTTCGTAAAACACAATGCCAATACCGGTTATACCCAGCATCAGGCCAATAAAAGTAAGTATGGTCATGTTGCGGTTTTTAAAAAAAACCATTTCAATGATCACCACACTCAGCGGGTATAAAGCACCAACCAAAGCACTTAAACCGGTTGGTATATATTGAAGGCTCCAGGTACTTAAGCCGTTTGCCATTACAAACATCAGCAGGGCCATGATCAACAGCCAAACAAATTCCCTGCGGGTAGGAAAAGGCAATTTTTTATACAGTATAAAAAAACAGACAAAGAACATACCACCAAAAAACTGCCGTATATAGGCCATTTGCAACGCAGGAATTTCTGCAACGCCTATTTTGCTGGCCACCCAGGTAGTACCCCAGACAATACTGGTTATGGCCAATGCCAGGTAACCACCAGCTTTTCCTTTTGGCAAATTTTTGCTGCTGATCATGTACAGAATTGTGGTTAGTGTTTAAAATGCCGCTGTCCGGTTATTACCATAGCCAGCTCATTTGCCTTACAGTAATCAACAGAATCTTTATCCCTTATAGAACCACCGGGTTGTATAAATGATGCAATACCTGCTGCATGAGCAATCTTTACACAGTCGTCAAACGGAAAGAAAGCATCACTTGCCAATGCAGCACCGGTCAGATCAAAATCAAACTGCCTGGCTTTTTCTATTGACTGGCGCAGGGAATCAATGCGGGATGTTTGTCCGCAGCCTTTGCCAATCAATTGTTTGTTTTTTACCAGTGCAATGGCATTGCTCTTTAAATGTTTGCAGACCAGATTGGCAAATATCAGATCTTCTTTTTCTGTTGGGGTGGTCTCTCTGCCTCCTTCTTCTTTCCAATCGGTGTAATTGCCATTATCGTTTTGCTGTGTAAGTATGCCGTTTAATACAGATTTATACTGATGCGTGGCAGCAGGTTTTGTTTTTTGCTGCAGCAGGATACGGTTCTTTTTTGTCTTCAGCATTTCTAAAGCGTCCGTATCATAAGTCGGTGCCACCAATACTTCAAAAAATATTTCGTTGATGGCATTGGCTGTGGAAATATCAATTGTTCCGTTGCAAACCAATACACCGCCAAAAGCACTCTCCGGATCTCCGGCCAGGGCTGCATCCCAGCTTTCTTTTACAGTTGCCCTTGATGCAATACCGCAAACATTGGTATGCTTGATGATGGCAAAAGTTGTACTGTTGAATTCACCGATGATCTGCACGGCCGCATCCACATCAACCAGGTTATTATAGGATAATTCTTTTCCGTTCAGTTTATCAAACAGCTCATTGGTATTACCATAAAACACGCCCTGCTGATGGGGGTTTTCGCCGTAACGTAAAACTGTTTTTTCTTTATTAAAAGGATTGATAAAATCAGACTGGTTAAAATAATTGGAGATGGCCATATCATAACCTGTACAAACATCAAACGCTTTCACAGCAAACATGCGGCGTTGCTCCAGGGTTGTTTCTCCTTTTTGTTCTTTTAAGATCCCTTCAAGCAAAGCATAATCCTGTTTGGCTGCAACCACTACAACCGAAGCATGGTTTTTAGCAGCTGCACGTATCATGGACGGACCACCAATGTCAATTTTTTCGATGATCAGTTTTTCATCCGTTGTTGATGCTACCGTTTCTTCAAATGGGTACAGATCAACAATAACCAGGTCAATTTCAGGAATATGGTATTGCTGCATCTCAGCAACATGTGCTGCATCTTCCCTTTTACCCAATATACCGCCAAATACAGATGGATGTAATGTTTTAACCCTGCCACCCAAAATAGATGGATAAGTTGTCAATGATTCAACCGGTACGCAGGGAATACTTAATTCTTCAATAAATTTTTGTGTGCCGCCGGTGGAATAAATGGTTATGCCCAGCTGGTGTAACTGCTGCACAATATTTTCCAATCCATCTTTATAAAAAACTGAAATTAAGGCGGCCTGAATTTTTTTCTGCATTTGTTTTGCTTATAATGGCTGCATAAGGAAAGAGGCAGCCGGTAAGTGTTCAATTTCGCCGCAAATTTACAGATTTAAACCATTATAAATTGCGCAGGTAATTTTTAAAATACCGCTGATACAATAAATCAAGGGAGGTAAACCTGCTTCAAACCCTGTAATCATGCCTTCCCGGCTTATTTGGAGAAAGAGACTGAGGGACGGGTTAAACGGGTTATCTGTTAAAATGCTATTCGGGATTTTCGGTAACAGGCGGTTTACGGTAACCATCTAACCGGATTTCGGCCCTGGCATTTTTAAGGATTTGCTGTGTACTTTTTGCCGTATTTACCGGTCGTGAAATTCCAAAACTTTTTACCTCCAGAATTTTTGATGGATTAACCTGGCGTGAGACCAGGTATCCTTTTACAATTGCGGCCCTGTTTTCTGCCAGGCGATTACATAAAACAGATGAGCCTTCGGCAAGGCTTGCATGTCCATCAATGGAAATGGTGAGCCCGGGGTTTTCCCTCAATAATTTTATAACACTATCCAGCACCTGATAGGTTGCCGTAGTTAATCCCCAATCGGCAATGGCAAATGGCACAAATATGCCTCCGGAATCAGGACAGCCCTCAAAGTCACCCAGTCCAAAAACATCGGGGCATTTATCCTCGTCATCGGCAACGCCGTCTTCATCTTTATCAAAATAATCTTTTTTCCTGGGTGGTGGCGGATAAACCAGGCGCATTTCTGCCCGGCAATTAACCCACAATCCGTTTTTATCTTTGCCCACATATTTTTGCCTGCTTCTGCCATAAGCTTTAATTGAATTGATCCTGTTCAGTGAAACTCCTCTTCCCAACACATACGTTTCAATAAATAAAGCCCTGTTCAACGAGAGATAATAACAAATGGTATCTGAACCTTCGTCCTTATAGGCATACCCGTCAATTGACAAAGAGATATTGGTGTCTTTTAATAAAATATTGATCACACTGTCCATTGTTTCCATAGTATAGGCATGAAAAAGGGCAGACTGCTTATACTCGAACCTGATAACAATAGTGTCTCTTCTTTGAGACGGGGAAGCTGTGTTTTTACCCGAAACCGATGCGATCTTGGATTGTGCATTAACCTTTCCCATAAAAAAAGGGAAAATTATGCCAGTGCAAAAGAGAATTAAAAGGTACCGGAAGGTTTTCATCCCTGCAAATTTAATGATATTGACCATTGTATCAATTCCGGTAAAAATAACTAATAAAAAACAATGCGTATGGGCCCTATAACGATGTTTATTTGTCAATATTGTAAATAAAAGCGCCCCGCTGTGGTATTGAATAATAATTCAGGTTGAGTGCTTCACATTCTTTTTCCCAGCTTTCTATTTTCCAGGGCGGGTTTGAAGCATCAAAAACGATTTGCCTGCAGTTGAATGTTTTTGCAAGCTGCCTGATGAAGAGTTTTGGATTTTTTGAAATGACCAGTAAATCCAGGTCAATTTTTTGAGCTACTGAATCAAGAACCATGGTTTTATCTGCTATCAATATTTTTTTGTTGTTAAACTGGTAAAACATCCCCGAATTAAAAACACGGTCAGGCAAATCCGTTCTTTTATCCAGCTGCATTGAAATCCTTCCCGGTTTTAAATGAAAATTTGGCAACAACCCATCTTTCAGCAAAATAGGGTCTCCTGTAAATTGATACCGGCTTCCGTAAATAAAATCTATCGCCTGGTGTTGTGGCACATTATATACTATTATTTTTTGCTGTTTGCTGCTTTTCCAGTTGTTTATTGCTCCCACTATTGTAAAAGCCAATATTGCACACATCCCTATCGCGAAATATTTTTTGTTTTTATTCAGCAGCCATGCACTGAAAGCGATTATAACAGCATACAATAAACAGGTAGATATAACCGTAGCCGGAATATTATCCCATACAGTAAAAGGCAGATCATTTATCCAGAGGATTATTCTATTCATAAGCCAAACCAACCCGGTAACCAGTTTGCCCAGCCAGGTTGCTGCAGGGGAAATCCATGAAAAGGCGATCAAAGCAATTTCTGTGTATAATATAATTGCCGATAACGGCACTGCTACCAGGTTGGATATTAAAAACAAATTGGGGAATTGGTGAAAATAATAAATACAAACCGGGAACGTAAGCAATTGCGCAGCAGTAGATACAGATACCAGCTGCCAGGTTTTATCTAACCACTTATTTTTTATGTAAAAGATATCATAAATGGGTTTATTAAAAATTACAATACCCAAAACAGCCAGGTAAGATAATTGAAAACCTACGGCCCACAGGTAATATGGGTTATAACACAACAAAACAAATGCCGATGCAGCCAGGGAATTGTATATAGAAGCCTGTTTAAACCAGGTTTTTCCCACGGCTATAAATGAAAACATAACGGCTGCACGCATGACCGATGGTGATGCTCCCGTAAGTAAAGAGAAGAACCAAAGGCAGGCCAATATTAACAACAACTGCAGCAGTTTTGACTTATTGATCATCGGGATTTTGGCAAATACCCAAACCAGTAATACATATATTAATGCCAGGTGCATGCCCGAAATGGCAATGATATGCACCACGCCGGTATTGCTGTATGCCTGCACCAGGTCTTTATCCAGGTCGTTGGTATAACCGATCAGGAGTGCTTCTGCAATGCCCAGTTCATCCCGGGAGTTACCGGAACCGCTGCTCATCGTTTTTTTTAACACCCCTAAAACATAGGCTCTTGCCGAAAAAATAAGTTGCTTAAACCGGTTTGCTGAACTTTTATTTAACGATACCCAATCCTTATTTTTTAAAAACACCTGGTGAAATATACCCTGGAAAGCGGCGTGGCGCTGGTAATTAAAAGCGCCGGGATTGCCCGTATTCTTAATGCGCTGCAATTTTTTATGTACAATTATCCTGTCGCCATATTGCAGGTCCCTTTCAAAACTGTCTTTAGAAAAATACAATAATAATTTGCCTTGCGCAGCAATTGCTTTACCATCCTGCACTACCCCTTCTACATATCCATCGGCTTTATAAGATTTATTTTTTTCTACAGGCGGTTCATCAATTCGCACAACCAGGTAACTGCCGGCTTTATAAAAATTACCATACCAGGTATCATTACGTCTAACATCTTTATGACAGGTAAGCCATGCGCCCAAACTAATACATAGAAGTTGAATAATTAAACCCTGCAGCGGCATTAATTTAAACCGAAAAGCAATGGGCAACAGTAAAAACAAAAAAAACGCTATCCCAAAGGAAATAAATGCAATTACAATAACCTGCAAAGGAATTTGAAGATACCACTGTACAAGAATGCCTGCCATTAAAGGCAGCAGCAACCTGATAAAGGGTGCTTTTTTCCAGACAGGAATGGGCATAGGGCGGAGCATATAACAAAATAGAAAAATCTTTTAAAAATACCTCTTTCAATAAGGTTACATAATGTTCAATCGAATTATTTCTTAAACCCAATCCTATCCCTTTCATCCCATTTTCGCTGCGCCGCTTTTTCATCTAACAAGTTTTCCATTGCATCATAGATCTGGTTCAATTGCACATCATGTTCACCTATACGTTCTTTAATTTCTTTTAACTGTTCTTTGATGTCGTTTTGCCTGAGTAAAATCTGCCTTACAGCTACAAAAGCTCTCATTATGGCAATATTCATATTAATGGCTTTGTCGGAATTTATTACACCACTAAGCATAGCAACCCCCTGCCCGGTAAAGGCATAGGGTAAATGCCTGTTGCCACCCCGGCCTTTTGATATCACAATTTGTGATATCAAAGATTTTTCTGCTGAAGCTTCTGATTGAAACCTTAGAGATTCAAACTCTCCCTTCGTTAGTTGAAACATAAAATCTTCAGGAAATCTCTTAAGATTACGCTTTACTGCCTGGTTTAAAACCCTGGTTTCTATTTCATAAAGGCTGGCTAAATCACGGTCCAGCATTATTCTTTCACCACGTATTTCATAAATCCTGTTTTGGATACTTTGTATTATTTGCATTAGGGTAGGTTATGAATATGCAACAATATATCTATAAAATTTTATTTTTAAAAGCGTGAAACCTCTTTTTTTTAGTGATGGCAAAAAAAAAGAGGTTGCCAATTGCAACCTCAAAAATATTTTCAAAAAGGGGTGAGCCGACCTATTTGGGGCGACTCACACTCAATTTTATTTACTCAAATGCATACTCCGCTCTTTATACAGCTGGCGGAAATAAGGATCTTTTAGATCTTTGATAAAACGTATCGCTTCGCCGGTACTTTTCATCTCGGGCCCAAGTTCTTTATTAACACCGGGGAATTTATTGAAGGAGAAAACCGGCTCTTTGATTGCAAAGCCTGTCAGCTTTTTCTCGAAGGTGAAGTCCTTTAATTTGTTTACGCCTATCATAATTTTAGTAGCAATATTCAGATAAGGGATCTGGTATGCTTTGGCAATGAATGGTGTGGTACGGCTTGCACGCGGGTTGGCTTCTATCACAAACACTTTGCCGTCTTTTATGGCAAACTGAATATTGATCAGCCCCTGTATCTTTAATGCCCTGGCAATTTTTTCGGCATATTCTTCCATGGTATGCACAATCAACGGCGACAGGTTGAATTGCGGCAGCACGGCATTGCTGTCACCACTGTGAATGCCCGCCGGCTCAATATGCTCCATTACGCCCATCACATGAAAATCTTCCCCGTCAAAAATGGCGTCTATTTCTGCTTCCTGGCAACGGTCTAAAAAATGATCAATTAAAATTTTATTGCCGGGCAAATGTTTTATTAAACTCAGTACCCCTTTCTCGAGGTCTTCGTCGTTGATCACGATGCGCATGCGTTGTCCACCCAGCACATAACTGGGCCGTATTAAAACAGGGTAACCCACCCGGTTGGCCACTTCTATGGCCTCATCGGTATTGTATGCTGTACCGTAATTTGGATAAGGAATTTCCAGTTCTTTCAGCATATCACTAAAACGGCCACGGTCTTCAGCAATATCCATACTGTCGAAAGAAGATCCGATTATTTTAATGCCTTTTTCATGCAGGCGTTTGGCTAGTTTAAGTGCTGTTTGTCCGCCCAGTTGCACAATTACACCATAAGGCTTTTCGTACTCAACTATTTCCCACAGGTGTTCCCAAAATACGGGTTCAAAATAAAGTTTGTCGGCAATATCAAAATCGGTGGATACGGTTTCAGGGTTACAGTTTACCATAATGGCTTCGTAACCGGATTCTTTAACAGCAAGCAGGCCGTGTACACAACAATAATCAAACTCAATGCCCTGGCCAATTCTGTTGGGGCCGCTGCCCAAAACGATGATCTTCTTTTTATCAGAGATCAAACTTTCGTTACTTACCAGTTTGGTTTCATTAACCGGTTTATTTTCGAATGTAGAATAGAAATACGGTGTTTTTGCTTCAAACTCGGCACTGCAGGTATCTACCATTTTAAACACGCGGGTAAGGCCCATGGTTTTTCTTCTTTCATAAATTATTTCAGCATCTTCCTCCTTCATAATGCGAACGATCTGCTCATCACTAAAACCTAAAAATTTGGCTTCTTTCAGCAAATCATCGGGCAATGTTTTCAGATCATACTGTGCGATCTGTTTTTCACAATCGCATATTTTCTGGATCTGGTAAATGAACCAGCGGTCGATCTTTGTGCTTTCGCAAATACGTTTGATACTGGCTCCTGCCATCAGGGCATCTTTAATGCGGAAGATCCTGTCCCACTTCGGGATCTTGATATACTCGAGCAGTTCATCGGCATGCATTAAACTTTTTCCATAATATCCCAGTCCCACGGCTTCATTTTCCAGGCTCTGACAGGCTTTTTGCACCGCTTCAGCAAAGCTTCTTCCAATGCCCATTACCTCGCCCACACTTTTCATCTGGAAACCCAGGGTATCTTTTGCCCCTTTAAATTTATCAAAGTTCCAGCGTGGAATTTTTACAATCACATAATCCAGTGCGGGTTCAAAATAGGCCGATGTTGATTGGGTGATCTGGTTCTTCAATTCATCCAGGTTATAACCAATGGCCAGTTTAGCTGCAATTTTTGCAATGGGGTAACCGGTGGCTTTACTGGCCAGTGCCGATGAGCGGCTAACCCGTGGGTTGATCTCTACAACAATGATCTCCTCGGTTTGCGGATTAAGGGCAAACTGTACATTACAACCGCCAGCAAAATTCCCCAATGCCCTCATCATCCGTATCGCTGTGTTGCGCATCAGTTGGTAGGCGGTATCACTTAAAGTCATGACCGGCGCAACGGTTATGGAATCGCCGGTATGCACACCCATGGGATCAAAATTTTCAACCCCGCAAATGATCACCACATTATCCGCATTATCCCGCAGGAGTTCCAGTTCAAATTCCTTCCATCCAAGCACGGCTTTTTCTACCAATACCTCATGTATAGGGCTGGCAGTTAACCCCGTGTTCAATGCTTCATCCAGTTCATCTTTACTGAAAACGATACTGCCGCCGCTGCCACCCAGCGTAAAAGAAGGGCGAAGCACCAGCGGAAATCCAATTTCCTGCGCAAATTCCTTTCCTTCTAAAAAAGAATTGGCAATCTTTGCCTGGCAAACCGGTATGCCCATTTCAATCATCCACTGGCGGAACTTTTCCCTGTCTTCTGCCTTATCGATAGCTTTTATATCTACGCCAATCAACCTAACCCCATGTGCTTCCCATATGCCCAACTCGTCAACTTCCTTACAAAGATTCAGTGCTGTTTGGCCGCCCATGGTGGGCAATACGGCGTCAATCTTATTTTCTTCCAGTATCTGTTCAATACTTTCCACGGTAAGCGGTAAAAGATACACCCTGTCGGCCATCATGGGATCGGTCATTATGGTAGCCGGATTGCTGTTAATAAGAATAACTTTTACCCCTTCTTCTCTTAAAGAACGGGCGGCCTGCGTACCTGAATAATCAAACTCACATGCCTGGCCAATAACAATGGGGCCTGAACCGATAATTAATACTGATTGTATGGAATTGTCTCTGGGCATAAGTACATTGCCGCTGTTGTGGCGTGCAAAAGTACTTGTAAAAGATGTAAATAAAAAACCTGTATGAAAACATCCCGGTTTTTACTGAAACCGTTCTGAAAAAAGGGCAAATTCCTATTTATTTATAGGCACCATTACATCCCAGGCTCCTTTTTCAAAAAATTCCATCTCTACAATGGTGTTGCCAAAATTAAAGGTGCACCTGAAGGGAAATATCACCCCCCGGAAAACCGTAACTTCTTTATTGGTTAATGCATTGGAAGATTTGCTCACATACTGACCACGAACAACCTGGTGAGCCGTCATGACTGTAGTGGTTTGAAATGAACCTCTGCCCAAAGATGAACTGGTATTCAGGCTTTCTACCGTTACCGTTATAGTAGCCTCATTATCGCTTATTTTTTCTACCTGCACCCTTCCCACATCGCTGGTTACGTTGGTAATTAAGTACGGATTTTCATACTCGCCTCTGTAATTGCCCTTTTTCCAATAACCGGTGATCAATGTGGCGATCCCGTTTTCGAAGCGGTGCAGTTCTCCTTTACCATCTTTCAGTCCCTTTTTCCAGCCGCCGTAATAAAACTCTCCATTGCTCCAGGTATATTTACCTTTTCCTTCTGGAAGACCGTTCTTAAACTCACCATCGTAGGTGTTTATGCCAACCGCTTTGCCTGTACCATTTGCTTTACCGTTTTTGCAATCCCCGGTATATGTTCCTTTCAAAGAATCAAGCAGTACTTTACAATCTGCTTCCTGTGCCTGTAAGGAGTTGAAAAAAAATATAAAAGATAAGGCAAACGGTAACTTTTTCATAATATTTATGCTGGTGCTTAAGGGTTTGATTGATTAGACGTATTTTTATAAAAATTACATAAACAACATCCAGCTTTTATAAAAATAATGTTTATATCCCGGCCAAAAGCTTTTATTTTTATTTTAACATTACTCATAGCAAATGTTTCTGCTGCCCAGCTTTTTTCACCAAAAAACTATCCCAAAGATTATTTCGAATACCCTGTTGCTGCCAAAAAAGCTTATGTAGCCAATTTTGGTGAGCTAAGGCCCAATCACTATCACATGGGGCTTGATTGCCGTACAGATCAGGTTCAAAATAAAAAAATTGTAGCTGCCGCAGATGGCTATATTGCCCATGTAAAAATTGAACCCTGGGGTTTTGGAAGGGCGATCTATATTGATCATCCCAACGGACTTACCACTTTATATGCCCACCTGAATGATTTTTATGAACCTTTGGAAAAATATGTAAAACAGAAGCAATATGCATTAAAAAGCTGGGCCGTTTCTCTGGATATACCGGCAAATTTATTTCCGGTAAAAAAAGGAGATACCGTTGCATTAAGCGGCAATACAGGTGGTTCACAGGGGCCTCACCTGCATTTTGAAATAAGAGATACCAAAACAGACAAGGTTTTAAACCCCTCCCTGTTTGATTTTGGAATATCCGACAGCATTGCACCCGATATTTATAAACTTGCCGTGTACGACAGAAGTATCAGCACCTATGAACAGACGCCAAAACTGTTTCCGCTTAAAAAAATTAATGGTGTATACGTTACAAAACCTGCTCTCCTTATTACAAACACCCACAAGGTAAGTTTTGGCATTGTTGCAACCGACAGGTATAGCGGATCTTTCAATAAAAACGGGATCTATGAAACGGTATTGTATGAAAATGACAAGCCAGTTGTTGGTTTTCAGCTGGACAGTATTGGCTATGATGAAACCCGGTTTTTAAATGCGCATATAGATCATAAACACAGAAAGAACGGAGGTGCTTTTATACAGCATATCTCTAAATTGCCGGGGTATAATACCGGGCTGTATAAAACATTTAATGGCGATGGTGTTATTTCAATGGAAGATGACAGTGTGCACAGGATTAAACTGGTTGTAAAAGATGCACACGGCAATGCATCGGTTGTACAATTTGATATACAGCAAAACACCCCTTTCACAAAAAAGAAAGCTACCGACTCCACCATATTTTTTCAGCAAAAGGCTTTTCATCCGGGCTTTATAAATATTTTTGAAAACGCAACCATCCGTTTTTTTTTACCACAAAACTATTTGTACGATTCTATACGTTTTACCTACAAGGAAACTTCGCCTTATCCGGGCCATACCATTTACCATTTGCATAATACAGATGTACCGGTACATGGTTATTTTCCGGTAAGTATAAAAGCTGAAACTGCGTTTCCGGATAAAATGATCATGCATCGGTTTGCAAGAAATAAAAACGATTATGTAAAAGCCGATGCTGTTGTTTATGGCAAAGAAACAGGCTGGTACAAAGCCAGTTTCAGGGAATTTGGCAGCTTTCAGTTAATGGTTGATACAATTGCCCCGGCCATTACGCCCCTTGGTTTTAAAAACAGGATGAACTGCAGTAAACTAAACCGTATTGTTTTTGTTGTTAAAGACAATACCGAAGAAATAAAAAGATTTACCGCAACACTGGATGGCAAATGGCTGCGTTTCAGCAATGATAAGGGCAGCAGGTTTATTTACGATTTCGATGAAATGTGCCCCGCCGGAGAACATGAATTAAAAATTGTTGCCGAAGACCAGGTGGGAAATGTGGCAGAAAAGGTTTATCAGTTTACAAGATAAGGAACCCCTGATTCGCCCCATGACGGGGAAATCCGGTACATTGAGGTTAAGCATTTATAATTATAAACATAACCCTTGTAGCTATTTGCACACTGCTTTTAGTTTTCAGGGTCTAAAAGGTATTTCAGGGAACAAGGTTATGACACATCTTACAGAAGGCAAAAAAGCCCCGGCATTTAAAGGAAAAGACCAGAACGGAAAACCCGTTTCCCTGGCAGATCATAAAGGTAAAAAAGTGGTGCTGTATTTTTATCCGCAGGATGATACCCCTACCTGTACGGTTCAGGCATGCAACTTCAGGGATCATTTCGGACTTTTACAGAAAAAGGGGATCATTGTTTTAGGCGTTAGCCCCGATGAAGAAAAAAAGCACAAAAAGTTTGAAACAAAATACGGCCTGCCTTTTACCCTGGTTGCAGATGCCGGTCATAAAATTATTGATAAGTATGGCGTTTGGGGTGAAAAACAGCTATACGGGAAAAACTATATGGGCCTGCACCGCACCACTTTTTTAATTGATGAAAAGGGGGTGATCCGTAAAATATTCCTTAAGCCAAAAAGCAAACAACATACCGAAGAAATTTTAAATGCCTGGCAACATATTGAAGAAGAAAACCGTTAACAAAATAAAAAACATTTAAACTCGATTTATGAAAAAAACATTTGCAGTCATTTTTTTTATGTGCTCAGTTTCATCACTATTTATTGCATGCAGTAAAAGTGATACCGGATCAGGTGGTGGCACGGTCAGCGGAGGAGGAGGTATAACTTTTTCATGTGTTGGCATCACTCCTAAATTTTCTACCGAAATACAGCCTATACTCAATACTGTTTGTTCAAACAACAGCGCTTGCCATGCAGTTGGCGCTTCCAATTCGGGAGGACCTTTTACTACGCATGCAGAAGTGTTTGCTAAAAGGTCAAACATCAGGGTCGCTATACTTTCCGGTTCAATGCCAAAAAATACTTCTTTATCCCAGGCACAGATAAATGCCTTTCTTTGCTGGATAGACAATGGCGCACCTAATAATTAACGGTTAAGTTTGAGTTACGCTGATATTAACATAAAAGAAAACTCCTGGCTGGCAAAAATTGCGGCTAAAAAATTAGGCCATAAAAGTGTGGCAATGGTTTTAGGCAAAACCATTCATTTATGCAATACCACCAAAGCTGAGTTTTTATTGAACGAAAGATGGCTTAAACATGAGCTTTGCCACATCAATCAATTTAAAGCCCATGGCTTTGCCCGGTTTATCGTAAAATACCTTTGGGAAAGCTTCAAAAAAGGGTATTATAACAATCGTTTTGAAGTAGAAGCCAGGGAGGCAGAAACATTATAATATCCATTCCACTTCTCCAAAATCAAATTCCTGTTCAAGGGCATCTATAGTTACCAGTTTGCCCTGCGCCGATACTTCCTTTATAACGGTATAAAAATTTGTATCGTTTTTTCTTAGGGTTACCCCTTCATTTATTTTATACAGGTGCCTGTTATATTGCTGCATTATTTTTTCCGGGTCGGCATCCTGCAACAGGTTTTTCAGCAACAGCCCGTGCAGCGCTGCTGCCAGCCCGGTCACATTAAATGTTTTACCGGTGATCTGTTTTAACGAAACCGGGTTGGGCAGGTCTTCGTTAAACCCGGTTTGATTGATATTGATGCCTATTCCCACCACGGCCCATTTCCAGGCTTTACCCTGAAATTTGTTTTCGATCAGTATTCCCCCTGCCTTTCTGTCACGCCAATACAAGTCATTGGGCCATTTTATTTTCATTTCATCGCCTGCATAGGTTTTTAAAAACTCAAAACAGGCCAGGGCAACAACTGCACTTAAATGAAACTGGCCAATTATTTGCCCGCCGGGCCCTGCAGGTAGCTGTTCGGGCTCTAAAACAAGGCTCATAGCGATATTCATTCCTTTTTCGCCGGCCCAGTTTTTACCCCTTTGCCCTTTACCGGCGGTTTGCTCTATGGCAAACCAGCACATCCCATGTTTTGCCAATCCTTGCTGCACCTGCTGCATGGCATAGTTATTGGTGCTGTCCACGGTATCTAAAATGGCAAAAAAGCCGCCTTCAGTCATAATAATTCAAATGGCAAAGAAGTGTTACTTTTGCCAATAATTGCAAGCTACGTGCTGGTTCATAAAAAACAATAATAAATCCTGTTCGGGCAAATAACTGCTGTACGGGTAAATAAAATAAAAATTATAACAGAATTGAATAATTTAAACGCATTAAATACCCGTAAAAAAAACAGCATCGTACGGGTAACCAGGAACAGCAAAGTTTTCAAAACAATCATTCATGCCATCCAGGAAAAAAAAGGTGATCATATAGTGAGTCTCGACCTGCGGAAAATTCCGGAAGCAGTTGCCGATTTTTTTATAATTTGTCAGGCAAGCAATACAACCCAGCTGAGGGCCATTGCCGATTCAATTGAAACCGAGGTAAAGGAAAAATGCCTGGAAACAGCCTATAAACACGAAGGCCGGCAGGGGCAGCAATGGATTTTGATCGACTATGTTAACGTAGTTGTTCATGTTATGCTTCCCGAACCCCGTAAATTCTATCAACTGGAAGAAATGTGGCACGATGCCCCGGTAATGGAGCATCAGGGATAAAAGATCACCCGAAGGCCCTGTTTGCCGACAGGCAGGTATCGGAATTAAAATAATAAACAAACACAAACGTCTGTTGTTATAAGTTTACACAACAACAGCACTAAAAAATATGAATCAGCAAGACAGCAAAAAGAAATTCAATCCTGAAAACATACCTTCAAAAGGCGATGACAACAAAAAACCCAGGTTTAACATCTATTGGGTTTATGGCATTATATTTCTAACCATCATAGCCTGGAATTTTTTTCGTACAGTAAGCAGTGCCGGTATTGAAACCGACCAGCAAAAGTTTTACGCAATGGTATTACAGGGCGATGTGGTGATGATGAAAACCATCCGTAACAAAAAAATTGTTCGTGTTTTTGTAAATACCGATAGCTTAAAAGCCAAAGTAGCCTTCTATAAGCAGGCACTGAATGTAAAACCTGAAGATAAAAACTACGAGGTTGCCGTGGCAGTTAAACCCGATCAACCCCAGTTGTTTTTTAGTATTGTAGATGATAAAACATTTGCAACGCAAATGGCCGAATTTTATAAAAACAATCCCTTGGTTAAGCAAATTCCCGATAAACCCGATGAGGAAGGGGAAATATTCGGGCAGATCATCACCTCCCTGTTACCCATTTTACTCATTGTGTTGCTGTTTGTAATGATGATGCGTAAAGTTGGCGGGCCGGGTGGTGGCGGTGCCGGTGGCGGTATTTTCAGCATTGGCAAATCAAAAGCAACCTTATTTGAAAAAGGCACCAGGGTTAATATCAATTTTGGTGATGTGGCCGGCCTTGATGAGGCCAAAGTAGAAGTGATGGAAATTGTCGACTTCTTAAAAAATCCAAAAAAATATACTGCACTGGGCGGTAAAATTCCAAAAGGAGCCTTGCTGGTGGGCCCTCCGGGCACCGGTAAAACCTTACTTGCCAAAGCTGTTGCCGGCGAGGCACAGGTACCTTTTTTCAGCCTCAGCGGAAGTGATTTTGTGGAAATGTTTGTAGGTGTGGGAGCCAGCCGTGTTCGTGACCTGTTTAAGCAGGCCAGGGAAAAAGCACCTTGTATTATTTTTATAGATGAGATTGATGCCATAGGCAGGGCCCGGGGTAAGAATATGATGATGAGCAATGATGAGCGTGAAAACACCCTTAACCAATTGCTGGTAGAGATGGATGGTTTTGGTACCGATCTGGGTATCATTATTTTAGCCGCCACCAACAGGCCCGATGTGCTCGACAGCGCATTATTAAGGCCCGGCCGTTTCGACAGGCAGATATCCATTGACCGGCCCGACCTGGTAGGAAGGGAAGCAATTTTTAAAGTACATCTTGGCCCGATAAAGATTTCAGAAACATTAGACATACACAAACTGGCCGAACAAACACCCGGTTTTGCCGGGGCAGATATTGCCAACGTTTGTAACGAAGCCGCATTGATCGCTGCCCGTAAGGGAAAAGATTCGGTTGACATGAGCGATTTTCAGGATGCCATTGACCGTGTAATTGGCGGACTGGAGAAAAAGAATAAGATCATCTCACCCGAAGAAAAAGAAATTATTGCATACCACGAGGCCGGCCATGCCATTTGCGGATGGTACCTGGAGCATGCTTACCCTTTATTAAAGGTGACCGTAGTGCCAAGAGGTACAGCAGCATTGGGTTATGCTCAATACACGCCCAAGGAGCAGTACCTGTATAATACAGATCAGCTGATGGACCAGATATGTATGACCCTGGGCGGAAGAGCCAGTGAAGATATTTTCTTCGGAAAAATAAGCACAGGCGCCAGCAACGATCTGCAGCAGATAACCAAAATTGCCTACAGCATGATCACGGTGTACGGTATGAATGATAAAGTGGGCAATATCAGTTACTACGATCCCAACCAGGAAAATGTGTTTACCAAACCTTTCAGCGAAGAAACCGGTAAAATGATCGATGAAGAAGTGCGTAAACTGATTGACAACGCCTACCAGATAACCAAAAAACTGTTGATAGAAAAGAAAGGGGATGTAGAGAAACTGGCAAAAGAATTATTAAAGAAAGAAGTGTTGTTTAAGAGCGATGTGGAAGCCTTGATCGGCAAAAGACCTTATGAAGAAAAGAAGGCTTTGGATGTGGTTGTTGAAGATGCAAAAGAAAAAATCAGTGACGAACCTTCAACCAATATGCCTGAAGAATTAAAAACACCACCGGCAATATAAATTTAACAGCGCTTGTGATAAAATAGTTGTCAGCCTGAGCTTGTCGAAGGCGGGTTTACATGTTACAGGTGCACTTCAGTTTTTTAATATGGCTGTATCTCCGGCAAAAGAAAATATTTTAAAAAGGATCAGGAAGGCACTGAGTAACCCGGTGCCTTTGCCTTTTCCCCAAAGCGAAGGAACCCATTCTGTTTTTCAACCGGCTACCGATAGCCTGGATGTGGTTTTTGCACAGGAATTCACCAGTTTGCAGGGCAAGTTCGCTTTCTGTATCAATGAAGAAGATATGCTGGAGCAACTGGAAGAACTGATTGCCGCTAAACAATGGTTTAAGATCTATTGCAACACCGACAAGTGGAACGAAAAATTCAGTAATACCATTAATTTACCAGGTTGCGATGCTTCCATTACAGATTGCGAATTTTTAGTTGCCCGTACCGGTACGATTGTAATGAGCGCAGCACAGCAAAGCGGCCGCACGGTAAGTGTATATGCGCCCATCCATATCTGCATTGCCTATACCCATCAACTGGTGTATGATGTAAAAGATGCCCTGCAAAGCTTAAAAGAAAAATACGCCGGTAATATCCCTTCGCTCATCACTTTTGCCACCGGGCCAAGCCGTACGGCTGATATTGAAAAAACACTGGTCACCGGCGTACACGGGCCCAGGGAAGTTTATTGCTTTCTGGTAGAATCATAATTGCGATTTTACAAGTATCTTTATTATATCATGAATAACGAAAATTTTAAACTATTTGTTTACGGCTCACTGCGCAGCGGTTTCCGAAATCCCGTATATGCATACCTGACCAGGTATTTTCACTTAATGGGCGAAGCAGTGGTAAAAGGAAAGCTGTATGACCTGGGAGAATTTCCTGCAGCAGCAGCTACAACCGAAGATAAATTCATTTCCGGCGAATTGTATTGCATCAACAATCCGCTTGAATTTTCCTGGGCCATTGGCCAGCTTGATGATTATGAAGGCCTGAATACAGAAGAAGGTGAAACTCCTGCATACAGGCGCGAAGAAGTAATTGCCTATAAAGATGGCATGGCGCTAAAGACCTGGATATACTGGTATAACGGGGACCTTAGCGGCAAACCCGTAATTGAATCGGGCGATCTTTTACAATACCTGCAGCAAAAAAATAAACCCTGATGGCATGGAGGTTCCTCTCAATAAAAAAATTTACTTTCTTTCCGATTTTCACCTGGGCGCACCCAATGCTGCCGAAAGCCTCATCAGGGAAAAGAAGATCATTCAGTTTTTGAATGAGATAAAACAAGATGCTGCACAGATTTTTATAGTAGGCGACCTCTTTGATTTTTGGTATGAATACAGGAAAGTGGTGCCCAGGGGCTTTGTACGTATACTGGGCAAACTGGCCGAATTAACAGATGCCGGTATTCCCATACATTTTTTTGTTGGCAACCACGATATGTGGATGAAGGATTATTTTCAGAAAGAAATGAACATACCGGTTTATTTTGAACCTGCTGAGTTTGAATTTAACGGGAAAAAATTCCTGGTAGGGCACGGAGACGGGCTTGGCCCCGGAGACCATGGATATAAATTTATAAAAAAAATATTCCGGAATAAGGCCTGCAACTGGTTGTTTGGCATATTGCCACCTTATATTGGCATGGGCATTGCAGATTATTTCAGCAGAAAAAGCAGGGCACAAACCGGGCAAACCAACGAGATCTTTTTGGGTGAAGATAAAGAATGGCTGATCGTATATTGTAAAGCCTTACTGCAAAAAGAGTTTTACGATTACATGATCTTTGGTCACCGTCACCTGCCCATTGATTTTAAATTAAATCCCGATAGCTATCGGGAAAGCAGGTACATAAATTTAGGAGACTGGATCAAATACTTCAGCTACGCTGTTTTTGACGGAGAAAATACTGAACTGAAGTACTACAAGGCCCCCTCTATATCCGCCTAAGTGGGAGGACATGGAGAATACCGAAAAGAAGATTAAATTTTATTGAATAATCTTGAGATTGAAGAAACTAAAAACCATATTGTCTTTTCTGTGCTTCTGTGTCTCTGTGGCAGCCCCCTTTGCGACGCAGGCGCAAAGCGATTCTGCTTTTCAATTCATCAAAACCATAAAAGGCAGTTTTATTTATTTTAATGTAGATAACCTGGATAATATTTACCTCATCAGCAAAAACAACCAGCTTAAAAAAATAACCGCAACCGGTGATTCAGTTGCGGTTTTCAATGATGTAAAGAAATATGGCAACCCCGATTACCTGGATGTAACCAACCCCCTGAAATCATTGCTCTATTATAAAAATTTTTCTACAGTAGTGGTGCTGGACAGGCTGCTCACCGTACGCAATACCATCAACCTCCGCAAACAGCAGATTTTTTATGTAAACGCACTAACACTGTCTTACGATAATAATATGTGGATCTTTGATGAAGAAGACTACCGGTTGAAAAAAATAGATGAAGAAGGAAAACTGGTGCAATCAACAGCCGACTGGAGAATGTTATTTGATACCGTACCGGCTCCGGTACAACTGATTGACCGGGATAATTTTGTATACCTGTACGATCCTGCAAAGGGCTTTTACATTTTTGATTATTACGGCGGGTTTAAAAACAGGCTTGCTTTTTTAAACTGGAAAAATGTAGAAGTGAATGGAAATACCGTTTACGGTTTTGAAGACAATAAACTGTACAGTTATCAGCTTAAATCGCTTCAGTTAAAGGAATACAGGCTGCCTGATTTTTTTG
Source organism: Chitinophaga pinensis (assembly GCA_943371705.1). Taxonomy (GTDB): domain Bacteria; phylum Bacteroidota; class Bacteroidia; order Chitinophagales; family Chitinophagaceae; genus Ferruginibacter; species Ferruginibacter pinensis_I. Next base: position 10,275 of record CALRVV010000009.1, on the reverse strand, counting down.
AAAAATATGTATCCATTAAAGCCATGAATGGTTTAGTATACCTGCTAAACGAAAATGGCCTCGATATCTACCGCATAAAATGACCTATTTGTTCAGCATGGCTGCCAGTTCTTTATCCCATTTGCCTGTTTTACCATATTCCACCACACGGTCAACTTCCTTTCCGTCTTTCATCACAATAATGGTAGGCACCAGTTTAACATTAAATGCAGCTGCAATATTTCCCAAAGAAGTTTTTGCACGGTTTACGCCAAATAAAGTAATGGCATCATCAGGAAATCCGCTTGCCTCCTGCAACTTAAAAAATTTAGGTATAATAAACTGCGTGTCTTCGCACCAGGTACCGCCAAAGATCACAAACTGGTATTTGCCCTTTGCCCTTTCAAAAGCATTCAATGTTGCGGTATCGGGCTTATAACCTCCCTGGTTGGGGCCAAACCATTTAAACGCAGTATCATTCTGAATCTGGTATTTATTTATCAACCCCCTTACAGTTTTTTCCCCGGGGTGTTTGGGATCGTAGCTTGTTTCATATTGCGCCTGTGCAAACAGGTTAGCACTAAAAGCAATGGATATAAAAGCCAGAAAAAAATATTTTTTCATACTGCATAAATTAAATGATGAATTAAATATCGTATCAATAATACACCTACACTAAATTATTATGTTAACAGGTAGTTATGTAATCATTGTTATACAAGGCACAAATAAAAAAGCTGTCGGGTTGAGTTTGCAGAAACCGGTATGCTGCAATGAACCCGCCATCAACAAGTTCCCGTTCACAGCTTTTAGAACACAGATTTACAAATCAGCTTTCAGCTCATTTAAAAATCCTTTTAGTTTTTTTAAAGATTCTATCAGTGTAAATTTTTCATCTGCCCTTTTATGCTGCTTCAAAAAATCCTTTGCGCCTTCCAGGGTATATTTTCTTTCGCGGAGTAAATGGTATATCAGTTTCAGGTTTTTAATATCTTCCGGCCTGAAAAGCCTGTCGCCCTTCCCGTTTTTACGGGGCCTTAAAATATCAAACTCATTCTCCCAGAATCTGATCAGCGATTGATTAACTTTAAACATATTGGCTACAATGCCAATGGCGTAATATTTCTTTTCAAATAATATTGCGTCTTCAGGTATTTCAATTAGATCTGCACCCGATTCTTTTTCTTTTAAACTTACCCTGCCCCGGGTTACTTTCTTATTATCACCTTTTGCTTTTATTTTGTCAGGGGCCGGTTTTTCTGTAACAACAGCTTTGGGTTCCGGCTTTGGGGTAACCGGTATTTCATCAAAGGCAAAAGATATCTGTTTTAAGGCCATAATTAAAATTAGTCAAAACTTTTGGCACTGCCCGTAGCAGCAATTTTAAGTACCCGGTCGTATTGTTCAGGGGTTAAATCATTAAAGAAGAAATAAACCGGGTCAACCGGGTTGCCATTAATATGTACCTCATAATGGCAGTGGGGCCCGGTACTTGCTCCTGTACTGCCTACCCAGCCGATCACTTCGCCACGTTTTACGCGTTTGCCCGCAGCGGTTTTTATCCGTACCATGTGTAAATACTTTGTTTCGTAGCCATAACCGTGATTAATGAGTACATAATTTCCTGTACCCGTGCCGGGGCCGGCTGCGGTAACAATCCCATCACCGGTTGCATAAATAGGAGTACCCTGTGGTGCTGTAAAATCAAGTCCCGGATGCATTTTAGCAATGCCATAGATAGGATGAATCCGCATGCCATAGCCGCTGGCAATGCGGTTAAGCTGCTTGTTGCTTACCGGCTGTATTGCCGGTATACTGGCCAATTTGGTTTCCTGGTTATTGATCAGTTTTTCAATAGCATCATAACTCTTAAATTGATAAGCAACACGGGCTGTAATATTATTCAATGTTTTTGCGATCTCTAACCCCAGTTTATCTTCACTTAGTAAATTAATTTTTGCAAGTTCCTTATTCTTTTCAATGGCCTTTGTTCTGGCACTATCGCTTAAAGGGTTTGCCTCAAAAATTGAACGGTAAACTTCATTATCCCTTTTTTCCAGTTCAGCCATTTGCTGCTGCAAAGTTTTGGTTTTTGCAGCCAGTGTATTGTAATTGTCTTTAATGGCTTCGTATTTAAGCTGGGTTTCCTTATCAATTGCCCGGGGAAAAAAGGTGTTATACACCCAAATGATCAATGCCGATGTAACCAATGCCGCCGAAATAAAACCAAACACCCGCAACAACTTTACACGAAGTGGCGTAACCAGCTTCTCGTAACGGAGTGTATGCGTATTATAGTAGTATTTGATCTTTTTCATGCTGATCTTTCAGTTCCCCCTCCCTGCCTGCCAACATACAGGCTTTGGATAAGGGTTGGGCTGAGGCCTCATTTTGTTTACCTTTGCCACCATTGAACAAAAGTGTACAAATATAGCCCCATAAACAACAAAAATCAACCCATTTAAACAATTGGCATATGATGACGAGTGCTGAAATAAGACAACAATATCTCGACTTTTTTAAATCGAAAGAGCATACCATTGTTCCTTCTGCTCCCATCGTTGTAAAAAACGATCCAACCCTGTTATTTACCAATGCAGGGATGAACCAGTTCAAAGATTATTTTCTGGGCAATAAAACAGCACCCTACAGCCGTGTTGCAGACACACAAAAATGTTTACGGGTAAGCGGTAAACACAACGACCTGGAGGAAGTGGGTGTAGATACTTACCACCATACCATGTTTGAAATGCTGGGCAACTGGAGTTTTGGCGACTACTTTAAAAAAGAAGCCATTGCCTGGAGCTGGGAATTGCTGACTGAAGTGTACAAACTGGATAAAGACAGGTTATACGTTACTATTTTTGAAGGCGACGATAAAGAAGGCTTACCTAAAGATGTGGAAGCCTGCGACGAATGGAAAAAAGTAATTGCAGCAGACAGGATACTGTTGGGAAACAAAAAAGATAATTTTTGGGAGATGGGCGATACCGGCCCCTGCGGCCCCTGCACCGAAATACATGTTGATTGCAGAACCGATGAAGAAAGAAAAGCAGTGGATGGAAGTACCCTGGTGAATAATGATCATCCGCAGGTAATAGAGATATGGAACAATGTTTTTATACAGTTTAACCGAAAAAAAGATGGCAGCCTGGAGCCGCTGCCTGCAAAGCATGTTGATACGGGAATGGGATTTGAAAGACTCGTCAGGGTGATTCAGAAAAAAACATCTAACTACGATACGGATGTTTTTACCGGAACCATTGAAGCAATAGAAAAAATAACCGGCAAAAAATATGATTTCAGCGATACAAAGGAAGCTGTAGCATTCAGGGTGATAGCCGATCATATCCGTGCCATCAGCTTTACCATTGCCGATGGGCAGCTGCCCTCAAACACAGGCGCAGGATATGTTATACGCCGCATTTTACGAAGGGCGGTTCGCTATTATTATTCTTATTTAAATTATAAACAACCCCTGTTACACCAGCTGTTACCGGTTATTGCAAAGCAGTTTGAGCATGTGTTTCCGGAGTTAACGCAGCAGTTGGACTTTGTAGGCAAAGTGGTTAAGGAAGAAGAAGATGCTTTTTTAAGAACTGTAGATAATGGTTTGTCGATGCTTGACCAGGCAACAAAAAATATTAACGGGGAAGAGGCATTCAGATTATATGACACGTTCGGTTTTCCGCTAGACCTTACCAAACTGGTAGCCACAGAAAAAGGATTAACCGTTGATGAGAAAGGATTTGAAACGGAAATGAAAAAACAAAAAGACCGCAGCCGCTCAGCTGCTGTTTTAGATACCGAAGACTGGGTTACAGTACATGATATTTCTTCTTCAACATTTGTTGGTTATGATTATTTGGAAACCAAGGCCAGGATTGTGAAGTACAGGAAAGTGACCGGTAAGGGAAAAGAATTATATCAGATCATTTTAGACCAAACCCCTTTTTATGCAGAAAGCGGCGGGCAGGTGGGAGATAGTGGCTCCCTCTCCTTTGGAGAGGGTCGGGGTGAGGTAAAAATCACAGATACAAAGAAAGAAAACGACCTTATCATTCATTTTGCAGAATCTGTTGCAGAAGATATGAGTGGTGAAGTAATTGCCAAAGTTGATGCGGTAAGAAGAAAGGATATAACCCTTCACCACAGCGTTACACACCTGATGCATGCTGCATTACGCAATGTATTGGGCAAACACGTGGCACAAAAAGGCAGCCTGGTAAATGAAGCGCATTTACGTTTCGACTTCAGCCATTTTGCAAAAGTTACTGATGAAGAAATTGCTGCAGTTGAAAAAGGGGTGAATGAAAAAATCAGGGAAAACATTCCTGTGGTAATAAAATCAATGAACAAAGATGAAGCAGTTGCACTTGGTGCTATGGCCCTGTTTGGCGAAAAATATGGCGATGTGGTAAGGGTTGTAATTATGGATGCCAATTACTCTGTTGAATTGTGTGGCGGTACTCATGTGGGCAGCACTGGCGAACTGGGTTTATTTAAAATAAAAAGCGAAGGCGCTGTAGCAGCAGGTGTAAGAAGGGTTGAAGCTGTTTGCGGAAAAGCTGCAGAAGAATTGGTCAATACCACATTCGTGGAAATTAGTGTAATTAGTGGCTTACTAAAAAATCCCAAAGACATCAGTAAGTCCATTGAAAATCTGCAGAGTGAAAATGCTTCCTTAAAAAAACATATTGAAGCATTGGAAGCCCGTCAACTGGTAATTATCAGAAACGAGCTTCTGCAAAAAGATGAGATCATCAACAATGTAACTTTTGTGGGCGATATCATTGAAGTAAGCAATGCCGATGCTTTAAAGAAACTTTGCTTCGATCTTAAAAATAAACTCCACGACCATGTAGCTGTACTTTGTGCCAATATAGATGGCAAACCTTTTGTTGCCATCGGCATCAGCGATACCGTGGTGGCTGCTAAAAATTTAGATGCAGGAAAAATAATTAAAGAATATGTTGCTCCATTAATAAAAGGTGGCGGCGGCGGACAAAAAAACCTGGCAACAGCCGGCGGACAGGATGTGGGTAATTTGAGCGCAGTAATTGAGAAAGTGAGATCATTATTGTAATCTCTTTATATGCATATATTTGTTTAAACAGCCTGCCTCATTACCCGATAATTCACCGAAAATTGGCCCGCAGATTATGCAGATGCCGCAGATTTTAAACTGTATTTTTCGGGTTTGATCAGCGAAACCTGCCTGTCTTCAGGCAGTTCTGTGGGCAAATTCCAAAAACTATGTTAAAGCAACAAAAATAATCTGCGAAATATTTCGTAATTCAAAAAAACTGCTTAGTTTTGTTCTACTAAATATTTCGTACATAAAAATACAGCCATGAAAAAATTTGTTTTTACAGTTGCTGCCATATGTTTTGCAGCTTGTACAACCAACCTAACCGCCCAGGATGATAAAGGCGATAAGGGAGCAAAGGGTGAAAAAGATAAAAAAGAGACCCAGGAGATCATCATCCGTAAAAAAGGAGAAAAGGATACAAAAATTACGGTAGAAATTAAGGGAGATGAAATTACCATCAACGGCAAACCATTGTCTGAATTTAAGGATGATGAGATTTCTGTTAACAGAAGAAGTATCATCATCAGGGATGGAAAAGGGGGAACCCGGTTTAAAATGTCGCCTGCCGATATTGAAGGATTTAGCTGGAACAGTGATGCTAAAGAAGAATCCACCGCTTTTTTAGGAGTAACAACCGGTGTATTTAATGACGGATCGGCCGATACCAAGCCTAAAGGAGCCGAGATTACCAATGTATCCAAAGAAAGTGCCGCTGAAAAAGCTGGTCTGAAAAATGGTGATGTAATTACAAAGATCAATGATAAGAAAGTGGTGGACCCCCAGTCCTTATCCGAAGCGGTCACTTCATTTAAACCCAAAGATGAAGTAACTGTGTATTATAAACGGGATGGAAGGGAAAGTTCGGTAAAAGCTACTTTAGGCGAACGCAAAGAGTCTAAAACCCTGGCTTATACTTTCAGTGGCCCCAATGGCAGGGAACGGTCATTCAGCGTACCCCGTATTCAAACAGTACCGGGTTTTGATCTGGGCGAAATGTCACCAAGGGTATGGACACCCGGTTCGGGAAATAATTATGAATTTTTTGGAGAAACATATCCCCGCCAGCAAAAACTGGGTTTAAAAGTGCAGGATACGGAAGAAAGCAATGGAGTAAAAGTACTGGATGTTGAAAAAGACTCTCCTGCTGAAAAAGCAGGTTTGAAAAAAGATGATGTGCTTTTGGAAATTGGTGGTAAAAAAGTTTCCAATACCGATGAAGTACGGGAAACCCTGCATGATAACATGGAAAAATCTGCTTACAATATTAAAGCAAGCCGCAATGGCAATGCCATGAGTTTTGACATTAAGATCCCTAAAAAACTGAAGACCGCTAATTTATGAGCCATGAATAAGCAAAAAAAAGCGTCCTGAAAATTTCAGGACGTTTTTTTGCTTATTGCCTATTGCCTATTGCCTATTGCCCTTTGTCAATTACCTTTGCCCCTGTGAAAGAAAATAATAAATACCAGGTAGTCATTGGCCTGGAAGTACATACCCAGTTGCTTACTCAAAGTAAATTATTCAGTGCCGACAGTGCTGCATTCAGTACAGATCCAAATACACATATCAGCCCGATTACGCTGGCGCACCCCGGCACTTTGCCCAGGATGAATGCCAAAGCGATTGAATTTGCCGTTAAACTCGGACTTGCACTGCACTGCCAGATAGAGCAGCATAATTACTTTGCCCGTAAAAATTATTTCTATCCCGATCTTCCAAAAGGTTACCAGGTTTCCCAACATACAACGCCTATTTGCAAAAATGGATATGTGCCGGTTAAGGTGGCAGATATTGAAAGAAATATCCGACTCAACCGTATTCATATTGAAGAAGATGCCGGCAAAAGTTTACATGATGTGGATGAAAATTATACCTGTATTGATCTAAACCGTGCAGGTGTGCCACTGCTCGAAATTGTAAGCGAACCCGATATGCACAGCAGCGATGAGGCATTTGCCTATATTACCGAATTGCGCAAACTGGTAACCTGGCTGGGCATTTGCGATGGAAATATGGAAGAAGGCAGTATGCGTTGTGATGCCAATATTTCTATTAGGCTTAAAGGCGATACCAAACTGGGCACCCGTGTAGAAGTGAAAAACCTCAACAGCATCCGTAATGTAAAAAGGGCCATTGATGTGGAAGTGGAGCGCCTGATCAACCTCGTTGAAAACAATCAACCCGTCATCCAGGAAACCAGGAGTTATGACGCAGATAACAACATTACTTTTTCATTACGTTCCAAAGAAGACGCAGACGACTACCGCTATTTTCCCGAACCCGACCTCTGCCCTTTTCATATTACGGACGAATACCTCAGTGAAATAAAAAACGAACTGCCGGTTTTACCTGCGGCATTAAAGCAACAGTATATCACCAACCTGAAACTTTCAGATTATGATGCTGCTGTAATTTGTGATGATAAAGCCCAGGTTGCTTATTTTGAAAAAGTAATAGAGCATACCGATAATTACAAAGCTGTGGCCAATTGGCTGCTTGGCCCTGTTAAAAGCCATCTTAACGACAGCAATATCACCTACGATGAATTTTCTTTGCCTGCCGGAAAACTGGCTGCCTTAATTGGCCTGGTGGAAACCGGTAAACTGAATTTTGGAACCGCATCATCAAAAGTATTACCAGCTTTGTTGTTACAACCGGAAAAAGAACCTTTGCAATTGGCAACTGCACTGAATGTACTGCAGGACAGTGACAGCAGCTCTATAGAAAATTGGGTTGATGAAGCCATTGCTGCCATGCCCGATAAGGTTAAGCAATACCAGTCGGGCAAAAAAGGCCTGATCGGCTTATTTGCAGGCGAAGTAAAAAAGCGCAGCAAAGGCAAGGCCGATATGCAATTGGTAAATGAGATCTTGGAAAAAAAATTAAACAATCAATAAATGAAAAAATTATTTGCTTCAGCAGCTTTAGCTGCCTTTTTATTTTCCTGTAATGATAAAAATGACAAAGGGATGTTTACGCTTTCCGGTGAAATAACCGCTTCCCCCGATCAGAAAATTTACCTGGAAGAATTATACTTCAGCGGAAAACAACCCGAAGTACTTGACACCGGAGAAATAAAAAACGGTAAATTTTCGCTTGCTGCCATTGCACCCGAAGAGGGCCTGTACCGCATACGTACCGAAGAGGGCGCAGGTGCCATTTTTATAAATGAAGAAGCCAAAATAAATTTTACAGGAACTGCAATCAGCCAGGAGCCATTGAGCGGTACTTTCAGCGGCCAGGCCAACATTGCGTTAAAAAAACTTATACAGTATACAGATAGTGTAGGTATGTTGATGGCAAATAAAAACAGGTTACTGGAAGAATTCTCAAAAGGCAACGTGAAAGCAGATGACAGCATTTTTATTGCTACGTACAATGCATTTATTTCGTTACAGGACAATTTTACCAAATACAGTCTGGCGTATGCCGATAGTGCTAAAAGCCCTGTAGTAGCCTTATTTGCTGCTACCATGGCACCGGTTGAGATTGGGAAATTTGAAGCCCCTTTAACCAAACTGGTTAAGCGTTTTCCAAAACACAAAGGTATTGCCGGCGCATTGGCTTATGTAAAATCACAGGCCATTCAACCCCAAACACAAACCAAGCCCCTTTCAAAACCTGCTGTTGGCGATATGGCCCCTGAACTGAAAATGAATGATGTAGATGATAAACCTTTTTCATTAAACCAGTTGCGGGGTAAATATGTACTCATTGATTTTTGGGCAAGCTGGTGTGGACCCTGCCGCGAAGAAAATCCAAATGTTTTGGTTGCCTTTAACCGTTTTAAAGATAAAAATTTTACGGTGTTGGGTGTATCTCTGGATGAAAATAAACAGGCATGGATAAATGCCATTAAAGAAGATAAATTAAACTGGCAGCACATCAGCGATTTAAAAAAATGGAGCAGTTCAGCAGTTCCTTTGTATGGTTTGGATGGAATTCCCTACAATGTTTTGATTGACCCACAGGGAAAAATTATTGCTGCCGACTTAAGGGGAAATGCATTGCAAAACAAACTGGCAGAGGTTTTAAAATAGAAGTAATTAGCTTTAAAGCATTTAATAAAATACCGGTTGCAAAAGTAACCGGTTTTTTTGTGTCCCGGCGGAACGGCAGGGTTTTCACGGCTTTCTCCGAAATCCAAAAAAACGTTTACCTGAAACCCCGATGAATAGGAGACCTGCACAAACTTTTCCCAGGCGAGTCTCCTGCAAGGGACTAGCTGTAATATGAAGCAACCCATTCCTGCATAAAGCGAGTGGCATAACGGGCTTAGGATATTACTACACCATAAAGTTGTATTCATGTGTTTTTCCTTGCGTAATATTTATTTAAACGCAACGTCCTCAGCTTCCCACAAAGCTTCTTTTTCAGCAACGTCTCCTGCAAGGGACGTTGCGTAATATTTTAACGCAACGTCTCTTTTTCAGCAACGTCTCCTGCAGGGGACGTTGCGTAATATCTTTCCCAGGCGAGTCTCCTGCAAGGGACTCGCCGTAATATGAAGCAACTCATTCCTGCATATAGCGAATGGCACAACAGGCTTAGGATATTAATAAACCATAAAATTGTATTCATGTGTTTTTCATCTTTTTCAGCAACGTCTCCTGCAAGGGACCTTGCGTAATATTTTAACGCAACGTCCTCAGCCGCCCACATAGCTTTGGGAGAGACGTTGCTGAGAAATAGAGTTTAGTTTTTGAATTTAAACTTTTTTGTTTTCTTTTTCAGCAACGTCTCCTGCAAGGGACGTTACGTAATATTTAAACGCAACGTCCTCAGCCGCCCACATAGCTTTGGGAGAGACGTTGCTGAGAAATAGGAGTAGTGAACGCAACGTCCTCGGCCAACACACAAAGCCAGGAGAGAGACGTTGCTGAGAAATAGCTTTCAGCAAATAAAAAAAGTCCCCCCGTTTAACCGGGAGGACTTAAATATGTATTTATGTACTTTTCAGATTAACGCTGGATCACAACCGGGAACACACCGCTTTCTTTTGAATTGTACACATAAATGTAGTACACTCCATCGGCTACCCTGCTCAGGTCAAACGGCAATATCTGTCCATAAACCAGGTTCTTAAATTCATAATAACCCATTTCCTGGCCACGGGCATTCACGATCTTAACCTTGAATTCCCTGTAAATATCGCTATTGAACTGCAGGCTGAACCTTCCGTTGTTCGGATTAGGCCAGATGCG
>CALRVV010000008.1:0-189776 GCA_943371705.1 Chitinophaga pinensis | reverse complement strand
CCACCACCACCGCCGGCATCATTTACTGCACTGCCTATTCCTCCCGGAGATCCTCCATTAAATGCTGCAACACCTGGAGTAAACGATCCTGACTCTCCAACAAAAATATTCAGAACCTGCCCAGGCGTTACCGTTAATGTGGTCTGCATTTGACCGCCGCCGCCGCCGCTGGATTTACCACCACTACCTCCTAAAGCATTTACTGTTATGGATGTAACGCCGCCGGGTACCGTCCAGGTTTGCAAGGCACCTGTATAATTAAACGTTTGTGTTACCGGACCACCGCCGCCAGAACTAAAAGTTGGCGTTACTGTAACCGTAGCCACCACCGGTGCTGTACCCGTATTGATTGCATTAAAGCTCGCTATATTACCACTGCCGCTGGCTGCAAGGCCAATAGAAGGATCACTGTTTGTCCAGTTAAATACCGTACCCGGAGGTGTTGTTACCGAACCGGTAAACGTTACCGCTGTTGTTGGTGCTCCGTTACAAACCACCTGGTTAGCAGGTTGGTTTACATCCGGTGTTGGGTTAACAATTACTGTTGCTGTTATCGGGGTACCGGTACAGGTTACTCCGGCATTGGTATAGCTTGGGGTAATGGTAAAGGTTACCGTTACAGGAATATTGGTTGGGTTGGTAAGTGTACCGCTGATATTACCTGATCCGCTGTTGGCAATACCCGTAACAATACCGTTATCCCTGGTCCAGTTATAAACCGTGCCCGCCACATTACCGGTTAAAGCAATGGTTGTAATGGCAGCTCCTGAACAGGTTGTTTGTGAAGCCGGTGTTGCAACTGCATTTGGTGTTGGATTAACGGTTACCGTTGCTGTGATTGGTGTACCCGTACAGGTTACCCCGGCATTGGTATATGCAGGTGTAATTGTAAAGGTTACCGTTACAGGAATATTGGTTGGGTTGGTGAGTGTACCACTGATATCACCTGATCCGCTGTTGGCAATACCGGTTATAATGGGGTTATCTCTTGTCCAGTTATAAACGGTACCCGCTACATTACCGGTTAAAGCAATGGTTGTAATGGCAGCGCCTGAACAGGTTGTTTGGGAAGCCGGTGTGGCTATTGCATTTGGAGTCGGATTAGCCGTAACCACGATGGTATCCGATCCGAGCGTACATCCCAAACGAACAGTAACCACATAAGTACCGGAAGTGCTGACGGTCGTAGAATTGGTGCTGGCCCCGTTGCTCCAGAGCACCTGATCGTAAGCACCTGAGATGCTGAGTGTTGATGGAATACCTTCGCAGATAGTCAGGGTCGCTCCTTCATTGATATTTACCGCAGCAGTAGGTTGATTCACTGTGAAATCAATGTCATTCCACTTCAAATTATTCAGGAACTGGAAGTTGGCCGTATTAATCGGGTCATTCGCTCCCATCTGAGTAATGGCTGCGGCCAGTTTATATTCACCGGCAACAGGCTCCAATACTTCAGTTGCCATTTTAGGGAACTTGGCCTGCCCGTTCGTTAACGGATTACATGACGTAAAATCTTTCGATGCTGTCCACTTCTTGTCCACTACATCATATGCTTTTGAGAACAAATTGGGCGCAAAATTGGCCTGGCCCAGACTGTATGTACTGTTATCAGCCCAGGAGAAGAATAATTTCTTTCCATCAACTGACCTGGACATCATCGGAGCCTGATCCATGCTTGCGGCATTGGGATTCGTTCCGTAGGTTCCCCTTCCGGCATTCACATTGGAAACATCCACAGCATTCCATACACCGCCATGACTGGTGATGTCGAACATATGGTGCCATGATCCGAAGAATACGGCATAAGCGTTATTTCCATTACAAACCGTTGTCAGTAAATGCGGATCACCATTTATATCCACTACGAGGTCGGATTCAAATGCGGTTGATGCCACATTGCCTGGTGTGATATTGGCGGAGATGCAGCTGAATTGACCCAGGTCGACCTGGTAAGGTCCAGACCAGGTGCTTCCTCCATCAACCGTCTTATAGAAGACAGGGTAGAAAGCAAACGCAGCCGGACCACCGGTAATATGGGTAAGTATTGAAGCCCATCCGTACTGTCCGGTTGGGTCAAATGCGATATTGAAATCCGCAGTTTGATTGCTGCCGTTGAATGCCGTATTGAATGGTGGATTGAGTGTTTGATTCGTGCTCCAAACCACATCATTGCTGCCGTTCCATACCCCTTTATATATCCTGAAACCGGTAGTTGCAACGCCGTTGAAAACGGCATCGATAGCCCAGAAAACACCCGGTGCACCCTTGACCATTGAGCCCGGTATCAGGGTTTGTGCAGCCGCCGGTTGATTATAGGTTTCCGTATTCCCGGTTCCATCAAGTTTGCGAACGCCACTGACCAATCCATTAAAGGTGGCGGCAACCGTTGGTGCCAGGTAAGATAAGAAGGCATTATTAGGATTGGTATTTCCGGCGGGATTGAATAAAGCTACCTGGGGATAACGTGCCCCATTAGTTCCATTCACTGATAATGGGTTCAGCACACCCAGATTATTCGTCCAGGTTCCACCTCCATCGGTAGATATATCATAGCGAATCTGTCCCGAATGACCTCCAAAAGCTCCCGCGTTGTTGCGGTGAACCATCAACACCGTATTCAATGACTGATCGGCTGTGATCGCATTGGTCCTGGATAATATATTGGTAAAGGCATTGCTGGAAGAACCCATGTTTAACGGTAAAGTGGCACAAGCGATCAATAAATTATATGTGGCTCCAGTTCCGATACAACCATTGCCATCCGATACCGTGACTACAATGGGAAAGGTACCCGTTACCGTTGGCGTACCGCTTAATACTCCCGCAGCCGATAAGGTAAGACCGGCAGGTAATAGACTAACCGTACTGAAAGTAACAGCCGGAGCCCCACCGGTTTGGGTGAAGGTTTGACTGAAGAACACAGTCTGGTTACCGATTGTAACAACCGGGTTGGTGACAACCGGAGTTGGATTAACGGTTACTGTTGCTGTAATGTTAGAACCCACACAAGTTCCGGAAGTAGGCGTTATGGTGAATGTTACCGTGATGGGGTTAATTGTCGGGTTGGTGAGAGAGCCCGAAATATTACCCGAACCGCTTGTTGCTATACCAGTAACTGCCGGATTATCCCTGGTCCAGTTATAGGTTGTGCCGGCAATCGGGCTGCCGCTTAATACAATAGTAGTAATAGGTGTAGCCGAACAAACGGTCTGACTGGCCGGTGTGGCCGTTGCTGTTGGTGTACCGCTGATGCTGATTACCACTGAAGTGGCATTGTACTGGATATTCCAGCTCATACCAGCCGGTAAGGCAGGATAATTGATGGTAGTAAATGTACCGGTTACAGTGGTTGCAGTCATAATGGTATAACTCTCGCCGCATGTTGGCACATAGCCTCCAAACAGCACCACATCCAATGTACCACTTAAGGTAGCTGTACCGGTTACCTGTATCTGATCGTGTTGGGTACATGGTGTTGTACCGGCAATCTCAATTAATTCTGTTCCGGTACCATTGGTATAGCCTGCACCAAATACGGTGCAACCCGGTGAAAGGCCCGGTGATACAATACCGCCGTTATTGTTATATACAGCACCGGTTAATGCTCCGGTTCCTCTATAAGTTCCTGCAGTGGTAACCAGGCCACCACCATTTATATTTAAAGTTCCGTTATTGGTGAATATTGCTCCGGCATTGATGGTAAAGTCATTTACCTGTGCCGTGCCTGCGCTTATTACACAAGGGAATGGTGTGCCTGAAGGGATGACCACATCATGTGATGCTGTGGGCACTAAACCACATGACCAGTTTGACGGGGTAAACCAGTCAGTACTGGTAACACCTGCCCAGTTATTGGTTGCACAGGCAATTACGGTAATGGTACCGGTTGCAGTTATAGTACCGCAACCACCCGTTAAAGTTACTGTATAATTGAATGGTGAGCCTACGATAGTATTTGGTGTACCGCTGATGGTAACCACATTACCAGCCCATACACCCGTTACTCCAGCCGGTAAAGGCGAAACAGTAGCTCCCGTTGCACCAGTTGTATTGTAGGTAATATTGGTTATTGGTGTATTCACCAGTACCGTCTGACTGGTGGTAGCAGGAGCCGAACTGAGGCTGATGGTGTTGTTTGGATTAACCGTAACAACCGTAGCAGCAGAAGGAGCAGAACTGCATCCTGACTGAGTAACTACCACTGTATAGCTTCCGGAAGCGTTTACACTGATTGTCTGATTGGTTCCAATCGGAATAGCACCCAGGTACCATTGGTTACCCGTTGCTGAACTGGATGTAAGTGTTACAGAACCGCCCGTACAGAAAGTGGTTGGACCACCCGGTGTAATGGTGGGGGTGGCTGGTATTGGATTAACGGTAACAGCCGTAGCAATGGAAGGAGCAGAACTGCAACTGGATTGTATTACTACCACTGTGTAGTTTCCGGAAGCTGTTGCACTGTATGTTTGATTGGTTTCTCCGCCAATCGGATTGCCATCCAGGTACCATTGATTACCCGTTGCTGAACTGGATGTAAGTGTTACTGAACCACCCGAACAGAAAGTAGTTGGGCCGCCCGGTGTGATGGTGGGAGTGGCTGGTGTTGGATTAACGGTAATTGTACCGTTAGCGGTAACCGTTCCGCAGCCACCGGTTAAAGTTACGGTGTAACCAAATGGAGAGCCCACGGTAGTGTTTGGTGTACCGCTGATGGTTACCACATTGGCAGCCCAGCTGCCGGTAACCCCTGCAGGTAAACCACTAAAGTTTGCACCGGTGGCCCCGGTTGTGTTATAAGTAATATTGGTAATGGCAGTATTTACACAAACTATTTGCGCATCGGTACCCACTGCCGAACTAAGTGATATGGTATTATCGGGATTAACGGTAATGGTACCTGTTACCGGTAAAGCACTGCAGCCACTACCGGTAAGGGTTACGGTATAAGTAAAGGGCGAACCCACTATTGTATTAGGAGAACCGCTGATGGTTACCACATTGGCAGCCCAGGCTCCGGTAACACCCGCCGGTAAACCGGTTACCGTTGCACCGGTAGCTCCCGTTGTGGCATAGGTAATATCGGTGATCGGCGTATTGATACATACGGTTTGTGCATCGGTACCCACTGCAGAACTTAAAGCAATTGTATTGGTAACCGGCGATACTGTAATGGTACCGGTTGCTGTTAATGCCCCGCATCCACCCGTTAAGGTTACGGTATAGGTAAGTGCACCACCCGATACTGTTGGCGTACCGCTGATGGTTACCACGTTGGCAGCCCAGCTACCGGTAACGCCTGTTGGCAGTCCGGTTACTGTTGCACCGGTGGCACCTGTTGTGGCATAAGTAATATCGGTGATTGGTGTATTCACACATACCGTTTGCGCATTGGTGCCCACGGCAGATGAAAGCGCAATGGTATTGGCTGCCGGTGGCAGACTTGAACAGGCCACTACGGAATTAACCGTAGCCGCTGTGGTACGGAATGGCATGTACACATAATCGTTAAGTGAGTAAGTTCCACCTCCCAGTACATTCACGTCTTTCTTTAATCCCGAACCTGTTCCACCCGGGTTGGTTACATAGGTAGGCCCGTTGGCAGTACCCCAGTAGTTGTTCCTGAAGTTATATAAATTCAGATCATCGCCGGTAACACAGCCTCCGCCAATACAGTTTGGCGCAATACCCGCAATATGGGTAACTCCATAACTTCCGGGAGTTAAATTATAAAAATTATTGTCGGTGATGATCTTGGTATCCGGTGAATTTGCCCAGCCGGCAATTTCAACAGCCAGGCCATTAAAGGATGTAGAAACATCATTGAAATTAATGTTAACCCCACGGATGTTATTTTGTAAAATGGTGATACCACCAATACCCACTTTATTGCTGGTATTGGCGTTGGTGATCCTGTTATGCGTAATGGTAGCACCATTGGACGTATAAAAAGCTCCTGCTGAGAAACCAACCTGGATACCAGCATCAACGGTATTGTCTATACGATTGCCCGATATGGTAGCTATTTCAGTAGATACCACGGAATGATTCCTGCCCTGGCCAACACATAAGATACCTGCCCACCGGGTATTGGAGATGGTATTATTAATGATATTAAAATTGAAACCGGCCTGTGCCAGCCATATTGCGCTTACAGGGCCCAGTGAGCAACCACCCGGGTTATAAGCACCGATATTTTCAAACCTGTTTCCGGAAATTTCCCAGATACTCCTGTTTATGATTCCATCAGATGGATTGTCATCGGTTTTGATGCCATGTTGCCAGGTATTGGAAACAGAATTGTTTTTGATGGTAACATTACCGGTTTGGAAACCTGCATTGGTATTATAAAATGCATTAGCCGGAACATTTTCCATATCCAGTCCCTGGATGGTGATGTTGTTACCGCCTGCAATGGAAAATCCACGGTTTCTTACTATGGCAGCGGAATTGCAATAGCTTCCGGTGGCAGAAGTGATGATGAGGTTGGTTTTACTGCCAATGAATAGGTAATTACCATTATTATAGGTAGTTGGACAACCAGGTACAATGGAAGGTGCATAGGTACCATCGGTTATATATACCACATCCCCGTTTCCGGCAGCATTGATGGCCGTCTGAATATCGGTGTACGTAGTAGCAAATGTATTATATACAATACAGTTTACCACCACCTGTGCGGGCCTGGTACCGGCGGTATTGTTTACCCAGCGGGCAACACCAATGGTGCCGGCACTGATGGCTAAATTATACGCTGCGCTCACACCGGTACAACCATTGGCATCGGTTGCTGTAACCGTGATCGGGAAGCTACCCGTTACCGTTGGGGTACCATATAATAAACCGGAAGCGTTAAAACTTAACCCTGCCGGAAGTGTACTGGCTGTTGTATAGGTATAAGGTGCTGTACCGCCCGTTGCATTAAAGGTTCTGCTGTAAGGCTGTAGTTGTGTGGCTGCTGCCGATGCCGGATTGGCAACGGTGATGGCGGGACAACTGTTGATCACCAGGGTATAGGTTGAACTGTTACCTGTGCAGGTATTCGCATCGGTTGCCGTTACGATGATCGGGAATGTGCCCGATGTGGTTGGCGTACCGCTTAATATACCAGCGGATGATAAGGTAATGCCGGCCGGCAATGGACTGGCCGTTGTAAAAGTTACAAGAGCAGCGCCGCCGGTTTGTGTAAAGGTTTGACTGAAAGGAGCACCTACCCATCCCGTGGCAACCGACGGATTGGTAAGGGTGATTGTTGGACAAATGCATAAAGACACCGTTTGTGGTATACTTACATTATCGATGATAGCAACATCGGCCTGTGAGTTGGTGAGTACACCAATCCTTATTTGAATCTTATTACCGGTAAGGCCTGTTTGTGTTACCGTGATCGAACCATTTTGGTCAACAGAAGGGAATGCATATTGTACGGTTCCGGCACCTCCGCCAAACTGATTGGGGATGGTAACAAAAGCACCGCCGTTTATACTGTACTGAACTAAAATATAATCCTCATTGTCGAAACCTGTCCAGGCAAGGTCAACAGAAAATTGCACTGTTCCGGAAGCGGATATATTTAATTCAGGGCTGACCCAGTAAACGTCCATGTCGGTATCTACAGCTTCCAGTTTTCCTGTTGCTGTCGTTTGGAAATAATCGTCATTGCCCCTGCCAATATTGGTTTCAGGTTCATTAAAAGTCCAGGGTGACATGGTCCAGTTTACTCCAAATAAATTATTTACCTGGTTTATCAAATATCCTTTACCAGGCACACTGAAGGTTTCATTGTACGGTCCATTTACGGCAGCGGCAACTGTATAGCTGGCTGTTGAGGTACATCCCGGAACAGAGGCATCGGTAATGGTCACTGAATAATTGCCTGCTGCCAAACCGCTAATATCCTGCGTGGTGGCGCTGTTTGACCATATATAGGTGTAAGGAGCATTACCACCGCTTACGGAAAGATCAATGGTGCCATTTGCCTGGCCACAACTTGACGGGCTGGTGATGGCCGATTGCACAATGGGAGACGATATCACCATAGCAGTAGTTACCTGGCTGCATGATGCAGCATCGGTTACCGTGATAGTATAAGTACCTGCCACTAAACCTGTAATAGTATAGGTTCCACCAGATACAGCAATTTCATTGCCGGCAGGGTTCCCACTTGATGGGCCTGTCCAGCTAACATTATATGGTGCAGTTGCACCGGTAGCCGTTACATTTATTGCACCAGACGACGCACCATTGCAAACGATATTTCTGAGGGTTGTTGTTATTACAGGTTGTGTACAGTTGAGTGTAACGCCTGCCTGGGGTACTGAAACATTGTCTATGGTAACCATTTCTGCATTGGCATTGGTAAATACCACCACTCTTATCCTTAAAGAAGTACCGGAAATTCCTCCCTGAGTTACTGTACCCGAAGCAGTATACTGCATTCCTGGATTTTCAAAAGGATAAGAAACAGTAGCACAGGCATTGCCTCCAAATTGATTGGGAACATTTGTGTAAGCGCCGCCATTGATGCTGTATTGTACCCTTATGTAATCTGTTGAACAATTATTGGCTGCAACGTCTGAGTCAAATCCAGCCCAACTGAGTGCTACAGACAAAGAGACTGTACCTGCCGCACTGATATTCAGTAAGGGGCTTTCCCAATAGACTTGCTGATCGAGGTCAATGCATTCCAAAACTCCTCCCGCAGTTGTTTGAAAATAATCAGCTATATCCCTTTCGCCACCTGCGGTGGCCCATGGGGAAAGGGACCAGTTCAAGCCGCCAAAGTCGTCAACTAAATTCAGAAGATATCCTTTGTTAGGAGTAGAAAAAGTTTCGCTGTACTGTGCGTTAACACTGGTGTTTACTGTTATTAATAAAAATGCAGAAACAATTATTCTTGTAAGCAATTGTGTTACATTTTTTTTCACTTGCTGTAAAGTAAGTTTTGAAAATTTCATAAAAGCAGTTTGTTTGTGTATTATTCCATTTGATTTGGTTAAAAACGGAACAGAAATAGTAATAGCAAGATTCGGGTAGAAAGTTAGTGCATTTAACCGTATTATTTAACAGAACCCAAATGCTTAATTAAAAACCATGAAATCAGGTTTGGTAAAATATCTGATAACATACTAAATGAAGAAACTGGTAGATAAAAAAAACTCCAGCCAAATAAATAACCGGAGTTTTTAATATTTTTAAAAGCAACGCTTAATTATCTGTCATCAGTTTATTCAGCGACATTTCATTTGCAGAAATAGGCCAGATATATCCCTGGTCTGTGGGTGCTTTTGCAGGAACAGCTCCTTTTGACGGGATGGTTTGCAGTAAGCGCATCAGGTCTTTATTTCGATGACCTTCTCCCAAAAATTCAATCCTTCTTTCCAACATAATGGCAGCAATCAGCTGAGCCTGTGTGGTGGCTGCAATGGTAACAGTGGCATCGGAGCGCCTGCGTACAGCATTCAGCAATGCCAGTCCCCTGGGATCGGCAGTAGCCGCGTTTGTTCTGGCAAGTGCTTCAGCCAGGTTCAGCAACACTTCTGAGTAACGGATAACCGGCGGATAATCGAGAAATGGTGAAGGAAGCGGATATTTATTTACGAATCTTTTTCCGTTGGTAATATTGGTAAAGATCAGGCCTCTTCTGGCATCGGTTGCCGGCCATCCCACCAGGTCTCCCACAATACCTGCCGGATTCAATGAATACTCAGCCGAACCGGGGTTAGTGGAATTGCGCACAAAATAAAATCCAAGCTGGTTTTGTGTGCCCGGATTATCCCCTGCCGCTGCAGTCATAGGAAATGAAAGTATTGATTCGGTGGTGTTAAAGGTTGCATAAACGGTTGCAATGTTTGGTTGTAATGCATGGGCTACGCCGCTGGCCGCAGTAAAAGGCGGTGTAGTTCCTGCAGTAACAATTTTATTTGCCTCAGTAATTACTTTTGGATAATCCTGCATAGAAAGATATACCCTTGTTTTTAATGCAATAGCCGTATTGCGGTGTACACGGGTTGTATTTAATTCTGCTGTTGCATATGATATTGGCAGCCTTAATTCGGCAGAATCAAGGTCGGCTAAAATTTGAGTGTAAACCTGGGCTACGGTACTTCTGGCAAGATCAGAAGACCCCAACGTCTTTATTGGAGTTAAACGCAGGGGCAAGCCAGGCTTGCTTCCTGCTCCGTCAGCAAAAGGCCTTGCATACAACTGCAACAGGCTGTAGTAACACAATGCCCTGATAAACCTTGCTTCTCCAAGGTAATTGTTAGTTAAAGTGGTACCCACTACTGAAGGACCTTTTGCGGTAATACCTTCAATAGATAAATTACACAAATTAATTGTTGTGTAGGCCTGTGCCCATAGGTTTATTACAGAATTGGTTGAGGTTCCCTGGGGGTTTAAACTCCATACATCGGCACCGGTAACCAGGTTACCGGTTTCATTTAAAAAATCTTCGCCCCGTATATCGCCATACACAATATAACGTCCGGCATAAAAAGCACCACCTTTTGCATTGGCATACAAACTGCGAATATTACCTAAAATACGCTCTGGGGTATCATAAGCATTTGCATCCGGGATGGACGTTTGAGGTATAGGAGTTAGTAATTCTTTCTTACAAGAAATACCTGTCATAAAAACCAAGCTTAATAATAGTATATATTTTATTTGTTGTTTCATTCTGAACTATTTTTTTATTTATTAATGCTTTTTATCAGAAACCTACATTTAATCCAACGGTAATGGTTCTTCCGTTTGCAAGTGTATTCCGGTCAACACCCTGTCCGGTTGCAGCCCCGTTTCCATTTGATGAAACCTCAGGATCGGGCCCGGGATATTTGGTGAATATCCACAGGTTTTGGCCTCCTACCCAGAACCTTACACTGTTTATTTTTACTTTTCTCAGGCCATCAGCAGGAATATTATATCCGAAGGTTACGTTTTTCACCTTAA
This sequence comes from Chitinophaga pinensis, assembly GCA_943371705.1. Classification (GTDB taxonomy): domain Bacteria; phylum Bacteroidota; class Bacteroidia; order Chitinophagales; family Chitinophagaceae; genus Ferruginibacter; species Ferruginibacter pinensis_I. The sequence goes on along the minus strand of CALRVV010000008.1, from coordinate 178,826 downwards.
TAAAATCTCCCTTGAACACATTAAAGCTGATGGGTAAACCAGATCCATTGGATACATTGTCATTAAAGACTGGCTTAGGGATATCGGTAACATCACCAAATTTTCTCCAGCCATCCAGTACCCTTACAGAGTTATTCCAGAAACGCTGGTCGAACATACCGGCATTTGTACCAAAATACAGGGAGAACCCGGCCTGGTAAGTAAGCAACACATCCAGGTCGAAATTCTTGTACCTGAAGGTATTGCTGAAACCACCAATAGCCCGGGGGTTAGTATTGGCATACATCACCGCATCGGCTGCCTGGTTAATGGTATTGGCTGCACCATTCTGTAAATTATACCTTGATCCGTCTGTATTCTGCCAGGTAAATTCACCTGCAGGCAGGGTGCCAAAGCGATATAAAATGGCATTACCGGTTTTGTTATAAAAAATCCTACGGCCCGTTGCAGGGTCGGCAGGACCTGAACGAACCACCCAAAGATAGCCGGCAGGATATCCTACCGCAGTGCGGTTAACGGTTTCCAGGCCACCGGTACCGGTAAGGATTTCGTTAAGCCCCGGAGCCAGTTCGGTTACTTCGTTGCGGTTGTTGGTATAGTTGAAATTGGTGGTCCAGCTGAAGTTTTTGGTATTTACAACGGTACCGGAAAGCGTAAGCTCAATACCCTTGTTGTACATTTTACCCACGTTTTGAAGTATCCCGTTAGGTAAACCTGTGGAAGGAGCCTGAGGCACCCTTAAAATCAAATTGCTGATATCATTTTTATAGTAAGTTATTTCCAGGTTCATCTTGTCTTTAAAGAAACCGATGTTAGCGCCTACGTTAAATTGTTTACTGGTTTCCCATTTAAGATTAGGGTTACCAGCATTATTAAATGCTAATGTAGCATTACCTCCAAAAACTACGCCTGAGCTAAATGTTGAATACGTATCAAAATCCCCTATCCCTCCTGTATTTCCCACTTTACCATAACTGGCTTTTAATTTCAGGCTCGAGAATACCTTGCGGATAGGTGTTCCCCAGAATTTTTCCTGGTCAACTTGCCAGCCACCTGAAAAACCATAAAAAATTTCTTTTTGTCCGGGAATTGCTGAATATTCATCGCTACGCAGGTTGGCACTTATAAAGTATTTCTGTTTGTAATTGTAATTGAAACGGCCAAAAGCAGATTGCAGGTAATTTTCACCCAGGCCCAGGTTGGTATTCACATCAGTAGTAAAACCACCTTGAATAACATTATAAACAGGATCGGTTACCACCCGGCGTGTTAAACCAAACTGATTGGTAGTTCTGCGGTCCTGCTCCAAACCACCCAATAAATTAAAAGTATGTTTGTCTTTAAAGGTCTTGTCTATCTGCAGGGTATTGCTCCATGTCCACCTTTTAAATTTACTTAAAGAAGCAAATGCATCACCGGAATTGGTAACGCCATCTCCATGGCGGGCATCGCGGAAAATATCATTGTCAACAAAAATATAATCAATGGCATACAGCGATTTATAGGTAAGCCAGCTTAATGGTTTTACCTGTATGTACAAATTAGATTGAATGTGGTTGGTTTCGCTGTTTGAGCGGTTCTTATCAAATAAATAAACCGGGTTGCTAAAGCCAACCTGGTTGGTGCTGAGTGCGTTACCCTGTTGCCCAATGAAATTTCCGGCAGTGCTTATATTATAAGAGCCATCATTGTTGTATGGGCTTATATTGGGTGCATTAACCAGTGCCAGACGGCCAAAACCACCGGTAGCAAAGGCATCACCCAATGAACCGGTTGCAGAAGCTACCCGGTTGAGTTCATTTGAATAAGCAATTTTACCTCCCAGTGTCAGGTATTTACTCACCCTGCTATCCACATTCATCAATATATTTTTACGGGCAAAATCATTGGCCCTTAAAATACCTTCCTGCTTTGAATAACCTGCAGAAAAATAATAGGTGGTGTTTTCATTTCCACCAGATATATTCAGGTTATGGTCCTGGTTAAAGCCCTGTTGGTATATCACATCGGCCCAGTTGGTATTAATGGGGTTGCCATCGGGTCCGGGTGTAAGATTGAACCTGATATAAGGTGGTGCTGCCGGGTTTGTGGTATTTACCCCCAGCGAGGTAGACGCTACATAATTTTTATAATCGGTATACTGTTGTGCATTTAAAACCTTAGGTACACCATACACAGATGTAAAACCTACGGACGTATTAAAGTTTATACGTGCTTTACCTGGTTTACCTCTTTTTGTGGTAATAAATACCACGCCGTTTGCGGCACGGCTACCGTAAATGGCTGTAGCTGCTGCATCCTTGGCAATATCCATGCTTTCAATATCGGCGGGGTTGATACTGGCCAATGCATTACCTGCAGCGTTTGATCCTGCCAGATCACCGGTGGTTACCGGCGTACCATCAACAATGATCAATGGAGAAGAGCTTAAAGAAATAGAGTTAATACCCCTGATGCGGAAAACCGGTGGTGCATTCAACACTCCGCTGGGTACAGTAATTTGTACACCAGACGAACGGCCGGCTAAAGCCTGCTCAAAACTTTGTACCGGTTTTTCAGCAATAACTGTTCCCCTTATAGCAGTTAAGCTTCCGGTAACTTCTTTACGCTTTTGTGTACCATATCCAACAACCACCACTTCTTCCAGCCTGGAATCGGTAGCCATCAAAGTAATATTCATTACGGTATTGTTGCCAATTGACTTTGTTTGGGCCACAAAATTCACATAAGAAAAATTCAGGTTTTTTACTGAAGTAGGCACCGAAATACTATAGGTACCATCTTTTTCAGTTTGTGTACCTTGTTTACCGTTTGGTGAGGTAACAGAAACCCCTTCAACAGGAATCCCCTTTTCATCAGTAACCTTACCACTTATTGTACGGTTCTGAGCAGATGCATTTAGTACAAATACAAATACAGCTGATAAGATTAAAATCAATTTTCTCATTTGCATAATAGTTTATAGCGACAAATATAATTCAGATTCCCTGTAAATATCAAATACTTTGACAATTTTATTGGCCTTTAAGCTGCTTTTCTTTTCGGGAAAGCATTTTCAGCAGCTGATTTTATCAAACCTCCTGATTTTAAACAAATTATGAAAATTTACCGTTTTTTTATCCCCGCTTTTTCAGGTGCAAACATAAGCAACAGCACGGGAAGTAAAACCAGGTTGGTTAATGTGGCTATTAACAAGGTGGCGGAGGTTAGCCAGCCCAATGCTTTGGTGCCTCCAAAACTGCTTACACAAAAAATAACAAAGCCGGCAATTAAAACCAATGCAGTATACACAATGCTTAACCCTGTATTTTTTATGGTCGCACTTACTGTTGCCGTTACGTTATATTGGTAAGCGGGCAGTTCCTGTTTATAATTTACCAGGAACCGGATGGTGATGTCTACAGCAATGCCTAAGGCAACACTAAAAACCAATACAGTTGAAGGTTTTAGAGGAACGCCTGCCCAACCCATGATACCTGCGGTTATGACCAATGGAATAACATTGGGAATAAGTGAGCATAATAGAATACGTAATGACCTGAACAGGTAAAGCATACACAGGGCAATGAGCAAAAATGCCCAGAAAATACTTTCCTTTAAACCATTTACAATAAAACGGCTGCCCTCTAAAAAAGTAATGCTGGTACCAGTAAGCTGCACCTTGTATGAGGCGGTATCGAAAATTTCATTTGCTTTTTGCTGTATACTATCCAGCAAAGGCGGCAGTTTTTCGGTTCCGATATCGGCCATGGAAATGCTGATGCGGGTACTTTGCCTGTCTGCATCAACAAAGCTGGTTAACATGGTGGCCAGGCCATTGTTGTTACTGCTGTCATTTTTACCCGGTTTCAGGTATTCGCCTACAAACGCGCCGTCGAAGCTGTTGGGAAGCAGGTAATTGGCAGAGTCTCCTTCAAAAAAAGCCTGTTTGGCAAATTTCAACCCTTCAGCAATACTGAGTGGCCTGCTCATTTCTTTTTGCGACACTATATAGCTGCTAAGCAGATCCACTTTTTCATACACCTGCAGTGCACGCATACCTGCCAGGCCGTTTTTCTTTTTGGTATCCACCACAATTTCCAGGGGCATCACACCATTAAAATGCTTCTCAAAAAATTTAAGGTCGGTATAGATCTTATCTGTTTTAGGCAGGTCATCTACGATAAACGAAACACTTTTTAATTTAAGAATACCTACTGCGGCAAAAATCAGCAATACACCTGTAAGCGCATACACTGTTTTTTTATGATGCAGTACCCATCTTTCTATCTTTAACAAAAAACCGATCAGCCATTTATTGTTCAGGTACCTGGTTTGAGCCGGTTTTGGAGCAGGCAGGTAACTGAGTGCTGCCGGCAATAAGATAAAGGAGATTACAAATATGACCATGATGCTGATGCCGGCAACTACGCCAAACTCGCTTAATATGGCACTTTTGGTTAAGGCAAAAACGGCAAACCCAATGGCAGCAGTAAGATTACAAAATAAAGTAACCACGCCCATTTTACTTACCATTTCGGTAAGTGCTTTTTCTTTGTTACCCCATTCCAGCCAGGCACTGTGGTATTTGTTGATAAAGTAAATGCAGTTGGGTATGCCGATCACTACAACCAGGCAGGGTATTAAAGCCGTTAACAAAGTGATCTGGTATCCGCACAAATACAATACCCCTACACTCCAAATTACCCCGGTAACCACCACCAGCAGGGAAAGCAGCGTTGTACTGATGGAACGGAAAAAAAGCAACAGTATTAACGTGCTTAATAAAAGGGAACCAAACAAAAAGTATTTCATTTCGTTTTGTATCCGGTCGGCAACCACGGTTCGTATCAGGGGCAGGCCGCTTAAATGAACTTCGGTGTTGGTTTTTTCTTCAAATTGTTTAACAGCCAGCGTGATCTGGTTTATTACTTCCGTTCTTCCTTTGGAATTAAGTATATCCTTATTTATACGTACAGCAAACAGGTAGGCTTTTGTTTGCGGATTGTACAGCAGGGTTCTGTAAAATGGAAGGTTGTAAAAATGGGTAACCGCACTGTCTAATTCAGCCTGTGTGGCAATGGTATCTGAAAATATTTTTTGTGCATACAGTTTTTCGGTAAGCACATCCTTGCGCAGGTCAACCGCAGCCGGCACACTCAACACGTTTTCTACGTATTTAATTTGTTTAAGTTGCTGGTGAAACTGTTTGCATGCCTCAAAAAAAGTAAGGGTAAAAAAACTGTCGATTTGTAAGCCGGCCACCAGCAGGTTCCCGTCGTCGCCAAATTTTGCTTTAAATGCCTTGTATTCGAGGTATTTGGCATTATCGGTAGGAATTGCTTTGGAAAATTCGTAACTGAGCTTAACCTTTGAGGCATAGTATCCCATTACAACAGTAACCAATAATAAAAGAACCAGCAAAGGCCCCCTGAATTTTAGCACTAATTTTCCTAAACGCTGCCACATATATAATGGATAATTTAATAATGGATAATTAATAATTGTGCAAAGAACGATAATTTGTGCCGTATTGTTATTCCAGCATAGCTTAAACTTGCATTACTGAATTCTTTTTAAATAACTGAACTGTAAAAGCTCCGCCTTCCGGCGGATTTGGGGTATGACGCACAAAACCAAAGGCATAGTATTACGAAGTATCAAATACGGCGAAACCAGCCTGGTGGTTACCGTGTTCACCGAAATGTTTGGCATACAAACCTACATGGTAAATGGTGTACGTACTTCAAAAAAATCGGCTGCAAAGGCCAACCTTTTTCAACCCACTGCCATACTGGACCTGGTAGTATACCACAGCGAAAACAAATCCATGCAACGGATAAAAGAGTTTTCCTGGTCACATCTGTATGCCACATTATTAAGCGATGTGATCAAAAACAGTATAGGGTCTTTTATGGCCGAATTGCTGAACAAGTGTTTAAAACAGCCCGAAGCCAATGCCGACCTGTATAATTTTTGTGAAGAATCTTTTATACAGCTTGACCGGGCAGATAAAATGATCGCCGCAAATTTTGCACTTTTCTTTTCCCTGCACCTGGCTCATTTTTTTGGGTTCAGGATGATTGACAATTACAGTAAAAACGAAAACCCGGTTTTAGACCTGCAGGAAGGTATTTTTACCGCACAGCAGCCCACACATCCGTATTTTATAGATGGCATACAGGCTGAACTAACGGCACAATTGCTGAAAGTAATGCAACCCGCCGAACTGGAACAATTTAACCTGAACGGAGAAATAAGAAGGTCGCTGTTGTTAAGATACCTGGAATATTATACGTTGCATATCCCTGATTTTGGGCAAATGAAGACCCTGCTGGTACTGCATGAAGTACTGTAAGGGCCTGCAGGCTTAAAGCCATGGGGACCATTTTTAAAATCTACTTCAAAATTTCATAGAATTTTTCATCGGCTATATCGCTGGCACTTAAGGTAAGATGGATGTTTAGATACTCTTTTATTTTCTCAGCCATCTGCTTATCAAAAATCCTGAGTATAAGCCTGATACCCGGCTGAAAAGAACGGGAGTTTAAGCCTATCTCCAAATTAACGGAATCGTCATTAATGACTGATATCAAAGCACGTGCCTGTGCTACATTGGTATCATCCAGCACTTTGGATAAACGCCCGTCGCCAATGTAGATCTCGGCACCCAGTTGCCGGAAATAATCCAGATAACGTCCATTTTCGTTTTGCTCAATGATGATCAGCTTTTCGCCTTTCTGCAACAATGCTTCTGCAATAAAATAACCCAGCCTGCCCAGTCCGCAGAGTATGATATGATCTTTCAGATGATATTTTTTTCTTCCCAAAGCCAACATGATCCGTTTCTTTAAAACTCTGTCAATCGTAAGTGAAAAGATCATCCATATAAAAAATGTGGAAGACAGGATCAGCAATATTCCAAACAGCTTGCTCAGCGATGAGGAATCTGCCAGATTAATATCGCCATAGCCAACTGTTGCCACCGTAACAATGACAAAGTAAAAAGAATCAATCCAGGACAATTTTTCGTAAAAGTGAAAAAACAAAACAGCAACAACAATCAGCCCGATAAAGGAGAGTAAAAGTTTTTGAATTAACCTATCCTTTTTTTTAAGTACCCTTTTGAAATTGGTAATGACTGCACTGCTTTCCCTTTTTCTTTCTAAAGGCTGCGACAAAGCAGCAACGAAATGCGGTGCTGCAATTTTTGCCGGATTAAGGATGGTTACATTGCTGTGCTGCCCCTGCAAATGCGGTATCAGGTTTTCGTTAAATAATGAGGCGGCAATTGAAATACCGGGATATAAAGAAATGAGTGCAATGACCAGTTGCAGGTTTACTTCATCTTTTTCGTCGAGCAGGTAAACCATGCGGATGGTATCAACATCCAGCTGTTTTATGTATTCCTGCAGGTTCTCAAGCAATGATACAGATTTTGAAACTGCATTTATTTCATCAGGCGTGGCATGTACGAACCGGTAGTTACCGGCAGATAATTTTTCCTTAAGCCTCAGGGCCAGGTGGCCCGAGCCAAAAACTAAAATTGTTCTCTTTTCCATGATGCAGTATTAACATAAAGATATCTGATTTTAAATATTTTAATTTTCAAAGCGTAGCTTATATCTTTAAGTTCAAATGTATACCATGAATAAAAAAGAGTTGTGGCTCAAATTAAAGGACTATCATTTCAACAACCTGGTGCCCGCCAGCCTGTGGCAACAAATTACCGCTGCATTTGGCGGTACTGATGGGTTCAGCAAGGCATTTGCGGCTAAAGTTGCCCGCAAACACGGCTGGAGCAATGCTTTTGCGTTGAAGGCCATTTCAGAGTATAAAAAATTTGTGTACCTGGGGGTGGTGGGTAAATTTCATGTTACCCCTTCAAAAGTTATTGATGTGGTATGGCACGAGCATTTGCTTTTTACCAGCGCCTACCGTGAATTCTGCAATGAAGTAATTGGCTACCAGTTCGATCATCATCCCGAACTGTTACCCATGGCCGATGAAACCGGCCGGTTTAACGCACAATATGCAGATACCATTGCATTATATACCAGGGAGTTTGGTTTTAAACCACCTGCAGATATCTGGGGCGAAACCAAATATGAAAAAGGCAAACTGGAGGCAAATAATTATGCATCCCGGCAAAAAACAGGACAGGCATTGGATAGTTCAACCTCCTATATTTCTAATGACCCTTTAAATACGTATTTTGACAGTACCGGTGATGCTGCAACCGGTGGCGGGGATTTTGGCGGCGGCGGTGCCAGTGGCGAATGGGATGATAAAGACGCAGATGACGATAGTAATGACAGTGGGGATAGTGGTGGGGATAGTGGTGGAGACAGTGGTGGAGACAGTGGTGGAGATGGCGGAGGTTGCAGCGGCGGATGCGGTGGCGGCGACTGATTCAGGTCAATCAGATCATGCGGGTTACTTTTTCTAACCCAGGTCCGTTGATCAACATAACGCCCGGCTGTTTCCCTTTTTCAAAACTGCCCAGGCGGTCATCCATCTGCAGGGCTTTGGCACCATTGCTGGTGGCCCATTTCAGCAATACTTCCAGATCCAGGCCTTTTATATGTAGTTGCAGTGTTTTTATTTCTGCCCAGATACTCAGCTCATCATTGGATGCCAGGCTATCGGTTCCTAAAACAATATCATGGGTATGCTGCATCAGCATATGTACATCTGGTAAGGTATTGCTGATATACAGATTGGCATTGGGACAGAGGGCAAAGTACGTTGAAAGTTGAAAGTTGAAAGTTGAAAGTTTTAAAAATTCCAGGTCCGCTGTAGATGTAGTTACATTATGTACCAATATGATGGTTTGCTCTTTTGTAAAATGCGGCAGCCAGCTTTGTAAACTGGTTTTACCGGTTGGTTTAAAAAATGAAATATCAATACCCATTTGCCGGTACAGCCGCAAAAGATCACCGCTCCCTCTTTCAAAAAAATCATTCTCCGCTGCTGTTTCCTGGTTGTGGATGGTAAGCAGATGATTATCAGGTAAATTGTTAATCAGGGCAAACATTTCGGGCGATACAGAATAAGGTGCATGTGGGGTAATTGTTGCCCGTTTACTTTTTTCCGTTGATCGTTTACCGCTAAATGCTTCCAGTAAAGAAAATGATTCATCAAACCTTTCTTTAGCAAATGCGGGAATAAAACCCCTGGCTTCAATAAAATTATGGTAGTGTATCCGTTTTTTGTTTTTTTGGGGTATGGTCAATGCATTATTACAAATATCCCCAACTGCAACAATGCCATTTTGCAACATTTTATCTTCAGCATTTGCTATTGCCTCCAATATGTCATCTTCGGAATAGTGCCGGTCGGCTACGATCTTTAGAATAAAATCAACCAGGCCGGAATGTTTGGGTATATGGCCTTTCATGTGCGAAAGTTCCAGGTGGCAATGGGCGTTAATAAAACCCGGACAAAGGATGCCGTTTAATTTTTCAATATCATCACCGCCATCCTCTTCATCAACCACATCAATGACCACCCCTGAAGCATTTACAATGATCACCTTTTGCAGCAGAAAGCTGTAGCCGTCAAAGATTTTATCTGCTGAAAATTTTCTGTACAAAATGATTGGTTGATATATTGTAAATTTGCCGCCCTGCCCAGGGTCTGACGCCCTCGTTTGACCCTGGGCAGGAACAAAACATAATTAAAGTTCAGCAAAGGTATGCAGTACAAGTGAGGTTGTTCTTTCCTTTTACTAAAAGAAAAGAACAACAGAACAAGTTCACAACGATGTTGCCACTTATTCAAATGCCTGAGACAAAATATTTCATAAAACACAATTAAATTCTCCGCCAGCTGGCGGACCAGGGAATGTTAGATAAATTAGATGCCATAAAAGCAAAGTTCGACAACCTGGGGGTAGCCCTTACCAACCCGGAGATCGTAAGCGACAATAAAAAATTTACTGCCATCAGTAAAGAATACCGCAGCCTGGAAAAAATTGTAAATGCCCGCAATGCCTATGTTAAGCTGCTTGATGATATTGAATTTAATAAAGAAGTGCTGAACAGCGGTGATGAGGAAATGCGCAACCTGGCAAAAGGGGAATTGCCCGAGCTGGAAACAAATAAAGAGGTAATGGAGAAACAGCTTCGCAATATGCTGATACCCAAAGACCCGTTTGATGAAAAAAATGCGATCCTCGAAATTCGTGCCGGTACGGGTGGTGATGAAGCCTCACTGTTTGCCGGCGACCTGCTGCGTATGTATTTAAAATATTGCGAAAAGAAAGGATGGAAAACCGCTATTTTAAGTGAAAGTGAAGGCACCGTGGGCGGTTATAAAGAAGTACAGGTAGAAGTGGTGGGCGATGATGTGTATGGTACATTAAAATTTGAAAGCGGGGTACACCGGGTACAACGGGTGCCCGATACCGAGGCCAGCGGCCGGGTTCATACCAGTGCGGTTACCGTAGCAGTAATGCCCGAGGCCGAGGAAGTGGACGTGGAATTAAAAGAATCGGATGTGAAAATGGAAACTGCCCGAAGTGGCGGTGCCGGTGGCCAAAATGTAAACAAAGTGGAAACCAAGGTTTTTCTCACCCATAAGCCAACAGGAATAGTGGTGATGTGCCAGACCGACCGGTCGCAATTGGGTAACCGGTTAAAGGCCATGGAAATGCTGCGAACCCGTTTGTATGAAGAAGAGGTTAAAAAAGTAGAAGAAGCTACTGCACATATGCGCAAAAGCCTGGTTAGTACCGGCGACCGCAGTGCCAAGATACGAACCTACAACTATCCGCAGGGAAGGGTAACCGACCACCGCATTGGTTTAACGGTATATAATTTAGATGCGGTGATCAATGGTGACCTACATGAATTTGCCGAATCCCTGCAGTTTGCCGAAAATGCCGAAAAATTAACCTCCTAAATTTAAAAAACAACCGGTTTCAGATACCTGCATGCAACTATACGTTTAAAACTGAAATCTATTTATATAAAAAATAAAAAAACTAAAAATTATGTTAGAAGAATTATTTAACCTGGTTAAAGGTACAGCCACTGATTCGGTGATCAATAATCCTGAAGTGCCAAATGAAAAAAACAATGATGTGGTTGCCGAAGCTACCAATACGGTAGCATCGGGCCTGCGTAATATGGTGGCCGGTGGTGGTTTGCAAAATATTATTTCAATGTTTACGGGTGGTGGCCAGCAACCAGACAGCAAAAGTTTGCTCAGTAATCCTATAGTAAATATGATGGTGGGTCATTTTGCAGGCAAGTTGATGACCAAATTCAATATTGGCGGCCAACAGGCAAATCATGTGGCTACCGATCTGATTCCAAATGTATTAAGCAACCTCATCAGTAAAAGCAACAGCCCGGAAAATAACGGTTTTTCGCTGGAGGCTTTATTAAACTCAATTACCGGCGGACAAACGGCACAAGTGGTTCAGCAACAGCAAACCGATGGAAACAGTGGTTTTAATTTCCAGGACCTGATTGGCCAGTTTACCGGTGGTGGCGGACAAAGTGGCGGCAACGGCGGATTGATGGATATTGTATCTCAACTGGCAGGAGGCGCACAGGCACAGCAGCAAAAAAATGGCGGCGGGGGCCTGATGGACCTGATCAAAGGTTTTATGAAATAATATGTTTTAAAAAGAATTGTTATAGCACGCTGAAAATCAGCGTGCTATTTTTTTACATTAAACTACTGCAAGTAAAAAACGTCTATTCCTACAACACCAGATTGGTTTTATAAGGAAATAAAGGTCAATAATTTCTTTATATCGTTGCTCCTAAAACAGTTTATTTTAACCCATCTGCAGGCATTATGAAATACTTAACAGTTTTAATAAAACCTTTGGCACTCCTTTTGCGTTTATCATATTACTACAGCGTTATAAAGGTTAAAAAGAGGAAAAAGAGGAAGATGCAAAACAAAGTAGTTTAAAACGATAATTCAACTCTCTCATAAGCAGTTAGTTTTGGTAACGGCCCCTGTTTCTACAGGGGCTTCTCTTTTTCATCAACTTCAGATGTTTTATAATAATCAACTGTTTAATTAATCCTTTAGTGCTTTACCTTTGCCGGATATTAAAAAAATTACCGGAAGAATACAAACTTTATATCATTGGCAACAGATACTTCAGACAGAAAGCAATTTTTTAAACGCCTGCGCAATAAAGAAGCCGCAGAACCTGAAGAGATGTCTTTTATGGGCCATCTGGAGGCATTGCGCTGGCATTTAATGCGTTCGGTAATTGTTTGGCTGTCTGCAGCTATTGTAATTTTTATTTTCAGAGACTGGGTTTACGACCAAATTATCCTGGCCCCCACAAGCGAGCATTTTGTTACCTACGATGCTTTATGCAGGTTTGGCCACTGGCTGGGTATAGGCGATAACTTATGTATGCCGCCTGTAAAGATCAAATTCCTGGTTACCCAGGTTAATGGCACGTTCACTTCGGCATTAACCATTGCCATGATCGGTGCCGTTATTGTTGGTTTCCCCTATATTTTCTGGGAACTGTGGCGTTTTATTAAACCGGCACTTTCTGCCAAAGAAAAAAAGTATGCCCGGGGAAGTATTTTTTGGGTATCGCTTTGTTTTTTTACTGGTGCAGCCTTTGGATATTACTTACTGGCTCCTTTTACCTTTAATTTTTTAGCCTCATTTACGTTAGGCTCAATGGGTGCTATAGAATACCAACCCAGTATCAATGATTATATAGACAGCCTGACCAATCTGATCTTAGGATGTGGTATTGCCTTTGAATTACCCATTTTGGCATTCGTGTTGGCAAAGATCGGGTTTATCAATGCCAGGCTTTTAAAAAAATACTCCAAATATGCATTTGTGATCATACTGCTTGTAGCGGCCGTCATTACACCTTCTCCGGATATTACCAGCCAGATCATTGTGGCCCTGCCCTTGTTAATATTGTATTGGATAAGCATACAACTGGTTGCTACGGTTGACCGCAAAAAAGCCAGAGAAGAAAAAGAATGGAGCTGATTTTAATGGATAATTTTTTAATGGATAATGACGTGTCACGCAGCAATTGGTATTTTCTGCATCAAGTAATTTATATGCCGTAATTTTACAACAACATTATCCATTAACTCATTATCAATTATCCTTTAATTATGTCCCCGTTCAACCTCACCCTCCCCATTGCCATTGGATGCGATCATGCAGGATTTGATTGCAAAGAAGACCTGATCTCTTTCCTGGAAGGAGAAGGCGTTAAGTTCAACGACTTTGGAACTTACAATAAAGATTCGGTAGATTATCCTGATTTTGCCCACCCCGTTTCACTGGCTGTTGAAAAAGGGGAAGCAGCTTTTGGTATCTTACTTTGCGGCAGTGCCAACGGCGTTGCCATTACGGCCAATAAACATGCCGGCGTCAGAGCTGCTATCTGCTGGGGCGAAGAACTGGCCGAACTGGCCCGCAAACACAATGATGCCAACATCATTTGCATTCCTGCCAGGTTTGTGCGGGATGGCGATGCCGAAAAAATGCTGGATATTTTTATGAACACCCCTTTTGAAGGAGGCCGCCATCAAAACCGGGTAGATAAGATCTCCTGCTGAACTGGTTAATGGTTGAAGCCCGTTTGTATTTGCTTAACGTTTAAACGTTTTAAACCATTAAACCTTTTTAACTTCTTTATCACCGTTTATCAAAAATAAAAGCCGGGCTTTACTGTTTTTATTATTTTGCTGTTTACTAAAATATACAAATGAAAAAAATATGCTTTCTTGTCTGCCTCTTTGCAGGTACAAATCTGCTGTTTGCACAATCTGATGCATCTGCCAAATACGCAGCGCACATAACCGGTAACAACCTCAATAAACACCTGAGCATTATTGCGGGTGCCGAAATGGAGGGCCGTGAAACCGGTACCGAAGGCCAACGCAAAGCTGCTGCCTATATTGAAGCACAGTTTAAAACCATGGGTTTAAAACCGGTGGCTGCATTAAACGGGTATCAGCAGTTTTACCCGTTGTACCAGGATAGTTTACAAACAGCCAACCTAACCGTTGCCGGTAAAACAGCTGAATATGGCAAAGACTTTATTGTACAGTTAAACAACAACGAAACCGGAAAATTTAAAGGCAATAAAATTGTTTTTGCAGGTTATGGTATTGATGATGCAAAATATAACGACTACGAAGGCCTTGATGTAAAAGGAAAAGTTGTAGTGATCTTTTTGGGCGAACCAAAGAAAGATGGAAAATATTTTTTAAGTGCAACCAGCCGCTCCAGCGCATGGACATTCCCCGGGATACCCAAAAAACTGGAAGCCGCGGCTGCCAAAGGAGCAGCAGGTGTATTGTTCATTAATCCAAACCAGGAAACATTTAATGAGCGGGCTGTAGCCAATGGTAAAAAAACCGGCGTGTATTATCCAAGGGCAAATGCTGCAGGTAAAAAAGTAAATTCCGCCCAGCTTGCTCATGCATTTGCAAAAACAATTATAGGCAACAATTTTGATACCCTGTTAAAGCTTGTAAAAGCCACAGAACCAATAGCAGGCCAATGGAAGACAGAAAGCAAAACAAAAGCTGCTTACAAATTTGAAAAACACCGCAACACCATCAATGCCAGCAACGTGGTTGGTATAATTGAAGGAACCGATAAAAAAGATGAGTATGTTTTTGTTACGGCTCATTACGATCACATAGGCATCTCCAATGGAAAAATTAATTATGGTGCCGATGATGATGGCAGCGGCACCGTAGCCGTAATTCAAATGGCTGAAGCTTTTCAAAAAGCTGCCAATGAAGGCTACAAACCAAGGAGAACCATGGTTTTTATGACCGTAAGCGGAGAAGAGAAAGGGCTTTGGGGAAGTGAATATTACAGCGACAATCCTTTCTTTCCGTTGGATAAAACTACCGTTGATTTAAATATTGACATGATTGGCCGTGTAGATACAGAACGCACGAGCGGAGATACATTGAACTATGTTTATGTAATTGGCCACGATAAAATAAGCAGCGACCTGCCCGTTATTAACGAGGGCGCCAATAACAAATACACCAACCTGGTACTGGATTATAAATTTGATGACCCTAATGACAAGAACCAGATATTTTTCCGCAGCGACCATTATAATTTTGCCAAAAAAGGTGTGCCCATTTTATTTTTCTATGATGGAATGCTTAAAGCCGATTACCACAAACCAACCGATACCGTTGACAAAATAAACTTTGCCCTGCTTGAAAAAAGAGCCCGTATGATCTTTCATACAGCCTGGGAAATAGCGAACAGAAATGATATGCTGAAAAGAGATACGCCGTTGAATATGGGGACGAGGTAGGAAACCCAAACCCCCTCCGCCCCCTGAAGGGGGAACCTGGAGAATTCAGAAATTAAGAGTCTTATAAATAAAAAATAAAAGTGGGTTCATTTAAAAATGAACCCACTTTTTAATTATAGAAAAACTGTAAAAATTATCTTACTGCTAAGTTCCCCCTTCAGGGGGCGGAGGGGGTTTGAGGGGTTTTTACCATCCCAATATCCACGCAAATATCAACGGAGCCACAATCGTAGCATCACTCTCTACAATAAATTTTGGAGTATTGATATCCAGTTTACCCCAGGTAATTTTTTCGTTGGGCACTGCACCGGAGTAACTTCCGTATGATGTTGTTGAATCACTTATCTGGCAGAAATAACTCCAGAAAGGCACATCGTGCCATTCCAGGTCCTGGTACATCATGGGCACTACACAAATGGGAAAATCACCGGCAATACCCCCACCAATCTGGAAGAAACCAACTCCTTTGCCTGCTGAATTATTACGGTACCAATCGGCCAGCCAAACCATGTACTCAATGCCACTCTTCATGGTGGTGGCTTTCATTTCATTTTTAATAATATACGATGCAAAAATATTTCCCATGGTACTGTCTTCCCAACCCGGCACCACAATGGGAATATTTTTTTGTGCAGCCGCTAACATCCAGCTGTTCTTCGGATCAATTTCATAATACTGTTCCAATACACCACTCAGCAACATTTTGTACATGTACTCATGCGGAAAATAACGTTCGCCTTTGTCATCAGCCTCTTTCCATATTTTATGAATATGCTGTTGTAACCTGCGGAAAGCTTCTTCTTCGGGTATGCAGGTATCGGTAACCCGGTTGTAATGGTTCTCCAACAGGTCCCATTCTTCCTGCGGACTTAAATCGCGGTAGTTAGGCACTCTTTTATAATGACTGTGTGCCACAAGGTTCATGATGTCTTCTTCCAGGTTGGCACCTGTGCAACTGATGATGCTCACTTTATTCTGGCGTATCATTTCGGCCAGGCTCAATCCAAGCTCAGCAGTACTCATGGCACCTGCCAGGGTGATCATCATTTTACCCCCTTCATCCAGGTGGGTAACATATCCTTTGGCTGCATCCATTAAAGCCGCAGCATTAAAATGGCGGTAATGGTGTTCTATAAAATTGCTGACCGGTCCTTTACTCATAATATTATTTTTTTCTGGTTAAGTTCAATAACACGGGCTGCAAAAGTAATTTTTTTTGGGAGTTAAACCGTTCTCTGCCTCATTTACTTTTTCTGCTGCCGGCAACTCATCACATTTCATGATTATTTAATTTAGACTGGCTGACAAAAACTGTAACTTTTCTTCATCATTTAATCATTATAAAACAAAATTTATGACAACACAGGATGTAGCCAATCGTTTTAACGAGCTTGCCCAAACCGGGCAGTGGAATGCTATACAGGACGAACTTTATGCAGATAATGCCGTAAGTATTGAACCGGCCAGCTCCCCCGGACTTCAAAATGCAGAAGGACTGGAGGCCATTAAAGAAAAAGGTAAACAGTTTGGAGAAATGGTAGAAGAAATGCATGGTGGATATTCCAACGAGCCTGTAGTAGCCGGCAATCATTTTGCTTTGGCCATGGGAATGGATGTAACTATGAAGGGACAGGGACGCATGCAAATGCACGAAATTGCCGTGTATCAGGTAAATGATGGAAAAATTGTTAAAGAGCAGTTTTTTTATTAATTGTTTAATGCTTGTAAAATGCTTTGCCCCACCGTTGTACGGTGGGGCTTTTATTTTCAATAATGCTTTTGAAATAATTTGTTGTTTTCTTTCTTTGTATATTTAAGTTCAACCTTTGGTTATGAAAAAGCTTTACTTTATATCAATACTCTTTACATATCACATTGCATATTCCCAAACCACCATCCAACGGGATGCAGAAATTGAAAAAATGGTAAAACAAATTTCTGCCGATTCTTTGCAGTCATACATAAAAAGCATGGTTGCTTTTGGCACCCGCAATACGCTTAGTACGCAAACCAATCCCCGGCGTGGCATTGGTGCAGCCCGTAACTGGGTATTGGCCAAATTCAATGAATTTGCAAAACAATCCAACGGACGCTTATCTGCTTTTATTGATACCACTACTTTACAGCCGGATAAAAGAAGGATTGACACGGTAACCCTATTGGGCAATGTGGTTGCCACGTTGAAAGGAACCGATCCCAATGATAACCGCATCTTCATCATCAGCGGGCACCTGGATAATATGCGCAGCAGTCCTACCGAACGCCTGGGCGATGCGCCCGGTGCCAATGACGATGCCAGCGGCTGTGCTGCGGTTATTGAATGCGCCAGGATCATGAGTAAATATAATTTTCCGGCCACCATCATTTTTGTAACCGTTAGTGGCGAAGAACAGGGATTACTGGGCTCGGCATTTATGAGTGAAAAAGCAAAAAAAGAGAACTGGAATATTGTTGCGGTGCTAAACAATGATATTATGGGCAGTAACAACAGCAATGAAACCAATATCATCAACAACACCAAGGTTCGTGTGTTCAGCGAAGGTATTCCCGCTTACGAAACAGAAAAAGTTGCAGCCAATATCCGCAACCTGGGTTTGGAGAACGATGGCAAAAGCCGCCAGCTTGCACGCTATGTAAAAGAGATCGCCGAACGTTATGTTGACAATATAGATGTAGTGCTTATTTACCGCAACGACCGGTTTTTACGGGGCGGCGATCATACACCTTACGTGCAGCGTGGCTTTGCAGCGGTACGTATTACCGAGATGAATGAGAATTATACCCGGCAGCACCAGGATGTACGGATTGAAAATGGCATTCAATACGGAGATTTGGAAGCCTATATTGATTACGAATACCTGCGTAAAAACACCGGTGTTAACCTGGCCAACCTGGCTAATTTATCTAAAGCACCGGCCATGCCCGACTCGGTAAAAATGGAAGTGAAAAAATTAACCAACTCTACTTTATTATACTGGCAAACACCAAAAACCGGAAAAGTAAAAGGTTATTATGTGTTGGTAAGGGAAACCACCAGCGCTTTCTGGCAACGAAAAATATTCACTGCAGAAAATGAAATACGTTTGCCTTATTCAAAAGACAATTACTTTTTTGCCGTGCAATCTGTAAATGAAACGGGAAATGAAAGTTTACCGGTTGTGCCTTTGCCGGGGCGGTAATAAATCTATTTCAACATTTATTTTTTTAACTTCTTTACATCTGCCGCAACCATTTCTTTTACCAATCCCGCAAGGTCATATTTTGGCAGCCAACCCAGTTTTTCCCTGGCTTTGCCTGAATCGCCAATCAACAAATCAACCTCTGTTGGCCTGAAATAATCAGGATCAACGGCAACCACTTCTTTGCCTAAGGGCAATTGATAAGCCGGATTATTACAGGCTGCAATCATTCCTTTTTCTGCAACGCCTTCACCGGTAAAATTCAGCTCTATACCAACTTCTTCAAAAGCCATTTTTACAAAATCACGTACGGTGGTTGTAATGCCTGTTGCAATTACAAAATCCTCAGCTTTATCCTGCTGCAGCATTAACCACATGGCTTCTACATAATCTTTCGCATGTCCCCAATCACGCTGTGCATTGAGGTTTCCCAGGTACAAAGTATCCTGCAGGCCATATATGATGGCAGCAACGGCCATGGTGATCTTTCTGGTCACAAAAGTTTCGCCCCGTAACGGGCTTTCATGATTGAAGAGGATACCGTTGCAGGCAAACATTCCATAAGCCTCCCGGTAATTTACCACGATCCAGTAGGCATATAATTTGGCAACGGCATACGGGCTTCGTGGATAAAAGGGGGTTTTTTCGCTTTGTGGCACTTCCTGCACCAGTCCATACATTTCAGATGAAGAGGCCTGGTAGAATTTTGTAGTTTTTTCCATCCCCAAAATGCGCAATGCTTCCATCAGCCGCAAAGTACCAATACCATCAGCATTGGCGGTATATTCCGGAATATCAAAACTCACTTTTACATGGCTCATGGCCCCCAGGTTATAAATTTCATCGGGCTTTGTTTCCTGTATGATGCGGATAAGGTTCAGCCCGTCGGTCAGCTCGCCATAATGCATCCTGAAGCGGATGTTTTTTTCATGCGGGTCCTGGTAGAGGTGATCAATACGGCTGGTGTTTATAAGCGATGAACGCCTTTTAACGCCATGAACCATATAGCCCTTGCTCAGCAAAAGTTCCGCAAGGTATGCTCCATCCTGTCCGGTTATTCCTGTAATTAAGGCAGTTTTCATGTAGTGTGCTTTTTTAAAAAATCGCCGTAGGCAATTTGAATGCCGTCCTTCAGTTTGGTTTTATAATGCCATCCCAGGCTGTTAATTTTGGTTACGTCCAGTAATTTACGTGGGGTACCATCAGGCTTTGATGTGTCAAAAATAAGGTTTCCGGCAAACCCGGTTATTTCTTTGATCAGACCTGCCAGCTCTTTTATGGTTATATCTTCTCCGCAACCAATATTTATTATTTCTTTTTCATTGTAATTTTCCATTAAAAACAAACAGGCATCTGCCAGGTCATCAGCAAATAAAAATTCACGCAGCGGAGCACCTGTTCCCCAAATTACCACTTCAGGCAGGCCTTTGGTTTTTGCCTCATGAAACCTGCGTATCAATGCGGGTAACACGTGCGAATTTTCGGGATGGTAATTGTCATTTTTACCATACAGGTTGGTGGGCATAACACTGATAAAATTGGCGCCGTATTGCTCCCGGTAGGTTTCGCATAATTTAATACCGGCTATTTTGGCAATGGCATAAGGTTCGTTGGTCATTTCCAGCGGCCCGGTTAACAGATAAGCTTCTTTAATGGGTTGCGGGGCCATTTTAGGATAAATACACGAACTGCCCAGGAACAGCAATTTGTTTACGCCATTTTTATATGCTGCGTGAACGATATTAGAAACGATCATCAGGTTATCGTACAAAAATTCGGCCCGGTAGGTATTATTGGCCACTATACCGCCCACTTTTGCAGCAGCTAAAAATACAAACATTGGTTTTTCCTCATCGAAAAATGCTTCCACCGCCGCCTGGTTACGCAGGTCCAAAGCTTGGGAACTGCGGTAAACCAGGTTGGTAAAACCCCGGATTTCCAATGCATTTACTATTGCGGATCCAACCATTCCGGTATGGCCTGCAATATAAATTTTATCAGTTTTGTTCATTTTTATGGATCTACTTATGTTATTTGGAAGTGAAGTTAACAGGATATTGGTTAAAATTCAAAACCCCCGTACATTCATACGGGGGTTTCTCAACTCACCACTCAAACCATCATTTTTTTGTTTTGCTTTCTACTTCCATATCGCCGTTGCTGTAGCATTTTAATTTTACAACCTGGCTACTGTTTGAAACCGTTACATAATACCTGGTTACGGAAGCATAACTTAATTCCACCACCGTATTGTCTGTAACATACCCGCCATAATTTTCGGCAAGGGCCACCGTAATGCTCAAAGGCATCTGATCGGCTGAGATTTTCCTGGAAGTGCCAATCAATTCACCGGATTCGGTGTAAGCGGCATCTGCCTTAATACCATTCAATAAAAACGATGCAAAATAAAAGTCATCGGTCTTTTCCCAATTAACCTGGGTGGCTTTGGAAAAATCATTTTCAAATGCTGCTTTCACAACAGGACTAACCTTGTCGGGTTCGTACCCGGTTGCAAATGAACTGAAGGACAGCAGCATAACAACTGCTGTAAAAACGGTTTTGATCTTTTTCATAACTATACTTTTTAGTTTGTTTACAATAGCTGCTTCATGGCTGCAGCTTTAATTACAACCCAAAAGTAATTGCATCCCCTTTATCGTAAAAGCAATATGTTACCAGTGATATCGGCAGTCACCATCTGCCTGACGAACGGTAATCATGCTGCAGGTATCCCCACATAAGAATTGGCTGTAAACCCTTACCTGTATTGAATTGGCTGTTATTTCTTAAAAAAATTATAAAAAAAGATTCCGTACTGTTAAATTGTGAAAACGGCATTAACTTTTTATTAATGATTACGCAATTAAAGCTGCAATCTGTTTAAAACAGGGTAACTTTATTGATGTATGAATTACCTGGCCCATGCATATCTCTCCTTTAATGATCCCGATATACTTGCAGGCAACATGATAAGCGATTATATAAAAGGGAAAAAACAATATGACTATCCGCCGGGGGTTCAAAAAGGAATAAAACTGCACCGGGCCATCGATCATTTTACCGACACGCATCCTGCCACGCATCAGCTGAAATTATTCTTCAGGCCTCAATACCGTTTGTACTCTGGTGCGTTTGCCGATGTAGTGTACGACCATTTTCTGGCAATCGATAAAAAATCCTTTAATACAGAAACTGAGCTCAAAACATTTGCATCAAACACGTATGAGGTGCTGGGATCTTATACAGAGATTTTTCCGCTTCCCTTTCAAAAAATGTTTCCTTATATGAAGGAGTACGACTGGCTGTACAATTACAGGCATACCTGGGGTATAGAAAAAAGCTTTGGCGGTGTGGTAAAGCGTGCTGCCTATCTTACAGAAAGTGAAACAGCTTTTGAGATCTTTATGACCCATTATAATGCCATGCAGGTTTGTTACGATAACTTTTTTCCGGATCTGAAAAAATTCAGTTTTAATACCTTTAATGAATTATTAAACACCTGATTGCTGTATCTTTAATCCTCAACAGGCCCGGTGCGGCTTGTATATAAACGGCTGAATCTTAATAAAAAGATATGTTTTTCAAACCTGGGTTCTTCATTGTTGCTTTGATGGTTTTTTCAGGAATTTTTTATGCGTGTAAGCAAAAAAAATTCAACACCGGTACTGTTGATATAAAAACCGTGCGGCTTCCGGTATCGGTGCAGGACAGTATGATCTTATCGCTTGATAAATCGCCCATGGATATGAGCTATTTTCCTGAAGATTATCCCAAACAAAAAATGCTTACGCCTGATATGGCAAACCCGGTTGCCCGGGTTATTTACAGCCGCCCGCAAAAAAAAGGAAGAATTATTTTTGCCGACTCTGCCAGCAACGAAAACGCCATACAGGTGTATGGGCGGGAATGGCGCCTGGGTGCAAATGAGGCCACCGAAATTGAATTTTTTAAGCCCGTTACCATCAACAACAAAAAGATATTACCCGGCCGCTATATTATCTATTGTATTCCTTTCGCCGATAAATGGAAACTGATCATTAACGAAAACCTGTACAGCTGGGGTCTGCATATTGATAAGTCAAAAGACCTGCTTGAAGTGGATCTGCCCGTAATAAAAAACAATGTTCAGATCGAATATTTTACCATGTTATTTCTTAATTCCACTTATGGCTGCGACCTGGTGATGGCCTGGGGTGATATTAAAGTTGTATTGCCCATTGGCTTTGGGTAAGCTTAGTGTTCTCTTTTTTCATCAGATACTTTTTTTACAGATATTTACACTATGTGTGGAATTTCAGGAATATTACTGCATGGCTCAAATACAAGGGCGCCTGTTCATTTAAAAAAAATGACCGATGCGCTTGCACATCGAGGTCCTGATGGCGAAGGTTTCTGGAGCAATGATGACAATACAGTTCACCTGGGACACAGGCGGCTTTCGGTTATTGACCTTTCGGGCCAGGCCGCACAGCCTATGCATTTTGCCAACCGTTACCGGGTCGTGTACAACGGTGAGATCTATAATTATGTAGAGATCAGGTCTTTTCTTATAAACAAAGGATATAGTTTTTCAACGCAATCAGATACCGAAGTGATTCTGGCAGCCTACGATTACTGGAAAGAAAAATGTCTTCAGCATTTTGATGGCATGTTTGCTTTTGCCATCTGGGATGAAAGAACAGAAAAGCTTTTTGCAGCCCGTGACCGCTTTGGTGAAAAACCCTTTTATTATTATGAAGACACGGGCAATTTTATTTTTGCCAGCGAAATGAAAGCGCTGTGGGCCATTGGTGTTGATAAAAAAATGGATAATAAAATGTTGCTTAATTATATCACGCTGGGGCATGTTCAAAATTGCATAGATAAAGAACAGACTTTTTTTGAAGATATTTATTCCCTCCCGGCGGCCCATTATCTTACCTACGAGCCCCGGGCAAATCAGCTTTCAAAAATAACCAGGTACTGGAGTTTAAATAAAGAAATGAAGATCGATATCAAGGCCGCGGATGCCATTGAAAAGTTCACAGACCTCTTTACAATGTCGGTAAAAAGAAGGTTGCGCAGCGATGTGGCACTGGGTACAAGTTTAAGCGGTGGTTTAGACAGTTCTTCCGTAGCATATACCATTGACCAGTTGAAAAAAAACAGCGCAGATAAAGCCAACTTACAAACCTTCTCCGCTGTGTTTCCCGGTTTTGAAAACGATGAGTCAAAATACATACAAAGCGTTTCAGCAGGTTTACACATCATTAATCATCAAACGCAGCCAACAGCAGCCGACCTGATAAATGATTTTGAAAAACTCTGCTACCACCAGGAAGAACCTTTTTCCTCTTCCGGTATTTTTGCGCAGTACAAGGTATTTGAACTGGCTAAAAATAACGATGTTAAAGTTTTACTGGACGGGCAGGGTGCCGATGAAATTTTAGCTGGTTACCCCAGGTATATCCACTGGTTTCTGCAGGAGGTCTTGAGCAGGAATAAACTGGGAGCCACCCAAATTGAAAAAAAAGCATTCCGGAAGAACAACCAGCCTTTCAGGTGGGATATAAAAAATATGGTGGCCGCATTTTTACCTTCACATGCTGCCATGCACCTGGAGAAACTGGAATACCGGAAAACCATATCCCATCCCGATATTAACCCCGATTTTTTAAACCAGCTGCAACACCAGGAATGGGTGGGCATACACAAGCCCATTGTTACCAAACTGAATGACATCATACACTTCAACATTACAGAAATGGGATTAGAGGAATTACTGAGGTTTGCAGACAGGAATAGTATGGCGCATGGCGTGGAAGTACGCTTACCCTTCTTAAACCACGAACTGGTTGAATTTGTTTTTTCACTGCCGTCGCAATTAAAAATGCACGCCGGCTGGACCAAGTTTTTATTGCGCCAGACCATGAACAAAAAATTACCCGATGAAATAGTATGGCGGAAAGAAAAAGTGGGCTTTGAACCGCCACAAAAAAACTGGATGAATGATAACAACGTGAAGGAATACATTTTTGAGGCAAAAAAGAAACTGGCCAATGCAGGTATACTTACAAAACAGGCCGTTACTAAAAAGATAGAACCGATGCCTGCCTACGCCGATAAAAACTACGACTGGCGTTACTTATGTGCAGCCCAGGTGATCTAAATTGGTTTTCGCTTTTAATTGCAGACCTTTGCTCAAACAAATGTTTTTAAATATACTATACAAATGAAGCTTGCTACAAAATTAATTCATGCCGGTTCCGAACCGGACCCAAGTACAGGTGCCATCATGACGCCTATTTTTCAAACCAGTACCTACGTACAGGAAGCCCCGGGAAAAAACAAAGGATATGAATATGCCCGCAGCCAAAACCCCACCCGAAAGGCACTGGAAGATGCCTATGCCATTATTGAAAATGCAGCATATGGCCTGGCTTTTGGCAGTGGCGTAGCAGCAACCGACAGTGTAATAAAATTATTGAACCCGGGCGATGAAGTAATTGCAGCCAACGATATGTACGGAGGCAGTTACCGTTTATTTACCAAAGTGTGGGAACGCTACGGCATTAAATTCATTTATGTTGATACAACCCATGCTGACAATGTACAGGCCGCAGTTACAGCCAATACCAAGCTCATCTGGCTGGAAACACCCACAAATCCTTTAATGAATATTACAGATATTGCAGCCATAGCGGTTATAGCAAAAACAGCCAATGCCATACTCTGTGTTGACAATACATTTGCATCGCCATATCTTCAAAATCCATTAGACCAGGGCGCCGACATTGTAATGCACTCGGCCACCAAATACCTGGGCGGCCACAGTGATGTGATTCAGGGAGCGTTGATGATGAACGATGCAGGTTTAAGGGAAAAATTATATTTCATACAAAAAAGCTGTGGCGCCGTACCCGGACCCATGGACTGCTTTTTGGTATTACGTGGCATTAAAACCCTGCATGTGCGCATGAAACAGCATTGCGCGAATGGAGAAAAAATCGCACACTGGCTGCGTAACCATGCAAAAGTTGCAACCGTTTACTGGCCAGGTTTTGAAGACAATGCAGGTTATGCTGTTGCAAAAAAACAAATGAGGGGCTTTGGTGGCATGATCAGTTTTGAACTAAAGGATGACAGCCTGGAAGCGGCGAATAAAGTATTAACCGGTACCCATTTATTCTCACTGGCCGAAAGTTTGGGAGGTGTTGAATCACTGATCAATCACCCGGCAAGTATGACGCATGCCAGCATACCCCGTGAAGAACGTATAAAGAACGGACTTAAAGATGGATTGATCAGGCTGAGTGTAGGTATTGAAGATGTGGATGATTTAATTGAAGATCTAAATAAAGCAATTGGATAAATATGAGAACAACCAGGCTGGTAGTTTTGCTATGCTGTTTTTACTGTACCACAAGTTTAACCGCACAAACAGTTAAAGAAAAACTTAGTGTTTTTATACAGAACGCTGCAGATAGTGTTTACAAAAAGGAAGATTTGCCCGGAGTGTTTGTTGGCATATTAAATAATGACGAAAAACATTTTTATGATGCCGGCTTTGCCGATCCCGAAAAGCAAATGCGGTTTGATTCTGCGACCCTGTTTGAAATCGGCAGCATCACCAAAACTTTTACGGCTTATGTGTTAACTGCTGTGCTTACAGAAAATAAGATTGCTGAAACTGATCCGGTCATAAAATATCTGCCGGATTCTGTTCAGCGCAATCAAAATCTAAGCAGTATCAGTTTTTTAAACCTGATGAACCATACATCCGGTTTGCCCCGGTTACCGGATAATATCAATCCGGCTAACAGCCGCCAACCTTACGAAGATTATACATCTGCTGAGTTGTTCAGCTATCTGAAAAACAGCAAACCAAAGCCCGATGGTAAAAGTAATTATTCGAACCTGGGCGCGGGACTGGCCGGTGTGTTAGCTGAAAGAATTTCGGGTAAATCCTATGCAGCACTGCTGGATCAGTACATCTTTCTTCCATTTAAAATGGTAACACCTGCTAATGCCATTGCTGCAACTCAAAATAAAAGTAAGGGCTACTTCGCAAAAGATGATATAACGCCTTATTGGAACATGAATGTGCTTACACCTGCCGGTGGTTTGAAATGTACCGGTACAGAGATGCTCATTTACCTGCAAAATATGTGCTTTCCCCAGCCTGGTAATTCAAAAATGATTGTAGATAAACTCACTGCTCAAACGGTTGCAATAAATCCAAAAATTGGTATAGGCAGGGCCTGGCATACTTTTAATGACAATCGCCAGCCTTTGTTTTACTGGCACAATGGCGGTACTTTCGGATTTTCTACTTTCTGCGCATTTACAAAAGATAAAAGCAAGGCTGTTATTGTAATTATTAATCAATTTAATAAAAATGCCTTTGCCGATGGATTGGGGGTTAAAATTATTAAAAAACTGATCAGTGAATATTGATCCGGAAAAAATAAAGTTATTCCTGAACGGTAAAGTTAAACTGTACAATAACCCTGCTTTTATTAAATACGATCCCATTTCTATCCCACATAGTTTTACCAAAAAACAGGATATAGAAATTGCCGGATTTTTTGCGGCCATATTTTCATGGGGTAACCGTACCACCATCATCAACAAATCTAAAGAACTAATGTTGCTGATGGATAATGATCCACATGCATTTTGCCTGAACCATTCTGAAAAGGAACTGAAAAGGCTGTTGCATTTTAAGCACCGCACATTTAATGCAACCGACCTGTTGTATTTTATAGCTTTTTTTAAAATGCATTTTTCCAAACACCCTTCGCTTGAAATTGCTTTTACACAATGGATGTCTGTAAAAGACAAAACAATTGAAAAGGGCCTGACAGGATTTTACCATTACTTTTTTTCCCTCCCCGATATTCCAGAACGTACACGAAAGCATATTGCTTCTCCGGAGAAGAATTCGAGCTGTAAAAGATTAAACATGTATTTACGCTGGATGGTACGCAGCGATGGCAAAGGGGTTGATTTTGGTATATGGAAAAACATATCTCCTTCGCAGCTGGTTTGCCCGGTAGATGTACATGTGGCAAGGGTGGCAAAGGAACTAAATTTAATACAAAGGCAACCCATTGACTGGCAGACGGCACTGGAATTAACCGGATATTTGCGTACACTGAATAAAGCCGATCCGGTGAAATATGATTTTGCTTTGTTTGGAACGGGGGTGATGGAAAACAAAACGCTGATTTATTAGATTAAATAGATTTCGCAGATGGAAAACGATGAGTTAATACGGCTATTAAATAATGAACTGGCCATTGATTTTGCAGAAAAGATGTCTTATTCAGCCTTGCATTCGCAGCTCTCAGCCTATATCAACGGGTTAATAAAAAATGAATTTGACAAACTGATTGCCTACCTCTACCGCATTGATGTAAATGAAGAAAAATTAAAAACACTGCTTCAGCAAAACCCCGGTGAAGATGCCGGAAATATCATTGCTACGCTTATAATTGAAAGACAGGAGCAAAAAATAAGATTGCGTAAGCAGTTCTCCCAGCAAAAAGCTGATGGTAATGAAGAAGAAAAATGGTAACCGCTTCTGGTTACTGTAATTCCTGTTGAGGCTCCCTTTTCGAAAACATCAGGGCCTGCACCTTTTCCTTATCTTCTTTTTCTTTTGTAAGGTCAAACATGGTGCCAAATACATGATCCCATAACGTTGAACTTACACCAAATCCCATTTCTTCATTTTTATAGTGATGCAGGTGATGGTTACGCCAAAGGGGTTTCATCCATTTAAATGGCGGGTTCCAGGCATGAATGGCATAATGCATACTGCCATAGATCAAATACCCCATTAAAAATCCGGGAAAAAATGCAAATACACCGCCCGTAACATTAAATACAAATGCAACTGCATACATTAAACTAAATAATGTTGAGGCAATGATCAAACTGGGAACAGCGGGCATGAACAACCTTTCCTTGTCTCTTGGATATTCATGGTGGTTGCCATGTATTAAATAAACTATTTTTTTTGCCCGCTCACTTTCAGCAAAAAAATGAAATACAAAACGGTGAATGGTATATTCAAACAACGACCAGAAGATCGCTCCTGCAACAAAAATAAAACCAATCTGTAAAACAGTAAAAGATAATGTTGAAGCACTGAAATACAGCATTAAGCCAATAACAGGCAAATACATCCCCCAAATAACAAGTGGATGTGTTTTTGTTATATACTCCAGGTATTGATTTTTGAATAACCTGGCCTGGCCTTTGTTATGAATTTTATCGAAATGCATAAAGGTTGAATCCGCACAAAATTAATTAAAAAACCCTTTATCCAAAATTTCTTGACGTTTTTAACCTCACTTTAAATGATTATTTTTGAGATTAAATAAAAAATATGAGATTAGTCACATTTTTAAAAGATGGCCAGGACCAATTGGGTATAGTAGTAAATGGCAAAATTTACGCAACGGAAGCTTTGCACCCCGATTTGCCCAATACCATGTCTATGTTCCTGAATTACTGGGATGAACTGATGCCGATGGTTAAGGCGGTGGAACAAAAAGTGAAAGATGGTTTGGTTAGAAATGAAATGGGCCTGCCTTTTGATGATGCTGAAATTTTTGCCCCGGTACCTCACCCAACCAGTTGCAGGGACGGATATGCTTTCAGGCAACATGTGGCTTCAGCAAGGCGCAACCGTAAAGTGGATATGATACCGGAATTTGACCAATACCCCATTTTTTATTTTACCAATCACAACAGCATACAGGGCCCCGGCGATATTATTTGCATGCCCGATCATTTTCAAAAACTGGATTTTGAACTGGAGGCCGCTGTTGTAATTTGTAAGCCCGGCCGAAATATTAAAGCTGCCGAGGCCGATGAATATATTGGCGGGTTGATGATCATGAATGACATGAGTGCAAGAACCCTGCAAATGGAAGAAATGTTGTTAAACCTTGGGCCTGCAAAGGGTAAGGATTTTTGTACCGTGATAGGCCCCATGCTGGTTACCTTAGATGAACTGCAACCATACGAAGTGCCTTGCAAAGAAAACCATACCGGCAAGGCCTGGAACCTGGGCATGAAGTGTTGGGTTAATGGTGTACAGGTCAGCGAAGGCAATGTTGCCGATATGGACTGGACCTTTGCCGAAATCATTGAACGCTGTAGCTATGGTGTTAACCTGATGCCCGGCGATGTGATCGGCAGTGGCACGGTGGGTACCGGTTGTTTTTTAGAGTTAAACGGAACAGGTTTATTAAACAATCCTGATTTTGTACCGCAGTGGCTGCAGGAAGGCGATGTGGTGGAAATGGAGATAGATGCGTTGGGAAAACTGAGCAATACCATTGTAAAGGATGAGAGTGATTTTTCGATATTGGCGTTGAAGAAAAAATAGATTTGTTTCACGCAGAGGAAGCTGGGTAGCCGGGGCCGCTGAGTTTTAATCTCTGCGTAAATCCGCTCCCCTGCGAACCCTGCGTGAAAAATTTGGATTTAAAAATATAAAAACATGCTAACCCTTAACCTGAAAGATATTAAACCTGCAGATGTACAAAACTACCTGCAACACGCCATTGCACCCAGGCCCATTTGTTTTGCATCTACCATTGATAAAGCGGGCAAAGTAAACCTGAGTCCCTTTAGTTTTTTTAATTTATTTTCTTCCAATCCTCCCATAGTTATTTTTTCGCCGGCAAGGCGGGTGAGGGATAATACCACCAAGCATACCTTACAAAATGTTTTGGAAGTACCCGAAGTGGTCATCAATATGGTGGATTATGATATGGTGCAGCAAACCTCCCTCGCCAGTTGCGAATATCCAAAAGGCAGCAATGAGTTCATAAAAGCAGGATTTACCGAAGAAAAAGCAACGCTGGTTTCTCCGCCCATGGTTAAGGAAAGTAAAATAAAATTAGAATGTAAAGTGCTTGAGGTAAAACCCCTGGGGACCGAAGGTGGCGCCGGAAACCTCGTGATCTGCGAAGTATTGTGCATGCACATTGATGAAAGTATTTTAGATGACGATAACAAAATAGATCAAACCAAACTACATCATGTGGCCCGGCTTGGCGGCGACTGGTATGCAAAAATTGATGAGACCAATTTATTTAAAGTGGCCAAACCAAATACACAGCTGGGTATTGGTGTTGATGCCCTTCCTGAAAGTATTCAGAAAAGTAAAATACTTACCGGCAATAATTTAGGCCAGCTGGCCAATGTACATGAAATGCCATTTGTGGATCCCGCTTTTCACGATGATAAATTAAAAAACATCATCCAGTATTTTTCCATCAATCCTGATGATATGGATAAAGAACTGCACAGCTATGCAAAAGAATTATTGGATGCAGGTAAAATAAACGAGGCCTGGCAGGTGTTGCTGGCAGATTATTAAAGGGCTTACAGCATCCCTCCAAAAACCTTCTTCAACAGATCAGTTGTTCTGGCCGCAAAATTATTCCGGATATTTCTTTCTTCCTTAGCCACCAGGTCAAACAAAGCATTGGTAGCCTTTAGGGTAACATAACCTGTCAGATCGGGATTAATCTTTTTAAACACAATGGGCAGGCTGTTGTATTTATTCACCATATCGCTGTAATATCTGGTGGCATTTACTTTATCCAGCGATGCTTTAATAATGGGTGTAAATGCGGCAACCAGCTGGGCGGTTGTTTTCTCCCTGAAAAAATGGGTGGCGCTGGTATCGCCATTTCTAACCAATCCAATCGCATCCTGTATGGTCATGCTCTTAATGGCATTTACAAAAATAGGTTTGGCGTAGCCGGCAGCATCCTCTGCACCACGGTTTATTTGCAGAATGGCTTTATCAACCATGCTGCCCAACCCCAGATCCCGCAAGGTGTTTTCAACTTTTTTGGCATCCTCCGGTATCAGTATTTTATAAAAAGCATCCTTAAAAAAACCATCTTCCTTATTTAATTTTAATACAGCACCCACCAATCCCTGGCTTAATGCCTCTTTAATGCCCTCACCGGCTTCGGCTTCGGTAACGCCCGTCATTTGCGGCAATTGTTTGATCACATCACAGCCATAAAAAAAACTGCTGAACATAAAGGCAAAAATTATTCTTTTCATTTTGTACTTTTTGGATATGCTTTAAAATAATCAAGATTGTATTTTTTATACTTACCAGACCTCAAAATACGCAAATGAGTTGTATACGGTATATTTGCAGCAAAAAAAAGCTGTTAGCTATTAGCCATTAGCAGAACTCCTGCTTTTAACTAATGACTAATGACTAATGACTAATGACTAAACATATGAGCACACCACATTTATCTGAACAGGAGATCATCCGCAGGGAAAAATTAACCGAATTGACCAATATGGGGATTGATGCTTACCCGGCAGCACTGTATCCTGTAAATACCACTTCCGTTTATATAAAAGAAAATTATAAAGGTTTTGACTTCGACCACGCTCAGTCTGACAAGGATTTGTTTGCCGATGTATGTATAGCAGGCCGTATCATGAGTGTACGCGACATGGGCAAGGCCAATTTTGCTGTGCTGCAGGATTCGGTGGGTAAAATCCAATTCTATATCAAGCAGGACGATATCTGCCCCGGTGAGGATAAAACATTGTACCAAACGGTATGGAAAAAATTAATTGATATTGGCGATATCGTTGGTATTAAAGGATATGTATTCACTACCAAAACAGGTGAAACCTCCATTCATGTAAGAGAGTTCTCTATACTTACCAAGTCATTACGCCCGCTACCGATCGTTAAAGAAAAAGATGGCGAAGCTTTTGACGAAGTTACCGATCCGGAATTCCGGTACAGGCAACGCTATGCCGATCTGATCGTAAACCCCGGCGTAAAAGAAACATTTATCAAGCGTACCAAAATGGTAAATGCCATTCGTGCCTTTTTAAATGAACGCGGTGCTTTGGAAGTTGATACTCCGGTATTACAAAGTATTCCCGGTGGCGCAGCGGCCAGGCCATTTACTACACACCACAATGCGTTGGATGTACCTATGTACATGCGCATTGCAAACGAACTGTATTTAAAAAGACTGATCGTTGGAGGATTTGAATGGGTGTATGAATTCAGCCGCAACTTCCGCAATGAAGGGATGGACCGCACACATAACCCGGAGTTTACCGTATTGGAATTTTATGTGGCGTACAAAGATTACGAATGGATGATGGATACCACCGAGCAAATGCTTGATAAAGCAGCTGTAGCAACAAACGGTACCACCAAAGTGATGGTGGGTGATAAGGAAATTGATTTTAAAGCACCGTACAAAAGAATTACCATGTACGATGCCATTAAAGAACATACCGGTTTCGACATCAGTGAAATGGATGAGGCCGGCATCAGAAACGTTTGTCGTGAATTAAAGATCCATGCCGATGAAAAATGGGGCAAGGGAAAACTGATCGATGAAATTTTTGGAAGCAAATGCGAAGCCAATTATATACAGCCCACTTTTATTACCGATTACCCGGTTGAGATGAGCCCGCTTACCAAAAAGCACCGCAGCAAACCCGGACTGGTGGAGCGCTTTGAGCTGATGTGCAATGGCAAGGAAATTGCCAACGCCTACAGCGAGCTGAACGATCCCATTGAACAGCGTGAACGATTTGAAGAGCAAACCAAACTGATGGAACGGGGCGATGATGAGGCCATGTTTATTGATCATGATTTTTTACGTGCCCTGGAATATGGTATGCCGCCCACCAGTGGCATTGGTTTTGGCATAGACAGGATCGCGATGCTGCTCACCAACCAGCATTCCATACAGGATGTGTTGTTTTTTCCGATGATGAGGCCTGAAAAGCAAGATAATACAAATTATGAAATTTACTAAATATATTAGTAATTTATTTACCTTATCTTTATTCAAAATAAAATCAATGTCTGCCGCAACTTTTCAAAAACAACAAATTGGCTCAGGCATTTATACTATGCCTGACATCTCCAGGATATTGGGATATCCTCAAGCTAAAGTGAGAAGATACATTAAAGATTATTGGGACGATAGCTTGGGCAAGAAGTTATTCAATGAAACATATAGTTGGAAAAATGAAAAAATTAAAGCTGTAAATTTTTATGTTTTAATAGAGCTATATACTTGTTTTCTTTTAAGAGAAAAAGGAGCTTCAACACAAGCAATAATGAAAGCAAGGGCGAGTATGGCAAAGGAATTAAACACACCTTATCCTTTTGCATCTCACAAGGTTTTATTAGCAGGAAAGAAAATTCTATACGAATTGGAGGACTTAATAATTTCTGCTGATGGAACAAAGCAATTGAATATTGCAGAAATTATCCGTGATTTTGCAAAGAATATAGATTTTGATAAGAATAATCTCGCTCTTCGCTTTTGGCCTAAAGGAAAAACAAATTCAATTGTTGTAGATCCTCATCATCAATTTGGTCAACCAGTAATTAATGGCACAAATATAAATGCAGAAGGTATTTTTTCAATGTATGAAAGCAGTGAACCAATTGAAATCATTGGTATTTTGTATGATCTTACAGAAAAACAAGTAACCGATGCAATTAACTTTTATAAAAGTTATGCTGCATGACAGAGATATATCTTGATGAAAATCTTTCTGAGTATGTTGCTGATGCTCTAAATTCACTTAACAAAGGTTATTTTAAAGATATATACGTCCATTCCACAAAGACTAAATTTGGCAAAGGTGCTGCAGATGAAATTATTATTCCTTCAATGGGTAAGTCAGGAGGTATTTTAATTACTAAAGATTTAAATATTCAAAGAACCAGATTGCAATTCCAACTTTGTCAACAATATAATCTCGGAGCTTTTTTTATTAAATTGCCTAAGGGTATGGACAAGCATTGGGAAATTGTAAAACTACTCATTTCTTCTTGGGAGGAAATAATAGATAAAATAACTTCTGAAAAGAAGCCATTTGCTTATGAAATTCCTTTAAGAGGAAAGTTTAAAAAATATTAAACTTCGCTCTCACACTAATCAATTTGAAGCTTATATTTTCTCACAAAAAAGTTATCTTGTCAATTCAAATAAACCATATTTTAAAAATGATAAAGCACATTAAGCAAATGGCAGCCTTTGCTGTGGTATTGATTTTAAGTATACCTGCATTGGCACAGAAAAAAGAACTGGGCGATGACCAGTATTTTAAAAGCAATTTTAAAGGCATTACCCAACAGCTTCCTTCGGTAGTAAAATGGATAGATGACAGTCATTTTATTTTAAGAAAAGATGGAAAAAATATTGAGATCGATTGTAAAACCGGCGCAGAAAAAGAATATGTTGATCCCAACATCAATAAAGGCACTATATCAACCACGCCAGAAATTGTGGTTAAAGGAAACGACCTGTACTGGAGAAAAAATGTGGAAGATATCAGGCTGACCAACGATTCGGCCAAAGAAATAAATCAAACCCTGAGCCCCGATGGAAATTATGTGGCCTATACAAAAAACAATGACCTGTACACGGTAAATCTCACAACAAAAAAAGAAACCCGCCTTACCAAAGATGGCAGCGAGACCATTTTAAACGGCTATGCCAGCTGGGTATATATGGAAGAGATACTGGGACGAAGCGGCAGGTACCGCACGTTTTGGTGGAGCCCCGACAGTAAGCATATTGCATTCTTCAGGTCGGATGATACAAAGGTTCCGGTTTTTACGATCACCGATGCAAACGGTTTGCATGGTGTAGTGGAAACCCAACGTTATCCTAAGGTTGGAGATCCCAACCCGGAAGTAAAAGTTGGCATGGTTGAACCCGAAGGAAATAATATTGTTTGGGCAGCTTTTAATGAAAAAGACGACCAGTATTTTGGTTTGCCTTATTGGAAACCGGATGGCAGTTCTTTGCTGGTACAATGGATGAACCGCTTACAGGATAATTTGATCATTTACGAAGTAAATACCATTACCGGTAGCAAAAGCGAGTTTTACAATGAAAAACAAAAAAGCTGGGTTGACCTGGATGACCAGGGCGGCCGTATACAATTCCTGAATGACAAAACCGGTTTTATCTTAAACAGCGATGTTAGCGGATGGAATCATTTATATTTTCACGATATGAAGGGAAAGTTGGTGAATGCCATCACTTCCGGAAAATTTACTGTTACCAATGTAAATTATGTTGACGAGAAGAAGGGTGTGGTTTATTTTACGGCAAGAAGCCTGGAGAACACAGCCCGTGTTGATTTTTACCGCATAAATATCAACGGTAAGAATATGGAGCGGCTCACCGTGGGAGATTATAACAATTCCATAAATATCTCTCCCGGAGGCTCTTATTTTATCACCACCTATTCCAATGCTGCTACTCCACCTAAAATGACACTGATCAGTACCAAAAGAAAGATCATAAAAGAACTTGGTGATGGGAAAGGAGAAGAATTTGATAATTATAATATTGCCAAAACAGAAGTTATACGTGTAAAAAGTGATGACGGGCTGTACGACCTGCCCATGAAAGTTACCTGGCCGATAAATATGGATAAGAATAAAAAGTATCCGGTCTTGGTTTCTATATACGGCGGACCCAATGCCGGTACGGTGATGGATACCTGGGGAATCAACGGCAACCAGCAATGGTATGCCAAAGAAGGTTTGATACAGGTTTCGATGGACCACCGCGCCAGCGGCCATTTTGGAAAGGAAGGGGTTGCCAATATGTATCATAACCTGGGATATTGGGAAATGAAGGATTACAGTACCATGGTAAAATGGCTGATAGCCAACGGCGGTGCTGATGCCTCTAAAATTTGTATTGTTGGTTTTAGCTACGGCGGCTACTTATCCTGTTATGCTTTAACCTATGGCAGCGATGTATTTACACATGCAATGGCCGGCGGCAGTGTTACCGACTGGACCCTGTATGATTCACATTATACCGAACGGTTTATGGGTACCCCTGCCAATAATCCGGATGGATATAAAAGCAGCAATGTAATGACACATGCAGCTAAGTACAAAGGTATGATACAGATTGTACACGGCATGATAGATGACAATGTACACATGCAAAACAGCATACAGTTCATCAGTAAACTGCAGGACCTTAAAAAAGATTTTGAATTTATGCCCTATAGTGGTGGCCGTCACGGTTGGGGCGGAAACAAAGGCCTTCATTTTCAAAACATGAAAACAAAATTCATTTATAAATATTTACTGGAGAAAGAAGTTCCCAAAACGATGTTGAGATAAATTTTTAAACAACCCGTTTGCCACAACTGAATAAATTAAATTTTACCGGTTGTGGCATTTTTTATTATAATATACAATGGCAGGTTATTGCTGTAATGAAGATTATTGCTTAATTTTTCACTGAAAAACAAACCAATAATTATGAAATCTCCTCTTGCCGCCAGGCTTGCTGAAATAATTTTTGCGCTTAGCATGGGCTTTTTTGGGGTACTGCATTTTATGCATGTGGATGAAATGAGTGGCCTCATACCGGATTTTATTCCGGGTGATGGTAAACTGTGGATCTATATAACCGGCACAGGTTTGATTGCCGCTGCGCTGGCAATAGTTTTTAAAATATTTAAAACCCCTGCCTGCTATCTGCTGGCCATAATGCTGCTGATCTTTGTTTTTACATTACACCTGCAACCTGCACTGGATGGTAATCCTGGAAGCCTGTTAAAAGATACAGCCCTGGCAATGGCCGCTATAATGATTGGCAACAGATCTTTAAAATAAAAACACCGCTTTTCAGCAGTGCTTTTTACGGGTGGAAGATTATTTTTTCTTTAGTTTTCTTTTAAGAGTAAGGTAATCCAGGAAATAAATTACCCTTACTGAAAGGCTGTTGAACTGTTCGCCTTCAATGGTATTTCCCAGGTTTTTAAAATATCGCTGTTCAAAATTGCCGCCATATTCAAAATTATCTGCTATATCTTTCCAAACCACACTAAAGAAACTACCTTGTGCAAACTGCCAGTTAAATACCATATCAACGCTTAGATAATTATAGTTCTGATTTACGTTTCTTGTAAAAGGATTGGTTGGCGTTTGCAGATTTCCTTCAGCATTCAACTCATAAAACTGGTGAGGATTTACTTTACTCCAGTAATGCCTTGCCCTTAACGTGAGCCCCATGCGGTTGGTAAAACTGTATTTGATATTCAGCACATCTTCAACTGTGCGCACATCCCTTCTGGAAAAATAAATGGTATTTCCTGTTCTTCCTGCCCAACCAGCCTGGTTATTGGCATTACTGATATTGATAGAATTATCCACAGAAAACTTACTGCTGAAACGGATCTTTCCAAACAGGTTATAATCCAGTGATGTACGTTTAAAAACGCCGCCGGTACCGGCAAACAGGCTGCCTCCCCAGGAATACTTTTTGGCTGAGTTGCTTTCCCACCATACATTCATCCCGATCCTTCCCTTATCCTGAAAAACCCGGCCATAAGACCTGGGCTCATAAAAATCATTTCGTTTAGGCCCGCCATTAATATTAACACCAACCCACCATAACTTTTTTGTCTGGCCATTAAAATTAAAATTGATTCCGGCACCCTGGTACATCATTTCACTTCTTTTTAAGTTATCAATGGGCGATACCAGTCTGCTGTACCAAAAGTTGGTATTTACCCGCATCTGGTTAAACCAACCAATTGGTTTTGTCCAGTTATAACCGGCCCATACTCCCTGGTCCATGGTATTGTTGTTGGTAAAAAAGCCAAAATCACTTTTATCATATTTATCGTTGTAAAGCTCCTGCCAAACATTAAAATTGAAACGGCCGCTGGTTTTACCAAAGTAAATATTATGCGCATACCCGGTTGTGTTTTTCCCGTCTTTGCCAAGCAGGTTGCTGAAGCTCACATTACCACCGATATTCCATTTATTTTTTTTATCGTTAAGATCAAACAGGGCAGAAGTTACATTGGCATCATAATCATTCCCACTTCGCCATACATTGGTATTAACCAGCGAAACACTGCTGTTATTTTTCAGGGTTTGATCTAACACCAGGATATTATAATTGGTTAACGGCATATTTTCTGTACGGTATTGCTCATTGGTTATTTTATCCTGGAAAGTGGCAAATTGCTTTTGTGTAACGGCATTCAATACACCAATACCAAGCCCTTTTTGTGTACGTCCGCTTACTTTTGTGGCATTAATTATTTTGGCCTGGCCCGGGTATTCAATTAATACATCTTCATTTACATTTGGGTTGAATTTGCTGAACCGGGGCTCTAAACCAATTCTGCGACTGTAAAACAAATTGCCTTTATTAAACAGTTCAACACCTTCGGTAAAAAAAGAACGGTTTTCGTTAAATCTAACTTCAAACGGGCTAAGGTTTAATACCCGGTTATCTGATTGCACCTGGCCAAAATCCGGGATCAGGGTCATATCCAGGGTGAATGCCTGGTTTAATCCGTATTTAACATCCATACCACCGTTAACCGTGGTCTTGTTTTTGTTTTCTTTTGCTGTACCATCATGGTTTTGATAAGCGGAAAAATAAGGTGAAAACTGCAACCGCATAGGTGGCTTGATATTTTCCAGCCCTGTTAAAAATCCTTCCTGCGTTAAAAATCCGTTCACGTTAGGATCTATCGATTGCCAGAATAACTGCTGTCCGCTTTTTTGGCGCCTGCGAACAATATTCATTCCCCAGTCCTGCACATTTTTTTTACCAAATCGGATGGCTGCGTAAGGGATAAACATTTCAAAGCTCCATCCGTCGGCCAGTAATTTTGATCTGCTTTCCCAAACGGCATTCCAGCTGAAGTCTTCATTATTGGGCGACACTTTTGCATCCATTTGTTCACCAAGCGGTGTAACAAAATATTCAAAGCCGTTTAATTTATCATTATAGGTATCAAAAATCACTCCTACAAAGTCATTATTACCAAAACCATCACGGCCTGTAAGTTCTGCCGCTATACTGTCTTTAAATTTTTCGTGCAAATAGCCGCCAACGTAAATGCCTTCATTATCATACACAAAGTAAATCTGTGTGGCATTATCCGGGCTTTCGGGTACGAAGGGCGTAGGCCTGAGTGCAGTAAATTTATCAGCCAATGGTGCATCCTTCCAGGCTGGATCATCCAGCAGCCCGTCAATCTTTATGGCAGATGTAATTCTTTTAGCAGCCAGTTGCCTTTTGGGAATCTGGCTGAAAGCAGTGGAGGCAAGCAATATGCAAAAGCATAACGCTTTTAGTTTAAAACATTTCATGGCTATACTTTGTTGGTTCGTGAACGCATTATCATGGCGTATAATGCTGGTACGAAATTAAACGTACAAACTCAACAAAGTTTACCGCTTATCACAGAGAAGTGCTTTTAGGATTTTATTAACAAGCGTATTTAAACAAAAAGATCTTTATATAATTGTGCGCCGGGTACAACCGAATATTTTTCCAGGTCGGTAATGCCTTCTGCAGCAAGTACATCTTCATCAATAAATGTATTGCCGGTGCAGGAAGTGGAAGGCTTTGATAAAATATAGAAAGCCGCATCTGCAATAATATCAACCGTACGGCTCATCTTCATCAGCATTTCGCCACCCAATAAATTATTTACGGCCGCAGTAGCAATGGTAGTGCGGGGCCAAAGGGCGTTGGCAGCCACATGGTATTTTTTTAGCTCGGCCGATAAACCAAGGGCAATCATACTCATATCATACTTGCTGATGGTATAAGCCAGGTGGTTTTCAAACCACTTCAGATTCATATTTACCGGTGGAGATAAATTTAAGATATGCGCATTGGTTCCTTTTTTAAGAAACGGGATACAGGCCCGGCTCATCATAAAAGTGCCGCGTACATTAATATCATACATCAGGTCAAACCGCTTGGGTTCTGTTTGCTCGGTGGGAGTAAGGTTGATGGCCGAAGCGTTATTGATTAAAATATCGATGCCGCCAAATTTTTCTACTGTTTTATCAACAACGTTTTGTATCTGGTCTTCAAAACGTATATCGCACTGCACAGCCAAAGCTTTACCTCCGGCAGCTTCCATTTCTGCAGCAGCCGAAAAAATGGTACCGCCCAATTTTGGGTTTTCCTCAATACTTTTTGATGCGATCACAATATTGGCACCTTCTTTTGCCAGGCGCAGGCCAATGGCTTTTCCTATTCCGCGTGATGCACCGGTAATGATGACTGTTTTGTTTTGAAATGACATTTTATCCTTTTAATTTTTATAAATTAACGACTTTATTTCCACTCTGCATTTTTTTGTGTGTACCCTTTTACATAAAAACTGTAGTTGCTGATTTTATTTCCGGGACGGTTACTCAAACGCCTGGTATAAATAGCAACTGATCCGTTAAATCCATCCAGGCCCAGTCTTGATCCGGGGCTATACACTTTTACCAGTTCAATATCCTGCACATTTATTGAGGACGGAGAAAAATCAACATCCAGTACCTCATCTACATAAATATTTACTTTTTCGTTCCTCCAGTATAAAACGGTTCGGCCTGTTAGTTCATCATTAAAGGATGTAAGACCCGGAACATAGGCAGTAAGGTAACTGTAAATATCCGGATAGTTCTTCAGCTCATCGTTTTCATAAAAATCAAAAGTCCTGGCATTTTGCGAGTCAAAAAGCCCGCTTACATTTTCTTTTTCAAATTGCTGCCGTTTGCTTAACAGTTTTGTTTTTAATACCACTTCTTCAAGCAGTTGTTTATCTTTTTTACCGGCAGCAGAAAAAGCATACCCGTTCATCGAATTTTGCA
Source organism: Chitinophaga pinensis (assembly GCA_943371705.1). Lineage (GTDB taxonomy): Bacteria > Bacteroidota > Bacteroidia > Chitinophagales > Chitinophagaceae > Ferruginibacter > Ferruginibacter pinensis_I. Next base: position 137,662 of record CALRVV010000008.1, on the reverse strand, counting down.
TTGGTGCATGCTGTGTTTCGTTCATGCCAACAGTAATAAATTCTGTGAGCACGGTTTCCGGTATAAAGGCAGAATCCAATGGCGTTTCAATAGAAATCTTTAACCGGTTTGCCTTATTCTTCTGAGCCGGGGAAAAAGCAAAGTACACTGAATCTGTGTAAAAGATATTATCAATTGTAAAAGAGTCATCGGTGGCCAATTCAATGCCGTCAATAATAGGCGCTTTATTTTTTGCAAAGGCGATATAATTAAGCGTTTTATCATCACCGGCAGCATTTTTCAGTTTACCGTTAAGCGCCAGAAATTTTTTCTGAAGTAAAAAGTTAAAGGCATAGGTACCGCCGGGTATGCTGTCATTTATCTTTAAGGAAAATTTATACCTGCCCTTTGTGTACGGGTAACGGTATTTCCACCGCTGGCCGGTTTTCACATTTTCAATGATCAAATGCAGGGTTTGTGCCGGTGGGTTTTGCCTGAACGGTTCAGTATATACCTCCACTTCAATACTGTCTCCCTGCAACAGGTTTTGCCTGTCGAAAATTACAACAAGCGTATCCGGGAATATAGCTTTTACCTTCAAGGAGGCAAATACACAAACCAGTATTAAAATAAATTTTACCGGTGCCATTCAATTTTCCGTTTATTTAAAAACCAATACCTGCCGTAACTGATCAGCCCAGGCTTACTTCATAGGTTTTTTCAACATTAAGCAATTTGGATATCAGGCAGTTTGCTTTAACATCTTCCATGCATTCGTCAAATTTTGCCTGGTCAATGCCGGGCACTGTTGCCTTTACTACCAGGTGTGCATTGGTTATGGCGCCGCCATCGAGTGTGATCGTGCTGTTTACATCAATGGTATCTGCTGTAAATCCGGCAGCGTTTAACACAAAGCTTAATTTCATGGCAAAACATCCCGACAATGATGCAGCTACCAGTTCTTCGGGGTTGGTACCAATACCATCCGCAAAACGTGAACTGAAATTGTACTGTGTTTTGTTTAATGTGGTGCTTTGTGTGGTCAGGTGGCCATTGCCTTCTTTGCCGGTACCGTTCCATACGGCTGTTGCATTACGTTTCATGTGTTTTTTGTTTTTTCCCTAATCTGCCATGGCATTGTTAAACGCATCAGCAGTTCAGGTTGTTTTAGTGATTATTATTTAATTGACCTTTTATTTCTTCTTCTTTAAAACCAACTACGACGGGTTGTTCATCAAATTCTATAACCGGCCTTTTAATGATGCTGTTGTGCTGCAACATCATGTTTACAGCTGTTTCGGCATTAATAACCTTTTTCTGTTCTGACTCACTCAATCCACGCCAGGTAGTGCTTTTCTTATTAAAGATATTTTCCCATCCCAGCTTATGGCACCATGCCTCCAGTTTTTCCCTGCTGATCCCTTCCTGTTTATAATCATGAAATGAAAAAACAGTTTTTTTATCTTTAAGCAGGGTTAATGCTTTTTTTGTGGTATCACAATTGGGTATTCCATACACGGCCACTTTTTTCATATCAAAATTCGGGTAATACCGGTTTTGTTTTCATGATACTTTCAATCTTCTCTGTTACATCAGGCGTAAGCAGGGCAAGGGCATCCAGCGCCTTTAAATTATCGAGCAGTTGTGCTTTTTTGGTGGCGCCCAAAATTGCAGTACTAACATTGGGGTTTTTAATACACCAGGCAATGCTTAAAGATGCGGTACTTATGTTTAATTTTGCAGCCAGTTCGGATAGTTTTTTTACTTTTTTTACTTTATCATCCATCACCCACCTCTCCTTCAGCCAGTCGAACCCTTCCAAAGCAAAACGGCTGCCTTTTGGTATACCATCATTATACTTTCCTGTTAAAAGCCCCGATGCCAGCGGGCTCCAGATGGTGGTGCCCAATCCCACATTTTTATAAATTTCTAAAAACTCTTTTTCAACCTTATCGCGCTCAAACAGGTTATACTGCGGTTGTTCCATGGTTGGGCCAATCAGCCTGTATTTTTCGGCTATGCGGTGAGCTTCCATAATTTCCACTCCACTCCATTCGCTGGTGCCCCAGTACATTACTTTACCCTGTTGTATCAGGTGATTCATTGCCCATACGGTTTCTTCTACCGGTGTGTTTTTATCAGGCCTGTGGCAGAAATACAGATCCAGGTAATCAACCTGCAATCTTTTCAGGGCCTCATCACAGGCTTCCAGCAAATGTTTGCGGCTGCAGCCGGTTTGGTTGGGTTTATTTTCCTTACCCCTCCACCCCCAAAATGCCTTTGATGACACGGTGTAGGATGTACGGTCCCATTTTTTCTTTTTTAAAACACGGCCCATCATTTTTTCACTTTCGCCCAAAGCATATGCTTCGGCATTATCAAAAAAATTGATGCCCTTATCATAGGCAAGGCCCATGAGTTCATCAGCAACCTTATCATTGATCTGTTTGCTGAAGCTGACCCAGCTGCCAAAAGACAGCACACTTACCTGTAATCCTGATTTTCCCAAGCGGCGGTATTCCATATTTGTTTGTTTTTTTTGAACCGGGTTAAAGATACTGAATAGCCCTTTTATTATTTCATTATAATTCTGTTATCGAAAGAAATTACGCAGATTAAAAAACTGGTTGATTAATTTATTTTGCAAAAGATCAGTAAACCGGAAATTGTGAATTATGAATTTTCATCACGCCCTGGGAAGGGTTCAAAATAACCCAATTTTTAAAATCCTGAGCAGCCTGCATACCGGTACCATTAATAATCTCCATTTTACGACGTATGCGTACTGGCTTATCGGTATAAAATTCGTTACCTTTTCTGTTTCTGTCCCACCAGAGCTCATCACAATACAAGGTATCGCCAAGTACATTAATCACTTTTACGCTGTCCTTTAAAAAAACCTTACTTTCCATCTCCAGGTATTTACCATAAAATGCATCCAGCCTGCTGTCCACGGTTCCGTTCTCATTAAAAAAATCTACATGAAGTTTTTTAGGGAACTCCACATAGGGATTGGTTTCCTGTACCCTTAACATCAGGGGCGACTGCAGTTTTGCTTTTGCCTTGCCGCCCAACGTGTAGTTGATATCAGCATTGGTGATTTCTTCTATGCCCAGGCTTTTGCTGTTGTACTCGCTCAGCTCTTTATCGCTGTTGCCACAGGAAGAAACCAGCAGCATAAAACCAAAAAAAATGGAAGTAAACAGAAATGCATGGCTGTAAAAGCTGCCTCTACGGTAATATGCCGGAATAAAGCGCACTTGCCGGAATATTTTTTGCAACGATACCATCATGAAGAAATATATGTACCAGTAAACAATGCAGAACTTACTTTAGTTGTATTTAGGCTTTTGAAACCAACGGGCATTCATAGCAAGGCCAATACTAAACCTTACCAGGCTTTCCCGTACATTGGCTTGTTTATTGCCCCTGCTTGCAAATTCCAAAGCGGTATTTAACACTACATATCCGCCGGAATAGGATGACCGCTTTAAAGAGGTTAATGGCATTCCGGTACCTATACTAAAACCATATTCAGGCCTGTTTACATTGGTCACAATATAATCGGAGCCGTAATAAAATCCTGCCCGGTATTTTACGTAATTAAAATATTTTCTGCTTGCTTTATTTTCCTTTGCAGGAAAATATTGTGTTCCGATCCTCACAGTCCAGTTATTTTGCAACTGGTCGGCCTGCCCGTAATTACGGTAATTTGCCCAGTTTCCGTATTCAAAATCGGCACCAATCAGCCAATTTGCATCCTGGTAAACCGCTCCTGCTGCAACCATAGCAGGAAATTGAATTTTTCCCTTAACATCATTCTCTTCATAAACACTATCCAGCTGGTACTGGTTACCATTGGGATCGTAAATGATAATTTCCCGGATGAGGTTATTATTAGCATTTAAATTTTGCTGCATATTGCCATAAACTCCCAGCCTTAAATTCTTTGTCACATCTTTACCTGCCCTTGCTAAAGGAATATCATACTGGATACCTCCATTAAAAAAAATGCCGCCAAAAGTGGTTTTGTTTTCAGAATTGGATAAATAATAAAAAGTGCTGTCATTAATAAAGGTAAGCTTGGTGCTGTAATCCTTACTGCCAAACATATAGCCGGCGTTAATACCAATGCTGAGGTTTTTATATTTAAAGCCGGTTCCGATATTTGCCTGGTTTATACCGCCATCGCCCTGGTACATCGTGTTTAAACTGTCTATACCGGTTAGACGCTCATTCTTTTCTATTTTATAATTTATTTTAGAGACCGGTTTAAGTCCCAGGCTCATGCCCCAGCTGATACCCTTTTTGTCCATTTTGGGTGTACTCAACGGAAAAGCCAGGTGTAAAGAGGATACAAAGGTATTGGCAGATGTGAATTTTTTTGCCGGGCTGGTACTTTTTAAGATCCTGTAGTCTATTTCGAGGCCTACATCAAAAATGGTACTTTTTATGGTTGACAGAGAGGCCGGGTTTGCAAAATTGATGCTGTTGCTGTTTGTTGGCTGGAGCTTTAACGTACTTACTTTAGGGTTGGCATTGGTAGGATCAAAATTGATAAAATCGGCTATCCCCGCAGAAATGCCACCCATTCCCCTGGTAAAAATATTATGATTGGGGGTCATGTCGCCTATACCATATCTTGAATAAGGGGAGTTTTCCTGTGCTTTTGCACTCATTTGCAAGCCACAAGCCACAAAAAGTACCATTAAAATTTTAGCCATTGTTAGTTTCACTGAGTGCATATAATCCTTTAAATAAAAAATACGGGTCGGCAAATATCTTGTTTTTAAGTTGACCGGCAAAATAGCTTGTATCGCCCCCGGTTAAAACAGCGTTAAAGTTGCCGTATTTTCGGGCATATTCAGCAATAAAACCATCAATTTCATATGTAATTCCCGCAATTACACCACTTTGCATATTTGTTTTGGTATCATACCCGATTATGGGAAAATTCCAGTCTTTTTGCACCAAAGGCAGTTTTGCAGTAAAAAGCTGCATGGCTTTAAACCGCATTTCCATGCCGGGAGAAATGCTTCCCCCGATAAATTCATGGTATTGATTGATGAAATTATACGTTATACAGCTGCCCAACGCAACCACCAGGTTATTTTTACCCGGAAAAAAATGAACTGCGGCTGCAGAAAGTGCCAGCCTGTCGGCACCAATAGACTCGGGTTTGCCAACCGGCGTTGTAAAATTTGCTTTGGTAAGATGAGATAATTTGTGAAATGTTGTTTTAGAAGCAAGCAGTTTTTCAATTTCGGCGTTATGTTCAATTACCGAAGACAGTATCGTTTTTTGCGGATTATGAACAGCCAGCATTTTTTCAATGGTTGCTGGTTCATCATCGGGCAAAACGATCTCTTCTGAAAAATTCTCGTTTTCAAAAATTGCTGCTTTTAAACGGGTGTTGCCAAAATCGAAGCAAATGGTTTTTATCATGTAGTTATGTATAATTGATCTAAAGTCATTGGACATTGAGTCATTGGTCATTGGTCAGTAGTCATTAGTCAGTAAGGCATTTAATATTTCGCTTAGGTAAAATGACTATTGACCAATGACTCAATGACTATGCTTATCCATCAAGTCCTTTCAAATTCTTAAAATGTCCGTTCAATTTTACTTTTTCTTTCAGCATTTCCATTTCGGCCAATACCGGAATTACTTTCGTAAGATGCCTTTTTAAGTACTCCTGTCGCTGTAATTCATGCAGGAGTTCCAGCAATTCGTATTCTTCCTGGATTGACATGCCTGCATGGTGAGCCACATCATAACTCCACAACTCATCATCGGGCTTTACAAATTTCTTTTTTATATCAAGCAGTTTATGCAGTTCTTTTATTCCCTTTACAATGCCATTCATTAAAATGCGGTTACCTTTTTCATTGTTATCCGGGTAGTTAACAATGGCGGCGCTGTATAATTTATCGGGCAATTCATTAATGATTTCCAGCATCCTGAAAACCTGCAGCCCTTCGGTCTTAATATCCATTTTCCCGTCCTCATACACCTGGCTTATTTCCTTAACCTGCACCAGTGTACCCATTTCATTTATCTTTTCGTTGATTACGGCGGGTATCCCAAACGGCTTTTTTGCAGCAAAACATTCGTTGATCAATTGCCGGTACCGGGGTTCAAAAATATGCAGGTTTAGCTGTTCACCGGGGTAAACTACAATCGATAAAGGAAATATGGGAATCAGATTGGTCATAGCTAAATTAAATTTGAGGCCCTTTTTTGTTAACCATTTTGTTAAGATAACGGTATTTTAAAAAAGTGTACCGGGCTGTTGTTTTTGCAATAATAAATCCTTCGGGCCCATCTAAAAAACCCAGGCGGAAAATATAATACTGTAAAAAAGCAAAAATTGGAGAAAAATATTGCTTTAAAAAAACAGCCTTTTTCCCGGCCGCTGCATATTTCTCTGCATTCATCCGGGCATAATGATCTGTTTTGGCATCATACTCCTGCCGGTTTTGTACGGTGTAATGCAGGATGTTGCCTGGTAGTTTTGTTACCCGTACATTTTCAGGAAAAACCAGGTTCTCGTGAACAGCTACCTCATTCCATTGTACCTTATTGCGGTTAAAGAGCCGTATATGCCAATCGGAACCCCACTCGCCGTAACGTATCCATTTGTTACAGTAAAAATTTTTAAACCGGATATTGAACACTTCATCCGGATTGCCTGGTGCCAGCTGCAACAGGCTTTGCTGCAATGCTTCATCTATGGCTTCATCCGCATCCAGGCTGAGTATCCAGTCGTTCTTTGCTGCCTGTATACCCATATTTTTATTGATGCCATAACCGTTCCAGCCGGTTTCAATTACATGGGCATTATATTTTTTGCAGATGGCAATGGTATCATCGGTACTGCCGCTGTCAACTATTACAATATCACGAGTAACCTGCTGCAAGCTCTGCAGCGTGTTGGCAATGATATGCGCTTCATTTTTTGTAATGATGACCACCGAAATATCCATGCTGCAAAGAAACAATAAAAGCGCATGGAAAGTGTAGTGCCCGGCTAATTTGGCAGGCATAAAGCCAAAATTGTGTACTGTTAAGGAAGATCAATTAGAAAATAAAAAATACAAGTGATAATTTTAGGTGTAGATTTTCACAATAAAAGACAGGGGAGATGAAAGTATTTGATTGTTTTACTTTTTTCAATGAATTGGATCTGCTGGAATTCAGGCTGAAATTTTTGAATGATTATGTTGACTATTTTGTAATAGCAGAATCAAACCTCACGTTCAATGGCAGGCCTAAACCATATAATTACCCTGCAGCCAAAGAAAGGTTCATTCCGTGGGAACACAAAATTATATACATCCCTGTACGGCAAAATACCGATGAGCTTATATTTGAAAATGACAACAGCTACAACCCCCTGGGCGCAGCCTGGAAACTGGAAAAAGAACAACGCAATGCCTTGTTACTGGCTGCTGAAAAAATGGATGAAAACGACCTGGTTTTATTAAGCGACATTGATGAAATTCCTGATCCCGTTGTTTTAAAAAAACTAGATCATCATAAACTTCCGGTTGCCTTTTCCATGTTGTTTCATTATTACTACATGAACTGCCAGAATATGGGTGAAAGCCGTTGGTGGAATGGATGTATTGGTGCTACCGGCAGGCAGCTTAAAGAAATAACACCCCAGGGATTGAGAGACAACCGTGATGTGTACCCATCCGTTGCTGCAGCAGGCTGGCATTTTTCATTTTTAGGCGGTGCCAGTGAAATCAGCCGTAAGATCAGGTCTTACTCCCATACAGAATACAATAAAGAAGAATACTTTAATGAAAAGTATATTGAAGATTCGGTACTTAAAGGAACCGATGTACTTAAAAGAGAGGGCGTTGTTTTTAAATACATGCCATTGAGTTATTATCCTTTTCGGCTTCAGCATTTCATGAAAATGTATCCCGCATTTCTCCACCTTAATAAAACCAATCCCTTTAAAGATTTATTTTATTTTATCCGCAGAATCAAAAAAGGAAAACTTTAAGCAATGCAAATACATAACGATACTGCTCCACTGGTTTCGGTTGCTATGTGCACATACAATGGCGCTGCATATTTAAAAGCACAACTGGAAACCATTATTAACCAGACGTATATAAATCTGGAGATCGTAATTACAGATGACGGATCAACCGACAATACCATTCAGATCATTAAAGAAATGCAGGCCAGTGATTCCCGCATTCATTTTTTTCAAAACGAAACAAACCTCGGCTACAATAAAAACTTTGAAAAGGTATTCTCATTATGCCAGGGCAATTTTATCGCCATTGCAGACCAGGATGATATCTGGGAATTAAATAAGATTGAATGCATGATGAAAGCCTGGCCCGAAGGATCTTTGTTTATTTATTCCCTTTCAGGCAATTTCAGCGGCAATGATTTTGCAAACAGAAAACCTGCCCCCGATGTGGTATATACCCCTATTGATGATGTACACAAACTGGTTTTTAACAGTCCGGTGCATGGCCATGCCTGCATGTTCAAAAAACAACTGCTGCCCTTGTGTTTGCCATTTCCCGATGATATTTATTACGACTGGTGGATGAGCATGCATGCCGCATCAACCGGTTTTATCGGCTGTATTGCCCAAACCCTTACCTGGCACAGGGCACATGACAGTAATAGTTCAAGGCAAATTATGTCTGTTAAAAATAAGATGCAAAGAAATGAAGAGCTGAGATCGCAATCCGTTTATTTTATTGAAGGTTTTTGCAAAAGGAATTTATTGAAAGAACAACAACAGGTTTCTCTGCTAAAATATGCCGGGTTGTTAAAAACCCTTGATGGAAGATCTTTTTCCAGGGCCATGTTCAGGTATGTTTTCCTCAACCGAAAATTGATATTTCATTACAAAAAACAAAAATTATTTACTACACTTTCATACCTGAAACATGCATACAGGATGGGTTACAGCGGATTACTTTGAAATTTTTTATTGGCTTAACACCTTTTCTGCAATCTGGTGAAAAGATGCTCCCCAGGTATCCCAGTTTAATGTTGACTCGTACGTATTTCTGCTGCTTATACAAAGTTGCCGGTAAGCATCATCCTTGTTATACAGTTCCAGAATTTGAGCTGCATATGCTTCAGGGCCTGAAGACAGCGGTAATGTAACCCCGTTTATTCCGTTTTTTACATATGTGCCAACGCCTCCGGTATCTGTTGTAACAGAAGGAATACCAAAAGCACTTGCCTCACAAAAAACGAGCCCTGCACATTCAGCCCGGGTTGGCAACAGCAAAAAGCTGGTTTGCAGCAAGATGTTATATAGCAAGTCTGCTTCCTCCTTTATACTTTTATTAATGAATGGAATAACCACAATATTTTTATCATTCAGGGCAATGGGTGGCTGGCAGCCAATAATTGTCAATTGTACCTGCATCCCTGATTTTTGCAGGATGTAATAGGTATCCAATGCAATTTGTCCCCCCTTTCGCTCCCATTCAACCCCCAGGAAAAGCAAGCGGCAGATCTTATTTTTTTTATTTTTCAATTCCGAAACTGCAGGAATAATATCCAGGTTGGCACCAAGGGGCTGTACCGTTATTTTTTTTTCAGGAATATGATAATCATTGATGGCCGACTGTTTGGCCCAATCTGAAGCCAGCATACAATGAGATGCCTGATTAAAGGCGCATTGGTCCAGTTCAATTCCCTGTTGAATATTATAGGATACCAGGTTACTGAAAGAATCGTAATATCCCTGCAGCTGTTGAAATGTGGCATCTGCCATATAAATGATTGGTATGCTTGTTTTGCAATAAGCAATCAGCTGTGGTGCCCCGGGTACAAACAAAATATCAATTTTTGTGTGCCGCAATTCTTTTTCCAGTTGTTTGCTGAACCACCTTGCATACCCCTTTAAAAATTCCACTGCTACTTTTCGGTTATGCAGTTTTTGCAGCTGCTTGTGAAAAATCAATTGCTCTCTTATATACCAGGGCCATTTGTAATGAAAATACTGAACATCAAAATTTTTTTTGATTGCCTGGTGAGTATTAAAATAAGTACCAGACCAGGCGTTTCTCTCTAATGGACTCCACCTTCCGGTAAAACCAATTTTCATTTTTATCTGATTTTATAAATATTTCCGGGCAATGCAGTTATAGGTGGTATCGGTTTCAAAAATGTCCTTACGGGTCAGTTTGCATAAATAATCATCCCATGAAAAGTGTTCCCAAAGGTGATGTAAGTAGGCTTTAGGAAAAGGGGTAACTTTTTCAAACATGTCTTCCAGCCCGGGTTTGTTATACAATGGGTAATAAAACGCATAGGAATCCAATATGGTCACCTCATCCGGATACTTTTCTGCCAGTTGTTGCGGAATACGCACGGAATGCTCATTCCAGTATTTATCGTACCCTTTGGAACGGAAGGATGCATAAGTGTCAAGCCATAAATTTACAAATTTGCTGTTCTTTTCACTCAGCAATACGGCATTGCACAACCCGTTAATGGTATTGGTATCAACCAGGTGAAAATAATTTCTGACAGCATATTTATATTTTTGTCTCCAGTTCTTTGGGACATAATCAGGTTTTCGTTCCTGCCCTATAACAAATGAGTGTTTTAAAAACTCATGGAGTGGTTTTACACAAATGGAATCAAGGTCAATGTAAATCCCCCCGTATTCTTTTAGTGCAAGCAGCCGCACCACATCTGCCTTATGTGCCACATGGTACAGTGGCCTGCCCATAAAACTTTCAGGAGCTTTTATCTTGTTAAGCGTAAGCAGGGGTTTTGCTTTTTCCCACCAGATTCCTTCCGGTTCAAATTCGTAATGAAAAAAAACAGTATCGGGTGTATTAACCTCAATCGCAGATCTTATGGCCAGGTAATTCACCATTGAAAATGGCTTTCCTCCGAAATCGGGTGCCATTCCAAAAATAAAATGAATAATATTGGGTATCATACTGATTGTTTTAACCAAAAGTACCAAAGTGTATAAAGGTATTTTATGACCGGCCGTCAATGTTATTGCTGATATCCGTCATGCAACAATATTTTTGGAAGTTGGTTTATTTCCTGTCAACTTTGTTTTATGTGGCAACATCAATTAGATGAAATTAAACACGGCAATACCAAAACATTGGCCAGGTGCATATCTTATATAGAGAATGAAGTAACCGGTTACGAAGACCTGTTGCAGCAATTACCGCCTTCCAAAACTCCCATCATCGGCATTACCGGCCCACCCGGGGCAGGAAAAAGCACATTGGTTGATGCATTGATCGGGCTTATTGTTAAGGAGGGTAAATCCGTTGCTGTAATTTGTGTTGATCCTTCCTCGCCATTTAATTTAGGGGCATTGCTGGGCGACCGCATCCGGATGAGTGAGTGGTACGATAACCCCAAAGTGTTTATCCGTTCGCTGGCCACACGTGGTTCTTTGGGTGGCCTGCACCCTAAAATTATTGAGATCAGCGACCTGATGAAAGTTGCCGGATTTGATTACATCATTGTAGAAACCGTGGGCGTAGGACAAAGCGAAATTGAAATTGCAGGACTTGCAGATATAACCGTGGTAGTGGTTGTACCCGAAGCAGGCGATGAAGTACAAACCATGAAAGCCGGACTGATGGAAATTGCGGATGTATTTGTGGTAAACAAGGCCGACAGGCCTGATGCAGACCTGTTTGTAAAGAATCTCCGGCTGATGCTGGCTCCCTCATTCAGCAAAAATACCGGGCAGGGAACAATGCCTGATATACCTGTAATAAAGACCATTGCATCGCAAAAAGAGGGCATTGGGGAGTTATTGAAAAAAATTACGGATACCTGCAGTGAAGTAAAAATAAATGAAAAAAGAAGCTGGCTGCTTACCGAAAAAGCATTCTACCTGATACAGCAGCATAAAATGATGGCGATAGATAAGGCTGCACTAAAACAAAAAATTGAAGAAGCCGGAAAGGAATTTAATTTATACGCCTTTATAAAAAATTATTACTGATTGTCAATTGCCTGTTGCTCCGCTTCCTCCAGCTTTTTGTTGCCTTTCCACCAGCGGTAACCTATAAAACCAATTATGGCAAAGGGGGCAAACATTAAATAAAGTATGGCAGAGTTCATTCCCTGTGCCGGCTTTTCGCCCAGCTGCGATGCTGTTTTGGTACATACCGCACACTGAGCCTGCACGGCAGTGGATATGAATAAAAGGATAAAAAGAACCAGTAATATGTTTAAAATATGCTTCATGTGGTTTTGCAAAGTTATGCCAGCAAAGGTTAATGTAAACATCTGTTTAACAGAAATTAACGATTTAATTTGCAAAAAAAAGAGCGGGAAGTATTTAATTTGCACCAAACAAAACAAACCATGTTGAAAAGATTTATACCCTTCACCTTATTCCTGTTATCTTTTTCCGCTGCCCAGGCACAGGTAAGTAAAGCCAGCATGCATTACAGGTCCGGAATAGCATTAAGGGATAACAACAAATTTCCGGAAGCGCTGGCAGAATTCAATAAATCAACAGCATTCAACCAGAATTTTGATTCGGCCTATGTTGAAATGGGCAATATTCACAGCAAATCGGGAAAAGATGATCTGGCCATCATCAATTACAACAAGGCCCTGGCCATCAATCCCAATTATGCCGATGCCCTGTTTGGCATGGGAAAAATTTACCGGGATGTCATTAAGCAGTATGATACAGCCATTTATTACTTTAACACAGCTGCAAAATTTGATTCTGCAAACAAGGAGATCTTTTACGGACTGGCCTGGATCTATAACGCTACCAAAAAACATGAAATAGCCATACCCTATGCGGTTAAAGCGCTGGAAATAGACAACAACTATAAACCTGCATACGGTGAATTAGGCTATGCTTACCGCTCTACTCAAAAATTTGCCGAGTGTATCGAACAGTTCAAAAAGAACCTGGCCGTTTCGGTAGTGGATGTGGCCTTACTGTATTCGGGATATAGTTATACCGAGTTAAAGAACAGGGAAGGTGCCATGCAGCAATATGAGGCACTCCTGAAAATAAATGAAAAAATGGCCGGCGCACTCAAGAGAAAGATAGATGCCATGCCTGCCAACTGATCATGTTTTTATTTCTGAAACAATGGCTGCATTGTGAAATATTTCCTGATCAAAAAATTTGGGTTCGGTCACAAAAGCATTCAGTTCTCCCTTCATAATGGTTGCCGATAAAAGATCATCGGCACGGTAAACCACCGGGGTTTGGACGGCCAGTAATTTTTCGGCCGCAGCCAATGTAATGGCATAAGCATGGGTGCAATCATGAAATCCGGCCTTTTTTAAATGTACGCTGAATGGTTTGGGCAACAGATTGCAAACCATTTTATAACTCCAGGCCATTAAGCCAAAAGCACTTAATATTTTATAGAAGAACTGTTTTGCTTTTAAGCCTGTGGTAACTTTTTCGTGTTTTAAATATCCCAGGTAAACCAGGTCCCAGTTAGCCGGCAACTCATCCAGTGCATCCGGTAAATGCCGCATATTTTCAGTAATTGGCCATACATCATCTTCCAGGATCAATACTTTTTTCCAGCCCTGTTTTACCATCTCGGCATATATCTTACGGTGAGATAGTGAGCAGGCAATTTCGCCCAGGTTAAGCGCTTTTCCCTGCCGTTGCAGCTTTTGGGCCCTTTTTTCATCGTACGTGCCGTCGGTATTAGCAGTATTGTAATCCAGTTCAAGTTTATCTGCACCCCAAAAAAAATCAAAAGGCAACCCTTCCAGGTTTTGTTTAACCCGATGGTGCCTTTCGGTAAAACGGGGAACCGATACCACCAGTATTTTATCGAAATACTGATGCAGGTATTTACTTATGTGAAGCGGTATTTGCAGATCTGGAATTTTTATTGCTGCAAAAATAGGGTTTTAAAATTCCTTCAATTAAAGGCGCTTATGCAAATAAGAATTTTTACCTTACTTTGCCCTTAATACACACTAAGAAATCAATACATGTCAAGACAGGAAAATATTCCACGCCTCAACAGCACAAAACTTAAAAAAAAATCACCGGATTATATACATTTATCAATCTTATTAAAAGATATTGACGAAGCCATAAAAAATCATGCAAGTGGCGATTTGCTCGATTTGGGTTGTGGCAACAAACCGTATGAAGAGTGGTACAATCCAAAAACAAAAACGCAAACCGGTTGCGATGTGATACAGAGCGATAAAAACAGGGTGGATGTAATTTGCCTGGCAACCGATCTCAAATTTGAAAACGATACATTTGATACCGTGCTGTCAACGCAGGTGCTGGAGCATGTTTACGATCACCATACGATGATCAGTGAATCGTACAGGGTATTAAGGCCACAGGGAAAAATGATATTAACAGTACCCTTTACCTGGGAACTGCATGAGGAACCTTATGATTTTTTCCGGTTAACCAGACACGGCCTGAAAGAGCTTTTTGAAGAGGCCGGCTTTGAAATTATTTATATCAAGGCAAATGGTGGCAAATGGGCAGCAACATTTCAAATGTTCATCAATACAGTATACTCTACATTTAAATTTAAAACAGTACGTGCTAAAATTTTGAAAATCCTTTTTATGGAACTGAGGTTAACCTGGTTACTCAACCACATAGCACTGGGTATCGATAAAAAATATTTTGACGACTGGTGGACCCTTAACTATATAGTGGTTGCCCAAAAAAAATAATTATGGAATTAAAAAGTCCGGTTACATACAGCAACAATATAAGCCGCTTAAGAAGTTTTGATGCAGCTTTAATAAAGGATGGGTACCTCAGGGAAACCAAGGTAGATGTGACCCGTTTTTTTAATTCCGTTACAGATATTGAACTGTATCAATGCAATGACACCGGCTACCGCTTTTATTACCCCTTTAACATTTATGGCGATGATAAATTTTACCAGGACCTGCACGAACGGAATACCTGGTATTATCAGGATAACCGATGGGAACATCCGCTGGCACTAAGTTTTCTTAAACCAACAGATAAAATACTCGAAATAGGGTCGGGAGACGGTTTCTTTATCAACCTTTGCAAAAAAAACAACATTAATGATATTACCGGGCTGGAACTGAACACCGCTGCCGCCGCTAAAGCATTGCAGCAGGGAAATATCATTTATAACGAAACCATACAGGATTACAGTGTCACACATGCAGGCGAATACGACGTGGTCTGTAATTTTCAGGTGCTGGAGCATATTGTTGATATCAGATCCTTTATTGAGGCTTCTTTAACTGTATTAAAAAAAGGCGGCAAAATGATCATAGCCGTACCTAACAACAACCCTTATTTATTTGAGTGGGATGATTACCATACACTGAACCTGCCCCCACACCATGCCGGACTCTGGAACAAAGCTGTTTTTAAAAAGCTTGAGCAGTTTTTTGATATTAAAAACACGCATGCATTTACCGAACCCCTTGGTGAAATGAAGCACTGGTTTGCAGTAAAAATTAATCATACAAAAAAAACAAAGCCATTTAAAGCATTTTTACTTTCCCTTATACCTGGCTTTGCATATAAAGCATATATAAAAAGCAACCGGGATAAAATTGAAGGCAGGAATATTTTAATGGTATTTGAAAAAAATTGATGAGATCAGTATTCATGTTATCCATAATGAATGGTGCTGCCTGGGGCGGTAGTGAAGAACTGTGGTTTCGTACTGCTTTATGGATGGCAGCGCATCATTATAAAGTAGGCATTGGTTGTTATGATTGGGAAGAAAAACAGGCCCGCATCACTCAACTAAAAAACGCAGGCTGTTCCATTTATTTATTGCCAAATAAAAAAGGGCTGTTCCGAAAAACGGCAATCAAAAAATCATTAAATAATATTCCATTTAATGATTTTGACCTCATTGTTGTAAACCAGGGCGGCTGGAAAGAAATTTTGCATTCGCCGTTCAGCAATCTTTATAAAAAACTGCAGAATTATGTTATCCTCAATCATAATTACAATGAAAATCCAGTGTTATCCATTCAAAAGCAAAAATTATTACAGCGATGGATCACCGGGGCCCGGATGAATTTTGGTGCTACCCAAAAAATATTTGAGGTTATTGAAAATAAATTCAGGATCAATATTGATAAAAAAGAAACGCTTATTAATCCTGTTACATTTAAACCCGATATAAACGCAAACCCCTATCCTGCAAATGTGCAGGATACCTGTATATGGGCAATGCTGGCCGAACTGGATACCGCAAGAAAGGCACAGGATATTTTAATAAAGGCCTTGTCCTCATCCAAATGGAAAGCAAGAAACTGGCAATTACATTTATATGGCAAAGGAAAAGACAAAGAGAAACTGGAGAAATTAATTGTTGAATCGGGCCTGGCAGACAAGGTTTTTTTAAAGGGGTTTACAACCAACATCAAACAAATACTGATTGAATGCCACCTGTTATTACAGTGTACCCTCATTGATGCCATGCCATTAAGTGTGGTGGAAGCAATGGCAACCGGACGACCCTGTGTAGTAAGCAGGGTTGGGGATATGCCCGCCTGGGTTGAAGATGGCGTAAATGGTTTTATTTGCCCTGCTGTAACCGTTGAGGGTATTGATGAAGTGATGGAAAACTGCTGGCAACAAAAAAGCAACTGGCCGGCTATGGGCAGGCACGCCTTTGAAACCTTTATAAAAAAATACCCGCAACCTTATGAAGAAAAGATTGCGGATATATTAAATCGTTATATACCTTAAATGAACAGCTTTTAAGCAGGTTCAGATTTCATTTGTTTTGAAACCCTTGAACGCTCGTTCTCATCCAGTATCACTTTACGCATTCGGATGCTTTTTGGCGTTACCTCGATACACTCATCCTGCTGTATATATTCCATACACTCTTCCAAAGTCATCATGATCTTGGGAGCAGCCTTGCTGGCATCATCACTGCCGCTTGCACGGTGGTTGGTTAATTTTTTAGGCTCGGTTGCATTTACATTCAGATCGCCTGGCTTAATATGCTCGGCAATGATCTGTCCTACATAAACCTCATCTCCCGGATCAACAAAGAATCTTCCTCTGTCCTGTAATTTATCAATAGAATAACCGGTTGTTCTTTCTGTATTTTTAGATAATAACACACCATTACTTCTGCCCGGAATATTTCCCTTCCATGGCCTGTAATCAGTAAAGCGGTGCGCCATTACAGCTTCTCCGGCAGTATTGGTTAACATATTGCTACGTAATCCAATCAAACCACGTGAAGGAATATCAAATTCCAGATGCTGCATTTCACCCTTGCTTTCCATGATGAGCATTTCGCCCTTGCGTTGTGTAACCAGGTCAATTACCTTACCGCTGAATTCGGCAGGTACATCCACCACCAGGTTTTCATAAGGCTCACATTTCTTACCATCAATTTCCTTTACCAACACCTGTGGGTTACCCACAGTTAATTCAAAACCTTCCCTGCGCATGGTCTCAATTAAGATACCTAAATGCAGAATACCACGGCCATACACCAGGAAGCTGTCGGCACTGTCAGAATCTTCCACACGCAATGCCAGGTTCTTTTCCGTTTCTTTCATCAGCCTGTCGCGCAAATGACGTGAGGTTACAAATTTACCTTCACGGCCAAAGAAAGGTGAGTTGTTGATGCTGAACATCATACTCATCGTTGGCTCATCCACGCTGATAACCGGTAATGCTTCCGGAAATTCAACATCACAGATCGTGTCCCCGATATTAAATTCATCCAGGCCAACTATGGCACAGATATCGCCTGCACTCACTTCTGTTGCCTTCTTTTTACCAAGCGCTTCAAAAGTGTACAGTTCCTTTACTTTCATTTTTTTAATACCGCCATCGGCCTGCACCAATGCGATTTGCTGACCTTCTTTTACGGTACCCCTGGCGACTTTACCTACTGCAATTCTTCCTAAAAAAGAAGAATAATCCAGAGAGGTGATCTGCATCTGGGTGGTTCCTTCATTTACTTTTGGCTCTGGCACATGCTCCAGAATAGCATCCAGTAAGGGGAAAATATTATCCGTTTCTGTTAATGAAGTATTCATCCAGCCATTTTTGCTGCTGCCGTAAATGGTAGGAAAATCAAGTTGCTCTTCCGTAGCATCCAGGTTAAAGAACAATTCAAAAACTGCATCATGCACTTCATCAGGGCGGCAGTTTGCTTTATCTACCTTGTTGATAACTACGATAGGATGTAAACCCAATTGCAATGCTTTCTGCAACACAAAACGGGTTTGTGGCATGGGGCCTTCAAAAGCATCTACCAGCAGCAAAACGCCGTCGGCCATTTTTAAAACACGTTCAACCTCACCACCAAAGTCACTGTGACCAGGGGTATCAATTACATTAATTTTAATGCCTTTGTAGGTTACGGATACGTTTTTACTGAAAATGGTGATCCCTCTCTCTCTTTCCAGGTCATTATTATCCATGATCAGTTCGCCTGTTTCCTGGTTATCCCGGAAAATATTGGTACTGTGCAGGATCTTGTCTACCAATGTTGTTTTGCCGTGATCTACGTGGGCGATAATGGCAATGTTTCTTATATTCATTTGTTGAGCTTTTAGCTTTTAGCCATTAGCTTTTAGCAAAACACAATCGCTTGTGGCTAACAGCTAACAGCAAACAGCTGTTTTTTGAGGCGCAAAGGTACACTAAATCAGCGGGATGGCAAGGCATTAATGCAAATAAAATTATATGATAACAAAGGGGGAAGGTTTGCATGTACGCATTGATTAACAGGCTCTTGCAAATTTAATAAAGGCCTCAATCTCCTGTTTCCGTATTATTTAACAAGTTATACTTATTCATCTATATTATTAAGGTTACTTTTATTCTTCAAACTCAAACAACTGCTTAATGAAAAAAATATTCTTTATTGCCGTTTTATTGATCTCAATAAAAAATTCAATTGCCCAGGTAAATTTTGATGCCTTAAGCTTTACACCACAGATGCCCAAAGCCGGGCAAACGGTAAGTTTTAAGTATGACAGTAAGCTTTCGTCTTTAATTGATGAGAAGAAGATTGACATTCTGGTCTACCTGTTCAGCGGAAACAGCTATAAAATCATAGAACCTGCCTTCGTAAAAAAAGGCACTCTATATTCCGGAAGTTTTAATACAGATACTGCTACTTCCTGTATAGCATTTGGCTTTTCGGCCAAGGATGATCAGGTAAAGGACAATAATTCCGGCAATGGCTATATAGTGCCGGTGTATAACAACAATAACCAGCCTGTTACAGAATACTATATCTGGGCCGGAAGAGTGTATAATGGATATGGTGAGCGGCTTTTTGACATGAAAACAGTTTCAGAAAAAAATCTGGCATTACTCGAAGAGGGTTTAAACCTAAATCCTGATGTTAAGAATAACACGAGTTATTTTTCTGCTTACTTACAAGCCGTGTTTGCTGCAAAAAAGAAAGATGGGGAGGAACTTGCCATACTGGGACTTTTGAAAAACCTGGCTAACAAACCCGGTATTAAAGAAGCGGACTATGCTACTTTAAACCAATGGTATGGCCGGTTAAAAATGAAAAGTACAGCAGATTCTTTTACAACCATCATGAAAGAAAAATTTCCTGACGGTAATTGGAAAAAAAATGATTTAGGCGCTGCCTTGAGTAAAGAAAAGGATTTAATAAAAAAGCTGGCTCTGTATAATGAGTACCTGGCCAAATACCTGCCAACAGAATCCAATAAGGATTTGATTGATAATTATAAATTACAAATGGCGAATGCTTACGCCAATGCTAAAGATTTTAATGCATATTACGAATGGTGTAAGGGCCTTTCCAAATCAACCGTGGCCAGAAATAATACCATTCTTGCGATGGATATGGACAAGAAAAACGAAGAGCTGGAAGAAGCAAAAAAAATGGCTTATGCCGCTTCCATATATGCTAAAAGCCAAATACTGAACCCGGATGAAAAAAAACCAGACAACACATCAAAAAAACAATGGGATAAACAGCGTAAAGGCCTGTATGCCATTTATGCAAACACCTATGCTTCAATACTATACAAAACCGGGGATTATCAAAATGGTTACCAGTTTGCCAAAGAATCGGTAATTATCAACGAGTTTAAAAATGCCGAATATAATGAAAATTATGCCCTGTTACTGGTAAAAGTAACATCAGCGGCTGCAGCTAATAAAGAAATTGAAAAACTGGTAAAAGAGGGCGTGGCTTCATCAAAAACCAAGGAATTACTAAAAGAACTGTATGTAGCAAAATATAAATCGGATAAAGGTTATGATGAATATTTAGCAAAACTTGAAATGTCCGCCATAGAAAAAAAGAGAGAAGAACTGGCAAAGGCCATGATCAATGAAGAAGCTCCTAAATTCAATTTAAAAGATCTTGCCGGTAATGATGTTAGTCTTGCTGGTTTACATGGCAAGGTAGTGGTGGTAGATTTTTGGGCTACCTGGTGTGGTCCCTGTATCGCATCTATGCCTGCCATGAAAAAAGCACAGGAAAAACTGACAACAAAAGGTGATGTGGCATTTGTATTTATTGATACCTGGGAAACAGTTGAAAACAAAAAACAAAATGCTGAGGACTTTATGAAAAAGAATAATTATCCCTTTCATGTTTTGATGGATGATAATGATAAAGTGGTAGCCGATTTTAAAGTAAGGGGTATACCTACAAAATTTATAATTGACAAAACCGGTAATATCCGTTTCAAGAGTGTGGGCTTTGGTGGTGGCGACGATAAACTGGTGGATGAAGTAAGTATGATGGTAGAGATGGCAGCTGCCGGCATGCCGTTAAAAAAGTATGTAAAATAATTATTCTTAAAAATTACGGACTGCATTTTGCAGTCCTTTTTTATGATGGCCATAGAAAAACCGGTTTTACCCAATATCATACTTTGTATCCTGCTGGATCTGATTGGCATGTCCAGTTATATCATTCCTGCAATGGGCGAATTTACCGATACCATTTGGGCGCCCATATCAGGCTTTTTATTTTTTACCCTTTTTGGCGGCAGGTTTGGAATGATTGGGGGCGTACTGAATTTTCTGGAAGAAATTGTCCCATTTACCGATATCATTCTCTCTTTTACCATTGCGTGGTTTATCAGAAAACAGGAAGCGGATAAATGGATAGATAAGCAACTGTAACAGGGTTGCCAACATGTATATCATTCCTTTTATACCATCTTTATTTCATAAGTAGTCCAACGGACTACGTTGAAATATTAGATGGTATTATACCGATAGCAAAAAACTTTGGACTAAAAACTGGTATACTCGGTATTACTTCAAAATCTATTGCCCAGGGTTGGTAAGCCTTCATTAAGCTTTTGTAAATTGCAGGTCTGTAATTATGCCATTTCGCCTTCAAGCACCATATTCCCCCGCCGGCGATCAGCCGGATGCCATCCGCCAGCTGACTGAAGGCGTTTTGAATGGAGAAAGGCACCAGACCTTATTGGGGGTTACCGGCAGTGGTAAAACCTATACCATGGCCAATGTGATACAGCAAACCCAACTGCCCACATTGGTCATCACGCATAATAAAACCCTGGTAGCACAGTTATACGGCGAGTTTAAACAGTTTTTTCCGGATAATGCGGTTGGTTATTTTGTTTCTTATTACGATTATTACCAGCCCGAGGCTTATATGCCCGTAAGCAATACCTACATCGAAAAAGACCTGAGCATTAACGAAGAGCTGGATAAACTGCGCCTGCAGGCAACCGCACAGTTATTAAGCGGCCGAAGAGACATCATCATTGTTGCCAGCGTGAGCTGCATTTATGGTATGGGTAACCCAACTGATTATGAAAATGGCATCATCCGCATTCAGCAGGGACAGGTCATTTCCCGCCAGGGATTTTTACACGCTTTGGTAAATTCTTTATACAACCGCAGTGAAGGAGATTTTACCAGGGGAACATTTCGTGTGAAGGGCGACACCATCGATATTAATTTGCCTTATGTGGATTTTGGTTACCGCATTGCTTTTTTTGGCGATGAAATTGAAACCATTGAAACGCTGGAACTCAGCAGCGGAAAACGTATCAGCAGTGTAGAGAATGCCGCCATCTTTCCGGCCAATTTATATGTGGCACCAAAAGATGTGCTGCAACAGGTGATACATGAAATACAGGATGAAGTAGCCGCGCAGGAATTATATTACAAAAACAGCGGAAAATATATTGAGGCCCAACGCATCAGCGAAAGGGTTAATTATGACCTGGAAATGATACGGGAACTGGGTTATTGCAACGGCATTGAGAACTACTCCCGTTTTTTTGACAGAAGAAGGCCCGGCACCAGGCCGTTTTGTTTGCTTGATTATTTTCCCAAAGATTTTTTGTGCATTATTGATGAAAGCCACCAAACCATTCCGCAGGTGAGTGGTATGTATGGCGGCGACCGCAGCCGTAAACTGGTGTTGGTTGATTATGGCTTTCGCCTGCCATCGGCACTGGATAACCGGCCACTTAATTTTAATGAGTTTGAAAGCCTGCTGAACCAAACCATTTTCGTTTCAGCAACACCCGGAAAATACGAGCTGGAAAAATGCGAAGGGGTGGTGATTGAACAGGTGGTAAGGCCTACCGGCTTATTGGATCCGCCCATTGAAGTACGCCCATCCATCAACCAGATAGATGATTTGCTGGATGAAATTGATAAACGTATCAAAAAAGGTGACCGGGTGCTGGTAACCACCCTCACCAAACGCATGGCCGAAGAAATGAACAAATACCTGCATCGCATCGATATTAAAAGTAAATACATACACAGCGAGGTAGACACTTTGGAAAGAATAGAAATATTACGTGAGCTTCGACTGGGTATCATTGATGTATTGGTTGGCGTAAACTTATTGCGCGAAGGGCTGGACCTGCCTGAAGTATCACTGGTAGCCATACTGGATGCCGACAAGGAAGGTTTTTTACGTAATGAGAAAAGCCTTACCCAAACGGCGGGCCGTGCTGCCCGCAATGTAGATGGGCTGGTAATTTTTTATGCCGATAAAATGACCGACAGCATGCAGCGCACGATTGACGAGACCAACCGCCGCCGTGAAAAACAAATAGCTTATAATATTGAGCACCACATCACCCCAACCACCATTACCAAAAGCACCGAACAGATCTTTGCCCAGGGATCGGTGCTGGATGTAAAGGGCTATGACCCCTCAAACCCTTATTCCATAGCCCCCGATGAAGAACTGGTAACTGCTGCAGCCGAGGACCAGGTGGTATATGCCACCATTCCCCAACTGGAAAAAGCCATTACCCAAATTAAAAAACAGATGACCAGGGCTGCCAAAGACATGGATTTTATGGAAGCTGCCCGGCTGAGGGATGAGATGTTTCGTATGCAGAAAAATTTAGAGGAGATGAAAAAATAATTTGTTATCTTAACCCTCCTTTATCAATAAAATCTACATGTATGACTACGATTGCCCTTTACAACCTGAAAGGTGGTGTTGGTAAAACCGCCAGTTGTGTAAATTTTGCGTACCTGGCTGCAGCCGATGGTTTTAAAACCCTGCTATGGGATATAGACCCCCAGGGTTCGTCATCCTTTTATTATAAAGTAAAACCAAAAACCCATCC
The DNA here is from genome assembly GCA_943371705.1 of Chitinophaga pinensis. Lineage (GTDB taxonomy): Bacteria > Bacteroidota > Bacteroidia > Chitinophagales > Chitinophagaceae > Ferruginibacter > Ferruginibacter pinensis_I. Next base: position 114,115 of record CALRVV010000008.1, on the reverse strand, counting down.
GGGTATCAAGAAACTCATTACCAAAGATGCCGACCTGGAAGCCGCCATCATGAGCACTGATTTTGAATTACTGGATGTTATTCCGGCTGACACCAATACCCGGAGTTTTGACATCATGCTGGAAGAAATGAAAGGCAACAAGAACCGCCTGAAAACTGTGTTAAAGCAACTGGATAAGGAGTATGATTTTGTTTTTATTGATTGCCACCCGGGTTTCAGTGCACTGAGCGAAAACATATTCAATGCAGCTGATATTGTATTGATGCCAGTAATTCCCACCACCTTATCGATACGCACCTATAATATGGTAAAGGACTATTTTAAAGAAAAAGACCTTGATATCAGTAAATTGATGTGTTTCTTTACCATGACCGACCTGCGTAAGAATATGCACAATGAGATCATGGAAGAACTCTACAAAGACAAACGTTTCTTCCAGAATTACATCCCTTATTTAAGCGATGTAGAAAAAATGGGTATACATAAATCCCCCATTATGGAATTTGCCAACAGCAGTTACGCTGCAAACTGTTACAGGGAATTATGGACAGAGATCAAGGAAGGAGTATTATAAAGTGTCCACATAAAAAAAATTTATTAATTTTGCAGCCATGAAAAAAGAATTAAACAGCTGGTTTAGTCCCGCCCTGCAAACAGAAATGCCTATAGTTACTTATGGTGATTATGGCACTGCCATCTTATTTGTACCCACTGCAGCAGCAGATTACCTGGAGTACGAGCGGTTTCAAATGATGGAAACCCTTGCCCCATATATCAACAGCGGTAAAATCAAAGTATTTTCTATAAACAGCATCAACAACGAAAGCTGGCTCAATAAAGAAATGTATGGCGCACATAAGGCCATCCGCCATAACCAGTTCAACGACTATGTTTTTAACGAAGTAATTCCCTTTATAAAACACAGTACATCCAACGAAACAGAAATAATTACCTGTGGGGCTTCTTTTGGCGCATTACACAGCATGAACCTGTTTTTAAAACGCCCGGATATTATCAATGGCGTAATCGCCATGAGCGGTGTATATGACCTTACCGAATATACCGACGGACATTTTGATGAACAGGTCTATTTCAACAGTCCCCTGCATTATATCCAAAACCTGGAAGATCATACTATTTTAGAGCAGATACGTAAAAGCAATCACCTTCATATTTTTACAGGAAGCGGGGCCTATGAAGACCCCAATGCCTCCAAATCCTTTGCAGGTTTACTTTACAGCAAGGGAATCAATTACGAACTGGATGTGTGGGGCGAAGAATGGAAACACGACTGGCCCACCTGGAGGGCGTTATTGCCCCATTATTTTGAGACCCGGTTCTGATTTTTAAGCTCCCTTACACAATAATTCTACCCTTTTTCATGTTAATAAGGTACCAATAACCTTAATATGAAAAAGACCACCCTCTTTGTAGCTATTAAATGTTCGGTTATCCTGTATTTTGCAGCCTGTACAGGAATTGATAAATACAGCGCAGCAGTTTCTGCAACTCCGCATATCACCAACGGAACCTGGAAAGTAAATCTGTTCATAGAATCGCAAAACAATAAGACCCCTGCCTTTGAAGGTTATACCCTGAAATTTGAACCAACCGGAAAAATTACAGCAACCAGGGGCAATAATAAAATAACCGGTAACTGGGCCGAAGATGATATTTCAAAAAAACTAACCATCAACCTGAATACAAATGATGAAGCCTTACACAAATTGAGTGACAACTGGGCTGTTTCCAATATTACCCATACGGGTCTTAGTTTTAAAAATTTAAATGATCCTGCGGGAGGCTGGTTGCAGATAACCAGTTTATGATAAAGAAAATTTGTTTTTGTTTATCTGAGTACAATATACTTATAAAGCTGTTCCTGCCAGGGAGCGGCTTTTGAGTTTTAAATCAATAGTCTTCCAATTTAAAAGTTATCAGGCTGAGCCTGTCGAAGCCGGTATCATCTCTTTATACAACCCACCTTCGACAAGTTCCCCGAAATGATCGGGACAGGCAGGCTTGGCAGCTCAAATTTTTAAAGCATTCTTTTCAAACTGATGCCTGGTTTTAAATCTGCCTTTTGATTGGCATCAACAATTGTTTTACTTTTATGGTATGCCAAAAAAATTATTTCTCTTAGATGCATTCGCACTCGTATTCCGTGCCTATTATGCCCTCATCCGCAACCCGCGTATTACCAGCAAAGGCCGCAATACCAATGCACAGTTTGGTTTTACCAACACCATCATTGAGCTCATCAAAAATCAAAACCCCACGCATATGGCCGTGTGTTTTGATACCCATGCGCCCACCGAACGCCATACCGACTTTGCCGACTACAAGGCCAACCGCCAGGAAACACCCGAAGATATTTTATCGGCCGTACCGGATATTAAACGGATCATTGAAGGGCTTAACATTCCGGTAATTGCCATTGATGGTTACGAGGCCGATGATGTAATTGGCGCTTTGGCCAAAAAAGCCGAAAAGGAAGGATATGAAGTGTATATGGTAACACCCGATAAAGATTACGGGCAACTGGTTTCTGAAAACATTAAAATTTACAAGCCTCCTTACCAGGGTGGTAAGTTTGAAATACTGGGGCCAAAAGAAGTTTGCGAAAAATGGGATATTGACAACGTAGACCAGGTGATCGATATGCTTGGGCTGATGGGTGATGCCGTAGATAATATCCCCGGCATAAAGGGTGTGGGTGAAAAAACAGCGGCCAAACTGCTTAAAGAATATGGCACATTGGAAAATATTTTAGACAATGCAGAAAAGATAAAAGGCTCTATTGGTGAAAAAGTAAGAGCCGGTAAAGAACTGGCGCTGATGAGTAAAAAATTGGCCACCATCATTTTAAATGTGCCGGTTGAATTTCATGAAGAGAATTTTTTAATAAAGGAAATGAATAAACCGGCTTTAAAAGAAATCTTTGAAGAGCTGGAATTTAAAACACTGGGCAAAAGAATTTTAGGAGATGAGATTGATGGCGCACCGGAAGTGTGGAATGGTACAGAAGAAGCAAAGCCAAAAAAAGCGGCTACCGCTCAAATGGACCTGTTTGGAAATATAATTGAACAGCCGGAAAACTCTACGGTGGCTGCAGGCCCCACCAATGGTTCAGAAAGTACTGTTGCCGATAAAAACATCAACAACACCCCACACGATTATTCCCTGGTACAAACCGATGCTGAAATAAACGACCTGGTAAACTATTTATCTGCCTTTGAGGAAATTTGTTTTGATACGGAAACAACCGGCATTGATGCCAACGAAGCAGAGATTGTAGGCATGAGTTTTTCTGTTAAAGCAGGAGAAGGATTCTATGTACCCTGTCCCGCAGATCAAAAAGAAACATCACGCAGTCTGCAGTTTTTTAAACCGCTTTTCAACGATGCATCCAAAACCTGGATTGGCCATAATATTAAATACGACATGCTGATCTTAAAATGGCAGGGCATTGAAATTACCGGCAATACCTTTGACAGCATGCTTGCCCATTATGTAATTGAACCCGATGGCAAGAATGGCATGGATGCATTGAGTGAAAAGTTTTTAGGGTACGAGCCGGTGCATATAGAGGAACTGATCGGCAAAAAAGGAAAAGGCCAGGGAAGCATGAGAGATATTGAGCCTGAAAAAATAAAAGAATATGCTGCAGAAGATGCTGATATTACCTTGCAATTAAAAACGGTACTTCTGCCTAAATTAAAAGAAAGAGAAGTGGAGAAAGTATTTTACGAAGTAGAAAATCCACTCTTGAAAGTGCTTACAGCCATGGAGTACGAAGGCATACGCATTGATGAAGCTTTTTTAAATGAATATTCAAAAGAGCTGGAGAAAGAAGCAAAAGCAGCTGAGGAATCTGTTTACGCCCAGGCCGGTGTTCGTTTTAATTTAGCATCACCCAAACAACTGGGCGAAGTGTTGTTTGATAAAATGCAGATAGACCCCAAAGCAAAAAAAACAAAGACCGGCCAGTATGCAACCGGCGAGGATGTTTTATTAAAACTGGCTGCAAACAATAAGATAGTAGACGATATTTTAGTGTTTCGTGAATTCACTAAACTAAAATCAACCTATGTAGATGCGCTGCCGCTGATGATCAATAAAAAGACCGGTCGTGTGCATACTTCCTACGCACAGGCAGTTGCAGTTACCGGCCGGCTCAGCAGTAATAATCCCAACCTGCAAAACATTCCCATCCGCACCGAACGAGGAAGAGAGATACGCAAAGCATTTATTCCAAGAGATAAGGACCATGTATTGATCTCTGCCGATTACTCGCAAATAGAATTACGCATTGTGGCCGCCATCAGCGGCGATGTAAATATGTGCGAAGCATTTAAAACCGGTAAGGATATTCATACCGCCACAGCAGCAAAGGTTTTTAATGTAGAAGAGAAAGATGTAACCAAAGAAATGCGCTACAAAGCCAAGAGCGTAAACTTTGGCATTATTTACGGCCAGGGTGCATTTGGCCTGGCCGAGAACCTGGGCATCAGCCGTACGGAAGCCAAAGAAATTATAGACAACTATAAAAAGCAGTTCCCCAACATTCAGAAATACATGGATGATACCATTCATTATGCACAGGAGCATGGTTATGTACAAACCCTGATGGGCCGCAAGCGTTGGCTTAAAGACATCAACAGCGCCAATTTTACCGTTCGTGCTTTTGCAGAGCGAAATGCCATCAATTCTCCCATACAGGGCACAGCTGCCGATATGATAAAACTGGCGATGATAAAGATCCACACCGAATTCAGTAAACAGAATTTCAAAAGTAAAATGCTGTTACAGGTTCATGATGAATTGGTTTTTGATGCCCACCGGTCAGAAGTGGAAAAAATAAAGCCTGTTATTTTGGATTGCATGCAGCATGCACTGGCCTTACCCAATGATGTACCTACAGATGCAGAGCTTGGTGTGGGAGATAACTGGCTGGAGGCGCATTAACGGTGAGTCACCCCAGTAAGGGTGGCTCACCGCTGAAGGAAAAGAATTACATAAACAACCGGGTGAGCCATCCGCCGTTGGCGGATTGACTCACCCTACCAAACCAAATTCATGCCTACCCCTATTGAATTTAAAGCCCCGTTTCTTCCGGAGTGTTTTTATCATATTGTTTGTAAAAGTATAGATGGTGTAATACTTTTTAAAGACGCCATTGATAATCATGTTTTTCTTAAGAGATTTCATCAATTTACTGCTCCTGTATTTGATGTCTGGAGTTATAGTTTATTGACCAATCATACTCACCATATAGTAAAAGTAAAACCATCAAAAATCATTTTAGAGAATATTGAAAAGCAGGGAGATAAAACACAGGCAATGAAATCTTTTTTATCTGATCAAAAAAATGAACTTGTTTTTGATGCGGTGATTGAAAGACAAATGAATAGCTTTTTAGTTTCGTTTGCAAATTACACCAATAACAAATGCAATCGTAAAGGCGGGCTTTTTCAAAAACCTTTCAGGCGAATTAAGGTTGCTGATGATATTCATTTACAACAGGCAATTATTTATGTACATGCTAATGCCCAAAAGCATAACATATTTGGGGATTTTAAAGAACATCCTTATAATTCTTATCACTCAATTGTAAATAATAATGCTGCTTTTGCAGATACTAAAAATGTACTTGAATTTTTTGGAGGCATGGAAAAATTTAAAAACATACACAAAAGCCAGGTTGATTATTATTACATAAATAACTGGCCTTCCTCAAAACTGGAGTAATCTATGGTGAATCATTTCAGAAAGGCAGACTCACAGCTGCAAAGCATGCAGCTCAAAAAAATAACGGGGTGAGCCACCCTTTAAGGGGTGACTCACCCCTCACCACATTAGATGCTCACTTGAGGTTGACTGGTTGGCAATTACTTCATTATTATCTTTACAAAATGAACCCTACTATTATTTACTGTTACGATACCTACTGCGGCTGGTGCTTCGGCTTCAGCCCCGTTATAAAAAAAATTGCCACAGATTATAAAGACACCCTGGAGATTGAAGTACTCAGCGGGGGCATGATGGTTGGCGAAGGCATAATGCCCATCGAAAAGATCGGGCCCTACATTCAAACAGCCTACAAGCGTGTTGAAGAACTGAGCGGTATTAAATTTGGCGAAGATTTTTTATGGCATATCAACAACCCTGATAAAAGCGATTGGGTAATGAACTCCGAAAAGCCGGCCATTGCTTTATGCATTTTAAAAGAATATTATCCCGAACGGCAGCTGGAGTTTGCCACCGATCTGCAATATGCCTTAAATTACGAAGGACGGGATCTGGATGATGACGAAGCCTACCGGCACCTGCTGGATAAATACAATATACAACCCGAAGCTTTTTACACCAAGCTGAACGATGGGGAATACAAAGAAATGGCCTACTATGAGTTTGCGCTGATGAAACAACTCCAGGTAAACGGCTATCCAACGGTTTTTATTCAAACCGGCGAAACAAAATTTGTAATGGTGGCCAGGGGTTATACCGCTTATGAAGACCTAAAGCTTCGTATCGAAAATGTGCTTAAAGAGGCTGTTACATAACCCAATAGGGTTATTCTTTCTTCGTTTTTTCCATCGGCAATTCGGAGATACGGCTCCACTCCTGCATACTACCATCATACAGTTTCATGTTATAGCCAAGTGAACGGCCAACCAGGTAATCTACACTGGCCGTTTGCCCTATAAAACAATACACCACTACTTCCTTTTGTTTATCCGGTACAACAGATGCATAATTCTTTTCCAGCACCGGGGTAGGCTTAAAAGTACTGGTACTGTCTATCATATCGGGGTAAGGGATGTTTTTTGCCCCGGCAATATGGCCATCCCGGGGATTTCCGGTTGGATCACCATCATACCAGCGTTTGGCTCTTGCATCTACTATTTCGGATGATTTGGATTGCAATGCATTTTTAACATAATCTTTCCCCACCAGCAATCCATTATTCTTAGCAACATAATTTCCACTTTTAAAAACAGCGGGTTTATCAGTTACCGGGTATCCGGCTTTTTTCCAGGCTTCAATGCCGCCATTCAGAAAAGAAACACTTCCCTTTAATCCGAAATGCTCCAATGCCATAAACATCCTGGATGCAATGGTTACATCTGCACCTTTATGACAAATAACAATGATAGAATTTTTATTAATGCCTAAACCCTGCAATACTTTTGTGGCTGTTTTGGCGTCAGCCGAAACCATATTGGCTTCCGGTGTATTAAAAGCCAGCCACTCTGGCCAAAGAAAACGGGAGCCTTCAATATGTTCACGGTCATAATCGGCTTTAACGATAAACCCGGTGTATAATATCACCAGGTTGGGATTTCTGATATTATCATTCAACCACTGTGGCGATACTATAACCGGCTGTTGCGCCCTTGCAAAAGCAATTGTAAACAACAGCACTGCTGTAAACATTATCCTTTTCATAAATTATTAATTTGAAGTAGAAATTTACTACAATAAAAAGTATTTTAGCCCTGTATATTATAATCGGTAAAAAATATTTTTTAAGATCAGTGTTATGACAAGTTTCTTGAAGCAAAAATGAAGAACAAATACAGGAATTATAAATGAGATTTATTTACAAACCCGCCAATTCATTAACTTGCTACAAATAATTGCTATGCATTCTGGCAAACACTACACTTTTAAGGAAGTTATTTTCTGGACAAGAAGAGAAATTTATTTACTGTTATTTATTTCGGCCATACCAACCTGTTGTTATGTTTTTTTAAAATGGAAATGGCTTGCATTGCCCTGGTTGCCTATAGCATTGCTGGGTACAGCTGTGGCATTTGTTATAGGATTTAAAAACAATGCCTGTTACGACAGGATGTGGGATGCCAGAAAGATTTGGGGTGCAATAGTTAATGGAAGCAGGAGCTGGGGAATTCTTGTAAAAGATTACGTAACCACAAAACATGCCGTTGCTTCAATCAATGCAGAGGAGTTGAAAATAATTCATCAACAATTAATATACCGCCATTTTGCCTGGCTAACAGCCTTACGTTATCAATTAAGGGAACCTCGTACCTGGGAGGCCATTTACAAAAAACACAACGCAGAATTTAAAGATAAATTTTTTACGGTAGATGAACATCAAAATAAAATGCAGGATGCATTAAAACCTTACTTAAATGAAACCGAATACAATCTGATAATTTCAAAAACAAATAAAGCTGCCCAGCTATTGGCTTTACAATCTGCCCAGCTTAAAGAAATTTTAGAAAAAGGACTGATAGAAGATTTCAGGCATATGGAATTGGAAAAAATGCTGGTTGAATTTTACAATCAACAGGGAGCCAGTGAAAGAATAAAAAATTTTCCGTATCCCAGGCAATTTGTTACTCTAAATAAATGGTTCATCAATATTTTCATTTTTCTGATTCCATTGGGTATGTTACAGGAATTTGAAAAACTGGGCGAAAATTTAATATGGTTATCCATACCTTTCAGTACTTTATCAGGCTGGATATATACCACGATGGAAAAAATTGGCGAAAGCAGCGAAAATCCGTTTGAGGGCAGTGCCAACGATGTACCCATAACAGCCATGAGCCGTACCATTGAAATAGATTTACGAGAAATGTTTGGTATGCCGGATATACCTCCTGCCTTAAAACCAGTTAATAATATTTTAACCTGATCACATATTATATGGATAAGATTGAGCAAATATTTGCAAACAACAAAGAATGGGTTGCAGAAAAACTTTCGGTTAATCCTGATTATTTTAAAAACCTGAGCAAAGGACAAAGCCCCGAGTTTTTATATATTGGCTGCAGCGACAGCCGTGTTACCGCAGAAGACCTGATGGGTGTACAACCCGGTGAAGTTTTTATTCACCGCAATATTGCCAACATGGTCATCAGTATTGACCTGAATGTAATGAGTGTATTAAATTATTCAGTAAGGCATTTAAAAGTTAACCACATTATTGTATGCGGCCACTATGCCTGCGGTGGTGTAAAAGCTGCAATGCAAAGTGCCGATATGGGCATTTTAAATCCCTGGTTAAGAAATATACGTGATGTTTACAGGCTACATAAAGATGAGCTGAATGCCATTACCAGCGAAGAAAAAAAATACGACCGGCTTATTGAATTAAATGTACAGGAACAGTGTGTTAACCTGATTAAAACCGCAGCTGTACAGCAGGCGCATAAAGAAAGAGGGTTGATGGTTCATGGATGGGTATTTGATATACACACCGGAAGGTTGATAGACCTGAAAATTGATTTTCCGAAAATACTTAGAGAAATAATGGAAATATATAAGCTGGATTAATTTTCCTTTCTGCAGGGAAGGCAAGCTTTGAAAGCTTGCCTTCCCTTTTATATTTATGACAACCGGTATAACATCGTTGTTAGAAAAAAGCAGGCTATTGAGCATTGTTGATTATTATTTTCCCGGTAAAAGTTCCTTGTTGATAATAGCGGAAAGCAACGGCTGTTGCTGCCAGCGGAAAACGCCTGTCAATTAACGGGGATATTTTTCCGGCTTCAAAAAGCCGGGATAATTCAGTAAGGCCATCACTGGTAACACGGTATCCCATGATGCCCAGTTTTTTATTGCTGAATTTTGACAGCAGGGGTTGTATCAGCATCATCTGAACGAGTAACCATCCCATGGAACCGCCAATCATGGCAAATACACCTCCTGGTTTTAATGCCCTTTTGTAATCACTAACGGAACGACGGGCTGTTACATCCAGTATATAATCGTACTGCATTCCGGTTTTGGTATAATCTGTTTTCCGGTAATCAATCAATTCATCTGCTCCTAATGAACGCAGCATTTCAAACTTTTCCTCCCTGTCAACACAGGTTACTGTTGCGCCAATTGATTTGGCATATTGCAAAGCAATGGGACCAACACCCCCACCAGCACCATTGATCAATACATGCTGCCCTGCCTGCAGTGGTTTTTTATAAAGTAATCCCTGCATGGCCAGCAAACCCGCCTGTGATAAGGCTGCCGCCTGTTCAAAACTCATCTTCGGAGATTTTTTAGCCAGCATTTTTTCAGGAGCGCATACATATTCGGCAAAAGCGCCAAAGCCGGCACCGGCTATATCCCCAAACACTTCATCTCCGGTTTTAAAATTTTTTATGTTGTTGCCGGCAGCTTCTACTACTCCGGCCACATCGGCCCCTAAAATTTTGTTTTTAGGTTTAAACAAACCTCCCAATAATCTTGTCAGCAATCCTTTACCACTGATCAATCCGTTGTCCCATTCATTCACCGATGATGCAATAACTTTAATCAGCACTTCATTTTCTTTGGGCACCGGTTTATCCACTTCTTTTAACTGAAGTACGTCCGGTGAACCATATTCAGTATAAACGACTGCATTCATTTTCCTTAGTTTATCCGCTTTTTTTCCTGCTCCCCTTTAATGATGATTCATACATGTTAATCCACTCGTCTACCGTTATTTTAGATGCCAGCTCGCCAATGAGGTCATACGGGATGTCTTCGGGTTTTTTATAACGGATACAACTTTTACCCATGTCCAGTTTTTTTGTTGAGGCTTTCGCATGGGCATCCTGGAACCATTTGAGCAGTTTCGGATCGGCATAAATACCCATGTGGTAAAGATTGATGGAATTTTTTTGTGAAGCCAAACCCATGAAAGGAAGCGGGTCTTTGGGGTTGCAATGATAACCTGCGGGGTATCTGGAATGCGGTACACAATAACCCATCATACCATAACCCATGGTTTCTTTAAATCCCTTGGGCAGATTTTTTACAATTACCTTACGCAGTTTGTTCATAGCTGCCTGCCTGTCTGCAGGCACTTCTTTTAAATACTGGTCAACAGTTGCTGCCTTTGACTGCATGTGTTATATTTTTTTTACGGTTAAATAAGAGGCAGTTATAAATATGAAAATCAGTCCTGTACAAACAACCGGCGGAAAAAAAGTAAATGCCAGCATGGCGGCAAATACAGCACCGAAAATAATCATCTCTATCAGCAATATCCCTTTCCACAGGTCTGCGGCAATGTTTTTTCTTTTTAAATGCCAGTTCATTAATGCACCAAAAAGGCATATTAAGGTAAAGCAGAGGCTTAAGCCGGTAAACAAATCGGCAAAGCTGGGATTAAAACCCATCCCGGCATCGGGTTTATAGCCGGATGTCAGTTCGAGCAGTTGTTTCTCTGTTTCATTCTTTGGTTCGGGGGTCATAAAAAAACTCAGGGAATGAAATACTGCGGTTAATATCTGGAGAATGATGGTTCCCCATAGCCAGAAGGAAAATTTTTTTAACATGGGCATCTGTATTGTGACTGAAAGTTAAGTTAAAATTCAAGTATTCTGAAAAACTGCGGCCAGGGGCCCATTTCTGCTTTGTACTGCTTAGCCATCACCCTGGTTATCTGCGATAGATGAGTAAGGTCATGCGCCACCCAGGTAGCTAATAAATTTCGTAACGTTACTTTTCCCAAAACAGGATGCATTCCCTGTTTGTTCAGATCGATTTCAGTTAATTTCAATGATGTAAACCAGTCCATATTTTCTTTGCGTAATACAGCAAACTCATCAAGCAACTGTTGGAGGGATTTGCCTTTGCTTTCTGTGTACTGTGCAAAACGGTCATATCTTTCAAAGGTTTTGGTATTACCGAATTCAAGGATCATTTTAATCCTGGGTAACCAGTCAGTTTTTTCGCCGTGGATCAGGTGGCCAACCACATCATATGGCGAAAATGTTTCAGGGCCTTCATTAGGCATAACCCAGTCATCAGGTAAACCGGTAAGCAATGCATTAAGCACTACAGGTGTTCTTTCCAGTATTTCGTAAGATCTTTCTAAGCTGTATTTCATGGTTTGTGCTCCAAATGGAGGGTTGTTATTTCACTTGTGCAACCAAAAGTTTTTATTTAATTTTCTTTGAGGCTTTCTTACTTGCCTTTGCGATCTTATTATACTCCAAAGCCAGTTGTATCCAATAATTCAGTTTCATTTTTGTGGTCAGTACATCCGCATCAACAAACACATACCCTTTCATCACCCTTCCGGTGAAGTCCATCGGTTTACACCCTTCCTTTGTGATCACTTCATCATATTGGGCGGGGTCCAGCCGAACCATCAGCCGGTCTTTCTCCACCCCCACGCACATTTTATCATTTACCATAAAACATAATCCGCCAAACATGGCTTTCTCTTCCACTTTTTTATGTGTAAGAGAAATCAGTTCTCTTGTCATGTTGGCAAGTTTTTCGTTGTATGCCATACAAATAATTTGGCCACAGAAACACAGAATTTACAGAGGAGTTATTCTGTGTCCCTCCGTAGCTTTTAAGCATTAATCACATTCTTCAAACCCTCATTCCTGTTTCGCAAATCAATTCCCCCTTCCAGCAATGATTTTAAATTGGCAAGATAAAATGTCCAACCTGTTTTACATCCCAGGTGCCAGTAATGCCTGCCCTGTTCGTCATCCGGAATCTGATCCTGCACCAATTCAACAATGTTTTGGCCGGCAGGCAGGTTTTCCTGTTTGATGGTAACCGCACAGTTCCCTGCCTTACCGAAGCTGAATTTTATAAAATCCCTGCCGTTGCAATCCAATATTTTTCCCTCTTCCGTGGTATCATCATTCCAGCCATGCCATCGCCAACGATAGGTATCACCAGGTTGAACAGGCTCATTGTCTTCCCGCAATTGCCCATCTGCCTTTTTAAATTCGCCCATCCGCAAAAACCAATATTCAATACCCTTCCTCGTAGTCCAGCACCAATAAAGTTTTTCAACAGGTGCCATCACGGGTACCCTTGTTGTAAATGTTTTCCAGTTATACGCAGGCATGGCTTAATTATTTTTTCCGTGAATAATAAAAATCAGATCTCTTATCCGGTTGAAGCAGCCCTCCATCCACAAATGCATGAATAGAATCCTTATTCACCAGTTTATAAATGATCCTTTTTGGAAAATCGTGTTGCGGATTTTCAGCCACAAAACCGGTATCGGAATAAGCAGTGATTTTAAACGCAACCGGTTGTTCCTTATTCTGGCCGGCTGCTTTTGCTTCATAATAAAATGAAGTATCCCTGCGAAGGATCTTTATGGTTTCAAAAGGAATGACGGAATCTCCCTTAATGAAATCCGAACTTCCTTCCATCAGGCTATCGTTTACCGGTTTCCATTGTTCGGTTACAGTACCATCATCTGTTTTCATGGCCCATGAACCATTGAGCCAGCTTAATTGGTTTACGGTCTCCGGTCTGTTTTTCTTTACTTCGCTGCAACTTGCCAACAATAATGCAAAAAACAAGACAGCACAGATATTTTTTTTCATAAACCTAATTTTTTTATTGAGGAATACTGTGCAATGCGATGCGGTTGCCTTCCGTATCCATGAATACGGCCATAAACCCATATTCGGGGCTAATCTCGGTTTTAGGCACCATGATGCTGCCCCCGGCTTCAACCACCTTATCCAAAACGTGCTGTACATCAGGGTTAGCATTCAGGTAAATCAACGGACCGTCGGTTGCAGATGATTTATGAAATCCTCCACTGTCAACCAATGCCCCGCCAACCTGGGTCATCATGTCATCCAGCGGAAACATACGCATTTGAAGGTTAGGAAAATCCATGGGTATCATGGTAATACCAAAAATGGTTTCGTAAAATTTTTGAGCCCGGTTAATGTCGGTTGTTGGTATTTCAAACCAACTGATAGCGTTTTGCATATTATTTAGTTTTTGTTTTTTCTTTCATGTCTTTCCAGGATACGGATACCAATTCCTTCAACACCTTACTATCTACATCTGCCAGCTTACTGATATAAAGGCAGCTTCCCCCGCTGATCTTGTATTTTCCCAGTTTTTTCATCAACTCACCATATTTTGAAAACCCTGTCATAAAATATACGGTAAGGTTTTGTTTACGGGGTGAAAAGCCGGTCATGAACCATTCGCCGCTGCGTCCGGTTTTGGGGGAAGTGAAAATATATTTCCCAAAACCAACTATGCTTCCGCCCCACATCATGGGTTCCATTCTGGTAAGGGCTTTCATCATTTTTAATAAAGCCAGGCTGTCTTCTCTTTTCTGTTCATCGGGCAGCGATGTTAAAAACGAAATGACATTGGTGTCATTTTCCTTTGTTTTCAGTTCTACCAATTTCTTTTTACTGCTGGTTGATGTCTTTGCCATCCTTTAATTTTTTAATGTATTCTTCTGTTTGCTTTTTTGCTGCTTCATTGGGAGCCTGCTCCAATGCTTTTTCTGCAAACTTTAAAGCGTTTTTGAAATCAGCTTTTGCAGAGTACCCGCTCATTAACCCGCTATTCACACCCCACATATCGCCATATCTTTTTTGCGAAGCGGTAAACACTTCCATAGCCCTGTCAATTCTTTTTTGTGTTATCAGCTGGCGTCCGTAAGCTGTATATTGATTGGCTGTTGCAATCAGCAGTGCTTCATTCATGGTAGAATCGGCCAGGGTTGTATTTTTCAGTTTATCATATGCATTGGCCAGGTTTCGCAGGGTAATGAAACTCTTTTGTCCCTGAAAACCGGTGATGGCCCTGATGCTCCAGGCCAGCGCTTCTTCTAAATTAATGTTTTTATTTAAACACCACTGGGCAGCCTGCAGCATATTATTGCTGTTAAAACCCTTCTGGCTGGTTACCTGTTCCCTTAATCTGGCCAATACTACATTATCAACATCCACCTCTACTTTAAACGGAACCGACAATTTTTCCCACAGCATGGCAATTACGCAATGCTTTTCTTTATGCTCAATAAACTCGTATTTCAGATATTCCACGCTTTTATCCAATGCCACCGGTTTAACATTTACCCTGAGTGCATCGTATTTTTCTTCGTAATAAAAACTTCCCCAGGCTTCTGTTTGTGTTGAAAAAATGAGTGTGACATTCTCTGCCCCCATGGCCATATGCACCCCGTAACTGCCTGCTTTTATGGGCTGTCCTTCCACTTTCACATCATGTTCAAAAGTGATAACAGTGTTTTCATTGGCGCCGGCCCGCCAGGGTGCCGTGTTTTTGTTGGTTATAAAACTGTTTGTGGTAAATCCGTAGGGAACCACGTTCCCATCGCCATAAATTTTCCCTTCCCGTTTGTTTACATCGGGCCGGCTGTATCTGATGGTAATGGAAGTGATACCCACTTCTTCAGAAACGGTTGCACGAGGGTTGCCTCCGCTTGGTGGTATATCCATCTGGGCAAAAGATATATTTGCCACCATAAATGCGGTTAAAAACAGTTTACTTTTTTTCATGTTTGTTTTTTAGTTGTTGATGATTATATGATAGTTATAAACAGGTGCTGCTGCAGTTCCGGTATTTGCAGAGATGAGGAACCCTTCCCGCAGCGCACGTTGCTTTCTTTCGGCAGTTAACCTGGTATCATCTTCAAAAAGCAGTTCGCCCGGAACACCCTGCACCATGTTGCCGTTTTTCCAAACACTGATATGTATATGTGCCGGCAGGCCGCTGTTGGGATAACCGGACGGTTGTATGGTACTGATCTCAATTTTACCTTCCTTATCTGTAACCACGTACCCAAAAAGCCTGGCATGCCGGTGATCTCCTTCGTTAACCAATATGTGGGCAGCCGTATCAGAATACCAGCCTTTTGCCGAGGTTTGATAAAAATATACCAATGCCCCGGCTAAAGCAGTTCTATCTTTATTTTTAAAACTGCAGACCACCTGTATTTTTTTTCCGGGTTCATTATTGGTAACAATTTTTATGTTACCGGTGCCTGCATATTTTTTTATCATTTCCCTGAAAGCTGTTTCGGCATGCAGGTACATATACTTTTCATCAAACAGTATTTCACTTACCGTTAATTTTTCTTTGTTTATCCTGTCTTCTATTTGCTTGATTAATGCGCCAATATCCTGTGCATGTACTATTGTGGAGCATGCAAAACAAAACACTATCGTAAAAAAGAATTTCATTTAATAGTTTTTAAAATATTTCCCCTCAAGCCAATGAAAAAGGTTTAAAATAAATTGTACGTTCTGCGGTGCTTCAGGTGCATTAAACCCCACAGCATCTTCATTACGTTTTTGAGCCGTGAACATTGCGGCTTCACCAAAAACGGCTATTTTACCTTTCCCGGATTTCATTACTGCACCCATTGCTTTTGTTTCCAGGCATTGCCTGATGGTTTTGTCATTCATTCTCCAGGCAGTGTCTGTAATCGCTATTGTGTCTTTGTTGGTAAATAGTAATACAGGTACTGCATCAGGAGGTTGAGAAAATGCCGAGCCCGTAAAAGCTGCGACACTGTCAACTTTTTCAGCTGCATTTCTTCCTGAAGCAATAAATGAAGCAAGCGTTTTATCCTTTTCCCGAAAAACAGAAGGAGGCCAATTACCCCTGTTATTGTCTGCGAAGCCATTAATGAAATCAAAGCCAAAAGCATTTGCAAGATCATTGGCGGCACCGGCAAATGGCATATGGTCGGCAATAAGCAGTAAACTTCCTCCACCATCAACCCATTTTTTTACAACACTTACTTCTTCCTTTGTAAAAGCCGGATATACCGGCAAATACCATCGGCCAACATTGTTTGATGCCAGCGCATTTGATATAACCAGTATATGGCAACCGGTTAGCCCTTTTTCACTGAAAACTATTTCCAGGCTTTTAACATTATACCCATCTTTTTCCAGCATAATCCTCAGCGGTGCAAAATTTCCGCTTGCCCGGTGAAAATTATTATGTGCTCCATCAATCAATACTAAAGGGCCGGAGCCCGGTTTATGTGCAGGTTTTTTAAAATTGATTTTACCGGCATAAACCGTATCAGGCAACTGTTGGGTAAACCCGGTTTTACCTAAAAAACAAAACAGCATTATGGTAATTACCTGCTTCATTTGGAAGACAGTGGTGGATTGTCGGAGTTCCAGATCTCCCGGTACAATTTCCATTTCCCTTCTTCGTGTTTCCACAGCGCAATAAATTTCCCTTTGTCAAAACTGCCACCTTTACCATCGGGGAAATTATATAAACCTTCCTCAACCACCAGTTCACTGCTTCCATAAAAATTTCCTTCGGGCAATTCAATTTTTGCCTCTTTGTTCGTTCCGTTCTGGTAAAAAAAACTAATGATAGAGTCCCTTCCCTTTACAGCAGGTACCCCTGGGGAATACACTTCGGCATCTTTACAATATCGTTCGCTGTAAAAAGCAGTATCGTTTTTTACAAACCGGTCACTATAGCTTTTATTCATTTCGATGATGTGATTTTTAACTACAGCCAGGTCAAATGCTTCTTTACCGGATTCTCTTTTGCCGGCACATGAAGAAAGCATGCAAACTGCAATAAGTAATGACAGAATTTTCATTTCCGATTTTTGCAATGGTTATTAAATACAGTGTCGGCAATTTCAAATGCCTTGAACTGCTGGTCTTTCTTAATTATTTCAACTGCGCGGCCTCTCATGGTAAAATTTTTAAACCGGTGTTCCAGTTTAAGGATCAGGCCTCCATCCGCTTTATCTCCATACACGTCCATATTGTAGGATTTGTGTCTTACATAAGTGGCAGAAGCTGTTTTAGTTTCTTTGCTTACATAATATTTTACCCATGAATTCTTTTTTTGTATTTCCAGGATATCACATTATTGGCCAAGTACTTTTTCTTCTGAAGGGTACATTTTTACGCTGAGTACCGGATCAGTTACCAACCCGTAATCCTCACAGCTCTAATTTCCGCTGCTGTTGATCTGTTCCAATGCCTTGTTTATCTTGCCTGAATAGAAATAAGTAAGCGTATCTTTTCCAAAAAACCGGCTCATATAATTAAGGCTGTCATAAATAAACAAAGATTTAGAAGGCCTTTCTCTTTCGAGGGAATCTACATTCACCGTATTGCTTTCATAATCATACGCATAGGTTATAGTCCCTTTAAAGTAAGCTGTATCCTCCTCTTTTCCAGTGCATGATGCAAAAAAGCATATCCATAAAGATTGTACCGCTATTTTTCTCATAAGCATTCAACCTTCTTAATTTACCAATAAGCATCCTGTAATATTTTCCAGGATCCGTCTTCCTTTATAAACAGCAATGTAAAGTTTACCTTATGTTCTTTACCGTTTTTATCGTTGATGATAGATACTCCTTTTTGCCAGATCAGTTCGCCGATCTTTTCTGTTTTTTCATTTTCCAGTTTCCAGGTACCGCCCATAGATGCAAATCCGTTCCAGTAATTCTGTAATTGTTCCCTTCCGCTTGCTTCTACGATTTTCTTTACTATTTTTCCATTTTTGGAGTAGAAGCCGGCTATTTTTTTAAACTCCCCTTTGTTATAAGCAGCTTCCATATTTCGTAAAATGGAATCCACTATTGCATCTGTGCTTATTTGCTTTCTTCGGTACTCCAGGTCATATTCGGTACTCCAGGTGAGGCCGTTATCTTTACTTATCTCTCCATGCTGCCTGAGTTTATCTGCGCTTAAATTGGTAAAGGTCATCTTTCTGATGGCCATCGTGTCTTTGCTGAACTTAAACGGGGTACTCGTATAGACAATCTGGTTGTTTTCAAATTTGCCCTGCATATATTCATTCGTCCCTCCCACATTATCCACCCAGGTTTGCTGCCATTGCCGGGTGGCAGCATTATAGGTGTTAAAACTTTTACCGGCATACCGCAGGCCCTGCTGCAGCGATGCGCTGCTCCATTCTTCGTAAATTATGCAGCTATCCAGTATCAGCGATATTTTGCTGTCGCCGGCCTTTTTCCCATTCAGGCCAAAGGCCTCCCATTCCCCGATCCAGAAATCAAACTGGCGGTAAACGGGGTTACTGCAGGGTAACCGCCCGTTTTGAGCGTTTGCCGATGCCAGTACACAAATGACAATAAACAAGGTAAACCCTTTTTGCATGTTTGTTTTATTATACAGACAATTACTTTTCAAATGCTGTTTCTTTACTTATTCGTCTTTTTTCCCTTTCTTCATTTCGCCATGCCGTTATTTGTATGCCTGCAATAAACGGGCATTGGCCAACACCGATCTTTGACCGTACAAAATAGGAAATTTAAAATACCCGGCAACAGAATTTGGATAAGCGGCGATGCGCAGCCACCTGTTTTCCATAAAAATTTATTTTGCCCTCATTGACGATTTTTTAACAAATGAATTGTGTAATCCTTTTGCCCGTTTCATCCTATACACAAATTCTACAGGTATGTTCCCGATTTCCCTTTTTAAAGATGCCCGGTATTTTCAAATCATTTTCCAGGCCCTGTTTTTAAGCTATGGCATTTTGTTTTTACACTGGCGCAATGAAAGCTGGTTATATATGACTTACTTTATTACAAGCCTTGCAGTTCAGTTTGTGTGTGAGTATTTTTCAGGAAATAAAAATATTCCGTTTTGGCAGCGGCTGAAAAACGGAATCCCTTCTGTTCTGATTTCTTCCTTTGGCTTAAGCCTTTTACTAAAAACTAATTACTGGTGGGTGGCGGTTTTTGCAGCTGCAGTTTCAATCAGTTCAAAATATCTGCTGCGTTTTAACGGGAAACATATTTTCAATCCTTCGGCATTGGGTATCGTGCTGGCCATAGTATTAACCGGTAATGCCTGGATCAGCCCCGGCCAGTGGGGAAGCGGAACGGTGATGCTGTTCGGTGTTTTGAGTTTGGGGTTTATTGTTACCACAAGAGTGCAAAAGCTGGATGTGTCATTAGCCTTTCTGGGCACATTTGCAGGTTTAGTTTATTTACGCCAGATCATTTACCTGGGCTGGCCCGTGGATCATTTTGTACAGTCAGTAAGTACCGGCAGCCTGTTGCTGTTTTCCTTTTTTATGATCACCGATCCTAAAACCATTCCCAACCACAAGGTTGTAAGAATTATATGGTGCATTGCCATTGCCGCTGTTGCCTTTTATTTAATGGCTTTTAAATTCATCAATGGTGCTCCCGTTTTTGTACTGGTATTTGCACAGCCGCTGGTGCCTGTGCTGGATAAATATTTTAAAGCGTCCATATTTCAGTGGCGCAGTCAAAGGAATTACACAACAGAAGAAAGTGATTTTCTTAGGATTGTGTATTCCAGATCAACCATGTAATTATTCAACACTAAAAAATAAATCATGAAAAAGAAACTGTTCATTATCGGGGCTTTTGTAGCCTTATCACCCGTGCTGCTCTCCTTCTGCGGCTTTTATGTCAGCAAGGCCGATGGCACATTAAAAAACAAAACCAGCCAGGTTATTCTGGTAAGGGATGGCAACAAAACGGTCATTACCATGTATAACGACTTTAAGGGCGACAGTAAAGATTTTGCCATGGTGGTGCCTGTACCGGTGGTGCTGCGTAAAGATGATATAAAAGTTGTGGAGCAGGGAATTTTTCAACGCCTGAATGATTACAGTGCCCCCAGGCTGGTGGAGTACTGGGATGAGAACCCTTGCTATGCTTTTAAAGAAGAAAATAAAATGATGCCCATGGCCGACAAGGCTTTAAATGAAGTTCTTGTCACTTCTGCTTATGGTGTTAAAAGATCAACAGTTAAAATTGAAGCAAAATATCTTGTTGGTGAATATGATATTTTAATCCTCAGCGCCAAAGAAAGCAGTGGATTAAAAACCTGGTTAACAGAAAACGGATATAAAATCCCTGCCGATGCAGAAGAAGTACTTGACCCTTACATTAAAAGCAATCTTAAATTTTTTGTGGTTAAAGTAAATGAAAAAGAAAAAAAGAAAATGAATAATAATTTTCTAAGGCCCATACAGATCAGTTTTAATTCTCCAAAATTCATGTTACCTATACGCCTGGGGATGGCCAATGCCGATGGCGACCAGGATTTGATCGTATATGCATTTACCCGCAGGGGACGCATAGAAAGCACCAATTACCGCAATGTGGATATGGTAAGCAACAGAAATATTCCGCTTTTCGTACAAAAAAATTTTAGTGCTTTTTATGGTAACCTGTTTACTACCCAATGGAACAAGGAAGATAAAAGTGTGGCTTTTCTGGAATATGCCTGGAATGTAACCCCTGTTAATCAAATGAAATGCGATCCCTGTGTGGGCAACCCGCCAACAGAACAGGACCTGGTACAAAGCGGTGTTTGGTGGCTGGGTGGTAAAGACTGGAGCGATTACAGTGATGTAGATAATGACGAGCCTGACAATGGAAGTAAAAATGTTCACTTTACAAGATTGCATTTCCGCTACAACAGAAGATCGTTTCCGCAGGACCTGATGTTTCAGGTAACGCCCAATACATTAAACTACCAGGCAAGGTATATTATTACACACCCGGCCACCGGTGATCTTAATTGTGCTGCCGGTAAAAAATATTTACAGGACCTCAGGCTAAGAAGAAAAAAGGAATTGCAGGAATTAACCGTGTTGACGGGCACCAATATCAATAACTGGCAGGATGAAGCTTCGGCAAAAAATGAAATGGAAACAGATGTGACAGCTCAATACGCCTCTTTATTGCCACAGGTAAAAGTTGGCCCCGATAGCCATCGGGGAGAAAACAAAGAAAGCATGCCGGTTGGTATTCTTTTATTGGGTGCTGCCATGGTGGGTGGCGCTGGTGTAATGAGGTGGAAAGGAATAATTTAATTCCGATAGTTATCGGGAGTTGGCTATACAGGGTTTGGTTTTTGGGTTTGGTTTTTGGGTTTATGCTCCGCTTAATCAACGGAGCATTTTTTTACCACAAAAAAAGCCCCGCAAAATTAATTGCAGGGCCCTTTGTTCGCATTCACCTTTAATGAAAGCTATTTTCCTCCACCGCCGCCGGCTGGCCTTTGTGGCCTTAATGAAGGTTCAATCTCATCTTTCCATTGTTTCATTTGTGCCTCAGTAAAAATTGCCTTTAAGCTGGCATCTCTGGCATCAGATAATTCTTTACGCTTGGCCATCATGGCTTCACGGTCTCCGCCATTTGCCCTTATTTCATCCATTGCTTTTTGTTGTCCGTTAATGTAATCAGCAATTATAACATCGGCTTTCGCTTTTGTATCGGCATCTAATTTTAAGGGTGCCATCTTTTCAATGGTAAATTTTATTCTTTCTTCCGGTGTCATACGTTGTCCGCCGCCACCTTGTGCATTAACTAAGGTAATGCTGAACATGGCAGCCAGTACCATTAATCCAAATTGTTTTTTCATTTTTTAATTTTTAAAGGGTTTTTACTTATTTAATTAGACGACGGTAAGACACAAAGCCATCGCTATTTTTTTTCTCCCGATAGCTATCGGGATTTTTTCCTGCCATCCCCGCCTTTTCTGCTAAATACTTTTCCAAAAAGCGAATCAAATTTTGGCTGCTGCTCCGTTGTACAAAGTAATCTTATTTTTCTTAAATGATTAAACATCCTCAGTTCCATTGCTTTTTGTAAAGTTGCCGACTGTTCTGCCAGGCTGTTCATTGCAGAATCGCTGAAATTTGCTGTAACCAGTTCTTTAAACTGCTGTTCTTTTGGAGTACGCAGGCTATCCATCATTTTTTTCATATTCTCCTTATGCCTGTTGCTCAGCGTATCGTATTGCTTAAGCTGCATCGTATTGAATCCAATTTCATTTTTTAAAAAAGCAGCAATCATCGCTTTTCTATCAGGGTGTTTTTCACGCTTACCTCCATCCCGCTTCAATAAGAAAAAAGAAACCAATGCAATATTCGCAACCAGTAAGATACCGATTATAGCAAGAAAAACTTTACTTCTGTTTTGTTTATTTATCATTATGGCGTATTGTCATTATCGTAAATAGTTGATGCCGTATATGAAAACTCATCTACCTGGGTTTGTACCGTTTGATCGGCAACGGTTGGTTCATCTGATGTTTTATTGTACATGATCACCATTACATTAAGCAGTACGATCAGGCACATACCTGTATAAGCTACTGCAGGCCTGGTTATAAACCATCCGGCTTTCTCCCATACCGATTCTGTGCTCTTGTTCATCCGTGCATGTATACGGGTTAGCAAAAAAGGCCCGGGTGCCGCACGCTGCGCATCATCCATACTACCCAGCGCTTCGTCGATCAGCTTATTTATTTTTTCCTGTTTGTTCATATGCTCATTTTTATTCAGGAGTATTTGTATCGTAATATTTTTTTAGTGCTGTTCTCAAATTTACTTTAGCCCGGGCCATCAAAGATTCTACCGCATACAAAGTAGTATTCATGATATCTGCAACTTCCTGGTAACTCTGCCCTTCCAGTTTATGCAGCGTAAAAGCAATGCGTTGTTTATCGGGTATCTGCTTCAGCGCATTAAATAATTCATTGGCTCTTTCTTTTTTTTCCAATTGCACACCGGGGTGGTTAAATTCAACCGGGTGAATATGCTCTTCCCCGTTTGCACCAAACAAACGCTGTACAAAACCAAAACGCTTCTTACGTTTTTTTTTCTTCTCATGATCAAGGGCCTTGCTCACTGTAATGCGGTAAAGCCAGGTAGAAAATTTAGAATCGCCTTTAAAAGAACTTATTGATTGATAAATCTGTATAAAAACCTCCTGTGTTATATCATCTGCATCATCTGCCTGTTGTACAATACCCAGGGCCGTATTGTAAACCATATCCTGGTATTCATCCACCAGCTTTGTAAAAGCCGGCTCATCGCCCAGTTTCAGTTGTGTTATTAATTCAGGTTGATCCAAAACAAGTTTTTATCAGGTCAACCCTAAATATAATTAAAATGGCCGGTTTCCACCTCCCGGTCCACCCATTCCGCCTCTGAAATTTTCAGAATTATTCCTTGCCGGTGCTGTTCCAAAATTTTTCAGGCTATAGGTAAAGGTGAGCATAAAATATTGCTGCAATACCTGTGTTTGCACATCTTCTATATATAAACTGTTCACTGTTCTGGAAATACTCTGATTTTGTTTCAACAGGTCAAATACTGATAACTTAAGTTCCCCGGCTTTATTCTTCAAGAATTTTTTACCAATGGCCGCATTCCATAACCAAAAGCTTTGATTAAGGCCACCGGATAATCCGCTATAACTGTTTCCCGAAATGTCATTTTGTACAAACCAGCCTTTTTTATTCAGTATGTTAACCTGTGCGCCAATACTTTGATTAACGAATTTTGTATTGGTGCTGTTGGTGGTATTGGTCCTGGAATCATTAAAATTAGCGGCGTATGATAGATTAAAATCTATATACTCACTTATATTACTGGCAAGTACCAGTCCGCCGTTATACACATAGTTATTTGTAAAAGTGTTCTGGTAATTTACCATGCCCGGTAATTTAGAATAACTGAATCCTGCGTTTACATTCAGGGTTGTTTTAATAAATTTCAGTGGCATGCTGTAAGCAAAAAAAGTACGCAGGGTTTTATACCCATCTAAATTCATTGGTTTGGTTAACTGCGAACCTCCTTTTAATACGATATTTTGCTGTATGGCCGAATCCCGGTTAGGGATAAAAGTTGCGTTTGTGATATAATCGCTGGCTGTTTGCAAAAATAAGTTCGCAAAAAAGCTTCGACTGGTTTTTGAATTTGTATACGTATATCGTCCGGAAAGGAAATGTGTGTAAGACTGTTTCAAATCAGGATTACCGCTGCTTACCCTTAGCGGATTGCTGAGATTTACCACATCCTGCAATTGCGTTACAGACGGGAAATTGGTTGATGCCCGGTAAAACACCCTGATATTGGCATTGGGCGATATCTTTTTACGATACATGAGATTGGGCAATATATTGGTGAATGACTGATCAACGGATGTTGTAGTTGGAAAAACCCGTTGGCTTTCCAGTTTTGAATGCTGAAAACTCACACCAACAGAAAACTGTTCATCCCTGCTTTGATTGAGGCGGTAGCTGACACCGGCATTG
The DNA here is from genome assembly GCA_943371705.1 of Chitinophaga pinensis. GTDB lineage: Bacteria > Bacteroidota > Bacteroidia > Chitinophagales > Chitinophagaceae > Ferruginibacter > Ferruginibacter pinensis_I. The sequence goes on along the minus strand of CALRVV010000008.1, from coordinate 89,285 downwards.
TTTGTTGTAACCGTGTTATCAAAACGGTTTGAAAGAATGGTGTCAAACATGGTGTATTTCTGCCCGTCATAGGAGAAAGTTTGCTGATCAGCCTTATTCTTTTGTACCGATGGCCTGTATTCAAATTGCAATTGTCCTTTTTTGCCTATTGGTTCGGTGTAGGAAATATTACCACCGATTGTGTAGCCGTTGGTCAGGTTGTCACTCAGCCTGTTTTGAACTGAATCGTTGGTAAATACCCCCAGGCTGTCATAAAAACGATACCTGGCATCAACAATAGATTCTCCCTCGTTTTTGGTAAACGTTGTATTAAAACTCAGGGAAAGTGAACGTCCCCTTTTTGCAAAGGCATGCCGGAACATGATGGTGTTCCTGATGTTGTAACCGGACCTGTCGGACAAATTATTGGCAAACGAGTTACTTATAGAATCACCTCCATCCCTGTTAGACCTGAAATTGGAAAAGGAATTGGAATTGTTTTTTTGATAACTGATATTGGGTATGATAAAAAGTGAATTGGATGAATCAATTTTATATTCCAGTCTCATGTTAAGCCGGTGATTGGTGTTCTTTGTAATTGAGTTGCTTTTTTCTACACTGAACAGGTTTTTGGGATTTTTAAAGGTTTCTGTATTGACCAGGCTCTCATTATTATTGGTGCTGTTATTAAAAAAATAGCTTCCTGTTAAGGTTAATTTCTTTTCATAAACATTACTGAAATTGATACCAAAAGCATTCGTTTTACTTATACCACTCGATTGTCCTACGTTAAAATCGCTGCCACCGCCGCCGAAACCACCTCTGCCACCACCGCGTCCGCCGCCACCACTGCTCGTTACACCCAACAGGTCCTGCGATGCAAAATTTTGTTGATTGATATTATTGAAATTACCTACAAGGGAAATACGCCTGTCGCCCTTAAAAAAGCTAACATTGCCACCGGCGGTATACCGGCTATCAGTTCCATATCCGGCATAAATTCTTCCAAACTGCCCGTTTTTGATGCCGGATTTGGTTACAATATTTACGGTTTTAACAGAGTTACCATCATCAAAGCCGGTAAGCTGTGCTTCATCGCTCAGCCTGTCAAAAACTTGTATCTTATCTATCACCGCAGCGGGCAGGTTTTTCAAGGCTGCAGTTGCGTCATCGCCAAAAAAATCTTTGCCATCTACTGTTACTTTTCTGATCTGCTCACCCATGGCAGTTACCGTACCGTCCCTTCCCACAGTAACACCCGGCAATTTTTTTATCATATCCTCTGCTGTCGCATCGGGGTTTACCTTAAACTGGTTAGCGCTAAATTCGGTAGTATCGCCTTTTTGCCTGGCCGGTGCAGCTTTGGCAACTACGGTAACATCTCCCAGGTCGGTAGCCACTTTTGCTAAACTAAAACTGAGTGGGGTAATATTGCTGGCCTGCAGGTTAACACGTTGTTCCACTTTTTCGTAACCGGTAAAGCTGATATAAAGCCGGTAACCACTTACATTCAGGTTATTAAAAACGAAGTTTCCGTTCTTATCTGTAACTACCAGTTTTACCTGTGCAGAATCTCTTAACGAAACCAGCTTAACAGTTGCGCCCACAATGGCCGATTTATCGGTTTTGTCTGCTACTTTACCTTTCAGGGAAATATTTTGACTTTTTGCAATTAATGCCCCAAGGCTAAAAAACAGCACCAATAAAACAGATCTTAAACTCATAAACTTTCTTTTATATTACTATTAGACGACCAGTTGATGTAAAACAGGCGCACAAAGCAGCTTTTTTCAGTAAAAACAGTCTTTTGTGGTAAAAGCGGTTCATATATGGTATAAGCGGCAACAACCTGTTATTAACGTTTGGCTTTTGCGCAAATAGATAAATTGCCTTTTTAGAATTAACTTGCAGCCCTAAAAAAAAATGACGCATTATGGAATACAGCAAATTGGTATCAGTAACCGGCTTACCGGGATTGTTTGAATTGTTATCTTCAAAAGCCGATGGCGGAGTTGTAAAATCGCTTGAAGATAAAAGCACAAAATTTGTAAGTACAAGGGTTCATCAGTTTTCTCATTTGGAGAGTATAGAGGTATTTACCACCGGCGAGAACGTGAACCTGGTTGATGTGTTTGCAGCCATGGCTGCCCATACCGAAAAATTACCCCCTGATACAGATGCAGCTGCAGTGAAAAAATATTTTGAAAAAGTATATCCAACCATGGATTTCAGCCGTGTGTACGCCAGTGATATGAAAAAGATGGTGAAGTGGTTTGGAATATTAAAGGCGAATGATATTGAGATCAAATTATCTGAACTTCCGGAAGCAGATACAGCTTCAACCGAAACGGTAAAAGCAAAACCCGCTGCAAACACCAAGGCTGCAGCTGTAAATAATGCCCCGGCCAGGAAGATAAATACACCGAGGAAGATGGCATAACAACACCCTGACCCCTGCCCTTCGGCTACGCTCAGGATGAGGGGAAAAGGGCAACAGCTAAATAATTTAAAATCCTGCCATAACATGCGGCAGGATTTTTGAATTCCCAGATTCCAGGCTCACGATTCACTCCCGATAGCTATCGGGATCACAACTCACGATTATGTACACAGCAGATATAAAAAAACTACCCCGCCATTTTGTTCCAAAAGATTTTAAGGTTACTGATTGGCAAAGCCTTGAACCTTTTTTTAAAGATTTACTGGAAAGGAATATTAATACCAGTGCCGATCTTGAAAATTGGTTGCACAACCAAAGCGAACTGGAAGCCCTGATAAATGAAGATGCCTGCTGGCGACAGATAAAAATGACCTGCGATACCGAAAACAAAACCCTGGAAGAAGCATTTAACTATTTCTGCATGGAAATACAGCCAAAGATCCAGCCCTATGCAGATGCACTGAATAAGAAACTGGTGAATCATCCCCTGGCAAAAGAACTGGACGAAGAAAAATATTTTACCTATCTGCGCAGCATCCGTAAAAATATTGAACTGTTTCGTGAAGAAAATATTCCCCTGCAGGCAGAGCTTTCTGTGATGCAGCAGCAGTATGGCGTTATATCAGGTAAGATGACGGTTACTGTTAATGATACTGAATACACTTTACAACAGGCGGCTAAATTTTTAGAACACCCCGACAGGAAATTAAGGGAAGAAGTATACCGGAAAATAAATGAAAGAAGGCTGGTTGATAAAGAGGCACTTAATACTTTGTACGATGAGTTAATTGAAAAAAGAAACCGGGAAGCCATCAATGCAGGCTTTTCCAATTACCGCGATTACCGTTTTAAAGAACTGGGCCGCTTTGATTACAGCAAAGAAGACTGCTTTCAGTTTCATGAAGCAGTGAAGCAACATGTGTTGCCCCTGGTAAATATCATCTACCAAAAGAAAAAAGAAAAACTGGGGCTTGATACTTTACGTCCCTGGGATATTGAAGCAGAACCTGCCGGCGTAAAACCATTATTGCCTTTTAAAACCAGTGAAGAGCTGATTGAAAAATCAATTGCCTGTTTCAGCAAACTGCGCCCCTTCTTTGGCGAATGCCTCAAAAAAATGCAGGAACTTAAACACCTTGACCTGGAAAGCAGAAAGGGCAAGGCTCCGGGCGGGTATAACTGCCCGCTGGCAGAAAGCGGCGCTCCTTTTATTTTTATGAATGCCGCCGGACAGATGCATGATGTTACTACCATGCTGCATGAAGGTGGCCATGCTGTTCATTCATTCCTGGCTCATCCTTTAGAGTTGAATGGATTTAAAGAATACCCCATGGAAATTGCAGAAGTGGCCAGCATGGCCATGGAACTGATGAGTATGGATGAATGGGAAACTTTTTTTAGTGATGCAACCGATCTTAAAAGGGCAAAAGAACATCAGCTGGAAAGGGTGATCACCATCTTCCCATGGATAGCCATCATTGATAAATTTCAGCACTGGATATACGAACATCCTGTGCATACCCATGAAGAACGTACCGCTACCTGGAATGAAATACTGAAAGAGTTCCAGGATGATGTAATTGATTACAGCGGGCTGGAAAGCTACCGCAGCAATAACTGGCAGCGCCAGTTGCATTTATTTGAAGTGCCTTTTTATTATATTGAATATGGCATTGCACAACTGGGTGCCATTGGAATATGGATGCAATTCAAGGAAAACAGGCAATTGGCAATGGATAATTATTGTAATGCGCTTGCATTGGGCGGTACCAAAACCCTGCCCCGGTTATTTGAAACTGCCGGATTGAAATTTGATTTTAGCCCGGATAAGATAAAAGTGTTGATGGAGTTTGTGAAAAATGAAATGGAACGCTGATTGTTTTGATTTTAAAATGATCCTTCACTCGTCCTCGTCTCAGACGAGGATGCAATAGTCTTGAGTCTTTGACTCAACCTGCAATTACTTACACTGATCACAAACACCACTGATCACTAAATCAACTTGATTCTGTGTAAACCCTTTGGGCAATCTTACTTCGGGAATACTCACATGATCCATACAAATTGTTTTATCACAAACATCGCAGATAAAATGCACATGGTTATCGTGGTGGTGGCCTGCTTCGCAATTGTCTTTACACAAAGCGTATAAAATTGAATTATCGGTCGTAGGTATATTGTGAATGATTCCCTTCTCTACAAAGGTTTGCAGGGTTCTGTAAACGGTAACCCGGTCAAATGAAGCATCGGTGCTCTCTTCAATATCGGCATGTGCCAGTGCACCCGGGCTGTTTAAAAACAGTTCCAGAATTTTCTTTCTGCCCTCCGTTACGCTGAGCTGGTTCTTCTTTAGTATGTCGAGTAATGTTTCCATTGCAGTTATAAAATTAAAGTATGTTCATGAAAACGGGAATCGTGTTTCGTGAGTGGTCAGTCGTGAGTCTGGAGTCTGCCAAAGAAGCAGTCTGTATTTTATTGCAGGCACTTTCTCACGACTTACGGCTCACCACTCACTAGTCCGGGTTGCTGCTAAATCCGTTCATAAAACGTTTGGTGGTTACCTTTTCTTTCAGCAGGCCTTTTATATCTGTAATTAATTTATCAACCTCATCATTATTAAGCCCGTCATAAACCATCCCCCTTACCCTGCGTTGTTTGTCCACCAAAGCAAAAAACTGGGTATGTATAAACTGGTCCTGCATTAACTGTGTGGTATCCGGCTTACCATTGTCTATACCATAACCCTGCCTGGCCATTTTATACAGTGCTGCTTTATCCCCTGTTACAAAATTCCAGTTGGGGTTTGTGGCCAATTTGCCCACCGGCCCCTGTGGATTATTTGTTGTTGAATCGTATACAATTTTATAGGAGCCATCCGCATTTTTTACAAGCTTTCCGTTGATCATTTTATCTTCGTAAGCTTTTAAAAGTGGTATGGAATCGGTTTCAGGCATACAGGTATGCGACAGGATCATAAAATCCGGTTCGTCTTTAAATGCATCAAAAACACGCCGCATATTTGCATTCATTTTAGGACAAATGCCTTTGCAGGTGGTAAAAAAATATTCGGCTACATAAACCTTGCCTTCAACATCTCTTTCGGTAATTTTTTTTCCATCCTGGTTTATAAATGAAAAATCCTCCACATTGGCGTTCCTTACCATCAAAAACGATTTTGAAAAATCATAATCCCGGAACAACAACAAATAAAACGCTCCCAGCAACACAACAAAAAATCCTACATAGATCAGAATCCGCTTACGCATACTTAAATATTTCTGCAAATTTACAACCCTTTGGGCGTTTTGGCCATGCTGTTTAACGTATGTTCAGATTAACCATGTTAGTTTTATCAAACCGATAACATTTGCAACATTATTGCAAATATCTTATCTTTGCCGCCAGCCTTATTATGAATATTAAATTAAACTGGGATACCCTGGGCATTGGAACATCTGTACTTTGTGCAATTCATTGTGCTTTATTGCCCATCCTGATGAGCACACTTCCGGTTTTTGGTGTAAACATCATTCATAATGTGATTTTTGAGTGGGGCATGATTGTATTGGCATTTGTGGTAGGCTCTTATTCGCTTTTTCATGGTTATATCAAACACCACCGCTCCCTGGTACCGGTTTTAATTTTCATTATCGGATTTATTTTTCTGGTGTTAAAACAGTTTTTTACTGCATACGAAATTCCTTTATTATTAGTTGCAGTTGTATGTATCATCAGTGCTCATTTTTACAATTACCGGCTTTGCCACCGCAGCAAATGCTCCTCTCCGCATCACAAGCATTAAACTCAGATCCTTATTTAAACAAAGCATCTTTGGGGAATAGCCTGTTAATTTTGAATTATTTACATTTACAATTCAACCTGAAAAAATGAAAAAAATATTCTTCTCCTTCATTGTTACACTGGCCTTTTTAAATGCTGCAATTGCACAAAGCAATCCGGCCCCTGCGGCAGGCAGGGATGAACAAATCATACGCAACCTGATTGAAGAGCAGCGGCTGGCCTGGAATACAGGTGACAAGGAAAAATTCATGCAAACATACTGGCAAAGCGATTCGCTGATGTTCGTAGGCAAAAGCGGCGTTACTTATGGCTGGCAAAACACGTTGAATAATTATAAAAAAGGATATCCCGACACAGCAGCTATGGGTAAACTGAATTTTGATATTCTGGAAGTAAAAAGGTTATCCGTAATGTATTTTTTTATAGTAGGCAGGTGGCATTTAACCAGGAGCATTGGTGATGTGGGCGGGCACTTTACTTTGCTGTTTAAAAAAGTTAAAAACAAATGGGTGATCGTAGCTGATCACAGCAGTTAAAATAAAGAGCGGCACATTTATCAATAAGTTATTGCAGGTGGCTTTTACACTTTTAGTTTCCACTTACGCTTGAGGTGGATAACAAGTATAATAAAGCTGATCACCAGGAAAACATAATACACATAATTCTTCCATCCGGGCATATCTTCAAAAAAAGCATAGCCTTTGTATATGCCAATAAAAACATTGGCCATCATCCATAATAATACAATGGCCACCGTATTGAGTACGTTTACCAGAAATGCCCTTGTTTCTTCTTCCATAATGATATTGCCAATATGCCCTGCAATGGTTTTGAGTGGTTATATAAAATTAATATAAATAGCGCCTGTTTGTTATTTTATCAGTAGCTTTTTAAATGCAGTACTGTCTCCGTTAAACACATTAAAATCAACAAAGGCATCAATACCGTTTACCTGGCCTTTTTCGTTGTGTTGCCAGATAAGCCAGCTGCGTTTTATTCTTGGCTTATCCTGTACATAATAATGGGCAACCCATAAAGGGTAATCATCAAATGTACCAGCCAGAAAATTCTCGTAAAAATCTATATTGGAATAGATGATGGGCTTTACCTTATAATGCTTTTCAATCATCTGCAGCCAGTCTTTGGCCCTTTGCCGGATATCGGCTGCTGAAGCTCCGTTTGCCGTTTCAATATCCAGTACCGGGGGCAGATCGCCATCAGACAGCTTTACCGTTTCAATAAAATTTTCGGCCTGTGCTTTACCGCTTTTGCTGCTGATAAAAAAATGATAGGCACCCCTGGTCACCAATGCCTCTTTGGCCTTAAACCAGTTTTTCCGGAAACCGTTATCAACCCTTCCCAGGCCTTCGGTTGCTTTTATAAAGGCAAAGCCGATCTTCACATTTTTATCCTCCATGGCCTTCACCGATTTCCAGTCAATATTACGCTGGTAACGGCTTACATCAATACCATGTATGGTATAATTTACCGGCAGGGGTATACCAAAAGCGGGGTAACGCACAAATTTTGGCCGGTTGATGTATTCCGAAATGTAATAAACAGCCATTGCCATTACTGCCAGCAGTAACAACGGAATCAAAATGATTTTAAAAAACCTTTTCTTTCTTTTTGCCAAAGGTTGGGTATTGCAGGGTTGATGTGCAGACGGGTTACAAAATAGCCAATAATGCTTTTATGACCTGATAATATTTTCCTAAAAAATTATTTCAGCAGTTTTTTTACAAATTTGAAATCCCCGGCATTGATCTTCAGAAAATAAACTCCTTTTGAAAGATATTGCGAAGGCACTTCCACATATTCGGACCCGTTAACCAGGTTAATATTTTTTGTGTAAACCCTTTGTCCTAAAGCATTGTATAAATTTATACTTGCCGTGCCCGAAAGCATTTTACGCATATAAATATAAAAATGATGACCAACGGGGTTGGGAAAAGCCTGAACTACATTTTGCCCTGCCGTAGCATCAGGCACTTTAGCTGACTTGTTGTTTTTGCTTACCAGCCAATATTCCGGATCTATCAATACCGTATCTGCTATAAAGCCAATATTTCTGAAAAAGGTTTCCCCATTGGTTTTATTATCCACTACAATGGTTTTTTCCTGTGTGGCATTTTTAAATTTAAGTGCCACGGGTAATTCAAAAAAATCAACAGAGGCATGCGATGTGGTCTGGTTCATTTTTATGTTTACATACTCACTGCCAATTGGTGTCCATTCTACATTGTAAGATGGATAACCCTGCCCTTTAAACCAGTCTTTAAAAAACTCTGTGAGGTTTTGCCCGCTAACCTGTTCCAGGTTTCTTTTTAAATCATCGGTTTTGGCAAAGCCATAGGCCAGTTTGGGGTCCTTCATATATTGCCTTATTCCATTTAAAAAAACCTGGTCGCCCAGTTTCCAGCGCAGCATATATAAAAGATAACTGCCTTTGTTGTAACTCAGTCTGCCCGAAAAAATTCTGCCCACACTCGTAGTATCATCTATCCAAACCGAGCCCCCGGTTGCAGAAGTAATATTATTGATCACATTTCTTCTGGAATTAAGGGTATTTGCCGGGTATTTATTTTCGAGGTACACTGCGGCCAGGTATGTGGCAAAGCCTTCATTCAACCATATATCTTCCCAGCTGCCACAGGTTACTTTATCGCCAAACCACTGATGGCCCAGTTCATGTGCAACAAGGCTTTCATTAAGATTTACCATAAAAGATGCGGTCTGATGCTCCATTCCGCCACCCCAGCTAAACTGTATATGCCCGTATTTTTCCTTTATAAAAGGATAATCGCCAAAATTGTTGTGAAAATACTGCATTGCATCAAGTGTATTTTGTGTACCCGCCTGAAAAGCAACCAGGCTTTCGGGATAGCAATAGGTTTGCATCGGCAGATTGGTGTTTCCCAGCAGCACGCTGTTGTTAAACACGGTATAATTGGTTACTGCAAAACAAACCAGGTAAGATGCAATGGGATACCGGTGTTTCCAGTAAGCTGTTTTTTTTGTGCCGCCGGCAACCAGGGTTTCATTTTGTAACATGCCATTTGATGCGGCTTTGTATTGAGACGGGGTAGTTATTAAAATATCAACAGAATCTGCTTTATCATCCAGCCCGTTCTTACAGGGCCACCAGTCGCGGCTTCCATACGGCTCACTCAGCGTCCACATCACCGGTGTGCCTGCATGGGTAGTAATTTCAAAAGAACCAAAGCCGTTATTTGGAGGCGTACCTTTATAATAGATAGAAACAGAATCGAGTACTCCTGCATTGATGCTTGCCGGAAAGTCAAAGGAAAGCGTATTATTGGTGTGTTGCCTTACTAATGATATGTTGCGTTGTTTAACACTGTCAACAGTTAATGCATTCATCAGGTCAATTTGAATATTACTGGTTGCAGCGGTAATGATAAAGTAGACCGTAACTTTTCCGGTAATAAATCTTACTGCCGGGTTCACTTCCCATTCGCAGCGGTAATACTTTACATCATAATTATTACTGGCCGCTGTTATTGATTCAATGGAATTATTACCCGCAATAATTCTTTCGCGTGCTGCCTGTTCCATTAAGGCTATGGCTTCCACCTGTTTACAGGATTCGGCCGGCGTTTGCGCATTAACCAGTAATGTGCTGAACATTAAAAAAATAAAAAGTATGCGCATATATAAAAGTTTATTTGCTTTTGAGGATGTTAATATAATTTAAAGTTCTTAAAGTTTTGTGAAAGGGCAATAACGAATTGCAGGTTGACGTTTGTGATATTAACCCGTTTTTGAGTTTGTACCCACGGGGAAAATGAAAATAAGCATGATCAAACAAATTTATTCGCATGTTAAGGTATCCAAAGCAATTTGGATACTTTTTTTTACTTTAATGCTTAATTCGGCCAAAGCTGATCCTTACCCGGATACCTCTAAAAAACAGTTGCTCGCCGCTGCAAAAGGCAATGGAGGTTTTATAACCCTGGAGCCCAATGTTGTTTATCCGGAAGTACTGACCGGCAATGAAAAAGAGACGCTGGCCTACATTGAAAAATTCTCAGACAACAGAAGGGCTTATCTCATCCGCATGTACAACCGCAGCAAAAAGTTTTTCCCAAAAGCAACTGCTGTTTTAAAGAAATATAATTTGCCAAACGAGCTTAAGGTTTTACTGGCCCTGGAAAGTGCATTTAATGGCAATGCTGTATCAAAAGCCGGGGCTGTTGGTTACTGGCAGATCATGGATGAGGTTGCAAAAGAGTATGGATTGAAATATGTAGCGCAACAAAAAAAAGAAGACAAGAAAAAAGGTGAAAAAAAGACACCTGTTGCAAAAGCGAGGGTAAAAAAAGCCGCTCCGCCAAAAGACGACCGTAAGAATTTTAATAAATCAACCTATGCGGCTGCCCGCTATTTAAAAGACCGCAGCAGAAACCTGGATAACAACCTGCTGTTGATGGTTGCCAGTTATAATTGTGGTATAGGCAATGTTTGGGAAGCCATGAAAAAGAGCGGTAAAACCGATCCCGGTTTTTGGGATATTAAAGCATACCTGCCTGCCGAAACACAGTCGTATGTAATGAATTTTATTACCCTGAATGTGATCTTTCACAATTACGAAAAATTTACAGATAACACATTATTGTTTACCCCAACAAAGGTTAAAACTGAAAATGCAGAAGGGGTGATGACAGAAGAATTAAATACTTCTGCATTACAAAAATAATTTAAGCCCAACCAGCATGTTGAAATAAGTTAAATATAATACCGGCTTCTGATTTAACTTCCAATCGGCTTACCTTTGCCCATGCCCCGATTCAACTGGAACGATAGCAAAAATCTAATCAGCAAACTTACTTTCAGGCGCCTCATCAATGGCTGCAAGGTATTGGGCAGTTTTTACATGAGCCGGTTAATAAACAGGCATGTGCAATGGGGTTACCCGGTTTCCATTTCTTTTGAACCCACCACCAGTTGCAACCTGCGTTGTCCCGAATGCCCCAGCGGCCTCAGGCAGTTCAGCCGGCCTACGGGCATGCTGCAAAACGATTTTTTTAAACGCACCATTGATGAAATTCACAGGGAATTACTATACCTCATTTTTTATTTCCAGGGCGAGCCTTACCTGAACCCCGGTTTTCTGGAAATGGTAAAATATGCCAGTGATAAAAAAATTTATACCGCCACATCTACCAACGCACATTATCTAACAGATGAAGTGGCAAAAAAAACGGTGGAGAGCGGCCTTGACCGGCTGATCATTTCCATTGACGGTACCACGCAGGAAGTATATCAGCAATACCGCGTTGGCGGCAGCCTCGAAAAAGTACTGGAAGGTGCAGCAAACATCATGAAATGGAAAAAAGCATTAAAAAGCAAAACCCCTTTTGTTTTTTTTCAGTTTTTGGTGGTAAAACCAAATGAACACCAGGTGGAAGACATTAAACAACTGGCCAAAAAAGTGGGCGTTGATGAAGTGCGCTTTAAAACGGCACAGGTGTACGAATATAAAACCGACCCCAATAACCTGATACCTGCCATGGATAAATACAGCCGTTATAAAAAAAATACAGACGGCACCTATTCGGCAAAAAATAAACTGGCAAACCGCTGCTGGAAAATGCAGCATGCCAATGTAATTACCTGGGATGGTTTGGTTGTACCCTGCTGTTTTGATAAAGATGCCACTCACCAGCTGGGTGATTTAAAAACCCGTTCGTTCAAGGAAATATGGTTTAACGATAATTACAAACAGTTCAGGAACGAATTGATAAAGAGCAGAAAAAATATTGATATTTGCTCCAATTGCAGCGAAGGGGTTTCTGTTTGGAAAGATTAAACAGCACAAATTTGCATATTTTCACATTTTCAAATTTATACCTGCTTATTTATGGTACAATCTTTTAATAACCGCCTGAGACAAATAATTTTACTGCTCATCATCATACTCCTTGCAGGTTTATTATTAAAGGAAATGTATGTTTTTTTACCGGGGTTTTTGGGCGCCATTACCTTATATATACTTACCCGCAAATGGTATCAAAAACTAACAACCGAAAAAAAATGGAAAAAAGGTTTAACAGCCATGTTGTTGATCTTTATAACATTGATCATTTTTTCTATCCCCATATCCCTTGCTGTAATAATGGTATCTCCAAAGATCAATTCACTGTTGCACAATCAGCAGGAAGTAATGCAGGGGCTGCAGATCTTTTCAGATAAAATGGAAGAAATTTTTGGAATGCCCATTTTAACAGATGAGAACAGCAAGTCAATAGCAGCAAAGATATCTTCCATCATACCGGGTTTACTCAACAGCACGGCCAACCTGTTAACCAACCTGATCATGTTGTATTTCATTTATTATTACCTGTTGGTAAACGGACGGGAGGTTGAAAAATATTTACACAGTATCATCCCGCTAAAATCCAAAAATGTAGATGTATTGTCAGATGAAACCATTTTAATGGTAAAAGCCAACGCATTGGGTATCCCGATCATCTGCATCGTACAGGGTATTTTTGCTGCCCTCGGTTACCTGATATTTGGCGTAAAAGACTGGGGCATGTGGGGTTTTGTTACAGGTGTACTGGCTTTTTTCCCTTTAGTGGGCACTATGATCGTTTGGGTACCACTGGTAATTTATATGTATTCAACAGGCCAGGGTTACACAGCAACCTGGCTGGCCTTATACAGTTTAATTGTAACAGGCAATGTTGATTATATAACCCGGCTGGGTTTATTAAAAAAACTGGGCAATGTTCATCCCATGATCACTGTTTGTGGTGTGATCGTTGGCCTGCAGTTATTTGGCTTTATGGGACTGATCTTTGGGCCGTTGCTGATCAGTTATGTAATTATTCTTGTAAAGATCTATTTCAATGAATTTACCAGATCTGCCGAAGAAACCTGAAAAACTGCAGACTGTAATTCAATCATGATTTATGAGTATAGAAAAAGACATCAATCAAAGTTCGTTTCGCAATGAATACCAAAAGGGGATAATCAATCTGATTTATACCTACAACTGGATGAACGAGAAAATGAAAAAGGTTTTCGACCGGGAAGGTATAACAGGCCAGCAATATAATATCCTGCGCATTTTAAGAGGCGCCGGAAAACCCATTTCCACCCTGCAGATACGGGAACGCATGCTGGATAAAATGAGTGATACCAGCCGCATAGTTGACCGGCTTGTTTTAAAAGACCTGGCAAAGAAAACAGTATGTAAAGATGATAAACGCCTTGTAGATGTAAGCATCAGCACCAAAGGAAAAATCCTTTTGGAAAAAATTGATCAATACGAAAAAGACATGGATGCCATTTTAGGCAGCCTTTCTGATTCCGAAGCAAAAAATTTAAATAAATTACTGGATAAGATCCGCCAATCTGATTAATCAAAAAATTTTCATGAAACTTTTCTCTTCTTTATTGCTCATTGCCATCCCGATAGCTATCGGGAGCGTATTGCCCATTGGTGCTTCTGCCCAGGCTAAACCGGAGTTCCGTGGCGTATGGGTTGCCACAGTTGAAAATATAGACTGGCCCTCCCGTGGTAATCACAATTCCGATTCTCAAAAAGTAGAATTCATTCGCTTACTCGATATGCACCAGCGAAACGGCATGAATGCCATGATCGTGCAGATACGCCCGGTAACCGATGCGTTCTACCCATCACAGTACGAACCTTGGAGCGAATACCTGACCGGTAAACAGGGTCAACCACCTGTACCATATTACGACCCGCTGGAGTTTATGATTGCCGAAACCCACAAACGGGGCATGGAGTTTCATGCATGGATGAACCCATACCGGGCCGTATTCAATATCAACAAGTCGTCCATAGCCGCAACGCATATCACCAATATTCATCCCGAATGGTTTTTAACCTACGGCGATAAAAAATATTTCGATCCGGGCATTAAAGAGGCACAACAATACGTAACCAATGTAGTACAGGATGTAGTCAGCAGGTATGCGGTTGATGCCATTCACTTCGACGATTATTTTTATCCGTACCGCATCACAGGTAAAGAGTTTCCGGATAATGCCAGTTTTGGCAAAAACGGGAACGGTATGAAAAAAGATGACTGGCGCAGAAGCAATGTTGACTCAATAATTGTATCCTTATCCAGGGTAATAAAAAAAGAAAATCCCAAATGCCAGTTTGGAATTTCGCCGTTTGGCGTATGGCGCAATATTGAAAAGGATTCGTTAAGAGGAAGCAATACCAGGGCCGGACAAACCAACTACGATGACCTGTATGCCGATATTTTATTGTGGCTTAAAAACGGATGGATTGATTATGTGGCACCTCAGATATATTGGGAGTTTGAACAAAAAGCAGCCCCTTACCAAACTGTTTTAGACTGGTGGAGCAAAAATACGTATGGTAAAAACTGTTACATAGGACTGGGAATTTACAAGGCCGGCAGTAATGCATTCTGGAAAGACATTACACAATTACCCCGCCAGATTGATGCCCTGCGCAAAACGCCCAATGTACAGGGAATGATCTTTTTCAGCAGTAAATCTTTTGAAAAAAATATAAATGGATGGGCCGACAGTTTGCGGCTGAATTATTTTAAAGAACCGGCAAAAACGCCGGAAATAAAATAATCCGTTCGTGTATTTGTCGCCGATGAGGAACCCCATGGTATTGAGTCTTTGACTCAAACCCTAATTTACTTTACCTTTGTATTATAATTGATCAACTGAATTAAAAGCATGATCAGTCATCCATTTAATAATTATCAATTCATTTTTATGCCCGGATATGAACATTTTGGAAAAGAAGAAATTAAAGAAGTAAATGATGTACTGGAAACCGGTATTCTTATGCGCTATGGCTTTGATGGTCCCCGCAAAGGGATATGGAAAGCCAAAGAACTGGAGGAAGCTGTTTGCGATACATTTGGCTGCAAACATGCACAACTGGTAAGCAGCGGTACGGCTGCTTTAACCACAGCCATGAGTGCCCTGGGCATTGGTTATGGCGATGAAGTGATCCTGCCTTCTTTTACCTTTGTTGCCAGTTTTGAGGCAGTGATCAGTGTAGGCGCCATCCCGGTTTTTGTGGATGTAGATGATACGCTCACTTTAGATCCGGAAGCAGTACGTAAAGCCATTACCTCAAAAACAAAATGCATCATGCCCGTACATATGTGTGGCAGTATGGCCGATATGGATGCATTACAATCTATTTGCAAAGAACATCATTTAATTTTACTGGAAGATGCCTGCCAGAGTATTGGCGGCACTTACAAAGGAAAAAAACTGGGTACCATCGGCGATGCAGGAACCTTTAGTTTTGATTTTGTAAAAACCATTACCTGTGCCGAAGGCGGTGTGGTGATGACGAACCGTGAAGATGCGTATATCGCAAGTGATGGTTACACCGATCATGGTCACGATCACAAAGGCGTTGACCGTGGAGCAGATCTGCATCCGTTCATCGGTTACAATTTCCGCATCAGCGAACTACATGCTGCCGTAGGTTTGGCACAGATAAAAAAGCTGGATACTTTTTTAGCCATCCAGAAAAAAAATCATACGGCACTAAAAAATGCGCTGGCGCAGATACCCGAAGTCAGCTTTAGAAGAATACCGGATGAAAGCGGCGACAGCTGCAGCTTCTTAAGCTGGTTTTTGCCCACCGAAGAAGCCACCAGGGGGGTGGTTGCTGAATTAAAAGCGCAAAATAGCTTAGCCGGAAATTTTTACTGGTTCGTTAATAACTGGCATTATATAAGCAAGTGGGACCACCTGAAAAATGCAGTAACACTAAACAGCCTGCATCCCGATCTTAAGGCTGCAGTTATGCATCATGCCACCAAAGATTTTGCTGCAAGCGATGCCATTATGAGCCGTTGCATTTCCACCGCCATCAGCCTGGCCTGGACAGATGAGCAACTGAAAAATAAATGCGATCAGTTGGTTGGGGTGATACAGAAAGTTCTGAGTGGGCAAAAAGTGGGGGCTTAAACGTTTGCCTTATAGAGGCAACATAATATTAGCTTTATAATAACCTGTGCGTTTTGCAAGTTCCGTGGAAATGATATGTTTCTTATTCCTGCTTTCCGAATCTGTTTTTTAACAATTCTTCAAGCCTGTCTGCCAGAGATTCCGGTGTTTCTCCGGGTAACGCTTTAAAATCACTCAAGGCATTTCTTACCGCGTTCACAATAAAATCATACCTGGCAAATTGAGATTTCAAAACTTCAATATCTTTTGTTTCCCAATACATTCCTTCATCACTTAATTCAAAAAAAGAAAAATATTTTTCTTTGCAATATTCTAGCAGTTTTAGCACTGTCAAATGCGTATCTATGCCTGCATACTGCGTTTTAGTGCTTACGTATTCAACCATCAAATCGTTGGTTGCTGCATCATTAACCCGCAATTTCATAGTGGAACATAATTTACCAGATGGAAAAAAAGCAAGATCAACAGGTTCACATGCTTTGGGTAGAATACTGATGCCTTTTAAATCTTCCAATGTGTAGTTAATAAAATCAGGGTTATGAATGTGAGCATCATTATTGAAGCTGCTTACTTTATTCCAGATATGATAATCCCATTGAAGACTCTTACAAATGTCTTCACATTCATTGATTAAATCTTCAATGAGTACATAATCACGAATTTGCCCACGGTAATGAATGGATAAGCCCATAATCAAAAAAATTAAAACGGATTTACTGCATTGGGTTTCCCTTCCAGGTAATCATTATAGGATAAAGATCCCAACCTGACCCTTAACGGAACTTTTGTTTTTTTCTCAAACTGCAGTTCTTTTTTACAAAAAAACCCAAAATTTCGGGTATAAAAATCGGCCGCAATAATGGAAGGTATAAGCGGACCGATGTACACAACAGGTTTTGCATGAGTAACCTGCTTTTGCCCCGTCTTTCTTTTTGATTGCTGAAAATAATTTTTACCCGCAATATCATCCACGGCCCGGTAGGTCAATTTCTTTTGAAAGATATCTGTGCCTGCAGTCGCATTTTCAGTATAAAGCTGACAAAAAGCGCCACTTGCCACAAAAATCATGCAGAAAAATAAAAATTTAGCTTTTTTATACATTTTACTAGCCCTTATCTATGTAAATTTACGGGGTAATGCAAAGCAGGGATCATTTTTTTTAAACTGCAGGCACACACCCTAAAGGAATTAAACAGATGGCTTTAAGTCAGGGACTATATCAAAAACAATTACAGAAATTATCGCCACAGCAGATTCAGTTGATGAAATTGCTGCAGGTACCTACTGCCCAGCTGGAAGAACGCATAAAAGAAGAAATTGAAGACAACCCGGCACTGGAAGAGGCCGAAGACGGACACGAGACCGAATATGATGAAGCCAAAGATGAATTTTCGGATACCAATACGGAAGAAACAGAAATGGACGGCAGCGTGGATGAATATGACAATATCGACATCAGTGAATACGTAAGCGATGGAGATGATGAAGTAGGCGATTATAAACTGAAAGACAGCAATTACCCGGAACCTGATGAAGGAAAGGAAATACCCATAAAAGTGGAAAGGGGCTTTAATGAATTTATGCTTGAACAGGTGGATATGCTTACCATTGATGAGCACCAGAAAAAAGTGGCCCTGCAGATCATCGGTAACCTTGATGATGATGGTTATTTACGAAGGGAGTTTTCGGCCATTGTGGATGACCTGGCATTCAGGCAAAACATTACAACCACCGAAGAAGAAATTGCAGAGATGGTGTTGCAGATACAGCAGTTTGATCCGCCGGGCATTGCTGCACGTAACCTGCAGGAATGTTTATTGCTGCAACTTGAAAGAAAGTTGCATGAAGGAATACATGTGGAAATGGCCATAAAAGTGCTTGAAAAGTACTTTGACGAGTTTACTAAAAAACATTACGAAAAAATTCAGCGGGGGTTTGATTTAAACGATGACCAGTTGAGGGAAGTGATAAACCAGATCATTAAATTAAATCCCAAACCCGCTGGCTCGGTTGGCGACAGTGGCAGGGCCGAAAGTTATGTGGTGCCCGACTTTTTCATTTATAACAATGCGGGTAAGCTTGAATTAACACTGAACAATAAAAATGCCCCCGACCTCCGCATCAGCGAAGGATACCGGGATATGCTTAAAGAATATGACCGGGGCAGTAAAAAAGACAGGCGGCAGAAAGAAGCGGTACTTTTCATCAAACAAAAAATTGATGCGGCCAAATGGTTTATTGATGCCATAAAACAGCGCCACAATACCCTGCTGAATACCATGGAAGCCATCATGAATTACCAGCATGCATTTTTTATTTCGGGTGATGAAACTGATCTACGCCCAATGATACTCAAACATATTGCTGAAGTAACGAATCTCGATATTTCTACTGTAAGCCGTGTTGCCAACAGTAAATTTGTACAAACAGAATTTGGCACTTACCGCCTTAAATTTTTCTTCAGCGAAAGCCTGCAAACCGATAGCGGCGAAGAAGTAAGCACCCGGGAAGTAAAAAAAATACTAAGCGATATCATTGAAGCAGAAGATAAAAAACACCCGTATAGCGATGAAAGATTAACGGAAATGTTGCAGGAAAAAGGTTATAACATTGCACGAAGAACCGTTGCCAAATACAGGGAACAGCTGAATATTTCTGTTGCCCGGTTAAGAAAAGAATTATAAGGCCCCCAGACCTCCCCTGTGGGAAGGAGCAAAGAATATTTATGACAAAAGAATTGGATTTAATACAACCGCTAACTGATAGCTCTAAACAAAAGCAGCATATTATCGTAAGATTTTTTGCACAGCTGTTCTCCGTTGTATTTCACCCGTTGTTTATCCCTTTTTATGTAATTGGGTTTTTAATAAATTATCATCCCTCCTATTTTTCCGGTTTTAGCTTTTACGCAAAATTTGAAATAATGAGGTCGGTTTTTGTAAATACCATACTGTTCCCTGCATTTGCTTTACTGGTAATGAAAGGACTGGGATTTGTAAAATCCGTTTTTTTACATACACAGCAGGACAGGATCGGTCCTTACCTCGCCAATATGATCTTTTATTTCTGGATGGCCAGGGTATTTTTTAATTATAAGCCTGAGATCACGCCCATACTGGCTTCTTTCATGACCGGTGTTTTTCTTACCACAGCCATTGCTTTAATCGCCAACATCTTTTCTAAAATAAGTATGCACGCCATTGGTTGCGGGGGCATGCTGGGCATCTTTATCATAATCATGAACACCAACACCATGTTAATGACATGGCCATTATCCATCGCTTTGCTGATCACCGGGCTGGCTTGCACTTCCCGTTTACTGGTAAGCAAACATACGCCTGCAGAAATTTACCTGGGGCTTGCTGTGGGATTGGTTTGCCAGTTTGCAGCAGCTATCGCCATACTATAAATAAAAAGACCCTGCCATGAATGCAGAGTCTCTTTTCCTGTCGTGCCTAACAATAAAAACTTTAAAACTGTAGATGAAATATAGTTTTTAATGCAAGTATGTATTATATCAACACAGGTATTCTATGTACTGATATTTTGATTATTTTACCTGTTACTTTTTAATGTTGATCTGTACTGCAAATAAATCCGGATCTACGTATAAATCGTTTTAACTGAACTGTTTATTGTGTTTTAAAATAAAAGAAATCAGATATTTATTATCGTTATGTTCAAACAGGTAAAACCCCTTAGCAACTTTACTTTTTAAAATACCGGTTCAAGGGTAAAAATGCTTAAAACCATGGTGCCTGCCGTTTAACAGTTTAATTGCAATTGATTTCAGCTGAGCGGCTGTAAAAAAAATTATCTTTGTGCCCAATGAACCTTACAATAAATATGAGGATAATATTTAATTTACTTCTTTTGTTTTCGGCCTGCACCTTTTGCGCAGGCATACATAAAACCACGTTCGATAAAAGTGCTTTTTACGGAGCCATGGCTGCATCAGACATGAATTCCATAAATACCCAGTTAAATATCATAAAAGCTTCTTCAATAAATGAAAAAGAAGCTTATGAAGGGGCTTTGCTGATGAAAAAAGCCGGCCTGGTTACCAAAGCCAAAGAAAAATTAAGCCTTTTTAAATCCGGCCGCCTGAAACTGGAAGCCGCTATAAAAAAAGATAAGGAAAATGCTGAATATAATTTTTTGCGGCTCATCATACAGGAACATGCACCCAAAATGGTAGAGTACCGCAACAATATAGAAACTGACCTTTCAGTGATCCGTTCACAATTTAAAGCACTTGCACCGGTAGTGCAGCAGGCTATACATGATTACAGTAAAAAATCGAAGGTTTTAAAACAGCTTTAGCCTTAATTTGCAGTACATGAGTAAAAAGATCCTGGTTATTTATTATACCCAATCCGGGCAACTGGAAGACATCCTCAACAATTTTACTGCACCATTGGCTGAAGCAGGAAATACGGTTGAAATGGTTCGGGTATATGTTGCCGATGATTATCCGTTTCCCTGGACAGGCAAGGCCTTTTTTTCGGTTATGCCCGATTGTGTGTTAGGCGTACCAACCGGGTTAAAACCTTTCCAACTTAAGGAAAAGCAATACGACCTGATCATACTGGGTTACCAGGCCTGGTTCCTTTCTCCAAGTATTCCGGTGAATTCAATTTTACAAAGTCCCGAAGTAAAAGCAGTTTTAAAAGATACTCCCGTAATTACCATCACCGGTGCCCGCAACATGTGGATTAGCGCCATGCAAAGAATAAAAAAAATACTGAAAGATGCCGATGCAAAACTGGTGGGCAGTATCGCCCTTTTTGATAAGCACCATAATCTGATCAGTTTTATAACTATTTTTTACTGGATGTTCAAAGGCAAGAAAGGGCGTTGGCTGGGCCTTTTTCCAACACCGGGTGTTTCTGAGGCTGATATTAAAAAAACAGCTGATTATGGTAAAACAGTACAAAAATATTTAACCGGTACAAACCCGACAGCTATCGGGTGGAATGGTTTACAGGATGAGCTGATTGAACAAAAAGCAATAGAAGTAAAATATAATTTAATGTTCATCGAATCAAAGGCAAGTAAAATTTTTGCAATATGGGCCAACATCATAGCTAAAAAGAAAAAAAAGACAGCCTGGCTTGTTGCATTCAAATATTATCTTTTAATTGCACTGTTTATAGCGGCTCCGATAATACTAACTGTTGATTTCATTTTCTTCAAGCCTTTTTTATCGGAACGTATAAAAAAACAAAAACAACTTTATTCAGGCATACATTAACCCTTAGAACAGATGTCATTTAACGAGGTTTACATTACAAACACTGCTGCTTTTTTTCCAAATGATCCGGTATCAAACGATGAAATGGAAGACTACCTGGGATACATTAACGATACCCCCTCAAGGTCAAAGGCCATCGTACTCAGAAATAACGGCATAAAAAACAGGTTTTATGCCCTCACCAAAGCCGGTAAACCAACACATACCAATGCGCAGATGACCGCCGAAGCTGTAAAGGCTTTATTTAAAAATAATCCGGGCGGTATAAAAGATATTGAGCTGCTGAGTACAGGAACCTCTACTCCCGATCAGTTGATGCCCTCGCACGGTGTGATGGTACATGGATACCTGCCCGAAACCAATCCGGTTGAGGTAGTTTCTCCATCCGGGGTATGCTGTGCGGGTATGCATGCGTTCAAGTATGCCTACCTGGCCACTAAAGCAGGTGATGTACAACAGTCTGTTGCCACAGGTTCCGAAAGATTTTCTGTTTCCCTGGTTTCAGCCAATTTTGAAGACGAGGCGAAAAGATTAAAGGAACTCGTTGATGACCCTTATATTGGTTTTGAAAAGGAATTTTTAAGGTGGATGTTATCCGACGGTGCAGCAGCATTCCACCTCTCCAATAAAAAAAATGAAACAGGCTTAAGCTTAAAGGTAGAATGGATAGAAGGCTTTTCTTACGCAAACGAACTTGAACCCTGCATGTACCAGGGATGCGAAAAACTGAAAGACGGTACATTAAAAAGTTACCAGGATTATACCCCGCAGGAATTAGCAGAACAATCCATCATGAGTATTAAACAGGATGTAAAACTGTTAAGCAAGAATATTGTGCTGTATGGGGGTTATGGTGTTAGTGCTTCATTGGCCAAGCACGGGGTTAAATCTGAGGAGATCGATTATTTTCTGCCACATATGTCGAGTAATTTTTTTAAAGACAAAATATACCAGCAACTGATCGCAAACGGAACAGGCATCATGTACGATAAATGGTTTGTAAACCTGAGCGAGGTGGGCAATGTAGGTGCTGCATCCGTTTATTTTATGGTAAACGAATTATTTCACAGTGGCAAGCTTAAGGCCGGAGATAAAATATTTCTGCTGGTACCGGAAAGTTCACGTTTCTCGTATATGTATAGTTTACTTACAGTTTGCTGACGGGAAAGCTATTAGCCTTTAGCCCGAAGGATCCTTTGGACTTTTAGCTAATAGCTAACGGCCAATAACCAAAAGCTTTCTAAAATGAAAAAAGAAGAAATTCCCCAGGACGACGGCGCCCTCAACAAATTAACCAAAGAAGTGGTATATGCTGTTGACAGTTCGGGTAAATATTCAAGCGGGCTTAGTACCGGCTGGGAGGTAAAAACAAAGGCCCTTGACCTTGCCTGGGAAGATATTGAAAAACGCATTGAAGCAGCACGCCTGAAAGTATTGAATAATGAAGCCAGCCCCATCTTATATTTTCTTGAATTGAGGTTGATGGATATGGGCATACTGGCGGCTTATACCGGGTTTTGGAAATGGACCATTAAAAGCCATTTAAAACCTGCTGCATTTAATAAGTTATCTGAACAAAAATTACAGAAATACGCCGATGCATTTAATGTAAGTGTGGAGGAGCTTAAAACCATGAATGTGCATGACAACTGAATTTGAACATTTACAGGCAGCGCATTGCGAAAACGGCGTTACTACAAATTTATTAAGAAGTGCCGGCGCCACAAAGTTAACGGAGCCGCTTGCTTTTGGCATTGGTTCGGGTTTATTTTATGTACAACTTCCTTTTCTGGTAATTAATAACGGCCCTGCCATTGCTTTCCGTACCATGCCGGGCCTTATCTTTAAAAGAACCTGCAATGCCCTTGGCATACCGGTTTTCAGAAAAAAATTCTCCTCCCGGGAAACCGGAAAAAAATATTTAGACGACTGCCTGGCTAAAGGGCAACCCGCTGGTGCACAGGTGGGCGTGTATTACCTTACTTATTTTCCTAAAGAATACCGCTTCCATTTCAATGCGCACAATATGATTGTTTTTGGAAAGGAAGAAGACAGGTATCTTATCAGCGACCCGGTAATGGAAACACCTACATCATTAACTTCTTTTGAACTGGAGAGGGTACGTTTTGCAAAAGGTGCTTTTGCACCACATGGCCAGATATATTATCCCAAAGAAAAAAAGATTGTTACCGATGAGCAGATGGCAAAGGCCATTATTAAAGGCATTAAAAGAAATGTAAACCACATGCTGCGCATACCGGGTAATATTGCCGGTGTAAAAGGTATAGCCGGCACCGGACAAAAAATAAAGAAATGGAAAGCTAAACTGGGCGATGAAAAAGCCGGTTTGTATTTAGCGCAACTGGTGCGTATGCAGGAAGAGATCGGCACAGGTGGCGGTGGCTTCCGTTATATTTATGCTGCATTTTTGCAGGAAGCACACGCATATGTTCCGAAAGACGAGCTGCTTGATATATCAAAAATATTTACAGAAGCCGGCGATAAATGGCGCACTGCTGCCGTGCAGGCCGCCGGTATTTATAAAGGCCGTATTGGCAGCCAGGCCGATTATGATGTGATGGGAGATTACCTGATCGAAATTTCGGAAATTGAAAAAAAGGCATTTAAAGCATTGGGCAAAATAAAATGGAATACATGAGCAATGCAGCTGTGCGTATAAATAACCTGGGATTTTCCTATCCACGGCAATCTGCCTCCTGCTTTACTAATTTAAATTTAGAAGTACTGGAAGGCGAACGCTTTGGTTTGTTTGGCCCCAACGGTGCAGGAAAGACCACACTCATGAATTGCATGACCGGTTTGCTGCAATTCAGCCAGGGAAGCATACAGTTACTTGGCCACGAAATTGCCCATCACAAAAAATCAGTCAACAAACTTTTTGGATTTGTGCCACAGGATTTTTCTTTTTACCAGGAACTAAGCCCTGCCGAAAACCTGGCTTTTTTTGGTGCCTGGTCGGGTTTGAAAAAAAATGAGATCAAACATAAAACAGCCGAGCTCCTGGAAGTGCTTGGTCTTGCCGATGTTCGCAATAAAAAAGTTGAACAGTTCTCTGGCGGAATGAAACGCAGGGTTAACCTGGCTATTGGTGTAATTCATAATCCACGTATTTTATTTTTAGATGAACCCACTGTTGGTGTGGATGTACACACCCGCCATGCCATCATCAGCTATCTTAAAAAATTAAATGAAGCCGGTACCACACTTATTTATACATCGCACCAGCTCAGTGAAGCAGAAGACCTTTGCAATAAAGTGGCACTGATTGATGACGGAAAAATTATTGCACACAATACGTTGAATCAGCTTTTAATAGATCATAAAGAAGACGGGCTGGAAGGACTGTTCATTAAATTAACCGGCAAATCTTATAGAAATTAGAAAGACAAATAAGAAATGAGAAATAAGAAATGTAAAATAAGAAATTTCAAAACGCAGTTGATCGTTAAAAGTTGCTGCCGTTTCTTATTTCTTATTCCAACTTTCTTATTCCTTATTTACACATATGTTTAAACTCTGGAGCACCATATTAAAAGACCTGCGCATCCTCACCCGTGACCGGTTGGGACTGGTGTTTATGTTTGTAATGCCAATTGTATTGGCTGTTGTAATTACAGCGGTGCAAAACAGCACATTCGAAATGCTGAATACCAACACGGTACCCATGCTCATCTGCAACAGGGATACCGGCGACGCAGGTAAACAAATGCAAACCGCCATTGAAAAAGTGGGCATGTTCAGCCTTAAACAGGTTACCGCCAACGTAACCGACAAAGAGATCTCGGGAAGTATGCATGCAAAAGATGCGGTTATTGCCATCATCATTCCATCAGACTTTACACAAAAACTAAAACAAAAGGCTGATGCAACTGCAAAAAAAGCGTTGAAAAATTTTGGTATGCAAACCGACAGCCCCATTCCGGCTGACAGCGGAACCATTCAACCCATAACCCTGCTTTATCACCCGGTTTTGCAGGAATCTTTTCGCCATTCCATACAGGGTGCATTACGCAGTGCCCTGCAGGTGGTACAAAACAAAGAGGTTTTAAAAAGCCTGTATTTTTCACTCAATGAAACAGCCCTTCCCGATTCACTGGAAAAAGACCTGATGAACGACCAGGTTGGTATTGTTGAAATACCGGTATCCAGGGATGGAAGCCGTAATATTCCCAATGCCTCACAACACAACGTACCTGCCTGGACCGTATTTGCCATGTTCTTCATAGTAATTTCTTTAGGCGGCAGTGTTGTAAGGGAAAAACTGAATGGCAGTTTTGTACGTTTAAAAACATTGCCCACCAATTATTTGGTGGCCTTAATTTCCAAACAACTTTCCTATCTGTTCATAACCTGTATTCAGGCAGCTGTTGTTTTTTCTTTGGGCATCTGGCTTTTCCCTTTTATGGGTTTACCTAAATTAAATTTACCGGCCGATATTACCGGGGTGGTGATCGTTACCCTTATTTGCGGCTGGTGTGCGGTAAGCTATGCCATCATGATCGGCGTTTTTGCAAAAACACAGGAACAGGCCAATGGCATTGGTGCCGTATCTATTGTATTAATGGCGGCTGTAGGCGGTTTGCTGGTGCCCAGTTTTGCCATGCCCGAATCTTTTCAGTTTGTCATGAAGCTGTCGCCTTTGCACTGGTGTTTGGAAGCCTATTATGGTTTATTTTTGGAAGGAGGAAAACTAAAAGATGTTGTTTTAAATATAATACCTTTACTGGGCATCACCTGTGCAATACAGTTAATTACCTTGTACGGGTTAAAAAGAAAAAATCTCATTTGAATCATTTATGGAAACAACCGAACTAAAAGAGCAGTTAAAAAAACAAATAATCGAATTCCTGAACCTGATCTCGGTTAAACCCGAAGATATAAAAGATGATGAACCGCTGTTTGGAGAAGGTCTGGGACTGGATTCCATAGATTCCATAGAGCTGATCGTACTGTTGGGCAGAGAATACGGTATTGATATTAAAGACCCGAAAGAAGGCCGTAAGGTGCTTACAAATATTAATACCATGGCTGCTTATATTGAAAAGCATCGTACAAAATAATTTCTAAAAATAAAAAAGCTGTCAGTCTGAGCTTGTCGAAGACGGTGCTATCATCAACCAACCCGCCTTCGACAAGCCTGTCTGCCGACAAAGGCAGGCTCAGGCTGACACCCCTACAATATTGAGCAGAATTTTCATAACCGGCATGGGCGTTATAAGTGCTATAGGAAATTCTGTAGCCGAAAACCACCAATCCCTTAAAGATGCCACCTGCGGCGTAAGTAAGGCATTGGATCTTTTCCCAACTAAATATGCCGGCCTGTTGCCCTTTGGACAGGTACAAATAAGCACGGCAGATTTACAGAAAAAATTACAGGTGACCGAACCGGGCGTTACCCGTACAACCCTGCTTGCCTTACATGCATTAAATGAAGCTATTGCTGATTGCGGAATAACTACTGAAGAAATACAGGCATTTGACACCGCCTTGATTGGCGCAAACACGGTAGGCGGCATGTGCTTAACAGATGAGTTGTACAATGATGCCAATAAAATAACAGACGGCTCAGATTATTTATCTTCTTACGATTGTGCTTCTGTTAATTTATATCTGCAAAAACATTTTAAAATAAATGGTGTTGTCAATACCATCAATACTGCTTGCTCTTCTTCGGCCAATGCCATTATGTATGGCGCTATGCTGATGAAAAATGGTTATGCAAAAAGAGCCATTGTAGGCGGCACCGACAGCCTGGCAAAATTCACCATCAATGGTTTTAATGCTTTACATATTTTATCGGACGAATTTTGTACTCCTTTTGATGAGGGCCGGAAAGGACTGAACCTGGGAGAAGGCGCAGCCTTTTTAATTTTAGAAAAAGAAGAAGATATTAAAGGCCGGAAAGTGTATGCAGCATTAACCGGTTACAGCAATGCAAATGATGCATACCATCCTTCTTCATTATCCGATGAAGGAGATGGTCCCTTTCTTTCGATGCAGGGTGCATTAAATATTGCAAATCTTTCGGCTGATAAAATTGATTTTATCAATGCACACGGAACCGGTACCGAAAACAATGATGAAGTAGAAAGCAGGGCTATGATGCGTTTGTTTGATAATCCTCCGGCATTCGCATCTTCCAAAGGAAATATAGGCCACACGCTGGGTGCATCAGGTGCCATTGAAGCCGTGTACAGTATTTTAAGTTTGATCCATCAGGAGGTTTATCAAAACCTGCATTTTAAAAACGCAATTCCTTCAACCGGATTAATTCCGGTTCAGTCGTACACAAAAATGCCGGTTAACCATGTTATGAGTAACTCTTTTGGTTTTGGCGGCAGTTGTTCATCACTTATCTTTTCAAAAGTCTGAGGCATGATGTATATCCATCAAACATATTGCATATCAGTACAACAGAACCTGTTGCAAAACAATATTGAACTGATAAATAAACCGGCTGATAAAAAATTACAGGCCGTTGAGCCTTCTTACGAAAAAATTCCTCCGGGCATTTTACGCAGAATGGGCAAATCAATAAGAATGGGTGTTGGCGCTGCATTGCCCTTAATGAATGAGTCAGATGCTGTTGACGGAATTATTATGGGCACAGCAAATGCAGGAATGGAAGAATGTGTAAAATTTTTAAACCAGATCGTTCAATATGAAGAAGGCCAGCTTACGCCCGGAAATTTTGTACAAAGCACCGGAAATGTAATTGCCGGGCAGTTAGGCTTAATTACAAAAAACAAAGGGTACAATGTAACGCATGTACATGCCGGCCTTGCTTTTGAAAATGCAGTACTTGATGCAATCATGCAGCTCAACACAAATCCATCATACAGTTATCTGCTTGGCGGGGTTGATGAGATCTCTACTTTTCACTACAATATTGAAACACTGGCAGGTACTTATAAAGAAGAAGATATCTCCAATAAATTTTTATATGAATCAGACAGCCCCGGTTATATAGTGGGCGAAGGGGCAGCTATGTTTGTTGTAAATACAGAAGCCGCAGATTCCACTGCTAAGCTTAAAGCGATTTCAACCATACATAGCACAGATATTGAATTGGTGAAACAGCAATTAAAAATATTTTTACAGCAGAACCTGGCTGCAGGATCAGCAGTTGATCTTTTTCTATCCGGCGAAAATGGCGACAACCGTACTTTACCCTTTTACAGGGCCTGCGAAACCCTGTTTGCCGATGAACCTGCCATTGTGCGTTACAAACATATGACCGGTGATTTTCCAACAGCATCTGCCCTGGGCCTTTGGTATGCCTGTGCCTTTTTGCAGCAGACCGTTCCCGAACACATGTTTAAAAAGAAAACAGCTAAAACCAGTTACAAAAATATTTTACTGTATAATAATTTTAAAGGCTTACAGCATAGTTTTACTTTGGTTTCAAAACCTTAGTAACGATAATCTGTTTATTGGTTTTATTAATTTCAGAATATTTTAACCTGGTTAATAATTATAGCACATGAAAAGAAGGTGGAGCACTGTTTTTTATATTGTAATTGTTGCCGGGCTGGGTTTTGCCATTTACTGGATAGCAAAGCAGGGTAGCAATTTACAAAACCCTGCAATTACAGCACAGCAATTACAAGCCGAAAAAGTTAACGGTAACAACAGCAGTTTCGGTGTGTTTACCGATTCTCTTAAAAACGGCCTTACCGACCCGCTGGCTGTATTACTTTTGCAGATCATCATTATCATTGCCTGTGCACGACTTTTTGGTTACCTGTTTAAAAAAATAAGACAACCTGCTGTTATAGGCGAAATTGTAGCCGGTATTGTTTTAGGCCCTTCTATTTTAGGTTTGTTTTTTCCAGAGGTAAATGGTTTTCTTTTTCCGGCAACTTCATTGGGAACACTTAATTTTTTAAGCCATATCGGGCTTATCCTTTTTATGTTTATTATTGGCATGGAGCTGGATCTAAAAACAATTACCAAACAGGCTTATAGTGCAATTATCATGAGCCATGCCGGTATCATTATACCATTTACGCTGGGTATGGGTATTTCCTGGTTTATTTATACTGAATTTGCTCCGGCAAATATTTCTTTTCTGTCCTTCGCCTTGTTTATGGGTATCACCATGAGTATTACAGCTTTTCCGGTACTTGCCCGTATCCTTAAGGAAAGAGGGCTTACCCGGACAAAGCTGGGTGTAACTGCACTCACATGTGCAGCTACCGATGACCTAACTGCCTGGTGTATACTGGCAGCCGTTATTGCGCTGGTAAAATCTGGTTCTTCGGTAAGCGCCCTGTATACCATCGGCCTTGCCATTACCTATCTGGCAGTTATGTTTATAGTAATCAGACCTGCGTTGCAAAGGCTGGAAGATCTTTATAATCATAAGGAGACAAAAAGAACAGCCATCATTGCACTGTTGTTTCTATTGCTGATTGTATCTTCTTACATTACTTCAGTAATTGGTATAAATGCTTTGTTTGGCGCATTCATTGCAGGCGTTATTATGCCATCCAGTTTCAGCTTCCGAAAAATTGTTGTTGATAAAATTGAAGATGTAAGCCTTATACTGTTATTACCATTATTTTTTGTAGTTACCGGTTTAAAGACTCAGATAGGCTTATTAAACCAGACACATTTATGGATAACTTTCGGGTGGTTATTATTAGTTGCGGTAGGCGGTAAATTAGGTGGTATTAGTATTGCTGCAAAAGTTGTAGGACAAAGCTGGAAAGACAGTCTATCCATTGGTGTGTTAATGAACACCCGCGGACTGATGCAACTGATCGTTCTAAATATTGGTTACGATTTAGGTATTCTATCTCCCGAAATATTTGCCATGATGGTGTTGATGGCACTGGTTACTACATTTATGACGGGACCTGCACTGGATCTGATCAATTGGCTGATGAAGGAAAAAACGGAGCAGGAAGGAGTTATTGTTGATACAAACAATAAACAGTGAAAATCACAGTAACAGTTTACCCGGAGCCTGCATCTTTTTATACCCTAAAGTTGTGACCACAATCCCGGTACACGATACCCTTATCTTCCACCCCTGTGCATAACTGTTATTGTTATCTTAAAATGCAGAATTTATACAATTCGCAGCAGGCAGATCCGTTTTTACGTTCAATTAAATAATGTATAAATTCATTTTCATTTTCGCAATTACCTGTTCGCTGAATGCAATAGCACAAACAAAGCATACGCGAATACAGCCCGAAAAAGCATTGAATACTGCTATAAGCAGTTTTTACATGACCGCAGCAGAAAGGGAAATGATCTACGAGATCAACCGGGTAAGAAACAATCCCACATGCTACCTGCAATACCTGCTGCCCCTGCTGAAAGAATCGCAGCAGCAACTTAAAGTAAGCGGTAAAGGCGAAAAGAATTACAGCCTTACCTTCAGCAATACAACTGCAAACGGGAAAAACCAGGCAAGCATTGACACTACCTGGCATTATACCAACGAAGAAAATGTAAAGGCCCTGACCACATTGATAAATGATCTGAAAAATTTAAAAAAACTGTCTGTCCTCTTACCCGACAGGGGTATTTACCTCGCTGCTAAAAAACATGCAGCAGACCAGCAGGTACATAACTGGAAACTGATGCACACCGGCAGCGATGGGTCTTTGCCCTGGGACAGGATCATATCCTTTTCCCCATCCATGGGCTTTGGCAATGAAAATATAGGCGGTCGTTATGGTCATGCTTCCTCCACACCCCGTGACATGGTGATCCAGTTACTGGTAGATGCCGGGATCCCCGGCTATGGCCACCGGTACAACCTGTTAAACCCCCAATGGACACATATTGGCTGCCACATTGAAAAATTTAAAGGAACACACTGGTGGTGGATACAAAATTTTGGTTATAAAAAGAGGTGAGCATTAAACCGAAGGCTGAGATATACATAAAAAGATACAGATTATTGGCCAGGCACCTCAAACTGCCCCTTAAACTTAAAATGCACCAGCTCATCCTTAAAAAGTGAAGCCACCACATTGATTGCACCGGTTTCATCTGCAGCATATTTTATAGATGCCTGTATCAGGTTATTTTCAAGCGGATTGATCACGGCCAGAAACTTCATGTCAGCTGCCTGGGTTAGGTTGGTTTCTTTACCAATGACCTGCTCCACTATTTCCTTTATCATCTGCATCATACAAACACCCGGAACTACCGGCTGGTTAGGAAAATGCCCTTCAAATATTTTATGATTGCTGTGAATGAGCAGTTCAGCCCAGATCTCCGTATCCGATTTTACGGTTTCATTGATTGTAAAAAAATCGTTTAGCAGCATTTTCTTTCTGTTTTTTTTAGGTGTCAGGCCACTACAAATACTTCAAAATTTTAAAAGCAGGCCGAGTTTCTTGTTATCTCATTAATAAAGACACTGCTTAGTGGCCAGACACCAAGCAGCATTATCTCTCTATTCTTTTTAAGCCAATGTTAAATTCAAATGTTTTGTGCGATATGCCAATAGTATCCGGTATGCCCCCGTTATAATTTTTCATAACAGCTTCCACTATCGTTTTTTTATTGGATGCCCGTTCCATCCGCAGCAGCTCATCGCCCAATTGGTTTGTAATATAATAATTAAAGCCCTTGCTTTGCGGAAAAATAAAATAAGTCAGCCCATCTTTGGTCTTTACAACAGCTTTGGAATTATCCAGGTTATTCATCAATACCAGTTCAAAATCGTGCTGCAATGTTTTTATAACCGATTTTTTGTTCAGCTTCTTCATGATGGAATACACTTTGAATTCTCCATCAGGCTTAAATTCAAAATCAAAGAAACCAAGTCCCATTTCGTTGCTGAAAACCATGCGGGTGCTACTGTCGGGCATTTTTTTAATAAGCAGCAATCCGCTTAAATGATTACCCATCACATCAACCGTGGTATTGTATAAGGCAACAGTAAAAGACGGCTTAAATTTTTGCAGCACATTCACATCCGCTCCGCGATAGCTATCGGGAGCGGATTGCATTTGCTGATGAACCGGGGAGCAGCTCAGCATGATAAGCAGCGAGCTACTTAATATCAAATAAGGTATCCGGAATAGATGCATTCAGTTCTTTATTGGTAAAACGCATGATGGTATTATCGCCCGAAAGCTCAAGCATTTGAATGCTTGTAACAGAAAAATCTTTTTTATCAACAACTACATTAATGGATTTAAACATCTCTTTCATGCTCTTTGTAACCGGAGACAGTTCAACCAATGCACTGGCTTTATTTTCAAACACACGGGTTTTAAAATCGGTATTATCCAGCATAGTGCCCTGCATACAGTCGATCATTATTTTATTGATCTGCTGAAACATTTTATTAGACCTGGTTGACACCCTGGTTTCCTTTGCTCCGTCCTTAACGTATGCTTTATCCTTATTCAGGATCATCAGGTATTTAAAAGGCTGGGTATACTCCATCCGCACCCGGTTGTCTTTTTTGAACCAGAAATTTCCTTTGGAAGTAATTTTTTCTGAGAGCATACTCATATTCTTATCCTGCACAAAATCAGATTTTATGGAAGTGGTTTTTAATGCAGCAGCAGTAAATGCTGATTTGAATTTTACCAGGTCGGAAACAGGGGTATAACCGGCATACCCACCAGGTCCCGTGGACTGTGCATCGGCGGTTATTACCAATGTAAGCAAAGAAAATATAAATATTAATTTACGCATAGGGTTGCAAAGCTAACAATTTATCAAGCGAGATGATGTTGTATCCTCTTTTTTTAACTTCTTGTATAAACTTTGCTAAAACGGCCACCGTGATCATACTGGTATCATGAAAAAGAAAGACCGCACCGGGTTTAATACCCTTACTGATCTTCTCTAATAATTTCTTTTCATCTTTTATCACCGTATCCATCGATCTTACGCTCCAGCCAACCGGTGTATAGCCGCCATTTTTAATTGCTTTTGCCAAATTGGGGTTGGTAACGCCATAGGGCGGCCTGAATAATTTTGGTTTAAGTCCGGTAACTTTTCCCATTTCCACGTCCATTTGTTGCAGGTCTTCCTGCATTTTTTTAGCTGAGTACATATCAAACCAAAAATGATGGGAGTAGCTGTGGTTGCCAATAATATGTCCATCGGCATGTATCTGTTTTAACAGGGTTTCATTACCGGCAATACGGTTGCCGATGCAAAAAAAAGCTGCCTTTATATTTTCACTTTTCAGAATAGCCAGAATTTCCCGGGTATAATTTTCAGCAGGGCCGTCATCAAAGCTGATGGCAATTACTTTTTTATCTGTATGGGCCCTGCAAACAATATTAATAAAGAAATTGGAGCCTATGTAATAACAACCCCGGAATAGAATAAGAGAATAAGCAATAAGCAACAGGCAATAAGCAAAGATGGACAATCCATATTGAACATGTACGCCAATTAAAATGGCCAGCAGTGCAATAAAAAAAATATTTGTGTTGCGGAAATTTAACATGCCGACAGCAAAGATAAAGAATGATGTGTGCCCTGGTAATGATTATAAATTAAAACCCTGTTGATCTTTGTATCTGCTGAATCCGTGTAATTTAATGCGGCAGGCACTTTGCCGGATCTTACAGTAACAACTGCCAGCCACATGGCAAAAGCTGCAGCTGTGGGGTATTCACCGCACAGGTGTTTATAATTCACTGTTTTTTTGGCCTTGAAGACAGTTTGATCAAGCTGCTCATAAATTTTGTCTTCGCCTGCATCGCCGTTTTTTCCGGTGATGATCAGATCAATATCATTTATACTTACAGAATGCCTTTCTAAAAAAGAAGTGATCTGTTTTTCAATTTCTGCAATTCCTTCAGGCTTATAAAAAGTATGTAAGCCATCCAGCTTTGCATAATCAGTTGCTGATGGTTCATTGGCGAGTAAGAAAAAAGCAGCGCCTTCGCCGGCAATGGTTCCCTTTGTATTTGTTTTATAAATATCCAGGCTTGAAACAGCGCCTTGTTTATACAAACCCAGCCTGTTTAAAATGTTATGGCTTGTATTGGTTATTTCATCAATGGCACCCACCAGCACATTAGCGGCATCATTTTCTTTCAGCAGCATCATGCCATCCAATAAAGCGCTTTCAAAAGAAAAGCCCCGGTGTACAAATGCGTTGTTGTAATTGTTGCATTTAAGCATCAATCCAATTTGTGCGCCAATGGTATTGTGTGTGGATTGTATGAAAGAAGTTGGTGTAAGCAGTTCTTCATTAAACTCTACCATTTTACTTAAAAAAGAATTGGTGTCTTCCAGGCAGCCATAAGCTGTGCCGGTAACAATCGCATCGGGCATGGTAACGGCCGCTTCCTGCAGGCATTCCATAGCCGCGGCTACACCCATGCGTATGATGCGGCTCATACGCCTGATCTGTTTGGGGTCAATAAAGTCTTTATAGTCTGGTTCAATACAGGCAAGGCGGTTTCCGGTATATGCTACAGCATCCGCCAATGGCTGGTGGCCAAAGGTTTTTTGCGGAGAGATATTTCCTGTTGCCCTGATGTACATTTTATTCGTTAAATCTTTAAATTTTGAGTTGTCTCCGCCAGATGGCGGATGTCGAAGGCGGATTTCTCACAAAAGCATTCCGGTTTCGACAGGCTCAACCTGACAGCTTTTTAATTTATTGCATTACCCTTTTAATCAACCTTCGAAAAAATCAATGATGAACAATTACCCCCAAACCCAAATGAATTGGAAAGCACATGTTTCACTTCCACATTTGTTAACAATGCTCTTTCCGGTACAAATGGCAGATCAACCATGGGTGTTTGTAAACGCAGGTTGGGAAAAATTAACCCGTGTTGCAATGCCATTACTGAAAATACCGCTTCAATTCCACCGCTGGCACCCAACGTATGGCCGGTAAATGTTTTGGTTGAACTCATTTTCGGATAATGTGGTTCAAATAACCGTTTAATCGCCGTTCCTTCGGCAATATCATTATTCTGGGTGCCTGTTCCATGCAGGTTGATGTAATCAATGTCTTCAGGCTTTAATCCGGCTTTTTGTAATGCTCCGCTCATGGCCAGGTAAGATCCTGTTCCATCCGGAGATGACGCTGTTTGATGGTAGGCATCATTGGCATTGCAATAGCCGCTTAAAACAATACCTGGCTTATTTTTTAATGACAGGGCAACTTTTTCCGAAACCAAAACCACATAACCGGCACCTTCTCCAAGATTGAGGCCCCGACGGTTTTCATCAAAGGGCTGGCATAATTGTTCATCAACAATCATCAGGGTGTTAAAACCATTCAAAGTAAATTTTGTTAGGGAATCGGTACCTCCGGCAACAACCACATCAACTACATTATTTCTGATAAGCCTTGCACCCAGAAAAATAGCATTGGCAGATGATGAACAGGCTGTGCTGATGGTGGTAATATAATCTTTAATACCCAATGCATCGGCAACCAGTTCTGTTACACTGCCACATTCGTGGTTAATAACATCGCGCAATTTTCCTTTACTGTTATCGGGTAAAAATTTGGTGAAGAAGTTCTCTGTTTTATCCATGCCACCAACTGAATTGGCAGAAACAAATCCTTTACGCAACCCTGTTATATTTTCAATACCGGATTTGTGCATCGCTTCCTTAGCTGCAACCAAACTTAATAATGCAGTACGGCTTTTAATTTGGGGCAACCCTGCAAGTTTTGCAAGTGCTTCATTATTCATCTTCACTTCGGCAACCGGTAACCTGTGGTGGTGTACCGAATTCAGGTAATGCATCTCACCCATCCCTTCCCGGCCGTTTTGCAATGCATGCAGGCATTCCTCTGCATTGTTGCCTATTGCCGAAATAATACCGGTACCGGCTATAAAAACGAGTTCACTGTGCTTATGCATTCTGGGGTTGATGAGCAGTTATATATTCAGCCATGGTCCTGACTGTTTTAAAAACCTTAGGGCCGTCATCTGCATTGGATAATTTGATCTTATACTGCTGCTGCAACAAAACGATCAATTCCAGTGCATCGATCGAATCCAGGCCAAGGCCCTCAATAAACAGGGGCTGGTCATCTCCGATATCCTCAGGTTTGGTATCCTGCAGATTTAACTGGGCAATGATCTGTACTTTCAGGTCTGATATTAATTTATCCATGTTGTAATTGATGTATTTTTATAAGATTATCTGATGTAAAATTAACTGAATTGGTGCTTTTATATTTCTCTATTAAAAATAAAGTTGCTTTATAGTCATTATTGAGCACATCTACCCAGCCGCAAATACAGCACTGCAAGATATTATTTTTAATCAGGTTGCTGACATATTGTTCGATAAATCCGGCATCAAAATCCTCAGTAATAAAAAAAGCATTTTCTCCCTTAAAAAAGTTCCTGATGGAGATCTCGCCAATGACAATATTGGGTAATGTGTATACAAACAGTGCCGGGCTGGCCATGTTTCGGGTGGTTTCATAATATCTGATATCGGTATCCAGGCTTGCATGGGCATTGGATAAAACAATGCCAACGTCTTCGGGTGCATATTTTTCCTTATCAAAACTCTTTTGCAATAAAATTTCACTGGCCAGCCACCCCAGTTTACTCAGGTGATCCATTTTATGAAATTTTGGATACTGCATATCCAGATAACGGTAAACGGCTACCAGGAATTCAGCCAGGCCCAGCCCTTTTTCTTCAAATACCTGCTGTCCGTTCCTGCACACCATATTATTGCTTATGGTGCAGCTTGCCGTGATATAATTTTCTGTTTTCAATATATAAAATTCGCTCCGGTCTGATTAAAATTCCGGCCGGGTTATTATGAATTAGCTGCCTGTGTATCTCTAAGTATAATCAGTTTTTCGAGTTTATGCAATGCTGTTGAATGATCTTTTACATAAGGGTTATTGGTATCCCAAACATACCCGGCCAGCACCGAGCATATCATGCTTTTAATTTCGGGTACCTGGTTATCGGCAAAAAAGATCTTATCAAGTGTTCCCTCGTACCAGGCCATAACATAAGAACGGAAAGTATTTACACCCTGCATCATTATTCCGGTATATTCTTTTTCCCAATCCACCTTTTCGCCATTCAGTTCTTTTATTACCAGGTGTGCGGCTACCTGGCTTGACACTGTTGCCAGCGTAACACCTGAAGAGAATACTGGATCAAGGAACTCGGTTACATTTCCGGTTAATACAAAACCATCGCCATAGAATTTTGTGGTGCTTACCGAATATGATTCCAGTACCCTTGGCTCAAAAATAAATTCTATGTCATTCATTCGCTCACTTAAATAAGGCTCGGATGCTATTAATGCCCTTAACTGCGCTTCGGGTGTTCCGGTTACTGATTTAAAAAAATCAGGTTCGCCTACAAAACCTACTGAAGTAATGCCATCCGAAAAAGGTATTACCCAGATCCATATCCCTTTTTTATGTACAATAATGGTGATGCGGTTTGGCTCATCATCCATGGTACGTTTTATGTCCACCACATGTGTAAACAGTGCTTTCCTGGGCGGCAGGTTTGATGGCTTATCCATATTGAATAACCGGGGTATCACCCGGCCGTAGCCGCTTCCATCTACAATAAAACGGGCCTCAATCTGTGTTTTATTGCCGTTAATATCTTCCACAGTTGTTACCGAATCTGAACCATTAAATTCAATGCCGGTTACAGTTGTTTCGTAATCTACCGGTATGCCCATTTCTATACAGGTATCGGCCAGGGTTTTATCAAACGATCCCCGGGGTACCTGCCAGGTCCAGCTCCAGCCCGGAGTAAACTGGTCGGCAAAAAAATAATCGCAAACTTTTCCGTTTTTTACAAACTTTGCACCAAACTTTTCCTGAAATCCTTTTTCTTTTACTGCATCTATAAAACCTGCTTCTTCCAATGCTTCCATGCAACGGGGCAACAGGCTTTCGCCAATTACAAACCGGGGAAATTTCATTTTTTCCACTATCCTTACAGAAAAACCTGCCTTTTTTATTATTGAAGCTGCAACGGTTCCTGCAGGACCGGCGCCAATAACGAGTACATCTGTTTTTCCTGTATTCATGTGGTTTATATTCTTTTCTTACATTTCAGCAATGTCTGGCTTAATCCTATTTCATCGGTTTGCTCTGCAATCTCAAATCCGGCATTAGCAATACATTTAAAAAAAGTTTCGGTACTGTACATCTGGCTGTTGCCATTTGCCATTACTGTAAAGTAGAGAGAAAGTTGCTGTAAACAAAATGCCGCTACTTCAAACTTTTGCCTGTCCCAAAATGGTTCCATTACAATAACCCGGCCGTTTTCATCCAGCGCATCGTAACATTTTCTTAAAATGGATTCAATCTGGGATTCAGAAAAACAATCCAGGAACTGGCTCATCCAAATGGCATCAAATCCCGGCGGTATTGTTGCCTGTTCATCCAGGATGTTTGCCTCTAAAAAAGAAACCCTGTGCATCAGACCCAGTTCCTCTGTTCTCTTCCTGGCCATATTAACCTGCCCGGGCAGGTCCATAATGGTAACATGTATATCGGGCGAATACAATAAAGAAGCAATGGCCCATTTGCCGGTATTTCCGCCAATGTCCAGAATGTGCTTTATTTTTCCATCATACACAAGCGGCAATACCAATGGAAAAGCATCATCCGAAAAAAAATGGTCATAATCAAACCAGCTCTTCTGTACATGCTGGGGCAATTTCGATAATCCTTCATAAATCGTTTTCCATTCGCCAAAATGTTTTAAACCTACCGGTTTACCTGTTTGTATACTTTCCTCCAGGTGAAAAAATCCCTGGTAGTTAACATCATGTATAAAATCCATATTGGTGATGGTCAACGGGTCGTTTAAAATAAAATGTCCGGTTTTACCTAATGTATATTTATGGTCATTAACCAAAACAAGCCCAAGACTGAGGCCGCTTTCCAGTAAAACCCTTACTGCATAAACTGATAGCTTTACTTTTTCTGCAATTTGCTCATTCGTCAATCCGGCTGAACCACTGTCTTCAACCACTTTTAATATACCTGAATTACGGAGCACCCTTGCCGACTGGAAAATTACCGGTCCGTGAGCAATCCATTGTGCAGCTTCTTTTGCATCAAATGCCGATTTTTTATCCCGCGAAAAAAATTTCATACTTCTCTTTAATTGTGTTTGGGTTTATAATTATTGCTTGCTGAAAACCATTGCTGCATTACATCCTCCAAAACCAGATGCTGTTTTTAAAAAATGAGCTGATGTTGATTTGTATAATGATGAACAGACGTTTATTATCTGGCTTACTCCTGAATTTTCAAAGCCTCTTGTTGGCATTACCAGGTTTTCTTTTAATGATTGCATGGAGATGATGGATTCAATTATCCCGGCAGCACCCAATGTATGGCCATAATAACCTTTTAAACTGTTTACCGGCACATCCTGCAGGCCCGATAAGCCAATTGCTCTTGCTTCCATCTCATCATTAAAAAGCGTAGCAGTGCCATGTGCAGATATAAAGCCTATTTCTTTTGCCGAAATCCGGGAAACATGCATTGCTTTGTTTATTGCAGAACTTAATTCCTCACCTGTACGGGAAGGCCCGCTGATGTGATTGGCATCGTTACTTACAGAGCCTCCGCTTACTTTTACGCCATTTGAATGAGCTTCAACGGAAGTAAGAATTACTGTTCCTGCCGCTTCGCCCAGGTTAATACCATCTCTTGCTGTATCAAAGGGTTTACAGGGTAATGGGCTTATTGCCTGAAAAGACTGAAAGCCCGATAAAACAAATTTACTGATCACATCTGCCCCGGCTACCACTGCGTGATCGTATTGGCCCGATTGAATAAGCCGCATGCCCGTTAATATGGCCAGAATACCGGATATACAGGCATTTGAAATAATGACAGGTTGATTGGCAAATTGAAAATGCCCGGCTACCAGTCTGCCCGATGTATGGAGTGAAATTCTTTTATTTAAATCATCAGACGCTTCTTCAGTTTCCAGTAAATTGATATTACCCTTGGTTGATGATATGATGAGTATTGTTTTTTCATCCGCCGGACTTACGTTGCTTTTTGATAATGCATCGGTAATTGATGATATAAGCAGGTTTTCGAATTTTGTATATTTTTTTTGATGATCGCCCCGGCCAAAACTGTCTTTAGGAAACAAAGCCGCCTGGAATGGCTGTTCAGACAAACTGCCATCATGGTGCAGTTTAATGCCCGATACATTTTGCCTGAGCTGCATAAAATTCTCTGCAGTAGTTAAACCAACAGGCGATACAATATTGTCTGAACTCACAAAAATTTCCGTCATATTTTTTCCGTTACTTCTTCGCCCGATATGCTGCGAGGTATACATTAACACTGGTCATGTTTCTTTTTCCATGCTTCAAAAAAAGGCGGGTTCGAGAGTTGAAGGACAGAATCTTCCTTACTTAAAAACACCTGAACGGAATTGCCTGTAGCAACAAGCTCTCCGGTGGCAGCATTAAAAAGCCGGTAAGTAAATTTTAATTTTGCTGCTTCTGCAGGAATGTATCTGGCTTCAACTATAACCCGGTCTCCATAACGCAATGAACGTTTAAAATCACACTGTACACTCACCACCGGTATTACAAAGCCAAGTTTGTACACTTCCAGGTAACTCAGGTCGTGTAAATTTCCAAAAGCTTCGCGCCCGTCTTCAAAATAACGGATATAATGCCCATGCCATACAATTCCCAAAGGATCTGCTTCATTAAATCTAACCAATACTTCCGTTCTGATGCTTAATTCTTTTTTCAT
Organism: Chitinophaga pinensis; assembly: GCA_943371705.1. Lineage (GTDB taxonomy): Bacteria > Bacteroidota > Bacteroidia > Chitinophagales > Chitinophagaceae > Ferruginibacter > Ferruginibacter pinensis_I. The sequence continues at coordinate 48,101 of CALRVV010000008.1, read as the reverse complement.
AATGATCTCCATCATCCGCCATAGGTGTTTTTCCAGGCCTTATATTTTTTCTTATCAATTTCAACAATGCACTTCTTGATCACAGAAACCCAGAAATTACGGAAACCAAAACCGGCGGGTTCCTGTTCCATGCGTTCTGTCATCAGTACATTTTTTGATTTCATATCAATCAGGGTTACCCATACAGCACCATAACTTTTTTTCTCTTCTTTTTTCATGCCTTCCATAATAAATACAAGGCCAATACCTTCTTTGCCTTTTAACGCCAGTGCCTTTACACAGCCGGCAATGTCAGATTCTGTTAACCGGTTGTAATCCACTTCGCTGTATGACATGATTTCTGATACATTTATTTTTTCATTTCTTTCAGTTACAGCACTGATGTCGGGAATAATTCCACTGCTTCTGTTAAATGCACCTGCAATATTGTAATTCTTGCCCATTTCATTTACTACCACTTCATTCATGCTGTTATACAGGCGGCCTTTTATATCAGAAGCATTGCCCCCTGGATCGTTAATCAGTTTGTTTTTGGTGTAATCAATACCCAGGTAGGTTAAACCGATTGAACTGTTGCTGAAAAAATCTTTTAAGGTTTGTGAGAAAGATCGGGTGCTGCAGCCAAATAAAAAAACTACGGCAAACAACCAGCTTAATTTTTGTGTGCGTTTCATAATCGGGAGTTTTTAAATTTTATTAATAAATATTTTCATTTTGCATTGGGCGATCAATTGCCCATTGCAGGTAATTTTTCCGGATATTAATGTTACATCAAAAATCTGATTTTCTGTGGTAATTTCCGTAATTAATTCATGCCCGGCTTTGGGCAACGCAAAAACCTGCAGGTTATTTACTGCGCCAATATAACCAACTTGTACAGGTTTGTTTTGGGTAAGCGAAACATAACCGGCACCCGCCGCTGCCGTTTGCGCTATATTCTCTACCAGGCCCGGTTCTTTAAATACGCCATGCTGCACAAAAATATTATCCTCCGGTATGCAAAAGCCGGTTTGGGTTGTTGTTTCGGTAACCAACAAAAGCTTATCAATCATCACAAAAGGCGGTTTCTGGGGAATAAGAGATTGTATGTTTTCTATATTTATCATTTCAATATATTAAAAGGTTTACAACCTTATAACACGATGCTGCAAATGTAAAACAGCTTACAAAAGGTTGTCAACCTTGTTTAGGCTGTTCCCAAAAATCATAATAATTAAACCATTGCTCAGGGTATTGTTTAACCTTCTTTTCTATTTCAACCACATACTCGGTCAGCATTTGCGGTATAATGTCATTTTTTGCCACCGCTGCATAATCTTTTATTTCACTTGCAAACAAATGATAGTGAAAATTGCTTTCTTTTACCGCAAATACATACGAAACCGGTACTTTAAATGTGGAGGCCAGCTGAAAAGGCCCCAATGGAAACCTTGCAGGCTGGCCCAAAAAACCGGCGGTTAACGTTTTATTGCGTTCCATAAACCTGTCGGCATGCATACAAACCAGTTCGTTGTTGCTTAGTGCCTCGCTTATTTTATAAATATGGCTCAGGTCGTTTTTAATAACAATAACATGCATATTGCGCTTTCCGGTAACACCCTCAAGATATTCTTTTATCTGTTCATGTTCTCCATCATACAGTACAATATTTATCCTGCTTTCGAGGCGCTTAAATAATTGTCCTGCTACATCCCAGTTTCCGATATGTGCGCTCAACAGTATTCCGCCTTTTTTAAGCGCAGCAATTTTGTGTAGGTTTTCTTCTCCATCAAAATCAAAACTGAAATTATTTTTTATACCAGACGACAGTACTACTTTATCAATAATACCCTGACCCAGCAGAAAATAATTTCTATAAAGCTTAATGATGGATAAAGACCGGCTGTAGCCAAGCTTACAACGATATAGTAAATAAATATGCCTGGATGCCCTGAAGGAAAAAATGAAATAATAGAGCACAACAAAACGCAACAGGAAATAGGATGGCAAAACACCAAATGTTTTTAAAACCCATACAAAGATCCGGTATCCCAAAGGGGTGCCCCTGGATTTACCTTGCCATGCAGACATTATGCCATTTCTTTTGAATTAACCCGGGATATGATATAATCGCAAAAATCCTGGAAGGTGGCTATATCAGTAAAGTCTTCTGGCTTTACTTTAAAGGCAAAGTTGCTTTCTATTACCACCACCAGGTCTATATAATCCAGGCTGTCGAGCCCGAGGGTTTCTTTTAAATTAGCCTCCGGCACCAGCTTTTCTGCATCCACTTCAAATTCCTCTACCAGGAATTCGTGAATTTTTTCAAGTATTTCTGTGTTTGTCATAAGCACTACATTATGGTATCAGTTTCCTTACAATTAATGATGAGTTAGTTCCTCCAAAACCAAAGGAGTTGGACAAAAATACAACTATATCTTTTTCTGTGGCACTTTTTGCTATATTCAATTTGGCAGAATCCTCATCCGGGTTTTCGAAATTTATGTTTGGTGCAACAAAAGCGTTTTGCATCATTAATACTGAGTAAACAATTTCACTGGCTCCGGCCATCCAGCATTCGTGCCCGGTCATTGATTTTGTTGAACTAACCAAAGGCTTGTGCTGTCCAAAAACTTCATCAATTGCCCTGGCTTCGGCAGCATCGCCAGCCGGGGTTGATGTGGCATGAGCATTAATATAATCCACTTCTGCCGCCAGAATACCAGCATCTCTCATAGCCATATGTAATGACCGTACAGGCCCTTCTACCGTTGGATTTGAGATATGGCCTCCGTTTGATGAAAAACCATACCCGATCACTTCGCCCAGTATTTTTGCGCCTCTTTTTTGGGCCGATTCCAGTGTTTCTAAAATAACGGTTGCTGCGCCACCACTGGGTATCAGCCCATCGCGGTCGCGGTCAAATGGGCGCGATGCCCTTAAAGGATCGTTTTCCCTGATTGAAAAAGCAGATAAAGCATCAAAAGTGCCCATGGATAAATGGTTAATTTCCTGGGCGCCACCACAAACAATACGTTCTTGTAAACCCGATTTTATAAAATGATACCCCAGCCCTATTGAATGGGAGCCGCTTGCACAGGCTGCACTTACCGTAAAATTTATACCCCGCAATTTAAAAATAGTGGCCAGGTTCATGGTTACGGTAGAGTTCATGGTCTGAAAAACCGCTCCCGAGCCTACTAACGTGGTATCTTTTTTCTCCCGGATAATATCATTTGCTTCTATTATGGCTTTGCCGGTGCTGTCATTACCGTAAATAATACCTATTTCATTTTCCTGAATATAATCAGCATCAATGCCTGCGTTTTCCAGAGCTTCTATCGTTGCCAGGTATGCATATTCTCCTTGTTGTGGCAACATAATACGTGCCCTTCGGTCTAATGTACCTTTTAATTCAGGCTTTTCTACAAAACCGGTTAAGCCTGATCTGTATCCATATTCCTTACGCACCGGATCCAGAATAATGCCCGATCTTCCCTTGTACAGGGAATCCCTTACTTCTTCCAGGTTTTTTCCTATGCAGGAATAAATGCCCATTCCGGTTATAACAACTCTGTTCATATTTTATACGTCATTGGTTATTGGTCATTGGTCAATGGTCACTTTTCGCTGGTCACTGATGCTGTTTGTTTTATTAATAATGCATAAATGACTACTGACTAATGACAACTGACTAATAACTTTCTAAGAATACAATCCTCCATTCACCGATATCACTTCGCCGGTAATATACGCTGCGCCCTGGGTTGCTAAAAAGCCAACCGTGTGTGCAACTTCTTCAGGCGTTCCAAAACGTTTTAATGGTACCATATTTTTCAATTCCCCTTCATTCAGCCCTTCGGTCATATCGGTTTTAATAAAGCCGGGAGCCACTGCATTTACCGTAATGCCTTTGCGGCCAATTTCCTGTGCCAGTGCTTTTGTAGCACCTATTACACCGGCTTTGGCAGCCGAATAATTGGTTTGCCCCGGCAACCCTTTCAGGCCCGACAGAGATACAATATTTATTATTCTGCCGTATTTTTTCTGCAGCATGCTGTTAACCACCAACCGCGTTACATAAAAAAATCCATCCAGGTTTGTTTTTATAACACTGTCCCACTGTTCATCTTTCATCCACATCATCAACCCGTCGTCCCTTATGCCGGCATTATTTACCAGTACTTCAATAACCTTGTCTGTATTGGCTTCCATCCAATCGCCCAGCTTGCTTATGATGGCTGCTTTGTCCGACACATCAAATTGTATCAGCTCCCCTTCAACTCCTTTTTCATTAACCAGCGCCAGTGTATTTTTCGCTTCTTCTTCATTTGATTTGTAATTGATGAGTACATTATACCCCATTTCGGCCAGTTTAATACAAATGGCTCTACCAATTCCTCTTGATCCTCCTGTAACTAACGCAAATTTCATAAGTATTTTCTATTTCGTCTTTTTATTGTTGATGCTCAAACTTTTTTTGTGTCAGCCTGCTTGTCCCGATCATTTCGGGGAGCCTGTCGAAGGCGGTATATTAATCCGGCTACTTTTCCTTTTGTCAACCCGCCTTCGACAAGCTCAGGCTGACAGATTTTTATATTCAGTAATACGGCTTTCAAAAAAAATCAGGAAATAACCTTACTGGTAATTTTACCCAATTTGAAAGAAACTACCGGATCCGATTTTTCGAAATACTTTTTGATCCTGTCCAGGTCCTTGTACTTGGGCTCATCTTCAATAAACTTCGGAAATATTTTCCTGATCTCGGTATAAATATGATGTGTTTCGGTAGAAAGCCTGTCGGTACACTTTAAATAATCAATGGCCTGCAACACGGTCATCATTTGTATGGCCAGCACTTCAAAAGAGTTATCAATAACCCGTTTTGTCATTAAAGCGGCATTGCAACCCATACTCACAATATCCTGGTTATCGTTATTATTGGGTATGCTGTGTACATACATAGGAAATGACATGGTTTGATTTTCGGCTACCGTAGAAGTCGCCGTAAACTGCATGCCCTGCATGCCAAAATTAAAGCCAAGCACACCCAGGTTAACAAAAGGCGGAAATTTTTGATTTAGTTTTTCGTTCAATAAATAATTCAACTGCCTTTCGCTGAGCATCGACAATTTGGTGATGGCAATTTTAAGTTTATCCATCTCAAGGGAAACATAATCGCCATGGAAATTACCTCCATGAAAAATATTATGGTTCTGGTGATCTATCACCGGGTTGTCGTTGACCGAGTTCAGCTCATCCACCACTACTTTTTCGGCCTGGCAAATGGTATCATAAATAGGCCCAAGTACCTGGGTAACACAGCGCAGCGAATAATATTCCTGAACTTTATCCTGAAACACTTCCTGGTCGAGCTTTTCGGGGTTATATAAATGTTCCGAGCGGCTGCGGATCATTTTGCTGTCTTTCAAAATATCCCTGAGCTGGGCCGCAATTTTATTTTGGCCTTTATGCTGTTTTACAATATTGAGTTCGTAAGAATAATGATCGTCAAATGCCTCTACAATTTCATTGATCATGGCCGATAACATGACCGACCACTCCAGTAGTTTTTGTGCCTGTATAATGTTTACCATGCCAATTCCGGTCATGGCCGAAGTACCATTCAGTACGGCAAGCCCTTCGCGAATGCGAATGTTCAGGGGTTTAATATTCAGCTGGGCAAACACTTCTGCGGTGGGTTGCACTTTTCCATCATAAATAACCTCGCCTTCGCCAATTAAAACCAGCGCCAGGTGGGCAAGTTGTACCAGGTCGCCGCTGGCGCCAACACCGCCATGATCAAAAATGCAGGGCGAAACATTTTTATTGATCAGTTCCTTCAGCAATTCCACTATTTCGGGATGTACGCCTGAATACGCCTGCATGAGGCTGTTTAAGCGGGCAATCATTACTGCCTTAACCAATATAGGGCTCATCATATTGCCGGCTCCCGAACTGTGGCTGCGGATGAGGTTATACTGCAGCTGCAGCAGGTTTTTTTCGTTAACCTTATATTGGGCCATTGGGCCAAAGCCGGTATTTATTCCATAAATAAGCTTATTAGAAGAGAATTTTTGTAAAAACTGGAAATTTACCTCCACTTTTTCAATAGTCTGTGTATCTAATGAAACCTTTTTATCCTTGTATAAAATATCAGAAAAGTTATCTAAGGTTAGGTTCTTATCTCCAACATGTACCATGATCCGATTTTTTTTCTATCCGCCCTCTTGGCCCTGAGCAAAGGGCGCCGGGTGCAATTATTAAGTTTTTTATGCCAACAAGGTAAAAATAGAATAAAGAATTCAATTTTTAATTTTTTAACTGCCTATATATGAAGATATAGAAAGCTTGCACTAAACATCTGTGGCTATTGGGTATTTTTAATCCCTTTTTTTTACATAATTTTATCCCCGGATCATTTAATTAAAATTTTAAATGAAATGAGCCCTAAACGTTTGTGGGCATAAAGAAAAACGTTGAAAGACTTTTGCCATTCTTAAAAAAAACTTAAACAAAATCACATGAAAAAATTAACCGCTTTATTATTACTATCAGGCTTATTTGGCATGCAGGTACATGCTCAAAAAGTTAAAACAACCAGTGGCAGCGATGATATCTTAAAATCAGAAACGGCCATAAATATTGAGTTTACTTACGACAATCTGACTGTTGGCAAGTACAAAAATGAACAGGATTACATTGCGGATAAAACAGCTGAGTATAACAAAAAAGAAGCCGGCAAAGGGGATACCTGGGCTGCCAGCTGGAAAAACGACCGTGAATCGAGGTACGAACCAAAGTTTCTTGAACTGTTTAAAATAAACAGCGGCATGAGCATCCTAACAGATGCCAAATATACGATGATCGTAAAAACCGTATCCATTGAGCCGGGCTGGAACATCGGAATAAGCCGCAGAAATGCCGAGATCGATCTGGAAGTGTGGATTGTTGAAACGGCGAACAAAAGCAGCAAACTGGCCAGTTTTACCATTAACAATGTACCCGGCGGCACCGCATTTGGATATGATTTTGATACTGGCTTACGAATTTCAGAAGCTTATGCTAAAGCTGGTAAAAGTTTAGGCAAATCGCTTAAGTAGTCATTTAATAATATGATATTTGTAAAAGGCTTCCGTTTGGGAAGCCTTTTTAATTAATAAATAAACAACCATATATGAAAACAATTAAAACCTATCTGTTTTTTTCTTTTGCCTTTTTTGCAACACTTACCGGTTTTGCTCAGGAGGTTGACTTAACAAAAGGCGACCTTTCTATTTTAAAAGGAGAAACCACCATAAACTTTGAATTTACCTATGAAAAAATGGGGGTAGGGGATTTTAATAAAGAAGCGGACTACATAAAAAAAAGAGTAGAAGAAGAAAATAAAAAAGACCCTCCTAACGGCGATAACTGGGCTGCCCAATGGGAAGAACAAAAGAAAAGCTATTTCGGTGACAAGTTTATACTGGGTTTTACAAAACAAAATAAAATGACTTACAGTAAAGAGGCAAAATATACCCTCATCTTTAATACCCGAGCTTTAGAACCAGGCTACCAGGTTGGTGTATCCAAAAGAAATGCCGGTGTAGATGGAAATGTTACCCTTGTAGAAACCGCAAAACGCGATAAAAAACTGGCTGTACTTTTTGTAGAAAGGGCTCCCGAAACCAAATGGCGTGGGGCAGCATTTGATGCAAAATCAAGAATTGGTGATGCTTATTTTATGAATGGACAGAAAGTAGGAAAATTTATTGAAAAGAATACCAAATAATTTTTAGATGCTTTTTTCATTAACCAACTTAAAAAATACCCGAATGAAAATTTTTTTTATGGCTGCAATCAGCCTTTTTTCTGTATTCTCATTTGCACAAAGCAAAAAATTTACTTTTAAACTGGGTACCGAATATGAGCTGCCCCGTAAGGCCGAAGACCTTTCGTTTTTTGGAAACGATAAAGACGGTATCATAAACATGGGCCTTAAAAAAGAGGAACTTACCATTTTAAGGTTCGATCCAAAAACCCTGGCACAGTCAACAGAAAAAACCATCGAACTGCCCGAAATGACCAAGAACTTCAACAGCGAGGGTGTTGTTGATTTTTACGGCAATTATTACTGGATGCACAGCGACTGGGATAAAAAAGATGAAATAGAATATCTGTATTATGATAAAATTGATGTGGTGAACGGAAAAATTACTGAATCAAATAAAAAACTGTTTCAGGCCGAAAGAATTGCCGGCAGCAGTGCGGTTATGACCGGTTTTTACCGCTATAAAATGGGAGGTAAGTACGATTTTAATTTTGATGCCGACCATACAAAACTGCTGGTAAGCTACAGGTTGGCGCCTGAAGAAAAAAATGACAAAAAGAATTATGATAAGATTGGTTTTTATGTGTATGATGACAAAATGAATAAACTGTGGAATAATGAATTTACCATGCCCTATACAGAAGCCATTATGGATAATATTGATTTTTCGATCGATTCAAAAGGCAATGCCTATATGCTTGCCAAAGTATACGATTCGGAAAAAAGAAAAGAAGTGGATAAAGAAACCGGTGCGGCCGGTTATCATTACGAGGTTTTAAAATTTACAAAAGAGAGTAAAAAGATCATTCACACCACTATTAACATTGGTGACTTTTTTATTAAAGCTGCATCGCTTATCGAGAATACTGAACACGATATGGTAATTGCCTGTACTTACAGCAAAAAAGCGAAAAGCAACGGAACAGATGGTGTTTTCCTGGCCATGATGGACCAGGCCGGCAAAATTAATAAATACAAAAACGGCTATTACGAATTCCCTTTGGCTGAACTGGAAAAATTTGAATCGGCCCGCAGTAAAAGAAAGATGGAGAGAAAGAATGATTATGAAGCACCCAATTTAAGTGTACGTAATGTTGTTGTAGAAGCCGATGGCAGTTTATTTATTGCACTGGAAGAATACTATGTAGTTACAACCACAACATACGACTCCCGGGGAGGTTCCCGTACCACCTATACTTATTATTACGAAGATATACTGGGAGCCAAAATAAGCAAGACCGGTAATTTTGACTGGTTAAGAAAAATACCAAAAAAACAAAGAGGCACCAATGGAAGAGGTACTATGAGTTATAAACTGGTAAGCGATGCATCGGGATATTACTTCCTGTTTTTAGATAATAAAAAGAACCTGGAGCTTGCGGAAGATGAAGTACCAAAATACCATCTGGATGGATTTGGCGGACAGGTGGTTGTAGGCAAAATTGACAATGCAGGCAATATATCCAGAGAGATTGTTTTTGATACCAGGGAAGAAGAAGTGAAGCTTTATCCTGCTGAATTTAAAAGAATAAACGGCAACCAGTTTATTGGCAGGGCCAGGATGAAACGGGGAGATTTTCAACCATTGCTGATTACGCTGAATTGATTTTAAGACGCATTTTTATAAAAGAAAAAGATTCCTGAATGGAATCTTTTTCTTTTAAGTAGGTTTTTAATATCAGGCGGGTTCCATCACATTCACTTTCGGATAAAACCACATTACATCCACATCCTGCATGATGCCCACTGGCGCAGATATGCGGCGCAGCAAATGAGTGATGGCGTATCTGTGCCAATAACACCTCCTTAAAAATTAAATACTCTCACTCTTTTTGTATTTTTAACCCATGAGTAAAAAGTATAAGTTTAGCGATAACAGCAAGCTGTATTTTGTAAGCTTTTCAGTTACTAACTGGATAGATCTGTTTATACGAAATAGGTATAAAGAAATACTATTGGATAGTATCCGGTATTGTCAAAGAGAAAAAGAAATGGAGCTTTATAGCTGGTGTATCATGACCAGTCATATTCATTTGATAATAGGTACAAAGGGGAATCCATTGAGTAACATAATGCGGGATTTAAAAAGACATACTGCTGAAGAATTACACAAAGCAATTAAAAATAGCGGCACAGAAAGCCGCAGGGAATGGATTTTATGGATGATGGAAAGAGCTGCAAAGAAAAACAGTAACAATGCAAAATTTCAATTGTGGCAGGCCGAAAGCCATCCAATTGAATTAACGACCGCAAAAATTGCACATCAAAAATTAGATTATATACATTGCAATCCTGTTGAAGCAGGGTTTGTTAATAATCCCGAAGATTGGAAATACAGTAGTGCAATAGATTATAATGGAGGCAAGGGTTTATTGGAAATTATACATTTAGAGCCTATGATAGTATGAGTAAACTATGGCACAGATACGCAACCGCACAAACCCATGCCGCATATCTGCGCCAGTGGGCATTTTATTAAAGAAAAAGATTCCATTCTGGAATCTTTTTCTTTTAAGTAGGTTTTTAATATCAGGCGGGTTCCATCACATTCACTTTCGGATAAAACCACATTACATCCACATCCTGCATGATGGCTTCGGAGGGAACAATGGCTGCTTCCGATTCTGTATCCAGCATCACCGCCCCTTCTTTTTTACCCAAATTAATGGTGTAAGGATTTACCCTTATATCGGGTGATGCGCCATTTACCTGCTCATTCACCAGCCTGAAAATGGCTACAGCCAACTGTTCCAGCTGATCCATATTCTTTGCTATCTGCTCTATCAATGCCGCAGGTTCGTGCTGTACTTCAATATTTTCCTGAAATTTCCCGAGCGCTTTCAGATCAAAAGGATCGATGTACCGGTTCGAAAATGTTTTATTTTCATATGGCAGCCATTCTAAAAACAGGTCCTGCATTATTTTATGTAAATCTCCAAACTTACGGCCCAGGCCGTTTTTAGCTGCAAACAGGTCTCTCAATACCCGTATATTGGTAAATGCTTTATTGGCAAATAAATGTGCCGGTACGGCCCAGTAAACAGCCCAATCCCAGAAAATTTTGATCACCATGATCTGGGTATTTCCCATCAGCAGGTATTTATTCTGATATATGGGTATCCAGGCATCAACCAGTGCCAGGTGGCATTGTTCGTAAATGTTCACACGGGTTTCAATGTCTTCTCCGGCAAGGTCACGCAAAATCAGGTCGCTCAGCCAGCTGTTGTTCATGGCAATAAAATCGGTACCGGGCGAATACAGCGGATCTAAGAACGGGCCCGATTCGCCTGCTGTTCCCCACCTGTCGGTTGAATAAAGCTTTTGTGTATGATGCGCAAAGTGTTTCAAAATTTTAAAATCCAGTAAACCTTCGCCCTCACCCAACGGCACCAGCATTTTGTAAGCCAATGGCTCGTTCACCCGCATCCATTCTACTGCTTTTTCGTAGGTGTTGAATGTGTCAAAAGGGTGCACTGCCGGATCGGCCACAATGCCAATGCTGGTGTTTTTTGAACCCAGCGGAATTATCCATAGCCAATACCCTTTGTCCATAAAATGCACCGTACTTAAATAACGCAGGCCGGGTTCCAGGTAACCCTTCCATTCTTTGTCATCAGTCCATTCATCAATATCAACAACCCCTTTCAACCTCCACCATGCAGCATTAACATGATGCTCCATCGGTTTTTGAAACTGCAGTTTACGTTTCATAATGCTTGCCCTGCCAGTTGCATCGGCAACCCAGCGGCAGTTAACTTTTACCTCTTCTCCGTCTTTTATATAGCTTACCGTATGCAGGTTATCCCCATCAATATCTACCCCCGAAACCTTTGCGCCCAGTTTAAGGTTGTTTCCTTTTTCCTGGGTAAGCTTCATTAAATAATTTTCCAGGGTGCCACGGTCCAATTGGTGACTGGGTACCGGTAAACGCAGGCGTGGCCCAAGTTCTACCCGGCTGGTAATATCTTCCTTGGTATCATTGGTAAAGAAAAAACGCAGGCCATGTTTGGGAAGTTCATGTGCTTCCAGGTAACCTTTCAGGTCTAACACTTCCCGCAAATAATGTGTACCCAGTTCTACGGTTGATTCGCCAACTTTATGGGCAGCAGTAGATGCTTCAGAATCCCGTCTTTCTAAAACCAGGATAGAAATATCCGACTTGGCATTTTTAAGCTGAAGTGAAAGCGTAAGCCCGGCTAAACCTCCGCCAAGGACAACTACATCATACTGATCATTCATAATTTCTATATTTTAAAGCGTTAAATGTAAGGCAAAAATGACTGTTATAAAAAAGGCATTTTGGTAATCAGGTAAATGTTCAACTAATCTGTGTAAAGTTTGATATCTCTTTCAACAAATCAGCTGAGTCTTTTACAGGGTTGCCAACCTTGATAAATTCTGACAACGTTAAAAGACTTTTTAAAAGGTTGGTAAGCCTGTCAGCAAATCTTACATAAATTAATTTCGCCTGTCAATAAACCTGATGATCTTTCTTCCTGCTTCGGGCATCTGCATTTTTTTAATTTCGTCTTCTGTTATATATTTTATTTGCGGACTTACCCTTAACCTGGCCTGCAGGTTTGCCCTGATCTTCCTGTTGGTTTCTTCATCATGATTATCCGGCAGAATATAGATCAGCACTTCATCAGTACCCATTTCATTGGTAGTAACTTCGGCCACATAATCGATCACATTTTCCATTTCGTGCAAAATATCAAAAAGTGCAGGCGGGTATAAAGTGGTGCCTTTGTATTTAAGCATTTGTTTTTTTCGTCCCATCACCGGCGACAGGCGTAAACTGTTGCGGCCGCAGGCACAGGGTGTATCATCATACACACATATATCGCCTGTTTTGTAACGCAAAAGGGGCATGCCTTCTACGCCCAGCGTGGTAATGGTTACCTCACCGGGTTCTCCGGGTGCTACGGCCTTGTTCATTTCATCCAGCAATTCCACAATCAGCAGATCGGGTTGCAGGTGACCGCCTTTACATTCGGTGCATTCTGTAAATGCAGTTTGCATTTCGGTTGAAGCGTAGGTAGAAAATAATTTAATGTCCCATGCATCTGTAATTTTTTTTCCCAACGGGTTCAATGTAAAATCTGCATTGCGGATATTTTCGCCAACACAAATTGCTTTTTTAACAGTAGTGCTGTTAATGTCTATTTTATGTTCCTGTGCGTAACTGATCAGTTTTACTATGAAGGAAGGAACAGCAATGATGGCTGTTGGCTTCAGCCTTAAAATGGTTTCCCATTGCAGTGATGGTACGCCCGGCCCAAGCCTGATGATACCTGCACCCAGTTTTTGAAGGCCCGTATAATAAGCCATACCTGCCATGAACTGGCGATCAAGTGTAAGCATAATTTGATACACATCATTTACCGAACCTTCGGTACTTACAAAAGAGGCGTATTCATTACAGGCTAACCGGGCCAGATCATTTTCGGTAAGCATAATGGTAACCGGGTTGCCCAAAGTGCCTGATGTAGAACTGTATTCAATGATCTTATTGCGGGGTACACATAAAAAATCATCATTGCGCTGCTGCAGATCTTCCTTGATGGTTACAGGAATCACACTCAGGTCTTCCATGGTTTTAATACCCGACGGATTAAACCTTGCTTTGGAAAAAAACTCTTTATAAAAAGGAGAATAGGTATTCAGATAGGCAATGGTCTCCTGCAGTTTTTTTTCCTGCAGGGTGATGATCTCTTCTTTGCTTAAAAAAGCGGTTTCGGGTGAATAGTTCATAAGCTTATAAATATTTTATTACTGTTCAAATTTAAGGGTTGTCAGCCTGAGCCTGTCGAAGGCGGGGTTTCAAATAAAAGAAGCTCTTTTTAATAGCACCGTCTTCGACAGGCTCAGACTGACAGTATAATTATTAAAGAACTGACCTTCTTTAAATCAAATTCAACTTTCAATGATAACCATTGCACACGCCATGGTTTTAAGGTGAGACAGGGAAAGAAAAATTTTTTCCAAACCCAGATCTGCAACTGTTTTGGCCGTAATGCCATGAAAACGGAATGCAGGTTTTCCTTCTTCATCATTACAGACCTCAATCTCATTAAATGCAGTGCCACTCCGCCAGCCGGTGCCTAATGCTTTTAAAAATGCTTCCTTGGCAGCAAAGCGTGCTGCATAATGTTCATACTTAAATGTTCTTGCCTCGCAATATATAATTTCACCGGCAGAAAAAACCAGCTCCTTAAAACCGGCTTTCTTTTCCATCTTTCCGGCAACCCGTTCCACTTCTATCAGGTCGGTACCTATTCCAAATATCATGGTGCAAGTTTTTTATTGATCTTTTTTATCTGCTCTTTAATATGGTCTTCTTCTTTTTTTGTTGCAATAACTTTTGTTAAGGCAACCGTATAATGCTGCAAGGCTGCTGCATATTCTTTTTGTTTGTAGAGATAATCGCCGGCCAAAAGATAGGCATTATAAAATTCAGGATTGCTGGCCACAAGATCACCGGCGTTTACTGTTCCGTCGTCCATTATCTGCTGTTTGATGTTTCTGAAAACCTCAAAGTTTTTATAGGCTGGTGTTAACAGGAACGAATCGGCAGCAATCGTTAAGTTGCTGTCGGCAATTTCGCGGTTCTCTTTTATGCCTTTTAAAGCAAAGATCTTATTTAAATCATAAGCCACATACTGTCCCAGCTGCCAGGGCGAAGTAGAAACCCAAACGATCAGTTTCTTTGGTTCAAAAACAATGGAGTGGTGTGCAATTAACTGGTTGATGGCTTTTTCGTTGCCCATGCCGATATTGGCACCATTCACTCCTTTCTGGTCGCGTAAAATATTCACTGTTTTTTGTACGGTGTTCTTTCCGTTGGCATTCAGCAATTCCATCAATCTTTTGTATCGGTACGATGATGCACTTTCATTCTCCTGCTCTATATTCATTTTTGTTTTGCCCAATCCCTTGCTTTGAAAATGATTGGCACAAACAATGAATTCTTTGTTGGGGTCGTATACATCCATGTCATCGGGCGTTTTTTCTATAACCACGGCTTTATTATCGGCCGCCGATGCCACCAGAAATGATTCTGACACAAACATCTTCCTGCTTTTGGCAATGGCAATGGCTTCACGGATATTTTTTGCGTACTGCAGAATTTCACGGGTTACAATTGAAACCGGTGTGGCAGAACCGGAAGGCAAAGCTGTTTTTGCAGCATTGATGGTTACAGAAATCCCCTGGTCGTTCATACCGCTTACAGCACCTACAAAACCACCCCAGGTAACCGTCATGAACTTATGGCCCTTTGTTGGGTTAAAGAATGCAACGATCTTTTCTTCGGCAAATTTATCGCCTACATAAAAATCAAAGTTCCGGCCAATGATCATGGTGCTGTCGGCACTCATGCTGCCCCAGGTTCCAAAAGATGTACACCCAACCAGGGCCAGGTTTTGTACCGCATGGCCAATATCATGGGCTGCGTGATAATTTAAAATACGCTGGTAATTGGTACCCAGGTATTGGTATTTGGGCGAAGCTGATTCTGAAACACCGTAGATCTCTTCTTTGTATTCTTCGGTTAAATTTTTATCCAGGTTGCGGTTAAAGAATCCGATCAGGTATTTTAAAAAATTCCTTTTGAATTTTGACGGAACCATTTTAGTGATCTGATCGGCAAAATGGTCTTCCTGTCTTACCACCAGCTCTTCGGTTAATTTGCCGTTTATAACGCCACGTTCAAAAGGATCGCCTTCCACATATAATTCATACAGGCCGCTTTTACTTTTCCGGAACCAGTTGTTTTTTAAAGTATAAAAACCATCACCATGATCGGTACGCTGCAGATTCAGGCTGCTTATATCTGCCGGTTTGGGTGGTGGTACTTTGGTAACCTGCACCAGGTAAACGGCGCCTATGAGCAGTAAAATAAAAATTACGCCCAATACCCTTAAAACCCGTCTTCCAATTTTTTTTCTGTTAAGCATTTCTGATTTTATCTATAATATCTTCACTTCCTAAAAAAGCCACGCTGGTTACCAGGCCACTCATGGTAGCCCCCAGTATGCCGTGTAAATTAAGATTTTGCCCGGTTAAATACAGGTTGGGTATTTTGGTACGGGGCGATATAAAGGTTTTCAACGGGTTGCTGTAATCCTTTACAATACCGTACATAGAGCCATCATCGTTGCCAATATAATCACGATAAGACAAAGGCGTAGCGGTGTAATACGATTTTATAGCCCTGCGTAAGCCAGGAAACCTTTCTTCAACAAGATCAATTAATTTTTCGGCTTTTGTTTTTTTAAACTCCTCGTAATCTTTTCCCCGGTCTGTTTCTTTTGATACCGTATTGAATGTACCTGCCCATTGTTTCACTTCATCAAAACGCATGTAAGTAAGCAAGGTCATTGATTCGGCATAAAGGGATGATTTTGATGATGCCGAACAGAATACGGCATAACAGCTTGGCCAGGTTTCGTCGTTATATTCAGTCAAATTCCACTCTTGACCTTCTTTACTGTAATAAAAATTATTTTTTAAATAAGGGTAGGCTTCTTTTTCAAAAACGATATTCACCACAAAGCCACCGATCGAATTTTCGAGGCTTTTCACCCGCTGTTTGTAGGCCGTTTTGATAAGATTACTTTCCGTCATATCCAGCGTTCGTACGGGATGCATGTTGCTGATGAAATTTTTTCCATACACATGCGATCCATCAGCAAGCTCCACACAACTAACTTTACCTTCTTCAACTACAATCTTTTTGACCTCCTTATTCCGGTGAATTACGCCGCCATGTTCCCGTATGTTTTTAGCCATAAATTTTCCAATGTCCGATCCGCCATCAATGCATTTCCACGAGCTTTCAATATAGCTGTTCAGGATCATGGCATGTACATAAAATGGTGTTTTACCCGATTGCAGTACATAGAGCATACTATTGCCGATCAGTACAGCCTGCAATTTTTTATTTTGGGTAATTGATTCTATAAAAGTCCTGGTATCGATCCCCAGTACAGCGTTTTTTTCATCAATGTTGCCGCCGGTTCTTAAATTATAAAGCGGGAACTTACTGCATACTTCTTTTATCTTATCGCAATACAGGCGCAGTGCTGTTTCTTCGGCCGGAAAATCTTTAAGCAGGTGTTGAATAAAATTTTCATACCCCTGAGCAAACACATATTCCTTCTCATCATTTTCAATCAGTATCTTATCAAAAACATCTTCATCCATTTTCTGCAACTTCAGCTTGTCAATAATTCCCAAATATTTAAATACCTGGTACAGGTTCTGGCCTTCCCCCAGTCCGCCCAGATAATGTACACCCGAATCAAAGATCACTTTATCCCTTACATAGGTTTGCAAACTGCCACCCAGTTGCCTGTTCTTTTCCAGCACGCAAACTGTATAGCCTTCGCGTGACAATATATCTGCACATACCAGTCCGCCCATGCCGCTGCCAATAATTACTATGTCAAATTCTTCAGCCATTAATCTGTTGTTGCTTTTAAAATGAATATGGTATTGGATGTATGTTTTGAATCGGGCATTTCACTGCAGGCCATATTTTTTTCTGCAGCCAGGTTCCTGATCATGGTACCCGATAAAAAACTCAACCCGGTCTCTTTTGTCTTATTAAAGTTGAACAGCTTTGTTGAAAAAAATTCTGTCAGCTTTGTTTTTTTATGCATTGCTTCTTTATCTGCATCTCCATCCCGGATTATAAGTTTACCGCCCGGATTAAGATTGCTGATGCATTTGTCGATCACCTGTTTTTGTTCGGCAGGTGGCAGGTAATGCAGCATATCTGCCACTATTATGGCATCATACCGTTCAAATTCAAAACCCATCACATCACCATGTACAAAATTAATGTTATTGGTTTTGCTGAAACAATTATTGGCGGTATCAATTTTTTCTTCATCATAGTCAAGCCCCGTTATTTGCCTTTGTGCCGAGGTGAATGATAACATATAAGCCATAAATCCGTAACCGCAACCAATATCAAGGATCCTGCCTTTTTGCGGAACCAGTTCACAAAAGGTTTTGTAATTCTTTTCCATCCGGGTCTTTATCCGCATGTACCACTCCAGCACAGGGCCCTTATAAATATAGTTGTAAATCAGTTTTTCCCTGAAGTACTTTGGCTGCTCAATTTCTGCTTTCAGCGCTGCAAATTCCGCCCGGAAATATCTACCTATCTGTTTTGCCCTTTCGGCATAACTGTTTCCAAACCGCAGATCGCCTGGTTTTATCCGGGGTAAAAACTTAAGGGTTACCTGCCCGTTCTTCAGCAAAGCATCTTTTTTGGTAAGGGTATAATTGGTTCCATGGATCATGATGGGCAGGATATCGGCTTCCAGTTTTTCGGCCAGGTAAAATGCCCCTTTATGAAAACGCCCGATATCTCCCGTTTCCGACCTGGTTCCTTCAGGAAAGATAATGAGGGAATATCCGTGTTTCATCCTGTCGGCAATTTTATCCAGTTTCTGCTCAATCTCCTCACTTGGAAAATAATCTGACATACGGATAACCGGGCCAAAAAAAGGTGCATTCCATTTTTTATTATTGGTAAGCATTAAAATTTTGGGATGCAACATGATAAGCGGAACAATATCCAGAGATGACTGGTGATTACAGATAATGATGGCGGGCCTTTTCAAATCCTCCTTTAGCGGATTGATGATCTTCTTTTTTACATTGCCCATTACATACATTAAAAACCAGCAGGCTTTGGAAACCAGCAGATGATATAGATATTTGCCTTTTTCCCTGACCTGTAAACTGATAAAACTGCGGCCAAGTATCGTAAAAAACAGGCTTACCGAAATAAACAACGAAAAAGCGGTGGAAGATTTGATGAATCCCCAAATTGTCCAGGGAAAACGGTTTTTGTTTACCCGGTTCTTTATCAGTATGGAAAAAAAGAAGGGAATCAATATCTGCGACATAATTACCACACAAAGAATACCGATGATTGAAATAAGTGCGATGGATTTGAGTGCCGGATGTTTTGCAAATATCAAAACGCCCAAGCCCACAATGGTAGTAACAGCCGATAAGATGATGGAAGATTTAAAGGAAGACAAATTCTTTTTCCCCGTCTTGTATTCCTGCAGCAAACCATCCATGATAAACAAACTGTAATCGTCGCCCAAACCAAAAATGAGTGCAGATATGATGATGTTGATGATGTTGAACTGAATGCCCGCCATGCCCATGATGCCCAATATCCAAACCCAGCTGATCAACATGGGGATGAAGGAAACCAGTGTTAATTCTATTCTTCCGTAAACAACCAGCAGCACCATAAAAACAAGCAGCGAGGTCATTAATGCGATCTTTGAAAAATCAGCATTGATGATCTCAACAAAACGGCTGGTAAGGTATTGTTTATCCAGTACGGTAACATGTGCTTCGTTCTCAAACCTCTTATAAAGCTCCTGTCTTTTTTCGGGAATGGTTTTTACCAGTGTTACAACCGTTGTTTTACCGGGCTTTTCGGTGATGTAATCATCCAGAAAATTTTTACGTACGCCGGCTATGGCTTCTTTGTCAACCGGCACATAGGTTTTATTCAGCAGCATGTTGAAATGGTCAAAAGCGGCTGCATTAAATTTTAAAGCTGTGCCTTCTTTAATGACGGTTGCCATCAGGGCTGCTTTCTTTTCTGCAGTCCAGTAGCTGTTCCATCTTTCAATCTTTATTTTTTGTAACGAATCTGAAATAATAAGGGAAGAAACCCCTGAATATTTTTTTACAATATTTTTATCCTGCAGCTGTTCAATTTGTGTAACCAGTTTTTCATTGTTCACCAGTGCATCATCCAAACTGTTTCCTTCGGTAACCAGGTAAACCGATTGCAGGGCATATTGGTTGATCTGGTTCAATTTTTTTTCCGATGCCTTTAATTTACTGCTCATGTAGTTCATGTTCTGCAGATCAGATTCAAAACCAACCTTACCTGCCCAAAAAGCAAAGAAAACAGTTAACGCAAAAATGATGATCACCAGGTATTTATTATACTCGGGCCTCAGAGAAGCAATTTTATCTATCCAGGAAAATTCCTGTACTGCATGAGTAACCTGTTCTTTTTTTCCGGCAATGAAATGTGGTAAAAAAATGAGTGAACAAAGCGAAGCGCCAATTAAACTGAACGCAGCAAAAAGCCCCAGGTCTTTCAGCATTTCCGACTCCACAAACTGCAGGCATAAAAACCCGCCAACCGTTGTAAAGCTGCCTACGGTCATGGGTTTGGCCAGGTCACGTATCAGCTGCTGCATATTGCCGGTATGCCGGTAATGATTAAAAACGTGCAGCGAAAAATTTACAGCAATACCCAGCACTACCGAGCCGGTGCCCAGTGCGATCACCGATATGCTGCCCTTAATAAAATAAATGGCCGCCAGTGAAAACACCGCACCAAATATTACCGGTATCAAAATAAAGAACGGTGCTCTTTTTTTGCGGAAATAAAAACCCAGAAAGACAATGATAAAAAGAATGGTAATGCCCTGTGTAAGCAGCGAATCCTTGCGAAGCTGTAATGCATTGCCAACCGAAACTGCTGTTGCGCCAAAATAAGTTGCCGTAACGGTACCGCTGCTGTTATCAATCAAACTATCCAGCCCTTTTAACAGCAACACATTTTTACCGGTATTGTTTGGAGGATATTTTGGTGTGATAAAAAGCATCAGGTGCTTCTTGTCCCTGGTCAGTATATAATTATCGTAAAGCTTAAAGTTCTCATCATACTGCAACTGCTGCAGTTTTTTTAATCCCAGGAAAGTGATGCCCACCGGATCTTTACTGATCATATTTTTTAAAGCAAAGCCCGATGGAGAGGTAAGTGTGCGTATATTCTGTTCAAGTGATGCCTTAACCCTTGCCGGTGATATCAGGGAATCTATTTCAGTATAATCTTTTTCATTGAGGTAAACCGGCAGGTAATCACTTACGGTTTCAAATAATTCAAGCGCCAGACCATCATCTGCCTTATAATTTATTTTTGTGATGAAGGGTGAAAGCTTATTTTCTATATTTTCAACCAATGCATCGGCATATGTAATCAGGCTATCGGGTTCTGCAGCAGCGGCTGTATCTTTTACCGATACGGTAACTGCCAGCTTATCCATGAATTTGGAGTTTTGAAAAACCGCATTCAGCTTTTCAATTTTTTTATCATTGGGTAAGATTTTGGAAATGTCTTCTTCAAATGTAACCTGCTGGGCAAACCATAGGGCCGACAGAAAAATTACACCAAACGTAATAAACAAAGCAGGCCGGCGCTTTTGATAAAAAAGATATATGTGCAGTAATATTTTTTCCATACACTAATCAGCCTTTGAAATAACTGCCTGTTTTTTGCCCAGCAATTTTAAAAAAATAAAAGTTACTATGCCAAATACCAATGCTGCAATAACAGCCAGTGTTATACTTCCCAAAATATACTGCTGCAGGTTGTTTTTAACAGACTGAAGTGTTATATCACTGCTGAAATCGATCTGCATGGCATTGTCGCCCATCCAGAAGGCCCCGGTTTTGTAACTTAAAAAAATAATGAGTGGTATCATAGGTGGTATGCTGATGTTTGCAGCAATGATCACCAACGGTTTATTCAGCTTAAATAAAATAGCCAGAAAAATTGCGCCAGCCAGCTGAAAGCCCCAGATAGGAACTATACCCATAAAAATACCAAAGGCAACCGATATGGCTTTTAACTGTGGCGAATGATGTGGATTAAACAAATGCTCATCAAGCACTTTCTTCATTTTTTTTTTACTGAAAAGTGTGCGTATAAAATCACGTGGTTTTATATACAAAAAAGTAATGGGTACCAGAACGGTATTTAAAACACTGATGCGTAAAAAATCTTTGTAGGGCCTGAAGTGAGAAATACGTTCTGCTGCGGGCGCATAATAAACGGTAACCGGCACAGCAATAACTTTTACGCCCTTCCAGGCCAGCCTCACCAGTACCTCAATTTCAAATTCGTATTTACGGGTAACGAAGCGCATTTTTTTCATTTGTTCCAACGGGTACAAACGGAAACCTGATTGCGTATCGGGACTGGTAATTCCCGTTTCTACCTTAAACCAGAAATTAGATACTTTATTTCCAAAGCTGCTGCCTCCGGGCACAGAAGCCTGTCCCATATTTCTTGCGCCAATAATAACGGCATGGGGTTCTTCTTCGAGCTTATCAATAAATGCCGGCAGGTCTTTTGCAAAATGCTGCCCGTCGGAGTCTATGGTAATGCCATATTTATAGCCTTTATCAATTGCATACCTGAACGCTTTACGCAGGGCCCAGCCCTTACCCGCATTGGGCGTATAATTGATGCACTGAACCGCCGGAAATTGCTTTACAATGTCTTGCGTATTGTCGGTAGATCCGTCGTTTACTACAATGATATGATGGCTGTATTGTGCTACATCTTCAATAACTGTGGCAAGTGTTGTTGCGTTGTTATAGGTAGGAATAATAACACAGGCCTTCAAAACATCAACTTTCTCCTTCAGCGAACCGGTCATCATTAATTCTGATTAAATGTAAAAATTAGCCATAAAACCGGGTAAAATTATAACATTAAGGGGAATAAGCAGCAGGGCTGGCTATACCAGATTACTTACCTTTTGCAGATGGCGCTTTTTCTTATCTGCTATTCTTTGGTGCATCCAGTCGGGCCACTGGCTGCTGTCTTCGGCATCATAAACACGAAGCTCCTGCGATGCGTCCTTTTGAATCAGGTCTTCTTCCCTGCAACCCAGTATTTCTGCTGCTGTTTTTACGCCTGAGTAACTGGCCCCGGCCACGCCATGGCTCATAATGCTGGCGCCACACATATACAGGTTTTCAATTTCGGTTTTTGCTTTGTAAGAGAAGGGTCCGGTTTGCATAAACCCTTTTTCAGTGCCATACACATTACCTTTTGTTGTATTAATATAATATTCGTTGGTGATGGGCGTACCTACTTCCAGGTGAACAATATTTTTATGAACAGCCGGTAAAATTCTTTTAAACGTGTTCATCAGTTTTTCGCTGAGCCTTTCTTTTATTTTTAAATATCTTTCATGCGTTTCATCAGGGTTTGTATTTAAAGCCTTAAAAGAATCGTAGTCAATAAAAGTAACCACTTCAAGGGTATGGTGCTTACCATTAAAACTCAGGGGGTCTTTTAATGAAGAACAGCTGATAAACAGCGAATCAAATTCATCCGTTTCAAGTATAGAAACTTTGGTGAGGCCTTCATAAATTCCATCCAGGTCTTTATCGGGCATAAACCAGATATTTCCTGAGTCGATCCCGGCCTCACGCACATCCATATCCACCGAAATAAAAAACATGAGTGATGTAACGGAATAACGGGTGGCTTCCAGCTTTTTGAGCAGTTTGGGGCTCAGGTGCTGATGACCAACCATTTTATAGGTGGCTGCCGGATCGGCATTGGATATTACCTTTTTTGCCCGGATGATCTCTCCGTTTTGCAGTTCTACACCAACGGCCTTAAATTTTTTATCGCCTTCGGTAAGAATGGTTTTAACGGCCTGGCCGGTCTTTATTACACCTCCATATCTTTTAATGGCATTGGTCATGGCTTTTACAATAGCCGCACCGCCACCCATTGGATAAAAGCCCCCGTTAAAGTAATGATCCATCAATGCACAATGAAATGGAAAACTGGCTTTGGAAGGAGGCAGGCCGTGATCGCCGCATTGAATATTAAGTACTGATTGTAATACCGGATCCTTAATATGCCAGCCTATTACCCGTTTTAACCTGAACAAACCGTATTTGCCCAAATGCCGGGTACGGTAAGCAATGGTAACATTATCCCAAAAGCCATTCATTTTGGGTATCAGGAATAATTCCCTACTCACTGTTTTAACCAGATTGAGGTATTTTTTTATGCCATTTTTCTCTTTTGGGAATTTTTCTGATAATGAATTTATCAAATTATCTATTCCTGCCGGCATATCAATCCGTTCATCACCAATCCAGCAATGCTCATATGCATGCCTGTTCATCCTGAAAAAAACAAGTTCATTGGCAATGCCCAGGCCCTCGTATAAATTGCAGGTAGATTCTCCTTTATCCAGGCCGCCTATATAATGCACACCGGGACTGTAGCGATGACCATCAATATAAAAACTATGGCACCAGCCACCCGGTACATAGTGCTGTTCAATTACTGCTACTTTTTGTCCGGCACGGGCCAGGCAAAGTGCGGCAGATAAACCGCCTGCGCCTGAGCCAATTATAATGGTATCAAATTGCTGCATAAAAATAACCAGCTTTATGGTTTGTTAAAAGGGAACCTGAAAAATAAAAAATATATGTAAGCTAATCTTAAAAATTGAGTTAATAACATCTGCGTATTGAAAATTGTTTCAACGGGCAGGTTTAAAAGTTTTAAACAAAAAAATATTATGGCATGGTTTTGGTTTTTCAATTGTAGTCCTCCGGAAGTAAAAAATATGAATCCGGTTTTTTGAACTTTAAAATCTATATTTTATGTCTGAAACAAATTTCCCGACACCTGATGCACAGGTAACCAAGGGTAAAAACTACAAAAATGCGGTCATTGGTGTTTTAGCTGCTGGTCTTATTGCTGTTTCCGGTTATTTGATCTACACTAAAAATGACAGTTTAAAAACCATTCAGCTACAGGAAACAACCATTGCAAAAGTATCTGACGAAAAAAGTGATGTGCAGTCAAATTTTGATGCTTCGCTTGCCAGGCTCGACTCTATGAGTACTGTAAATGCCGGTTTAAATGGCCAATTGGCAGAAAAGAACAATGAGATTGCCAAAGTAAAATCGGAGATACGCAGCATTTTAAATAAGAAAAATGCCACGGCTGCAGAACTGGGCAGGGCAAAAACATTGATTGCTTCATTGAATGATAAAATCACTTCCATGGAAGCCGATATTGCTCAATTGAAACAGGATAACCAACTGCTTACAAACGACAATACGGTATTAAAACAGGAAAAAGAAACTTTATCAAAAGACCTGGTAGCCATAAAAGAAGTAAAACAAACACTTGAAAAGAAAGTAGACATTGCCTCTACCCTGAATGCAAGTAATATTGTAATTACACCGGTGAATGTAAAAAACAACGGTAAGGAAAAGGTTTCAACAACGGCAAAGCGGGTAGATAAGTTTGTAGTGAGTTTTGATGTGGATAACCGCATTGTACAACCGGGTACCACTGATGTATATGTAGTGGTGCTGGGGCCGGACGGAAAAGCCATCAATACCAGTGCTGAAACTTTTACCACACGTGAAGAAGTTATTATGCCGTATACAGCAAAAATGCCTGTTGACCTGGAAACTGCAAAAAAGAAGAACGTAGAGTTTGCATTTACACCGGGAACAAATTTTGTACAGGGAAACTATACCATACAGATATACCAGAATGGCTTTTTGATAGGACAGGGAACCCGTGAATTAAAAAAAGGCGGATTATTCAGTTAATTCAGCATACCTGATCAATAGCATATAATTACAATAAAATGTTTTTGAAAAAGCTACCCGGATCTTTATATCCGGGTAGCTTTTTTGTTTTAAAAATAAAAACTGATCATTATCACCCCCGGTAAAGCCTGTTTTTTTTACATTTGTATTTCAATTTTATGAAAAGAAATATTAAAACCATTGCCATCATCGGAGGTGGCCCCTCAGGTTGTTCTTTAGCCACTTTATTAAAACGAAAAGGATATAAAGTAGCCGTTTTTCACCTGGAGAAAAGGCCAGAGATCATTGTAGGAGAATCGCTGGTACCAGCCATCATACCCTATTTACGCATGTTGGGTGTGGAGGACGAGGTCAAGTCATACAGCACTTACAAGCCCGGCGCTTCGGTTTGGGTTAATAAAGACGAAGAAGCTACATCGCCCTTTAGTTTTGGAGGAGGAGGATTGCCCCCGTATGCCTATAATGTACCCCGTATAAAATTTGACAAAACCATTTTTGAACTGGCAGTAAGGGAGGGCGTAGCTTTTTTCAGCCATGCTGCCAAACTGGAAAGGGTTGGAAATACAGATAAACTCAAATTAAGCGACGATACCCTCACTGCCATTGATGATTTTTTTACCGGGCAACCAGATCTGATCGTAGATGCGAGTGGTCGCTCCCGTATCATTTCCCGGCTGCTTGATATTCCTACAAAAGAAGGAGATCGGAAAGACATAGCCATTTTTGCCCACCTGAGCGGAGCCGAAAAAATTGAACCCTATAATATTCACCTGCACCGTTTGGAAAAAGGCTGGAACTGGAGAATACCTTTACCGGGCCTTACTTCGGTAGGCGTGGTTATTGATCCCAGGCATTTAAAGGAATATGGCGATACCAAAGAAGAACAGTATGACAATTTTCTGAAGTCGGATGAAACCCTGCGGAAATTTACTGCCCATGCCAAACGGGAGACCGGTGTGGCGCAATACAATAACTACCAGCTTATTTCACAGAAAATGTATGGAACAAACTGGTTGCTGACCGGCGATGCCGGGGGGTTTCTGGATCCTATCTTCTCATCGGGATTGTTTTTAGCTATAAAAGGATCTTTTGCAGCAGCCGAAGCCATTTCGGTTGGCACTGATGCTGCCTTTAAAAAATACCAGAAAGATCAGCTATACGAATTGTCCATTTGGCAAAAACTGGTAGATACCTGGTACAGCGGCGGTCTTTTTACGCTGTTTAAAGTGGGACAAGATAGAATGGATACCGCTTTTGGCCGTTTTATTGGTCCTCATATGCAGCGGCATTTGACCCGTATTTTCTCTGGTGAAGCTGTGTACAGGAACTATAGCCGTGCTTTTTTAAACTTTGTATTAGGCCCCATGATCAGGTGGATGAAACTGGGCAGGCTGCATAACCGAAATATCAGCGACCTGTCTATAAAATAGGTGGCATAGTAATATTGTAATCGTTTTTATTTTAATATCAGATCCCCCATTTAAAGCCTCCATCAGGCAGTATACAGCTGTTGCAATGCCTTTGTTCATGTTTTTTTGATAGTATTTGCCCTATAGATTCAGATTTATCAACCCTGATTTTTCATTTATCCTTGATTTTTACCGTTCATCAAAATGGTAAAAAACACCATTTTTTGCACACCATTTTTTAAAAATCAATACCAGTAAGGGTTTTAGCGAAATTTTTGCTAATAATTACTGCATATTACCAACAC
The DNA here is from genome assembly GCA_943371705.1 of Chitinophaga pinensis. Classification (GTDB taxonomy): domain Bacteria; phylum Bacteroidota; class Bacteroidia; order Chitinophagales; family Chitinophagaceae; genus Ferruginibacter; species Ferruginibacter pinensis_I. The sequence goes on along the minus strand of CALRVV010000008.1, from coordinate 21,141 downwards.
ATACTTAGTACTTTGTTTTGCATAGTACTAAATTTCACCCTATCTTTGTGTTATCAAAGTAAGCGAAGCGAAAAAAGCCGAAACGTTAAAAAAAATAAATTAAAAAATAATTAAACTTAAAGTCATGAAAAAGCAAACATCAAACCAGTTCTCTCCCATCAGTAAAGAACAAACCGAACAATTAACCACCATAGTAAAAGAAACACTGGCCCTGGGAATCAGCCATGTAAAAACTTTCAGTACAGCTGATCTATGGAATATTCAACGCAGAAGCAGAACAATGATGAGCAGAAGGAGTTTTGTTTAAACACCTATAAGTATAGCCACTTTATTACATGTTTATACAAACAGGCCCTGCCAAAGCCCGGAATCTTATCCCGGGCTTTTTTGTTAGAGCCAGGCTTTAAAAAAATACTATCAATTAATTGGTTTTTATTTTTTTGCAAAAGGTAAAAAGCCCTATTTTTGCAACCCCAAAAGGGTATACTCCTCCCTAGCCGTAGTTTTTCACTGCGACGAAGGAGCAGTAGAAAAACAAGGTCCCGATGAGGAACGATATCGGGATCGGTTGGTAGGACAAAAATACACACTCCTCCCTAGCTCAGTTGGTTAGAGCATCTGACTGTTAATCAGAGGGTCGCTGGTTCAAGTCCAGCGGGGGGAGCATAAACAGAAAATTAAGCTTCATAAGTCATTGATTTATGGAGCTTTTTTCATTTAATCCTTTCAAAAGTGGTGGCATAACTGGTGGCATAGATTATAAAATATGCTTTCCGTGTTAATGTCATTCTACACCATAAACCGCCTATTTCTTCACTTCAAATTGAAAAGAAATGGCAAACAAAATCAAAGTGACTTTTTGGTTGCGTCGCACAAAAGTCAACAAGAATGGATTAGTACCCTTAATGCTAAGATTAAGCTTTCAAAGTAAAAAGGTAGATAAGGCAACTGGATATTATATTGATCCTGGCCAATGGAATCTAACCAAGCAAAGTTTAAAGGGCAATAAAGACCAGACCAGGCAGATCAACGAGTGGATCAATGAATCTTTGGTTAAGATATCCGACCTGTATAGAGAAGAGCTAAAGAAAGGCAACAGCATTCATCTACACTCTATCATCAACCAGTTATTTTCAAAACCTTTTGAAGAGCCTTCATTATTAAAAATGATTGAGGAGTATAATGAACAACTCCGTGTTCGTGTAAATAAAGATTTTGCATACTCTACTTATGAAAAGTATGTTTTTACTTATGATAAAGTGAAAGCCTTTATAAGAGGTTCTTTAAAAAAGCAGGATATACTCATAAGAGATGTTACTACTAAATTCATCATAGATTTTGATCATTATCTCCGAGTTCATGATAACAACCAACATAATACTGCGGTAAAGTATTGTATCAATCTTAAACGAATTCTTAATGTAGCTGTTTTAAAGGGAGTGTTGGAAAAAAGTCCATTTAATATTCATAAGACAGTATACAAAGATACCGTGCAGATCTATCTCGATGAACGTGAAGTAACAGCGATTGAAAATGTTAAGTTGGCAAGATCACCACATTTACTGGTAAGAGATTTATTTCTGTTTCAATGTTCTACGGGATTAGCATACACTGATATGGTAAAACTATCTATCGAAGATATTACTACAGATGTAATGGGCAGAAAATGGATAATTAAACCCAGACAGAAGTCTGGTATAATAAGCACAATACCACTTCTCCCTAAAGCAATAGAACTAATTAATAAACACAACCAGAATGATAAAAAACAGTCTTGTTTGTTTCCAAGCTACAGTATACAAAAGTATAATCAATATATAGCTGAGATTGGAGCATTAGCGGGCATTCATAAAAGATTAAGTTCTCATGTAGGTAGGAGAACTTTTGGAAATATCGCATTAGCGAGAGGGCTTTCACTGAATGTTATTTCAAAAATTCTTGGACACAGTAATACATTAATCACACAGCGCATTTACGCAATAACAACGCAAAAAATTATCACTAATGAAATAGAAAAGTGGTGATGCTAAATAAAATATTTTTCTAAAAAAAGTATTAAATTATTTGATTATGTGAGAAATTTGTTTTACCTTCGCACAACTTCCAAGTACATACATGGTATGTGCTAAATGTGCAAATCTTTACGTGCAAGCCACGCTGTGAATTCTTTAATTGAAATTTTAAATGTGTAGTTCATGTGTTTAATACTATGAACAATTGGAAAAAAATTTATGGAGACCTATAAAAGGTTATGAAGGGTATTATGAAGTAAGTAACTCGGGAGAAATTAAGAGCCTGGAAAGAACAGTTATAGTGTCGGGTCGATCAAGAAAATTGAAAGAGAAGATACTAAAACCTAAGATTAATAACGACGGTTATGTTCATATCCAATTCTCCAGAAATGCCTGCTATAGCACATTTACAGTTCACAGGCTTGTTGCAGAAGCCTTTATTGAAATACCAGATGATAAAGTTTTTGTGAATCATATTAATGGAAATAAGCTTGACAATAATGTGCAAAATTTGGAATGGGTAACAAGATCGGAGAATATGAAGCACGCCTTTAAGCTAGGACTATGTAGTAAAAGAAATAGAAGAGTTAGAATCTTAGACAAGTGTAGTGGTGCTAAATATAATTCGATGAAAGAAGCAGCAACTATTAATGGCATTAAATACCACACCTTAAGAAAGTATTTAAATGGCGTTAGAGCAAATAAAAGCTGTTTGCAAATAAATGAAGACTAAAAAATGAAAAATTTACTGTTCTGAATATTGAATACTAAAATGAAATAAATGTGAATTACCTGTTGTAATAGAAGATTTGTTTTAGAAAATGTTTAAGAACAATTAATTTATGTATTTAGTTAAAAACGAGTTGGCAGTAGACCAACAAATTCAAACAGAGTTGCAAAATAAAAGTTGCACGGAAAGCTTAAGAGATATGATCATTAGGGTACAATCTGAACCCAAAAGAAAAATGATATACTCAGGTATTAAAGAAAATTCAGTTGGCTTTGTTTTTGGGCCAGCTAAATCTGGAAAAACAATTTTATGTGAAAATCTTGGGTTTAGTATAGCTGCTGGATTAGATAGTTACTTAGGTAAGGCTATTGAAGTTGAAAACAGAAAAGTACTGTTTATTTCTTTAGAAGAATTTTATCCTGATAGAACTGAGAGAAATCAAAAACAGACTGCTAAGTTGGTTGAAGAAAAAGGACCAGAATGGGTAGACAATTATATTGTTGTAAACGAAAATATGCCAAGGTATATTTCTTTGGTTGAAGATTGGGAGATGTTACATACCATTTTTCAAGAAAAAAAGCCAGGTATTGTTTTTATCGATTCTCTGAGCCGTTTATATTCTGGTAGTATAGAAGACAGTGCTACTGCTAAAGAGTTAATGAAAAAACTGCGAGAATTAGCAAATTCTACAAAAACCACGATCGTAATTATACATCATACTCCAAAGATGCATGATTCTACCCCGCTTACTATTGCTTCGCTTGCGGGTAGTCGGATGATTGGTCAAGAAGCTGACTTTGCAATTGGCGTCAATAAAACGATGAACAATACCCGTTATCTTAAAGATGTGGCTTTTAGATATGCTTCTGATGATAAAGAAACGGTTGATGTTATAAAATTAACTGACGATCTATGGTTTGAGAAAATAGAAGAGGTTCATGAAGTTAAAATCCTGGCTTGTTCTGATGGCAGACGAAATGATGCGAATAGAAATAGAGTTTTAGATTTTATCATTAGCAAAAGTGAAATCACCAATGGAATAGTGAAAACAGGTGAGATTAATGAGGCCATTGATATTTCTAAGCAGGCAATTTCTGATATTTTGAAAAGTCTGTGTGATGATGGAAAAATCAATAAGGTTTTTCATGGTGAATATAAGGCTGTGTTATAATTGAATGTTTTGATTTTATAAGGGATAGGCTTAGGCTTATCCCTTTTTGTTTTATCAATAGTAAACTCAAGTCACATACCCTTCAAAAAAGGTTGATTATCTGGACTATCTTGATTTTCACATTTAACGCCAGCAAAAATTTCACTATAACTAACATTATCAATCAAAATAAACCTAATCAAGTCAATCAAGCTAATACTAAAGAGTAAAAAATATTTTTTGTGTGATGTGTGAGGAGAAAGAAATGTATTCTACCCTTTATCCATTTTGGGCAAGAATTGTCATAAAAGAATCGTTTATCTATATAATGTAATACTAAGTCGAATAAATAAGCTGCCCAGAAATGATGCTCAAATAAGCCTCTAAATAACTTACAGGCCTTTTTTTATAAGACAGAAGTAATGATTTAGAAATAATTCTATAAATAAACTATTTATTTTCTAATTTATTTTTATAAAGTAGGCATCCCAAAAAAATATTTATTTTGAATTTGTAGAATTTACCCCCCCCCCTCGTCCTTTAAAATTTTATATGTATGCCCAGGGGGTAAGATAACCCTCTTTTCAAGACCCCTCCCTCGAGGCAGTGTTGACTATCCGCCCGTCAAAATGTACACAAACAGGATTATTTACCCAGAGATTGAAAATATTTTATTGGGTAGTAAACATTATTGAACCAGCTCTTGATTCAATAATCAAAATCGTTGTGTCACTCACTTCAACATTTCGTAACCAATTCATCATTTATAAAATCAAAATTTATGAACTCAATTAAAAATCGTGTCCACTTGATTGGATTTGTTGGAGCTAATCCAGAAACAAAAACAACTGAAAATGGTAAAAGTCTTGCCAGGTTCAGTCTTGCCACTAATGAAAAATACACCAATTCTGCAGGGGAAAAAGTCAAAGAGACCATATGGCATAATTTAATAGCTTGGAATAATTTGGCAGAAATAGCAGAGAAGCTTCTTTTAAAAGGTACACAGGTAGCTATAGAAGGTAAGTTAATAAACAGAAGCTATACAGATTCTGATGGAAATAAAAAATACATCACCGAGGTACAGGTTATTGAAATGCTTCTGCTGAATAGCAAAGCATCTTCATAGTAAAGAATTGTTCAGCATCTCATTGCTGGACTAAAACGTCTTACGCAAAATTAATGCAACTAATCATACACAAAAAGAGACCGTTCTTAAAACATTTGTGCTAATCTTCAACAATACCGCCTGCACAAGCTGTACCAAGTTATTCAACTTCGGTAATACACGGATTTACACGGCTGCCTTTTTGTTTTATGATTAGTTGCTATTGAACAGTTGCTTAAGACTATTTATCCTTTACCAATTTTAGCCTTGTCAAACCTTCTCAATATTTAATCACTTAAAATCATTTTAAAATGGCACACAACATTAATTTCAATGAACAAACGGGTAAACATAGTTTCTTTTCTGTAAATGAAAAACCCTGGCATAATCTCGGACAAATTGTTACCGATTATCCAAATAGTAAAGAAGCATTAATTTATGCTGGCTTGGATTATGAAGTACTAAAAAGAGACATCTACACCCATGACGGAGAAATTGGCCAGGGTATGGATTTCTTAATTAGAGATATAAAAATTCCAAGTCACCAGGCTACCATTAGAACAGATAGCAATCAAGTTTTAGGAGTAGTTGGAAAAGATTATGAGATTGTGCAGAACGTCGATGCATTTTCATTCTTTGATTCAATCGTTGGAGGCGAAGGCATTCAATATGAAACAGCTGGAGCATTGGGTAATGGAGAAAGAATATTTATCACAGCCAAACTTCCTTCCTATATAAAAGTTGGCAAAGACGATTTGATTGAACAATATTTATTCTTAACCACTTCACACGATGGTTATGGTTCGATTACTGCAGCATTTACGCCTGTAAGAATCGTTTGCAATAACACTCTTAATGCTGCTATGAGAAATCACAGTAATTCAATTAAAATAAGGCATACAGCTAATGCAAAAGAGAGATTAACAGTTGCCCATACAATTATGGGTATATCAAATCAAATGTCTGAAGAGCTTGAGGATATTATGAACATTTGGGCTAGGATTCCAATCATGGATAGCGAAGTGAAGAAGTTAATTCAAATAGCCCTGGCACCTAATAAAGAAACACTTCATAACCTCTCCTTCGGCAATGAAAACTCAGCATACTTTGAGAAGATGTGTGATAACGCATTTGAGTATGCAATGAGCAATGAGACACAATGTATGCCTACGACAAAAGGCACTTTATTTGGGGCGTTTAATGCCATCACAGGCTATTTTCAAAACGTTAGAGTATATAAAGATTCAGAAGCCAAGCTAAAATCGTTGATGTTTGGTGGACTGGCACAAATGAGAACTCAGAAAGCCTTCGATCTTTGTAACCAATTTGCAAGTAAAGGTATTTCTGCACTAAATTAATTTTATGAAATAGATTTAAAAACAACTCCTTTATGGAGTTTTAATATTGGTGTGGCTTTGCCACTTTCTGTAATGAATACTCCATTTCATTCTGTATTCAAGCTAAGGTTAATATGGTCTCGATAAAGTCAGGTTCAGCAATAAGGTACGCCAATCCATTGCAGCAGCAACAAGTACTTATTAATTTTGGCAGGTTGCAGCTGCAATGGCAGAGCTGCTTCGCAGATTGTCATACTTATTGCAACTCACCTATCTTTATCTCGGACAGCTTTTGTGTCTTTCACCCAGCTTCATTCATACTTCATTTCAGCAGGGTTAAATCCACCCGCTGTCTGCGTATATTTTGTTCGCCTTGCGTGTCACTTGCTGCGTTCAGGGCAATTCTTGGCACAAAAGCCACGCTTATGTAAACATGCCACAGAAAAGCCCTTCACTGTGTGTCCATCACTCACTACGTTCGTTTTACTGTCCACCCCAGCAGTGACGCTCACGAGCCAAATCCGTTCATACTTCTCTCCTTTGGCTCTTAGGCGGCTCACATTAAGGCCACTATTTAAACAACAAACTTATCACGTTTTAAACTTATAAAATTATAACAGCAGAATATTTTAATGCTTTAGATGAAGTAGATAAATTGGACTTTACGATTAATCATTGAGAAATTATTGCTCAAAGAATGACAGAAGAATTTCAAATAACCAATAGCCAAGTGTTTTCAGTTCATGTTGAAATTTACAATTCTCACGAAAAGTGATGTGAGAGACCATGCAGGTATTGACGAAAGCCATTTTCTGCATTTAAACTTTTGCTTTTCTTAATAAGGCATTGATTTTTAGGCTTTATAAAAAATAGCAATTCTCTTTGAACCGTTAAAACTTTCGCCTATTTTTGAGTTGGCGTAATACAAAAACATTTTTATGGCAGATGAAAAATTCCATTTTGAAATTCCAAAAAAAAATGTTCGTATTGAAAAATATGACAAAACTGGATATTCTCCTGCCGTCCCAAGAATAAGTCATAAAGAACATGGCGAAAAACTTAAAATGGACGTTTTGAAATTGAAAGAGATAGAATTTAAAAAAAGAGATTCTAAATATACCAATGACGTATTCCTTCAATTGGAAACACCAGAAAAGGTATCAATTAAAAGTCAAAAGACTAAAATAGAACAACTTGGCTTTGACTTCTTATCTTATTCGCCTAACAATATTTCTCTTGCAACAGCTAAGATTGAGAAAGGAAAGTATTTAGAACTTGAAGCTAGATTAGATACTTATATTCAATCCGATGATGGGGTAGGCAAAACTTACTTTGCACCTCTAGAAAGTATATCAAGTATATCCCCCGAAAGCAAAATTGATGAAAGCATCAATTTTGAAAATAACGAAGAAGTAGAGATTTCAATTAACTTGTTCAACGCACTTTCGCCAAAAGAAATTCTTGCAATCAGTGGAACGATAATTGAAGAATTAAGAAATTATAGCGATTCAATACGGCAAAAGTATTTTCAGAATGGAATTAATTCAATTCAATGCAAAATTCAATCAAGATTTATTCCCATGCTTGTTTCTGAATTTTCCACCATTAAAGAAATAAAATTGTCGCAATTCTTTTTTGTGCCACAGTCTACACCAATTCAGGCATTACCTGGTGATATTAAAGTTAATCTGCCGATATCCAAGTCTGTAATCTGCGTTGTCGATTCTGGTGTAAATAACAATAACGGTATAATGGATAGAATTGTAAGCTCTACATACACATATTTACCGCCGACGGCAATATCGACCTGCTATGAGCATGGAACATTTGTGGCAAGCCGCTGTGTATTTGGTGATGATATTGATCAAGGAATAATTTTAAAAGAACTAAATCCTTATTGCTATATATCAGACTTGACAGTATTTGGACGTGATGCAGATGGAAAACTAGTTGGCCCAAGTGATTTCGATTTAAAATCTGCAATAGAGGAAGTTGTTACAGCAAATCATACTACAATAAAAGTTTATAATTTATCATTAGGAGCTCCAATTCCAGTAAAGGATTTTGTGGTATCAGATATATCTAAAATGCTTGATTTTTTATCAAAAAAATATAAAGTATTGTTTGTAATCTCAGCAGGTAATATTACATCGCTTTTAGGAAGCTTTCCAGCCGATCATTTTGCTAGTGCTCAGTCAAGAATCGGCGCCCCAGCAGAATCATTGCTTGGATTAACTGTCGGCTCTATAGCTAAACATGCAAATGCAACGTCTCTATCACAATTAAATTTTGTTTCAGCCTTTTCAAGAAAAGGGCCAGGTGTTGATTTAGGAATAAAACCTGAAGTTGTAGCTCATGGTGGAAACATTTTAAATCCTTTTGACTTCTCAACTAGAATTGCAACATATGGAATTAGTAAAAACGGCAAAAGTTTATGTTGTGATGTTGGTACAAGCCATTCTGCACCTTTAATTTCACAATATGCACAACGTCTGTTTGACATTTATCCTAATGCAGACCCAAACTTAGTAAAAGCATTACTTTGTCATTTTACTGAGCCGAGGTATATCCATGATGAGATTATTGATGCACCAGAAAATTATGTTGGTTTTGGAGAACCATCAGTTGATCATGCAATAGCATCTCATAACAATAATGCAGCTTTTATCTATGAGGGACAATTAGACCAAGAAAACTATCAATACATTAGTTTCCATATACCCTCAACTCTTGCCACCGACAGTCCTGATACAAGCTTGAAAATAAAAATTACAATTACCTATGACCCGCCAGTTAATCCAGACAATGACTTAGAATACTCTGAATCAAGAATTACAGCGTCTCTATTCAAGCCAACCCATGACGGGATGTCAACAATTAATATTTCAGCTGACGATAAATATCTTGTACCGTGGAATCCTATACTTCAATTTGAAAAAACTTTTCATAGATCCTATCTTCATGGGCAATGGGAATTGAGATTAAGACTTTACACTAGAGGCAAAACATTGCCTACATATTTACAAGATTATGCGGTTGTAATTGAAATAATTGATGATAAAAATAAAACGGATGTATATAATGACATCCTTCATGAGTTTAAGGAAATTTATAAACGAATTGAGTTACGAATAGCTGCATAAATGTACTTCGCCCAACAACGGTTTGGCTTTATTGGGGCATGAAGTTGTTAGCTTCAGCTGTAGTTCGCTATCAGCTTCAGTTCTGGCATGATAAACAACTTTGAACTTTAGTTCTTAATTTCAACTTTATATTTTCAATCAGCAGCGGTTGTGGGCGGACGGAATACTAATTCCACACCTGCACAAAGTCCTGCCCGATGTACGCAATTTTCAAATGAGCAAATCGTCAATTTTATGAACTATATCTATTTTGATGCAAATATTTATCTAAAATTCTATTTAGGAAATAAACTTTTTAAAATAGTAGAATCCCTTACTGAAAATAAAGACAATATAATCGTTACTGATCAAATTGTAAATGAAGTATTTCGAAACTCTGTTTCGATTACTGTTAACAATTTAAATAGTACTCTCAATAATCTTAAATGGCAAAAACCTTCTTTGCCTTACAAAAATGCCAGCAAAGCAACGCTAGAAGAAATAGATAATGTATATAGATTTTTTGGTGAATTGAAAACTAAGATTGAGTCAGATCTAAATGCACATTTAAATTTGGTGTCTAGTCAAGAAGACGAGGTTTCAAAAAAGCTAAAAGAAATTTTTTTGAATTCATTAAAAGCAACCGAACATGAAATAAACTTGTCCAAAGAAATAAAAAGATTTGGCAACCCCCCAGGAAAAAAGCAAGATCCAATTGGAGATGAATTGAGCTGGATTCAGTTAGTAAATAAGCTTCAGAATAATGACAAATTAGTTTTAGTTACGAATGATAGAGACTACGCTAGTTTATTCAATAACAATTTGTATTTAAATTCAAAACTATTCCCTGATTTAAAATCTAAAAATGTTGAATACTTTATATATTCTGAAATTGTAGATGGGCTTAAAAAATTAAAAGAACTGCAGGATCAAAAATTTAAACCCAAGGATTACCCATCAGTAGAAGACCAAAAACAGATAAAAGAAGAAGAAAAGAAAATAATGGTCGATACCACACAGGCCATAGAATGTATTCATAGTCATGTAGCTCGCAGAATGAATGGAATTTATGATCAGTATGTCTGTTTAGATTGCGGTAGATTACTTTTCACTACAATTTCAGATGACCTTGATTAAAACTGTGTAAAACACGAACTGTGTAAAAAATCAAATAAATCAGGCTGTATTTTAAGGTTTTGCCGAGCAATCTTCTCCAATGCATATCCAGGCTTTATTTTCAGCGTTTGAAGCTATTAACATTGTGTGTATATTTATAGAGCGAAGAGAGTTTTTTTACAAACTCTCGTTGTACGATATTACTTAAACCCTATATTAATGAAGCTTCTTGCACATTTATTTTTGAATGTAGAGAATATGGATGAAGGCTATATGCTCTGGAATGGAACAGAATCTTATTATAAAAAGTTAAGAGTAGCGTATTCAGATATTCAGAATGGAAAGGAATCAGAATATCTGAATTTTGCTTTCTTTACGTTATGTGCAGCGACACTTGAGTATTCATTAAATTTTACATTGACGAGTTTTTGCCTAAGTAATTTTGGTATGGATAAATATAAGTCGTATGCTGAAGGGTATATAGCAATCCCATTTGCAAAAAAGCTATTATTAACTCCTACAATAGTATCAAACGGAAAATTAAGATTTAAAGAAGGCGACTCATCATATAAAAATTTACTAGAGTTAATAAGTTTAAGAAATAAAATTCTTCATAACAAAGAGTTTTTAAAGGAATATAATTTTAAAGACACAGATAATCCTGGCACGAAAGAAGAAATGAATCTAAAACTTGAAATTGAACCAAACCATATTGACAGGTTGAACAAAGAACTATGCTTAGGTTTCGGAAAGTCATTAGGTGAGTTTAAAAAATATGTCATGGATCCATCATTAGAGCACACAATTTCAGAAAACAAAATGTTGTGTAGTATATAGAACAGCGGACAACACAAGATTCATTAATAAGCATCGCTAAATAATTAAATTATTATTTAGCACCAAATCCCACTCAACATAAACAACTTGTAGGCAATTAATTAATTGAGAAAAAGATTACCATTAAACAACGTTTAAAAACTTAACTTTACGAACATACAAACTAACTATATAACCTAAGTAATGAAGCTATACGAGACACTAGAGAAGCAACTGAAAAAAGAACCAAATTACGTTACGGATGCTGGCGAACTCAAAAAGTGGGTTGTAATAAATAAAGCACAAAATTATGATGCTGAACTTATTGGCTTATTGCTTGACGATAAAGAACTAAAAAAGAAATTCTTTCTTGGCATTAAGGGTGTTTTGGTATTTAACCAATCTCTTTTTATTCAATTTCTAGAGCAAAAAAATTATTTAAACGACAGTTATACAGCTTACAAAAACAAAGTTGGTTTAAACATTGACGGAAAATATTTAAAACAACGGAACGAAGTGGCTCTGGTATGGCCGTTTAAAGATTGCGTTTTAGAAGGTGGACAAAGTCGTGAAGAAGATAAACGAGAAGAAATATTTTTTAATGAAACACTTGCACAGGATGAAATAAACCAACTGTTAGAACCAAAGGTTTTAACAAATGCCAAACGTATTACTGCAAAGGGTGAAAAAGCACTTGCTAAGTTTAATCGCAACCAAGAAGGAATAATTACAGACAATATCATTCTTAAAGGAAACAATCTTTTAGGTTTACATACCCTGTATGAAGAATTTAAAGAACAAGTAAAACTAATTTACATAGACCCCCCATATAACACAGGCGGAGATTCGTTTCAGTATAATGATTCTTTCAATCATTCAACATGGTTGACATTTATGAAGAATAGACTTGAGGCAGGCAAACGACTTTTAAAAGACGATGGTGTAATCCTTGTTCAATGCGACCATCATGAAGTAGGTTACTTAAATGTTTTATTAGATGAAGTTTTTGGTTCCGAAAATAAGATTCAGCAAATTGCTGTGAAAGTCGCATCTGCTTCAGGCTTTAAAGCAGTAAATCCTGGCCCAATAGATGTTTTAGAAAATATTTTGTTTTATGCAAAAAATAAAAAAGCAGTTCAGTTCAAGAAAAACTATGTAGTAACTGGTTATCATAAAAATTATAACCAATACCTTGACAACAGTCATCCAAAAGTTGAAAAATGGAAATTAATTCCTTTAAAAGAAAAAGTTTTAGAAGCTAATGGATACAAAAATGAAAAGGAGCTAAAGGCAAGCCTTGGTGATAAGTATGCTGTTGCTTTACAACAGATGATTGAAGAATATGCTTTTATAAATGCCGCTAATGTCGTTAGCGTTAGAGATTTACATAAGCCAACCCAACAAGTTAGTGATTTACAAGAGCAATCAAAAAGTGACAGAGACAAATTCTTTGTTTATGATAAACAAGATGGTGATAAAACCTACATTATTAATGGTGGCGCTCTTGCTTTTTACTCAACAAAGATTAGAAAAATTGATGGGGAAATGCAAGTAACAGAATTACTAACAAATTTTTGGAGTCATATATCTTGGGCTGGCATTGCGAAAGAAGGTGGAGTTAAATTAAAAAACGGGAAAAAACCAGAAAAATTAATTAAACAAATTTTAGAACTGAATACTGATGAAGGTGACATTGTTATGGATTATCATTTAGGCAGTGGAACTACTTGTGCCGTTGCACACAAAATGAAAAGGCAGTATTTAGGATTAGAACAACTAGACTATGGAGAAAATGATAGTATTGTTCGTTTAAAAAATGTAATCAATGGAGATGCAACAGGCGTATCAAAAGCTATGAATTGGAACGGAGGCGGCGAGTTTGTTTATCTTGAATTAAAAAAATACAATCAACATTTTATTGAGAAAATTGAATCAGCTAAAGACACTAAGGCACTTATTAAGATTTGGGAAGAAATGAAGGATAAGTCATTCCTTAATTATAATGTGGATTTGCAAAAGCAAGATGAACACATAAATGAATTAAAAGCATTAAAATTATCAGACCAGAAAAAGCATTTGGTTGAATTGTTGGATAAAAACCAACTGTATGTCAATCTATCATCGATTAATGATAAAGATTTTAAAGTGACAACTGAAGAAAAGAAAATGACAAAAGATTTTTACCAAATAAAATAATAGCTCAATGAGTTTTTTATACGACATATTAGTTCAAGAGTTTGGTAAAAGAGAAATTGCCCGTGTTCTTGTACCTAATTATATAACTGACAATCTGAAGCCAGGTTTCGGTCAAAGACCATATCAAATAGAATCATTTCAACGATACATACTTTGCCATACGGAAGATTTTGAAGGTAAGCCAAAAAAGCCTTTTCACTTGCTATACAATATGGCAACAGGGAGTGGAAAGACATTGGTAATGGCTGGCTTGATGCTTTACTTGTATGAGAAAGGTTATAGAAACTTTTTATTTTTTGTAAACTCAAACAACATTATCAAGAAAACGAAAGACAATTTTCTGAATCCACAGGCTTCAAAATATTTGTTCAACGATAAAATTGTTATTGACGGAAAAGAAGTCTATATAAATGAAACAGATACATTTGAAAGTGCTGATGATAAAAATATCAATATCAAATTCACGACTATTCAACAACTTCACATTGACTTAAATAACACCAAAGAGAACAGCGTTACATACGAAGATTTTAAGGACAAAAAAATGGTTCTAATAGCTGATGAAGCTCATCATTTAGTTGCTGGAACAAGATCGGGAACCCTTTTTGGCAGTTGGGAAGACACAGTAAAAAAAATTCACGAAACAAACTTTGAAAACATCTTACTTGAATTTACTGCTACTATAGATACAGAAACAGCAGCTTTACTAAATCATTATCAAGACAAAGTAATTTTCAAATATAACCTTGCACAATTCAGAATTGATAAATATTCAAAAGAGATAAATCTTATACGGTCTGGCTTTGACCAACAGGAAAGAATCGTACAGGCATTGATTTTAAACCTTTATCGTCAAGAGTTGGCAACCGCTAACAACATTAATTTAAAACCAGTAATACTGTTCAAGGCAAAAAAAACAATCAAAGAATCTGAACTCAACAAATTAAACTTTCACAACCTTATCGATTTGATGTCTGCCAAATTGATTGACCAAATAAGAAATACGGCAACTGTTACGATAGTTCAAAAAGCTTTCACCTTCTTTAATTCGAAAAACATTTCATCGGCCGAAATTTCAAGAAGAATTAAATCGAATTTTCGTTTTGAAAATTGTATCAGTGCAAACAATGATGAAGAAGCAGAAAAAAATCAGTTGCTTTTAAATACATTGGAAGATGAAAACAATCCTATCCGTGCCGTTTTTGCTGTTCAAAAATTAAATGAAGGTTGGGACGTTTTGAACTTGTTTGATATTGTTCGGCTGTATGAGGGCCAAAACACAGGTGGAACAAATACAACTGTCGGTGCAACAACACTTGCAGAAGCACAATTAATCGGTAGAGGTGCAAGATATTTTCCTTTTGCACTAGAAGAAGGGCAAGACAAATACACACGAAAATATGATGATGACCAAGCTAATGATTTAAAAATACTGGAAGAACTTTATTACCACACAAAAGAAGACAGCCGATATATTTCTGAATTAAAGAAAGCCCTAGTAGAATCTGGAATTTATGAGGATGAAGATAAGTTGGTAACAAAACAACTTACCCTGAAATTAGACTTTAAGGAAACCGAATTTTATAAAACAGGTCAAGTTGTATTTAATAAAAAAATTGAGAAAAACTACAATAATGTAAAATCATTTGTTGATTTCGGGGTTTCAAAACGGAATTTTTCTTATAACCTTTCTTCTGGCATTGGCAGAATGACAAGTGTTTTCAATGCTGAAGAAGAAACTCCAACTGACAAAATAGAAAGTAAAGACATCAAACTTTCAGCGATTCCAAAACATATAATTCGGTTTGCTTTGGCTCAAAACCCATTCTTCTATTTTGACAGTTTAGAAAGGTATTTTCCGAATGTTGGTTCGCTATCGAATTTCATTGCAAGCACCGACTATTTAGGAAGTTTGGAAATAACTTTTAATGGTTCAAAGGCAAGGTTAGCCGACATAACAAGCAAAGACTATTTACTTTCTATTCAGGGTCTTTTACAAAGCATTGAATCAGAAATAAAATCAAATCTGACAGAGTTTGAAGGATCGGACTACATCAAAGAATATATTCATAATGTTTTCAAAGACAAAGAAATTAAAGTTTATAAAGACAGTGAAAGGGAAGACGGGCAAGAGGCACTAGTCTTAAATGAACCTTGGTATGTTTATAATGCAAATTATGGGACAAGTGAAGAAAAGGCATTTGTTGCAATGTTTGCCAGACGCTTTGAAAGTTTGGGACAGAAGTTCAAAGACATTTATTTAATACGCAACGAAAGAGAGATTAAAATTATTGACAAAATCGGCAGAGCTTTTGAGCCTGACTTTATTTTATTCTGCAAACAAAAGAAAGACAAAGAACTAACTTACCAAGTTTTCATTGAGCCAAAAGGCACACACTTGGTTGCTCACGACAAATGGAAAGAGGAATTTTTAAAAGAAATCAGAGAGGAAGAAAGAACAATAAAAATTGATACTGATAACTATTTAATAACTGGTGTTCCCTTTTACAACAATGCGAATGAAAACGACTTCAAGAAAACATTGGAGGAAACTTTGAAATTATAAATACTGCCATCACACCAAGTCTTGCTAGAGAAAGCCCTGGACATTGTGTATGATTTATAAAAACCTACAAATGCCATATAATATTACGGAATTTAAAAAATTGGCAGCATTATACGGTCGCTATGGTGGATGGGCGATTTGGGAGTATGCAAAAAGTCGGTCTCAAGAAGCAAGTACTGAATGCATTTACAAAAATTTACACCAACTTAATAGTAATAATGTTATCATAGGTTTAAATGTCTCAGAATTTATTAAAGGTGATTGGCACAATTTTCGTGCAGGCCGACATGACAGGAAACTCAAATATGCTTTTAACGATTCAGATATAAGAGGGGCATATATGACTGACTTATACAAAGGAATTGTTGATCCTAAGTCTTTGAGTTTGCATAAAGAGCTTAATAATAATTATAAAGTCATAGAGCAAAACGTCCACCTTTTTATTCAAGAAATGAAGGATATCGGAATAAAATCAGATACCAGATTTATATTAATGGGAACTGAAAAAAGTATAACAGGAACACATTTTATCACGTATTACAAAATACACTTTGCAAATAACCCAGTAGTATTTCACAGACATTATTCCAGTAGAGGAACTGATGAAGATTGGGTTAAGAGTATGTGGGCTCAGTTGGGAATAAATAAGGATTTCAATGAAACAATAAACAAATACATATAAAAATCAAATACGACATCAGTTTTTGCAAGTGTGGCTTGACAAATATAACAGCTTCAGGGAAGTAAATCTTCTGGAGATATGTCCAGGACTTCTGCCACTATAAAAAGATATGAAATAGTAAAATTTACAAGCCCTCGTTCCATCCTAGATATTTGAGACCAATCCTTGTCTCCACATTCAAAAGCTAATTCAGCTTGAGTTAAGCCTTTATCCAGGCGATATTTTCTGATTTTATCACCAATTGCTTTTAGCTGAGCATCCTTTCTGAAATTCTTGACTTTTATCTTTTTTACCACTCTTCAAAGTGAAAGAAGAATAGTAAAAATATACTGGGATTATACTCCCAATTTTAAAATCAAGTATTACCTTTAACCTCACACCTAAAAGAGTCAACTATGAGAAAGATATGGTTATGCATAATAATAGTGATTAGTAGTAGCCAACCTCTGTATTCTCAAATATTACCTGCATCTTTTAAAACTCAATATCTACAGTTTTCAATGGGAAATAGAACAGGTACATCCGAAACTAATAAACCTGAAAAGGCGTGCAATGAGTTTTCAATTTTAAATGGTAACAGTATTTTAGGAAGAAATTGCTCAACTGGCAAGATAATTTTGACAGTTAAATTTATCAACTCAGACCAGTCTAAATATGAAAGTAATGGTTCATGGTCTAAAAGATATTTTGGGTATGATCCTAATCTACCCTCATATGCTCCAGATGGAACTCAAAATTTATCTCACGTTGTTACTATTGGCTATGACAGCCAGGCGAATAGTTATAGCATCTTGATTGAAACTCCGAATGCTTATAAAGATGTTTCTTTTGCATGGAATTATTTTAATTTATAGAATACCATTTTATCCTCACAGTGTATATTTAAAACCTCATTAAAATGAAAATAAAGACCTATCAAGTAATGTTTATACTATTCGTTTTAGGAAGTATATTAAATACAACTTTTGCACAAAAAAGGGTAAAAAAATCTTTTGACATTTATGGAAGTGATAGTGTTGTTCTTAGAGTAGAGATTGACTATGC
The DNA here is from genome assembly GCA_943371705.1 of Chitinophaga pinensis. GTDB lineage: Bacteria > Bacteroidota > Bacteroidia > Chitinophagales > Chitinophagaceae > Ferruginibacter > Ferruginibacter pinensis_I. Next base: position 3,265 of record CALRVV010000008.1, on the reverse strand, counting down.
TTTTGCTAAAACAAGAGATTCAGATAATCCTTGCGTAGCTCAATTTATAGTTACAAATATTGGAAAAGTCCCCTATAAATGGCTAGGCAAAGAAAGAAACGAAAATCAGGTTGTTTTTGAGTTTACAACCAGTGATGGCAAAGTATTAGAAGTTTCACACCCTTTTTTTGTAAATCTACAACCTGGGAAAACAAGCAGTGCCCAGATTGTTTTTGTAGATGCTGGATTAAAGAGATTTTGCAAATCAGTTAAAGCGGTTAGGTTAGATAGTATTAAGTAATTACGCTAATGGATTAACAAAATCGTTATCCCTTTTTGTAAAACTTTATTATTCTAATAATAGATTAAATTGCATTTATTAATATTGGTGGCATAACTGGTGGCAAAGGCTTAATTTGAAATAATGTAATTTCTCTTATACCTAGTATAGCTAAGCATTTTAGCTTAAATATTAGTTCGCTGGTTCAAGTCCAGCGGGGGGAGCTTCACTGGACAAGCCATCAGAAATGATGGCTTTTTCTTTGTCTATCAGTGAGTTAGGCTAGTTGCATCTTTTGGTTTTTAGAGGTTTATATTTTTTCAAAAGCTACAACTCAATATCTTTGTTATTAGAACTGGATTTCAAACAAATCAATTCGCTCAATTAAATATGACAAACTATTTAATTGTACCTGGTCTGGGGAATTCTGGTCCAGAACATTGGCAAACTTATTTCCAAAACTCCGCTCCCAATTTTTTCCGAATTGAACAGGCCGATTGGGATGCGCCCACTTGTGAAGATTGGATTAAAAATATGGATGCTATGATAACATCATATGACTTATCATCTGTCGTTTTAATTGGACATAGCTTAGGTTGTTCAACCATTGCACATTGGTCAGCCAAGTATAAAAGAAATATTAAAGGGGCATTGCTAGTAGCACCAAGTGACATTGAAGCACCAAATTACACTTTCCAGACAAAAGGATTTTCACCTATTCCACTTGATAAATTAAATTTCAATTCTATTGTTGTAGCCAGTTCAAATGATATTTGGGTTTCTTTAGAGAGAGCAAAAAATTTTGCAGAAAATTGGGGCAGTGAATTTATAAACATTGGTGATGCTGGGCACATAAATACGACTTCCGGCTATACTAATTGGGAAGAGGGATTAACGATTTTGAAAAAATTGGGATAGTTCAACCCTTCAATTTCCTAATAGTTAGATATTCGATCATCGCGTTATAGTTGCATCTTTCGTCTGCAAGGGTAGCAAAAAAACCACTTACATTAAATTGTAGGTGGTTTTTTTATTTGTACCTGGTTATCCCTTTTCTATTGCTTCAACCCTTTATACATTACATCCACCAACCCATTCTTCTTATTATCCTGCGCCAGTTCCCAAAACATAATACCGCCTAATTTTTTACGGCGTATGAATTTTATTTTTTCCCGGATAGATCTTTCATCATCAAATGTGGCAAATAATTTTTTCGATGCATTGTATTGATAAGGAGCTTTCGCTTTTTTATCCCAGTAATAAGTATAGCCCGAGGTATCGCTGAAATAATTTTTAAACTCAGAAAAAGCCACACCCCGTTTAAATTTACCCGGCTGATATAATCCATGGTCAATATCAGGCACACTATCCCAAACACGGGCATACATGGCAGCACCAATGATAAGTTTTTGGGCTGCTACTTTTTTATTCAGCAGCCAGTTTACACATTTGGCTGTGGACTCCTGCTGCGGCCGGTAATCCTGCAACAGGGTGTGGTGGCCTGTTACTGTTGCATAGCCACCAACCAGGTCGTAGGTCATCAGGTTTACAAAATCAACCAGGGGCATTACTACATCCCAGTCAACCGATTCTTCTAAATATTTTACAAAACCACCGGCAGCAAATGTGAGCAGGTAATCCCTGCCCATCTCCTGCCGCAATGTTTTAATCAATTCAGTAAAATTATTTTTATCAACTGCATCATATTTATGGCCCGGATAACCTTCAATGGCCGGGTATTCCCAATCAAGGTCAATGCCATCGATACCATATTTTCTAAAAAGCGCTACCGTTGTTCGTGCAAAATTTTTACGGAGTTCTGCACTGGCAAACAGATCACTGCAGAATGAACAGCCACCCCAGCCTCCAACAGATACCATGATCTTCAGCTGCGGGTTGTTTTTTTTTAATGCAACCAGTTGCCGCACGGTGTTCTCCTGGTTTTGGTTATGAAAGGTCAGCGTATCATGCTGTATTTTTAAAAAGCTGTAAATAATATGGGTGAGTTTATCAACCGGGTATTGTGTAATGGTTTCGGCAGTTCCGGTAGCATAGGCTATTATGTTGGTTTGTGCACCCGAGGAAAAACTGATGAAAAGATAAAGGAAAAGGAGCGATTTTTTCATGGAGTTAAGTTATGCCAATTGCCTTTAAGTTTTTGAATTGCTGCAGGAAATATTGCTGGATGTCAATGTTCTTTATTTTAAATCCCCCTTTTTTATCACAAAAAAATCCCCTCCGACTAACTCGGAGGGGATTGTATAACTGAATGGTTATTGATTACTGAATCACAACCCTGCACATGGTAAGGCGGTTTCCGTTCAGGTCACCGATCTCAACCCAGTACATGCCTTTTCCATATTTCCTCATGTCCACATCCATTCTGTCGTATGGCCTTCCTATGCTGTAGAACTGTGTCATTACACGATCGCCTTTGGCGTCATATACTGTCAGTGTTCTTGGCAACACATTGTTAGCTACACTGTAGTACCTAACCTGGAATTTACCACTGGTTGGGTTTGGATAGATGAAGCATTTGCCGCTTGCAGAATCCTTGATGGTTACCGTGTTGGAAGTACTGGTACATCCGTTCACATCGGTTACCCTCAGTTGATAATCACCCATTCCATCTACATCTACTACAATGCTTCCGGTACCTAAACCGCTTAACACACCCAATGCAGGGCTGGTTAATACCGCACCGTTGCGTATCCAGCTATAGGTAGCAGCAGGGTTTGGTGAAACGGTAGAAGTAAAGGTTGATGTTAATCCAGGGAGCAGGCTCCTTGGTGCAGTTGCACTGATCACAACCACCGGTAATGGATTAACGATCAAAGTAGCAATCCTGGAAGTTTGTGCAGCACATGGTGCAGCACCGGTTACCACTGCCTGGTAACGATTACCACTCATGCTTACCGGAGGTGCTGTAATGGTCAGCGTGGCTGTAGTAGCTCCGCTGTACACACCGCCATTGGCAATATTGGTAAATGGTCCGTTGGCCACACT
>CALRVV010000007.1:0-202464 GCA_943371705.1 Chitinophaga pinensis | reverse complement strand
AGAACACTGACAGTATATGACGCCAAAGGCGATCGTGTAATGACACAGTTCTACAGCATAGGAAGGCCATACGACAGAATGGATGTGGACATGAGGAAATATGGAAAAGGCATGTACTGGGTTGAGATCGGTGACCTGAACGGTAACCGTTTGACCATGTGCAGGGTTGTGATTCAGTAATCAATAACCATTCAGTTATACAAATCCCCTCCGACTAATTCGGAGGGGATTTTTTTGTATCGGCAGATCATGGTAAAAAACCAAGGCCCAAGCCTGCCACTCAGAACACAATTTGCAATAACTTCATTGATTAAATGACCAATATGAACCCGGGTGATCATTATAACAGCAGGATAAAAACATTAAAGCATGATTTAACCTTGCTTATAAAAAAAAGAGCCCTGTTTGCCTGGTTGCGTTTTGCGGCAATTACCGGCATTGCAGTAAGCTGTTACTTTTTACTCCCGTTTGGTATATTATATTGCATCCTGCCCGTGGTGTTGCTGTTGGTTATATTTACCCGGCTGATCATAGCCGATCTCAGCAATAAATCTTTAATTGAGCATACACAATGCCTGATATCTGTAAACGAGGATGAATTAAAAGCCTTATCAAATAACTATTATCATTTCCAGGAGGGCAACGCCTATATGCCCAAAGCGCATCATTATGCCAATGACCTTGATATTTTCGGACATGCTTCCCTTTATCAATACATAAACAGAACAGGAACTGAAATGGGCAGCCAAACGCTGGCAGCATGGTTATTAAACCCGGCATCAGCCGAAACGATCATCGACAGGCAGGAAGCCATTAAGGAACTGGTTAAAGAAACTGCATGGAGGCAGGAATTACAGGCTTACAGCCGGGTAAAAAGAATTACGCAGGAAACAAAGATCCGCCTGGGTAACTGGTTTACAGATGACTACCATTTTATCAATCATAAATTCTGGCTATCACTCAGGTATATCATTCCTGCAACCATCATCATGGTTTTGATACTTAATGTAACTGATGTAGTAAATAATTATGTCAGAAATTATTGTTTGCTGGCCTCTGCCCTTTTAGCCATGTATATCAGCAAAAAAATTGCACCCCTGCATCAACAGGTTTCTAAAATGACCGGCGAACTGGAAGTGCTTTCAGACAGTATTAAACTGATCGAACAAACAGGTTTTACTTCGCCTTATCTGATAGGCCTGCAAAAACAGTTTGTACAACAAAGCGGTAGCTCATCAACACAGATCAATAAACTGAAAAAAATACTGGAAAGGCTTGACCTCCGTTTTAATTTTGTTGTATTTATACCGCTTGATATTTTATTGCAGTGGGACCTGCAACAGGTGATAGCACTGGAAAAATGGAAACAGGATAATCATAATAAAGTAATGGACTGGTTTACGGCTTTAGGCGAATTTGAGGCCATTAACAGTTTGGCCATGTTGTATTTTAATCACCCAAAATGGTGTTTCCCGGTTTTAAAAGCAGACCGTTTTTTTATAGAAGGAAAAGAAATCGGGCACCCGTTGATACCTGCTGAAAACTGTGTACACAACCCTTTAAAAATTGAACACAACGGACAACTGATGCTGGTTACGGGCAGCAATATGGCCGGCAAAAGTACTTACCTGCGCAGCATTGGTGTAAATACAGTGCTTGCCATGGCCGGCGCACCGGTTTGTGCCGCTTACTTTTGCTTATCACCGGTACAGGTCATCAGCAGTATGCGTATTGCCGATAACCTGGAAGAAAATACATCTACTTTTTATGCAGAATTAAAAAAACTGAAAACAATCATTGAAAAGGTGAATAACAATGAACAGGTTTTTGTTTTATTAGATGAAATTTTAAGAGGCACCAATTCACTGGACCGGCATACCGGATCAGCTGCGTTGATCAGGCAACTGATCAAACATAAGGCGGCATGCATTTTAGCCACACACGATGTAGAACTGGCAAAAATGAAAGATGATTACCCCGAAAATATCTTAAATTTTCATTTTGATGTACAGGTAAACAATGATGAACTGTATTTTGACTACCGGTTAAAAACAGGCATCTGTACCAGTTTGAATGCATCTATCTTAATGAAGAAAATCGGTATTGAGTTATAAATGGCGAACATAAAAATATTGAATATAATAAAACTGAAACATTCAACATTCGATATTCAACATTCGACATTCGATATCCAAAATTCGATATTCAACATTCAACATTCGATATTCAAATCCCCGCTTACTTACCCCTGCCCCATCCAAACCAATCGTTTCCGTTTGCATACAGCATCAGGGCCAGTAAAATAACCATACCTGCGATCTGTGCATATTCCAGAAATTTTTCACTGGGTTTTCTACCGGTGATCATTTCTCCCAAAGTAAAAACTACATGTCCTCCATCTAATGCAGGAATGGGCAACAGGTTCATAAAGGCCAATACTATTGAAAAGAAAGCGGTTATGGTCCAGAAGTGTTCCCAATCCCACTCATTCCCGGAAAAAACAGAGCCCATTGCTTTAAACCCGCCAACACCTTTGTAGGCCCCGGTTGAAGGAGAAAGGATCTTCTTAAACTGGTCTATATAAAACTGCAGTTCTTTTCCGGCTCTTTTAACACCTGCAGGAAAGGCTGCAAAAAAACCATACTTTTTAAGTTCGTACTTATAAATACCCAGGCTGTCATATTGAGCGGGGTTGTTGGGCTGGTTGAACCCGATCTTTCCACCATTGATTAATACCGTGGTTAAGTTGATTACACTGTCATTCCGGTTCACTACAATATCGACTGTATCGCCTTTTTTTTGCTTTTTCATTACAGCGGCAAACTCGTCAAAAAACTTTGTCTTTACCGAATCTAAACTTAATATCAGATCTCCGGCTCTAAGCCCGGCTTTATACGCTACGCCGGTATCACTTATTTCAGCAACAATTACCGGTACCCTGGGGCTAATCAATGGCCCTTCGGCCAGCTTCTTTTTTTCTACCAGTTTTCCTATAAGGTCAACCGGCATACTAAGCAAAGTTTCCTTACCATCCCTTTCAACAGTTACTTCTTTATTTACCACCAGTATCTTTTTTAAGATATCGGTGTATTCCACAACGGGTTTTCCATCAACAGCCAAAACCTTATCTCCGTTCTTAAAGCCCAGATCATTGAACAGCGAATCGTTAAAAGTAATACCATATTTTAAAGATGATGCAGGGATCTTCTTTTCGCCCCAAACCATTAATATACCTGCATATATCACAAATGCCAGCAAAATATTTACAGTAACGCCGCCCAGCATAATTATTAAACGTTGCCAGGCCGGTTTGCTCCTGAACTCCCAGGATTGCGGGGGCAGTTTCAATGCTTCTTTATCCATACTTTCATCCACCATCCCGGATATTTTTACATAACCACCCAAGGGCAGCCAGCCAATACCATACTCGGTACCACCGATCTTCTTTTTAAAGATTGAAAACCAGGGATCAAAAAAGAGATAGAATTTTTCAACCCTGCATTTAAACCATTTTGCCGTGATGTAATGGCCAAACTCGTGCAGTATAACCAGTATAGAAAGCGACAATAAAAGCTGGGCAACTTTTAAACCTACGCTGGGCCAGTTTATTGCTAATAAAGTAATGTCCATTAATAATTTGTATTTAAAAGTTTAATGTTGCTGAAAAAGTATCCTTCGGCTTCGCTCAGGTAAAACGCCGATGGCAGTAATTGCCGGGCTCAAACTACTTTTACAGGTTTATCAAAGAAGCGGCAAAATTACGGGCTTCGCCGTCGCTTTCAAAATATTCCTGTAAGGTTGGTTTTTCAATATAGGTAACGTTTTCCATTGTTTTTTCTACCAGGGCGGTCATATCTAAAAAGCCGATACGGTTGCGCAGAAAGGCCCATACGGCTATTTCATTAGCCGCATTTAAAATACAAGGCATATTTCCAGCCTTGTTAAGTGCTTCCATAGCCAGGGCTAAATTTCTGAAAGTTTTAACATCCGGCTCTTCAAAATTCAATGCGGGATATTTTCTAAAGTTGAAGCGTGGGAAATCGTTCTTCAACCGTCCGGGAAAAGCCATGGCATATTGTATGGGCAGTTTCATATCGGGCAAACCCATCTGGGCCTTGATGCTGCCATCTTCAAACTGAACCATACTGTGAATGATGCTTTGCGGGTGTATTACCACTTCTATCTGGTTGGGCCTGAGGTTAAACAGCCATTTTGCTTCAATCATTTCCAGCCCTTTGTTCATCAGCGTTGCCGAGTCCACCGAAATTTTTGCCCCCATGCTCCAATTGGGATGCTGCAGGGCATGATCCCTTTTTACATTAACCAGAAAATTTGGTTTTTTACCCAGAAAAGGGCCGCCACTGGCTGTTAGTATAATTTTTTCTATGGGATTCCTGGCTTCACCTATCAGGCATTGAAAAATAGCAGAGTGCTCACTGTCAACCGGAATTATGGGAACCCTTTTTTCAATGGCTTTCTGCATCACGATATCGCCGGCAACAACCAGGGTTTCTTTATTGGCAAGGCCAACCGCTTTTCCGTTTTCTACTGCTTTTAATGTTGGTTTTAACCCGGCAAAGCCAACAATGCCTGCCAGCATCATATCATATGTATCAAATTCTGCCACTTCAACCAGGGCCTCTTCTCCGGCAAATACTTTAATATCGGTTGATGATAAGGCTTCTTTAAGTTTGTGGTATTTGCTTTCATCTCCTATAACAACCGCATTGGGCCTGAATTCCAGCGCCTGGGCAATGAGTAATTCATCATTTGTTTGCGCGGTTAATATCTCCACTTCAAAAATCTGTGGGTTGGCCCGTATCACTTCAAGGGCCTGGGTGCCTATCGATCCGGTAGAACCAAATAGAGCAATGCGTTTTTTTGTATGCTGATCGGCCATTATAATAGGAAATTATTGCAACAAATCTAACTTAATAATTGTTGCAACGCAATTTTCACTTTGTCAAAATTGAATTTTTGCATAATATCATGCATCATGCCCTCAATTTTATTGTTACAAAGATTGCCGATCGAGCCTTCATGTGTATGAATGGGCAAAGCGGTATGGGTAAAGTTTTCCGTTTCAACTGCTGCACCCACTTTTTTATAGGCATCCCGGAAAGGTATGCCCTGAAGTACCAGTTTGTTTACCTCTTCCACGCTGAATAACAATTTATATTTATCATCCTTCAGCAGGTCTTTTTTAATTTCAATATTGCTCAACATAAGCCGGGTCATCTGAAGGCATTCATTCAGGTTTTGAAAAGCCGGTATGATATTTTCTTTTATCAATTGAAGATCGCGGTGATAGCCCGAAGGCAGGTTGGCGGTCATCAGCATAACTTCATTGGGCAAAGCCTGTATGCGGTTACAATGTGAACGTATCAATTCAAATACATCGGGATTTTTTTTATGCGGCATGATGCTGCTGCCTGTTGTTAACTCATCAGGAAATGAAATGAAAGCAAAATTTTGATTGAGGTACAGGCAGGCATCCATACTTAATTTAGCCAGCGTGGCCGCAATATTTGCTAAAGCAGATGCTGCAATGCGTTCTGTTTTTCCCCTGCCCATTTGAGCATACACCACATTATAATTCAGTACATCAAAACCCAACAGTTGTGTAGTCATTTGCCTGTTGATGGGAAATGAAGAGCCATAGCCGGCTGCAGAGCCCAGCGGGTTTTTATTTACGATCCGGTAAGCAGCTTCCAGCGTAATAAGATCGTCCACCAGGCTTTCGGCATAGGCTCCAAACCACAAACCAAAAGAAGACGGCATGGCGAGTTGAAGATGTGTATATCCGGGCAACAGATCATCTTTATATTTTTCGCTTTGTGTGATCAGCAGGTCAAACAAATCTTTTGTATTATTTACGGTCTTTTCAATTTCAGCCCTTAAAAATAATTTCAGGTCAACCAATACCTGGTCGTTCCTGCTGCGGGCACTGTGAATTTTTTTGCCGGCATCTCCTAGCTTTTGTGTCAGCATCAATTCTACCTGCGAGTGTATATCCTCTACCCCGGCATCAAGTTTAAAATCATCTGATAAGGTTTGGCTGTATATCTCTTTTAAAGCTGATCGTAATGCATGCAGTTCGGCTTTTGTAAGCAACCCTACCGACTCCAGCATTATTATATGTGCCAACGACCCCAGTACATCAAATCGAGCCAGGTAAATGTCCAGTTCCCTGTCCCTGCCCGCAGTGAATTTTTCAATTTCTGCCAATGCGGATGTGTTTTTTTGCCAGAGCTTAATATCCCCAACCGTTGAAGAGGCGCCTGCACGTTTAGGATCTGTCATTTTATTTTTCATTTAAGGTAAAGCCATTTTAAACAACCTGTTCTAATATTTTTATGTACGTGTGTATCCCTTCTTCTATTTCATTTAAATAGATAAATTCATTTGCCGAGTGGCTCCTGGCACTGTCTCCGGGCCCGCATTTTAAAACCGGTGCCGGTATTAAAGCTGCATCTGATGTGGTGGGCGAGCCATACATATTTTTTCCCAGTTTTAATCCTGCCAGAACAAGCGGATGATCTTTTTCAATTTTTGAGGAACGCAATCGCATGCTTCTGGGTCTTACTTCAGATTGAATATGCCGTTTGACCGTTTCCAGTATTTCTTCGTGCGTATGCAATTCGGTTACCCTGATGTCTACTATAAAACTACAAACGGCAGGCACCACATTGTGTGCTTTGTTTTCGGTATTGATTGATGTAACCGTCATTTTAACCGGCCCCAATGTTTCTGATACATCCCGGAACTGGTAAGATTGAAACCAGATTATATCCCGCATTGCTTTATAAATGGCATTATCTCCTTCTTCCCGGGCAGCATGGCCGGCTTTACCGGTTGCCGTGCAATCGAGCACCAGCAGGCCTTTTTCGGCAATGGCAAGATTGGTTTGTGTTGGTTCGCCCACAATGACACCCCAAATACCCCCTAACCCACTATAGAGAGAATTAAACTCCGGTGAAGCCAATAACTTTTCTATTCCGCCTGCTCCACTTATCTCTTCTTCTGCGGTAGCAGCAAGCACAATATTATATTTCAAATCTTCTCTGTCATAAAAATGACAAAAAGCTGCGATCAGACTTACCAGGCATCCGCCGGCATCATTACTGCCCAATCCAAATAACTTCCCTTCTTCAATGATCGGAGAAAAGGGATCTATACTGTATTGCAGGTTTGGCTTTACCGTATCATGATGAGAATTTAGTAAGATGGCAGGTTTGCTTTCATCAAAATATTTATTCACACACCACACATTATTTAACAGGCGGTTAGATGAAATATTTTTATAGCTAAAAAACTGTTCAATAATTGCAGCCGTATTTTCTTCTTCTTTGCTGAAAGAAGGCGTAGCTATCAGTTTTTGCAACAGTTCAAGAGCTTCCCGGTATGGTTTATTATCAATCATGATTTAATAAGTGTTCCCGTTGTTTCATCAGTTACATTTTTCAGCAGGTCATCTGCATGGCCTATCAGTACTTCCTGTACACCGCTGTTGATCGCTGCAAACGCATTATCAATTTTTGGCAATATCCCATCTGCCAGCTTTTTCCCGTCGAGCAACAGTTGGTATATTTTTTTATTAACCAACTGTATGACTGATGATTCATCTTCAATATCTTCCAACACTCCCTTTTTCTCAAAACAATAGATCAGCCTCACCTCATATTGATCACACAATGCTACGGCAAGCGCCGATGCTATGGTATCTGCATTCGTATTCAACAGCTGGCCTTGCCCATCATGTGTTAAAGGAGCAACAACAGGAACTAATTTATTATTCAGAAACAATTGCAAACTGTCAACGGCCAATCCACCGGACCCTGCGGGTTGCGAACTGGCAACATCTCCAACAAAACCATAATCAATTTCGGTAACCGGTCTTTTGTTTGCAGGAATAATATTTGCATCGGCTCCTGTTAATCCGATTGCATTGCAATGCATTGACTGCAATGCCGCAACAAGTTTTTTATTGATCAGGCCACCATAAACCATAGTTACCAGATCTATGGTTGCTTCATCGGTGATGCGTCTGCCATTAATGTAATTTGGTTCTATTCCTAATTTTTTACCAATTGATGTTGCAACTTTTCCACCTCCGTGAATTAAAATTTTAGGGGCATCAATGGATGCGAATTTTTGAAGAAATGCATTCAACGCAGTTGAATCATCAACCACATTACCCCCTATCTTTATAACGAACAACTTCTCCATTATATTGATTTTGAAATTTCACTTAAAACAGCCTGTGCAGCCCAAACCCGGTTACCAGCCTGCTGCGTAACCAAACTATTGCTGCTATCCAACACTTCATCACTCAATTCAACATTACGGCGCACCGGTAAGCAGTGCATCAATTTAGCGTTGTTCGTTGGTGCAAGTTTTTTATTGGTAAGCATCCAGTCTGAATCATCCGAAATTATCTTACCGTAATCTTTATAACTACTCCAGTTTTTTACATAAACATAGTCTGCATTTTTTAATGCTTCTTCCTGGTTGGTGATTATGGTTGCATTTTTTGTAAATTTTTCATCAAGCTCATAACCTTCGGGATGTGTAATTACAAAATCTGCTTCACCCCAGGCACCTATCCATTGAGCAAATGAGTTTGCCACACATTGCGGTAATGCCTTTACATGTGGTGACCAGGTTAACACAATCTTACCCCCTCCGCCCCCTAAAGGGGGAACCAGGAGCCTTTGTTCTTGTATAGTAATTATATCTGCAAGAGATTGTAGCGGATGTAGTGTAGCACTTTCTAAACTCACAATCGGCACACCTGCATATTTTACAAACTGGTTGATCACTGTTTCGGCATAATCTGCTGACCTGTTTAGTAAAGCCGGGAATGTTCGTACACATAAAATATCAAAGTATTGCCCCAATACAGGTGCAGCATCCTTTATGTGCTCTACAGTTGTTCCATTCATAATGGCACCCTCGGCAAATTCAAGTGCCCATCCTTCTTTGTCAACATTAAAGACGATAGCTTCCATCCCGAGATTAGCAGCTGCTATCTGCGTACTCAAACGGGTTCGTAAAGATGGATTCAAAAATAACAATCCAATTCTTTTGCCATTACCCAATGATTTGTCTGCAAAAGGGTTTGCCTTATATGCCAATGCCTGGTTGACCAAAGCATTGATATCATCAACATCATTCACTGAAATAAAATTCTTCATCAGCCTAATTCGGTTTTAATTGCCTGTAAAAAAATATCAGCTTCTGCTTTGGTAATATTCAATGCCGGCAAAAGCCTTATAATATTGGGTTTTGCTTCACCGGTAAATATTTTATGTTTAAACAGTAAGTTCTTCTTTACCATGTTCAGTTCTTCCGGTAAATCAATGCCGATCATTAAACCTCTGCCCCTTACTTCTTTTATGTTTGGCAGCTTTTTTAATTCTTCCATGAGGTAATTTCCAACAGTTTTTGCATTGTTTATCAGATCTTCCTGTTCCATAACTTCCAGCACAGCCAATGCAGCTGCACAAGCCAGGTGATTGCCTCCAAAAGTTGTACCCAGCATAAAATGCCGGGATTGAAATTTTGGCGCAATTGCTATAGCGCCTACCGGAAATCCATTTCCCATCCCTTTAGCCATGGTATAGATATCTGCCTCAACGCCGGCAAAATCATGCGAATAGAATTTACCGCTTCTTCCATAACCACATTGTACCGAGTCGGCAATAAAAACAGCATCGTATGTGTTGCAAAGACTTCTTATTTTCTGGAGAAAAGCATTGTCAGCTACATTAATGCCTCCAACCCCCTGGATACCCTCAATAATAACAGATGAAATTTCATTATGCTTAAAAGCTACTTCCAGTGCAGCTTCATCATTAAAAGGAAGAAAGATCACATTATCTGTTTCATTAACCGGTGCAACTATATTCGGGTTATCGGTTGCGGCTACCGCCAGTGAGGTTCTGCCGTGAAATGCCTTTTTAAAAGCGATGATCTTTTTTCTTCCATTATAAAAAGAAGCCAGCTTCAGTGCATTTTCATTGGCTTCGGCACCGGAATTACATAAGAACAACTGGTAATCTTCTTTGCCGGATATCTTACCTAATTTTTCTGCCAGTTCAACCTGCAAAGGAATTTTTATGGAATTGGAATAAAAACCTACTTTATGCAACTGATCCTCTATCCGCTTTACATAATGCGGATGTGTATGACCAATAGAAATAACGGCATGGCCGCCGTAGAGGTCAAGATATTTTTGTCCTTTATCATCCCAAACGTATGAACCCGCTGCTCTTTCGATGCAGATGTCATTTAATGGATATACATCAAATAATTTCATTTCTGTTTTTTTGCCGCAGAGGCACCGAGTTGCAGAGAAATAAAATTTCAACCTCTGCAACTTTGCGTCTCAGCGGTTACTTTAAAAATAATTCGCCTTCAATTTCAGTCCTGTTTTTTCTTCCAATCCAAACATCAAATTCATATTCTGTACCGCCTGTCCACTGGCTCCTTTTAATAAATTATCTATCACAGCATGAATGACCAGGTTGTTGTCAATCTTTTCCAGCTGAATAAAACACTTATTGGTGTTTACCACCTGCTTTAAAAAGACAGGTTCATCACTCAACACCACAAAAGGATGTGCAGCATAATATTTTTTATACAGTGCAGAAACTTCGCTCAACGTTAAAGCACATTTTATTTGTGAACTGATAAAAATGCCCCTGGTAAAATCTCCCCGCCAGGGAATAAAACTAAAACCCCCAACCCCTAAAGGGGAGCCTGATTGAAGCGAATTTATAGATTGCAATATTTCTCCTGTATGCTGGTGCGACAATGTTTTATAAGCCTGTATGTTATTTGCCCGCCAGCTAAAGTGAGATGTTTGACTCAGCCCCTGCCCTGCCCCGGTTGAGCCGGTAATGCCGGTTGTGTGAATTTCTTTTAATAAGCCAGCCTTGGCCAATGGCAATAAACCTAACTGTATTGCAGTGGCAAAGCAACCGGGGTTTGCGATATTTTTTGCTTTTTTTATCTGCGTTTTATTCAGCTCAGGCAAACCGTAAACAAATTTTCTTTTATTCATCGATTCCCCTAACCTGAAATCCTGGCTGAGGTCGATGATCTTTATTGCAGCCTCAATTTTATTTTCAGCTAAAAATTTGCCGGCTTCACCATGCCCTACGCATAAAAACAATACATCTATTTTTTGATTTAGTGCAGCTGCAAATTTCAGGTCGGTATCGCCCTGCAGGTCTTTATGCACTTCGTATAAAAAATTACCTGCATTGCTTTTGCTGTGCACAAAAGATATTTCTGCAGCAGGATGATTCAGCAATATCCTGATCAACTCACCTCCCGTATAACCAGCCCCGCCGATTATTCCAACTTTAATCTTTGCTGCCATCTGCTGTTTGTTTTACTGCGTTATAGATCATGGTCTGGTTGCCAAATATTTTTGAAAAACCCCTTACATCATCTCCGGTCCAGCCCATATTCATCTCACCATATTTACCAAATTTGCTGCTCATCAGATCATAAACCGATTCTATACCGGTTACCTGAAAACGGTAAGGCATCAGGTCAACAAAAACCTTTCCGGTAACATTTTCCTGTGAATTTTGGAAGAAGGCTTCAATATCCCTCATCAGCGGATCCAGTATCTGACCTTCGTGCAGCCAGTTGCCATAGAACAATGCCAGCTGGTCTTTCCAGTTCAGCTGCCATTTGGTAAGCACATGCTTTTCCAAGGCATGGTGTGCTTTTAAAATGATCATCGGTGCAGCCGCTTCAAAACCTACACGGCCTTTAATGCCAATGATGGTGTCGCCTACATGTATATCCCTGCCAATGCCAAACGGACCGGCAATGGATTGCAAATGCTGAATAGCTTCGGTTGGATGAGCAAATTGTTTTCCATCAATGCCAATCAATTCTCCTTTCACAAATTCCAGTTCAAGCGCTTTTGTTGCTGTTGCGGTAACTTGTGTGGGCCAGGCTTCTTCGGGCAACATGCCTTTACTGTTCAATGTTTCCTTACCACCCACACTGGTGCCCCACAAACCTTTATTAACAGAGTACATGGATTTCTCAAAATTCATTTCCACACCCTTACTTTTCAAATAAGCAATTTCATCTTCACGGCTTAGTTTCAGATCACGGATGGGGGTACAGATTTCAACACCCGGTATCATGATGTTGAAGATCATATCAAATCTTACCTGGTCGTTACCTGCACCGGTACTGCCATGCGCAACCATATCAGCATTCAGGTGCTGTACATGCTCAGCAATAAAAACTGCCTGGCTTAATCGTTCGGCGCTTACACTTAAAGGATAGGTATTATTTTTCAGCACATTACCAAAAACCAGGTATTTGATTATTTTATCGTAATAACTTTTAACCGCATTAACCGTGGTGTGCGTTTTTACACCCAAGCTGTATGCATGTGCTTCAATCTTTTTCAATTCATCATCAGTAAAACCACCGGTATTTACAATTACCGAATGTACCTCGTACCCTTTTTCTTCTGTGAGGTATTTTACACAGTAAGTTGTATCCAATCCGCCGCTAAAACCCAAAACAACTTTTTTACTCATATCAATCAGTTTAAAAAATTAAAAAAATAACGTAACAATGATCTTGAGCTTCCGCCCCCCTGTTTCTTTTGCAGAAAAGTAAGCAACCTGCTTTGTTTGATACGCATAAAGCGTTCGTAACTTTTAGAGTGCTTGTTAAATTCCTGTTTTGTTTCTTCAGGTGTATAATGATCGGCAGGATCGAAAAGCATGGCCGTACACATGCAATTCTTTCTTTCCTTGCTCATCAGTATATCATAATTAACACAGCTTTTGCAGCCTGCCCAAAACTGTTCATCATTAGTAAGCTCTGAATAAGTTACCGGTTCATACCCCAAATCGGAGTTGATTTTCATCACGGCCAGGCCGGTGGTTAAACCAAATATCTTTGAGTCAGGATATTTTTCACGGCTCAGTTCAAAAATCCTTTTCTTGATGGCTTTAGCTACGCCTGTTTTACGGTACTCAGGTGAAACGATCAACCCGCTGTTGGCAACAAAAGTATCATGCTCCCATGCTTCTATATAACAAAAGCCCACCCATTCCCCTTCGGTTGTAACTGCAATCACCGCTTTGTCTTCCTGCATTTTTTGTGCAATATATTGCGGAGATCGTTTGGCTATGCCTGTACCACGTGCTTTGGCAGAGGCTTCCATTTCGTCGGTAATTATTTTTGCGTAATGCGTATCGGCTGCAGTTGCAACACGGATAATGATATTACTGTATCCCAATTGTATAAAATTGAAAGAATGATTAAATGCTGTTAAATAAATTTTCGGAGACTTTTTTCACTGACAGGGGCAGCTTTTAACTACTCGTCCTATCAGCATCCACGTCGGGATCTGGGTATAAATACAAACAGGTTGCCCATAGTATACAATATACCCCTGGCGGGAGAATTTGTATTGGTGATATGTAATTTTATCCTGTTCAATGTATTGGTCAATTGTGTTTAACGGCACAAAAGTATATTATTTTAAAAACAATAGACAAAAAATATTTACGAGACCTGAAAGGCGGTTGACGGTATTTAGTTTATAAACTTTTCCAGTTCTTCAGCAATTGTACGGTCATTACTAAGCCGGGGCACTTTATTTTGCCCGCCCAGTTTACCAATACGCTTCATATAATCAATAAATCCGTTCTTTTTTACCGGTGAAATTTTCAGTTGCTGCAATATGTTTCCGCCAACCAGGTCATCATAATAAACATTTTTTTTGCGGAGGTTATTATCCACTTTTATTGAGAAAGCCATGATATCGGCCGGCATTTTTTCAAACTCTATAAACCATTCATGATAACTTTTTCCGGCATCGGTTGATATTTTGGGCGCCACTGTAAATTCAGTGATCGGAATATTTTCCTCATCAGCAGCCTGCAATAAAGCGGCTTCCACTTCCTCACTGATCACATGTTCGCCAAAGGCAGATATAAAATGTTTTGTACGCCCGGTAACCACCAGCCGGTAAGGTTCGGTAGAAACAAATTTTACGGTATCGCCGATATTGTAGCCCCACAAACCGGCATTGCTGTTGATAATGAGGGCATAGTTTTCACCGGCTTTTACATCCTTTAAAGTTAAACGTGTTGGATTTTCTTTAAAGATCTCTGCTGCCGGTACAAACTCAAAAAATATTCCGCTGTTGGTATTCAATAACAATCCTTCATGCTGCTGAGAATCCTGAAATGCAAAAAAACCTTCGCTCGCCGGAAATAATTCTATACAATCCACTTTACGGCCGATGCTTTCAAAAAGTTTGGCTTTGTAAGGTTCAAAATTAACGCCTCCCTGTACCATCAGGTTAAAATTAGGAAAGAGGTCCCCTACTTTTTTACCACTCTTTTCTGTCAACCTGTCAAAGTACATCTGCATCCATGGCGGTATACCGCTGATGAGTGTCATATCCTGGCTGATGGTTTCTTCTACAATCTTATCCAGCTTTTCTTCCCACTCTTCAATACAATTGGTGGTATAAGTTGGCAACTGGTTCGATCTTAGATATTTGGGTATATGATGATTTACGATGCCGCTTAATCTTCCGGTAGGAATGCCGCCTACCCGCTCCAGTTCAGGCGAACCGCTTAAAAATATCAATTTACCATCAGCAAATTTTGTATTGCCTGTTTCAGCCATATAACACAGCAGGGCATTGCGGGCCGTATTGATGTGATTGGGGATGGAATCTTTGGTGATGGGTATATATTTTACACCACTGGTGGTACCGCTGGTTTTGGAAAAATAAATGGGCTGCCCTTTCCATAACACATTGTGCGTGCCCTGTTTTATTTTTTCTATATATGGTTTAATGGCCTCGTAATCTCTAAGGGGTACCTGCTTTATAAAATCTTCATAGGTTTTAATACCGGCAAAATCATGGTCTTTGCCAAAAACGGTTTTTGCCCCGGATTTTATGAGGTGATGAAAGATGGCCTGTTGATCGGCTATGGCCGTTTCCATCCCTTTCCTGATCTGCTTGTATATATAACCGGCAAAAGGTTTTGCCAGAAAGGATTTTATCTTCATTACACTTCATTCATGCGTATACAACAAAATTAAGCTGTTTTTCTGTTTGAAAAATGCAAACATGTATTAACGGTAAACTATTTACAATCACATTTCCATTCCGTATCCAGGTCAATAACAGTTACCACCACCAATCCCTCTCCTTTGGGAGCAAAAACAATACGCACATGTTGTTTATCACGGGTAAACCCTTCTACCGGGAAGGTTTTTCCTCTTTTATCATTTTGGATTTTTTTATGATTGATGGTCCCGTTCTTTAAAATATCTTTCACTTCCGATTCATCTATATTTCTGCAGTCCATCCGGCATTTGGCGTGTTTGCTGAAAATAACAGGAGTAGCATTGCGGTTAAAGCCCTCAACTTCCTCTACCGCATCATTTCTGGGTAAAACTGCCGGCACAGTGATCCTTTCGGTTACCTGTTCCGTGCGGGGTTTATGGGTTTTGTTGCTGCGTTGATTTTTCTTTACAAAAAAGAATAACAACCCGGCAGCGATCAGGAACAGAAATGGCAGATATTTTTTAAGCATGGCGCAAGTTACATTTTTGATTTAAAACGGAATAATGCTATGATTTGAACCACATAGGAAGATAGGTACATAGATAAAAACATAGGCCTATATGCCTTTCTATTGTTTATATCATATTGCCGGCAGACAGGCGTGGTTTACATATCTGCGTTCTATTCGTTAATTTTGCCCAAATGAAAAAAACGGTAGCATTACATACCCTGGGCTGTAAACTTAATTTCTCCGAAACATCTTCCATTGGAAGGTTGCTGGAGAATGACGGTTTTGAAAAAAGGGACTTTGACGAAGTGGCCGATGTGTATGTGATCAACACCTGCTCGGTAACGGACAATGCCGATAAGGAATGCAGGATGCTGGTAAGGCGTATTCAGCGTAAAGCACCGGAAGCCCTGGTGGTGATCACCGGGTGTTATGCACAGTTAAAGCCTGAAGAAATAGCCACCATACCCGGCGTTGACCTGGTATTGGGAGCAGCAGAAAAATTCAATATTGCCGCACATTTAAAAGAAGTGACCAAGGGCGACAGCACCAGGATCTGCAGTTGTGATATAGCAGATGTAAATGAATTTACGGCATCCCATTCCATTAACGACCGCACCCGCATATTTTTAAAAGTACAGGACGGGTGTGATTATAACTGCTCATTTTGCACCATTCCCATGGCCAGGGGTAAAAGCCGGAGTGACAGTATCAGCAATGTATTGGCCAATGTAGAAACCATTGCAGCGCAGGGAGCAAAGGAGATTGTGCTGACCGGTATTAACCTGGGAGATTTTCGACCCCCTAACCCCCTGAAGGGGGAAAAAGCGAATGGCGTTTATACAAAAAAGAAAAACTTTCTTTCGTTAATTGAAGAGTTAGATAATGTTAATGGGATAGAACGTTTTAGAATCTCTTCCATTGAACCCAATTTGCTTACCAACGAGATCATTGAATTGGTGAGCAACAGCAAAAAATTCATGCCGCATTTTCATATACCCCTGCAAAGCGGAAGCGATAAGATACTGGGACTGATGAAACGCCGGTACAAAAAAGAACTGTATGCCGAACGCATTGGCCTTATAAAAACCATGATGCCGCATTGCTGTATTGGTGTGGATGTTATTGTTGGATTTCCGGGTGAAACTGATGCAGATTTCCGGGAAACCTTTGATTTCCTGCATCAGCTGGATATCAGCTACCTGCATGTATTTACTTATTCGGAAAGAACAGATACCCCGGCTGCATCCATGAAACCGGTTGTACCCATGCATGTACGTAATGAAAGAAATAAACTGCTGCGTAACCTCAGTTACCAGAAAATGCAATACTTTACCAATGCACACATCGGCCAAACCCGCAAAGTTTTGTTTGAAACAAAAAATAAAAACGGTATGATGGAAGGCTTTACCGATAATTATATTAAAATAACCACCCCTTATAATACAACATGGGAAAACAATATCGTAGCATGGAAAATATAAACCACGATCATCTGAATAAATACCAGGTTACTGTGCACTTCCACATGGATGATGAATTTATGACCTTTGTTCCTCCACACCGGGTTTATATAAACAGTTTGATCGAAAAAAATATCCTTGATTACTATACCGTGAGTATGGAAAGCCAGAAAAGCTGGATGGTCATTAATGCTGCCAGCAAAATCAAAGTGGAAGAATACCTGAGCAAATCGCCGTTGTACAGGTACTGGACCATTGAAATTGATGAATTATTTGTGTATGACGGGCAATCTTACCGGCTGCCGGCGGTACAATTGAATTAAAAAGTATGTAGAACTGCTCAAAATATAAAAGGGTTTCAATTTCTTGAAACCCTTTTCTTTGTGGGAGCACACGGGCTCGAACCGCGGACCCTCTGCTTGTAAGGCAGATGCTCTAAACCAACTGAGCTATGCTCCCTTTTAATTTTGGGATGGCAAAGATAAGGGTAAAATGTTTTCTGCAAAATTTTTTACGCTAATTCTCAAATTAATCATCCCTTACTTTAAAATTTTCGACCTATTTTTGTCAAACAAACATGGCAATCCACGCAAATACCAAATTTCAGGAAGATACAGATACCCTTACGGTGACTGAATCTTACTGTAGCCTGATCGTATGGAACGATGAGGTAAATACATTTGACTGGGTAATTGATACCTTAATTGAAGTTTGTGGCCACTCCACCCAGCAGGCCGAGCAATGTGCCATAATTATCGATTCTAAAGGAAAATACGCTGTAAAACAGGGCAGCTATGATATTTTAAAGCCTCAATGCGATGCCATCACCGAAAGAGGCATCAATGCTACCATTGAAGTGATCGCCAATTAATTCCCATGCACCTGCTTACTAAAGATCTATATTTTCCGCCTGCAGATATGGCTGATGAAGAAGGCTTATTGGCTATTGGCGGAGATCTGAGCACCGAACGTTTACTACTCGCCTACCGCAGCGGCATTTTCCCCTGGTATAACGAAGAGGAACCCATTTGCTGGTGGAGCCCCGATCCGCGTTTTGTTTTATTCCCCGGAGAACTGAAAGTAAGCAGCAGCATGAAAACGGTTTTGCAAAATGGCAAATACCGGTTTACGATGAACAGGGCGTTTGCACAGGTAATACAAAACTGTAAAACCGTTTCCCGGCCCGGACAGGATGGAACCTGGATATCGCCCGCCATGCAAAAGGCTTATACCACATTACACGAACTGGGCCATGCCCACAGTGCCGAAACCTGGCAGGATGGGGAATTGATCGGCGGACTGTACGGCATCAGGCTGGGCAATATTTTTTTTGGCGAAAGCATGTTCAGCGGTAAACCCAATGCCAGCAAGTTTGCTTTTATTAACTATGTTAGACATTTGCAAAAAGAAAATGTAAAATTGATAGATTGCCAGTTGTACACCAGTCATTTGGAAAGTTTGGGTGCCAGGATGATTCCCCGGCAACAATTTATTGACATGCTTGTTATTCCATCTTTATTTCATAAGTAGTCCGAAGGACTGCGTTGAAATATTAGATGGTCCCGATAGCTATCGGGGTGCCGACAGAAAAACTGCTGGCCTATTTATAATGTATAGTCGGTATTACCTGTACCGGGAAATAAATTCCTTATTTTTGCCTTATCATTTAAAAACCAGACTATGCTATTTGAATTTACAGAAGAACAACTGATGATAAAACAGGCTGCAAAAGATTTTGCAGTAAACGAATGTCTCCCCGGTGTAATTGAGCGTGATGAACACCAGAAATTCCCTAAAGAGCAGATCGAAAAACTGGCCGACCTGGGTTTTATGGGTATGATGGTAAAGCCCGAATATGGTGGAAGTGGCCTGGATACCATCAGCTATGTACTGGCCATGGAAGAGATCAGCAAAGTGGATGCCAGCGTAAGCGTTTGTGTGAGTGTGAACAACAGCCTGGTTTGTTACGGCCTGCAGGAATATGGCAATGAAGCACAGAAGCAAAAATATTTAACCCCGCTCGCGCAGGGTAAAAAAGACGGAGAATTGTACATCGGTGCTTTTTTACTGAGTGAACCCGAAGCCGGCAGCGATGCTACATCACAAAGAACCACAGCCGAAGACAAAGGCGATCATTATGTACTCAATGGCACCAAAAACTGGATCACCAACGGCAACAGCGCCAGCGTGTACCTGGTGATTGCACAAACCGACGTAAGCAAGGGCAGTCGCGGCATCAATGCCTTTATTGTAGAAAAAAACTGGCCCGGTGTGGAAGTAGGTGCCAAAGAAAATAAACTGGGCATCCGCGGCAGCGATACACACAGCATTTTATTTACCGATGTTAAAGTACCCAAAGAAAACCGCATTGGTGCAGATGGATTTGGTTTTACGTTTGCCATGAAAACCCTGGCAGGTGGTAGGATAGGTATTGCCGCACAGGCACTGGGCATTGCATCCGGCGCATACGAACTGGCATTGGCTTACAGTAAACAGCGTAAAGCATTTGGTACCGAAATCATGAACCACCAGATCATACAGTTTAAACTGGCCGATATGGCTACAAAAATTGAAGCGGCACGTTTACTTTGTTTAAAAGCAGCCTGGGAAAAAGACAATCATTTGGATTACACATTAAGCAGCAGCATGGCCAAAGTATTTGCCAGTGAAACCGCAATGTGGACAGCAACCGAAGCTGTACAGATACACGGTGGCTATGGTTTTGTTAAAGAATACCATGTAGAACGCATGATGAGGGATGCAAAAATTACGCAGATATATGAAGGTACGAGTGAAGTACAGAGGATTGTAATAAGTCGTAGCATACTAAAATAAATAACAGTATTTAATCCAAATTAAAAAGCCACCGTTTTGTAACGGTGGCTTTTTAGTAAATACCCTTCTTTGGGTATTCTACGAGGTGGGTATTTGAATTATTTTTATAGTATGAAATACTTTTAAATTTCAGGTATGAGGTTATTCAATTGGTTATACCATTTTTTAAAATAATATACTATGATAGGTAAAATATTACCCTGCTTTTTTTTGCTTTTGCTAATATTCTTATCAGCAAATAAGGTTAAGGCGCAAAAAAAGCAGGAACAAACCTGCCTCAAAGGCGATTGTAAGAATGGATTTGGTATTATGAAAGTTAAGAGCGGATCGAGATCGAACCCCTATTACCATATTGGCAATTTTAATAAAAAAAGAGAGCTTGAGGGAAAATCAATACTGGTAGAATTTAGCGATACAAAGAGTGAAGCAGATTTTCTGTTCGCCATTTCACAGGAAATTCCAACCCTGGAAAAACTTATGGAATTCAAACCCCGTAATATATATTCGGGTATGTTTGTTGAAGGCCAATTGAGGGAAGGAATTTGGTTTGACATGATGCCGGAATTCTCTATCAATAATTTAAGCTGGCTTACAAATGCTGATTTCAATCCTTTCGCAGGCAACAAATTGAAGTATATGATGTATGAAGGGAACTTTCAATATCAAAAAAAAGGGATTGTTACATTAATTTATCATTCAAGGGATTCAAAGGAATCATCAGATACGCTCATTTGTGTCTCAGATGATTTATTTCAGGATAATGCCGGGGAATACCGTGAAACTGACCTGTTCAATGCAGAAATGGTTATTGAAACAAAAAGTAAAAGTGCTCCCCGAAGTTTATTCCATGAGCCCGTAAGTTTGTTAAAGGGAACATTTGTGAATCGTAAATTACATGGCTGGGCCATCAGGTACAAACCCTATTTTAAAAATCGTGCAATTTCTAAATTCCACCGGGAGCTTTGGTTTTATGGCGAAAAAATTTATGGTGATAATGGAGGGGCTTACCCTTTCGATACCGATAATACACAAACCATCAAAATTGGTAGTAATATAGAAATAGCCGGGCCGCTTGTTAATGGTACTGTCACTGGTTTCGGCACTATCGTTGATAAATCTGAAAACATGGTTTATACCGGTAACATTGTTAATAATAAAGCAGATGGTTATGGTTTTCGTACAAAAAAAGGCATTCAATATGGTCTTTTTAAATCCGATAGTTTAGTATCGGGGATACTGGAATATTCTGACTGGAATGGATTTAGAATAACCCAAGGCATGTTTGATGGTTTTAAAGAAGGTAATGTTTCTATAATAACCTATCCTTCCTTTACAGATTACATTACGGGAAAGCCCTTTAAATCAAAGTATGAAGGATATATAAAAGCCGGCATTGGTGCTCACGGATACGGAAAAGAATGGTCGGGAACAACTGTTAAGGAAGGCCAGTTTGAGAATGGCCGGTTTGTTGGCGGGGCTTCTAATCTATATAATGTAACTGAAGGTATGGTACTTTCAAAAGACGGGATGGCCAGCTTTGTTATAAAACTGAATTATGATGGCTCAATGATAGAACTTGCAGATGGGCGTACCATCAAAAAAACAGATCTATCATCCTGGAAACCAAGCCGCCATTCGTATCAGTCGTTCTTTAAAAATTGTTCATGCGGGGGAGACGGATCAACCTGGAAAAATGTAAGTGTTGCCGGCTCTTCAAATAGCTGGACCCGCACTGAACAGGTTAATCGCACCGCAGTCACCGGCTATTGGCATGGCACCCGGCAGGTTACTACCACCACTGCTACTGCAGGCTATAATTACGATGTTAAAACCAGTTGTTCAAATACAAATGCTATTTGGATAAGAGTTGGTTTTTCGGGGCTGGCACACGTTCTGCCTGCTTCAGTATCATTAAAAGAATAGAATTATACATAACCAACCAAACTAACTTCCTTATTAAATACCTGGCTATGGTTATTTTTTATTTCCCAAAACACAGTATTAAGTAACGGATTCTTGTCTGCAGGAGTAAAATCTGCTTCTGTATCAGCGTAAACATTGTATATTTTTGCATAATGGCGATAAATAAACAAAATTTTCTTTCAATCATTAAAGAACTGGGCAGCAATACAACCCTTATTGCCGTTTCCAAAACCAAGCCGGCTGAAGACATCCTGGAATTGTACAATCTTGGTCAACGTGATTTTGGTGAGAATTACGTGCAGGAACTGGTGGGTAAATACGAACAGCTGCCAAAAGACATCCGCTGGCATTATATTGGCCACCTGCAAAGCAATAAAGTAAAATACATAGCACCCTTTGTTCATCTGATACACGGAGTAGATAGTTTGAGTTTACTGAAAGAAGTAAATAAGCAGGCTTTAAAGAACAACCGGGTGATTGATTGTTTGCTGCAAATACATATCGCCAAAGAAGAAACCAAATTTGGCTTAGACAGCAGCGAACTGGATGCAGTTTTAACCAGCGATCTTTCTGCATTAAAAAATATCCGAATCACCGGCCTGATGGGTATGGCATCCTTCTCAAACAACATGGATCTGGTAAGAGCCGAGTTTAATTATCTTAAAAGCCTGTTTGATAAATATGCACCATTACACATTGCCAATTGCCAATTGTCAATTCTCTCCATGGGCATGAGCTCCGATTACACAATAGCTGTTGAAGAAGGCAGCAACATGGTTCGAATAGGCAGCCTGCTGTTTGGCGAAAGAAATTACAGCAAATAAAAAACTACGTTGCAATTTTGTTAAAAACTTAACAATAGCTATGTAATCCGGCACGATATTGTATCATTTGTTATAGAATAGATAACTTTGAGATGAGCAATAAAACTACCATGTCGGCAACATTTGAATCTGAAAAAAACAGGAAGGCGGCCATTTACACTGCCCTGATATGCGGAGCCATTCTGTTAATAGCATTGCTGGTTTCCTGGAAACCTGTTATTCATCCTCCTAAACCTGCTGAAGAGTATATTGAAATAAACCTGGGCAATGATACTGAAGGTTTTGGTGAAGTACAGCCTTTGATAAAAGGGGAAAAAGCACCCGATGATGAAACCGCTGCAGACCGGCAGGAAGCACCTGTAAAAAATGAAACCACCGAAGAAATAAAGACCGATGATAATACCGATCCCGAATCGGCACCCGTAACCAGGCCCATAAAAGCCACACCAAAAGTTACCACACCCAAAGTAGTTCCTACACCCACCCCGCCTGCACCCAAACCGCAGAAACCAAAAATTGCCGGTTATAACGGCCCCAAAGGCGGTACAGGCAATGGAGCCACCGAAGACAATGGTTACAAATACCAGGGCAATAACCCCGGCGGCAAAGGCGATGCCGGAAGCCCCGGCGGCAAGCCCGACAGTTATGGAAATACCCCCGGAGGTAAAACCGGTGGCGGCGGTTTACGTGTAAGCAAAGGCGACCGCACCATTGTAAACAATTATATTTTTATGGGTAACCTGCCTCCGGCTGTTATCAATGCTGTCATCAAAGTGTCTCCCGAAGGCAGGGGCAGTTTTGTAAGTTTTGATAAAGGTTCCACCAGCACCGATTCTAAATATGCCAATGCCATACGCAGTTATTTACCCAATATTGAATTCAATAAATCAGATCACGAGTCCATCGTAACGGTTCCGTTTAATTTCAGGGTGCAGTAATTTTTTTATTTCCCGCAAGGACCCGAAGCACACAAAGCCTGGTAGTATGATTTAATTCTTTCTTTGTGTTCTTTGCGGCTTTGTGGGATTTTTTTGATCATATTCTTTTTGATTCAACATCATTGGCACCCTTTATCCCGAAAGCTTTCGGGAGACTCTTGTACATTAAATGATTATTCAGCTTTACTTACATTTGCTGTTGTACATTGTACAACTAACATCGTACATCAAATGACCTACCAGCAAACCATTGATTACCTCTACGCCCAACTGCCCATGTACAGCCGCATTGGTGCTGCTGCCTATAAAGAAGACCTGCATAATACCATTGCCCTGTGCAACACTATCGATAATCCCCAGACAACATTTAAAAGCATACATATTGCCGGCACCAATGGCAAGGGCAGTACCAGCCATATGCTGGCGGCCATATTGCAGCAGGCCGGTTATAAAACAGGTTTATACACTTCACCGCACTTAAAAGATTTCAGGGAACGGATAAAGATCAATGGCAATATGATCAGCGAAAGTTTTGTGGTAGATTTTGTGGAGCGTACTAAAACAATATCCGCAGAAATCATGCCCTCCTTTTTTGAATTGACCGTAGCCATGGCCTTTGATTATTTTGCAAAAGAAAAAGTAGATATAGCCGTAATTGAAACCGGCCTGGGCGGCAGGTTAGACAGCACCAACATCATCACCCCTATCCTTTCCATCATTACCAATATCGGATACGACCATATGGATCTGCTGGGGAATACACTGGAAAAAATTGCATCAGAAAAAGCTGGGATCATAAAACCCGGCGTACCGGTTATCATTGGCGAATACCTGTCTGCCGGTCAGGCAGGTTTACCCGAAACAAAAAATGTATTCATTGAAAAAGCAAGACAGTGCCATGCACCTGTTTATTTTGCGCAGGATGAATACACAGTATCCAACATTAACTATACCATGCAGTTGCTTGGCTGCGATGTAACAAGTACCGAACATCATATTACCGAAACCTTTGAGCTGGACCTGAACGGATTATACCAAACCAAAAACATACGCACTGTTTTATGTGCAGAAAGGCTTTTAATACAGCTTGGTTACCCCATAAAAAATGCAGATGAAAAGCAGGCGCTTAAGCATGTAAAAAAACTAACCGGCCTTTTTGGCCGCTGGGATGTTGTAAGCAGCAACCCTACCCTGGTGCTGGATGTAGCCCATAATGAAGATGGGATCAAACAACTGCTCCAACAGCTGGCAGTCGTACATCCTACATCCAATACCGTACATTTTGTAATGGGCATGGTTAAGGACAAAGACATTTCAAAAGTGCTTTCAATCTTACCAAAAAATGCACGGTACTATTTCAGCAATGCGCATATTGAACGGGCCTTACCACACAAAGATTTACAGGAAAAAGCAAAAAATTTTGATCTGCATGGCGAAAGTTTTGATGATGTGAACGAAGCGGTTAAAGCTGCCAGGAAAAATGCTGCAGCAGATGATATCATTATTGTTTGCGGAAGTGTGTTTCTGGTGGCGGAGGTGAATCCCTAATTATTTACGGCCTTCTAATTTATTATATCTATCTCATAGATGTTCCCTTACAAAAGTGATTTGAAGGGCAACAAGCAGGTATTTGGCACAGGTTTGCAATATTGGGTAAAACCTCCATGGTTTTTTTATTTATGGTCTGTAAAAAAATGATTAGAATTATTTTACTAAGTGATTTACCTCATTACCGGAAAATCAGTATAACCTTATCTTTCGCGAAATTATTGTAATGATACGAAGGGCCTTATTTAATCCCGTAAAAGTTAATAATTTTCAGTACAGAGGCAAAGAGATATTCCGGATCGAAGCATTAAGTGACGCAGTTTTTGCGTTTTCTGTGTCGTTACTTGTAGCTTCACTGGAAGTTCCCCAGACTTTTACTGAGTTGAAAATAATTACAAAAGGGGCTCTACCGTTCTTCTTAACCGTGTCACTTGTTTTCCTGTTTTGGTATCAGCAATACATTTTCTTTCGCAGGTATGGAACAAGTGATTTTGTTATTATTATATTGAATTTAGCTTACCTGGCTGTAATAATATTTTATATATACCCATTAAAATTTTTATTTTCTCTCCTGATTTCAGCATGGGTTGGTATTGATTTGTTTGCAAGGGCAAATGAAAGCGGTTTGGTTGTTCTTTCCAATGATGATTTTCCCCAATTGATTATTATTTTCAGTACAGGTTACCTGTTGATTTGGCTTATCATTTACCTGATGTACAGGCATGTTCTGAACTTATCAAAATCACTTAATTTTACTCAGTTTGAAAAAATGTTCACGAAGAAAGAATTAAGAGGTGCTTTATGGAATTCTTTTGTTGGACTATTTGCATTGGTTTTTGCTTTTTTTCATCGTGAAACACTAGCAGGAATCTGCTATCTTTTTATCCCGCTAATTTTGATAATTAATCAACTTGTATTTAAGATGAGATGTAAAAAATTGAAAAAGTTTTAATGAAAAAGGATATAGCTGTTCATCGGTTTTTAACCTGTTATGGTTTACATACTTCCAGTTTAGCAAACCCAAAAAACAAACAAGTTGAATGCATAGCCTGTACAATTTTATTATTCATCAGCATTGTCCGAACTTCTTCTATTGGAAATAATTTTATCTCGATCTCTTCATTGTAATCCAGTTTTTGCTCACTAACCTTTTTTCCGCCGGTGGCCAGGTACAGGGTGGTAAAATTATTCAGCACGCCGGGGTTAGCGGCTGTTTGGCCCAGGTAATAAAAATCGGAAAACGTATACCCCGTTTCTTCCTGCAGTTCCCGTGCAATGGCGGTTTCGGGGGTTTCTCCGGCATCAATAAAACCACCGGGCAGTTCATAAATGCTTTCTTCAATGGGATGCCGGTATTGCTTTGCCAGTATCACTTCGCCGGCCTCGGTAAGGGCCATGGCACAAACAGAACCGGGCAGTTCCACTACAAAATACGGATCTACAATGGTACCATCTGGCATCTGGCAGCGGTCTTCACGGGCTGTAAAATAAATATGATTGCTTATATATTTTGATGAAAGTTTTTTCCAGTGCATTCGGTTAAAGGTTGGTGGTTTTTAGTTCTTAGTTCTTAGTTTTTAGTTTAGTGTAAACTTTGGTAAACGTTCAACCTTCAACTTTCAACTTTCAAACTTGGCATTTTCACCAGCCCATTCTTTCTCTTAAAGATGTCACATGTGCCGTATGGTGCCTGCCGTGCCAGGCGTACAGTCCCAGCAAATACCAAAGGGTCATTTCTTTTTGATGTTCGGGATGAAAAGCGATTTTATCCAGATCGGCAGTTGTCAAATTGCTCAGTACTTCGTGCCAGCGTATATGCAAAGCATGCAACAGGGTAAGGGAAATATTAATGGGCAGGTTTTTTGTATCGGGCAGTTGTGCCCAGGCATTTTCATCGTATGGTTTAATGACCAGGCTGTCTTCGGTTAATCTTAATTTAAACCGTATATAGGCATTCATATGGCTGTCGGCCACATGATGCACTACCTGCTTCAGTGTCCATCCGCCTTCGCGGTAAGGGGTGTTCAATTGTGCCTCATCCAAATTCAACACGGCATTTTCCAGGTGTTGGGGCAGGTTCCTGATATCAGTCAGCCATTCTCCAAACAATTTTTCGGAGAATGGCTGAGCAATATATTTCCCTATCGGGTATTTTAAATCTTCATGCATGGTATAACTGCAAATTATTTCGCCGGCTTGATATCTTCCAGCGATATTTCAAATTTCAAAGTTGAAAAAGGAGGAATGGCAGCTCCATTGCCTGCCGGGCCATAAGCCAGTTCCTGTGGCACATATACTTTCCAATGATCGCCCTTCCGCATCAACTGCAGTACTTCTATCCAACCCTTAATTACACCCATAACCGGAAATACAGCCGGCTGTCCGCTTTTAAAACTGTTCTCAATGTCTTCTCCGTCAAACAAGGCAACCCGGTAGTTCACCACAACCGTATCAACACCTTTTGCGGTTGGTGTATTTACATCGCCGCTCTTGATTATTTCGTACTGTAAACCACTTGGGGTTGTAGTTACTTCTTTACGCTTTTTATTGGCATCCAGAAAGGCCTTGCCTCTGGCATCTGTTTCTGCCCCTTTGGCCAAAGCAAAAAGATCAAGCTGTTTTTGCATGGTTGTGTTTATCTGGTCCTGGGTTAGCAATGGCGTACCCTTTTTAAACACATCCTCAATTCCCTTGTTCATCAAAGCGGCATTCAACTGGGTGATGCCCTGTGCCTGCATATTGGTGGCTACATTAAATCCGGCAGCATAGCTGAAACTGTCCAGTAAATTCTTGAATTTAGGGGCAGCAGCGGTTTTTGCCACAGGCTTTGCAGCAGGTTTAGTACCTTTTTGTGCTGTTACTGTTGCCGAAACTGTCAATAAAACGATTGTACCTAGTAATACTCTTTTCATTTTTTAATTTTTATTATAAAAGATTGTTCCGATTGGTATCGGGATGCAAATAAACGGCTTTTTTATTCATCCCGCATTTCGTGGCCTGTTAAATGTATAAAAACATCTTCCAGGCTGGCAGCTTTTACCTGTTTGGGTCGTTCAAAACCTGAAGAAACCAGGTCGTCGATCATTTTATCCGGACTGTCAAGCGAAATGATCCTGCCTTCATCCATAATGGCAATACGGTCACAAAGCTGTTCTGCTTCATCCATATAATGGGTGGTAATGATCACCGTAGCTCCCTTGCTGCGTATATTTTTTATAAGTTCCCATAAATTACGCCTGGCCTGAGGGTCGAGGCCGGTTGTAGGTTCATCCAGGAAAATAATTTTAGGTTTGTTGATGAGTGTGGTGGCAATGGAAAAACGTTGTTTTTGCCCGCCGCTTAATTCCTTGTACTTATTTTTTGCTTTATCGGCCAGGTTAACCATTTGCAACAGTTCAACCGGGTTAACAGCCTGATTGTACAATCCGCCAAACAACTGAATTAACTCAACCAGGGTAAGGCCCGGGTAATATCCCGATGTTTGCAGCTGTACACCAATGATCTTTTTAATATTATCGGGTTCCCTGTCCAGGTCCATGCCGCATACCATTACCTGGCCGCTGGTTTTCTGGCGCAGGGTTTCAATAATTTCCAGTGTGGTGGATTTACCGGCACCATTGGGGCCCAGTAATCCAAAGATCTCGCCTTCGTACACTTCAAAATTAATGCCCTTTACAGCTTCAAAATTGCCATAATTTTTAACCAGGTCTTTTACTGTAATGATTGTGTTCATTTTCTTTTTTTTTCAGGCTACAGAACTTGGGTACTATGCTTATCAGGAATTGGAAGAAGGAGTTACTTTTAATTCCCCTTTATAATAGGCATCCATTTCCTCCATCATCAGTTTACTGCCAATAAAAAACGGTGTGCGCTGATGCAATGCTGTTGGCTGCACATCCAGTATGCGTATCTCTCCATTGGTTGCCAGGCCTCCGGCCTTTTCAACAATAAATGCGAAGGGGTTACATTCATACAACAACCTTAATTTACCATTCGGTTTGCCGGTGGTGCCGGGGTACATAAAAATCCCACCCCTGATTAAATTCCGGTGCACATCTGCAACCATACTGCCAATATACCTTTGCGTATAAGGTCCTCCGTTAGTTTTGTCTTTTTTCTGACAGGCGGTAATGTATTGCTTTACCCCGTCTTCGTACTGAAAAAAATTGCCATGATTCACAGAGTACATATTACCCGTTTCGGGGCATTTTATATCCGGGTGGCTTAATGTATATTCACCAATGGCCTGGTCTAACGTAAAGCCATTTACACCACGGCGTGTTGCATACACAAACATGGTTGACGAGCCATAAATGACATATCCGGCAGCAACCTGTTTATTTCCCTGCTGCAGAAAATCTTCCCGGGTAGCTGGCTTGCCCAGTTCGCTTACCCTTGGAAAAATGCTGAAGATGGTACCAATGGATACATTTACATCAATATTACTGCTGCCATCCAGCGGATCAAAAAGGCATACGTATTTGCTTTTATTACTCACCGGGTCATCAAAAACCACAATATCATCCATCTCTTCGCTGCCAATACCGGCGCAGCTGATGCCGTGTTTTAATACCCCCATAAACTGGTTATTGGCAAATACATCCAGTTTTTTCACTTCTTCTCCCTGCACATTAATAGTACCTTCATCACCTAAGATATCTACCAGGCCCGCTTTATTTACTTCCACATTAACCCGTTTTGCAGCCAGGCCCAGGTCACGCAAGAGGCCCGATAGTTCACCGGTTGCATGCGGAAAATCCCGCATTTGCTGTATGGTAAATTCGTCTAAGGTCTGTATGCGGCGGTTCGTATTCATAAGCAAGTTTTTTATTGATTTTGCCCGGATGGCCGTGGGCGCTAAATTTGCAATCAAAAATAAGCATTTAACCATAATTACCGGACTGTAACTTCATGGTTAAATCAGTTCATCAGCAAAATAACTATATGCAGGTTTTTAAGTTTGGCGGAGCCAGTATCAATACGGTTGAAAGAATTAAAAATACGGGCAACATCATCAAATCATTTGAAGGAGAAAAATTA
Source organism: Chitinophaga pinensis (assembly GCA_943371705.1). GTDB lineage: Bacteria > Bacteroidota > Bacteroidia > Chitinophagales > Chitinophagaceae > Ferruginibacter > Ferruginibacter pinensis_I. Next base: position 172,300 of record CALRVV010000007.1, on the reverse strand, counting down.
CTCATCATCATATCTGCCATGGGCAAAACCACCAATGCACTGGAAAAAGTGGTGGACGCTTTTTTTAGTGGAAGAAAAGAAGATGCACTGCAGCTGTTTGAACAGGTAAAAGAAGCCCATTTAAATACCCTTAAATATCTCATCAGTGTAAACTGGCAAAAGGCCGAAGACCAGCTCAGGGATTTTTTTACAGAAGTGGAATGGCTGCTGCATGATAAGCCGGTGCGGGAATACGATTATTATTACGACCAGATCGTTTGTTGCGGAGAGTTACTGAGCACATCGCTGGTAAGCAGTTACTTAAATGAAGCCGGAATTAAAAATACCTGGGTAGATGTGCGGGATATCGTAAGAACGGATGACAATTTCCGTGATGCCTATATCAACTGGGATTATACCACGCAAAAAGTAAAAAAGGAGATCGAACCTTTATTCAATGAGGTGGATATTGTAATTACACAGGGATTTATAGGCTCAACCGATGAAAATGAAAGTACAACACTGGGAAGAGAGGGTAGTGATTTCAGTGCAGCTATTTTTGCCAATATACTGGATGCCGAAAGCCAGACCATCTGGAAAGATGTGGAAGCAGTAATGAGCGCTGATCCCAAAGAATTTCCGGATGCAGAAAATATCTATGCCTTAAGTTACCGCGAAGTAGTAGAAATGGCCTATTACGGCGCTCAGGTCATACATCCCAAAACCATCAAGCCGCTAGAGAATAAAAATATTCCCCTGAAAGTGCGCTGCTTTATAAATCCTGCATTGCCCGGTACGGTCATCAGCAATAAGCCGGTACATAACCTGCCTCCGGTAATTGTGTTAAAAAAAGACCAGGTATTGATGGAACTGCGTTCAAAAGACTTTTCATTTGTTGAAGAAAAACCCATGAGCCAGCTGCATGAAATGTTTGCTGCCATAAAAATACGGCCCAACCTGTCGCAAAACGGTGCCATCAGCCTGTTGTGCTGCCTGGATAACAAGGCCGAAAAAATAGAAAAACTGGCACTTGCCGCATCGGAGATATTTGATGTGCAGCTGGAAAAAAACCTTACCCTGCTCACCATCAGGCATTATACACCCGAAAAGATAAACGAACTTACAGAAGGAAAAAACATTGTGCTGGAACAGAAGACCGCAGAAACCATACAGGTACTGATGCGTTAATTGAGGATATAATCGCCTTTTTTATTTACAATGATGATCGGCAGTTTTTTCTTTTTCTCAAAATAATCATAAACAGCTTTTATGTTTAAGATTGATTTATTAACTGCCTGCTTACCCTTGATAGACTCTGTGAGATATTCCAGTGATTTTTTTACGCCATAATTCACCGGGTAAATATGAACCGGCACAAAATCCTGCCCGTTTGTTTTTGCTATGGAAGCAAGCGTAAACACTTCTTCAATGGGATAATCCTGGATGGCAATACATCCCGTAGAAACACAGTTGCCATGAATATAAATATCGCCCCCGGGTCTTTTAGGATCGCTTAACACTTTATCAGATGCATTGGGATAATTTAAACCCAGTGCCAGGTGATAATTACTTTTGGAGTTAAATTCGTTGATATAGTAAAAACCTTCTGGTACCTGGTTATCACCTTCTGTACGCTTGGGCCCGATTCTGCCGCTTTGCATACATACTTTGTATGTTTTAAAAAGAATGAAACTGTCAACCTGCTTATTCTTTACCCACAATTCCAATACCCGGTCGTGTTTAAACGAACGTATAAACAGTGCCTGTGGCGGCCATGTTAATTTTTTTGCTTTGAACTGCTGTTTTAAGGAATCTTCCAGTTTATTTGAAACGGTGGTTTTGGCATATACCTTTTGAGGTTCAGCAAAAGAAGTTTGTGCTAACAGGTCGTTTGTAAAAATAAGGACAATACAAACCAATATCCCACTATGCCAATGCGATAGTTTCATTAAAAGAGGTAATTTAACTTGGAGAGCAAATTTAAAAAAATTATTGAGACTTCACCCAATTAAAGTTAAACCACCTGGTTTTCAATTTGTTAACACAGTTCTGTTGCCATTATAAATTACCTCTTGCATCCTGTTCCCTTTCCAGTGCTTCAAACAATGCTTTAAAGTTGCCTTTGCCAAAACTTTTTGCACCCTTGCGCTGGATGATCTCAAAAAACAGGGTTGGCCTGTCTTCAAGTGGCTTGCTGAATATCTGTAACAGGTATCCCTCATCATCCCGGTCTATCAGCACACCCAGTTCCTGTAAAGGTTGAAGGTCTTCATCAATTTTACCTACCCGCTCTAAAACGGTTTCGTAATAGCTGTCAGGTATATTTAAGAATTCAATACCTCTTTTCTGCAATTCAGATACTGTTTTTACGATATCATTGGTGGCTATGGCCACATGCTGTACCCCTTCCCCGTTATAAAAATCAAGGTATTCCTCTACCTGGCTTTTTTTCTTGCCTTCGGCAGGTTCATTGATCGGAAATTTTATAAAGCCATTTCCATTGCTCATCACTTTGCTCATCAATGCCGAGTATTCGGTAGAGATGTCCTTGTCATCAAAACTTAAAATGTTTTTAAAGCCCATTACCTGTTCATAAAATGAAACCCATGGGTTCATCTGGTTCCAGCCAACATTGCCCACACAATGGTCAACATATAAAAGCCCGGTTTCTGCAGGATTGTAGTTAGATTTCCATTCCCTGAAGCCCGGCATAAAAACCCCCTTGTAATTCTTTCTTTCTACAAAAATATGCACCGTATCGCCATAGGTATGAATACCACTCAGCACTACTTCCCCATTATCGTCCTGCAATACCGTGGTTTCCAGGTAAGGCTTTGCACCGCGTTTGGTGGTTTCTTCAAAAGCTTTTGCCGCATCATCAACCATCAGTGCAAGTACTTTTACACCATCGCCATGCCTGTAAATATGGTCAGCAACGGGATTATCAGTACGCAAAGGCGTGGTTAACACAAAAGTGAGCTTGTTTTGCCTGATCACATAACTCACTTTGTCTTTCATCCCGGTTTCGGGGCCTGCATAGGCCAGCGACTGAAATCCAAAGGCCGTTTTATAAAAATGTGCCGCCTGTTTGGCATTGCCCACATAAAATTCTACATAGTCGGTACCAAATAAAGGAAGAAAATCGGTGGTAGTGCCTGGTGTAACTGAAGGTTGTAATGTTGTTTCCATTGTAATTAATTTGAACTTTGAAGAAAAATGGCCCGTCCAAAGGATCCTGCGGGCATATATTGCTGATTGTGCAGACTGTGCCTTCTCCGCTGCGACATCTGCGCAACCTGCCTGTCGGCAGACAGGTCTGCGGGAGATCATTCAAATTAAAGTGCCGAATCCATGGCAAGCGTCAACATCAACAGGGAATAGTTGTTGCGCTTATCAGAAAATAATTTATGTGGATAATCAGGAATCATATCTTGAAACAAAGATAATAAAACTTTGCGCTGGTTCAAGCTTCTGATTCTATATTTGCTTCATGGAACGTATTGGAATTTTAGGAGGCGGGCAACTGGGCAGAATGTTGCTACAGGCAGCTGCCAATTACCCGGTTGAAACATATGTGATGGAAAATGATGAACACTGCCCGGCTGCTCATCTCTGCCATCATTTTACCAAAGGCGATATCAGCAATTTTGATGATGTGTATAATTTTGGAAAAGGCCTGCATGCGCTTACCATTGAAATTGAATCAGTGAATGAAGATGCATTGCAAAAACTGGAAGATGAAGGTGTACGGATTTACCCGAAACCATCGGCACTAAAAACCATTAAGAACAAGATCTTACAAAAGCAGTTCTATCAGGCCAATGATATCCCAACCAGCGAATTTATCATTACCCAAAATAAAGCAGATCTGAACCAGCACAGTGATTTTTTACCGGCTGCGCATAAACTGGCCATGGGCGGGTACGACGGGCGTGGGGTTGAATTATTAAAAAGCAAAAATGACCTCGGCCGGGCTTTTGACGGGCCATCCATTTTAGAAAAGCTGGTGCCCATAAAAAAAGAAATTGCCGTTATCATTGCTGTTGCCGATAACGGGCAAAATGCTTTGTACCCTTCTGTGGATATGGTTTTCGACAACCGACTGAATTTACTGGAGTACCAGATAAGTCCGGCTGATATACCCGAAAAAGTGTTGTGGAAGGCTGAAGCGGTGGCCTTAAAAGTGGTTAAGGATCTAAAAAGCCCGGGCATATTTGCAGTAGAACTGTTTGTAGATATCAACGACAATGTTTTTGTGAACGAAACAGCCCCCCGGGTTCACAACAGTGGCCACCATACCATTGAGGGTAATTTCAGCTCGCAATTTGATATGCTGTGGCGTATTATGCTGGGGTACCCGTTGGGTAGTACCGAACATATTTTGCCCGCAGCCATTGTGAATCTGTTGGGAGCCGATGGCTTTTCAGGCGAAGCCGTTTATGAAGGCTTAAAAGAGATCCTGGAAATTGAAAATGTATTTGTGCATATATACGGAAAAAAAGAAACCAGGCCGGGACGTAAAATGGGGCATATCACCATTCTTAGTAAAGAAAAGCAGGAACTGATTCACCAGGCCAATCGTATTAAACAAACGGTAAAAGTGATCTCCCGTTAAAATAAATATACTTTAAAAGCCGTTTCAGCTTCCGTTCATAATTTATTTATGTAGTTTTCAGCTTAATTATTGAACTTAGCTGCACAAAACCTGTTACCAAAACCTAAATCCTGCAATGGTGGTTCGTCATGTATTAAATACAGTATTGTTATTGTTTTGCTGCGCTGTTATTTTATCAGCCTGTAAATCATCTGATAAAGAAGAAAAAAAGCCTGCTGCACAACCGGTTAAAAAACCCCCGGTTAAGGTAGATGTTTTTGTAGTTGCCCCTGCTTTACTTTCACAGGATATTGAAGTGCCGGGAAGCCTTGCGGCTTTTGAAGAAGTAGAACTGCATCCGGATGTTAGCGGAAGGGTTACAGCCGTATTTTTTAAAGAAGGCAGTTATGTAAGCCAGGGCAATATGCTATTAAAATTATACGATGGCGACCTGCAGGCACAATTACAAAAACTGAGGATTCAGCTTAAAACTGCCGAACAAACAACAGCACGTTATGAATCGCTCTTAAAGATCGGCGGGGTAAGTCAGCAGGAATATGAAATGCAACTGCTGTCTGTAAACACCATTAAAGCTGATATGAATATTGTACAGACCAGTATTTCAAAAACTTCGCTGAGGGCACCATTTAGTGGCAAAATAGGAATTACCAACATCACCAAAGGTGCATTTATTTCGCCTCAAACCCTGATAGCCACGCTACGTAAGGTAAGCCAGTTAAAACTGGATTTTACTGTTCCGGAACAGTATGGCAATAAAATGAAGAACGGTACTGCGGTACAGTTTACTGTAGAAGGCAGCGGCGATATTTTTCAGGCAGTTGTATCTGCAACAGAAAACATCATTGCAGAAGAAAACCGCAGCCTGAGGGTTATTGCCAGTGTAAAACAACCCGGCAGTGTGTTGATTGCAGGTGCTTTTGCCAAAGTAAAGGTACCGCTGGGCGATAACAACAATGCATTGATGATTCCAACCCAATCGGTAATACCCGATGCCAGGAATAAGAAAGTTATTGTGTTAAGAGAGGGCCTAACGGCTTTGGAAGTAGTTACATTGGGGTTCAGGGATTCGGCCAGGGTAGAGATCACCAGCGGATTGAAAGCCGGTGATACCATACTGGTAACCGGCCTGTTATCGGCTGCTAAGCCTGGGAGTAAGGTTATCGTAAATAAAATAATTCCAAACTAATTAAATAAAGCGCTGTGAATATCTCAGAATTAAGTTTACGCAGGCCGGTACTGGCCATTGTGATGAACTTAATCATTATTTTATTCGGACTTATCGGATATAAATTCCTGGGTGTAAGGGATTACCCTGCCATTGACCCCCCCAACATCAATGTACGGGCATCCTATCCCGGCGCCAATTCCGATATCATAGAATCACAAATCACAGAACCACTGGAAAAAGCCATCAATGGCATTGCCGGTATCAAAAATATCACCTCCAGCAGCAGCAATGGCAGCAGTAATATCAATGTGGAGTTTGAACTGGATGTGGACCTGGAAGCTGCAGCCAATGATGTGCGGGATAAGGTTTCGCAGGCTACCCGTTCATTGCCCAGTGACCTGGATGCCCCGCCGGTGGTATCCAAAGCCGACGCCAGCAGCGATCCCATTGTTTTTATGATCATTCAAAGCTCAGTAAAAAATCAACTGCAGCTTACCGAGTTTGTGCAAAACAATATTGTAGAGCGCATTCAAACCATACCCGGTGTAAGTGGTGTTAATGTGTGGGGCGAAAAAAGATATGCCATGCGCATCTGGCTTAACCCCGATAAACTGGTTGCTTTTTCCATTACACCCCGTGATGTGCAGCTGGCGCTGGCCAGGGAAAATATTGAATTGCCATCGGGTAAAATATCGGGCGATGCAACCGAACTTACCATACGGACTTTCGGCAGGTTAAATACTGAAGAGCAGTTCAGGGAGCTGATCGTTAAGAATGTAAACAATACCGACATTAAATTAAAAGATGTGGCCGATGTGGTACTGGGGCCCGAGAATGAAGAATCTATTTTAAAGGAAAGTGGCATCCCCATGCTGGCCATTGTAACCATCCCGCAACCGGGCACCAACAATATTGCCATTGCCGATGAATTGTTCAAACGCTTTGATGCCATTAAGAAAGATATGCCGGATGACATTAAGCTGGAGATCAGTTATGACCAGACCAAGTTCATCCGAAAATCCATTTCCGAAGTAAAAGAAACCCTGCTGATCGCTTTTATACTGGTTGTACTCATTATTTACCTGTTCTTCCGCGACTGGATCATTGCCATCAGGCCATTGATAGATATTCCGGTTTCACTGATCGGTGCATTCTTTATCATGTACCTGGCGGGCTTTACCATTAACCTGCTTACCTTACTGGCCATTGTATTGGCTACAGGGCTTGTGGTAGATGACGGCATTGTGGTTACCGAAAACATTTTTAAAAAAATGGAGAAGGGCATGAACAAGTGGCAGGCTGCAAGGGAAGGAAGCAAGGAAATTTATTTTGCTGTAATTGCCACTTCCATCACGCTGGCTGTGGTTTTTTTACCCATTATCTTCCTGGAAGGGTTTGTAGGCAGGCTGTTTCGTGAATTTGGAATTGTAGTTGCCGGTGCTGTACTCATTTCGGCCTTTGTATCCTTAACGCTTACACCAGTGTTAAACGTATGGCTGGCACGTAAAGACGTACACAAACATCCCTGGTTTTACAATAAAACCGAACCTTTTTTCCGATGGATGGAAAACGGTTACCAGCATACCCTGTCACGGTTTATGAAAATACGGTGGATCGCATTGCCCATCATTATTGCCTGCTTTTTTATTATTTGGTTCATTGGCCGCAACCTGCAATCGGAACTGGCTCCAATGGAAGACCGAAGCGGTTTCAGGCTTTCTGTAACAGCACCCGAAGGAACTTCATACGATGCCATGGACAAATACATGGACAAGGTTACCAGCCTGATCCTGGATTCTGTAAACGATCACAAATATGTGGTAAGCATGACGGCGCCCGGCTTTACCGGTGGAGGATCGGCCAATAGTGGTTTTGTACGGGTGGTTTTAACAGAACCAAATGAAAGAAACAGAAGCCAGGATTCTATAGTGAATATGATCAGTAAAAATGTGTCAAAATTCAGCGAAGGAAGGGCTTTTGCCATACAGGAACAAACCATTGCAGTGAACAGGCGCGGCGGCCAACCGGTACAGTATGTAATACAGAACAACAACTTTGATAAACTAACTAAGGCGATTCCGCTTTTCCTGGAAGAGGTTTCCAAAAGTAAAATTCTGATGCAGGCTGATGTGGACCTGAAATTTAATAAACCTGAAATACGTTTAACCATCGACAGGGCAAAAGCAAGCGAACTGGGTGTAAGTATCCAGGATGTTTCTGAAACCATGCAACTTGCCTTCAGCAACCGGCGCCTGGGTTATTTTATCAAGGATGGAAAACAATACCAGGTGATGGCACAGGTAGACCGGGCCAACCGCGATGACCCATCCGACCTGAAAGGAATATATGTACGATCCAGTAAAGGAAATTTAATCAGCCTGGAAAATGTGGTTACCATTACCGAAAGTGCTACTCCCCCATCGCTGTATCATTTTAACCGGTATAAATCGGCTACTATTTCTTCCGGTTTGGCTCCGGGGTTTACTGTTGGAGATGGCATCAAAGAAATGGAACGCATAAAAAAACTGGTTTTAGATGACAGCTTCAGTACTGCATTAAGCGGTTCTTCAAGGGATTTTGCCGAAAGCAGCAGCAATACCAGCTTTGCATTTATACTGGCATTGATACTGATCTTTCTGATCCTGGCAGCACAGTTCGAAAGCTTTATCGACCCGATTATCATCATTACCACGGTGCCATTAGCCCTTGCCGGTGCTGTTTTGTCTTTATCCATATTTGGACAAACGCTGAATATTTTTTCGCAGATAGGCATGATCATGCTGATAGGACTGGTTACCAAGAATGGTATATTGATCGTGGAATTTGCCAATCAAAACCAATTGAAGGGCATGAAGAAAACAGAAGCGGTTATTTATGCAGCTTCACAGAGGCTGAGGCCCATTTTAATGACCAGCCTGGCCATGAGCCTGGGTGCATTGCCATTGGCTTTATCACTGGGTGATGCAGCCACCAGCCGCATTCCGCTGGGTATTGTTATTGTTGGCGGTATTTTATTTTCGCTGATACTTACTTTATTTGTGGTGCCAGCCATCTATTCTTTCCTGTCTACCAAGAAAAAGAAAAATGCTTTGGAAGAGATGGATGAAGCGGCGGGGAAAGCAGCAGTGGGTTCAGTTGAACAGGTTGATTCAGAACTGGCAGTTGATGCAGTGAATAAAATTGATAAAGAAAAAGAAGCTGAATAATTTTAAGTTAGTTAATAGAAAAAAGCAGATGAACCGTTGTTTTAAAATATTGAATATCTTTTTACTGATTACCATTTTCAGCCAGCCTTTATCTGCACAAAACAAATTAACGGTTGAGCAGGCCATTACAGCCACTATAGAAAACAATTACGATATACAATTGCTGCGCAACGATTCCAGTTCCTTTGCATTGGATAAATCTTATGCCCGTGCAGCTTTTTTACCCAGGGTAAATGCTACAACCGGACTGGTTTTTAACAACAATGATCAAAAACAACAATTTAGCGACGGTACCAAAAGGGAAAGAAAGGGTATTCGCAGTGATAACCTCTCGGGCTCGGTACAACTGAACTGGACCTTATTTGACGGATTTAAAATGTTTGCAACCCGCGATAAACTGAACGAATTTGTAAAACTGGGCGAACTGAATATTAAAAACCAGGTCATCAACTCGGTTGCTGCCGTCATCAACAATTATTACAATATCGTGCGGCAAAAGCAACAGCTGAAAGCCATTGAAGAACAGATGAGCATTAATGAAGAGCGGGTAAAACTGGCCGAAAAGAAATTCAGTGTGGGGCTTGGTGCCAGGCCCGATATTTTACAGGGCAAGGTTGACCTGAATGCACAAAAAGCAGCACGGCTTAAACAGCAAACTTTAATTGACCAGTTAAAGGAACAACTGAACCAGTTAATGAATGTAGCCATGAATTCGCGTTATGAAGTGACCGACAGCATAACGTTCAGGGACGATATTATTTTGGGAGATATCATAGGAAATGTGGAATCTAGTAATCCTCAGTTACAACTGATCAAAAAAAATATCGACATTGGTAAACTTACATTAAAAGAAAGGAAAGCAGACCGGTACCCGGTGGTAAATTTTAATTCTGCCTACAACTATTCAAGAACCGATAACAAAGCGGTAGTAAATCCATTTACACCGCTCTTCAGCCGCAATAATGGATTTAATTACGGAATAGGAATAAACATTCCCATCTTAAACGGCTTTAATGTAAAACGCCAGATAAAACAGGCCCAGCTTGATATTGATTTCCTGAATATCAGCTACAAAAACCAAAAGGCGATCATCGATTTAGGCATCACCAATGCATTTAAAGATTATGAACTGCAACGCAAAATGCTGGCCCTGGAAGAAGAGAATATTTTACTTGCCAAAGAAAATGTTTTCATTTCTTTAGAAAGATTAAGGCTGGGCATAACCACCTATCTCGAACTGCGGGAAACACAAAAAAGTTTAGAACTGGCCTACGACCGGTTGATTGCCGCACGTTATAATACCAAACTTGCCGAAACGGAATTGTTAAGATTGAAAGGGGATCTGGTGAAATAAATACAGTTTGTGGTTGGTGGTTTGTTGTTTGTGGTTTTTTAACTTTATAGAAAATTCTGCATGGCAACCATCACAAAGTTTGATGATTTGGAAGTTTGGATATTGGCAAGAGCATTTTCGAAAGAAATCTATTCTCTTACCTTTATTGAACCCATTAAAAGTGATTTCCGGCTTAAGGATCAAATGCGTGGAAGTTCGGGTTCTATAATGGATAATATTGCAGAAGGCTTTGAACGGGGCAGTAAATTGGAATTCATTAATTCTCTGGGTTATTCCAAAGGCGAAGTCGGAGAATTAAAATCTCAATTGTATAGAAGTTTAGATAATAAATACATAACCCAGGAAATATTCGATAATTTATACAGTAAAGCCGATTTACTTACAAAAAAAATTACTGCATTTATTTCCTACCTTAACAGTTCCGATATTAAAGGGCAAAAATTTAAAAACAGAACCTAAAACCAGAACAACTACAAACCACAAACCACAAACCATAAACAACCAACAACAAACCATAAACAACAAACAATATACAAATGAGTAATCCACTAGTCGGTATAGTTATGGGCAGCGAAAGCGACCTCGACATCATGAAAGGTGCAGCCGAAATGCTTCGCCAGTTTGAAGTAGAACCGGAGTTAACCATCGTTTCGGCACACCGCACGCCTGAACGTTTGCGGGATTATGCCACCAAGGCCAAAGAGCGTGGCATAAAAGTGATCATTGCCGGAGCCGGCGGTGCAGCCCATTTACCCGGCATGATCGCCGCACAAACCATTTTACCCGTAATTGGCGTGCCTGTTAAATCCAGCAACAGTATTGATGGCTGGGATTCGGTACTGTCTATTTTACAAATGCCTTATGGCGTACCTGTTGCCACCGTTGCCTTAAACGGAGCAAAAAACGCCGGTATCCTCGCCGCACAAATACTGGCCCTGCACGATACATCCATTGCCGGCAAACTGGAAGCCTTTAAAGAATACCAGGATGATATTGTGATGGAAAGCGTGAAGAATGTGAAGAGCTTTGGGTTCAGGAATGAGTTTGATTAAATCCGTTTTGAGTTTCGTGTTCTTAGTTTTTTATTCCCGGCTTTAGTCTTTCATGGCATCATCGTTGCGTTGCACTCTTGTACTTAAAATCATTGGGGGGCTTTCATTGTGTTTTGCCGGAATTATGTTTAACCACATCCTGGCCTCAGCCCGGGAATACCCTGGCTTCAAAACCCCAGCTTCCCTTAACAGCCCAGTAACATACTTAAATCCTTTTCCGGGCTTTTGTACTTAACTTTACCCAAACTTTTTTATACAAATGAATAAATCACTACTCTTAATCACCCTTATTGCTTTTTCTTTCAATACCCAAGCACAAAACCCTGATGGCAAACTTGCAAAAGCCGTTCAAAAAGTACATTCCGAATATAAAAAGTATTTCGACAGCAGCCTGCTTGACAAATATGTAGTGCTTGACAAAGAAAAAAGCTACCTCGTTAACTCCCGCACATTAAAGCTTAAACCGCTTTCCAGGCAGGATGGACAATCATTTGAATTTGATGAATTCAGTCTTACGTTTGCCATACTTTATAAAGGCGATACCATCAGGCGGTTACCCGCCTGCAGACTGGATACTGCTCAGAACCTGATGGCACTGGGCACGCCCTCCAATCCGGTTCATCATGGAGATGCGCTTCCTCCCTATCTTGATCTGGTTAAAGGTAAAATTGCTTTCGATTATAAAAAGCTGCAAAAACTGCTGCATAAAATGAAACTGGAAATTACCGGTATTGATCTGAAAAGCCTTCCTGCTGCCGGTAAAAAGGAATATATATGGGAAGTGGTCACTTCCTGCCCCGATACAAAATGCAGGCAATTACAGGTTTCGGCATCAAACGGTAAAATACTGGCTGATACCAATCCAGGGTAAGCTTAAATCATTCAGCTTCCTGCAATATACTGCTCCATATGCCCAATGATGGATCTTTGCTCCTGGATAATGCTGCGTACCACATCGCCTATGGAAATAATACCGGCCAGTTTGCTGCCATCTAATACAGGTAAATGCCTGATGTATTTAGCCGTCATCAGTTCCATACATTCATCTATACTGCTTTCCGGTTTAACGGTGATCAGGTCACTGGTCATGATCTCACCGATGGTCGTATCTTTTGATGATTTTCCTTTAAGCGCCACTTTACGTGCATAATCCCTTTCGGTAAAAATACCGGCCAGGGCATCGTTTTCCATCACCAGCAGTGCACTCACGTTTTTTTCAACCATCAATTCAAGTGCCTGATAAACAGAAGTGCCGGGGGTGATGGTAAAGATGGCAGTTCCTTTGTTTTCCAATATATTTTTTACGGTTGCCATAAATAATTTTTTGGTTGCGGTGAATAATCTTCTTTATTAAAAATAAGCTTTTTTGTGCAAAACGAAAAGTTATGCCCGGGCATTGCCCGGCTATGCGGGTAAACAGTTCATTATTGAACTTCCAAAATCACAAATTCCTGCTCCAGTGCCCCGGAATGATCATATATGGCTTCAATAAAACCCTTGCCCCATTTTGCATAAAAGGGCATCAGGTTTTCAATACGCTCCTGTAAATTATTGTGGGGAAATAATTGTGATTTAAGTTTGTGTAACTGGCGCAGCTGTGCTTCAAACTTTTTCTTTTCGGCACGCAGCATTTTCTTTTCAAGCGCTTCTATTTTCCGTAAAGCCAGTTTTTCCAGTGCTTCGGTATGTTGTTGCAAGGTAATATCAACAGCACCTGCAGTAGCCTTTAGTGCTGAGTAAAAATCTTTAATTGCGCTTTTCTCATTTGTTAAACTTAACTGAACAGCACTTTCTCTTTTTACGAACCTGGTTAAAAGTTCCTGCTCCGGTTTAAAGAGGTCGGCAACATGAAGTCCTAAACGGGAAACAAGCAACAACAAACGTTCTTCAACCAATAAAAAAGAATTGCGCAGTACCAATACCGGTAACGGAACCTGCACCGCTTCAAACACGGCCTTTAACTCAAGCCAGTATGCCAGTTCTCCCCCTCCGCCTATAAAAGCAATATTGGGTAGTATCATCTCCTGGAAAACCGGGCGAAGAATTACATTGGGGCTGAATCTTTCGGGAAAAGCCTGAAGTTCTTTTAAAATTTCAGACTCATTGAATATTGTTTCACTGTTTACGATTGACCATTGACCATTGATTTTTTCAATCCTTTCCCGCTTATCTTCTTTCAGGTAAAACATATTCAGTGCTCTTCCGCTGGCCTGTACTTTATAGGCTTTGGGCAGTTTTGAAACGGTTGCTTCAACCAATGGATAAGAAAACTGCTCTTTCAATTCTTTTTCAACAACCCGGATAAAAGTACTTTTGTACCCTGCGTCATCCGGCAATAAAACGATCAACCCATATTCCCCAAATAAGCTGTTGACCAGTTTAAAAGTAGCCTGTTCTATGGTTGTGCCTTCGGTATAGCAGGCTTTCATTAGTTCAATGATCTCTTTGCCAAAGGATTGAATGGCAATCTCTCCTTCCACATCTTCCAGCAGTTTGATCAAAGCCTTATCTACTTTCATACGGCCAACGGCACCGGTTTGGTTGGTTTGCCATACGTGCCTGATGCCATTGACATAGATATGTCCCAGTTCATCCAGGTCGGCATCTTCGGAACCCATATAAAAAACCGGAACAAAATCATTTTCGGGCATTTGGGTTTTAAGGTGTTCACAGAGTTTTATGGCATGCAGTATCTTATAAATAAAATACAGGTGGCCGGTAAATATATTGGGCTGGTGTGCCGTAGTTACCGTAAAACAATTGTTGTTGTTTAACAGGTTTATGTTATGCAGTTGCCGGCTGGTTGCCTGTCCTTTACTGTAGTGCGCAAACAGGGTATCCGCCAGCAGTTTCCTGTTGGTATCATACAATTTTCTGCTTTCAATAGCTGCTTTTATTCCTTCAACAGAAACGGGATGAGTATAAAAGGATTTAAGTTCTTCTGCGCCCCGCAGATAATCCAGTACGATACCGGAAAAAAAACCTGTCTCTCCATAACCTATTGCTGTAGATGTAGTGTTCATTAAAGATTTTTAACCTGGTTTCAAATTTAAGCAACAAACATGTACCAGGCCATAAAATTAATGCAATAAGGTATAGTTTATTTTATTAAGTCAAATACCATACTACCATTAGGCATACATATGATAATAATCATAAAAATTCACTTGCATTTCTCAACTTTTTTTTCATCTTTTACATAGGCTTAGGTAGTTATAACATCATAAATAATTTCTTATGAAAAATAATATCAATTGGCTTTATGCAGGCTTCATAGCCATTTTTGCATTAGCATCGTTTTTCATTTCCTGTAACAGCAATGATACCGCTTCCCGAAAAACTTCAGAACAGGATTCCTTAAAACTGGCAAGGGGTGAATACCTTGCCCATTATGTTTCCGGCTGTATCGACTGTCACAGTCAGCGGGATTACACCAAATTTTCGGGACTTATTGTACCCGGAAGTGAAGGAAAAGGTGGCGAGGTATTTAATGAGATCTATGCCATACCCGGGGTGGTATTTGCCCGAAACATTACACCGGACACCGCTAATGGAATTGGGAAATGGACGGATGAGGAAATCGTTAATGCGATAACCCGGGGCATCAAAAAAAACGGAGATACCCTTCACCCGATCATGCCATACCGCCATTACAATCAAATGAGCAAGGATGACATTTATAGTATTATTGCGTACATACGTACATTAAAACCCAATAACAACAAAGTGCCCGAAAGGTTTCTTTCTGAACCGGTGTCCCTGTATTACCCAACATTGGCCAGTAATTCACTGGAAAACAATGTTAAACCCGACGTTTCAGATAAGGTAAAATACGGTGCTTATGTCACAAACAGTGCTGCCTGTATGGATTGTCATACACCTATCGAAAAAGGGAAATACAATATGGATAAATTGTTTGCCGGAGGGTTTACATTCAACATGGGAACTTTTGTGGCCAACACCGCTAACTTAACGCCAGACAGTTTAACCGGTATTGGCAAATGGACAGAGGAAATGTTTTTAGAGAAGTTTAAAGCCTACCGGGACCCTGCCCGTTATGCTGCTAACCCGGGCAAAGTAAATTCCATTATGCCCTGGTCTTTGTTTACAAAAATGGATGATACGGATATTAAAGCTATTTACAGCTACCTGCGTACTGTAAAACCTGTACAGAATTTAGTGGAAAAATATCCAAAATAAAATGAACGGTCATAAAAAATGCCATTGAATTTCAATGGCATTTTTTTTAAACTACTTCTCCCTCAATATCGTAATCGTAAGCTTTTGTGATTTTTACGTTTACAAAATCGCCGATCGTTAATTTCTTTTTGGATTGGATGATCACTTCATTATCCACTTCCACACTGTCAAACTCGGTACGGCCCAGGTAGCGTCCGGCTTCTTTTTTATCGATGATCACTTTAAATGTTTTGCCCAGTTTTTCCTGGTTCTTTTCCAGGCTTATTTCCTGCTGTACTTCCATGATCTCCTGTGCACGTTCTTCTTTTTCTTCTGCTGATATATTATCTGCCAGGTCGTAAGCGCCGGTTCCTTCTTCGTGGCTATAAGTAAAAATGCCCACCCTGTCGAAACGCATTTTTTGTAAAAAGATTTTCAGCTCTTCCACATCATCCCGTGTTTCGCCGGGAAAGCCTGCTATCAGCGTGGTTCGCAAACAGATATCAGGCATGCGGTACCGTATCTCACCAATCAGGTCTTCCATTTCTTCACGGGTGATCTGGCGCTTCATTAAATTCAACATATTGTTGGCAGCATGCTGCAAAGGCATATCCAGGTAATTACAAATATTGTCACGATCCTTTATGGCATCAATGATTTCAATGGGGAATTTGGATGGATAGGCATAATGCAAACGTATCCACTCCAGTCCTTTCACATCGGCAAGCGCATGTAGTAATTTGGGTAACTCCCGTTTTTTGTAAATATCCAGCCCGTAGTATGTAAGTTCCTGGGCAATCAGCATCACTTCCTTTACCCCACGGTCAACCAGGCGTTTGGCCTCATCTACCAGCGATTCAATGGGCCGGCTAACATGCTGCCCACGCATTAAAGGAATGGCACAAAATGAACAGGTGCGGTTGCAGCCTTCACTAATCTTCATGTAGGCATAATGTTGCGGGGTATACAACAGCCTTTCGCCCATCAGATCGGCTTTGTAATCGGCCTCAAAGGTTTTTAAAATATTGGGCAATTCCATCGTACCGAAATAAGCATCCACTTCGGGTATCTCCGTTTCGAGGTTATTTTTATAGCGCTCACTCAAACAGCCGGTAACATACACTTTATCCAATTTTCCCCTGCGCTTTAGTTCTACCTGTTGCAAAATGGTGTTTACGCTTTCTTCCTTGGCTTTTTCGATAAAGCCACAGGTGTTAACGATAACAATATTGTGGTCTTTTTTGACATTTTCATGTACCACATCAATATCATTGGCAATCAGCTGGCCACTCAGCACTTCGCTGTCCACCATATTCTTACTGCACCCCAGGGTGATGATGTTTACCTTATCTTTTTTTATTGACTTTGTCTTCATAATAATTGACGGCAAAGTTAAGCCATTACCGATGCAGTTATAACCCTATCTAAAAGACACCCTTAGCTAGTATTTATTGAATGTGGATAACTATTTACTCTTTTAAAATACTTATTTATTGTTTTTCAATAAATATTTATCTATATTTGCATTCTAAACAATAAATCAACCAAACCATGAAATCAAATTCAAAACTTATTTACCTGGTATTAAGTGTACTATCCTGGATTATTTTTATTGGCTTATGCATTGAAGCAGGGGCAATCATTTTCAATCTTGTTTACACGCTAATAGTAAACAATGCCGGCACCAGTCATTTATACAAAAAGATTGATTTAACGGCACTTTTTCAATTCGACAAGGGGTTTTATATAGTGATTGTATCGATCATGTGCATCGTTGCAGTTTTAAAAACCATTATTTTCTATCTCATCATTAAAATTCAATCAGATAAAAAAATAAGTCTGGAAAAACCCTTTACCGAAGATGTGGCAAAATTTATTATTACTTCTTCCATATTCACTTTATTCATTGGTTTCTTTTGCAACATGGGAGCCAATTATACCGATAGATTTATTAAGCAAGGTATAAAGATGCCCGATATAGAGGCCTTACAATTTACCGGTGCAGGTGTGTGGGTTTTTATGGCTGTAACATTGTTTTTAATAGCCCAAATCATTAAGAAAGGAATTGAAATACAATCCGAAAACGAATTAACTGTATAACCATGCCTATAATAGTAAACCTTGATGTGATGATGGCCAAAAGAAAGATGTCATTGAATGAACTTTCTGAGAAAGTGGATATCACTTTATCTAACCTGTCGATATTAAAAACCGGTAAGGCAAAAGCCATGCGTTTTAGTACGCTGGAAGCCATATGCAAAGCATTGAACTGCCAGCCCGGCGATATACTGGAATTTGTTGACTGATCATTTATATAACTGCAATTTGTCTTAAAACATAATTGCCTGTAAACCGTCTTCATTAAAACCTGTGTTAATTATTTACCATTCATCCTTAAAAAAACACTACTCGTGAATAATGAATATTACGGTACCCTTTGTCTTACCTAAATTGCACCGGATTTTGAAAAACAACCATTAAAGTATAACCATGAAACAGAAACTAATGCTGATATGCACTATCGGCCTGTGCATATCTATCCCCAGTTTTGCACAAAACACATCAAAAGTAAGCGGACAATTCAATGATAATAACGGAAAAGCTGTTTCGGCAGCCAATATTATGTTGCAAAAGGCCAAAGACTCATCGCTGGTAAAAATGGCCATCACTGATGGCAAAGGCTATTACGAAATACAACAGGTTAAGCCCGGACAATATTTTGTTTCAGCAACAGCTTCCGGTTTTATAAAAACCTCCTCTGCCATTTTTGAAGTAAAAGAAAATGAAAACACAGCAGTTCCTGTTATTGTTGCCCAACAGGCTGCCAAAGACCTGGCAACGGTTACCGTTACCAGCTCAAAACCAATGGTAGAGGTAAAGGCCGATAAAACCATTTTAAATGTAGAAGGCACCATTAATGCGGTGGGCAATGATGCATTGGAACTATTACGCAAATCTCCGGGTGTAATGGTTGATAAAGATGATAACCTGAGCCTGGCCGGCAAAAACGGCGTACAGGTATACATAGATGGCAAGCCCAGCCCGCTTTCCGGTGCCGACCTGGCCAGTTACCTGAAATCATTACAATCAGTACAGATCGAATCTATTGAACTGATCACCAACCCTTCGGCAAAATACGAAGCTGCAGGTAATGCAGGCATCATCAATATCAGGCTTAAAAAAGACAAGACCATTGGTACCAATGGAAATGTGAGCGCCGGTTATAATATCGGTGATTACGGTAAATATAATACCGGGCTTAGTTTGAACCACCGGAATAAAAAGATGAATATTTTCGGCAATTACAATTTCAATACCAGTATAAATGAAATGACCTTTAAATTTTACCGGGAACAGGGCGACAGCATTTTTGACCAGAAGAACAGGATGTTAAACCGAAACAAATACGGACATAATTATAAAGCCGGTGCCGATTTTTTCATAAACAAAAAAAGCACGATAGGCTTCATTGTGAATGGCAATAATTCCAAATCACTTTCAGAAACCGAAGGTCCGATGTACATCACCAACAAACCCAAAGACTCCCTGGTAAGGATCTTACAGGCATCAAACAACAATGATGCAAAACGTGATAATATTAATGCCAATATTAATTACCGTTACGCCGTAAGCGGTGGCACCGAGTTGAATATTGATGCCGACTATGGTAATTTTAAAATACGCAGCAACCAGTTTCAACCCAACGATTATTATGATGCAACGGGTAACATCAAACAGTTCAGCAATGTGTACCGCATGATATCTCCTACCGATATCGATATTTTTTCTGTAAAAGCCGACTATGAAAGGAATTTCAAAAAAGGCAGGCTGGGGCTTGGCGGCAGAATTGGTTTTGTAAAAACCGATAATGATTTCCGCAGGTATGATGTTTTGGGCAACAACGAAGTGTATGATAAAGACAAGAGTAACCGTTTTAAATACACCGAAAACATAAATGCGGCGTACATCAATTACAACAGGGCATTTAAAGGATTTATGATACAGGCGGGGTTACGGGTAGAAAATACCGTATCGGATGGCAATTCTACCGGTTTGCAATTTAACAATACAAGCGGTACCTATATTCCATTCGATTCTTCTATCAGCAGAAACTACACTGACCTGTTTCCCAGTTTTGCCATCACGTTTAACAAAAACCCGATGAGCCAGTTTGGTGTTACCTATAGCCGCAGAATAGACAGGCCGGCATACCAGGACCTGAACCCTTTTGAATTCAAGCTGAATGATTACACATTCATGAAAGGCAATACCCAGTTAAGGCCCCAGTACACCAATAGTTTTGGTTTAACACACACTTATAAGTACAAATTAAACACGCAACTGAATTACAGCCGCGTAAATGATATTTTTACACAATTGCCGGATACTACCGATAAATCCAAAAGTTTCCTTATAAAAAAGAACCTGGCTACACAGGATATTGTGAGCCTGAACATCAGCTATCCATTCCAAAAAAAGTGGTACAGCTTTTTTGTCAATGTCAATTCATTCTATTCTGTTTATAAGGCCAATTTTGGTGGCGGCGACCGCAATATTAACCTGGATGTTTTTGCTTTAAGTTTTTATATGCAAAACAGCTTTAACCTTGGAAAAGGATTTAAGGCTGAGTTAAGCGGGTTTTATTCTTCACCAACCATTTGGCAGGGTACATTCAGAAGCATAGCCATGTACAGCGTAGACGGCGGATTACAGAAAAACATTTTAAAGGGTAAAGGAATGTTGAAAGCCTCTGTTACAGATATGTTCAGGCTGATGAAATGGAAAGGGAACTCCAATTTTTCGGGTCAGTTTAATGAGGCCAGCGGCCGCTGGGAAAGCCGCCAGTTAAGATTAAACTTTACTTACCGGTTTGGCAATACGCAGGTTAAAGCTGCACGTCAACGCAAAACTTCCATTGAAGAAGAGAATAAGCGTACACAGCAAAGTGGCGGAATGGGCGCAGGCGGAAACTAATAGCATGTATATATTAAAAAAGCCGCTTATGATCATAAGCGGCTTTTTTGTTAACCCATTAAAAACAGATGCTGCTTCTCCAAATCCTTTTAACGCTACTTTAACTGTGTTTTGTTTTTTCTTAACAGCAGGGTTTCTTAATTGTATAGATATTTGTATTGTAAAAAATAGATAACAAAGATTTTCTCATAAGCAGTTAGTTTTGGTAACCGGCCCCTGTTTCTACAGGGGCTTTTTTATGCTCAGCAGAACTGATAGATCAGTCTTTTGAGAAACTAAACAAGCTGTCCACAAAATCCTGCTTATCAAAAACAAGGAGGTCTTCGGCCTTTTCGCCCACACCAATAAACTTTACCGGTATCTTAAACTGATTGGCAATAGCCAGTACAACACCGCCTTTGGCAGTACCATCCAGTTTGGTGATGGTTAATGCGGTAACATCTGTGGCGGCAGTAAAATGCTTGGCCTGCTCCAGGGCATTTTGGCCGGTGCTTCCATCCAGCACCAGCATTACTTCATGAGGCGCATCCGGCACTACTTTTTGAATAACCCTTTTGATCTTGGTAAGTTCATCCATTAAATAAGCTTTGTTGTGCAGCCGGCCGGCAGTATCAATAATGATCACATCCACATTTTTTGCCACACCGCTGTTTACCGTATCAAAGGCAACGGCAGCCGGATCACTACCCATTTCTTTTTTAACTATGGGCACACCGGCACGCTCACTCCAGATGGTTAACTGGTCCACAGCTGCAGCACGGAATGTATCAGCCGCACCCAGTAAAACAGATTTACCGGCCAGTTTAAAGTTATGCGCCAGTTTACCAATGGTGGTGGTTTTACCCACACCATTTACACCAACCACTAAAATAATATGGGGTTTATGCCCGGCGGGCAACTGGTAATGCTCATAACTGCTGTCCTGCGGGGCTGTAACTAAAATTTGCTGTATCTCTTCTTTCAGTATCCTGTTCAGTTCGGAAGTGTTGAGGTATTTATCCTTTGCCACCCGTTTTTCGATCTGCTCAATGATCTTTACCGTGGTTTCAATACCCACATCGGCACTTACCAGGGCATTTTCCAGGTCATCAAGCACTTCCTCGTCTACTGTGCTTTTGCCGGCTATGGCCTTGGTTATTTTACTAAAAAAACCTTCCCTGGTCTTTTCCAATCCCTGGTTAAGTGATTCCTGTTGTTGCTTTTTTCCGAAAATCTTATCGAATAATCCCATGATCGTGAATTTATAACAGGTTTGCAGTATCCCGAAAATTAAGAAAGCTTTCCGATAAATCGAAAAGCTTCAAATCATATTTTGCTGCCACCAGAATTTAGCTGGCCAGGTGATCTTTGATCTTATCTTTATGTACGATTGCTTCTTTAAAAGTATAAGAACCTGTTTTAGGGCTACGCAAGGTACGTATTACTTTTGTCCAGTTTTTTGCCTCCGCTGCTGCTTTCTGGTCTTTGGTCTTGATCGCGGTTTTAGCTGCTTTTGCCATTTTATAAAAAGTTTATTAGTTAATAAGATGAATAGTTGACCGGGCATTTACTTTGTTAACTTGTTAACTTAGTCAACCCGCCTCCTGATTATTTAATTTCTTTATGAACAGTAACCTTCTTTAAAATAGGGTTAAGCTTCTTTAACTCTAAACGCTCGGGCGTGTTCTTTTTATTTTTAGTAGTAATATAACGGCTGGTGCCTGCCATACCACTTGTTTTATGCTCGGTACACTCCAGTATAACCTGTACCCTGTTACCTTTCTTTGCCATTGTAATTGTTGTTTATTGGTTTATTGGTTAATCCGTTTATTCGTGTTAACCAACTAACAGATTTTAGAATTAGATTTTTTCACCGGCAGCACGTAACTGCTTTACCACCGACATCAAACCGTTTTTATTAATAGTACGGATCGCTTCAGATGAAACCTTAAGCGTAACCCATTTATCTTCTTCTGCAAGAAAATATCTCTTGGTCTGCAAATTGGGTAAAAACCTGCGTTTTGTCTTAATATTTGAGTGCGAAACCTTATTTCCGGTGATCGGCTTCTTTCCTGTAACCTGACATACTCTAGCCATAGTGCTTATTTTTGGACGGCAAAGGTAAGGTTAAATATTAATAATCAATGAATGAACAGGAAGAAATTTTGCTTTTTTATGGAAAACTACCCACAATTAATGTGAAACTGTTAATAAATATACCTTTACCGATATGCAACGGCTAAAATATACCTGTTTATTCATACTGCTGGTACTGCCCGCCATGCTGTTAAAGGCTGCAGGCACCCCACCGGTTGAACTTAAACCGGGCATGATCATAACCAGCTCTGCACTGGTTAAAAAAGCCATTTACCCTATCAATGGGCATGATTCGCTTAACCGGCCGGTGATTTTAATTAAAGGAGATAATATTACAGTAGATTTTAATAACGCTTTACTACAGGGAAGTAATGACCAACAAATGCCCAATGCCTTTTATGGCCTGGCCATTTTAATTAAAGGCAATAACATCACCCTTAAAAATGCCAGGATAACCGGTTACAAAGTGGCCCTGATGGCTGAAGGCTGTAAAAACCTGAAAATTGAAAATTCTGATTTCAGCTATAATTACCGCCAGCAATTACAAAGCACCTGGCTGCATGAAGATGTGAGCGACTGGATGAGTTATCATCATAATGAAAAAGACGAATGGCTGAGATATGGGGCAGGCATCTATTTAAAAGACTGCGATGGCAGCGTCATAAAAAATAATACCATCACCGGCGGACAATGTGCCTTAATGATGACGAGATGTAATAATGGTGAAATAACAGATAATGATTTTTCATTCAACTCTGCTATCGGCATCGGTATGTACCGCAGCAGCCGCAATAACATTGTACACAACAAACTAGACTTTAATGTTCGTGGGTACAGTCATGGTTTTTACAACCGGGGGCAGGACAGTGCCGGTATATTGGTTTTTGAACAGTGTAATGAGAACGTTTTTGCTTATAACAGTGTAACACATGGGGGCGACGGGTTCTTTTTATGGGCCGGGCAAACCACCATGGACAAAGGAGAAGGCGGTTGCAATGATAATATTATTTATAAAAATGATTTCAGCTATGCCCCAACCAATGGCGTGGAAGTTACTTTCAGTAAAAACCTCATTATCGAAAACATCATTAAATCATGTGATCATGGGATCTGGGGCGGGTACAGTTATAATACCTCAATTGAATACAACTCGTTTTCAGATAATAAAATAGCCATTGCTATTGAGCACGGACAGCAAAATTCAATTGCAGAGAATACGTTTTACGCAGACAAGGCAGGCATCAAATTGTGGGCAAGAGCAAGCCAGCCGCCGGATTGGGGATATGCCAGTAAAAAAGATACCCGAAGCAACGATTACAAGATCCAAAAAAATCATTTTTTACAGGTTGATAATCCGTATGATTTTAAAAGGACTGAAAATATTGATATGCTTAACAATGAGGAAAAAGGTTTTCAAACATTAATGAAAAAAGATTCCCTTACCTATGTAAAAATAAATCAAAGCCATATGGTGTGGGACAGGGAAATGAGCGTGGCTGAAATCAAAATCAAAAAAAATAAAAAAAATATTCCGGCATTAAGCATTCCCCCGGGCCGTGAACAGATCCGCATCACCGGTTGGGGGCCCTACGACTACCGCTACCCCATCCTCTTTTTAAAAAAGATCGACAGCAACAACATGTACCATTTTGATGTACTGGGCCCAAAAGGAAAATGGAAGATCAAACATTCAAAAGATGTTGAACAGATCAGTGAAACAGCAGGAATATTCCCGGCCGAAATAAAAGCAAAACAAACCGGTACTGATGTACAGCTGCAACTGGAATATATTGGAGAAGGATTTACCGACCAGTTTGGCAAAAGCAGGCCCGCCAATAAGATCCATCATTTTTCCTTTCGTGATTATCAGCCCAACATTAACTGGACCGTGAACTGGTATAGCTGGGATTCTGCTCATAACCCCAATAAAAATTATGAACAGTTTAAAGCAGTGTACAACAACAGTCCTGTAAGATCTGAACAATCGGCAAAAATTGATTATACCTGGTGGGGCGCCATAGGTAAAAATTTACCGGCCGATTCTTTTGCCATAGTGGCAACAGGTGTTGTGGAAGTTGAGAAAGGTTCATATACTTTAAGCGTTACTGCCGATGACCTGGTAAAAATTTTTGTAGATAATAAATTAATGATTGACTTTTGGGATGTATCCGCATATAAATACGATGAGGATACACATCACGAGGCAATTATTCAACTTAATGGAAAGCATACCATCAGAATTGAACAGGCAGAAAATTCAGGCTATGCAACCCTGATCTTTAAACTAACCCCTTTAAATAATAAGTTATGACAACACATGCAGTAACCACCGTATACAACAACAAAATGTCTTTTACGGCCGATATTAACGGACATAAATTATTAATGGATACCACAACAGACGATGGTGGAGAAGACAGCGGACCCAGTCCCAAGCGACTGATGTTGTCTTCCCTGGCGGGCTGCACGGGCATTGATATTGTTTCCATTTTAAACAAAATGAAAGTGGAATTCAGCCATTTCAGTATTGATGTGCATGCCGCACTGAGTGCCGATCATCCCAAAATTTACAACCTGGTAAAAATTACCTATAAAATAAAACTTGCCGAAGAAGACAAAAGTAAGATGATAAAGGCTGTGCAGCTTTCAACAGAAAAGTATTGTGGTGTGTATGCCATGTTTAAAACTTTTGCCAAAATGGATACCGAAATAGATTACCTGTAATGGTCATTGCCTATGTACCCGGTTCCGGAGATCGCTTGTAGTGACGCCTTATGCGAAGCATTTGTAAAACCACGGCCAGTAAGATCAATGCCACACCCAAATAAAAAGCAGGTTTCAGGTTTTCATTCTCCCGGAAAAATATAAAGGCGAGTATAATGCCATAAACGGGCTCCAGGTTGTATGTAAGGCTGGCTGTAAATGCCGAAACCTTTTGCAGGGCACTCAGCTGCAGTTCAAAACTGATGACCGTACACAGCCATGCCAGAACCACCAGCAAAAGCCAGTCTGTTGCGGTTGGCATATAATAGTTTGCCGGAAAAATCAGTAAATAAACCGGCACCAAAACCGTTAATGCCAGTAAACCGCCTCCCAGTTCATAAAACGTTAAGATCCTGGGAGAGTATGAAAGCAATAATTTTTTATTGAAAATGGGGAAAATAGCACTACCAATGGCCGATACCATGCCAAAAATGATGCCTACGGTGTATTGGGGATGAAAATCGAATATGATATAGATACCTGCTATGGCCAGTAAGCCAAGCCCAAGCTCAACGAATGAGATTTTTGTTTTTGTGAGCAGGGGCTCAAAAAAGGCTGTAAAAAAACCGGAGGCACTGAAACAAACCAACGCAACAGAAACATTGGCATATTTCACACTGCCGTAAAAAGTAACCCAATGCAGGGCAACAATGGTTCCTGTTCCGGTAATTTTCAACAGGTCTCTAAAGGGAATACGGATCAATTGTTTTTTAAACATTAATATGGTACCCAAAATGATCACAGTTATGAGAAGCCTGAACCATACCAGCAAACCTTCATTCAGCGTAATTAACTTACCCAGAATGGCAGTAAAGCCCGCTAAAAAAACGGCAACATGAAGTTGAATGAGGGCTTTTTTCATAAAGCGAAGATAACAACCTCACGCCATCACGCATCCGGCCCGGTGAACCGATTAATCCGTTTTAAGGAAAAGTAGAAAAAAGGCTGGTACAAAATTTTCTATAAACGGCCATCTACTAACCACAAACTAATTTATATTTGCCTCCCGACAAGTGTCGGATATAACCAAATCACATTTATGAGCTTTAAACGCATCAACAACATTACGGGATGGATCGTTTGCATTATTGCATGCGCCGTATACATTATGACAATGGAAGCTACAGGCAGTCTTTGGGATTGCGGGGAATTTGCTTCCAGTGCCTACAAACTGCAGATACCTCACCCGCCCGGGGCTCCTTTATTTGTATTGATAGGCCGCCTGTTTATGGTGCCTTTTGATGCTGCTCATGCTGCCACCGGTATCAACCTGATGAGTGCACTGGCAAGCGGATTTACAATTTTATTCTTATTCTGGAGCATCACCCATTTTGCCCGTAAACTGGTAACAAAAGATGGTACTGAACTAACCAACGAAAAGATCTATGGTGTGATGGCTGCCGGTATTGTGGGCGCTTTGGCATATACCTTTTCAGATTCATTCTGGTACAGTGCCGTTGAAGGCGAAGTGTATGCCCTGTCATCTTTCTTTACTGCTGTTGTATTTTGGGCAATCCTGAAATGGGAACAAAATGTAGATGAGGAACAGAAAGAAGGCATCAAAGGGCATTTTACAAAGGCCGACCGCTGGATCATACTCATATTTTACCTGATGGGCTTATCTATCGGCGTTCACTTGCTGAACATTTTGACCATACCGGCCATTGTAATGATCTATTATTACAAGCGTTATGAAAAAATCACCAAATGGGGAACATTCTGGGCTTTTGTAATTGGCTGCGCCATTACTGGCCTTGTACAAAAAGCGGTTATTGTATGGACCATTAAAGGTGCCGGTAATTTCGACATCCTTTTTGTAAACAATTTCGGACTACCCTTTTATTCGGGCTTTGTATTCTTCTTTGTACTTATTGGGGTATTGATCTATTTTGGATTAAAAATAGCCTCAAAAAATAATTGGAATTTTCTTAAACTGGGCTTATGGAGTTTTGTATTTATGCTGCTGGGCTATTCTACCTACTTCACCACCCTGGTACGTTCAAGTGCCGACCCTTCTGTTGATATGTTCAATGTAGATAACCCTGTAAGTCTGGTTGGCTATTTAAGCCGTGAGCAATATGGAGACTGGCCAATTTTATACGGACAGGATTTTACTGCACAGCCCGAAGACACCAAAATAACAGAAACCTTTATAAAAAGTAATGGCAAATACGAAAAGAACGGCCAAAAGGTAGAATATATTTATTCTGCCAATGACAAGCATTTGTTTCCGCGCATGTGGGACCAAAGCAACGACCAGGGCCATGCTGATTATTACGCAGGCTGGATGGGCATTGGAAAAGACCAGCAAGGCAACTGGGAAAGAGCCCCTACTGTGGGTGAAAATATAAGGTTTGCCCTGGCCTACCAGGTTGGCTGGATGTACATGCGTTATTTCATGTGGAATTTTGCTGGCAAACAAAACGATATCCAGGGCGTTAATATGGGCAATGTAAGAGACGGGAACTGGAAAACCGGTATCGGCTTTTGGGATAATGCACGTTTGGGCGACCAAAAGATGTTACCCGATAGTTTACAACACAACAAAGCCAATAATAAATTATTTGCCCTTCCTTTAATTTTAGGATTACTGGGTCTGGTTTTTCAGGTAATGAAAGACAAGAGAGATTCCCTGATCGTGGGGTTACTGTTCTTTTTTACCGGATTGGCCATCGTATTTTATTTAAACCAGGCAGGCAACCAGCCACGTGAACGTGACTATGCCTTTGTAGGATCCTTCTATGCTTTTGCCATATGGATAGGCCTGGGTGTTTTGTTTGTAAAGGACATGTTTGCCTCTTTGATCAAGAACAGGATGGCCGCCGGTTTTGCTGCCGGAGCGTTGTGTTTGCTGGCAGTGCCTGTTTTAATGGCAAGCCAGGAATGGGATGACCATGACCGCAGTAATAAAACGCTGGCACGAGACCTGGCTAAAAATTACCTGGAAAGTTGTGCTCCCAATGCGATATTGATCACATTTGGAGACAATGACACCTACCCGCTTTGGTATGCACAGGAAGTACAGGGTATACGCAAAGACATACGGGTAATTAACTCGAGCCTGCTGGGCACCGATTGGTATATCAACCAGCTTCGTTATAAAATTAACGACAGCGACCCCATAGACCCTATATGGTCTGCCGCACAAATTGAAGGCTCCAACCGCGATATTCTTTATTCTACCGAAAGTTTATACGGCAACAACCCCACATTCGTAAACAAGTACAGGGCCAGGGCAGGTATAACCACCGATCCGGCACAGCCAATGGACCTGTATACCATGATGAAAGACTTTGCCGGAAGCGATGACCCGGCCAAAGGGGAAATGGGAAGAGATGAAAGAAACATCAATATTTTCCCTTCAAAAAGAGTTTTTGTTCCGGTAGATATTAACCTGGTTCGCCAGAATGGAACGGTTAATGCAACAGACAGTGTGGTTTCGCAGGTGGTGTTTGACATTCCTAAAAACGCTTTGTTCAAAAATGATGCGGCCATATTGAACATCATAGCCGCCAATAAATGGAAGCGCCCCATTTACTTTACTTCACAGGATGCCGGTGGACTTGGTTTTCAAAACTATATTCGCCAGGATGGACTTGCTTACAGGCTGGTACCCGTTCCAAACAGCGAAGTAAATGACCCATGGGTATATGATAAAATGATGAGCCAGTTTGCTTCGGGCAATGCCGATAAAGCAGGCGTTTATTTTGATGAAGAAAACCGCCGTCATTTAAACAGCATACGTATGGCCTATGCTACAGCAGCTTTGTCGCTGGCAGAAAAAAATAAAAAAGAAGAAGCCCGGAAAATGCTGAACAAAGCCGATAAAATGATGCTTGAAGAAAATTTCCCTTATGGCATGGTAAGCCGTAACCAGCAGCAGAATTATATTTCGCTGCTGATGTTACAGGCATCTTATGCTGCAGAAGACACTGTACTGGCTGCACGTATCACCAAAAGTTTAAAGAAAGACCTTGAACAGCAGGTTAGTTATTACAATTCACTTGATGACAACAGAATTGCCTATTTTGATTACATAGCTGACCAATCGGGAAGAAAAGGCGGAGATAAAAACACAGCTGAACAATTCCTGATGCGGATTATGCAGATGGAACAGCAATATAAGGCCCAAACAGGAATACCTGAATTGCCCGGTGCAATAAACACCAACCCTGTGAAGCCTGCCGGTACACAGAAGTAAGCTATTCAATACGGTAAATGAATTGTTAATCCCTCCGCAAAAAAAAACGGGGGGATTTTTTTAACAACCGAACAAACCATTGCTCTTAAATGTTTCGTAATTTAGAAACCATGAATATCGAATATTGAATATCGAATATCGAATATCGAATATCGAATATCGAATGTCGAATGTAGAATGTAGAATATCGAATGTAGAATGTAGAATGTAGAATGCAGAATGCAGAATGCAGAATATTGTCCATTGACCATCAACTTTTAACTTTTAACCATTAACCTCCATTGTTAGGATATAACTTTTCAAAATTCGACCCCAACAGCAATGGCAAATCTCCCTTTGAGACTTTGCTGAACCTTTTTTTACAACTGCTCACCTATACCAATGGCGACTTTAATGAGGCCATGCAATGGATGAATGAACTGGACAAAGAATATAAGCTTACCAACAGCGAATACGGCATTGGAGACTTTATTGAAGACCTGAAAGCAAAAGGATACATTGATGATAAAAATGAAAAAGGCGAAATAAAGATTACTCCCAAAACCGAGCAGGGCATCCGTAAAAAAAGCCTGGAAGAGATCTTTGGTAAGCTGAAGAAAACCAAATCGGGCAATCATCAAACCTTTAAACCTGGTGGTGGTGATGAAATAAACCCCGAAACCCGTCCTTTTCAGTTTGGCGATACCATGGAGCAGATCGATTTTACCAACTCCATCCGCAATGCACAGATCAATCATGGGGTTGACAGTTTTAAAATGCAGGAAGATGACCTGGAAATACGGGAGACAGATTTTAAGTCGCAAACATCTACTGTATTGATGATCGATATCTCCCACTCCATGATATTATACGGCGAAGACCGGATAACACCAGCCAAAAAAGTGGCCATGGCATTAAGTGAACTTATAAAAACCAAATACCCGAAAGACACGCTGGACATTGTGGTTTTTGGCAATGATGCCTGGCCTATTGAAATTAAAGACCTTCCGTATTTACAGGTTGGCCCCTATCATACCAATACTGTAGCAGGACTGGAACTGGCCATGGATATTTTAAGAAGGCGCCGCAATCCCAACAAACAGATCTTTATGATAACCGATGGCAAACCCACCTGTTTAAAAGTAGGTACACGTTATTATAAAAACAGTTGGGGTGTTGACAGGAAAATACTGAACCGGTGTATGAGTTTAGCAACGCAATGCAAAAAACTAAAAATACCCATCACTACATTTATGATAGCAACCGACCCTTACCTGCAAAAATTTGTACAAGAGTTTACCGAAACGAATAATGGTAAGGCATTCTTTGCAGGATTGGATAATTTGGGATCATTTATATTTAAGGATTTTGAGAGTGGGAAAAGGAAGAACGTATATTAAGTTTTCACGCAAAGCTGCAAAGGAGCAAATTTTTGCGGCTTATTTATTTTGCGCCTTGGCGTGAAAATTAAAACATCACATAAAAACAAAAAATGGATAGTTCAAAAATCAAGACTTTAGGCGAATTAAAAAAGAGTGGCTATGTTTCCAAAAGCATCAAACAGGAGATACGCGAAAACCTCATAAAAAAAATACAGGCAAAGGAAAATCCTTTTCCGGGCATATTGGGTTACGAGGATTCTGTAATACCTGATACCGAGCGGGCATTATTGTCCCGTCACAATATCTTGTTCTTAGGTTTGCGCGGACAGGCAAAAACCCGCATGGCCAGGCAGATGATCGATCTGCTGGATGAATACATTCCCGTTGTTGCCGGCAGTGAGATAAATGATGATCCGCAGCACCCCATATCACGTTATGCACTGGATTTAATTGAAGAAAAAGGAGATGACACGCCCATTGCCTGGCTGCACCGCAGTAAGCGTTATGGCGAAAAACTGGCCACGCCGGATGTTAGTGTGGCTGATCTGATCGGCGATATTGATCCCATAAAAGCGGCAAACCTTAAACTGAGTTTTGCCGATGAACGGGTGTTGCATTACGGCATCATACCCCGCAGCAACCGCTGCATTTTTGTAATTAACGAATTGCCCGATCTGCAGGCAAGGATACAGGTATCCTTATTTAATATTTTAGAAGAAGGCGATCTGCAGATACGCGGATTTAAATTGAGGCTGCCCCTTGATGTGTTGTTTGTATTTACGGCCAACCCCGAAGATTATACCAACCGGGGCAGCATTGTAACGCCGTTAAAAGACAGGATCGAAAGCCAGATATTGACCCACTATCCTAAAACACTGGAAACAGCACTGGAGATCACCGAACAGGAAGCAGCCATTAACCAGGAGCAGCAACAAAAAGTAAAAGTGAGCGATCTGATCAAGCGGCTGATTGAACAGGTGGCCTTTGAAGCCCGGGGCAGTGAACTGGTTGATAAAAAAAGTGGTGTAAGCGCCAGGCTTAGCATCAGCGCCTACGAAAATGCCATCAGCGCTGCCGAAAGAAGGGCATTGATCAATGATGAAAAAGAAACCCAGGTATGGCTGAGCGATCTCATTGGCATCATTCCATCTATCACCGGTAAAATAGAACTGGTGTATGAAGGCGAACAGGAAGGCCCCTACCAGGTTGCCTTTAATTTATTGGAAAGGTCTATACGTACACAATTTGGACAGTATTTCCCCAATCCGGATACTTTAAAAAAGAAACGGGGCAAAGAAGCCGCAAGCGAAGAAAATCCATACAAAGCCATTACCCGCTGGTTTGATGCCGGTAATACACTCAATAATTTCTTTGAAACAAAAGACGAGGATAAGATACAGTTATTGTATACCGTAGATGGACTGCATGCGCTGGTAAAAAAACATTTTAAATCGGCATCAGAAAAAGAAAATGCTTTGCTGATGGAATTTGTATTGCACGGACTGGCGGCACATTCACTCATCAGTAAAAAAATACTCGAAGGCAAGATTGAATTTAAAGACCTGATGGGCAGTATGCTCAACATCGGCACGCAGCATTTTAGTGAGGACGATTTTAATGAGGATGATTTTAATTGATATATCCGGATGCTGTTAATCAACCGGCTTAAACCGGAATTTGCCTGACCGTATTTGAAACATACATCAAAAACAACGACACAATTAATGCGGTTAGCATAATTGCAACCACCGATCCAAACCCTCTCCGTACTGAGGTTTTTCTGATGCAATCAATTATACAAATAACCACAAATGCTTTGATGCTGACAATGATTATTAACAGGTACCAGCCAAAAAAGGAAGGAATTAATGCTAACAAGAGGCAGGCTAAAAAAAGCGGAATCAGCCTGTGAATATTTATTGATTTGTTCATTGCTTGTTAAAGATATATAATTTCAAATTCAATTTCTTCTAAATCATACAATATTCACCTCCCGCTCCAACTCCACCCCAAACTTTGCTTTCACACTCTGCAATACTTCTTCGCTAAGGTCAAATATTTCACTGCCGGTGGCATTGCCATAATTCACCAGCACCAATGCCTGGTCTGCATGGCAACCGGCATCGCCTTTTCTATAGCCTTTCCAGCTTATACCTGTTGAAGGTCCGCATTGCTCTATCAGCCAACCCGCGGCAAGTTTTACATTGCCATTTGGCAGATCGTATCCCACAATCCCTGGAAAAATTCGTGTTAATTCGTGAAATTCGTGGCTACCTATTTCCGGATTTTTAAAGAAGCTTCCTGCATTCCCGATCACCGCCGGGTCGGGTAATTTGGATGAACGGATATTGATGACTGCCCTGGATACTGCCTGTATACTCAGATCCTTTACCCCCATTTTCTCCAGTTCCTGCCTGATGGCGCCGTAAGCAATTTTGTAATCCGGAATACGGTCAAGGCGATAGATTACGCTTGTTATTACAAACTCATTTTTGAATTTGTTCTTGAAAACACTTTCACGGTAACCAAACCCGCAATCATTTAAGGTAAAGGTCACCATTCTTTTATCTTTAATATGATATGCTTCCAGCGAATGAAAAACATCCTTTACCTCTACCCCGTAAGCCCCTATGTTTTGCATGGGCGATGCCCCCACATTTCCGGGTATAAGAGATAGGTTTTCTACCCCGGCCAGGTTGTGTTCAATACAAAACAAAACGAACTGATGCCAGTTTTCACCAGCGCCCGCCTGTATATATATATGATGCTCATCTTCCTTAATTATTTTAATTCCCCTGATCTCATTTTTCAATATTAATCCATCGAAATTTCTGGTAAACAACAAGTTACTGCCCCCTCCTAAAATTAAAACTGAATT
This sequence comes from Chitinophaga pinensis, assembly GCA_943371705.1. Taxonomy (GTDB): domain Bacteria; phylum Bacteroidota; class Bacteroidia; order Chitinophagales; family Chitinophagaceae; genus Ferruginibacter; species Ferruginibacter pinensis_I. Next base: position 138,494 of record CALRVV010000007.1, on the reverse strand, counting down.
TATACGATTATTTATAATTTGTTGCCGGGAATGAAGCAATTCCTGCAAGTTTTCAACCGAATTGAAGGTGGCAAACAAATCAGCATAAGCATTGATTGCAAATGTATTATAACTTTTTACTGATATATTTTTTTCGATAATGCTCATTTTTCAAAAATACTGTTTATTTCAATTTTTGTCAGTCTGGCAGGCCTACATTTTATCAACATCAGCGATCACGGTTACTGCTTTAAAATGCTTCTCGGCGGTTACCAGGTTAATGTGGTTCCTGATGGCGGCTTTATAGCGTAAACTCATTCCGGGTTCTTTGGGCAACTTGATCAGTATCTCCATTAAGTACTGGTTACGTATACGGTTTACAACCGGTGCGGCCGGGCCAACTATATGATCTTTCAGATCCTGATTAAGCAGTTGCGTTAGTTTTTCTGCGGCAGCGCTTACCGTATTCTTGTCCTTGTGTTTTAATGTGAGCAAAATAATACGGCTGTAGGGCGGATAAAAAAACTGTTTCCGGTTTTCAATTTCCAGGTTATAAAACTGCCGGTAATCATGCTGCTGCACCAGTTGCAGCACCGGGTGCTTAACATTGGTGGTTTGTATGATCACTTTGCCCTGCTCTTTCTTCCTTCCTGCCCTGCCGCTTACCTGTTCCATCAGTTGAAAAGCCCGTTCATTCACCCTGAAATCGGCAAAGGCCAGCAAGCCATCTGCATCCAAAATTCCCACCAGGCTCACTTTATCAAAGTCAAGCCCCTTTACCACCATTTGTGTTCCTACCAGTACATCCAGGCGGTGTTGTTCAAACAACTGGATCAAATTATCATGTGCCATCTTGCCCCTTACGCTATCCACATCCATCCGGGCAATTTTATATTTTGCAAAATCTGTTTCCAGCTGTTCTTCAATTTTTTCGGTACCAAAATTTTTCTCCAGCCAGTTATTGGTGCCACAGGCCGGACAGGTAACCAGTTTAGGATAGGTACTGCCACAATAATGGCAATGCAGCTTATTGCTGAACTTGTGCAGCGTGAGTGAAACATCGCAATGCGTGCACTGCGGAATAAAACCGCAGGTGCCACAGATCAGGTAAGGATTATACCCGCGCCTGTTTTGAAAAAGTATGACCTGCCGGTCATTTTCCAGGGCCTTTTGCATGGCTTCCTTTAGTTGCGGACTGATCATTACTTTTCCTTTCTGAACAACCTGCCGGGTATCTATGATCTCTATCTCCGGTAACTTAATACCGCCAAACCGTTCGTTCAGTTCCACCAATGCATATTTATCGTGCATGGCATTAAAATAACTTTCGATGGAAGGGGTTGCGCTGCCCAGTAAAACTTTGGCACTTGTGCCGCCTCCGGCGGTATTAAACAACGATGCATAGTAAATAGACGCATCCCTGGCATTGTACCTGGGGGCCGGATCCTGTTGTTTGAATGACGGGTCGTGTTCTTCATCCACGATGATGAGCCCAAGGTCCTTAAAGGGCAGAAAAAGGGCACTCCTTGCACCCAACACGATCTTTACTTCACCGGTTCGTATCTTATTCCATAATTCAATGCGCTCGTTATTATTAAAACGGGAGTGATAGATGGTAATATTGCCGCCAAAATGTTTTTGCAGCCGGCGGATGATCTGTGTGGTTAACGCAATTTCGGGCAGTAAATACAAAACCTGCCTGCCTTGCGTAAAATATTTTTCAATCAGTTTTATATATACCTGGGTTTTACCACTGCTGGTTACACCATGCAACAGGCAAACATTTTTTGTTTCAAAGGCTTTGGCCACTTTATCAGATGTTTCCTGCTGCGCTTCGCTGAACTCAAAATCGATCTCTACATTTTTAGGCAGGGTCTTTATCCTGTCAACAGCCCGCTTTTCTACTATTAAAATATTTTTTTCGGTAAGCCCTTTTAACTGCGCCAATGATGCACCCGATTTTTTAAGCAGTTCACTTTGTATCACATCTCCGGCTGTCTTCTGCAGGTGCAGGTAAGCCAGTAACAGTTCCATCTGTTTGGGTGCCCTGCTCCAGTTATTAAGCAGTTCGCCCAGTTTTTCTTCATTGCTGTAAACGGGGTTCAGTATTACAAAGTTTTCCTTCTTCACTTTATACTGTTCATCCATGGCTTCCCATACAAAACAAACTTTCTTATCTATCAGTTTTTTTATGAGCGGATACACATGGGTAATATCCAGTATCTGCTGTATTTCTGTTAACCGTAATTCTTTTTTCAGCAACAAAGCTTCTGCCACTAAAAACTCTTCGTCGTTCAAATGGGCAAAATCTTCGCCTATCTCTTCGTTATAAATTAAAATGGTTTCGCTGCTCAGTTTAAAGTGTGTGGGTAAGGCAGCAGACATCACTTCTCCCTCACTGCACATATAATATTCGCTCATCCATTGCCAAAGTTTTAATTGCTGGGGATACAGGATCGGTTCATCATCCAGTACATTTAATATGGCTTTGGTTGGATAAGGAGGTTTTTTATCCAGTACCGATTTGATGATGCCGGCGTATTTTTTCTGCCTCCCCTGGGAGGCAGACTTGCCAAAGACCACTTCTACCCTGCAGCCGGGTATGGCTTTTTGTAAAAACTGGATCGGGATGGCGTAGGTATAAGTGGTTGGCAGTGCCAGCGGAAGAATGATCTCTGCCCAGAAACCAGATGAATCATCTGCAAATTGTATTTCGTTTCCTTTGTTCATCTTCTGGCCCTAAAGTTAATTCATGTTGCTCACTTGATGGTATCCCGCAAAGTCACCGGGAACACCAGGGATTTTCCGGCTTAATTATTTTGATTGGTGGCCTTTGTCATATTGAGGGTAATGAAAATACTGGTTAAGAGACAGCTGCCGGTTATATGCGTTTTATCCAGCTTGCTTTATATGCAACCAGTTTTTCTTCCATTATTTTATACACTTTCTCCCGTAAAAATTGCACATCCGCTAAGGTCAGCCCATCAACCGGAATTTCTTCCAGGTAAACCGATCGCGACCTGCCGGGCGTTATTGAAAATACCGATTCGTATCCCATCCGGTCATAGGCATCCAGGAACAAAACCGGTTTGATGGGTGTTTGGGTTTCGATGGCAATTTTGAAGGCACCGTCGTAAAAATCCTTAAGCGGCTTATGTGTCATATTAAAAGTGCCTTCCGGGGCTATTACAATAGAGATATCCTTATCCAATACAGATTTAAGTTGCGCAACACTCTTAGCCCGTTTTTCAGCATTTCCCCTTTCAACCAAAACAGCAGCGTTCTTGTAAATAAAACCAAACAAAGGCACTTTTGCCATTTCTGCCTTGCCGAGTATTCTTATTTTTTGCCGCCGGATGCTTTTCAGCAGTATTGGTATATCCATATAAGAAATATGATTAAAAACAAATACATTATGCCTGGCAGGGTCATGTGGTTGTTCGTACAGATCGCGGTGGCGGATACAGATCATGAATAAAAAGAAATCGGCCCAGTAATGGCATAGTCTGTAAATAAAATTGGCGCCTTTGATCTTACCAAAAAAGGAAGCGATGACCACCGGTATAAATATCAGTAACAGGAAGCTGATAAATACCAGTAAGGCATAAATAGTAAAAATTATGGATATAAAACGACGTATATAGTACATACTTGAGGGCGAATGTAAAGAGAATATGGGGTTTAACAGGCAGGAATTAACTGAATTTCAGTCTGATAAGTGTGTGTTTTCCCCAAAATGCTTTTTTAAGTGTATATTTTTTCTGAAATGAGGCAATATTTTAAGGTTAAACCCTTACCTTTGCCGTCCTAAATTTGGGAATATTATGTTAGCAGTAGTAAAAATAGCGGGTCAGCAATTTAAAGTTAAAGCGGGCGACAGCTTATACGTACCTCATATCGAGGGCAAGGCCGGTGACTCAATAGAGTTTGCCGATGTATTGATGACTGATAACAACGGTAACGTTGTTGCAGGTGCAGATGTACAGGCAGTAGTTAAAGCTGAGATCATCAGCGATCTGGTTAAGGGCGATAAAGTGATCGCTTTTAAAATGAAAAGAAGAAAAGGTTTCCGTAAAAAGCACGGACACCGTACGCAGTACACACATATTAAAGTAACTGCAATCGCTTAATTTAAAAAGTTAAAGGTTAATAGTTAAAAGTTGTTACGCTTTATAAAAGTGCTTAACAGGAAACCTGCCTACCGGCAGGCAGGCTAAAAACACAAAACACAAAACTCATAACACATGGCACACAAAAAAGGTGAAGGCTCGGTAAAAAATGGTCGTGATTCACAAAGCAAAAGATTGGGTGTAAAAATTTACGGTGGTCAACCTGCACTGGCCGGAAATATAATTATACGTCAGCGCGGAACAAGTTATCATCCTGGTAAAAATGTTGGCGTAGGAAGAGACTTTACCATCTTTGCATTAACAGATGGACTGGTTGAATTCAAAAAAACAAGAGGCGATAAGACCGTTGTTTCGGTTGCTGCTGTTGAGGCAAGTGCTTAATTTTTTTAATATTTTTTTTGGTAGTTTGAAAAATGTATTTATTTTTAAGTATTATTTACTAACCAATTAAATTTTAAAAAAATGGCAACAAAGAAAAAAGCTGCAAAAAAAGCTGCTCCAAAAAAAGCCGCTGCTAAGAAAGCCGCTCCAAAAAAAGCCGCTGCTAAGAAAGCTGCTCCTAAAAAAGCTGCAAAGAAAGCTGCTCCTAAAAAAGCTGCAAAGAAAGCTGCAAAGAAGAAGTAATTCTTCGCTTTTAACAAAGCAGAATATCATTAAAGTCTCCCGAATTTCGGGAGACTTTTTCGTTAAAGCCCTTTACCAAAGCGAATTTCAGCCATCTGCATTCTTATTCCGACTGATAGCCTGTTTATATATCCGGTGCAAATAAAATCATAAGAACCTGTTCATTTAATTTTGAATTATTCCATCTCCTTAAAAAAATAAACTACACGTTTTTACCGAAAAATAATTTTCGTTTATACAAAATTCTTTCAGCCGGTTTTACGGTTTTCTTTTAAAAAATATATTTTTCAGCAGGCAGTTTTTTATTATTCTTACATTTAGGGTATCAATTAAAAAAAATGGATAATTATCAAATTGCAGAGATTTTAAGCCTTTTAAGCAAGTTAACCGACATCCACGCAGAAAATAATTTTAAGGCAAAATCGTATGCCATTGCCGCTTTTAATATTGAAAAATTACCCGGACAATTAAGTGAGATTCCCAAAGAAAAAATTGCATCTATAAAAGGCATCGGGGAATCCACTGCAAAAAAAATAATTGAAATTTTAGAGACCGGTTCATTAAAAATATTGCAGGAGTTAATAGAAAAAACTCCCATTGGTGTGATAGAAATGCTGAACATAAAAGGCATCGGCCCTAAAAAAATTTCCACAATCTGGAAAGAGATGGAAATAGAAAGCATTGGCGAACTTTTATATGCCTGTAAAGAAAACCGGCTGAAGCTTTACAAAGGGTTTGGAGAAAAAACACAACAGAACGTAATTGAAACCATCGAATTTTATTTAAACAACCAGGGCAGTAATTTATTTCCACAGGTAGAAGCGGTGGAACCACAAATCACTGCTTACTTACAAAAGCTTTTTTTGCCACAAAATGTATACCTCACCGGCAGTTTTAAAAGAAACCTAGAGATCATTGATGAACTGGAATATGTTGTGCACAGTACACCTGAAGATATTAAACCCAAATTTGAAACAGCTAACCCGCCGGAATTACTGGAAGAAAATGACGACAGCCTGCTGTACAAACTATTAAACGGCCTTAAACTAAGGTTATATGCCGAAACCCGGGACTTTGAAAAAAAGTGCTTTTTCACCTCCGGAAGTCCCGAATTTGTCAATGATTTTATTTTTCATTTCCCCCATATTGATTTTTCGGGAGCCTCCGGGCAGAATGATTCGGCTGTTTTTAAAGCTGCGGGCATACATTATATACCCCGCTGCCTCAGAGAAAACCCTGAAATCATTACCCGTGCAAAGGAAACTCCCCTTCCCGATCTGATACAGCCATCAGATATTAAGGGTATCATACACAGCCACAGCAACTGGAGCGATGGCAACAATACACTGGAAGAAATGGCCATGGCTGCCCGGGAGCAGGGTTTTGAGTATTTAGTGATAAGCGACCACAGTAAAAGTGCCTTTTATGCACAGGGATTATCAGAAGAAAGAATACGGGCGCAACATGAGCAGATTGATGCATTGAACAGCAGGTTCAATGATTTTAAAATATTTAAAAGCATTGAGAGTGATATATTATATGATGGCAGTCTCGATTATTCCAATGCCGTGCTGGCCACTTTCGACCTGGTGATCGCATCGGTTCACAGCATTTTAAAAATGACAGAAGAAAAAGCCATGCAACGCCTGATTGCCGCCATTGAAAATCCATATACAACCATATTGGGCCACATGACCGGGCGCCTGTTGTTAAGCCGTAAGGGCTATCCGGTTGATCATAAAAAGATCATTGATGCCTGTGCCGCCAATCATGTGGTGATCGAACTGAATGCACACCCCAGTCGCCTGGATATTGACTGGAGGCAGATCGACTATGCACTGGAAAAAAATGTACTCATTTCTGTTAACCCCGATGCGCATTTTATTGAAGGATTTAAAGATACCCGATACGGCGTTTTGGCTGCACAAAAAGCCATGGTTACCAAAGCAAAGAATTTGAGCAGTATGGGATTGGGCGATTTTGAAACATTTATACAGAAAAGAAAAGCAACAAAAGGAATTTAGGTCCATAGCCTATACCATAAGATCTACTCATGCATAAGCGCAATTACTAAAATACCCCCGTTTATTTATGGATTTTTCTCTTTTAAATAATCCTGCCAGCTCTTTTTAGTATAAATTTCTTCAGCAGTAAAACGCAATTCCGGCAACAGTTCTGCAGGTTTTTTAAATCCGGGAGAGATTGCGATACGTTCATATTTTTCATTCAGGTAAACTATACTTGGATAAGACAGCTTGCCGTCAAGTAGTCCATAAGCAAATTCATGTATCCCATTTCGCCCACCACCTTTTTCGGGCGATATCCAGTTAAAAGTGGTTCCGTTAAACTGCAAAGTTTCCTGTCCTTCGGCATTAAATTTCACACAATAGAAATACTTGTTGAGATAATCAGCAATGGTATCATTCACAAATGTTTCCCTGTCCATCACTTTACACCAGCCGCACCAGTCTGTATACACATCCACCAGCAATTTACGCGGGGACTTTTTATTCAGTTCAACGGCTTGCTGCCAGGTATACCAGGTAAGGGTACTGCCAACCCCGGTCTTTTTATCCGGACTATTTATTTTCATTGCCATTATGCCAAACAAAGGCAGTATGATGAGGACTAAAAGCAGTCTTTTCATGATTTGTTATTCATTTATATAAACGAAAATACCCTATTTTATTTTACCGGTGATAAAAGGCAGAAACCAAAATGCAATTTGCAGGTTTATCCCGCAGGATCATAATCCAATTTCATGAATAACTGGCAGCTCCACAAAAAATGAGGTCCCCACTCCTGCCTCCGTTTCAAACCATATCCTTCCCCTGGCCTGTTCCACAATACCCTTGCTCATGGCAAGGCCCAGGCCCGTGCCGGATGTTTTAGTGGTAAAGTTGGGTGTGAAGATTTTCGATTGCAGAGATTTATCAATGCCATTGCCATTGTCTTTTACGGTGATCAGAACATGGTTACCCGTTATGGCTTCATCAACATGGATCTTTACCCTCCTTTCGGCCGGTATTGCCTGCATGGCATTTAAGATAAGGTTGGTAAACAGTCGGTTAATCTGCGTGCGGTCGGCATTTACCAATACCGGATTGCCAGACAGGTTCATTTCAATATGTATGTGTTCATCTACGGTATGTAACTGAATTACCTGCCTGATCACCTGGTTCAGTTCAAATATTTCATTTTTAGGGTTGCCGATATTGGCAAACTGGCTGAACTCTCCTGCAATCTGATTCAGGTGCTCGATCTGTTCCACCAGTGTTTTGGCCACATGGGCGGTAAGCTCTTCTATATTGGACGATTTAGAGGCGATGGATTTTTGCAGGTACTGCAAACTCAGTTTCATGGGGGTAAGCGGATTTTTAATTTCATGCGCTACCTGCCTGGCCATTTCGCGCCATGCACCTTCACGTTCACTTTTAGCCAGTGCTGCAGCACTTTCATCCAGTTTGCTTACCATTTTGTTGTATTCCTTAACCAGGTCGCCAATTTCATCATTGCGCTTCCAGTTTATGGCCTCATTAAGCTGCCCCAGGTGTACGGCCTTCATTTTATCACTGATGAAAGAAAAAGAACGGGTAATGCGGTTGGTGATGAATAAAGCAATGATGCCGGCAATTAAAAATATAAAGGCATTCAGGTTGATGATGGCAACCATAAAATTGGCTATCTCTTCCTGCAATTTGCTTTCACTGGCAAAGTAGGGGATATTGAGGTATGCATATTCCCTGCCTGCTGCATCAATAACCGGAACATAATTGCTTACAAAATGCAGTTTGCCTATTTGCTCTTCTTTAAAAAACTGTACTTCTTTCTTTTTGTTAAGACGGTAGTAGGCAACAGGGTCCATCTTTTTACTGATCACCCCTTTGGTATAAGGCAGTGGCAATGACGAAACCATCAGGTTTCCGTCGAGATCGTAAAGGTTGGCATCAACCGCATGTATTTCAGATACCCGGTCAATTAAAACCTGCATTTTTTCGCGATAATAATCATCTTTCGATGTATTTACCGTATCGGTTGCCCCCATTTCAGATAAAGCGCCTCTCATTTCATTTTCCATCACATGAATTACGCGGCTCAGTTTTTCCCTGTTGGTATTTTCATAACGGTTTATAAAAAACAAAATAGTAGCAATGCCAATTACCAGAAAAGAAACCAGGCTTACAAAAATAACCGTACCGTGTATCTGGTTACGGATACTGAGTTGCCAGTAAACCCTTATCCTTTCCCGCTTAAAACGCGCCTTTATCGTTACATGTAATAGCCAGAAAATACCGGCAACCAGCAGGAAAGCACAAAACAGGTACGAGAACAGGGTTATTGTTTCAATAAACAGGTTACCGGGTTTGGCAATGATGACCACTTTTTGGGGCCCTGCCCTGTACCACAATTCATCAAATCCTTTTTTCTTTATTAATTCAAATTCCGTTTTGGGAACCTGCCCGGCAGATAAGGCTGTTGCAAAAGCATAATCATTGTGGCGGTCGATCAGTTTCAGGTCATTATACACAGCAAAAGCATACACGGTGGAATTTTCAATGGCATTGTCTTTACCTCTTGAAAACAGTTCGAGATTTAAAGCCTTGCTTACATTTTTTTTTGGATTTGCCAATACAAATACGTATCCTAACGTATTACTATCTGCATCGGTAACGGTTTTTCGGCTGATGTAACTAAAACGGTCATACGATTCATCAAAATAAAAAAGCCCGGGTATATTGGTAGGTTTTGCCTGGGTTTTCAGTACCGTATTCAATTCGTTAAAGCCTGCATTTTCCTTGTTAAAAAGCGGGTTTTCGCTGGCATCAAAGGTATATATCCGCGTGTCGTATTTATTGGTATAGCCCGAAAAATTGCCATTGACCAGGCTGTCTTTAAAAAACCTGTTGCTGCTGTCATTTTGAAAACGGTAAAAATTTGCTGCAAGAAAATCGTTTCGGAAATCTGTAAGAAAAGAATTCAGTAAAGTTTCACTGGTGGGGTCGGCTTTTGTTGAAAGGGTTTCGGCATAACGCTTCCTTTTATTCAATTCCTTTTCACTGTTTTCCAGCACAATTACGGCGGAAATGGACAGCGAGAAAAAAAACAGCCAGAATATTAGTTTTGAGGAATTTAATTTTTCTATCGAAAAAAAACCGTGATGCCTGTTCAATAAAATCATAAACAAGATCAGCCAGGCAAGAGAAAACAATTCGAATCCGGCATTGGCGATATTCAGCTTAATGCTGAGGTAAGCCAGTCCGCCCACTGCAATGGCCAGATACAGTTCCCAAAAAAATCCGGGAAACAATGGTTTTACCTGGTATAATAAGATCTGGCAAAACATAAAATAACCTATGGCCATACAACACAGCACAATAAACCCGGTTACGCTGTAAATATTTAAGGAAAAGAAACTGATGACATCAAATGATATCTGCGAATCGGCCACCAGGCTGCGTACGATATGCCCTGCATTAAAGGTTACCCCAAGTAATAACACCCCCACAGCTGCCAGCCTCATCCACCTGTACCCCGGTTTTTGCCTGTTTACTTCAATGCGCATTTCATGCACCCGGTTATGGATGAACAATATGATCCAGGTAAACAAAACAGCATTGATCAAGAGGTCGCCTAAAGAACGTAAAACAAAACTGGAGCCATAGATTTTAGGGTCAAATAATTCAAATTGCCGGAAATTTATCGGGAACGGGTAATAATAACTCAGCAACCGAAGCACCAAAACCAGCGGTATCATAAACAGCAATGCCTTTGCAAGTCCCTGTGTGGCCGCTATTTCTGTTGCCAGTAAATGAATAAACAACAACAATAACAAAACAGCAATGATCCTTAAACAAATTACAAGCAGGTTATTATCCGGAACCATGTCACCTGCGCTTCGGGCCAGGTAAAACAGGATATTGCCGTTAATGGATCTTACCGAAGCCTCTGTTGGCCCAGTGGAAATATCATAGTTGTTTTCTATTTTATTTCCTGCTACAAAACTATTTACCAGGTTTTTGTTGGTTACAAAATAATTCCATTTAACCGGTATCAAAGCTATTGTGATGCTGTTGTCTTTGTGCTTTTTACGCCACGCATAATAACCATTATCGAGCTTTACAAAACCGTTGTTTTGTTTGGCTGTGATAATTTCTTCGGTTGGCAAAACGGTTTGGGTATTCCAGAAAATGATCGGGTGCAGTCCAATGTCGTTAACAAAATACCGGTAAATGAAATAAGGTTTTGCTGTTAATTGCAGCAGGTCCTGCCCGGCAAAAGATTGATCATTCATCTGCCTTACCATGGCAGTGTCACTTATCAGTTTATCAAAATCCTGCTCAGCGGCCTGTATTTTTTTTTCAACGGCTTTTTGTGCAGTTTGTGGCGAAGAGATGCCCGCCCGGTAGACATCTGTGATAAATGAAATAACAGCGAGGCCTGCTGCCAGGATCAACAGGTAACTGTATCTGAAAAAAAGTGTTTTAAAGACAGGGCTCTTTTGCAATTATGAATAAATATTTAAGTTTTTTTTACGCTATTCCATATGTTGTCCATTTCTTCCAGGCTCATATCGTGCAGCAATTTTCCATGCTTTAAAGCTTCATTTTCCATTTGTGTGAACCTGTGCATGAATTTTTTATTGGTGCGTTCCAGCGCATTTTCAGCATCTACCTGCAAAAACCTTGCAAAGTTTACCAAAGAGAAAAAAACATCGCCCAATTCGTCTTCTATGTTGTTAAAATCGCCCGATTCAATAGCTTCAAAAAGTTCTTTTTTTTCTTCTTCCACTTTTTCCCAAACCTGTTCTTTGGTATCCCATTCAAAGCCTACCTGTTTGGCTTTTTCCTGCAGGCGCATGGCTTTTACCATAGAAGGCAGGGATTTGGGCACCCCGCTTAAAACGGAAGTTTTGCCTTCTTTCAGTTTCAGTTTTTCCCAGTTCTTTTTAACATCCTCTTCATTGTTAACATGGGTAAGTCCTGAGCCTGTCGAAGGATATATATGCGGATGCCTGCTGATGAGTTTTTCGCAAACCCCGTTTATTACTTCATCTAAAGTAAACTGGTTTTGCTCTGCTCCTATTTTGGCATAAAAAACAAGGTGCAGCATCAGGTCGCCCAGTTCTTCTTTTATACCCTTCCAGTCGTTATCGGTTATGGCGTCGGCCAGCTCGTAGGTTTCTTCAATGGTTAACTGGCGAAGGGTTTGAATGGTTTGTTTTTTATCCCAGGGGCATTTTTCACGCAGTTCATCCATGATGGTAACCAGCCGGTTAAAAGCAGCACTGTTTTCTGAAGACATCGTTTTTATAGTTTATAAAGCGAGTAAAAAATAAATATGGTGAACAATAGCAAGATGGTTATAAAAAGCAAAAAGCACAATAACATGAATTTTAAAACCGTTTTGGCCCTTCGTTGCCGGTAAAAATTGCGCATGGCTTTGTAGAGGTAAAAGAATATGCCGAAGCCGATGAGCACCTGAATAAAAGTTAAGATTCCCCAATTCAGGCTTGCATTAAGCTTACCAACCCCAAACAGGATGAGCATGGTGATGAACCAGAAAATATAGAAATGGATACTGAAAATGCCATGGTTAACATAATAATATTGCCTCCTGCGTATGTACAATAATTTTAAAATAAGTGCAAAGATGGGCAACAGGATAAAGAAGATCTGTGGAAGGCTGTGCAATAAAATATCTGCAAAATCCTTTACCGCTTCACCGCCACCCCGGTTGTGGTATTTTTCATTTAATTCGATCTGTTTGTAAATCAATTGCCTTTTAAACCAGCTGTCTTTTTTTCCTGTTGCAAGCACCGAATCATACTCATTTTTTGATTTATAATTTGCGCTGGTAAAATGTATAGCACCGCTCATTGCGGCACTGTCAAAATATTTTTTATATTCGGGCCTGGTCATTGGAATGGCCGGTTTGCCGTCTTCCTTATTTACATTTTTTGTAAACCCATCAAAATCCAGAGAATCCATGGCTTCGGTTTGGGCATAGGTTTTACCGTTAAGGGTAATATCTTTAATCAGCGTTTTTTTATCAATTTGCATGATCGAAAAAAAGATCAGAAAGAAAAAGGCTGATGTAAAGATGTACATCCTGATTGGATTTACATAACTGGCACGGCGGCCTATCATATATTCCGCAGACAGAAATCCCGGCTTTTTAAACAGGTATTTTACTGTGCTGAAGAACCTGCCGTCAAAATGGGTAATGTCTTTAAAAAAATGCGATACCAGGTCCCACACGGATTCCTGTGGTTCAATATTTTCCTGGCCGCAGCGGTGGCAATACCTGCCCTTTACCAAAATACGGCAGTTCAGGCAGTTCTTTTGCTTTCTTTCTTTAAGCCGGCTCATTTACTTTAATTTTGTTAAAAATAATAAAGTTTGCGGGCTTAACCGTTATTGGTATAATTTAGGATATAAAAAGACGGCTTGCCTCTTACATTGAAAAAAAGCAAATGACCAAATACATCCTTATCTTATTATTAACCTGTAGTGTATCAACTAACCTGTTTGCACAGTATTATTATAACGATATTGTAAACAATAAGCAGGTACTGGCCGAGCTGGCCACCCTGAAAGCGAAAAAAATAAATGGTGTAAAAGTGTTTTCACTGGAAGCTACCGGGGAAGAAACGGAGGGTTTTACCTGCCAGAAAAAAATAAACAGGGATTTTACCGAAATGGAGATCTATACTGAAACCAATGAATCGTACCCCAACACGTTTATATCTTATTTTACCAAAACCGGGTTGTTGAAACAAACGGTAGATTCAACTGAAGCCGGAGCCACCACCATTGATTATATTTACGATGGTGCCGGCAGGCTCATATCCATTAATTCTTTAAAACGATTTGCTACGGATGATGATGCCGGGGTGGTGTTTGAAAAGCACCTGTACAATTATAATGCAGCAGGTTTATTGCTACAGATGACCCTTGTAAAAAATAACCGGGATACTACATTGCTGGTTTTTGAAGCCGATGAAAGCGACAATACCATCATTGAAAAGAATGCAAAAACCGGCGAAGTATATTATTATTATTACGATGCCAAAAACCGCCTGACGGATATAGTACACAAATACCCTTACCAGAAGAACCTGTTTCCGGAGTATGCGTTTGAATACGACGAGGCCGGGCAGCTTACAAAAATGATCACGACAGAAAAAGAGGGGGCTTATTATTTTACCTGGCGGTATGTTTATGAAAACGGGCTGCGGATAAATGAACGCTGTTACTCAAAAGAAGGCAGGATCATGGGGTCGGTGGAGTACAAGTACAAATAGTATCTGACAATTATTGATATTAAAAAAGCGACAATTTCTTGTCGCTTTTTTAATATGTACTCGGGATCCCGGCATAACGCCGGGACACTCGCATTACTGCGAATCCCGATATTGCATCGGGACGTGTTTACCAGTGCCACCACCATTCACTAAAAAATCAATATATCGTCTGCTTTTTTTCATTTTGATTTCAAGCTCACGGTTTGAAGCCAATGCCCTTGAAGAATATTCTTCGTAATAAACAAGCTGCCAGGGTACATAAGGTTTGGTAGAAGGTACGCCTTTGTTGTTGTGACGTTGTAACCTTGCAGCAATATCTTCACATTGTCCAATATAAAAGCGATTATATTTTGCTGAATAAAGAATGTAAGTGTAAAACATAGAAGTCCTAAAATACAAAAAGCTGAAAATAAATTTCAGCTTTTTAACAAGTACTCGGGAACGGAATTGAACCGTCACTCGCATTACTGCGAACAGGATTTTAAGTCCTGCGTGTCTACCAGTTCCACCACCCGAGTGTGGTAGTGAAAAAAAATCCCGACTAGTCGGGATTGATTGTTGAGCGGAAGACCGGGCTCGAACCGGCCACCCCGACCTTGGCAAGGTCGTGCTCTACCAAATGAGCTACTTCCGCAATAATGATAAGAACTGTACTTATTTTTCGGAGGGCAAAAATAAGTATTGTGGGGTTACAATAAAAATTTTATTTGTAAGTTGGGTTGTACAGGGTATTTGAAGGTACTTCAACCTTTGGCTGTCCCTTGTACCTGTGCGTATATAAATTATAGCAACCGCCCAATACAAATGCCAACACCAGAAATACCTGGCAAAACCAGATAAAACGTGAGGTAGATACCCAGTTGTGTGTAAAGTCCTTGTGTGAATTGTCTATAACTTCCTGATTCATTTTATTGTTATTTGCGTTGCAAAAATAAGGTGTAAGTGTTAAAAAAAATTATTTACTGCCAATAATTTCTGAAAAGGTTTTTTTCTTCATCAGAAAATGTGACCAGATAACTGAGCCTTTAAAGTACCCGGCTGGTTTTGCCGCCCTTTTTTGTGGAAAAACGGATTGCTTTTTACCCGCTAAAAACCAACCGATAAAATGAAAATGCGCCTTACCTATTGCAAAAAAATACCCCTGGTCGCCACTAAATAATCCCCGCCAGGCCGATAAAGCATCCAGCAGCATCCTTGCCGGAATTTTCCACAGGGCAGCTCCCCATGAAAGGTTTTTGGAAAGCATGACCAGGTTATTCCTGAAATTGAGAAAGGTTTTCAGGCTGTTGCCTTTGGGTAATGTTCCCCCTCCTACATGGTAAACAACCGAAGCCGGCTGCACATAAATTTTATACCCTGCCAATTGTGCCCTCCAGCAAAGGTCTATCTCTTCCTGGTGTGCAAAAAAGTATGCATCAAACCCCTTCAACTCCTCAAAAACAGCCGATCGCACAAATAAAGCTGCGCCACTGGCCCAAAAACAGGGAGCAGCATCATCATACTGCCCGGTATCCCTTTCACAAATATCAAATATCCTGCCCCGCATAAAAGGATAACCAAAATAATCAAGCCAGCCTCCGCTGGCACCGGCATATTCAAAAAGCGTTTTATCATTATATGCCAGCAGTTTTGGCTGGCATGCAGCAATAGCTGTGTCCGATTCCATCAATTCAATAACAGGCTCTATCCAGCCCGGCGTTACTTCAACATCGCTGTTCAACAACACATAATAATCGGCCTTTACCTGCTTTAATGCCGTGTTATAACCTTTGGCAAAACCTTCATTACTGCTGTTTTGTATGATTTCAACCTGCGGATAGTGCGCTTTCAAAAATTCTACCGAATCATCTGTAGAAGCGTTATCTGCCACAATGATCTTTTTGTGTTCATAAGTAGAAGCAAGTACAGATGGCAAAAATTTCTTTAAGAAATCCCGGCCATTCCAGTTAAGAATAACAATTGCTACTGAAGGGTTCATTTTTTTTATTCAAATACTAACTTCACAAACATACTTATAACTTATAACTTATAACCCTTAACTGTTGACTTATTTCTTATTTTTACTGCATGTTTAATTCCCTGCTTAACTGGCGCACTGTTTTGGCTGTAATTGCAATTGCCATTGTAACGGGTACTGTATTTTACTCAAACCACCTGGCAAAAAAAATTGCTGCCGAAGAAAAAATAAAAATTGAGCAGTGGGCAGAAGCTACCAAGGATATTGCAAATCCCAACATAACAGAAATAGGCCTTGCCATCAAAATTCAAACTGAAAACAGCAGGGATATACCGATGATACTTACCAATGAAAAGGACAGTATCATGGACCACAGAAACCTTGATTCGGTAAAGATCAAATCAGAAAGATCATACCTGTTTAACAAGCTGGCAGAGTTTAAAAAATTAAACAGCCCCATTGTATGGCAAAACCCCTTAGACTCACTCCAAACCAACCGGGTGTATTACGGTGAATCCAATTTATTAAAACAGGTACGATACTACCCTATTGTACAGTTATTTATTGTAGCGCTTTTTATCATCATCACATTGATCGCCATAACCACCCGCAATAAATCAACCCAAAACCAGGTATGGGCAGGCATGGCAAAGGAAACTGCTCATCAGCTGGGCACCCCGTTAACTTCCCTGCAGGGCTGGATGGAAATACTGAAAGAAACACCCGGCATGGAAAAAATAGTACCCGAAATGATCAAAGATGTGGATCGGCTTAAACTGGTTAGCGACCGGTTTGGAAAAATAGGCAGTACCCCACAGTTGGAGCTGAACGATATTATAATACAGGTTGAAAATATGGTGAGTTATATAAAAAGAAGGTCGCCCGACAGTGTTTCCTTCAGTATTAACGCCTATGGCGAAACGGAAGTAAAGGCAATGATCAACGGGCCGCTGTTTGACTGGGTGATTGAAAATTTATTAAAGAACGGGCTGGATGCTATGGAAGGTAAGGGAACCATACAGGTAAATATAAAAAACGAAACTGCCCAGGTTATGGTTGATGTGATTGATAACGGCAAAGGGATCAGCAAACAAAATATAAGCAAGGTTTTTAAACCGGGTTTTACTACCAAAAAACGTGGCTGGGGGCTGGGTTTAACGCTTTGCAAAAGGATTATTGAGCAGTATCATAATGGAGAGTTATTTGTTAAACAATCTGAACCAGGTAAAGGAACAACCTTCAGAATTGTATTAAGGAAATAATCTTTTACATTTGCAAACTGTTATTAGCTTAAGGCACTTTCAACTATCAACCTTTAACTTTTAACATCCCCGCCCGGGTGGCGAAATTGGTAGACGCACCACCTTGAGGTGGTGGCGCTGGAAACGGCGTGCTGGTTCGAATCCAGTCTCGGGCACAAAGCGGAGCAATTGCTTCGCTTCTTTTTTTAATGGCTTTGGGGAATGGCGTGCCGGTTCGAACCTGCCTGCCGGCAGGCAGGTCCAGTCTCGGGCACATTTTAAAAAAGCTTCTCTCATAAGGAAGCTTTTTATTTTTAATTATCTTGTAAAAAAATAATCATGGCAAACGATATTAAATGTCCCAATTGTGGAACAATTATAGATGTGGAAAATGTACTTGCGGCAGATATTGAGCAAAAATTACAACAGCAATACCAGGATAAATTACAGCAATCTTTAAATAAGGTTGAGGAGGATAAAAAAAAATTACTGGCTGACCAGGTTTTATTTGAAGAGAAAAAGAAAAACGAAAATGAAATATTTGCACAAAAACTTCAACAGGAAAAACAAAAAATGGAGACCGAGATACAGGAACAGCTAAGGAAAAGTATTGCTGCTGATTTTGAAAATAAACTTCGTTTACTTGAAAATAACAATGCTGAAAATGAGGAAAAACTTAAAGACGCCAGAAAAAAAGAACTGGAATTCCTTCAAAAAGAACAACAACTGAAAAATAAGGAAGCTGAACTTGAAATAACCCTTCAAAAAAAGATACAGGAAGAACGGACATTGATTTCTGAACAGGTAAGAACCCAGGAAGCTGAAAAAAATAATTTAAAAGAAACCACATACCAGCTAAAAGTTAAGGAGTTGGAATTACAACTGGACGAACAAAAAAAACTGGCCGATGAAATGAAACGTAGGGCAGAACAGAGCTCCATGCAACGCCAGGGCGAAAGCCAGGAAATTTTACTGGAAGAGATTTTAAAAGAAAATTTTCCGTTTGACATCATTGAAGAGGTAGGCAAAGGTGTGGAAGGTGCAGATTGCATGCAGGTCATCCGCAACAGTGCCGGTACCATTTGTGGTAAAATTATTTACGAAAGCAAAAGAACAAAAGCCTGGAGCAATAACTGGGTTGATAAATTAAAAAATGATAAGCGTAACCAGGGAGCCGATGCCGCCATACTGGTAACGCAGGCCTTCCCAAAAGACATGGACCGCTTTGGCGAAAAAGATGGTATCTGGCTTTGCGGCTTTACAGAAGTGACCAGCGTATCCCATTTAATCCGTAACGGGATCATTAAAGTGTATGAAGCACAGAAAGCCCAGGAAGGCAAAGGCGATAAAATGCAAATGCTGTACGACTATCTTACCGGTAACGAATTCCGTGGACAGGTAGAAGCCATTATGGAAGGCTTTATGGCTATGAAACAGGGCATCACCAAAGAGCGTGTCCAGATGGAGAAAATATGGAAGGAACGTGAAAAGCAGCTGGAAAAAGTTTTGATAAGCACCAGCGGTATGTATGGCTCTGTAAAAGGAATTGCGGGAGCATCAATTGGCGATATCCCTTTACTGGATGGTGATACAACTGAAATTGAAAACTGAACTTAACCGCTGATGCCCTTTGATACTACTTATAACATCACAACTTATGATAAGAACTTAAGCCGTACCATTACTTTTCCGGGAGGCAAAGACATCATCATTACACTTCAACCCTGGCAATTGCCTTCGGAGTTAGACACTGCCTTAGTAAGGCATGACAGCGCTGTGATCAGTTTTAACAGCTACGTAAGAACAGAACTTCAAAAAGACAAACCTGCTTATACTCCCGATGCCCAATTTATTTTTATTTTTCTGGCCATATTTGGTTTTATTATCTATAAATTCTGGAAAAAATCGGAAGTTACCGAAACATACAGCCAGGCCATATTTACAGATAAATCAATAACCCGGAAAAAGGATCTTCTTGTTTTTCATGGGGATGAACTTTATTTTTCTGACCAGCAGGTTGCTTCCATATTAACCAGGCGCTTTCCCTATTACAACAAACTTTCACCAACATGGAAGATCACATTTATACAACGCCTGCAAAGTTTCATGGCCGATAAAACTTTTAAAATACACGATAAAAAAGGATACAAAGAAATGCCGGTACTCATCAGTGCTGCAGCCATTCAGCTGACTTGCGGTTTAAAGAAATACCTGCTGCCGCATTTTCGGTTTATTCATATACATCCACAGGAATTTTTAAGGGTACAGCCCATCCTATGTTTCCTGGAGGGCAATGTTTCGGGCCATTCCATCAACCTTAGCTGGAAACATTTCCTGGAAGGCTATGCAAAACCGGATGATGGGCAAAATGTGGGCCTGCATGAACTGGCTCATGCCTTATACTATCAGACTTTTGAAGTGGAGGAAAATACAGACAGCAACTTCAGGGATCTGTATAACAAATTTAATGTGGATGGTAACAAAGCTTATGACACAGAAAAAACCATTGCTGGTGGTCTTTATTCTGAATACGCCGAAAAAAACTTCCAGGAATTTTGGGCTGAGAGTGTAGAACTATTTTTTGAAAAGCCGGTTGAAATGGAATCTTACTATCCGCAATTATACCATACCATGAAGGCCTTACTAAACCAGGATCCGCTCAGTAACAACCCATCAATGATCGGTTAGTACCCAGGTTAAATAATTCTTGTTGAAAAACAAGTAATGAATTTCAAGTTCAAACTCATTTTTAAAAATACACTTTACGGTCCCCTGCTCCGGCAGGCCCGTTATTGATTTTATAATAATATCTTTTTTAAAATCTACCTGTCCCCTGCCCCACCATTTAAAAACCGATTCTTTTACGCTCCAGATAAGTGTAAGGCATTGGTCATTGGTCATTGGGGTTTCTGTAGCTGCATAAAGCGATTGTTTTCTAAGCACTTTAAACTCATTTTCATGAATAAACTTATGCTGTATCTGTTCAATTTTTTCATTCAGCAGTTCTACATCCACTCCAACCCGGTGTGTTTTACTAACCATGGCCGCGGCATAATCGCCGCAATGTGAAATCGAAAAATGATAGGGCTCGTTTTCCAGAAAAGGTTTTTTGGTATCTGCTATCCGTATCAGTTCAACCGGAAAACCGGGAAACATTTCTTTCAGCAAAAGCCGGCCTGCCAGGTGCTGCAACCGCTTATGCCAATGGCTGATCTCCCGCTGCAGCGGCACCACAGACAGGAAAAAGTCCTCGGGCTCTGAAATATGCCACACCGCTATTTTAGTTGTTGCGTTAATATTTTGTTGATAAACCAGCGGCATTAAGACAATTTTAGATTTTAGTCCCGATAGCTATCGGGAGCAGATTGTTGATTGATTATTTATACAAATCGAATAATTTTACACAAATTAACTAATTAACCAATCAACGCCTGCCCGAATTAAAAGCGGGTATTAACTACTTAACATGATCTTAAGCGATACCCGCATTTTAGAAGAAATTGAAAAAGGCACCATTAAAATTGAACCCTACGACAGGGAATGCCTGGGCAGCAACAGTTACGATGTACATTTGGGCAGGCACCTTGCCCGTTATGTAAACAAGGAACTGGATGCCAAAGCACACAATACCATTGAACATTTTGATATTCCGGAAGAAGGGATCGTATTATATCCGCATGAATTTTACCTGGGTGTAACGGAAGAATATACCGAAACTCATGCCCATGTTCCCTTTTTGGAAGGCAAATCCAGTACAGGCCGCCTGGGTATTGACATACATGCCACAGCAGGCAAAGGCGATGTGGGTTTTTGCGGAAACTGGACCCTCGAAATTTCGGTAAAGCAACCGGTCAGGGTATATGCAGGCATGCCCATCGGGCAGTTGATCTATTTTCCGGTTGATGGAGAAATTGAAATAAAATACAACCAGAAGAAAAATGCAAAATACAGCGGCCAGCACAACAAGCCCGTTGAAAGTATGATGTGGAAGAATAAGTTTTAATCGCAAAAAATTGTATTTTGCTGTACAAAGAAAATACCATGAAACGCACCCTTTTGCCCGGCAGCATCTACCGCTTATTTTTTTTGATCACCGCTTTGGCATACTTTAATACAGCTAAAGCACAGCTGGATCCTGTAAAGGCAGATTCTTTTTTATATTTCATCAAAGCCAACCCCTTACGGGCTTCTGCCTATATTACCCGAAACGATACGGTTATTGCCCGTCTTAATGAAAACAAACTGATGCCGCTGGCCGGTACGGTGGGTATATTAATTGCCATAGAGTTTGCCCAGCAGTCTTCACATGAAATGATCAATGAAAACGCTTATGTAAACCTTGAAGAACTAGAAAGATTTTATATCCCGCTAATAGACAGTGCCTCCTATAATTCCTGGCTTGAATATGCCAAAGCGAATAAAGAAATTAAAAATGGCAGCATAAAATTAGTTGATATTGTAAGGGGCATGATATTGTTCAACTGCTACGCCAATGCCGATTATTTAATGGATCTGCTTGGTTTTGACAGTGTGAAAGAGAATATATCCCTGTTTAAATTAAAACAACATACAGCTATTTATCCGTTTGCCGGCTCGCTGTTCACTTATCATATTCCTAAAAAATCATCAGAAGATAAACTGCTTAAAACGCTGAGTAAATATTCGGATAAGAAATACAGCATGGAAGCCTATTATAACCACCTTGACCTGAAAAAAGACAGCAGTTTTAAAGAAACTTTCAGAGCCGATAAATTTACCCCGAGACTGATGAAAATGTGGAACGACAACCTGCCCGCTTCCACCGCCAAAGAATATGTGATGTTAGCCCAGGCTTTGAACAACCGGGAAGTAATAGACGAAGATGCTTATTTTCCTATTGCCGAAACGCTTGAACATCCTATGGAAAAAAAAGAAAACCAAAGACTTTTTAAACACTATGGTGCAAAAACAGGTAAAACGGCATATATCTTTTCACGCGTGATGTACTTTACCCTGAAGGATAAAACACGGATGGAATATGCCATTTTCTTTAATGACCTCGCACCTGCCGAGTCAAAAAAACTGGAAGACTGGCAACCTGCATTTGAAGCACAATTCATTGCCGACCCTGTTTTCAGAAGTAAAGTGAGGTTTTAGTTCAGCCTCCAGATACTGTAATTCAAGACCGAAGCAAAACTTACCCAGCAGATGTAGGGAACCAGCAGCCAGGCTGCGGTTGCAGATATTTTACCGAACCATAAAATGGTTATGAGTATCATCAGCCACATCAATATGATCTCAGCAAATGCCCAGCCGGGTTGCTGCAGTTTAAAAAAGATTAAAGACCAGAAGAAATTCAACACCAGCTGCACAGCAAACAGGGTGATGGCTGTTTTTTTTATGCCCGCAGCTGCATCAGATCTCCACACTAAAAAAAGGGCTATACCCATTAATACATACAATGTGGTCCATACCGGCGCAAATATCCAGTTGGGTGGATTAAACCAGGGTTTATTGGCAGCTGCATACCAGCCATTAACGCCGGATGAGGTAAACAATCCGGCTGTAGTACCAACCAGCAGGGGAATTAATATGGAAATGATCAGTTTCATAAAATATCTGTATTTAAAGTTAAGATTCAAGGTAATGTAATTTGCCGGATACTGATTGAACCAGTGTTATCTATAAAACCGGCAATCCCTGTTTCCAATCGCTTCCTGCTATATCTTCCCGTTCTTTTTATAATACGCAATCAGGAAACCAGTAACTTCATCATAACTTAAAACACCCTGAGGCTGCTGGTTCCCTTCTAAATATTTACCATATACCCACCTGAAGACAGGCTCTACAGGGTTGCGGTGTTTATTATTAAAATCCCGCCATTCTTTTAAATCTTTTATCACCTCCGGCGACAATTGACGGTGGTACACATTGGCCGCGGTGGAGTCTGTTGCATACAGGTTGCGGTTACTGTACATAAACAGATCAAGATAAACCGAATAATGCAAAAGGGTATCTTTCGATTGCTTAGCTACAAGGTAAGCCACAAAATTGGCCTCTTTTTCTTTAGCATAACCAAGCTGATGGGCCACTTCATGGCAGGTGGTAAATGGTTGCAGGAATTTTGGTACCAGTATATTAACCTGTGCCTCCCCGGTAAAAGGATTATAATAGCCGGTGAACCCCATATAATTGCCAACCTGGCTCCACAAGGATGGTTTTAACGAAACGGTTTCATATTTTAAAAAAGGGTACTCCTTTTCTGCTTGCTGGTAAGCGTTCAGCACTTGTTGAAACAATGCCTGCCTGGATGGATATTTTATTTGATGGCTTACCAATACCTCTTTTGCCGCATTCACTTTTTGTACCAGCAGGCCATTGATCTTTTGCAGGTCCCGGGCGTCATACTTTTCCGTTTTCAACTGCAACTGTTGGGCAATGCCCAAACGGTTGTAATTAATACCCCAGAAAAGGTTGAAAAGAATATAAATAACAAGTAACATACGTAAACCCACAGCCAGACCTCGGGTAAAACCACGCCAGGTTACCTGTTTTTTTAAAATAAGTCTAACTGCGCTTATCAACTGCCAAATGAGCCATAAAATAACAAATCCGTATAAAAGATCCCCAAAACTAAACGGAAGCCAGCCAAAAATATGGCGCAAAACGCGGCTGAAAACCGGGTAAATGCCGGTAGCATACTGGTTTTCCACACGTGTGGAATCATTTGAATAAATATGTATAAATGCCGCAATGACAAGCAAAACAACTGTAAAAACAAGCGATTTTTTCATTTTCATATTGGCCATAAAAGTAATCAATAGCGGTAAAGGGCATAAAATCTATTTTTCAACCTAAAAATTGCAAATATTGTCGTACCTTTGCCGTCCTTTAAACCATACGTTATGGCGGGTAAACGGACATTTGAGATTGCATTTGTAGGGTTAAAGCAGGGAGTTCATGAGTTTAACTACGTAGTGGACGATAAGTTCTTTATTGAAAAAGGGGAACCTGATTTTACCCATTGCCAGGCAAACATAAAGCTTCAGCTTGATAAAAAAAGCAGTTTTATGCTGCTGAAGTTTGAGATTGGCGGTAAAGCGGATATTACCTGCGACCGTTGCGGAAATCCGCTGGCCATGGACATCTGGGATGAATTTAACATGCTGGTAAAGCTGGTAGATAATCCTGATGAAATGAATGAACAGGAAGAGGACCCCGATGTGTTTTATATATCCCGTAATGAAAGCCATATTGATGTGGCCAACTGGATATACGAATTTGTGCTCCTGAGTTTTCCGCTGCAGAAAATGTGCAGTGAAGAAGAAATGGGTGGCCCTCAATGTAACAAGGAAGTGCTGGAGAAACTGAAGACCATGGAAGTTAAGGAAGAAGAGCACAACGCCAACCAGTTGTGGAAAGGCCTGGAGCAGTTTAAAAAAGTAAAAAGTAAAAAGTAAAAGAGTATCAGGTATAAAGTATTAAGTACACAGACTAAAATGGATCGTCTTTATACTGAATACTAAGTACTAACAATCTAAATTAAAATAAAAAAATACAATTATGCCAAATCCAAAAAGGCGCCACTCACAGCAACGCAGTGCAAAAAGAAGAACACATTATAAGGCAAGTGAACCAACTTTGAGTGTTGACAAAACAACCGGTGAAACACATGTACGCCACCGTGCCCATGTAAGTGAGGGTAAATTATTCTACAAAGGAAAATTAGTAGCAGAGAAAGCTCCGCTGAAAGCATAATATTTTTCAAAGTATCAATTCTAAGTCCGAAATTCGATCAAAGAATTTCTGGCTTGGAATTTTTGCATTTATAGGAGTTTAGTCTAAGAAGTTGAATAATTTCAAAAAGGTATAAAAGATGTACACTACTTTAACCTCTTAAACTTTTAAACCTTTGCATTATGAATATAGGACTGGATATGATGGGTGGCGATTTTGCCCCGCTGGAAGCAGTGAAAGGGGCAGCCGGATATTTAGCCACTGCATCAACCGGTATTCATCTTACACTGATCGGTGATGAAGTTCAGATACAGGCAATCCTTACAGATCATCCCATCCCTGCAGGTAGATTTACCATTGTTCATGCACCCGAAGTGATTGGCATGCACGAACACCCCACCAAGGCACTTAAAGAAAAACAAAACTCATCCATAGCCATTGGGTTTAAGCTGCTTTCAAAAGGCAAAATGGATGCCTTTATCAGTGCTGGCAATACCGGCGCCATGATGGTGGGTGCTCTCTTCAGCATTAAGACTGTTGAAGGCTTGTTGCGGCCAACCATTGGCGGTTATATGCCAAGGGAAGACGGTACCTTGGGGTTATTGGTTGATGTGGGCCTCAATGCCGATTGCAAACCCGAAAACCTGAACCAGTTTGCAGTGCTGGGCTCCTTATTTGCCAAACACATTTTAAATTTTGAAAACCCTAAAGTAGGCCTGATAAACCTGGGCGAAGAAGAAGGCAAGGGCAATATTCTTACACAGGCCACCTATCCCCTGCTTGCGGCAAACAGGCAGATCAATTTTATTGGCAATATTGAAGGCCGCGATATTTTATTGCCCAAAGCCGATGTACTGGTATGCAACGGCTATACCGGCAACGTGGTTTTAAAACTGGCCGAAAGCTTTTACGATATTGCCAAACGCCGGAACATCAATGACGAACATTTTAACCGCTTTAATTTTGAGCAGTACGGCGGTGTTCCTGTGCTGGGCGTAAGCAAACCGGTCATCATAGGCCACGGCATTTCCCACGCCATGGCATTTAAAAATATGATACAAATTGCCTACCGTATGTTAGAGACCGACCTGCTGGGGAAAATGAAGGATAGTTTTTTAGAGCAGGAGTAATACCAGCCCATTGGAGCCTGTCGTATATTTTATACCCTGAACTTTGCACATTCCTGCACTTTTACGCTTTATGCACCCGTAATCTGCCTGTAATAAATTAATTTTATCTGTCAGAAAAACATAGCATTTACATATGAAATACAACATTGCCATAATACTGTTCAAACTTTTTACCATTTCAGCTTTTTGCCAAAATGGCAATTCAGGTGATCTGTATACCGTGCCCGATTCCATTAAAGCCATTGGTTTTTATGCGGAGATAAAAATTAACGACAGCAGTAATTTAAAAAAAGATCATCCCGGTATCGGGGTTAATAAAGCAGGATTGCATTTTGGATATGATGGCAAAGAAAAAACAATTAAGTTTTTGATGTTTGCTTTAAAAGATGAAAAAGCAACCGGACTGGATGTATATCCGCATTTAACCGGTCATGCCTGGAAATTTGACTGGAGGCCCGGTGAAAGCTATCCCCTGCTTATTGCAACAGCCAGCGATTCGGCAACCAACAGTACTTTGTATTCCGGCTATGTATTCCTGAAAGCTGAAAAAAAATGGAAACTCATTGCTACCCAAAAAGTAAACGATACGGTAAGGATAAAATACATCTGGCCGGCAGACAGCCACAATAAATATAATACTGCAAGCATTAACAACCGCTGGCTGCAGCGCAGTAATGGCAGCTGGAAAGCACTTGATGCACAAACAGCAAAACCGCCCTCGTTGCGCAACATGAGTAATATAGACAGTGCTTTACAGCAAAAAACAGAAGAAGATATGCTGAGGGCCGGTCTTCCCAAAGACAGTGTGCAATACGAGGATGGTGTTTTTTACCAATCTCTGAAAGCAGGGAACGGAAGGCTGGTAAGTGTAACCGACACCGTTACTGTGCGTTATAAAGGTACGCTGTTCAGCGACGGCAGCATATTTGATCAAACCAAAGAAAAGCCTGCTACTTTTCCCCTGGAAAGGCTGATAAAAGGATGGCAGCTTGGACTGGTTCATTGTAAGATCGGCGGAAAGATGAGGTTGTATATTACCTCCGGCAGTGCTTATGGCATACGTACCCGTTCGGCCACCATTCCGCCAAACAGTATATTGGTGTTTGATGTGGAAGTGCTGGATGCAAAGGAGAAAATTGCAAAATAGTTTTTTGTTTTGAGTTTTTAAAAACCTTTTAACTTCACTGTTGTTTATCATGAACTAAATAAATATAAAAATGAAAATCATTAAAATAACAACAGCTTTACTGCTTTCAGCTTTCATCTTTGCAGCCTGTAATAATGCAGCGGATAAAAAAGCAGAAACCAAAGCCCCGAAATTTAAGGAAGAAAATATAAACTATACCCTGGACAGCCTGAACATGGGAGGCTATATTGTATATGATGAAAACATAGAGGGCAAACGCCCGGCTGTACTGGTGGTGCACGAATGGTGGGGCTTAAATGAATACGCCAAAAGGCGTGCGAGGGAACTGGCTGCCCTGGGCTATATTGCCATGGCAGTAGATATGTATGGAAACGGCCGCACTGCTGATAATCCTGAACTTGCCGGAAAACTGGCCATGCCGTTTTACCAGGATCCGGTGATGGCCAAAAAACATTTTGATTCCGCTTTAAACAAACTCAAGACCTATGCCGTAGTTGATACGGAAAACATTGGTGCTATCGGTTATTGTTTTGGCGGTGGCATGTTGCTGAATTTTGTGCGCATGGGCGAACCGTTAAAAGGCATGGTTAGTTTTCACGGAAGCCTGCTGGGTACGCCTGCTGTTAAAGATCTACTCACTTCAAAAATCCTGGTACTTCATGGAGCTGATGATAAATTGGTACCCGAAACAGAAGTGGCTGCATTTAAAAAACAAATGGATTCCGTAGGTGCCGGTTAT
This sequence comes from Chitinophaga pinensis, assembly GCA_943371705.1. Classification (GTDB taxonomy): domain Bacteria; phylum Bacteroidota; class Bacteroidia; order Chitinophagales; family Chitinophagaceae; genus Ferruginibacter; species Ferruginibacter pinensis_I. The sequence goes on along the minus strand of CALRVV010000007.1, from coordinate 110,527 downwards.
ATTTTTAAAAGCTACCCGGGCTCCACTCATGCATTCAGCAACCCCGATGCAACTGCCATGGGCCAGAAATTCCAGATTCCCATTGCCTACAATGCAGCAGCAGATACAGCTTCGTGGAATGAGATGAAAACATTCTTTGCAGAATTATTCAAATAACCTGATCAATAATATTACTACAAAGGCAGTTTGAAAAAGCTGCCTTTTTACTTATCCGGCAGGTTAGCTTTTTAAACTACAATGCCATACCGGTAATATAAGAATGCCTGTAAAAGACTGAAATTGATTGGCACAAACATTTGGGGGTAATATTGTATCTGCGTAGATTTATATAAAAAAATGAAAAAGCTATTTTTAGCCATTGTCCTGCTGTTGGTCATACATTTTGGTTTTTCACAGGTGGCAGTTTCATATTATAAAGGCGAGTGGACCGAAGTAAACAAGCATACCCTGTTTACAGGCATTTTTAAGATTGTCATTAAAAAAAATGGTGAAGCAGTTGCCGAAATGGTATGGACCTACCAGGCTATAGACAGCTCCAACAGGGATCAGTTAATACTCTATTTTGGTAAAAAAGGCAGGTCAGGCATTGAGTATGCCGAAGGCAGTTTTTCTGAAACCACACAAGACCTTCAATTTGAAAGCAAAAGAACAGATGATCCGGCATATATTCTTGGCCTGGATAAATACCATATAAAACTTTCGGCCAACAAACAGGTATTGTATGGCAAAAGCGAAACTCAGGGAACGAATGAAGGTTTGCTGTATGCCGTTAAAATGGACAATAAAACCGGAGAAAAAGAATTTATGGCAGCAAAAGCAAAGGTTAAATGATCATGTAAATTGATTGCCCCATGAAAAAATTATTGCTTTATGGTTTAACCGGATTTTTGTTATTCGGGTTATCCTGCGGGCAAATGCCCGCAGAAAAAAAGGCCCTGGACTTTAACCAAAAAGGTATCGATCTTATCAACGCAGGAAAACACGAAGAAGCTTTACAGGCATTTTTAAAAGCGATCAAAAATCCACGGCTTACAAAAGATTCCAAAGGAACCATTTACCGTAATATTGCCATAACCTGTAATGAGCTCAACAAAAAAGATTCTGCCATTCATTACTCAACCCTTGCTGCCAAATGTTTTCAAAAAAACAGTTCCTATTATTTACTAAATGCAGCAGATGTTGATCTGTTAAAAGGAAAAACAGCCCGGGCATTGGCAAAACTGCTCAGGGCTGTAAGCATGGATCCCGATGAGATGACCGTGAACAATACGTTGGGGCTGATCTACCTGGGCGAATACGATGATGCGTTTACTGACCTGGATAAAGCGCTGGTATATAATTTAAAGTCGTTTAACCTCAATGGGAGCAGGGTTATTGAAGAAGTACTTGCCCGAAACTATTACAGGATGCAGCAATATGAAAATGCTGAATTGCACTTGGAGCACCTCGTAAATAACTACCCGAAAATGCTTTCCTATGCCCTGGACCTGGGCATGACCAAACAAAAATTAAAAAAGAAGAACGAGGCTGATCGGCTTTTTGATGAGATCATAGCAAAAGACAGCAGTTTTAAACAAACCATTGAAGATTTCAGGCAGTATAACTGATAAGGGTGCACATTCCATACATAATTACTGGTGCCGGCTCTCCATATATTTTTCATGTACCACCGCACTCATAGGTTTATCATACACTTTACTTTCAACCCAGCTGATGATATCGAGATAGGAGAACACCCTCGTTTCATAGCGGTTCTTTTCAAACTGTTTTATCCTTTGCAGCAAAATCTTTAAACCGGGTTTTAATTTTTCGGCCGATTCGTATACATTATGCCTGATGAATTTAAACATCTCCTCTTCTACTACCGTAAAGTTTTCCATGCGTGACATAAAACGGTAAACAGATTTGATCAGCGATTCAATGATGGCATCATTACCCAGTTCAAAATGCGCCATCAGGTGCAGCAGGCGTGCATAGCATTGCAGGTCAATACGCATATCAACCGGGCCGTTTATAATTTTATGCAGTTGGTCAACCGACGCTTCATAATTGCCATTGCCAAAATACAGCAGCGCTGTTTTGTATTGAATAACCAATACCCGGTGCCTGTCTATATACATCTGAAATTCATCCAAACCCTTATCAATTGCCGGAATCAGTTTTATACCTTCGCCAAATGTACCTTTCATCAAATGCTGGTTAATGCGGGCACTGGTTAAGTATACAAATGCCTGCATGCGGAAATTATCGTGCTGGTTAGCAGGTTTTGATAAAATAAACCTTTCAAAACGGGCAAGGTACTTATCAAATTTCCTGAAATTCCTGAGGTCAAAACAGGCCGTAAGCAGGTTGTGCAATCCTTTTATGTAATGCCCGGTCTCTACCGTTATCATCAATGGTTCGCGGTTAAACAGGTCGACCCATTTTTTACTGTAGCGGTAATACATTAAAAAATCCTGCCGGATAAATGCATACCAGCAATAGCTCTGGTACAGGTAAAGCTGTTGATAAAAACCGGTAATCGTATTCGTATCTAACTGAAGGTTTTGCTTAAAGAATTCCCTGACGCCTTTCTCATCTTTTTCATTTCGTGCATGTCCGTGTTTTACATACCATTGGTATAACTGCAGGGCCAGGTTCGAAAGGGCGGTTATTTCATTCCTTTGCCTGTTCACTTCATTGGCTTCCTGTGTTAACCTGTCTGCTGCCCCTTCGCCGCTGCGGGTAATATGCAGTGTTTCTATTTTCTTTTCGAGCGATATGACCTGTATTAAAAAACTTTCCTGGTGGTAGTGTTTGGCCAGGTCTTTGGCCCTTTCCAGGATCTTCAGACTCTGCAGGTATAAACCTTTATTGTACAGTATGCGGGCGTAATCCAGTTGTTCGTGCAGTTGCAGGTCTATGCTGTCGGTACTTTTCAACAGGCGCAAACTGGCCAGTAATTCTTTGTAGAGATGTGATTTTAAATTGGCATATTGGGGTTTTTCTATGCCGGGCAGTTTCTTCAGTATTAATTTTTCATCGTAATCCTTCCCTTTATCAATGGCATCAAAAAGCTGAATGATCTTCAGGTCCTCCCGCGATGAACTTCGCTTTATATACAGTTTAAAATGCCTTTTTTCTGCTTTTTCAAGCGATTTCACCAGTTGAAACAATATGTCGGTTGAACGGTTGGACATCATACACTTTATTTAACAAAATCCTTTACTACAAAGGGTTTCATTGATACAAACAGCTTTAAGCATGCCATAATTAACAATAAGTTGATTATGGCTGCAAATATAATCACCATACATTTGTTTTACAAAGATGGTTAGTTCATACAGCAGCAACCGTTAAAAAGGAACAATCAATCGTTAGCAGGCTGTTTAAGCCGAAGAGCTGACCTGGTCAGCAACTAAAAGGAATCTAAAATTTTCATATAGCAAGCAATCGTTAAAAAGTCACTCCGTTTCTACGGAGTGGCAATTTATTTGCAAGTATAGTTAATAATTTCATAACAATCAATTACACCCTGTATTTTTTTTATTGATGCGAATTGGTGAAACACACCTGCCTGACTGTACGCAGGTGTGTTTCAATTATTTTCTTCCCAACTGTCTCAATATTTCATCTACTGCCCTGTCAATCTGAGGATCTCTTCCTGCCATTTTATCTTCAAATGTATTGATGATCTTTATATCTGGTTGTACCCCATTCATTTCGAGGTCTTTACCATCCAGTGAATAACAACCCCATGCTGGCATACGAACCGATGAACCATCTACCAACACAACCCCGCTGGTAAAAATTATCCAACGATACGTTTCATTACCGATAATGGTTCCCAGTTTCAGGGCCTTAAATCCCTGTGCGGTCATTTCTGCATCGCTCAATGATTGCTCATTTATCAACAATACGATCGGTTTATCGCCGGGCGAAAAATTAGATTGTTTGGTAAGGCTGCCTTCGCGGTATTTCCAGTTCAAATAAGTTTTCTGCGACAGGAATTTGAGTACTTCGTCATGCACATTTCCGCCGGTGTTATAGCGAAGATCGAAGATGAGCGCATCTTTATTATTCAGCTCCTGTGTCATGTCAATGATAAACTGCTCCAGTTCTCCCTGTCCCATATTCTTCATATAGCCATAAGCAATCTTACCCTTACTTTTTTCATCCACACGTTTTTGGTTATTGTCGATCCATTCATCATACAGGTTATTGAATAAAGTTGCCTGCGGATGAAGTTTTGTGTTTACCAGCTGTCCGTTTCTGTTAAAAGTAAGTTTCAGCTCTTTGTCCCTGGAGGGAACCGTGAAATAATAATTCCTGTCTCTATTACTGTTGATCTCTTCATCATTTACCTTTACCAGTATATCACCTGGTTTAATATCCACCCCTTTTTTGTCTGCTGCCGAGCGCTTCACCACATACTTCACCTTATAAGCATCCCCATCTTCAAAAATAATTCCGGTTTCCATGGTCTGGTTCTGCAGTGCTATGGTTTCATCATCACCGGAGGTGCCAAAACCCTGGTGAGAAGAATTCAGTTCACCCAGCATATCATTCAGCATCACCCGCATGTCGGCCCGGTTATTCAGGTTGGGTAAAAACTGCCTGTAATAATCTTTTGTTTTATTCCAGTTGAGTCCGTGCATTTTTTCATCATAATAATTCTCTTCCATCTGCGCCCAGGCTTCATAAAACATCTGGTCAAATTCTTCGGAAAGGTTGCGGCGGAAAGTAAAACTGATACTGATGGGATCGATCTTATTTCCTTCCAGGTTAAGTTTATTAATACTACCGTTGAACAAGGCGTACATTTTATCGCTCACTTCCACAATATCAAAACCAAAACTATTATCTGTGCCCGCAATTTTTTCAGTCTTTCTCTCTTCAAATGGCTCTATGGTTGTTTTCCACAGTGCATTTTTTCCTTCACCGTGGTTGCTGGTATATAAAGCGGTTGTCTTTTCCCCTTTTTGATAAAGGGCCTGCAAAAACTGTGCTCCCGGCGAAGGTGTGATCTGGTCAAGGCGCTCCATGATCATGTCGGTATCAATAGTGATCGATTTTACCGAATCAGTCGCGATGGCTTTTTTAGTAGTGTCTTTTTTCTCTTCCTTAAAAAGATCATTGAATTTATCCAGGCGGTAAGGCTCGTCCAGATTTTCCAATGGCATCCTGTATACTTTTGCATTGGGCATTCCAAAAGGGTAAGATGCTTTTAAACGTTGCGAAGTAAAATAAATATATTTCCCGTCGGGTGACCAGAGCGGTGCAGACTCTGTAATACCGCTATTGGTAAGGTTTGTTGTTTTATTTTCTTTGATGTGATACACAAAAATATCCTGCTCAAAATTGCGGATCGCTGTAAACACCACATATTGATCATTTGGTGAAAACCCCGGTGCGCTGTTTTGAAAGCCCCATATTTCATCCTGTACAATTGTTCTCGGAACAAAGGTTTTCAGGTCGATCAGTTTTACTTCATCCCTGCCGGAGAGATAAACAGCCATGGTTCTTTTTTTATTGAGCACAATACTGCGGTTGTTCTTTTTGTCTGCTGTAAGCTGTTTTATCATTCCACTGCCACCTGCAGCAATGGTGTATAAATTGGTATAGCCATCAAGTGTTTGAATAAACAGCAGTGTTTTATTATCACTCATCCATTTTACCTCTACCACCCTTTCTGCTGATCTGCGGTTTACCTGCTGAATAAATTTTCCTTCCACATCACTTACAAATAATTCGCCCCTGGAAACAAAAGATAGTTTTTTCCCGTCGGGTGAAACATCATAGGCCGAAATTTTTCCTTTTACATCAAAATCTTTTTCTTTGGGCAGGGTATTGTTTCGGATGATGGAAATATTCAGCTTCTGTTCTTTATCTGTTTGTACATCGTAAACCCAAAGCTGGTAATCTTTTTCAAACACGATTTTTCCGCCGTTGGCATTAACATGTGGCGTTTTAATGGATGATGAAAACCTGGTCAGCCCTTTTTTTCTGCCATTATTCCAGGTGTACAAATTGTACTCGCCATTGGCTTCATCCGAAATAAAATAAATATTCCCGTTTCTGTCTATCGTTGCACCAAAATCCTTTCCCTGCCAGTCGGTATATTTTTTATGCTGCTTTGTTTTTAAATTATATGATTGAATATCGGGATTAAATGGCCCCTTATACCTTTTACGGTGTACCTGGTTGATGCTTTCCCAGGTATCGTTAAAAAATATTTCACCCGAAGTTGGGTGCTCTATTAAATGATGATCAAATTGAAAAAAATAATTGCCAAAAACACGTTGTGGCGTACCACCATCTGCACTTACTTTAAAACCCGACACCTGTCCCATACGGCCGCTGTTGAAATAAACCGATCTGGAATCCCAACTCCAGCTACTCACATCATCGTTGCCGCTGTGAAAAGTAATTTGCTTCACATCGCCCCCATTAACAGGCATTACAAAAACATCTGCATTACCATACTGGCGCCCGGTAAAAGCTATCCATCTGCCATCCGGCGAAACCCTTGGGCTTGTTTCGTAACCCTGCATTGCCGTTAGCCTGCTGGCCTGGCCGTTGCTTACATTGGCCTTCCACAAATCGCCTTCATAACTAAAAATAACAGTTTGCCCGTCGGGCGTAAGGCATGGGTTCGACAGGAAATAAGCGGATTTGTCCTGTGCACCTGCCGAAAAAGAAAGTATTGAAATAAAGAGTGTGACAAAGATTGGCCTCATAGCAATAAATTTAGGATATGAATATACACTCATATCTAAATATTGCATTACCGCTTATAGAAAAATGGAAAGAGCAACTATTTTCCGCCAAATACCTTCTTCAACATATCCGTTACCTGTGCAGCGGGGTTCTTACGTATCTTTTGTTCCTCCAGGCTGATCTTTAAAAATAAACCGCTCAACGCCCGTTCGGTAACATAGGCCGTAAGGTCTGTATTCACCGGTTTGCCGGAAAACCTGTTGTACGTGGTAAACATATCCTTCCAGTACCTGGTGGCATCTACCTTTACCAGTGAAGCCTCAATGACCGGCCTGAATTTTTCGGTGAGTTCTGCCGTGGTCACCGATTTTAGATAATCTGTTGCAGCAAAATCGCCTCCACGTAGTATTTTTAACCCATCGGTAATACTCATCTTTTTTATAGCATCCCAAAAAATAGTACCCACACCGCCGGCAGCGTCTTCGGCTGCCCGGTTCATGCTTAAAATTGCTTTATCCACCACCTGGCCCATCCCCAAACTCCTTAAGGTAGTTTCAATTTTCTTTGCATCTTCGGGCATCAAAACCTTTATGGCGGCATCGCCAAAAAATCCATCCAGCTTACTTAACCGCCTTGCACTGCTGTCGGTGCCTATACGCAGAGCCTCTTTTAACCCTTTGATGATCTCGTCATTGCTGAGGCCGTTACCCGATGTTGCAGTGGTGGACCTGGTTGCTTTATCAAACAACCCTTTTATTGTTTGTGCATACCCGGATTCAATACTGATAAGGGCTACAAATAACAGAAGTAAGATTTTCTTCATGAATTTTTTAGTGTTTACACAACAAAAATAAAGCCATTGCTGCTAAGAAAGGGTTAAAATACAGTTATTCCTTTTTATTAGCTCTTGTCTTGTTAAACCACACAGTACATAGAAAACAATAGAAAAACACATAGGTTATGTGTTAATCTATGTTCCTGATGTTTCTATGTGGTTCAATTTTAGCGTTTATGTTGCTATTGTATTGCATGATTAACCATGAATTTTTATTTACCTAAATTTGCTGCATCAAACTCTTTCTATATGAAAAAATACATTTTACTTGTAATCATCAGTTTTTCATTTCTGGCAAAAGGATTTGCCGAAGAAGGCATGTGGTTGCCGCAACTGCTGCAATCCCTCAATGAAAAGCAAATGAAAAAGATGGGTATGAAGATCGGGGCAGCCGATATTTACAGCATCAGCAAAGGAAGTTTGAAAGATGCCATTGTAAGTTTTGGCGGCTTTTGCACTGCTGAAGTGATATCTGACCAGGGATTACTCCTCACCAATCACCATTGTGGTTTTGATGCCATTCAAAATCATTCTTCTTTACAAAACAATTATATCCGGGATGGATTCTGGGCCTACAACAAAGGCCAGGAGCTAAACAACCCCGGCCTTTTTGCCACTTTCATCATTCGCATTGATGATGTAACTGCCACAGTTTTAAATGGCGTAACCAATAATTTATCCGAAAAAGAAAGGCAAAGTGCCATTGATAAAAATCTGGCTGCTTTAAGAACCTCAACCAAAAAGGAAAGCTACCAGGATATCCTCATCCGCCCATTTTTTGAATCCAACAAATATTACCTGTTTGTAACAGAAACCTATCGTGATGTACGTTTGGTTGGCGCTCCTCCGTCATCAATAGGCAATTACGGAAAAGATACCGACAACTGGATGTGGCCAAGGCATACCGGCGATTTTTCGATGTTTCGCATTTATGCAGGTAAGGATAATAAGCCGGCAGGGTATTCCCCGGATAATGTTCCTTACAAACCAAAACGTGCGCTGAATATTTCTTTAGATGGGGTTAAGGAAGGCGATTTTACCATGGTGTTTGGTTTTCCGGGCCGCACCAACGAATACCTGCACAGCAGCGCCATTGAACAGATCGTAAAGGTAAGCGACCCTGCAAAGATCAATATCCGCACCAAAGCACTCGGCATCATTGATGGTTTTATGCGTACCGATGAAGGCATAAAAATTCAATATGCTGCAAAATATGCTTCCATATCCAATGCCTGGAAAAAATGGCAGGGCGAAGTATTGGGACTTACCAAAACAAATGCCGTTGCCAAAAGAAAAGATTATGAAAGTAATTTTGAAAAGATCGTACTCAGCAGGCCGGAATATAATATTGCCTATATAGAATTGGTTAAAAAACTTAAAGAGGCATACACAGAAATTGAACCCCTTGGTTATGCCAGGGATTATTACAACGAGATCATACCTAAAGTTGAACTATGGGGCATTGCGGCAGATATGAATTCATTGCTTACCGCCTACTCCAAAGATGAAGCAACGTATTCCAAACGTAAAACAGAGGTACTGGCAAAACTGGAAGAGTCCTTTAAAGAATATAACAACACTGTTGACCAGCGGTTATTTGAAACCCTGATGGAGATGTATGTTAGTGATCAGAAAGCCGAATTTGTTTCCCCGGCTTTTACAGATATGCTGGCTGCAAAAGGGAAATCATATACCTCCTTATCTGAGGCTGTTTACAGCCAGTCTGCTTTCACTTCTCTGGAAAAGATAAAAAAAATAATGGAAGGAAGCCCTGCTGAAGTGGTTGCTGCTGTTAAAGCAGATATTGCAGGCCAGTTATACAGCGATATTTTTAAAACGTATGTAAGCAATGTATCGCCACGTTTGAATGCAATTCAAACAGACATCAACCGCTTACAACGCAATTATATGCAGGCCCAGATGGATGTGTTCAGCACCAAAGCTTTTTACCCCGATGCCAACAGCACCTTACGGGTTACATACGGCAATGTAAAGCCCTACCAGCCACGTGATGGCGTGCAGTACGACCTGCAGACCTACATGGAAGGCGTGATGGAAAAATATGTTCCGGGCGATTATGAATTTGATCTGCCCAAAAAAATGATCGACCTGTACAATAAAAAAGATTTTGGCAGATGGGGTGTTAATGGCCGCCAGCCGGTTTGCTTTATTGCGGCCAATCATACCACAGGTGGCAACTCGGGCAGTCCGGCTTTAAATGCCGATGGTAATTTGGTAGGATTGAATTTTGACCGCGTTTGGGAAGGAACCATGAGTGATATCAATTACGATCCGTCTATCTGCCGCAACATTATGGTTGATATCAGGTACGTAATGTTTATCGTAGATAAATTTGCCGGGGCAAAGAACCTGATCGCGGAAATGAAGTTTGTGAGTAAGACGGGGAAGAAATAAGTTGAAAAGTTGATAGGTTGAAAAGCTAAAAGGTCATCAGCATAACAGACAAATGCTGATGACCTATAAAATAAATGATCATACAAAATACATACGCACATTTCTACAGGCTCTCGGCCTATATTTCCATTATGATGAATGGGACTTCGTAATGCCCCGAATCCGCCGCGGCGGAGCTTTAAGCGTTTGCTGAAGCAAATACGCTTATATATGAAACCAATGAGATCCTTAATTAATTAAAAAACTCCCGAACCTTCAGGGGTTTGGGGTACTTCTTCTTATGCAAATAGCAATATTAGGCGCCGGCATGGTAGGCCGTGCAATGGCCATTGACCTGGCCCCAAAATACAACGTAACTTCTTTTGATGTAAGTGACCTTGCGCTGCAACTACTTTCGCAAAAAAACAATTCAATAAAAACCATCAAAGCTGATCTACGTAATTACAGCAATTACAATTCCATGCTTGCCGGTTTTGATTTTGTGATTTCTGCAGTGCCGGGTTTTATGGGATACAAAACACTGGAAGCGATCATTCATGCGAAAAAAAATGTAGTGGATATTTCTTTTTTTCCGGAGAATGCACTGGAACTGGATGCTTTGGCAAAAGAAAAACAGGTAACCGCCATTGTGGATTGCGGCGTGGCGCCTGGCATGAGCAATTTGATTTTAGGATACCATAACGGGAAGATGAAGATCACCAACTTTGAATGTATGGTTGGCGGACTGCCAAAGAAAAGGGTTTTTCCTTTCGAATACAAAGCTCCCTTCTCTCCCATTGATGTGCTGGAGGAATATACACGTCCTGCACGCTATGTAGAGAACAGTTGTATTGTTACCAAACCTGCGTTAAGCGATGCTGAATTAATTGACTTTGAACCCGTGGGCACACTGGAATCTTTTAACACCGATGGCTTGCGTTCTATTTTATTAACCATGGGGCATATCCCCCACATGAAAGAAAAAACCCTGCGGTATCCCGGCCATATTGACCTGATGAAGGGATTGATAAAAGCAGGCTTTTTAAATAACACACCTGTTAATTTTAAAGGGATGCAAATCTCTCCGATGGAATTTACCTCTTCGTTATTGTTTGATCAATGGAAATTGGGTGAAACAGAAGCAGAATTTACATTGATGCAGATAAAAATAAGTGATGCAGAAAAAACGATTTGTTACGATCTGTATGATGAATATGATGCTGCAACACAGACCTCCTCTATGAGCCGCACCACAGGTTATACCTGCACAGCAGCTTTGAATATGCTGATTGAAAAGCTGTTTACTGAAAAGGGAGTTTATCCACCTGAGTTGGTAGGCAAGGATGAAGCCTGTTATAATTTTATATTGAATTACCTGAGCGAAAGGAATATTCATTATCGTAAAACAGAGATCACGCTGAATACTTAACTAAATATTTACATTCTTTTAAGGTGTGAAGACTGTTGCACCAAAACAGTTTCTTACTTTTGTTTATATCTATTTTTTATATGAATAAATATTTTGCCTTAGCTGCTTTGGTGATACTTGCTGCCTGTAATGGCGGTAAAGATGAAACGGATGTTATTGATAATACTATTGTAAAATCAATTCCCGTTATAGCATACACCGTTATGGCAGAATACCCGCATGATACCAGCGCCTACACCCAGGGCCTGGAATTTTACAATGGAAAATTATATGAAAGCACCGGCGATTTTGAAAATTCATCATTAAGAATAACCGATTATAAAACCGGGAAAGTTGAAAAGAAGCACATGATGGGCACAGACAAGATCTTTGGTGAAGGCATCACCATTTTCAACAATAAAATTTACCAGCTTACCTGGGAAAACCATATGGTGTACGTGTATGATGTAAATAATATAACAAAGCCCATCAAAACATTTAACTGGCCTTATGATGGCTGGGGAATTACGCACAACGCTACCGACCTGATCATCAGTGATGGCAGCGCAAAACTGTATTTTGTAAACCCTGATGATTTTCGTTTAAAAAGCACCATTGCTGTTACAGAAAACGGCAGCCCGGTTTACCAGATCAATGAGCTGGAATATATCGATGGCTTTGTATTTGCCAACCTGTATCAAAAAGATATCATTGTTAAAATTGATCCTTCAAGCGGATTTGTGGTAGGCAAAATGGATTTCACCGGGATGAAGCAAAAATTCTTTGCGGATAAGATCGTACCGGAAAGAACAGATGTACTAAACGGCATTGCCTACGATTCTGCTACAAAAAGATTCCTGGTTACCGGAAAGCGCTGGCCAAAGATGTTTGAGCTGAAGTTTTAACCTCACCCAACCCTCTCCAAAAGGAGAGGGCTTTTGCACCCTACAGGCTTAACTGATATTTTTTTTCTGAAACAGTTATTGGTCATTTTATTTACAGATCACATAAATAACCGAGCTGCATTTACGGGTATTGCCCCATGCATTTAAATTGGAGATAAAGCCATTAAACACAGCCTTTATAATATTCCCCTTGCCATTTTTGTATTGCTCACTCAGCATGCTCACATAAAAACTATCAAACCACATCGGTTTAACGGCCGTAAGTTTTAAACTATGTTGCGCTAACAATGTTTCCATGCTTTGCGGAGAGAAATGATACAGGTGGCGGGGTACATCATAAGCCGCCCAATGTGCTGCATAAATAGCTGAGTCTTTTGAAGTGTAATTGGGCACTGCAATAAAAGCCTTTCCGCCGGGTGCCAGTAATTTTTCTATTTGTTTGATATACGCATGCAGTTCATGTACATGTTCCAGCACATGCCACATGGTAATGGCATGGAAAGATGCAGGTGTTAGATCAAATAATTTTCCAGGTTCCTGTGGCTGAATATGATACAGTTCGGCAGCTTTTGTACGGGCAACGGTATCGGGCTCTAATCCGGTTATGTTCCAGCCTGCTTCCTGCATGGTATTTAAAAAAGCCCCGGTTCCGCAACCAATATCCAGTATCGCTCCTTTGGCAATTCGGGTTTCATTGATCACCAGTTTTCTTTTGGCACCCAGGGTTCTTCTACGTACCAGGTGGTACAGGCTGTTGATGATCCCCTTTTTTGTATCGCTGTGCGAAATGTAATTTTCAGAAGCATAATAGGCACCAATGGTATCCTGCTCCGGTACATCTTGTGTAAACCTTGTTGTACAGGCGTTGCAATGCCAGATAGAAAAAATGTTTTGCGATACCGTATGATCTTTTGCGGAGAATTTTTCCTGTATTTGATTGCTGCTGCAGATGGGGCAGCTGGTATAATGGATCATGAACGCGTTAAATTTTTATAGCATTCCCGAATGGAAATGTGCCTTTTAATTCTGTAAAATAAATAAGCAATGCAATTAAACCAGTTGCTCCCAACACGATGGCCCATATCCACCAGCGGTCTTTGGTTTCAGATCTAGGGGCAAGCAGTTCGGTCATTTCGGTATTGGTGGTTTCTTTATCGCCCACCAAAATGGCGTGTTCGGCATCAGGATGAATGACCCTTTCAGCAAAAACCGGTTGTGTAAATGCGGCAGGCAGTTCCTGCTGTATAAATTGTATGTTACCCGAAGCATCTGCAAAAAAACTGCCCACGCTTTCCCATTGTACATCCTGTTGCTGAGTTATTTTATTTTTCAGGTCATCGCAAAAATGATCAAGCGCTTTGGATACTTCATAACTATTGCCTTTACCTGTTGCAGCCAGGTAATTCAATAAACCGGCGGCATCCGTTTCCGTGTTGCTAAACTCAATATATGTTTTGGGTGCTGTTATTGATTTATTTGTAAAATCAGATACGGCCTCAGTATGTTTTATCCGCAAGGTACCCAAACCCGGCAAGGGGCATGTTTTATGCTGAAAAAGATAAGATGCGATTTGATTTTGCATGTGGGCAAAGATAGAGAAAAAGAAACCTCACCCCAACCCCTCTTCAAAGGAGAGGGAACTCGAAGATAGAACTTCATAATAAAAATTGGTCTTCTCTTTGATCTCCTCCATTTCCCCCTGTAGGGGATAAGGGTTAAAAGTTCACCCTTACCCCTCCCAGCAAATTCAAACCATACACTTCGTAATTGTGCCAGCGTTGGTATTTGTTGTTCAAAATATTATTTACATCCATCCAGGCGCTGAAAGTGTTATTGATCTTGAATTCTATACCGGCACTCAGATCAGAACCCGGTTTAAAGGCTTTGGCCACATTTCCTTTATCCAGGTAAAAGCTACCGCTGAATGCATAAAAATCGGCCTTCAGCAATACCTGCTTAAATGCCCACCAGCGCAATGAACTGGTAAACTCCAGCGGAAGTGTATTCCAGGCCTTTGCATTGCTTTTCATGCCCACATATCCATTGTAGGTAATGCCGGCCGTTACTGTAAATTTTTCTTTGTTCACATAACTTACATCACCATGCACCCTGAAATTATTGATCTTCGATTCATTGCTGATGACAAATGCCTTGCCATCCGTTGCCGTATCGTTAACAAATAAAGGCAGATTGGTGTAAGTAATATAGCCCGCTTTGGCATTGAAATTAAAATGCTTGCCCAGCGTACCTTTTATACCTCCGTAATACTCAATTTCCTTTGTATTCAATTGTGCGGTACCTGTTTTCAGGTAGGGATTCACCACCGACAGGTTGCGGTAGGTATTCTTTGATACACGCCCAACCCACCCTGCCTGAAAGGCAAAAACTTTTTCTGCAATAAATGCTTCGGCAAACACATTGGGCAACCATACAAAATTGCCGTTATCCCAGGTTGGTGTGATGCCTGCATGGATACTTGCACGGGGTGTAGAAAAAATCAAAGCAGGCGAAACCTGGTAAACATTATTATTGAACTTCACATTACTGGGCAACAGGTTCTTTGTGTTGTAAGCCGTAATATCGGCTTTTGCCTCCAGCCTGAAGGCAAAAATTTCTCCAAACTGCTTTTCAACCGGTGCTGTTAAAATAAAAGAGGTTTCGGTTAGTTTATTTACATTGGTAAAACTGCTTACCTGTACATTTGGATTGTAATTAATACCAAACTCCCCTGTTTTGGTATTGCGTATCCCTATTTTGCCCGAAAAATCCTGAAATTGCTGGCGTACATCCTTTTTACTGTACTTATACAAAGCGGTATCAAACCCATATAAAAAATTATCCTGCATGTTTACATCAACAACTGCATACACTTCGTTGGATGGTAAAAAAATACTGCCGGCAGCTTTCAGGTTAAGCCTTGAATAATCCTGGTAAAGCAATTTTCCTTTGGAAGAAATATAGTCTGCATACACATTGGCTAAAAACTTTTTGCCATCTCCAAAACTAAAGCCGGCGCTTACATAAGGCGTAGCCAGGTTGCCATACCCCGCTTTTACATAATTTCTCAATCCCAGGTAAAGGTTGGTATCCTGCTCCAAAGCCATTGCAGCCGTGGGTATGGACTGGTATGCAAAAAATAAATTCTGTGAAGGTATATCATACTTTAATCGTGGAGCTGCTGTATCGGCAAGTACATGCGTGGCCGAAAAATTAATTTTTACTGCATTGCGCAGCACAGGCCTGTATGCCGAATTGATATCTACTTTAGATGTTTTCTTCAGCGTATCTTTTTGTGCAGATGCGTTAACGGGCAATAAGCTCACGATAGCCATCGGGATGGCAAGGTGTAAAAAGTATACAGCCATGCTGCTTTTCCTGTTCTTGAATATTGAGATTTGAATATTGATCATTGAATGTTTTTAATTTTTATTTTGTCCCGATAGCTATCGGGATTGTTTTATATACTGCTAAATGAACTTGCAACAGCCGTGTTCCTACCCTTCAGTTTTACTCACTGCTTTCTCTTCGGCAATCGCTTTTTCCAGTTTTTGCTGTGCTTCATTTTTTAATTCGGGTATCACCGCATTTTTTGCCACACTTTCGTAAGTGGCTTTGGCATTAAAATAATCTTTCTGCTGCATAAAAATATCACCCAGTAAAATGTAACTTTTGGTTACCCAGCTGTCGTAACTGCCGGTTTCTTTAATGACCGCCAGTGCCGATTTTTCGGCTATTGCAAAGTTATTCATGGTGAACTGGCAATAGGCAAGTTCATATCGTGCCTCGGCTCCCCAGGCTGCTTTATTAATGGCTGCGCAGGATTTGAATGAATTAATGGCCGCGGCGCAATCGTTATTCACCTGCTGCGATTTTCCCAATACCAGGTATGCAATGGACCTATCATCCGTGCTGATACCCTTTTTGGTCAATAAATTTTTTGCTGCATCATTAGCCTTTGTATATTCTTTTAACTGGTAATAGCAGCGCACCAGGCCCCGCAGCGCCTCCAATTGATTGTCCTGGTTAATGGACCCGCCGGTTAATGATTCAAAATATTTTTTAGCACTGCTGTAGTCCTTCATTTCAAAATAACTGATACGGGCCGCTTCAAGTGTAGCTTTTTCAAAGAACCGGTTAAGCCCTTTGCTGTTTACATAATCATAACCCACCAGGGCATTCTTAAAATCCCGGGCGGCATTGTAACATTCGCTGCTGAAATAACTGGCTTCCAATGTATAAGCCCCTTCAGGAAAGCGGTTAAGGTAATTCTTAAACCCAGCAATGGCAGCGTTGCAATCATTGGCATTGTACTTTAATGCTGCAGAGAGGTAGGTAAGCGAATCCGCTTCACTTACCGAAATATTTTTTCCGCTGCGGCGCATCATTTCTACATATTCATTGGGTTTGCCCGTCTCTATGTAAATATTTTTCATGATGGCGGTTGCCTCATCTGCTTCGGGCGACTGCGGGTACTGGTCAACCAGTGCCTGGTAATTTACCAATGCATCATCATACTTATCGGCATTATAATAAACCAGGCCAGTTTTTAAATATGCCCTTGGCTTTAAACCGCCGGCATCCCGGTCATTCAATACATTGGTAAGGTATGGTACTGCCAACAGGAATTTTTCATCAGCAATATAAGTTAGTGCGATCTCCATATTCACATCCGGCACCAGGCTGCTTTTGGGATATTGCCTGAGCAGGCTGTTTAACGTGCTTATTTTTTCGGCAGTACTTTTTACCCCGGCTATGCCTGCTTTTTGAAACAAGGCATAATCACTTTGCGGAAGTGCATTATTGATCACCTGATCGTACATGGCATTGGCCTTTGCAAAATCAGAAGCCATGAAATAGCAATCGGCGCTGCGAACATAAGCATCCTGCTCTATGGGTAATGAGGTAACCGTAACCGTTTTGGCGATCTGTTCAAAATAACCAAGTGCTTTGGGGTAATTTTCTTTTTGGAGCCAGCTATAACCCAAATTATAGTTAGCCGTATTTTTATTGGCCTCGCCCAGGGCAGGTACATTGGCCAGTGTATACAAATTAAGGTATTTGATCGCCTGGTCGTAATCCCGGTTGCGGTAAGCGATCTCACCTCTCCAGAAATTGGCATAAGGTGTAACCACGGAACCGGGCAGGGCTAAAATTTTTGTCAGCAATTCATCTGCCTTTTTTACCTGCTGATCGTTGATGAGTTCTACTGCCCTGCCATATAATATACGTGGATATACTTTCTGCATGGCAGCCGAAGGTTTATCAAATGATTCATACAATTGAAGGGCATCTGCAAAATTGTTTGTGTTGGCCATCAGGTTTACCAGTATTTCCTTCGCCTCGGTATCATAGTCACTGTTCGGGTAATCGTTGAGGTACTTTTTCATCTCGTTCAGGGCAATATCCTGGTAGCCCAGTTCGTATGAAAGTTTTGCATAGTTAAACCTCGATATCTGCTGCTGCAGTTTATTGGAACTGTTGTAAGCACTGTATTGAAAAGCATTACGTGCATTGGCTTTCTGATCGGTGCGCAGGTAACAATCGCCCAGCAGGTACATGCTGTTTTGGCCCATCGAGTCTTTTTCGGTACTCAGCTGCTTAAACCCTTCAATGGCTTTATCCAGTTTGCCGGCATCGTAATAACAGTAGCTGAGCTCGTACATGATCTCTTTGCTCACTTTGCTGCTGCTGTTAACATAAGATTCGAGAAGCGGCAATGCACTCCGGTAATTCTTCTTTTCAAAATACAACTGGCCTATCAGCAGGTTCATTTCTTTTTGATAAAACAATTTACCCGGCCTGCCCAATACGCTTTCTCCATACCGCAGTGCTTCATCCTTTTTGCCCTGGAAATAAAATATCTCGGCAATATAATAAGGCACCACACCTTTGTAATCCTCGTGTGCTTCTACCAGTTTAAAAGCTTTGACCGCTTCATTAAAATTGCGTTCGTTGTAATTGATGAAACCATAATAATAATTTGCCGGTACAAAATATTTATTCTCGGGTACCTGGCGTATCTCATCAAACAATGGTTTTGCTTCGGCAAACTGCTTCAGGTTAAAATAACAGTATGCTTTTTCAAATTTAGCATCAGCTATTTCATCGTTGGTCAGATTCTCCACTCCGGTTCGCTCATAGTAAATGATTGCATTGTTAAAATCTTCCTCAACAAAATAATACCTGGCCAGGTGGTAACTGAGCAACTGGCGCCTCGGTTCGTTGCTCACCACATTGATATAATGGCGGGCCTCCTGAACGGCAATGGGCTGCTTTAGTTTTAACCGGCAAACTATGTAATAATAATCTACATCTTCATTCAGGTAGGTATGATCACTAACCGTGTTACCGGGGTTTGCTTCCTTCAATTCAGCAAATAAAGGATAGGCCAGGGCAAACTGCTCTCTTACAAAAAGTGCTTTGGCCTCTTTATACTTTTTTTCGGGATCGGTAATAACATGAGTGGGTTGTGCAAAAGCAGAGAAAGAGACAACTGCCGCAAAAAGCAACAGGGTAATTTTTTGTTTTATCATAGTGGTTGATTCGTTCATTTTTATGTGCAGCATCCTGCAGACTGGTTACAAAATTACCTGATTACACTTCTGTAACAAACATCATTCCAAATGATTGTTAATAAGTGGATAATTGATGTAAACAAAACGAATGTATTTTTACATGGCTGTTAATAAAATGATAAATAAGATTTTCATCAGCATTTTATAACAGTTATTTAAAAATATCAATCCTGAAAAAATTATGAAGAAATTATTATCTACAAAGTACTCCGCAGGTGCATTTAGTGCTGCCATGCTCATTCTACGCCTTGGTGTTGGCGTTTTAATGATGAATCATGGTTATCAAAAACTGATTCACTTCAGCGAATACCAGGCTAAGTTTATGAATTTTCTGGGCATGGGCAGCACCATGTCGCTGGCATTGGTTGTTTTTGCCGAATTCTTTTGTTCGCTGTTTTTGATCCTGGGGTTGTTTACACGGCTCTCGGCTATCCCTTTGGTTATTGCTACCTGTGTAATGGTGTTTAAATCCCACAATGGCGATGTATTTGGCGATGGCGAAACAGCAGCACTGTATCTTACAGCCTACCTGGTTTTATTATTTGTGGGCCCGGGCAGGGTAAGCGTGGATAGTATGATCGGAAAATAAATTTAAACTGTATAATTACATGTTCGCCACCGAAACCCAAATACGCATTCATTATGCACTCACCGACCAGATGGGTGTTGTTTACTACGGGCACTATGCCCAGTTTTATGAAATTGGCCGCACCGAAGCCATCAGGCAGATCGGTTATACATATAAAGAAATAGAAGCATTGGGCATCATCATGCCGGTGGTTGATATTCACAGCCGGTTTTTACGGCCTGCCAAATATGACGACCTGATCACGGTGAAAACCACACTCCGGGAAATGCCCACGCATCATAAAATAGTTTTTCATGCCGAAATATTTAATGAAGGGGATGAATTGCTGAATACCGGTGTGGTTACCCTGTTCTTTGTGGATGCAAAAACCATGAAACGGTGCAATATGCCGGGCGTATTGAGGGAAAAATTAGCCGGATACTTTGCTGATTAATGGATAATGAATTAAGGGATAATTGATAATTTTTTGTAAGCTTAATTTCGCATTATTTGCATAGAGTTTTTATGCTAACAGATTATCAATTATCCATTTTAAAATTATCCATTATTTACACCCTGTAATTATCTGCCTTCCAGTTTTTGATCGCCATCTTGATCTGTTTTGCACCCAGGTTTTCATCAGCTGCCTGTTTTGACAATGCAACAAATTCATCATCCCCTGCAAAACGCAAAGCAATGATCTGGCTCATGCGTAAACGGCTGTCGTGGGCTTTGCCCGTTGCGATAAAATGCCTGAGGTTTTCTTCGGCACGTATGGCCCTGTCCTGCGCTTTTAAAGCAAAAGACCGGCTGAACCACCAAATGATCAGTAACACAAAACACAGTAAGCAGATCAATGAGGCACTGTATAATCCGCCATGATCATCTTTGGTACAACAGGCAGCATATGCCTGGTATACATTAATGCAGCTGCCGATAATCAATGCCAGTATGGCTGTTGAGGCAACAAAATGATAAAGCGGAACATAGCGGGAGTGATTTTTAAAATGCTGTTCATTCACGATGATTGGTTTTATTGAAGCGTTAAGTTACTTTAAAACATCCAGCAGCTTCCACATTTTTTCACGTACAGCACCCGGACTGCCATCATAATTATTGATGATAAAAGAGAATGTATATTCATTGCCGGAACGGGACCTGATATAACCGGTATAACTTCTTACCCCGCCAATATATCCCGATTTCATCTTAATACCGTTTTGTTCGGGCAGTGCCTCATAAAAAGAAGGGTACCAGCTTTGTTTTTTTGCGTATTGCATGATGGTAACCAACGCATGTGCAGTAACCCGGTTTGCAGGAGAAAGCCCGCTGCCGTCAATTATGTGTAATGCCGGTTTTTCTATTCCTTTTTTGCTCCAGAAATCCCGGATGATGCTGAGGCCGGTATCTGTTGACCCAAAACCTGTTTTTTCATAAGCAATTGTTTTTACAAACGCCTCTCCATACAGGTTTACACTTTTTTGAAGAAACCAGTAGTTGATGCTGTCGAGTGGCGGAGAAAAAAGGGTCATCATAGTTTTTGTGGCAACAGGTATTTTTTCCTTATTCAAAAAATAATATACAGCAGATTTTGACCTGCCTTTTAGATCAATACCGTTTTTCATCAGCATTTTTTCAACAGACCGGCCAAACAACCCGGTTGCATCCGGCATGGCCCCTGAAACTGTAAATGTTTTATTTCCGCCGGCAACTGTTCCTCTTACAAAGCCCATCGTGCCATTTTCGGGCAGGTAAATGATTGAGTTATCGCCACTGCCGGGCTTACCGGTTCTTAATTCATTGATGAGTAAGGTTCCTTCCAGCTCAGGTGCTGTTCCTGAAATTTCCACCGGATCGCCGGTTTGCTTACCGGGCTTTAATAAAAGATCGTACTGGTTTTCATGCCAGTTCATTCCTCTTGCACCTGCCCCATAATAATTACCAATGTCTTCCCAGGTCCAGCCGCCCGGTGTAGCCTGTGTTTCCCAATCCGCGTCATTAATGATAAAATCTCCCTGAATTATTTTTACATTTTTAACCTGAAGCGCCGATAACAGTTGTTGATGCACTTTTTCTTCCCCGGTACTGCCCCATCTCCAGCTGCCTGTAGTGGGATCGCCCGAAGCTTTTAATAAAAGGTTTCCTTTTAAAACACTGTCTTCTATATTACCATCATACCCAATGTCTGTTTTAAACCGGTAATCCTTTCCCAGCAATTCAAGGGCAGCAGCACCGGTCACCACTTTTAAACAACTGGCCGGTGCCAATCCTACCTGCGCGTTTTTGTCAAAAACCACTTTGCCTGTTTTGCTGTCAACCACATACAGGCTGATCAACGCATGTTTAAACTGGCTATCGCTTTCAAAGGTTTTAAATGCACTTGTAAGACGGTCTTCTGTTTTTTGCCCGAAAGAAACTGTATTTACCAGCAAGCAGGATGCTGTGCATAAACAAATAATCAAATAAACTGTTTTCATACCTTAACTTATCTTGCATTAAAATTAATCTTTTAAAACTACACATGACACAGGCTTCCATCATCACCATTGGCGACGAGCTTTTAATAGGACAGGTTATTGATACCAACAGCGCCTGGATGGCACAGGAACTGAACAAGTGGGGCATTCGTGTGGTGCGCCGTTTAGCCGTTGGCGATATATGGGAAGAGATATGGGCCGCACTTGACCAGGAGCAGCAATATGCCGATATTATTTTAATAACCGGCGGCCTTGGCCCTACTTCCGATGACATCACCAAACCCCTGCTCTGCTCCTATTTCGGGGGCAGGATGATCGTGAACGAAGATGCAAAACAAAATGTAATAGACATTTTTAAACGGCTTGACCGGCCCATTATTGACCGCAATTTAAAACAGGCCGAAGTGCCTGATGTGTGTACCGTTCTTTTAAACAAAAGAGGCACTGCACCAGGCATGTGGTTCAGTAAAAATGAAAAAATATATGTAAGCCTGCCCGGTGTGCCCCACGAAATGAAAGGGCTGATGACCGAAGAAGTGATACCCGGGCTTTTGAAGCAATTTAAATTTCCGGCCATCATACATAGAACATTATTAACTGCCGGCGTTGGCGAAAGTTTTTTAGCCGAACTGATCAAAGATTTTGAGGCAACACTTCCGCGGCATATAAAACTGGCTTACCTGCCCAATTATGGTATGGTACGTCTACGTTTAACAGCTACCGGCTTAAATAAAACCGAAACAGAGGCAGAAGTACAACAGGTATTTGAACAATTGCAGCAAGTGGTTGCACCATACCTGGTTACCAATACCGATGAACCCATGCAGAATGTAGTGGGCAATATATTAACAGCAAAGGGCAAAACCATGTGTACTGCCGAAAGCTGTACCGGTGGATATATTGCACACCTGCTTACTTCCATCGTGGGAAGTTCAAAATTTTATGATGGCAGTGTGGTAAGCTACTCCTACGAAGCCAAGGAAGACCTGTTGCAGGTTGACAAGAACATCCTTGAAACCAGGGGAGCTGTAAGTGAAGAAGTGGTGTTGCAAATGGCCCATGGTGCTTTAAAACACCTTAAATCTGACTATGTGATTGCCGTATCAGGTATTATGGGCCCGGATGGCGGCACAACAGATAAACCTGTTGGCACTGTTTGGGTAGCCGTAGGCAATACAGAAAGCCTGCAGGCACAAAAACTGCATTTCCGGTTCGACAGGGCCAGGAATATTCAGTTAACTGCAACCACAGCATTGAATTTGCTGCGTAAGTTCATACTGGCGCAGGGCTAAACATATCGAATTTGCGAATATAGGATGACGAATGTGGGGTGACTTATCGTGTAAGACTGATTATAACCGGAAAATATTCGATATTCGATATTCAACATTCGACATTCGCATATTCGATATTCGACATTCGCATATTCGATATTCAACATTCGATATTCAACATTCAACATTATAGGGGAAATAATTACCTTTGAACCCGATTGCTAACAAATTTCAAATAAGTATATGAGTTTAGTTGATTTAGTAATGCCAAAGCTTGGTGAAAGTATTATGGAAGCCACGATATTAAAATGGCATAAAAAACCGGGTGATCCCATAAAGCAGGACGAGACCGTTTTGGATATTGCTACCGATAAAGTGGATAGTGAAGTACCCTCCACTGCCGAAGGGGTAATTGAGGAGATTTTATTTAAAGAGAATGATGTGGTACCCATTGGTACCGTTATAGCCAAAATAAGGGTGGGTGCCAATGCCGCTGTTTCTAACAATCAGCCTGCACCGGCACCAGTCAAAGAAGAATATGAAGAAGCAAAAGTAGTGGAGGAAATACCATATCAGCCTTCGCAACAATCTTCGCAAGTCTCCTCTCCGCCAGCTGGCGGAGGAGGTCGGGAGGGAGCCGCAATCAGGTTTTATTCTCCGCTTGTACTAAATATTGCCCAGCAGGAAGGCATTGGCATGGCCGAACTGGAAAACATCCCCGGCACCGGACAGGATGGAAGGGTAAGCAAGAAAGATATTTTAGCGTATGTAGCTAATAAAGCGGTTAGCGGTAAGCCATTAGCGGTTAGCCAGTCTCAACCCGTTGAGCAACCTGCACCCATACAAAATTCCGGCAACGAAATAGTGGTGGCTACCAGCCAGCAGCTAACAGCTAACAGCTATCCTGGCAACGTAGAGGTAATAGAAATGGACCGCATGCGTAAACTGATTGCCAAACACATGACAGACAGCAAACACACATCGGCCCATGTAACCAGCTTTGCCGAATGTGATGTTACGGGTTTGGTAATGTGGAGAGAAAAAGTAAAAAAGGATTTTGAAAAAAGAGAAGGCGAAAAGATCACCTACACGCCCCTGTTCATAGAAGCCATTGTAAAGTGCATTAAAAAATACCCGATGCTCAGCAGCAGTGTAGATGGCGAAAGAATCATCATAAAAAAAGACCTGAACATTGGCATGGCCACTGCCCTGCCCAGCGGCAACCTGATTGTGCCGGTTATTAAAAATGCCGACCAGCTTAATTTAACCGGCCTTACCAAACAGGTAAACGGCCTGGCCAATGCAGCCCGAACCGGAAAACTAAGGCCCGATGATACCACCGGCGGCACATTCACTTTAACCAATGTAGGTACATTCGGCAGCATCATGGGTACACCCATTATTAACCAGCCGCAGGTGGCCATTATGGCTGTGGGCGCCATTAAAAAACGCCCCATGGTTATTGAAACCCCGCAGGGCGACAGCATTGCCATACGCCATATGATGTACATCTCCCTCAGTTACGACCACCGCATTATTGATGGTGCATTGGGCTCTACTTTTTTAAATGCAGTAAGTAAGGAGTTGGAGAATTTTGACGTGAACAGGACCCTGTAGGAATTCGCCTTGCGGCGAATTCTTTTGAACACGCCATCAGGCGTGTTCCTGCAAATCAATATGGCATTTTTGGGACCAGCTTTATTTGAAGCGGAGATAAATTTTGTTTATAAGCCTGAACACTGAAATTACAATTTTCATTTTTTTCTACAAAGCAGACCAATCACTGCATTAAAAAGAGTCTAATCATTCCCGATCTGCGTCATCTGCGCTTCTATCACGCCCATCACTTTTTCAAAATCAGGTTCACACCATATTACTTCTTCATCTTTTTTAAACCAGGTCATCTGGCGCTTGGCGTACTGGCGGGTGTTTATTTTTATTATTTCCACCGCATCATCCAGTAAAAGGTCACCGGTGTGGTAACCAAACAACTCCCGGTAGCCAACGGTTTGTAATGCATTTAATTTTTTATAAGGGAGCAGTTTTTTTACTTCACCGGCAAGGCCGGCTTTCATCATGGCATCTACCCTGGCGTTAATATTTTTATGCAGTTGCTCTTTGGGGATTTCCAGTCCTATTTTTATGATATTAAAAGGCCGTGGCTTTTTTTGTTGGGTACGAAAATCGATGATCGATTTTCCGGTAGACAGTTTAACTTCCAGTGCACGCAGTAATCGGTGCGGGTTTTGTATTTCGCCCTGTGCATAAAACAGCGGATCATTTTTCTCCACTTCTTTCTGCAGCCACCCAAGCCCCTCCCACTCAAACTCGGTATTTATCTTTTTGCGTATTTTTTCATCTACAACCGGCACTTCATCAATACCCTGGCAAAAGGTTTTTACATACAGGCCGGTGCCACCCACCACTACTGCAACTTCATGATCTTTAAAAATATCTTTTGCTTTGTCCAGCGCATACTGTTCGAAAATACCGGTATTCATTTCATCCTGTATGGAATGCGAACTTATGAAATGGTGTTTTACCTGCACCAGTTCTTCAGCCGATGGTTTGGCCACACCAATATTCAGTTCTTTAAAACACTGTCGGCTGTCGGCCGATATGATGGCTGTTTTAAAATGAAGCGCTGTTTGTACAGCCAGAGAAGTTTTGCCAACTGCGGTTGGACCAACGATAACGATGCAGGTTTTGTTCATGGGTGTTTTTGAGTTTGTAGAGAACTCTTTTCGTGAGTGGTGAGTCGTCAGTCGTGAGTAAAGAGAAAGCAGTTCAAAGTATCATACGCCCTCTCACGATTCACGTTTCACGCCTCACGCTTTAAAATCCATCATTGGCTTCATCTGCGGTACTGTCTTCATCAGCTTCCACTTCATCTGACTCATCACCTTCTTCACTAAAACCATCTGACATGGCATCGGGTTTAAGGTCATATTTTTCTTCCATCTCGGCCAGGCGGCTGTCAACCAGCCCTTTGGTGCCGTATTGCGAAGGAGCAATGCCTTCGGTACGTATACAACAGGGATAGACCAGTTTATTGTTTTCTGTTTTGTCAACATGGATCAGTTCTACCATAAAATGCCAGTACTTATTAAAATCATATTCGTAGATGAATTTCTGGTTGGGATTACTGATCTCGGAACCCAAAATGGTATCTGCCATAATGAGAGGTTCTGCTTTATAATCCTTGTCATACTTTTCAAGCGAAATTTCCCGGCCACGTAACCAGTTATCGTTGCTTCGGTAAAAAGTGGCTTTGTGCATCGAATCAAATTCGAAGCTTTTTAAGATAGCACTGTGCAGGTCAAAAAAACTTTGGGTATGCTTTATAGCAATATCCCGGTACACACTGTCATCATCTTCCCAATATATTCTGAAACGTAAGATAGCCATGGAGTAAAATTAAGAATTAAAACTTAAAAACCGGAAAATGGTCATTGGGCATTAAGTCATTGGTCAATTGAAACGCTGAGAATTAAGGCGCTCCTTAAATAAACGGCAACCCAATGACTTAATGACCAATGACAAATGACTAATGACTAATGACAATTGACCACTGACTATTGACTAATCCCCAATTCCCTTGCTTTATCTAACATAAATGCATGGGCCGCTTCAAACTCGTTTGGAATAATACCGTCGAGGATGGCTTCCCGTATGGCATTTTTTAAATCGCCCACAGGACGTGAAGGTGGCAGACTAAAGGTTTCCATGATCATTTCGCCGGTAATGGGTGGCTGCCAGTTGCGCAGATGGTCTTTTTCTTCCACTTCCACACATCGTTGTCGAACCATTTCAAAATTTTCTAAGAACCGCTTAACCTTGGTTTTATTCTTGGATGTGATATCTGCTTCACACAGGGTCATCAATGCTTCAAAATCTTCGCCTGCATCAAACAACAAACGGCGTATGGCACTGTCGGTGATATTTTCTTTGGTCACACTGATGGGCCGCAAATGAAGTTCTACCATCTTCCTTACAAATTTCATTTTTTCGTTTTGCGGCAGTTTAAGCTGCGTAAAAATTTTGGGTACCATCCTGCCCCCTATCACTTCATGGCCGTGGAAGGTCCAGCCATGGCCTTCTTCAAATTTTTTGGTGGCTGGCTTTGCAATATCATGTAAAACGGCAGCCCAACGCAGCCAGAGGTCATCGGTATGTTGCGCAATATTATCTACTACCTGTATGGTATGGTAAAAATTATCCTTGTGGCCATGCCCGTCAATATATTCGGCACCGGCCAGGTCAACCATTTGCGGAAAAATGATCTTCAATAAACCGCTTTTATACAGCAGGTCGAAACCAATGCTGGGTTTACTGCTCATCAATATTTTGTTCAGTTCATCGGCAATCCTTTCGCCGCTTACAATTTTAATACGGGCTGCATTTTCAATAATGGCGGCAAAGGTAGTTGGGTGTATGGTAAAATGTAATTGAGATGCGAAGCGGATGGCCCTCATCATACGCAAGGGATCATCGCTAAACGTTTGTGCAGGAGCCAGCGGTGTTTGAATGTTCTTTATTGCCAGATCATGAATGCCGTTGAACGGATCGACCAGTTCGCCATAATTTTCATTATTTAAACTGATGGCCATGGCATTAATGGTGAAGTCGCGGCGGTTCTGGTCGTCTTCAATGGTGCCGTCTTCTACTGCCGGTTTGCGGCTGTTAAAATCATAGCTTTCTTTACGGGCACCTACAAATTCAATTTCCAGCCCTGCTGTTTTAATTTGTGCCGTACCAAAATTCTTAAAGAAATGAACCTCGGGTTTGGGGCTGAATTTTTCGGCAACCTTTGCAGCCAGGGCAATACCATCTCCCACACAAACAATATCCATATCCTTGGTATCCCTTCCCAGTATCTTGTCCCTTACAAATCCCCCGATCAAATAACAGGGCAAACCAAGTTCCTGTGCCGAAAGGGCAATTTTCTGCAATATTTCCAGTTCTTTATCGTCACATTTAATATACATGCGTTGCAAAAGTAGTGGGGAATTTCAGATTTTAGATTTTAGATTTCAGATTTACTGCAGGTTAGCTATGTAATTTTAAATCTAAAATCGTCAATCTAAAATCTAAAATCCGTTTTCGGCATTAATATTGACCTTATACAATCCCACACAAAAAACTTACATTAAAGGGTGTGTTTTGACATTTTGACCATATATTGAGAAAATTATGAAAGACAAGTTTTATTTGCAGGGCGGAGAAGATGAAATGGAGTTTATGCCCATTATTCCTTTAAACGAAGAAGATGACGGAAGTGCTGATGA
The DNA here is from genome assembly GCA_943371705.1 of Chitinophaga pinensis. Lineage (GTDB taxonomy): Bacteria > Bacteroidota > Bacteroidia > Chitinophagales > Chitinophagaceae > Ferruginibacter > Ferruginibacter pinensis_I. Next base: position 82,104 of record CALRVV010000007.1, on the reverse strand, counting down.
TCAACCTATTCCGGATGTTATCCCATTATTAGCTTTAAGAAATACAGTGCTTTTTCCTGGTGTTGTAATTCCTATAACCGTTGGCCGCGACAAGAGTATTAAAGCGGTAACGGATGCTTATAAGGCTGACAAATTGATAGGTGTTGTTGCGCAAAAAGACAGTACCGTGGAAGAGCCCACCGTGAGCGATCTGGAAGATATTGGTACTGTGGCAAAAATTGCCAAGCTGATCAAAATGCCCGATGGAGGAACAACCATCATTATACAGGGCCGTAAGCGTTGCAAAATTGAGGAGATCACCAGCGACGACCCGTATTTTAAAGCAAAGATCACGGTGTTGACCGATGAAGCTTTAAAAGACGACGCAGATTTTGATGCCATGATCGGCAGCATCAAAGACCTGGCCGGACAAATCATCAACTTATCTCCCAACCTGCCCAGTGAAGCGGCCATTATTTTAAAGAATATTGAGAATCCTTCGTTCCTGATACATTTTGTGAGCAGTAACCTGAATAGCGACATCAAGGAAAAGCAACGCCTGCTGGAGATCAGCAGTATTAAAGCCCGTGCTGAACTGCTGATGAACCTGATGCAGACCGAACTGCAGTATACCGAACTGAAGAACAAGGTTACCAATAAAACCCGGGCCGAGCTGGATAAGCAGCAACGGGAATATTTTTTACAACAGCAGATGAAAGCCATTAAGGATGAACTGGGTGGCGATAATGTAGCTGAGGTAAAAGACATGCTGAAGAAGGCCGAGAACAAAAAATGGCCGGCAGCAGCCAAGGAAATGTTTACCAAAGGCGCAGAGAAACTGGAGCGTATGCACCCATCTACGCCCGATTATTCGGTTGTGTACAATCACCTTGATTTAATGCTGGATTTGCCCTGGGATGAATACACCGAAGATTCATACGACTTGAGGAAAGCCAAAAAAATCCTGGACCAGGATCATTATGGCATGCAGAAAATCAAAGAACGTATTTTAGAATACCTGGCCGTTTTAAAATTAAAGGGCGATATGAAATCCCCCATCCTGTGCTTCCTGGGACCTCCGGGCATTGGTAAAACCAGTTTGGGTAAAAGCATTGCGGCTGCCATACAAAGAAAATATGTACGGGTAAGTCTGGGTGGCCTGCACGATGAAAGCGAAATACGCGGCCACCGCAAAACATATATCGGTGCCATGCCCGGCCGTATCTTACAATCCATACGCAAAGTAAAGTCGAGCAACCCGGTGATGATCCTGGACGAGATCGATAAAGTGGGTTCCGACCACCGGGGCGATCCCTCATCTGCCTTGCTTGAAGTATTGGACCCCGAGCAGAACAATACCTTTTACGACAATTACCTGGAACTGGAATACGACCTGAGTAAAGTACTGTTCATAGCCACCGCAAACAGCTTAAGCAATATACCCGCAGCACTACGTGACAGATTGGAGATCATAGATTTAAGCGGTTATGCTGTAGAAGAGAAAATTGAGATTGCCAAGCGCCATTTGATGCCCAAACAAAAAGAAATGCATGGTTTAAAAGACAATAGTTTTAAACTAAGTGATACGGTTCTGGAAAAAATGATCCAGGATTATACCCGCGAAAGCGGAGTACGGGAACTGGACAGGCAACTTGCCAGCATCATGCGTTACCAGGCAAAAGAGCTGGTGATCAAAGGGAAATTAAAAGCCACCATCACCAATAATGATGTGGAGAAAATTTTGGGTAAACCAAGATATAGCAACGATCTGTATAAAATTGCCAATATGCCCGGTGTAGCCGTTGGGCTGGCCTGGACCTATGTGGGCGGTGATATTTTATTTATTGAAACCCAGCTGAGCGATGGCAAGGGCGAATTGAAATTAACCGGTAACCTGGGTAATGTAATGAAGGAAAGTGCCAGCACGGCCCTCACCTACCTGGAAGCCAATTGCAGGAAAGTAGACATTTCCCCGGAGATATTTCATAAAAAAGATGTGCATATACATGTGCCGGAAGGCGCCACACCTAAGGACGGACCAAGCGCAGGCATTACCATGCTGAGTGCGTTGGCAAGTGCTTTTACCGGCCGCAAAATAAAGCCTTACCTGGCCATGACGGGTGAAATAACCTTACGTGGACAGGTACTACCTGTAGGCGGTATCAAAGAAAAAGTATTGGCAGCAAGGCGTGCCGGTTTAAAAGAGATCATCATGTGCTGGCAAAACGAAAAGGATGTGGAAGAGATCAATCCGCAGTATATCAAAGGCATTAAATTTCATTATGTAAAGAATATGCAGCAGGTGCTGGATATAGCTTTAACATAAAATTATTAATTAACACCCAACCATCTGTAAGGATCCTGCGTATTTACAGTTGATAAAGCATCAACGGTTTCAAGTTGGTTGTTTTAAGGGTTAAAGAAATTCCCCCTGATTCTTCAGGGGGAATTTTTATGTTAAACCCAACTAATAAGATCACCTGTGCTTATTCATCCAATCTACTTCTTTATTGGTGGTAAATGCCTGTATGATGGCAATGAGAAAAAGCATGGCCACATTACCGGCAAGATAAGTAAGGCTGAGGCTGTAGTAAACGCTTATATCGGTTTTGAACCGGGTAAAAAACGAGATCATATCAAAAACCAACACCCCCAGGCTGATCAAAAAACCGGCAACAAATATGATTTGCGATACAATTTTTACTGCTTTTGCCGGGTGCTTTTGTGTTCTTTTAAAAAATATAAAATACACCGACATTAAAATGGCCGGCGCCAGCGAAACCACACCAAGCCCAAACGTGATATCTGCCACTGATGAAGAAACCAGTTTTGAAATGCCGTAAAATGCAGCAATGAGCAAACCCAAAAACACCGGGATGCACAGAAAAAGCAAAAAAATAAGTAGGTACAGTTTGGAGTATTTCGTAAACCTGTCTTCCATTTTGTTTGGTTAAGCCTGTATCAACAACAGTTTAAAAGGCCAATAGTTTAAAAATAACTCAGCTTTGTTTTTGGGGTCAACGTCAGTAATGTTTCGTACATCAGTTTGATGGTGTTCTCAATATCCGATTTATGCAGCATCTCCACCGTGGTGTGCATGTAGCGCAGTGGTATAGAGATCAAAGCCGATGGACAACCATCATTGGCATAAGCAAATGAATCGGTATCGGTACCGGTGCTTCTGCTTACGGTATTGAACTGTACATCGATCTTATTTTTTTCGGCAGTGGCCTTTATAATATCCAGCAGTTTATTATGTACTGCCGGTCCGTAAGTAAGTGATGGCCCCTTACCACAGCTGCATTCGCCTTGCAGCATTTTGTTGATCATGGGTGTAGTGGTATCATGGGTAACATCAGTAATGATGGCAATATCCGGTTTTATGCGGCGGGCAATCATCTCGGCACCACGCAAACCAATTTCTTCCTGCACCGCATTAACCACATATAAGCCAAACGGAAGTTTCTTTTTATTTTCCTTCAGTAAACGGGCCACTTCAGCAATCATAAAACCGCCGATGCGGTTATCAAAAGCGCGGCCGATCAAATAATCGTAGGGCATTTCCTCATAGCCATCTTCGTAGGTTGCCACAGCGCCAATATGCACGCCCAGGGCTTCCACTTCCTTTTTATTGCGGGCCCCGCAATCTAAAAACAGGTTCTCTACCTTGGGCTGTGTTTCCTTATCGCCGTTATTTAAACGGGTATGAATGGCAGGCCAACCAAACACCGCTTTCACCAATCCTTTTTTTCCATGAATGACCACCCGCATGGAAGGCGCTATCTGGTGATCAACACCACCGTTCCGCTTCAGGTATATCAAGCCTTCGGGAGAGATATAATTTACAAACCAGCTGATCTCATCGGCATGGGCTTCAATCACCACTTTAAAAGCAGCATCCGGGTTAACAACCCCTACCGCAGTTCCGTAAGGATCGGTAAAAGTAGTATCCACATAGGGCTTTATATATTCAAGCCACAACTTTTGCCCGCTGGTTTCAAAACCTGTAGGCGAAGGATTATTGATATAATCTTTTAAAAAACTGTATGAATGATCGGTAAGGACAGTTTTTGCTTTTTTTGCTTTTGCCATAAAAATTATTGATTTGCAACAAAATTACTTAGAAGCTGCCTAAAAACAGTATTTATAAACTACGTTGTCTTTTTTCTGGCCACGGATTACACGAATTTTCACGGATAATTCGTGTAATCCGTGGCCTAAACTGCATTTAAATTTACGCAGTAAATTCCTGCGCTCATTTTTTAAATACCGGCTATATAAGTGGCCAGTGCCGAAAATAACATCATGCCATCTACAATAAAATAATAAAAAAGATAATCCCGTTTTTTAAGGGAATAAAAATAAACGGCCAGCAGGGCCAGGGTGGAAATATGCAGTGCCACAGACTGGGCAAATGTGATGGCATAATACGGACACAAAAAGTTAGTGGTAAAAAGTACCGCAAAAATAAAATAGACCACTGCCCTTAACTGAGCCGGTGTTAACACGGTTGCCAGGCTGTGTAAGCCCCGTACCTTATCAATAGCCTTATCGCGATAATCAAACAATATACAAAGCAGCAGCATAAAAAGAAAGCGGCGGGTAAAAACAAACAATTCGGCACTGCTTAGCTGCAGGTAAGTTTTTTGAAGCGGTATAAAAACGGTTACATAGGCCCAGGTAAATGCCAGTAACCCTGTTTTTAAAACCCCGGCCTTTCTGAAAACAAAAAATGGCCTGAATGGCAATAAGGGCAGCGTGTATACACAAGTAAGCAAAAAAGAGGTGATTATAAAAGCTGCAGGCAAAGGATATTGAAATAAGCAAAACAAAGCCCCGGCAGCCGATAAAAAAAGGATCATCAAACCGGTTTTTTCATTTCGCAGCAGTGCGGGTATACCTGATGCAGACATAAAAGCTGCTTTACTTACGATCCAGTAAAAATTATAACTGCAAAGGGTTGCAAAGAATATAAATCCGTAAACATACAGGCTGATGTGCAGTTTCAGAAGCAGGGCTGTTTGAAAAGTTAAGGCTACCGCACAAACAGCAATAAATATGGAATGCGATAAGATAAAATACAGCCACTTCATTAAGGTGTAATGTAAAAGACAGGATCGGCAGTGCGGATGGTATTGCTGACCTGCTTGGCAAAATCCCTGATGTATACCTCAAAATACAAGGTATCGGTTTTTGGCCTGGGCCTGTTACTGGCAGCCAGAAAATCACAAAGGCTGATGTCAATATCAGCCGAAAAATTTTTGACTGCCGCATTCAGTAGATCCGGTAATTTAACAGAGTCGAGTTTGTTATTAAGCAGGTTCTTTATAAAAACATAGGAAGTGTCCTTGCCATTAATAAACCCAAGATCACCTTCCGCATCGGTAACATGAATGGTCAAAACCGGTATATCCTGAAACGCACAACCGAAATTACTGAAAGCAGTATTGGGGCTGATTGATTTAAATTCGATTTGCGGCGCTGAGGTATATTTATCTTTTTTACAGGCGGTAAAGCCTAAAATTGCTATGGTAAATAGTAAAGTGTATCGCATCTTTGTGTTTTATAGGTCAAATTTAATGATTGCAGCTGAAACAAGCCGTTAAAACTATGGACTTCGAAAAAAGGATATTTGCTGCCCGTGAAGAAAATTTTAACGGACTGGCCCTGGAATTGTTTAACCATCAATACAGGCACAATGCCCTTTACCGCCAATTTTGCGATAGTTTACACATAAACCCGGCCGGGGTTGATGCTGTAAAAAAAATCCCTTTTCTGCCGGTATCGTTTTTTAAAACACATGCCATAAAAACCGGTGAATTTGAACCCGCTGCCGTTTTTGAGAGCAGCGGCACCACGCAGGCCACCAAAAGCAAACACTTTGTAAAAGACCTTTCGCTGTACAGAAAAAGTTTTACCACCTGTTTCGAAAAATTTTATGGCCATCCAAAGCATAAATGTATCCTTGGCCTGCTGCCGGCTTACCTGGAAAGGAAAGATTCCTCGCTGGTGCTGATGGTGGATGAACTGATTAAAGCAGGCAATAATCCGTTAAGTGGTTTTTATTTATACGATCATGAGAAACTACACAGTACCATTTTGCATAATGAGTTACTGAAACTGCCCACCCTGTTAATGGGAGTTACCTATGCCTTGCTTGATTTTGCAGAAGCTTTTCCCATGCAGTTAAAGCATACCCTTGTTATGGAAACCGGTGGAATGAAAGGCAGGCGTGAAGAACTGACCAGGCCCGAAGTACATGCACAATTACAAAAGCAGCTGGGCATCAGCCTGGTTCATTCAGAATATGGTATGACGGAATTATTATCGCAGGCCTATTCCAAGGGCGATGGTATTTTTCATTGCCCCGGCTGGATGAAGGTGGTATTGAGGGATGAAGACGACCCTTTTCAAATTATTATGGCTGCCGATGCCCAAAACAAACCGCGAACAGGCCTTATTAATGTAATTGACCTGGCCAATATACACAGCTGTTGTTTTATTGCCACCGACGATGTGGGCAGGTTACATACCAATGAAAGTTTTGAGGTACTTGGAAGGGCCGATAACAGTGATGTAAGGGGATGCAGTTTGATGTTGCTTTAACTTAATTATCAACATGTTTTAATAAGCGTTGATAAAAAAAACATGAAGGCTGAATTTTTTAATTCAATACCCTTATCTTTGCAATCCAAAAATTAAAAACTACCTGAATTGGTAGTTCAGTTGGCAGAGCATACTGGTTTAACCGGGAAGGCCCTGAACGCTGAAATAAAGAATAAAGAAATAACCTGAAATAACGGATGAATTGGTAGCTCAGTTGGTAGAGCAATACACTTTTAATGTATGGGCCCAGGGTTCGAGTCCCTGCCAGTTCACAAAGCTTCCACAAGATGGAAGCTTTTTTTATTAGATGGCTTTTGTACTTGCCCCCAAGCCGCAAAGAAGTTGCCAGTAACGACTTACAAACTGACCTGAATTTACCTCGGTCCGGGTTGTTGAAACCTGATTTTTGATCACCTTCCTGTTGTAATAAATAGCTACGCACATTAAAAAACAGAATCATGCGGGTATATTCAATAATTAATTTATAGTTAGCCCTTTCCCCCGTTCGCGGGGGTTTATTATTTAGTAAATTTGTGTCTGGAGGGTTAGCCCTTCTATTTTTGTAATACCTATTTTATGCAAGACTTTTTTAAAAACAAAGTAGTGGTGATTACCGGTGGCAGCGATGGCATTGGCAAAGCATTGGTGGATACCCTGATCCCGCTGGGGGCCAAAGTGGCAACCTGTGCCCGTAACCAGGATAAGTTGTACGACCTGCAACTGCTTCATTCGGGTAAATCGCTGCACACCATGGTAGCCGATGTAAGCAGTTATAACGATTGTAAAAACTTTATTGAAAGCACCATAGGGTTTTATGGCGGCATAGATATACTGATCAATAATGCCGGTATTTCCATGAGGGCACTGGTAAAAGACCTGGATGTGGAGGTTATTGAAAAAGTAATGGACATCAACTTTAAGGGAACATTATATTGTACCAAACTGGCACTTAATTCCATTATAGAACGAAAGGGAAGCATTGTGGGGGTTTCGTCCATTGCAGGCTACCGGGGTTTGCCCGGCCGCAGCGGTTACTCGGCCAGTAAATTTGCAGTAAATGGTTTTTTAGAAGCTTTAAGAAGTGAAATGATGGACAGCGGGGTAAATATCATGTGGGTTTGTCCTGGTTTTACCAGTTCCAATATCCGCAACAGGGCATTAAATAAAAAAGGCAGTTCGCAGGGCGAAAGCCCGATGGATGAAGGAAAGATGATGAGTTCGTTAAAATGTGCAGCACATATTTTACAGGCCATAGAAAAACGAAAAAGAACCCTGGTACTCACTTTTAAAGGAAAGCAAACGGTTTTAATGAACAGGTTCTTTCCTTCGCTCACCGATAAACTGGTGAAAAAATTCTTTATGAAACAGGGAGAACTGGTACGATAACCGTTGATCCGTTAAATATTGTCCGCCAACTGGATGTACGTTTTAACCTATCAACGATCAACCATTAACTACTAACAATAAAAAATGCCATTACTAACCCTTACCTCCGATATTGGCCAGCAGGATTTTCTGATTGGCGCTGTTAAGGGACAACTGTTACAAGCCAATCCGTCTTTTTCATTGGTTGATATCACACACAATCTTTCTCCGTTCAATTATCCCCAATCGGCCTATGTTTGCCGCAATGCCATAAAAAACTTTCCTGCAGGGTCTTTTCATTTAATTCTGGTCAATTTATTTGATGAAAAACCCGAACACCTTTTACTGGCTGAGCACAATGGCCATTTTATTGGTTGTGCCGATAATGGTTTATTAACCATGATCCTGGAAGAAGTTCCCCAAAAAACGGTGGCATTGGCTTTGGATAAAGATCAGCAGAAAAACACCATCTACTGTGCTTCGGTATTTGCCCGGGCATTTAATGAATTGCATGGTGGAAAAAAAATGGAGGACATTGGCGATGCGGGTGTTTCCATTCATGTTAAAAATCCTTTAAGGCCCATGTCGGGTAAAGATTATATTGAAGGGCAGATCATTTTTATAGACAATTTTGAGAACGTGATCGTAAATATTCACCACGACGAGTTTGAAGAACAGCGGAAATCCCGCAATTTTAAAATTGTATTTAAACGGGATGAGGTAATTGATAAGATAAGCGAAACCTATGCCGATGTTCCGGAAGGCGAAAAACTGGCATTGTTTAACGCTGCCGGATACCTGGAGATAGCCATCAATAAAGGAAATGCAGCAGGATTGCTGGGTTTACAGGGATTTTCGGAAAAACAACTTCAGCAAAGCCAGTACATGAACAGCAGGCTATTTTATCAAACCGTAAGGGTGTATTTTGAGTAAAGCGACACCCCCTCCGGCCCGATATAATCGGGAAACCTGGGCGACCGATGATTTGAATGTCTTTTCAATATTTATTAAAAATGACTGACAAAAATTTTAATTACAAAACACAATTAATTCTCCGCCGGATGGCGGACTAGGTATTTGGCATTTATAAAAAACATATCTCCGGATAATTCCACCGACAAAGAATTGCTTGCTGCTTTTAAAAGCACAGGCGAAATGAGCCATTTAAGTACCTTATACCTGCGGTACATGGAGCTGGTTTATGGTGTTTGCCTCAAATATTTTAAAGACACCGAACGCAGTAAAGATGCTGTAATGGATATATTTGGGGAATTAAACACCAAATTAAGGGTACATGAAGTAGACAATTTCAGGGGCTGGTTGCACGTATTGGCCAGAAATTACTGCCTGATGCAGCTGAGAAGCCCCCGAAACATGAAAACTACAGAATTTAACCCCGTGTTTATGTATTCAGAAGAAAATACGCATCTGAACAACGAGGCTTTGGAAAAAGAAGAAAATTTTAAGAAATTAGAACATTGTATGGATACCCTGCCCGATGAACAGCAACAAACCGTTAAATTGTTTTACCTGGAAAGTAAATGCTATAACGAAATTGCTGAAATAACCGGGTTTGAATGGAACAAAGTGCGGAGTTATATTCAGAATGGAAAACGGAATTTAAAGATTTGTATGGATGGGAAGGAGACGGGAGACGGGAGTTAGGAGGCGGGAGTTCGTAGTTCGTAGTTCGTAGTTTTTAGTTCTTAGTTCTTAGTTCTTAGTTAGGGGCTGGATAATTTATAAAATATACATGGGCGATAAAGAAAAAAATATTATTTACACCGCAAGGGATATTGAACAATACCTGGCAGGCAATCTTTCGCCGCAGCAAATGCATGCCATGGAAAAAGCTGCGCTTGACGATTCGTTTTTAGCAGAGGCCATGGAGGGTTATGAAACGGTGAAAGACCAGGAATGGAACAACCACCTGGTTAATTTACGTGAACAGATCGGCAGCAAAGGAACCAAGGCCAAAGTGATCCCGCTACACAAACCTAAAAATAACCGGTGGAAAGCTGCAGCTGCGGTTATCCTTATTGGCACGGCAGCCCTGTTCGCAGTACTTTTAAATAAAAAAGAAGAAAAAAGGGATGCTGTTACCATTGCAAAAGTGAATACGACCACCTCAGATACCCTTGTTTTGCCTGTACAACCACCCCTGGCATCGGTTACAGAAACTTTAAACCCTTCTGCATCGGCAACCATGGAAGAAAAAAAATCTTTACCCGGCTCATTGGCCAAACTGGATAAACCGGTTTCAGCGGATGATCGGTATATAGCCGATCCAACAGCCCCCCAGTTAAAACCTGCTGCCGGTGCAATAGTTTCAACTGATATTGATAATCCTGTTCCGGTAACTCCTCCGTCAAATAATACGCCGGCATCAGCAGCCGGCAATGCCGATCTGGCCAAAGAAATAAATGCCGAAAACAACAAAGCTGCTGCCAAACTGTTTGAAGAAGCTGACATACAAAGCAGGCAAAAAAGCCAGTCCAATGCCAAAAAAGAAGCAGTATTGAATAACTTCTTTACCGCCCAGGTTGTAGCACCCGATAATACCCCACTGCCTTTTACCAATATCTCTATAAAAAAAGAAAATTTTGGAACCTATGCCGATGCCAAAGGAATGGTAAGGCTGGTATCAACCGACAGTATATTGCAGGTAGAAGTTAAGTCTGTGGGCTACCAGCCCAAAACATTTTCATTGCGCGGCAACCAGGCTCAGGCAAAAATCATTTTACAGGAAGTGGAAACCGCATTTAAAGATAAAGCTGTAATGGCCAATGCTGATGTGGCCGACAACAAGCGTATACGCAGGGCCAGGCTTTTAAATGATGCGGTGGTAAATGTAGAACCGGCCGATGGGTGGGACAATTACAACACCTATGTAGCCAACAATCTTGATATCCCTCTATCTAAATTAAAAGCCGATTTTCATGGCGAAGTGGAATTAAGCTTTGATGTGAAAGCAAACGGAACCATATCCAATATAAAAATAAACAAATCGCCGGGTGCCGAGTATGATGAGGCTGCCAAACGGCTCATCCTGGAAGGCCCGCAGTGGAAAGTTAAAAAAGGAAAAAAGACCTCGGCAAACGTTAGGCTTCAATTCTGATCTGCTTCAAAAAACCCACGTTTTTTTTAATGCTTATTTATGTACCTTGCGTGCAAAACTTTTATATGAAAAAGATATTACTATTCGCTTTAGCACTGGCTGGCTTTGCCATACCCGGTACCTCACAGGTAAAAATGCCTGCCCCGTCACCGGTACAAACCGTTAAACAGGAGTTTGGCGTGGGCACTATCGAGTTAACCTACTCCAGGCCGGCCTCTAAGGGCCGCAAAATTTTTGGCGACCTGGTTCCGTATAACAAATTATGGCGAACCGGTGCCAATGCTGCTACCAAAATTGTTTTAACCGAACCGGTTGAAATGGGTGGTAAAAAGCTTGACACAGGTACTTATGTATTGTATACCATTCCCGGAGTAGATACCTGGGAGATCATCATCAACAAAGGCCTCAAAAACTGGGGTATTGATGGATACAAAGAAAGTGAAGATGTGATTCGTTTTAATGCGGCCCCTTCAAAAACCAAAAAGAAAGTAGAATCCTTTACCATGGAATTTTCGGATGTGAAAGCCACCACCTGCACCCTGGAGATCAAATGGGACAGAACTTCTGTTTCCATTCCACTAGTAGCAAGCTTTCTGGATAAAGTAAGGGCACAGATTGATGCGGCCATGAAAACCGCAAAAAAACCTTACTGGCAGGCTGCACAGTTTTACAATGAATATGATAAGAATTTACCACTGGCACTTGAAAATGTGACCAATGCCATTGAAGGCAATAAAGAGGCATACTGGATGTGGCTGTACAAAGCCAAAATACAGAAAGAAATGGGCGATAAAGCAGGTGCGATGGAGAGTTCAAAGAAATCTATGGAACTTGCAACTGCTGCCAAGAATGATGATTATATAAAAATGAACAAGGACCTGCAGAAGACCTTAAAATAGATCAATCACAAATACTTATACAAAGCGTTGCATTACTGCAGCGCTTTTTGTTTGGTTAAAAGTTGCAGCAAGAAGGCCAATACAATGACCAGGATTGCCCCGATCGCATTGAGCCACAAAAAGGAAACAACCTCCATATTGTACACCACAATTACCCCTATTTCCGAAATGATGGCAGCATAAAATACCGCATGCCCCCTGATGTATTTTATACCAAAAGCCACCAGGAAAATGCCCAGTATCACCCCATAAAAAAGGGAACCCAGTATGTTCACCGCCTCAATAAGGCTGTTGCCGATATTGTAGGCAAACATGGAAATGATGATACAAAAAATGCCCCATCCAAGCGTGTACCAATGGGCAACCTTATAATCTTCCAGGTCGGTTTCTTTTTTTACAAAGAATTTTTTATGGAAGTCAACCACCGAGCAGGCCGCCAGCGAATTAAGTGCTGCGGCAATACTGCCCCAGGCAGCCAGAAAAATTATGGCAAAGATCAATCCTATCAATCCAACGGGCAGGTTTTCACGCACAAACCAAAGAAAGATAAAGTTGGTATCCTTTGGGTCATCTTCGGGAAGGGCCCTTTTCATTACCCCGGCAAATGTTTTGCGTATCTGATTGGCCTCCCGTTTGTCGGCCAGTAAAAATGCCTGGTCATATTGCGCCTCCAGCATGATCAAAGAATCTTTCTTAACGGTTTGCTTTGCTTCCTGTACACTCACCTGGTCAAAATAAACCGGGCCTTTATTGTACTGGTAAAATGAAAAGATAAGTATGCCGATCAGCAGTATAAAAAACTGCATGGGCACTTTTACCAGCCCGTTCATCAATAATCCCTTGCGGCTTTCCTTTACATCTTTTGCAGTAAGATAACGGCCTACCTGGCTGTGGTCGGTTCCAAAATAACTGAGCGATAGGAAAAAGCCGCCGATCAACCCGCTCCATATATTGTATTTATCCTTCCAGTCGAAACCGGTATCAGTAAAGCCGCTGGTAATGATGTTCATCTTGCCCAGTTCCCCGCTTTTTTGCAGGGCCTGGGTAAAGCCAATGGCATCGGGCAGTAATTTAACCGCCAGGTACCCCACAATAAAAAGCGTAACAAACACAATGATCATCTGCAGTTTTTGGGTATGCGCCACGGCCTTGGCTCCCCCGCTCATGGTATATATAATAAGTATGCCTCCCATTACCAGGTTGGTGTAATAAATGTTCCAGCCCATTAAAGAGCTTAATACAATGGATGGCGCAAAGATGCTGATGCCCGTACTTAAGCCGCGTGACAATAAAAATAAAAACGAAGTGAGTGTACGGGTCTTAAGGTCAAAACGGTTCTCTAAAAACTCATACGCGGTAAAAACTTTTAACCTGCTGAACACCGGCACAAAAAATATACAGATAACGATCATGGCCAGGGGCAGTCCAAAATAATATTGCACAAAACGCATCCCGTCGCTGAAAGCCTGTCCGGGTCCGGTTAAAAAAGTAATGGCGCTTGCCTGTGTACCCATAATGCTGAATAGCACCAGGTACCAGGGCAGGGAACGGTTGCTTAAGAAATAACCTTCCAGGTTTTTGGAGGTACGGCTTTTATAGATACCGTAAAAAACAATACCTGCCAGTGTAACACATAATATGATCCAGTCTAATCCGCTCATAACCCCAAACCCCTATAGGAGCTTTTGTATTTTTTTAATGTTAAGAATCTTTATCTTTTTGTACCGTTATGTCTTATTTAAATTCAGCAGTAATTAAATAGAAAATAATTATCTGCAGCAATAAAAATACGAATACCGCCAGGTACCATGTATTCCAGTATGACTTTTCGTTTTGCATTTTTATCAATCGTTTTTAAATCCACATAAACTTCTGTTTCATGCTTATCACAATTAACCCTTCCCTCCTGCCGGGCTCAATACCGGCGCCGCGGGTTTTACTTATTCCTTTTATTGGCAATTAAATTTGCAAACAACCGGTATGCCCCTGGTACGCCTGCGGGCAGTTCCCTGAAAAAAACCAGCCCGGTGTACACAAACCTGCCTTTGCCGTAATTGGCAATGATGAGGCTGCCATCCTGTTCTTTTTCGCCGGGGTCTTTCATGCTCAGAATGGCTTTAAATGCCGTATCCATTTTTTCTGCATGATAGATACTGCGTTCCTGTATCCAGCCATCAAAATCGGTATCGGTTATTTTGTTTGGATGATTTAAAGCCGGATGGCCGGGAATTAAAAAATTCACTTTTGCTTCTTCATCCGTGATGCGGTTCCGGCTGATATTAAACGGGTAAGGCGATATTTTTGCTTTAACCGGACCTATCTGGTTACTGGTATTATATTGCACCAGCAATACCCCGCCATCCTTAACATAATCCATCAGCCCGGTGTACACATTGTTCATCCACTCATTGGTATTGTATGCCCGCACACCGGTAACAATGGCATCAAACTGTTTCAGGTTTGCAGCCGTGATATCCTGTTCTTTAAGGGTTACTACTTTGTAACCCATGGCCAGCAAAGCTTCGGGAACCTTATCGCCTGCGCCGGGTATATATCCTACTAAATTTCCTTCAGTCTTCAGATCAAAATATCTGGAAGTAAATACTTCCGGCTGGGTGTAACTGATAAAAGGAATATGATCGTATTCTATTTGATGAAGTCCCAAATAAGGATTTCCATTTTCCTGGAACAATGTATCATGATATGTAAAATATTGTGTTTTATCATAAAGCGGAACCTCACGCATTTGTGGCTTGTCGAATAATTTTAAACCCTGCCCCTTCGCAAGTACAGTATCATTATTGTATCCAACAACGGATCTTGACTTTTCTGTTTTAACATAACTCTTAAAAGGGTTTTTATCTTTAAATGATTTTACTTCCCAATCATTGGAGCTGCTGTTTATACCCAGCTTAGGTATTGTTCTTACCGAAAAAGAAGGTATAATATTAACCGGCTGATATAACTCGCCCTTCACCGGGTCGGTATACTTATAACGTATCGGTTTTGTGAATTTAAATTCTTTGCCTTCTATCATCATACTGAATTCAATGCTGAACGGATCATTCTCGGCCTTGCCGATCAGTTGCTGATCGGTAACATTAAAACTGCCCTTCTCCATTGGGTTTTGCAGCCAGTAAGGTTGTGTAAGTTTTGTACCGGATCTTAAATACACTGTATGGTTTTGAACCGAGTTTATGTTTTTCTTTAACTGATCAAAAATGATGTATTCATTATCTATACGGGCATCGGCGCTTAAAATATTGGCTCCGGTGCGGTTGTTTACCACCAGGTTTATTTTCAAACTGTCGTTTGGTATGGCATACCGGGTATTGGTAGTAGCATCCATAAATAAACCGCTGCAGTGTTCGATGATCTCTTTTACAGCTTTTAATTTCTGTTCTCTCCAGTAATCATCTTTACCTGTTTCCAGGCTTTTGTACAGGTTAACCAATGCAGGAACTGATTTGTAGGGCTGAGCCATATCAAATTTTTCGATGATCCTGTTTACTGTTTTGGTTACTGAAGCTTCGGCAATTCTGTTCCAGCTGATGTCTACTTCATCAAACAGGTCATTTACCGGCGGGGTTCCTTTAATGGTTTTTAAATATTCGGTAACACTGCCTCTTTGTGCCGGCACACCAAAGCCCTGGCTCCTGTGCTGGCTGCGGCTGGCAGCAGCGATCTCGCCATAACTTTTACCAAGCATGGGATTATAATCGCCGCATTCCATTTTAAAATGATCTTCACGCTGCGTATTTGTACCGCCAAAATTAAAACTGTTCCATAAAATCCTTTTGGCCTGCCAAACACCAACACCCCGGGTTAGCTGCTCCGGAAAACGGGTTGGGTCTGCAGCCGCATCAAAGGCTTCCACACCAAGCATACCAGAGGCGGTGTGATGCCCATGCCCGCCTTCGCCGGTGGTGGGAAAACGGGTGATGATCACATCAGGTTTAAATTTTCTGATCACCCATACCACATCGCTCAGTATTTTATCATGTCCCCA
Organism: Chitinophaga pinensis; assembly: GCA_943371705.1. GTDB lineage: Bacteria > Bacteroidota > Bacteroidia > Chitinophagales > Chitinophagaceae > Ferruginibacter > Ferruginibacter pinensis_I. The sequence continues at coordinate 66,128 of CALRVV010000007.1, read as the reverse complement.
GAATTTCAGGGCTTCTTCGGGGCTTTTGCTGTACCCGAAATCAAATGCCCGGCTGAAGAACTGCTCTGCTCCGTCGATGCGGCGGGCAGCCAGCAACTCCTGTGTACGTATCAAACCCAGGTCAACACCCTGCTCATCGCCAATTAAATTTTGTCCGCCATCACCACGGGTTAAACTTAAATAGCCGGTTCGGTATAATTTTTCATTGGCCAGGTATGCCAGCAAACGGGTATTCTCATCATCCGGGTGAGCGGCTATGTATAATACCGAACCCAACACATTGAGTTTTTTGAGCTGCAATAATATTTCGGAGGATGTATATGATTTTGGGGCTTGAGCATGAGAAATTAAAAATGAAAAATTAAAAATTAAAAATGCAGCAACCAGTTTCTTGATCATAAAATATATTTAGGCTTTACTATTGACTAATGACTAATGACTATTGACCATTGACTAATGACTATTAACTATTATCTACTACTGTCCCACCAAAAACACCGCATTGGCCAGCAGCATTTTCCCATTCTCCCAAAAATTACGAAAGACTGGATCATCGGCAAAGAACACAACAGCGCCGCTTCCCATGGGCATCACGCCAATAACAGACCCGTCTTTTATTTTTTCACGGATCATACTTCCAACAAATCCGGCAACCTGATTTTCTTTTTTAATAACGCCCACATTCCAGCCGTCTTTCATAAAGCTGTATAAATTACCATTGAGCTTTAATCCGAAATAATGATTGCCATATCCAAATGACAACGGGTGCGAATTATCGAGTTCCACTTTATAAATGGCACCGGGAATAAAATTCACAATACCATCCCTTTCGCGGTTCTCGTAACGCTTCAGATCGGCATACAACTGCTTGTCATCTTTTTTATCCTCTTTCCTGTCATCATCATCGCCCTTTTTAAGTTTAATACCCCAATCAGCACCTGCAAGCTGTGCCACTGCATTTTCCAGCACGATCATTTTACCGCCCTGCTGTACCCACATTTTAATTTCGGCAGCGGCTTCCTTATCTTTTAAAAATTCATACCGGCCATCAGGCATGATCAAAACATCTATGCCTTTCAATGAACTGCCGTTAACCTCTTCAGCATTGATCAAACTTACCGGGTAATTCATTTGCTGATCAAACAAATGCCATACTTCACCGGCAGCATTGGGATTTACATCCTTACCGGTTAATAAAGCCACCACAGGCTTTTTAACCAGGCGCACCTTATCGCTGCCAAAATCAAAACCGGCCTCTACAAACCCGCTGTTAACCATAGTTACCCCTGCATGATGCGTTTGAGCCAGGTTGGTAAATTCGGGCATTTTATCTTCATTGCCTTTTTTTAACACAATAAGGGTGCCTTTTTGAAAAGCCCTGCCATTAAATGTAAAATCCTTTTCGGCAAAGCGTACTTTTATATTTGCTTTTAACAGGGCTGCCAAAAACTTAACATCGGCAAACGAATTGTAATTGACCAGGTACCCGTAACCGGTAGCTGATAAAAGTGCATTTTTACCGGGGCTGCTGTAATTGCCAAGCGGCAGTTTTTCCTTTACCGCATAACTCTGTGAACCGTAAACAAAGGGCAAACTCCAGGCGGTAATATCATAGGTAAGCGAATCCGATAATTTTGACTGCGGTTCAAACAATACTTTTACCAATGCAGATTTAGGTTGCAATGCAGATACAGCCAGGCTGTTGGCGGCAGTAAATGTTTCTTCTTTGCCTGTAAAATAATTATATCCCTTAATGGAAGCACCACTTGCGCTGCCATAATTAATTCCGTTTATTTCAAAAAAATTGCGCAGGGCCTCTCTCCTGCCGGCGTTGGTTTCTGTGATCACATAGGTTTTATATGTTCCTGTTCCGTTGGTATTTCCTTCATCAAAATATTTTTTGAATTCACTGGTCAGTTTATCTGCATGTTGCGAAGCCATTTCAATGGTACTCATGCTGGTGGTAAAATGATGGGCAACCCGGTCTGTTAAACCAAGCGTATCTCCATCATTGGTTACCACAGCCAATCCGCCCTGGCTATGGCCTGCCTGCTCGTAGGTCATTCCAATGGCTCCGTTGTAAGTTGGGTAAGTGTCTCCGTAAGCCGGGTAAAAAAGATCGAATACTTCTTTTGTAAAATACATCCAGCCATTGGCATCAAAATACTTTGCATGATTTTTTCCAATGGTATATTGAAAATCCCTTTGCCATTTGGTGATCACTTCATGAAACGGTTCTGCTGCGGGTGCAAAATAGTAAGGGCTATTGATCCCCTGCTCGTGAAAATCGCAATGTATCTGCGGCATCCAGGCATTGTATCTTTTTATCCTGCCCTGCGTTTCTACCTGTGTTTGCCAGGCCCAGTCGCGGTTCAGGTCAAAATAATAATGGTTTACCCGGCCACCCGGCCAGGGTTCGCTGTGTTCGCGGGATGCCAGGTTGGCATCGGCATTTTTACCCACCATCTGATTAAACCAGTTTACATAACGGTCCCTGCCATCGGGGTTCAGGCAGGGGTCAATAATGATGACGGTGTTCTTTAACCAGTTTTTTGTTTGCGGGTTTGCTGGACTCAGCAATTCATACAAGGTTTTCATGGATACTTCGGATGAACTGGCTTCGTTGCCATGTACATTGTAACTAAGCCATACAATGGCCGGCTGGCCTGTTACTGCCGGTTTATCGGTTAACATACCGGTAAGGCGTAAATTATTTTTCCTGATCTCATCGATCCTGGCCATATTTTCGGGTGAAGAAATGACAGCCAGCAACAGTTCGCGCCCTTCATGCGTTGAGCCGTATTGTTCCAGTTTCATCATCTGCGGCACCGATGCTGCAGCCTGGTTAAAGTATTGTACAATTTTATAATGAGGAGTGAATTTGCTGCCCAGGGTATATCCCAGGTATTCATCGGGCGATTTTAACTGTGCAAATAAGCCATTACTTATTAAAAGCAGCCAGCACAAGCGAAGTCTTAAATTCATGGTATGATTTTAATCAGGTAAAAAATAAAATTTCAGCAAATATGATCATAACCCAGCAGAAATATAGGTGAAAATAAAGAAAGATGCCGACTTGCATCTTCCACTTATCCAATATATGAATATCAGTCTTTAACTGCAGAAAACAAAATAGTCATGAGATGCAGCATATCTGCGGGTAATCAGGTAAATTCGGAAAAATATTCATCATGCATTTTAATAAGTCATTTTTTAGTTCCCTCCTTTTTATCCTTTCCTGCACTGCAATTTATACACAGGCACAAAAGATCGACAGCCGGGGATATTCCATTCAAAAAAATATACACTGCAGCAAAGGTGCGGTTGTATCGGCTCATCCTCTGGCCAGCATGGTGGGATTGTCCATTTTAAAAAAAGGAGGCAATGCCATTGATGCAGCTATTGCCACACAACTGGCATTGGCCGTTGTATACCCCGGAGCCGGTAATATTGGTGGTGGTGGATTTATGGTGGCGCATTTAAAAAACGGGCAAAATATCACATTGGATTATCGTGAAAAAGCGCCCGGTAAAGCTACCCGGGATATGTATCTGGATACTGCCGGTAACCCGCTGTTGCATTTATCACAGGATGGCCATTTGGCCGCCGGGGTGCCGGGTACCGTTGCCGGATTATTTGCCAGCATGAAATATGCAAAACTTCCTTTTAAAACATTAATACAACCCGCTATTGAACTGGCCGAAAAAGGATTTGCCCTTACGGCTTCCCAGGCTGCATCGTTCAACAGCACCAAAAAAGAATTTGTTGCATTGAATACAGGGGCAGTGGCATTTGTAAAAGAAACAGCATGGAAAGCGGGCGATATATTGATACAAACAGAGTTGGCCAATACTTTAAAACGCATCAGGGATAACGGGCAAAAAGGTTTTTATGAAGGCGAAACCGCAAGGCTTATTGTTGCCGAAATGCAGAGAGGGAAAAACCTGCCTGCCGGACAGCCCGGAATTATTTCGCTGGATGATTTAAAAAACTACCAGGCAAAAGAAAGAGCGGCCTTTGGTTTCTCTTATAAAGGGTACCAGGTAATCACCATGCCCCTGCCCAGCAGCGGTGGCATTATTTTACAGCAAATGATGAAGATGATCGAGGACCGGAATATTGCGGCCATGCAGTTTCAAACAGCGGCCTCGGTGCAATTGATGGCCGAAGCAGAGCGCAGGGCCTTTGCCGACCGTGGCGAGTTTTTAGGCGATGAAGATTTTGTAAAAGTGCCGGTAAAAACACTGGTAAGCCCGGCCTATTTAAAAGAACGCATGAAAGATTATGAACCCGGCAAAGCAGGTAACAGTAAAACCACCGGTGCCGGCATCATTAAGGAAAGCGAAGAAACAACACACCTGGGTGTGGCAGATGCCTATGGCAACGCAGTTGCCGTTACCACCACATTAAATGACGGTTACGGAAGCCGCACCGTGGTAAGCGGCGCAGGTTTTTTGCTAAATAATGAAATGGATGATTTTAGTGTAAAACCCGGCGTACCCAATATGTATGGTGCCATAGGCAATGATAAAAATTCCATTGAACCCGGTAAAAGAATGTTGAGCAGCATGACCCCAACCATTGTGTTAAAAAACGGGTTACCCTACCTGGTAGTGGGCACACCCGGTGGCACTACCATTCCCACCAGTGTATTTCAAACCCTGGTGAATATGCTGGAATTTAATATGGAGGCCGGTGATGCGGTGAACAAACCCAAGTTTCATCACCAGTGGCTACCCGATATACTTTATGTGGAAAAGGATTTTGCACAAACCACCAGGATGCAACTGAAAGCTATGGGATATGTAATAAAAGAAAGGGAGGCCATTGGCCGCACAGAAGTGATCCAGATAAAAAATGCTTCCACTGCCAAAAGAAAAATAATAGCCATTGGAGACAAAAGGGGCGATGATGATGCAAGGGGGTATTAGGGAGGCGGGAGTTCGGAGTTTTTAGTTCGGAATTTTTAGTTCTTAGTTTTTAGTTCTTAGTTTTTAGTTTTTATACAATCCCTTTTAAAATGAATTTGGAAAACGAATTTATAAACAGTGCAGTTAAGCGGTTAGCTTATTACAAGGAACTGGGCGATAAAACATTTACCCAGCTGAATGATGCAGATTTTCATTTTACGCCCAATAACGAAAGCAACTCCATTGCCATCATCATACAGCACATGGCAGGTAATATGCTGAGCCGCTGGACGGATTTTTTAACCACCGATGGCGAAAAAGAGGGACGTAACCGGGATACAGAATTTGAGGAACAACATTTAACAAAACAACAACTGCTTGATCACTGGCAAAAGGGCTGGGATTGTTTGTTACTTGCACTAAACACCTTAACCGGCGAAGACCTGCTGAAAACGATTTATATACGCGGCGAAGGCCTGCTGGTAATTGATGCCATAAACCGCCAGATGGCGCACTATCCTTATCATGTGGGGCAAATCGTATACCTGGCCAGGATCATTAAAAATGAACAATGGCAAAATCTTTCCATCGCAAAAGGCCATTCGGATCAGTTCAATGCACAAATGAAATCCGGCACCTGATCGCAGCAGCTGTTTTGCCCTTGAAAATTGATGTAAGTTTGGTACTGTATTTGCCTTTACAAAATTGAATAGCTATTTTTACACCTAATAATCAACGCTGCGCCAGTTTGTCAACATATTAAAATGGCTTTTGCTTATCCCCCTGTTTTGGGTGGCCTTAGCTGCTATCTTTTTATTTGTATTTTCTGCTTCCAAGGTTTTATTCGTTTTATCCTTGCTGGTATGGGCTTTGCTGTTTGGCATTGTGCTTAATAAAGCCCGGCATAAGATCGCCTTTTTGTCTTTTCTTGTTTTGCTTATTTTTTCAACCTGGGGTTTGCTGCAAACAACCCGGGTACAAAACTGGCTGGTGACCAAAGCATCTCATTTTTTATCGCAGGAGTTAAACACCAAAGTGCAGGTAAAGCACGTAGATTTTGATTTATTTAACAAGATGCTGCTTGAAGGGGTTTTGATTGAAGACCAAAAAAAAGACACCCTGTTGTATGCAGGCATTTTAAAAGTAAGGATTACCGATTGGTTTTTTTTAAAAGACAAACCGGTACTTAAATACATTGGCCTTACCAATACCTATATCCATATGAACCGCACCGATTCGGTATGGAACTACCAGTTTCTGGTTGACTATTTTTCGGTGCCCAAAACAAAAAAAAGCAGCAGCAAAAACAACCTGGAGTTTGACCTGAAAATACTTGAACTTGATAACATTTTATTTAACCGGGTTGATGGATGGATCGGACAGGATATGAAAGGTTCTTTGAAAAAAATGTACCTGGTTACCGATGAGATCGATCTTTCAAAGAAGATCATCGCCATTAAACAGATCGATATGGAGCGCCCGGTTTTTGGTTTGTACGATTACACCGGAAAAAAACCAGAGATCCTGATACCGGGTGCTGTTAAAACAACGATCACAACCCCCGGGCAGTTACAGTGGAACCCCGATGGCTGGCAGCTTAGTGTTGCTGAAATACTTTTAAAAGACGGAACCTTTATCAATGAAAAAGAAACAGAACGGGCTGCTTACACCGAACAGTTTGACGGACAACACATAAGTTTCTCATCCATCAACGGCAAACTCCGCAATATCCTTTTTGCAAAAGATACTTTACTGGCCAATGTAGATCTGGCCACCCGCGAAAAAAGCGGATTTGAAGTGAAGCAAATGCTGGCCAACATGAAATTTACGCCTGCCATGATGGAGTTTAATAACCTGGATATCATAACGGATAAAAGCAGGATCGGGAATTATTATGTCATGCGGTACGAGCATTTCAATGCCGACATGAGCGATTTTTTACACCGGGTAAAACTGGAAGGATATTTTGATAAGAGTAAGATACATAGTGATGACATTGCCTATTTTGCGCCCACGCTTAAAACCTGGAAACGGCTGATCTATTTTAACGGAAATGCAAAAGGCACCATCGACAACCTGGCTGCCAGCAGGTTTACATTAAAAACAGACAACAGCGTGGTTAACGGCGATATCACATTAAAAGGATTGCCGGATATCAACAATACCTTTATCAATTTTAAATCAACGGGGTCGCAAACCAATTATAAGGATGTTGTGGCGGTTGTTCCTTCTTTAAAAGGTGCCGGCCTGAGCCAGATGTACAATTTGGGCAATATCCGTTTTACCGGGAATTTCACCGGTTTCATCAATGATTTTGTAGCTTATGGCAACCTCAATACGGCACTGGGTAATGTAAATGCCGATTTAAATATGAAATTGCCCGCTGGCAAGGTACCGTCTTATTCGGGTAAAATTGCTACCGGTGGATTCAACCTGGGCAAACTCATCAATAACAGCCAGCTGGGAAATATTGCTTTAAACGGAAAGGTTAAAGGCTCGGGCTTTACTGCAAAGACCCTTAACCTGGATTTTGACGGAAAAGTGCAGCAGCTTGCGTTTACCGGCTACAATTATCAAAACATCACGGTGAACGGAAAATTTGTAAAAAACCTTTTTACAGGCCAGGTTGATATTGATGACCCCAATTTAAAGGTAGTTAACCTGAATGGTTCTTTAAATCTGCTGGGAGACAGTACCACCTTTAATTTTACTGCCGATCTGCAAAAAGCAAACCTGCAGCAACTCCGCATAACAAAAGGGATTTTTACTTTATCGGGGCTCTTGAATCTTGATTTTAAAGGCAACAATATTGATAATTTTCTGGGAAGCGCAAAAATGTATAATGCCACCCTCCTGCATGATTCCACACAGTTATCTTTCGACTATTTTAACCTCAATTCATTTATGGACAGTGGCAGAAAAACGCTCTCTGTACAATCCAATGAAGTGCAGTGTAATATTACCGGCCGGTTCAGGATAATGGAACTGCCCGATGCATTTTCGGTTTTTCTTAACCGTTATTACCCATCGTATTTTAAAGACCCCGGTTATGATATAGGAGACCAGGATTTTTCATTCCTTATAAAAACAAGAGAAGTGAACAGTTATGTTCAGCTTTTTGAAAAAAGATTAAGCGGATTTGACAATTCGGTCTTTTCGGGCAACCTCCGGCTGGCTCAAAATGAATTCAACATCAATGCCTCGGTACCACAGTTCAGTTTTGACGGAAAAAGTTTTGAAAGCATTGAATTAACCGGCAGGGGAAACCGCGACAGCCTGAATACGGTTGTATCGGTAAGGGATTTTTCCCTGTCAGACAGCCTTCATTTTCCCAATACAACATTCATCCTGAGTTCCGGTAATGATATTTCAAATATCCAGCTGTCTACCACGGCCAGTAAAACCATCAGTGATGCCCAGTTAAATGCAAGGGTGCAAACGTTTACGGATGGCGTAAAGATCAGCTTTGCGCCTTCTTCTTTTATCTTAAATGATAAGAAATGGAGCCTGGCTAAAGATGGTGAAATAACCCTGCGCAAATCTGTAATAGCAGCCAATGATGTACGCTTTACACAGGATAACCAGGAGATCGTCATCTCTACCGAACCGGATAAAGATACCCGCAATACCAACCTGGTAGCCAAACTGAAAACAGTAAACATCAACGATTTTACATCCCTTGTTATAAAAGAGCCAAGTCTCGAAGGTATCTTAACTGGCACACTTACTTTAAAAGACCCTTTTGGCAAACAGATCATTGAATTTGATGCAGTAGCAGAAAATTTCAGTCTTGATAACAAAGCAATAGGAACTGTAAAGATAAAGGGCGATGTAAATACAACAACAGGACTTATAACGGCCAAGGGTAACGCTGATAATGAACTCAATAAATTTGACATTGACGGCAGTTATAATTATAAAGACACCCTGGCCAACCGGATGAACTTTGCCCTGCGTGCCGAAAAATTCGACATCAGCCTTTTAAACAATTACCTGGGCGGTATTTTCAGCGATATAAAAGGGAATATCAATACGCAGGACCTTAAGGTATACAGCGGGCCCGATCATCCCTATGTAACCGGTACCGTTAACATTACCGAGGGCGAATTGAAGATCATATATACCCAGTGTAAATACAGGTTCAGCAACGAAACCCTCCTGTTCAAACCGGATGAAATTGATTTTGGCCTCATTCAGTTGCGGGATACCCTGAACAATACCGGTACAGCCAGCGGTAAATTACAACATCATTTTTTTAATGATTTCGGGTTTGAAAACATCCGTTTTGAAACCGGTAAAATGCTTTTACTGAATACCGGCAAAAAAGACAACAGCCAGTTTTACGGAAAAGTGATCGGCAAAGCTTTAATGACCCTGAACGGGCCTGTTACCGATATGCGGATGAACATTACCGGCGAACCATCGGCGGTTGACAGCAGCCATATTTTTATACCCACCAGCAGCAGCAGCCAGGAATACGGCAAGATCGATTATATTGATTTTATAGAGTACGGAGCCAAAATGGAAGATGAATTCAAGGGCAAAAAAGAATCCAGCTTTTTAGTGAACATGAATTTAAAGGCAAACCCGGCCTGTAAGATCGATGTGATACTGGATGAAACCACCGGCGATATCATTAAAGGAAGAGGCAATGGTTCTTTAAATATTGTGGTGGGCAGCAAAGAACCCTTAAGCATCAGGGGGCGGTATGATATCACTGCCGGTGAATACAAATTTAATTTTCAGACCTTTTTACAAAAATATTTCAACATACTGGATGGCTCTTCCATTACCTGGAACGGAGACCCCTACCTGGCACAGATAAATATTAATGCTGAATACCTGGCAAAAAAAGTAGACCTCAGCAATTTAAGTTCAACTATAAAACAAAGGGAAAATATAACCATTATTGCCCATTTAACGGGTGTGCTGAATAAACCCATCATTAAATTTGAATTCCGCCTGCCACCAACCAGCGAAAGAAGCAAAGACCTGTTTGTAAACAATAAACTGGAAGCCCTGAAGAATGATGAAACGGAAATGAACAAGCAGGTGGCCAGTATTTTAATTTTCAATTCTTTTATTTCTGTTGACCAAAACCAGGGTTTTATAACCGGTGGCAATACCATTGGCATTGCCACAAGTACCATTGGAGGCATCGTTTCGGGCTGGCTCACCAATCTGTTTAATAAAGAACTGCTTAAAGCCACCAGCGGGGTTGTTTCTACCTATATTGATTTCAGTTCCAGCCTGGACCTGCAAAGCAAAGCCGCATTGTTACAGGCTAATTTAAGTGCGGGCTTAAAGCTGGTATTAAGCAGCCGGCTTACCGTGCTGATCGGCGGAACCCTCGATTATAATAATCCGTATGCCCAGCTGAATAAAAAAGGATTGTTTACCCCGGATATCAATATAGAATGGTCGCTTAATAAGGACGGCTCTTTAAAGGTAATTGGTTTTAACCGCACCAGTGTGGATCTTACGCAGGGTCAAAGAAACAGGTCGGGTGTTAAATTATCTTACCGCAAGGATTTTGATAACCTTACTGATCTGATCGCACCCAACCGGGAGAAAAGAAAAAATCAGCTTATTAATGAAAAAAAGGAATAATGGCGTTTATGCCGAGTAGTAAGTAGCAGGTAGCAAGTAGCAGGTAGCAAGTATTGAGATGGTTAGGGCATACGTACCACTAAGAACTAAGAACTAAAAACTCCCGCCTCCAGCCTCCCAACTTCGAACTCCCGCCTCCCGACTACAAACTCCCGCCTCCGGCATCAACACCCCCTGCCAGGATCTCATGCCCCATCTTATCTTTTTTTGTCTGCAGGTATTTTTCATTATGCGGATTGGGTGCTATTTCAATCTGTACATTTTCAACCACTTCCAAACCATAACCCAGCAGCCCGGCACGTTTACGGGGGTTATTGCTCATCAGTTTCATTTTGCTTACACCCAGGTGGCGCAGTATCTGTGCACCAACGCCATAATCGCGGCCATCCATTTCAAAACCCAGTTCCAGGTTGGCTTCCACGGTATCAAGCCCCTGCTCCTGCAGTTTGTAGGCTTTCAGTTTATTTAACAGGCCAATTCCCCGTCCTTCCTGGTTCATATATAGTACCAATCCCTTTCCGGCCTGTTCCACCATTTTTAAAGCATGGTGCAGCTGATCGCCGCAATCGCAGCGCAGCGAGCCCAGTATATCGCCGGTCATGCAGCTGCTGTGCACCCGTACCAAAACCGGTTCGTCTTTTTGCCATTCGCCTTTTTTAAGTGCCAGGTGTACCTCGCCGGTATTAACCTGCTCAAAAGCGATCAGCTCAAAACTGCCGTATTTGGTGGGCATAAATACCCGAACGGCTTCTTTGATGAGGGTTTCATGCTGCAGGCGGTATTCGATCAGGTCTTTGATGGAGATCAGTTTCAGGTCGAATTTTTTTGCAGTGTCCATTAACTGCGGTAATCGGGCCATACTGCCGTCCTCATTCATGATCTCCACCAGTACCCCTGCCGGTGCAAAGCCTGCAAGCCGGCTCATATCAATGGTAGCTTCGGTATGCCCCGAACGGCGTAAGACGCCTCCTTTTTTTGCTTTTAAAGGAAAAATATGGCCCGGCCTGCCCAGGTCTTCGGCTTTGGTGTCCGGGTTTACCAGTGCTTTAATGGTCTTTGACCTGTCCTGCGCCGAAATGCCCGTTGTACAGCCATTTCCAAGCAGATCAATGCTAACGGTAAAGGCGGTTTCGTGCAGCGATGTATTATCGGCAACCATGGGCTGCAGTTTCAGTTCGGCACAACGTTCTTCGGTTAAGGAAGCACAGATGAGCCCCCTTCCGTGGGTGCTCATAAAATTGATCACTTCGGGCGTGGCATTTTCCGCAGCCGTAATAAAATCCCCTTCATTTTCACGGTCCTCATCATCTACCACTATAATAAGTTTGCCCTTTTTTAGATCTTCAATAGCACTTTCAATACTGTCTAACATATCTGTAATTTATCCGGCAAAGTTAACGGGAATTCAAGTGCCTGTTCTTTCGGATTTGGTAAAAATAATATTTAATCCCGCCGGATGGTTTTTGGCTTACCCAATGCCCCCTGTTAAGGGATATACCGGAAGTGCATTAATAATATATATTGTATTTATTTATTATATTTATTTCCGGAAGCCTAAATTATCTACCATTCAGCACCCGAATATTATTATTTTTTGCCCTGCAAGTGTTTGCCGGCGTAATGGAAGGTTATATTTTGGTTATGGATTTTACAACTGCAATTGCCCGAAAACGGAACTTGGCAATTCCTTATAATTTGTTAATAAAAGTTAACAGAATTCGGCTTTTATTTAGTTTCTTTGCCTCCGTAAAAACAAACTATTATGAGCATGAAAAGAATCGTTCCTTTATTTATTGCTGTTTTGGCAATCAGTCTTACTGGTATTTCCCAGGTTACCACCAGTAGTATGAGTGGCACAGTAAAAACGATGAAAGGCGCAGATATGGCCGGAGCAACCATTACTGCATTACATACACCAACAGGTACTAATTATTCCACTTCTTCCAGAAAAGGGGGTGCATATAATATCAGCAACATGAATCCGGGTGGTCCTTATACCATCAATGTGTCCTTTGTTGGCTATAAAACCATTACCCGGGAAGGTATTTACCTTTCCCTGGGTGAGACTTTAAATGAGAATTTTGAGTTGCTTGAAACATCAGCCAACTTAGCTGAGGTAGTAGTAGCTGCAAGGGCAGTTCAAACTTCGGGTAAAGGGGGCACAGAAACCAGTATTGGCAGAGATAAAATGGCCAACCTGCCTACTGTAGGAAGAAATGTTTCTGATTATTTAAGGTTTGTTCCTCAGGCAAAAATTACCGGCGACGGTGGTGTTTCCCTGGCAGGCCAAAATAACCGCTACAATTCATTTTATATTGATGGTGCTGTAAACAACGATGTGTTTGGTCTTGCTGCTTCTGGTACCAATGGTGGCCAGGCTGGAATAGCCCCCATTTCAATAGATGCCATTGACCAGTTCCAGGTAGTGCTTGCCCCATACGATGCTTCGTTGGGTAATTTCACCGGTGGTGGTATCAATGCCATTACCCGCAGCGGAACCAACAATTTATCGGGTTCAGTTTACTATTTCTTCCGTAACGAAAATCTATCCGGAAAAACACCGGCCGTTGCAAAAAGTGCAGCCACCAGGCTTTCCGATTTCAGTAACAAAACCATTGGTTTTCGTGTAGGCGGCCCCATCATCAAGAACAAATTGTTTTTCTTCATTAATGGAGAAGTTCAAAGAGATAAAAGGCCTCAGCCATTTGATTTTTCAGCCTATACCGGTGCATCCAACCAGGCTAACCTCGAAACACTTTCCAATTACCTGAAAACCAGTTTTGGATATGACGCAGGTGGTTATATAGATAACCCCGAAAAAGTGGAAGCTAACAGGGTTGCCGCAAAAATTGACTGGAACATCAGCCAAAAACACAAGCTGAGCGCAAGTTACAGGTATAACGATGGTTTCCGTAACAACACATCTAGAAGCAGCAATTCAACCATTAACTTCTTAAACAATGGTTTTGAATTTCCTACCACTACGCATTCGGGATCACTTGAATTAAATTCAAAATTCAACAACAATGCCAATAACAAATTATTGATCACCATGACCAATGTGGTAGATGACCGGGGCGCTATGGGAAATCCGTTTCCAAGGGTAACCATCAATGATGGTACCGGAAATATTATTTTTGGTACTGAAGAATTTTCTACCGGTAACTACTTAAAACAAAATAACCTGGCGTTTTTTGATGTATTTAAATACTCCAGGAGAAAACATACCTTCTCTATAGGTACCGACAATGAGATCAGCAAATCAACCAATATATTCATCCGTCAGAATTATGGTTCTTATGTGTTTCCCAATTTAGCCACATTCCTGGCTGGCGGCAATGCTGCAACTTATAACAGAACCTATTCCCTGCTTGACCCCGTAGGCACCAGCGGTGATGCATCCATTAACGCTGCAGCAAAATTCAATACCTTACGTTTAGGTTTCTTTATTGGTGATGAGATAAAGGTGAACAGCAATTTAACCGTAACACTGGGTTTAAGGGCTGATAATACCAAGTTTTTAACCACTCCAAAAACAGACCAGTTCTTTAATGATTCTGCACTTTCTAAGATCTCTCAGTATCATGATATGAAAGGAGCCCGCTCAGGACAGATCTCCAGTCCTAAATGGTCTTTTAATCCAAGAGTTGGTTTTGTATATAAAATACCTCAGGAAGGCGTTGTGGTTCGTGGCGGAATGGGCTTGTTCACAGGCCGTGTGCCTTTGGTATGGCCAGGTGGTGTATATAATAACAATGGCATCAGCCTTGCAGGTATTGCCAGCAGCAACGTGGCATTCAGGGCCGATCCGTTTGGACAATACGTAGCTTCCAACTTTGGAATTAACGTTCCGGTACCTTCGGGCCAGGTTGATCTTATTGCCAAAGATTTCAGGATGAACAAGATCTTCAGAACATCAGTGGCTGTTGACAAACAGCTGGGCAAAAAATGGAAACTGTCTTTTGAGGCCGTATTCACCAAAAATATCAATGAAATTGATTACAAAAGGGTTGATATTTTGCCCGCTAACCTGAAATCAGTAGGTGTTGATGTAAGGGATGTATATTCTTTATCCGGCAACTTCACCAGGCAAATCCCTTTCAGGGCCAACGGCACCAATCCTTACACCGGAATTTATTTATTAAGCAACAGCTCGGGTAAAAAAGGTTTCTCTTACAATTTTACCACTACACTGGACAAGAGCTGGGATAACAACTGGGCAGTTAATGCTAACTATACATTCGGTAATTCTATTGTGTTAAATGAAGGAACCAGTTCTCAAAATAATTCACAATGGCGTTTCATGGAAACCGTTAATGGCAGAAACAACATGGTACTGTCTACCAGTGACTTTGATCCCGGACACAGGGTGAATGCCTATGTAGCCAAAAAATTCACTTATTTAAATAAGAAACTGGCCACCACCATATCACTGGTGTACAACGGACAAAGCGGTAATTCTTACAGTTATGTGCTGAACAGGGGTTTAATACGTGACCTGGATAATTTTGAAACCAATGACCTGATCTTTGTACCTACCAAGGCTCAATTAAGCAATATGGTTTTTGTAAACAATACGGTTGCCGGTGTTACTTATACCCCGCAACAGCAAAGAGACCTGTTTGATGCATTCATTGAAAGCGACAAGTATCTGAAAAAGCGCCGCGGACAATATGCAGAACGTAATGGTGCCCGTACTCCATTTACACATATCCTTGATTTGAAATTACAGCAGGACCTGAACCTGAAACTGGGTGCCAAAACCTATCAGTTGCAGATCACTTACGATATCTTTAATTTCACAAACTTCATCAGCAGAACAGCAGGAAGGCAGTATTTTGCAACCAACGACCAGTCGATCATACTTGATTTTACCGGTTATGTAAGTGCTACCAACCTTACCCCGCAATACAGGTTTACCGCTCCTGCCAATGGCCGGCCCTACAATGTATCAGATGGGGTGTTTAATAGCTCCAGGTGGACAAGCCAGTTAGGTATCAGGTTAAGCTTTTAATACAAACTGAATTCAATACAAAGGAGGCTGCCATTTTACCGGCAGCCTCCTTTTTTTATATCTGGATCAGTTATTTAAAAAACTATAGCACAAAAATTCATTTCATCATTCTGCCTCCAAACTCCCGCCTCCGAACTAAAAACTAAGAACTAACAACTAAGAACTAAGAACTAACAACTAACAACTAATCCCCCCATCCCCATATCAAAAAATCAGGAAATGCCCTGGCCCAGGTTGGTACATCATGCCGTCCATCATCCAATTGCCGGTACCTGATATCTTTCTTCTTATCATATCCCTTATTGGTCAATATCTCTATCAGATCCAGTGTATCATCAATGGAATCAATGATGCCGTTATTGTTGCGGTCGGCTGTTTCATCCAGCGTACCCACTTCAAAATAAAATTTAAGCCAGGGGTAACTGTGTTTATCTTCCTTTACCTGGCGGTGCATGATGCGGTTTATGCTTTCATCAAAATCAGCATCATCCTGGTCCTTATCCCTCCACCACAACGACCCGCTGAACACACCGGCTTTACTGAATTCCCGGGGATGGTTCCATACAATATCCAGTGCACATAATCCGCCCAGCGAAAAACCTGCAAAACATTTTTCCTTAAATGAATAAATAAATAAGGCCTTACGGATATATGGCATCAGTTCGGCCAGGATAAACCTGGTATAGAAGGCGGCCTTGGCACCACGCCCTTTATAATCGAGGTATTTTGCCGTACCATATTCATTTTTACGGTCCGGTGCACAGTGTATGCCCACGCAAAACAGGTTGCTTATGGCCCCTGTTTCATACAGATCATCCAGTATCTCTTCAAACTTCATGGTCACCAGGTCCTGCCCGTCATTGATCAGTAAAAGGCTCAGGTTAGACGGGTCTGTTGTTTTGGGGGGAAAATAAAAATCAATGATCACTTCACGTTTCAAAAACCGGGAAAAAATAATATGTTTCTCAACCAGGATGTTGGTTGTATTGTATGCTGACATATATTCAAATATAAGAAAAACCCCTTTATTTATGTTTTCGTTTTACCATAAAACTTATTTAAGTGCCTGCAAATGGTACTCCACGGACCTAAAACATAATTTGTTTTATTGGCGCTTACAAAATATATTTGATTTCATTAGCATTTTACATATCAAAACAATCAAAAACTTATTAAAACCAGCGTTATGAAGAAAATAGGTGTATTATTTGGTAAGGAAAGAAGTTTTCCGGAAGCCTTTGTTGAAAGGGTTAACAGTAAAAATGTAGAAGGTATTATGGCCGAGCCTGTTCGCATAGATAAGGTTATGCAGGGCGAGCCATCCGGTTATGCCGTTATATTCGACCGCATATCGCAGGATGTACCCTTTTACCGTGCCTATTTAAAAAATGCGGCACTTTGCGGAACCACGGTCATCAACAATCCTTTCTGGTGGAGTGCCGATGAAAAATTCTTCAACAACTGCCTGGCAACCAAAATAGATGTGCCCGTACCAAAAACAGTAATACTTCCATCACGCGACCTGCCCACCGATACCAGCGAAGAATCTTTCAGCAACCTGGCCTACCCGCTCGATTGGGAAGGCATCTTTAATTATATCGGTTTCCCGGCTTACATGAAGCCTTTTGCCGGTGGTGGATGGAAAAGTGTGTACCAGCTGAACAGCATGGAAGAGTTTTTTGAGAAACATGCCGAAACCGAGCAGCTGGTGATGATGCTGCAGGAAGAAATTAAATTTGATGAATATTACCGCTGCTATTGCATTGGCGGCAAATATGTACGCATCATGCCTTACGAGCCACGTAACCCGCACCACCTGCGCTATGTAGCCGATTTTAAACCAAGCCCTGAGAGGTATAAATTGATGGAAGATATCGTACTGCGCATTTGCCATTACCTGGGGTATGACTTCAATACCGTAGAGCTGGCCATACGCGATGGAGTTCCCTATGCCATTGATTTTTGTAACCCGGCACCGGATGCTGAGGTGAGCAGTGTAGGACAGGAAAATTTTGACTGGGTGGTGGAAACAGCCGCCAACTATGCCATTGAAAAAGCATTGGAGCATCAGGACAATGTTGACAATTTAACCTGGGGCACTTATATTAAAAACAGCGCTGCAAAAAAGAAACTGTATTAATAAGGGTTGAAAAATTATTTAACCATACAAAACGAAGATCTTACAGAAACAATTGTAGAAGAACCGCAAAGCCCGGCCGGATTTACCTATGCCGATTATTTAACCTGGAATTTTAAAGAAAGGATTGAATTGATCAGGGGTAAGATATTTAAGATGAGTCCGGCACCTACTGTAACTCATCAAATGGTACAGGCCAATATTTTTGGAGGCTTGTTTAATTTTTTGAAGAATAAAGATTGTAAAGTTTTATGTTCACCGGTTGATGTAAAGCTTAAAGGCAAACCTTTTCGCAAGAAAAAGTTGCGGGATGATGAAATAACCACAGTAGTACAACCGGACATTATTGTTGTATGTGATGCAGAAAAATTAAGAGACAAACGCTGCGTGGATGGTGCACCGGAATTAGTTATTGAAATTTTAAGCCCCGGTAACACCAGAACAGAAACCAAATATAAGTTTGATCTATATGAAGAAAATGGTGTAGAAGAGTTTTGGGTAATTTATCCCGAATACAAACTTATTCACGTGTATCTCTTAAATGAAGATGGGAAATATGGAAAACCGGTATTTTATGAAGCAGGCGAAAATATAAAGTCTGTTGTTTTAAAAGGGTTGCGAATTCCTACAAACGATATTTTTAAACTGTAAATTTTTATTCAATTAAATATGGCAAGTCTATCTTACAAACAATTTACACTGGGTATTGAAGAAGAATACATGGTAATTGACCCGGAAACCAGGGAATTAAAAAGTCATGACCAGAAAATTGTACAGGAAGGGCAAAAAGTGATTAAAGACAAGGTAAAGGCCGAGATGCACCAGGCCGTGGTGGAAGTGGGTACGGATATCTGCCGCGATATTGATGAAGCCTTTGTAGATGTAGGCACGCTTCGCAAAACCATCAGCGGCATTGCCGAAGACCTGGGACTGTGGGTTGGGGCTTCCGGTACACATCCGTTCAGCCACTGGGAAAGCCAGCTGATCACCGAACATGTACGTTATAATGAAATAGTGAATGAATTGCAGGAAGCAGCACGCAGCAACCTCATTTTCGGGCTGCATGTACACGTGGGTATGGAGAACCGGGAAATGGCCATTCATATCGCCAATTCGGCCCGCTATTTTCTGCCGCATGTGTTTGCCTTGAGCACCAACTCCCCTTTCTGGGAAGGCAGAACTACGGGATACAAATCTTTCCGCACCAAGGTGTTCGACAAATTTCCCCGTACCGGCATCCCCGATTATTTCGACAGTATAGAAGCCTATGATAATTATATTAAGCTGCTGGTAAAAACCAATTGTATAGATAATGCCAAAAAAATATGGTGGGACCTCAGGGTGCATCCATTCTTCAACACGGTTGAGTTCAGGATCTGCGATGTACCGATGACGGTACAGGAAACCATTACCATTGCGGCCATGTTTCAGGCCATTTGTGCCAAACTGTATAAGTTACGCAGCCAAAACCTCAATTTCATGATGTATTCCAGGGCTTTGCTCAATGAGAATAAATGGCGTGCCGGCCGCTATGGCATTGATGGCAGCATGATCGATTTTGGTAAGGAAATGGAAGTAAATACCCGGGTACTTATATACGAACTGCTGGATTTTGTAGATGATGTATTACCCGAACTGGGCAGCCGCCATGCCATTAACAATGTGCATAAAATGCTGGAACAGGGCACCGGCGCCGACAGGCAGCTGAAAACATATGAAAAAAACAAAAGCCTGGTGGATGTGGTGGATCTGATACATACCGATTTTTTAAGTGGATTGTAGTTTAAAAAAACGGTCTTTACATATAAAAAGAAAGCAGCCAAATGGCTGCTTTCTTTATTAGTGACCGCGTTAGGATTCAAACCTAAAACCTTCTGATCCGTAGTCAGATGCTCTATTCAGTTGAGCTACGCAGCCATTTTTTGGACGGCAAAGATACAAATTTATGGTATTCTTTCAATCGCAAATTTAATATTTAATTATTTTATCTATTTTATAAGGTGAAAACTGTCCTAACACCTTCCCGAGCCGAAAGTAAAAACCGCTAATAGCAGTATTTATAAAAAATAATGGACTCAAGAAAGCGTAGGTTTACATGAAACCTCTGTTTGTTTTTATATCCTTATCAGATTGATAACAAGGCTTAAATGAAAAGCCAGACAGGTAATAAAAAATGACAACTATCATCGTTTTTAATACTTACAATCAACGTCAAACGTTTGGATTACATATCTGGTACAATGTAACTTTGAAATAAAATCAATGGAAATACATAACAACTGATACACTGACCATGGGATTGCTGGTCAGCGCTTACTGTGCATCTCCACCACAGCAGATCCAACGCAACAATTTTTTAACCTTAATAAACTGTTATACGCCAATTACGTATAGGTAATTTATTAAGCCAACTCTTAAAACTAGTTTTATGAAAACGAAACTAAATAAAGTGCTTTGGCTGATAATGTCATTATTGGCCCTGAATGCCTGTAAAAAAAATGATGATCTTTTTGTTCCTGCTCCTGTTCCGTCAGAGCAAAATAAAATTGCAATTATATCGGATAACACCGGAGTAGTATATGCTGCCAACGCACAAACCGGTCTTCCCTTCTGGACCTATGCAACAAATGGTGGCTCTACTTACAGTTCACCTGCTATCAATGAAAGTGTGGTAGTTTACGCAGATCAGCAGCTTAGAACCATAACCTGTATCAACATAGAAACAGGTAAATTGATCTGGAGTAAAACCCAGAATTATATGTCGGGACGCTGCTCACCTATTATAATAAATAACAAGGTTTTTATTGGCAACTATGACAATCTGCTCAATACACATATCCTCGTAGGTTTAAACCTATCTGATGGAAGCATTGCATTAGAAATACCTGTTTCCAGCACCATTAATGCAATTAATTATTCCAATGATCTGATTATTGTAAACACCTGCGGTGGACATTTGTATGGTATTGAAAGTTCCGGGAATATAAAATGGGAATATTTGTCTAACAGTTCCTGTTATCACGTTAATCCGGCCATTGCCAATAAGATCATCTATATCGTTTCCAGTGGTGATAAATTATCTGCTGTTAACATAGCTGATGGTTCTGAAGCCTGGAGTACTTCCCTTACTGGTTTAACACATGACGCCAATGTAGTGTTTGACAATGGAATGTTATATATGCCTGGCAGCTATACCAATAAAATGTTTGAATTTGATGCCACCAACGGCACATTAAAACATACATTTACCCTGCCAGCAGATCAAACGGTGAATGGTTACTACCATGCGGCTGTAATTGCAGGCGGATCAATGTATATTTTATCTGAGGAAGGTACATTGTTTGCAATTAATGTTACAGATGAGACTATAAAATGGCAGAAA
Organism: Chitinophaga pinensis; assembly: GCA_943371705.1. Classification (GTDB taxonomy): domain Bacteria; phylum Bacteroidota; class Bacteroidia; order Chitinophagales; family Chitinophagaceae; genus Ferruginibacter; species Ferruginibacter pinensis_I. Next base: position 45,075 of record CALRVV010000007.1, on the reverse strand, counting down.
ACTTTTAGTTTACCTGCTAATGTGGAAGTCCGGTCATCTTTAACCATTGCCAATAATGTATTATATGCAGGTGCAGGTAAATATTTATATGCACTTGACCTGGATGGAATGGTAAAATGGCAGATGGCAACTACCGGTGATATTTACAATTCACCTGTGATATTATCCGATAGGTTTAAAGTATACCGCTCCGGTACTGCCGGTGTGGTTGAGTAAGGGTTATTGTGGTGAATATTTTTGCCCCGGCTTTTGCCGGGGCATTTTTATAATAATGTCTCGTGGTACTTCTCAGGCGAGTCTCGACGCATAGCCTGAAGCATGGCTGGACTCGCCGTATACTAAGGAATGGCGATACAAATAATTGCTCCGTAGCACGGCGAGTCCCACTTGAGTTTAGTTTTTTAATTTAAACATTTTTGTTGTGGAGACTCGCCTGAAAAAAAATGTCTCGTGGCACTTCTCAGGCGAGTCTCTACGCATAGCCTGAAGCATGGCTGGACTCGTAGTATATTAAGGAATGGTGATACAAATAATTGCTCCGTAGCACGGCGAGTCCCACTTGAGCTTAGCTTTTTAATTTAAACATTTTTGTCGTGGAGACTCGCCTGAAAAAAATGGGCATTTTTATAATAATGTCTCGTGGTACTTCTCAGGCGAGTCTCTACGCATAGCCTGAAGCATGGCTGGACTCGCAGTATATTAAGGAATGGCGATACAAATAATTGCTCCGTAGCACGGCGAGTCCCACTTGAGTTTAGCTTTTTAATTTAAACATTTTTGTCGTGGAGACTCGCCTGAAAAAAATTTTGGCAAACCCAAACAAAAAAAGCAGCATCACTGCTGCTTACCCTTTATTGAATCACCCGGTTTAAAGCACCAGGTCGTTGTTCATCAGATCAGATCCGGTAATATATTTATTAAACAGCTGCTGGTTGTGTGCAGATTGCAACGCACTTAAATGCCGGATATGGTGCAGGTCGGTACCCACCAGCTCTGCCAGTCCTTCATTAAGTATATACCTTGCAGCAAGCATTGCCGTTTTGCCGTAATAGCCGGTTAACGACAACAGGTTTACCTGCAGTATAAAACCCAGGTCTTTCAGTTTTTTATAATCCTTGAAATTGTGTTGAAAGTACAGGTACCTTTCGGGGTGTGCCAATACCGGTTGATAGCCTCCGGTGATGATGTGAAAAACCATTTCTGACAGGTTTACCGGCTCGGTGGTGTAGGGTATTTCGGTTAACAGCCAGTTTTTATGGAGTGTGCGCAGGGGCACTGGTTTTTGTAACAGCTCCATAAAATAATCGTCGAGCATATATTCGGCTGCAGCCGAAACCTGCATGGGCACATTGGCCATAGCCAGGGCCTTTTGCAGTTTGCTGAGCGCTGCTTCAATGGTTTCGTTATTATTGGGGTACAGGTCGCCAATGATATGTGGTGTGGCGATACAGGTGCGGATGCCGAGCTCATACAGCCCCCTTACCAGCATTACCGATGTATCTGTATCCGGTGAGCCATCATCTATTCCGGGCAGGATATGGCTATGCATATCTACCGTTACGGGCAGCTGACCGGTAAATGGGCTGCTGCCGTTGTGTTGCTTATTTTTTTTGAAGAAATTAAACATCGTTTGTAAGAAAGAAAAAAAAATCGAAGAATTACCCTTTGTGTCCTTTGTGCCTTTTCCAAAGGATCCTGCGGAGTGGTTAAATATTTTGCTGCGAAGCAGTAAAAATTTAAATCCTTCGGATTTTATTTTTTTACCACGAAGGCACTAAGGACACTAAGCAAAATGGTAAACCATTTTATATAAATCAGTCAGCTTGCTAAAACTAAAGCAGCAGTAAAATGCCAGTCTCCTAAAGTAATTCAAAGAATTACCCTTTGTGTCCTTTGTGCCTTTGTGGTTAAATATTTTTTACTGCAAAGCAGGAAAATTTTAAATCCTTCGGATTTTGTTTTTTACCACAAAGGCACCAAGGACACTAAGCAAAATGGTAAAACATTTTTTAAAATCACCTCGCTAAACCACAAACCTTTTTATACCATCACGGATAAGTTCTACATTGAAATTTATCAAGTATCCTAATCTTAATTTTGATAATTTAAGGTGACTTATGATCTGAGCCTTCCACAAAGCATTAACCAATTCAACAGATTTTAATTCACATATAACCAAATCATCAACCAATACATCCATTACCAACCCTTCATCAAGTTTCTGTCCGTCGTAAAAAATGGGAAGTGGGCATTGACGTTTATAAGGAATTCCTTTCTTTTGAAGTTCATAACAAAAACAAGCCTCGTAAATTTTCTCCAGCAATCCGGGGCCTAATTCTTTATGAACTTTATATGCGGCATCAACTATCTCTCTTCCTAATCTTTCTTCTTTTTCTGATAATTGTGGGTACATAAAAATGAATTTATTAAAATTTATCTTTTTACAAAAAGGATTTTTTACCACAAAGGGCACTAAGGAAAATGGTAAACCATTTTATATAAATTAGTCAGCTTGCCAATACAATATAAGCAGTGAAATGCCAGACTCCTAAAGTAATTCGAAGAATTACCCCTTTGTGTCCTTTGTGCCTTTGTGGTTAAATATTTTTTTACTGCGAAGCAGAAAAACTACAAATCCTTCGGATTTTATTTTTTACCACGAAGGCACGAAGGACACTAAGCAAAATGGTAAACCATTTTATAGAAATCAGTCAGCTTGCTAACCCAAAAGCAGTAGTGAAATGCCAGACTCCTAAAGTAATTCGAAGAATTACCCCTTTGTGTCCTTTGTGCCTTTGTGGTAAAATAGTTTTTACTGCGAAGCAGGAAAAATAATGAAGCTAAGTAATCTCAGGAAAATAAACGGGCTAAACTCATATTGGTATACTGGTGCAGTTTGATCAGGGGTTTTAAAAAAGCAACCACAATGGGCATAGGGATCCGGTTCTTCTTCATGGCCAGGTAATCGCGCCGGTTGGCCCGCAGCCTGCGAAAGATATTGCCATTGCTCATTCCGCCATTGCGCATCTTTACGATCAGTTTGGGAACATATGCTGCGCTAAGTTTATAAAAATACAGGTAACGGGTCATGAATTCATAATCGGCGGCCGTATAAAAATGCGTTTCATAATAACCGCAGGTTTCCAAAAGGCTGCGTTTAAAATAAAAAGTAGGGTGTGCGGGCATCCATCCAAAACGGAATTTATTGCGGTTGAATTCGCCGCCCTTCCATTTGCGCATCACTTTACCGGTATCGTGCTGGTCAACATATACCAGGTCGCCGTACACTACATCCACCTTTTTGCTTTCAAAGCTTTCCACTATTTTGCTGATCACATCTGCAGAGGCCAGCATATCATCGCTGTTGAGCGTACCAATGATATCACCTGTTGCCATCCGCATTCCCTTATTGATGGCATCATACATGCTGTGATCCTTTTCCGAAACCCACCGGGCAATATGCTGGTTGTATTTATTGATGATGGCCAGGGTATTATCGGTCGATTGTCCGTCGATGATGATGTGCTCAATATTTTTATAATCCTGTGCAATTACAGACAGTATAGAATCTTCCAGAAATCTTTGGGAGTTAAGCGTAACTGTTATGAGGGTAACTTTGATCATGTGCCTTAAATCAGTTGCAAATTAGGCTAATTTATACATATAAAATACAATAATTATATATCTTTTAATGATTCCTGTCATAAAATCCACCGGGTTAACCGGTTCTTTCTACCAAAATATTTTCCATCACCAGCATATCCATATGGGTACGTAAAAAACAATCCAGGGCTTCTGCCGGATGGTTTACAATGGGTTCATTTTCATTGAACGAGGTATTAACCAATATGGGAATACCAGTTTTTTTTCTGAAAGCTTCAATTAATGTATAGTACCGGGGTGAAATATTTTTATCCACTGTTTGCAGCCTGCCCGTTCCATCCACATGGGTTACCGCCGGTATCAATGCCTGTTTTTCTTTTTTGATGGGAAAAACCTTTTCCATAAAAGGTACTTCACCGGTTATCTCAAAATATTCGGCCACATATTCTTTTAAAATGGATGGGGCAAAGGGTCTGAAACTTTCCCTGCGTTTTATTTTGGTATTCAGTATTTCTTTGGCATCGGTACGGCGTGGGTCGGCAATGATGCTGCGGCCACCCAATGCCCGCGGACCAAACTCGGCCCTGCCGCTGAACCAGCCCACTACTCCCCCGTTTATCATACAATCGGTAATGCGGTTAAACAAGGCATCGTCATCCAGTTGGGTAAAAGCAATATTTTTTTCGGTTAGCATTTCTTTGATCTGCTCATTGGTAAAACGGCTGCCGGTATAGGCTGATAATATGGCCGGCTGCCGGGTATAATTCAATGATACGTGTTGCGTGTATAACGCTGCCCCCATTGAAATACCGGCATCGTGCCCGGCACTGGGTATGTACATGTTTTTAAAAGAAGTATGTTGTAATATTTTTCCGTTGGCCACACTGTTTTGCGCCACACCGCCGGCAATACAAACATTATCCAGCCCGGTTTTTTTATGCAGGTTTTCCAGCAAATGAAAAATGATGGTTTCGGTAAACTGCTGTACCGCTGCTGCCAGGTCTTTATGGTATTGGGTCAGGGGTTCCTCTTTTTTCCGGGGCGCCCCAAATTCCTGTATCAATTTTTCGCTGTAGAGCGGCGCCACTACCGGCTGGTTCTTATCATCATAACTAATGATGCCCTGTGTGCCTGTTCTGAAATAAGAAAGATCGAGTTTAAACAACCCATCTTCCGTAAGTTTAACAACTTTGGCTAACTTACCCGCAAGCCCCTGCCCGCTGCCAACTGCCAACTGCCCACTGCCCACTCCCGACTCACGTCTCCCATACGGCGCCATCCCCATCACCTTATACTCATCGCCATAATGCGGAAAGCCGAGCAGTTGCGTAAAAGCGGTATAAAAGATACCGATACTATGCGGAAAGTCGACCGAATCCAATACGGTAATGGTATTGCCTTCGCCAATGGCCGTCATGGTAGTGGTAAAATCGCCGCTGCCATCAATGGTAAGACAGGCGGCCTTATCGAAGGGTGATGCAAAAAAAGCGGAAGCAATATGGCTGCGGTGATGCTCCACGTTTTTTATTTTACCGGTGAAGGTATTTGCCGGTAAGCCGGAAAGACGGGAAAGTTCCGCATCAATAGCCGTTACTTTCTTACTATTGCCCAGCCTGTCTTTTACCGCAGCAAAACTGCCTCCCGGGTTTTTAGCCAGGTACAGTAATTTTTTAATAAACTTGGCTTTTGGGTCGCGGCCAATGGTATAATAATCCACATCGGCATAACCAATACCCGCTTCCTGTAAACAGAATGCAATGGCCAGCTCCGGAAAACCGGCCCAGTGTTTTACCCTGGTAAAGCGTTCTTCTTCAATAGCAGCAATCATTTTACCATCTACAAAAATAGCGGCAGATGAGTCGGCATGATAAGCGTTAATTCCGAGTATGATCATGAATGAGGTTGAGGTTAAGGTTAAGGGGTTACTGCTGGTTTAAAAGTTTTTATTTTTTATGCAGTACTCTATTTTTTACTTTTTACTTTTTACTTTTTCATGCCGACTGTTCAAATTTTAATGCTCCCGCTCAAGCTCAACCTTTTTTTTTAGTCTTTTACATTTCATATGAGCTCTTCAAATTTTAAAACCCCTGCTCAATCTTAGCCTCAACCTTTTTCTTCCTCAACCTTAACCTTAACCTTATTTCTTCTATCATACAACCACATCATTGTGAATATCAAAGCATAAGCCACTATATTAAACCAGGTATGATGATCCCAACCAAATGGATATGCCCATCGTTTGTGTGAAGCCAATGCCACCAGGCTAAGTCGCAACACATTGATAATATACAAAGCCGCTGCCCCTCCCAGCATCCAAAACAATTTATGCTTCCAACTTCCGGTATTGGCAAAAATAAAAGCAAGCCAGAAACTGGTTATGCCGTAACCCAGGCAGCTGTAAACAATACTAACCCCACCGCCGCCAACCAGCAATAACTGTATACCCTTGGCCTGATAACTTTCGTAACCCAGCAACGCCAGAAAATATTCTGAACATGTTAATAAGGAATTACGAAAGGCCGGAATAAAATTCAAATACCTGTCAACAAAGCCAATGTAATAGCCGCCGGGCGAACTCAGGCCTATGATGGCCAGTGTGCCATAATACAAAAAACAAAATGCACCAATGAATTTAACGAGATAAATCAAGACTTGTCTGTTAAGGAATTTTTTCATTGCTTTACTTGAAATATTAATAACTGAACCGGATCCACTAAATTCTGATAGCAGCTTTTTTGCTGATCATGTGGAGTTTTTTTTATTCTGAAATATTTTTACATCCACCAGGAAACGATACCAAAGTCCCTGTAAAAAATGCCAGATAAAACCTCTTCTTCCATCCAAAAATCCAAGCAATAAGAAATATCTGAAAATAAAATAAAGAAATGGCCTGATGAATAAAGGTAACCGGTTATACAAATTTTTCTTATACCATCTTTTTCGTTTTTCCTGCGACTTACTGAATCCTTCATCCAGCATTTCTTTGCTTCCCTGCAGATTTTTTGGAAACTCCCTGGCCTCTCTTGATGCATAATCATTGTGTTTTGATATCCACCAAGAAATATCATTCAGGTTATTTTCTGAAAAATCGTTTTTAAACACAGCAGCATCACCCCGGGTTAAAATCATATGTTCGTCCATTTCACGCAATTCGCAATAAGCAAAACCTTTACGCCATAACCTTAAAATCTTTATGGGGTAATACCCGCCAAACCTGATCCATTTATTCATAAAATAAACCCTGCGCTTTAAATAGTATCCGGTTATTCCTTCACTGGTTTCCGCTAATTTTTGCTGTATCTCTGCAACCAGTTCAGTATTCAAAAACTCGTCTGCATCCAGTCTTAAAATCCAGTCTGATCGTATTTCCAGGTTCTCCAATGCCCAGTTTAGTTGAGCAGCCTGGTTGCCCGGCCAGGGATTTACATAAAAGTCAGCTTTGCACCTTTCGGCAATAGCTTTTGTATTATCGGTAGAACCTGAATCTACAACGACTATTTTGTCCACCAACTGCGTTGCACTTTCCAGGCAACGGGCCAGATGAATTTCTTCATTATAAGTAAGCACAATTAATGTAACTGATGCTTTATCCATTTGTAACCCCATTATACATTGAAAGCCATTTATACCCGTTCATTTTTATATCAAATTCCGATTTTGTTAAACTATAAGCATTTTCACAGTACCTGTCATATTCACCGGGTTCCATTTCCAGTATTTTATCCATTAATAACGCTATTTCACCGGGATCTGCTGTAACCCAAAAACCTGCCTGCCTATCTTCCAATAATTGCCAGGGTGTTCCTTTTGATGCAATAACCGGTGTTTTGTTCGCCATCGATTCTACCACCACGTTTCCAAAATTTTCCGATTTCGAGAGTAAAAAGGTAAAATAGCTTTCTGCAAATAATTTTCTTTTTTTTACCCCTTCTACGTGTCCAACAAAATCCACCTGGTTCTTTATACCTAAACCAGCTGCTAGGTCTTTAAGCGATGAAGCATAAGGGCTATCAATTTCACCTGCAATAATAAGTTTAACCTGCTGTTCTTTAAAAGCTTTTGATTTTGCACAGCTTTTCAATAAAATATCAATACCTTTTATCGGATGTATCCTGCCTACGTATAAAAAATTGCGGATTTTAACTGCATCAACAGGCGGATCTATTCTTAAATAATTGGGCAGTAAAAATGTTTTTACTGTTTTCCCAAAAACCTCTTGTATACGAACCATTTCTGTTGTGCTGGTTGCATGAAACCATACTTTTTTTTTATAAAATGTCTTTATCAGAAAAAGAAAAACTCTTTTCCTGATCTTACTGTATTGCAAAGCTGCAATTTCCAACTCGCCCCTGGGTGACCATATTATTTTTTTACTGTAAAGCAAGCCCAATGTTGCTGCAAAAATAGATTGTGGATAAAAGAGGGCAGTAAGGTGAATTACATCTACCTGTTTAATAATCTTCATCAATTCAAAAAAAGCCCGAAGAGGTAAATAATGAAACCGTGTTTTTACATATTTTATTTTTCCAAAAGGCTCATTCAGCCAGGTATTTAATTTGGTCCCGGGCTTTAACCCGTTATTGGTAGTTAATATAATTGGTTGCATACCTTCCTGCAACAATTGTTCGCAAATCCAGTAAATTGTATTATTGGGGCCGCCTGTTTGCGCCGGATAAAAAGAACCTATTGGAAACAGCACAACCGTTTTGGATTTCATCATTTATAAAAACAAATCATTTTTATTTATGTAATAATAAAAAATTATACATTTTGGCTCTTTTTGGCAAGAAGCCAGTAAGCAACAGGATAAAGAAACAAAATCCTTAACAGGTTTATGTATGTAGCATATACAACGCTGTCAAACTCAACCAATACTGCGAAAATTACCAGGAAATGTAAAATGAAAAATATTTTTTTTTCAAACAAGAACTGCTCATTAAACCGGAGAAGAATTCCCTGCAAAAAAAAACCCAGGAAAATTGCAATAAAACCACCTGTAAAATACAAATAACTTACAGGTGTCATTCCTATGCTATATTTTAAATGTGTGTTATGTTGCAGTACTTCATTTTTAAACCAAAGGCCCCAGGGAAACTCGGTTGAACCCTGGACAAATTTGGGAACAAATGCATCGAAGGGAACTGTGAAAAATGAAAACAGGAAATCAGGATGATCGGACTTGCCAAATAAATCATCGCGGCCATTATCTTTATATTTCATGGCAATGGCAACAACCCGGCTATGATTTGAATTACCAACTAAAGCTTCATATCCCTGGCTGGTAGTGGTTGCAGTATTGTCTGTATATACCTCTGAGTATTCGCTAAATTCACGGATCGCTTCTAAAGGGTTTGTTGCTTTTTGATAGCTAGAACTGAGGGAATAATTTTTAAAATCAAGCCCGGCACTGAATGCAAACAATACAACCACCACCAAACCAACAATCATGCCCACATTCAGCTTACGATTCACATAATAATGTGCTACAAAAACCAGTACTATGGGATAAATGATGGCACTCCTGGCGGCATAAGCGAAACCATACACCATTTCAATGCCAAGACAAACAACCAAAATAATAATATTCTTTTGCTTGAAATTTTTAAAAGTATAAACCCCAAAAAGAAATAAAAAAAGAAAAGAAGCGTTAGCAAAGATCCTTAACTGGCTTCCATCTTTATAACCCACCCCCTCTTCAAAAAACCTTTCATCCACTATCCTTCCAAATAAACCAATACTGAATAAATAAGCCTTCATTACATAAGCAAACAGCCCAAAGATCATCAGTTTATCAATATTTATATCGCTGTTAAGAACACCTGAATAAATGCTGTTTTTTGTATACTTATCGTATAGTTTAATACCAACAGCAGTTTCGTATCCAAGCCACACGGCAATGGATGCAATATTAATTGCAAAAAGTGTTTTAAGATAAACCTCATAATCTTTAATCATAAACTGGCCTGAATTAAATTCAGGGGCGAACAGTTCATTTTGATCTTTTACAATTAAAAAATTGGTTGCCATTCCCAGAGAAGACAGGAATGTTACAATAAAAAAAACCGTTATTGGCTTTATATACAGGAACCTTTTGTCGGGTAAATAATAAAACTGGGCAATATTATACAGCCAAAAAAAGCCACAGAGGCTATAAACACGGTATGCCTCCTGGTTTAAGGGATCGAAAAAAGTGAATACGAACGATAAAATAAAAAATAAAAGTGTTGTTATTTTCATTTTATTAAAGCCGATTTGAAACCGGGTGCATTACCAAATATGGTTTCAAGCATCAGGTTAAGTCTTATTTGATAGGTATGCTCTTTATGAGCCCTTTTGTAACCATTTTTGGCAATCCTGCTCCTTTCCTGCGGTTCGTTTAAAAACAGTTCAATTTTTTCTTTTAATTCCTTCACATTCTCATACACAACTATTTCCTCACCAGGAAAAAACAATTCCTGTAAGCCTTCCCGGCAATTCACCATTTGAAAACCCCCACAGCCGGCAATTTCATAGGTTCTTGCATTTATGCCAAGGTACTCGGTGGGATGAATATTATTGATTACGATCTTTGCTCCCAAAAATGCTTTGGCCTTTTCCTGGTTAGATACAAATTCATTGCAGATCATTTTATCAATCCGGTGTGTATCCATCCACCTGGGTGCAGGGTTTCCCCAGATTTTTACCCGGTATTTTACCAAGTTGCCAAATAAGGCAGTTCGTGCAGTGTGCAAATTACCAGCAGTTGTAATATCACAACTGTATTTTTCCATATCCTTGCTTGTTAATGTTACCTTATTATGATATTCGGGATTGCAACATTCAGGCAGGTAGAAAGCATTTAAGCTTAATTCATTTTTTAATATACTTACTGCAAACGGTTCCTTAAAAAAAAGAAAATCGTATGCAGCATTCATAAACATCGCTTTGCCGAAATTGCTCATAGCATCCGGAAACCAGATAGCAACCACTGCCTTTGTATTTTTCTTTAACCAGGAAACTTCAGCAGGCAATAAAAAATCGTGACAGGCCAGAACCAGGTCCGGCTCATTTGTCTTTGTTATGTTTTTTATTTGTTTCAGCCTGTTGTCGGTATAGCTTGCAGTATAGGTATAAAACTGGTATAGCTGGTTTTGCAGTTGCTGAAACCTGAAATCGAATTTGCCCTTTGCCTGCCGCTGCTTAAATCCCGGTGCAAAGCGGGTTACGGTATGCCCCATGGCAGCAAAGGTTTCTGCTATATGGGTGGCAAAACCTTCCGTGTAAAATTTTCCGACAATTAAAATATTCATATTTTGCTTTGCATTACAGATATGATGATCCTGGATCTTTTTTCGTTAATTAATCTTCCTGCCGTTTCGTCCGTTAAACGAACCAGGAAATTATTCATTAAATTAAGGATGCGGAAGCGACCTAACTTGCTGCCCATCTTTCCTATAAGGCCTTTGAGGCCGGTTAAGTGTCCGAATTTTTCATATACCGAGTGAGACTGCAGCCAGGTTCTTTCCATTCCAAAATGCTTTTTAACCTCAAAACCGTGTTCAATAAAACGTTGCCGGTTTTCAGCTGGTGTTTCATATCCAAGGTGCCCGTCCTTATCTATAAAAAGTTCTTTATACTTTTTTGGATCATTTTTCTTGAGCAACCGTATAAAGGAGTTTTCTGTTTCCACATCATATAAAAAAACCAATTTTCCCCCGGGCCTTAACACCCTTTTAAATTCGGTTAACATGGTATCTTTTACAGCAGCTGGTATATGTTCCCAAAAATAACTGCTTATAATGCCATCTACAGAATTATCTGCAATGGGCAAGCGGGTTGCATCAGCCTGCAGGGCAAATTCATAATTATGTAAACCGGCAAGTGAGGTAAAAGAAAGATCGAGCCCGATCATCCTGTACCGACTGCCAAAATAATCAACCCCGCTTGCACAACCCAGTTCAAGTAAAATACTGCCGGGTTTAAACTGCTTGCGTACTTCCCACAGGTAACCGTTATTGATAAGCCACAGTGGTAATATACTTAACGGGTTTCCGGGCCGGGGTATATATTTAATTCTGTTAAGATAAGCTCCTTCATAAAAAATATCCTGTACCGGCAGAAAAGAAAAAACATTTTTCCGGGCAATAAATTGTTTGTTACTCTTCTTAGATGTTAAACTTTTTCTGTCTTCCGAAAGCGTAAGCAACTCCTGCGTTACAGGATCAATCAATTGTATCATGATGTCTTGGCCAATTTAATTTTTACCAGGTTAAGTAAACGTGTTTTAACTTCTGCATCAAGTTTGCTCCATTGAAAATAGCTTATTATTAAAAACCCCGCAATAAAAAGCAACAACAGCAAGGCTGGACTAATCTGGGATTGATGATACAGTATTAAATATAAAGCCAATAGGACAGTTTGTAAAATAGCCATAATGTGAACAATACGAATACCTGCATGGGTATCAATTTTTCTTTTATAAAAAAAGTATGGCAAAATAGCAGAACTGATTAATTCAGCCAATAATATTGCTACGCCAATACCAGCCAATCCAAATCTGGTTATGAAAAAGTATCCTATTCCAAAAAACAATATGAACCTGCAACTTGTAATAATCAATTGTTGTTGCATTGCATTTATCCCAGCTAATAAAGTAAGGTATGAACGGCCAAAATTGACAACAGATACACTTAGTATAAGGCTGTAAAATAATACCGGATCAAACGGCAGTTTTCCTTTTGTCCAAATTGTATATAGAAAGTCTACAAATGGTGTTAACAGTATAAATGGCAGGTTTACCAACAGTCCGGATATAAACCAGTTTGTTTCAACTACATGATCTATTTTATGATGATCGTTTACAGCATAGTACCGGGTAAGTTCAGGGGAAAGCGGAGTAAGCACCAGGCTGGTAGCCTGAACAACGGTGTTGCTGATGGTTCGAATGGTTGTAAAAACCGGAACTGTCAAAGGGCCAAGAAGTTTTGAAATCAACAATACCAGCCCCACGTTATTAAATTGCTCTATAAAATTATTTACAGTTAGAATAAACGATTTTGAAAGCGTCTTAATACCCTGTTTCCAGCATCCAGACTGCCACCAGGGATAAAATTCAGGCATCTGCTTTTTGATGTCAAAAAACAGGTAAACCGTGTACAGGAAGGAAACTGTTGAAAGTGCATAACATAATATATTAATACTGGTTGTGAAATATACGCAGGCCAGCATAACTAAAATTTCAACAAGCTTGCTAACCATATTCAGGTAAATACTACGGCTGTATTTACCTATGGCCATAATCATACGTACCAATATTCCACCCAAGCTTCCTGTAATCATCCACACAAAAAGCATTGATATTAAACCGGGAGCAATTGAATACTCCTTCAATGATATTCCTGTAAGCTGCTTGTGAACGCCTAACAGTAATATGAGTAGATAAGCCATCAGTTCTATCAATCCTAACAGAAAGGCAACCCTTACCCCTGACCCAATTACTTTTTTTGCTTCGGCTTTGTTTGTATGAAACAATTTATTAAACTCATTACCCACATAATTCTGATGCCCCAGATCAAGAGTACGCATTAAGTTAACAAATGCAAAAAGTGTTAACCATACCCCGTATTTTTCGGTACCCCAGTACTTTAAAAAAACAGGAACAAGAATAATTGATTGTACAAAAGTTAATATAAAAAGTATCGAACCCGCAATAGTACTCTCTAATGTTCTTTTTTCTACAGTTCTTTTACTCACAGAGTAGATTTATGATAGGAAATAATTAAAGCAACCAAAAATTAAATTCGCTTTATTAAGTTTGATGCTATATTAATTGTAGAATGATTCTTTATCCACAATAAACTTTTATTCTGCAGATCATTGTAATTCTCATCTGTTATCATCGAAATTTGCGCTTTTAAGTCGGCATAATTTTTATAACTGATACAATTTATACCAGGTACAAGTCCATGCGGTGCACAGGTAGCAGGTTTATCGCTAAGGTTTTTAAAACAAATAACTGTTCCATTGGCAGCAATTTCATAATGTCTCAGGCAATCCCAACCCGATCTTTTGGTGGTTATGCCAAATTTAGAAGCCTGCAGGTCCTGATAGTATTCATCTTCACTTTCAAATGCATAATTGCTAAATGAACCTTCTATATTTTCCGCTACTTCTTTGTCAACGATATGTTTTGCAAACAATTTTGTTTTTACCGGAATATGGTTAATTATCTTTTCTTCAGGAATTGAGAAAGAGATTTGCTGTAGGTTTTTTAATGTACTGAAATACTTAAGAACGAACCGGGGGATGATTTTATAAAATCTGTAAAATGCCGTATCGGCTGTCCATTCTCTTTTGAAATATAAAAAACGCTTATGAGGTTTGGGTATAATCCAGTAATACGGCTTTCGCCAGAATGCCCCTGAATAACCGAATAATGCAGGAGAATCTGAACCATCCAGAATAATGACTTTATCTTTTTTCAAATAAGGCAGTAATTGGTAATACAATCCAAAAGAAGACTGGATATCACCAAAAATAATTAAATCAAACTTATCATTAACCAGTTCATCATACAGCAGGTGAAATCTTTTTAATGGCGTATCCGGCAAAGTAAAAAACAATGAAAACCCTTTGCCCCTTATAAAAGGCTGTAACTGGTCTTTATAAGCTTTATAGCTCACTTCAGATTTTGGATAATCATATACTTCTAACCCGGCTATACACTTTAAGCCATGTAAAACTGAAATATTCAGATAATCCCCGGTATCACCGTTTAAAAAAAGAATTTTCATTTTTTGAATACCCGTTTTCTTATTTTATTGAAATGATAAGCAGTATACAGGAAGGGCTTGTATAAACCAGATTTGAGAAAAGCATTTGCAGTCATCCTGATTAAAAATGCCTGCGCTTTGTTTTTATTAACCACCTGCAGCCCTTGTATAAATAAATCTTTACTTCCTTGTGCTGCTCCCTTTAGTGTTAGTAATATTTCCTGTTTTGCTTTTTTTCTTTCTATTACAGAAATGCATTTGCTATACATATCTGAACTACCAAAATATAATTGCAGGTTATGTTGATGAATGGAGTATATCCAGTTTAAAATATCGAAATCTCTTCCTGTAAGAAAATGCCCTGAAGCTTCCCTTGTTCTGAATTTAAATAATACTTCTTTAAGATAAATAAAGTCGTACTTATTCAACAGGCGTAACCATAAATCTATATCGGCATATAAACCAAACGCTACATTGTAAGATTTTCCAACTGCCTCATAAGCAGATCTTCTTACCATGCTGCAAGCATGAAATACAGAAGAAAATTTTTTCTTATCAAGCAGTATTGCCTCTCCAAAGGGTTTGCCGTTATTGAACTCTGGTAAGTTCAACAGCATTTCCCGGTAATCCGATACCCCATCCTCATCAATCCAGCTGCTGCCTTGCATTACAAAACCTGCAGCGGGATATTTTTCTAAGGCAGCCACAGATTTTTCAATTAACTGTGGATGAAAAAAATCATGATCATGTAAGATAATAATAAACTCTCCAGTGGCTATTTCAAGTATCGCATTTAAAGGATGTGGTGGCCCAAGGTTTTTTTTATCAAGAAAAATTATTCTTAAGTCCTGAAAAGAGTTGACAATTTCTGATGTATTGTCAGCAGAGCCATCATTATAAATAATGAATTCAAAATCATAGAAAGTCTGATCTAACACCTGTTGGATAGTATCCTTTAATACATGAGCCCTGTTAAAAGCGGGCATACCGATGGTAACTTTTGGTGTGGGCATCAGTATATTAAATGCTATCTTTTAAAACTTCCAGGTTTACCTGCCTTGCATATTCTTTATAGGCATCCATTATAGTAGTATCAATATCGAATTCCGGAAACCAACCTAATTCTTTTTTTGCTTTTTCAGCATCCGGAAATTTATCATTAGCTTCTTCATAATAATCGCCATAAATAGTTTTGGGATCAACAAAGATTATTTCGGAACTACTGTTTAATACTTTCACCACTCTTTGGGCCATGTCCAGAATATTAGTTTTATTGGCAGGGTTGCCGATATTATATGCCTCTCCGCTTATCCCTTTATCCATTCCCAATATAATTCCCCTGGCCATATCTTTAACATGTGTAAAAGCCCTGATTGCACTACCATCGCCAAATACAGTTATAGGCTGATTAGTATGCGCCTGTTGCATAAAACGCGGTAATACAAATCCTCCTTTGGGGGATTGCCTCGGACCTGAAACATTGAATGGACGTATGATAGTTGCCTTTAATCCTTTTGCCCTACAGGTGTTTATAATGGCAGTTTCGGCTGCCAGTTTTGCAATGGCATATTCAAGCCTTACTGTAGTATTTGCAGGCACAATTTTAGGCGTTGTTTCCGGGCAATAGCCAGATTGGCCCCCACCGTATATTTCACTGGTTGAAATGTCGAGCATCTTAATATCATGTTTCAAACAATAGTCCATAATAAGATAGGAATCCCTTACTACCTCCCTCACCATATTTCCTGCATGCTGTAACACACCTGCCGGGCCAACAGGTGAAGCCAGATGATAAATCTGATCCCATTTGCCAGGGTCTTCTCTTTCAAAAAAAGATCTTACTGTTGTAATATCATAAGTAAGATTTGTTGGGTTTCCTATCTGCTCCAAATAGTCTTCAAGTATTACAGGCGAAGTCGACATGTCATCAACAACATGCACATGGTTACCTTCAACTTGTATTAACAGATTTGCTAAAGTGGTTCCGATAAAGCCAAAACCTCCGGTAATCAGGATTTTTTTCATTTTGTTTATTTATAAAAATTA
The DNA here is from genome assembly GCA_943371705.1 of Chitinophaga pinensis. GTDB lineage: Bacteria > Bacteroidota > Bacteroidia > Chitinophagales > Chitinophagaceae > Ferruginibacter > Ferruginibacter pinensis_I. The sequence goes on along the minus strand of CALRVV010000007.1, from coordinate 28,675 downwards.
TTAGTAAGCCTGTTGTATAACGTATGCAGCAGGTTGTGGATCAAAATTAAAAGAGTAAGCTTTATGTTCTGTAAAAAACCAATGAATAAAATCATCACGGCGAGTGATACGCTTTTTCAATAATTCAATATTTTTTACCGATAAGTTTTCTCTTTCCATGATTGCTTTTTCCGTGTCGGCTGAAAAAGCCGGGTTATCCGCTGCTTCAAAACTAACCTCCATCTCCTTGAGATTAAACAGTTCCTGCATCCAGGAAAATATTGCCTTTACACGCTCAATATGGAACCAGGATGTAACAATACAGGTATTTTTTATTCCTAATGGCAATAGAAATAATTCAAGTATAAAAAATATATTTCCAATAGTATCTCTCGATAAAGTTTCTGCTAATATACTATCCTGCCTAACAGCCAGTTCATTAACCAGGTACCTTGCAGCCACTGCCGCTTCAGGTACTGGAAAACCATTTTCATCCAATACAGGGCTTTTGTTAACTGTGTAACCCGTGCTTGTAATTATCAAATCACTATCTGTATATAATTCTACTACTTTACGCAGCCGAAGTATTGTACTTTCAGACGGCAGCGTTTTTGAAATTATTCCGTTAGTTAAAGCTATAATTACCCTTTTTGGCATCAACTCCTTTTTTTGCAGGCTCTTATATTATTCGACTTTTCCGAAAAATCACAAACATAACCATTAGAATTAAAAAACGCTATCATTTCCTTTCTCCTTGTATTATCCGTTTCTATAACAAGGGCATCAATTTTATAATTATTAAAAAAATAATTTCCACCTTTCAACACTTCATCTTCAAATCCTTCTACATCAATTTTAAGCAGGTATCTGTCATTTTTGCACAAGTTAATTTCAGCAAATGCATCAAGTGTAGTTACGGGTACACTAATAATAGCGGCAGCATTTAATGTTTCCTTTACAATATGGTTTGTTTCGCTTTGCTGGTTTGTAAAGGGCAATACAGCTTCCTCATCGCCCAGGCCTTTATTAACAAGTAAAATCTTATTACCGTTAACCTGGTTATTTTTTTCAAGCTGCTTAAAAGTAACCGGGTGGGGTTCAAAAGCATAAATTTTATTGGTTACATCAAGCATCATCATAGAATAAGCGCCCACATTCGCACCAATATCCAGAAAAACCGAATTTGGATAAATATGCTGACGCAGAAATTTAATATCAATCAATTCAGGTATCTCTGCATAAGTAAAAGCAGATGTGAAACTGTTATTTTTTAATAACACTATAGTTGCCCCGTTAAAAGCCCTTACCCTTAAAGTTCCATCAGGCAATATCTTTTTTAGTAACAGATAATACATCCCTTTTAGCATATAAAAAGGGACTGCCCATTTATGGGTAGTATTATCGATGGAATATTTTAAAACAGATTTAAAACCCAAGGGATGAGATTAGTTTTTTAAGGCTTTGCGCTGTTTGCCTGTAAGAGAAATTATTAATGACTTCTGTTGAATGCCTGTATACATCAACACCGGAAAGTATTTTCTGTAAATATCGGCTTAAGTCAGTAATATCACCGCAGGAATAGGTAAAGCCGTTAATACCTTCCTGTACCAGGTCGGTACTGCAACCGCACAAATCCGACACGATCACCGGCAGGTTAAAATTCATGGCTTCGTTTACTGAAAGTCCCCAGGTTTCACCTATTTCCGAACACATTACAAACACATCGGCCATGGCGTAGTATTTGGGGATTTCAGATTGATTTATAAACCCTGTAAGCCGTATGTTGCTGATCTTTTCTTTTGCGATGTGTGCTTCCATTTGGGGCCTTAACCCGCCATCGCCCACCATAACCAGGTATGCATCCTGCATATTCAGCAACTGAAATGCTTTTATCAGGTCCATCGGCCTTTTCTTTTGCATGAACTTTCCGGAATACAATATGACTTTTGCATGTGCCGGAATATCCAGCGCCTGCCTGATATTGCTTTTTTGTGGCAGGTATTCGGCAGCAGCCTGCTGAAAGCGCTGGTTGTCTACTGCGTATGGGGTATAAAACAATTTATTGGCATTGACTCCCATGTTTTCATAAAATAATTTATTCTGTGTGCCTATGTATAAAAAGTAATCTACAAACCTGAACAGTCCTTTGCCAAGCCATTGTTTCTTTTTTCGAATATTTTTTTCTCCCTTTAAAACTTCCTGGTTCCAGGGTGTTTCTGCCCTCATGCAAACTTTATGGCCCCTGCATTTTGCTATAATAAATGCAAACAGGGAAGTTATATTTGACCAACCATGAATTACGATTATACTTTTAGGCCTGCTGATCAGTTTAACCCAAATTCCAATATTGATGAGCCCCCAAAAGCCATTAAAATGAGATGGTTTCCACGAATAATTCCTGAAGAAAGAATACCCGTACCCTTCCAGCAAAGGAATATCCCATTGCACAGGAACACCAAATTGGGTATCTGTTACCGGCTTCATACTTTCATCAGAGCAATACCATACCTCCACGGGCAGGTCATGTTCTGTGCAATATTTGTATAAAGGTGCAAAATATTGAATGGGGTGGGTATTGATGAAAATGATATTTTTTAAACGCTTCTTATGCATGGTATAACAACTCTTATGTTTTTAGTGTGTTTTCCATACTGTAATACAACTTTCTTTTGTAGTGTTCGTAACTGAAATGTGCTGCCAGCTTTTGCCGGTCTGGTTTAAATGTGCCTGGATTATCCAATATTGCTTTTATGGCATTACTGATTTCTTCTAAGTTATCGGGTTCAATGATGGTTCCCAATGCTCCTCCACATAATGCATCAACGCTGCCATCTTTATTGCCGGCTATAACCGGCAGCCCATAAAAAATAGCTTCAATGAACACAATGCCAAAGCCTTCCTTTTCACTGGGCATGATGAACAGATCGGCCAGTGTAAAATGCAGGGCCATTTCCCCATCGGGCACAAAGCCGGTAAATATCACTTTACCCTGCAGGCCCAGTTTATCAATGATGGCATCCAGTCTTCTTTTTTCAACAGAGTCGTATTTACCTACCAGCAGGTAGCGCAGGTTGGGATATTGCAATATCAGGCCGGGCATGGAATACAATACACGGTCGTAACCCTTATACTGTTCGGTATCCACAATTCTGCTAACAGTAAGCATTACCTGATTATTTTTGGTAAGCCCATACCGCTGGAGTAAATGAGACGCTTTGCCCTGTTGGAGGGGCATTTCCAAAAAAGGGTCCAGGCAGTTGTTGAGTACCGAAAACTTTTCTTCGGGTAAGCCGTACAGCTGCTTCATCTTATCTTTTGTAAAATGGCTTACAGGTAAAAAAAGGTCAACCTTAGCCAGCATCCTTCTTTTCCAGGCCGCAACCGGCCGCCATACTTCTATTCCATGGGCAATTAAAACCAGTTTTACTTTTGGCCTGCATATTTTGATCAGCACACCGGGTAAGAGCAGGTTCACATGGCTCAGCAATATCATATCGCTTTTGCACCCCTCCCTAAAACTACCTGACACAAATGCCACTTTGCGGTTTCTGAAGCCGGTATATTTGGTTTGAGGAAAATATGCATTGCCATCTGCTGAACCCGGGTTTCCATACATCGAAAATATCTTTACCGTACTGCCATACTGCAAGCCCAGTTCACTAAGCGCCTTTCCCACTACCCTGCATACTTTTTCAATACCACCGGTGGCGGAGAAGATGCGGAGGGTGAGGAAGAGGATCTTGGGTTGCAAAACGGAATGTTGGTTTTTAGTTCTTAGTTTTTAGTTCTTAGTTTTTAGTTCTTAGTTTTTAGTTCTTAGTTTTTAGTTCTTAGTTTTTAGTTGGCAGTTTGCTGATGCGCAGTAGCTGAAAATTATAAAAGCTGCCCTCTCACGACTCACGACTCACGACTCACGACTCACGATTCCCGACTCACATTCAACAGCATCAAACTCATCAGCTGGCTCCAGTGCATCTGCCCGTTGGTAAATTTTTTAAAACTGGCAGCCCCACCGGCACCGGCAGCCTGCATGGTATCCTGTACAAATTCGCTTTTTGACATCCATTCGGCAAAGGGAAATGAAAATCCCATTTTAGGACGGTTCCATATCTGTTCGGGCAATTCATCTTTAAAACTATCTATCAGGAGTTGTTTGGGAAATGCCCCGGCATATTTTATTTCGGATCTGACTGCACAGGCCTGGTCCACAAAATCCCTGTCGAGAAACGGAACCCTGATCTCTATCCCATGCGCCATACTCATCACATCCGAATCGCGCAGCAACTGGTTCTGCATATACAGGTTCGCTTCTATCCAACTGGCACGATTGCCTGCACTCAGGCTGGTAATGCCATCCAGCAGGGGCTGGTCTTCCAGTATGTTCCACACTTCTTTTTCAGAACCGCCCAGTTGCGCTGCAATAGAAGCGGGTGTAAACTGTCCGCGTAAAAAAAGATACACCCCTTTGGCGCCACCCAGGCTTAAATAAGATGCCCGCTTTATTCTTTTGGAACCGGCATACCGCCCGGTCCTGAGTAACGGGGAGGGTATCTTTTCGATATAGCTTACGGCATTCATCCGGTTAAAGGATGGATAGCCTCCGAATAATTCATCGCCGCCCACACCAGACAATACCGCTTTTAAACCACTCTCCCTGGCATATTTACTGATGAACCAGGTATTGATGCCATCACAACCGGGCATATCCATGTCGTTCATAATGCCGGGCAGGTTTTGCTGAAATACCTGTTCGGTAAGCGTTTCCTGCCGGTTGGCACAATGCAGCTGACCGATCACCAGGTCCTGGTATTTTTTTTCGGAATACCCCGCTTCTTCAAATACAATAGACATTGTTTTGAGCGTGGCCTGGTGATACCTGCCTGCCAGTATGGCCAGGATACTGCTGTCGAGCCCGCCGCTTAAAAAAACGCCAATGGGTGCATCGCTGATGAGGTGCCGCTGTACGGCTTTTGAAAGCCCGGCACGGATCATTGCTGTTGCCTCATCCCGGCTGTTTAACTGCTCACGGTAACCAATAAACGCAAATAATTCAATATCCCATTTGCCGGTGGCGGCTTCGTATCTTAAAAAACTGCCCTTGGGAACGGGTTTCACTGCAGCCAGGGTGGTTACCGGCTCGGGCAGGTGCCCATAAGCCAGCAGGTACACGGGCCAATGATCATTGGGGGCACGCAGCCAGGGTATGGGTGCAAAAGCCCTGATCTCTGATGCAAAGCAAAGCCCTTTTTCGGTTAGTCCGGCATAGAGGGGCTTTATGCCCATGCGGTCGCGTACCAGGTAAATTGTTTTTAATTGGGCATCCCAGAGCGCAAAGGCAAACATGCCGTTAAACCTTTTAAAGGCATTGGTGCCCCAGGCGGCAAATGCGGCCAGTATCACTTCGGTATCGCTGCCGGTTGTAAACCGGTAACCTGCTGCTGCCAGCTCGGTTTTTATTTCTATGTAATTATACAGTTCGCCATTATAACTGATCCAATATCGTTCATTGGCATAAGGCATGGGCTGGTGGCCGCCGGGACTCAGGTCTATAATGGCCAGCCTGCGGTGGCCCAGTACCAGCTTACTGTCTGCATCGGTATAAAATCCCTCATCATCGGGACCGCCGTGTTTTTGCAGGTTGCACATCTCTTTTACCATCAACCGGGTTTCTTCTATGGAAAGAGATGGGGATAGTATGCCGGCGATTCTACACAAATGCGTTTTGCGTTTTGGGTTTGGGGTTGTGAGTTGTGGGTTGTGAGCAGTTCACTAACTGCAGCTTTCTGCAATTAGAAAAGATGTATAAAATTGAATGTATATCCCACAGCCTGAAAAATTTTAAGCCACTTTTACCAGTGTTATTCGCCACCAGGGCCCTGCGGGAAGAATGACCCTTTGTGCCTTTGTGGTTAAATTTTTTTTCTGCGTAGCAGAAAATCCTTCGGATTTTGTTTTTTACCACAAAGGCACAAAGGGCACGAAGGAAAATGCTAAAGCATTTTAAAAAAAGCAATCAGCTCAAAATAAAAAGACGGGCTTTATTTTTCAGGCTGCCAAAGTTATTCGAAGAATAACCCTTTGTGTCCTTTGTGCCTTTGTGGTTAAATTCTTTTTCTGCGTAGCAGGAAATCCTGCGGATTTGTTTTTTTACCACTAAGACACCAAGGGCACGATTATTTGCGACACGATAGTTTTGTTTACAGTAATACTTTTCTATAGGTCTAAAATAATTTTCAGGTTGTTCTTCAGGTTATTTGTCTGTTCCGGAGTCAACTTGCCAAGTCTTTTTATGAAACGTTTATTGTCGATTGCCCTGGGTTGATCAACAAGAATATCACTCCGTTTTGGTAACTGTGTTTTTTTAAGATGAATTCTTAAAATTTCGGCTTCCGGATTGATGTTTGTTGTTATTGGACAAATAATTGTTGAAAAATGTGTTTCATTCAACAAATCGGTCTGAATGATTACTACAGGCCTTGTTTTTCCGGGTTCTGTTCCGATTGTTGGATTTAAATCTGCAAGCCAAATATCAAACTGCTTATATTTCATCCACCATTTTTTCAAACTCAGCCAATACTTCTGCGGAGCTTTGATGTATAAGCCTGCTTTCTTTAGAAAGTTTCTTTTTTAAAACCCGCCTTTTGTTGAATTGGTTATAAAGCGTGAGTGCTTCATTTATATACCGGTTCCTGGCCAGTTTTAGCTCAAAAACAACGGCTTCTGTTTCTTCGAAAACCTTGTCGTCTAATTTTAATGATAGTGTTTTCATGAATATTTTTTTCTAAAGGTATATACTTTTAGGATATACTCCAAATTTTTTGTACCGTTACAAGCTTATACAGACCTTTTTCGGTAAATCATTTGTCATTCGTAGAATAACCCTTTGTGCCTCCCGATAAAATCGGGACAGGTTTGTGGTTAAATTATTTTCTGCGTAGCAGGAAATCCTGCCCACAGGTCGCAGACGTTGTGCGTTAATTTCAAATAATGTACGCAGTAAGTATAACAGTGAGCTGACTGCGTCACAAACCCAAAACCCAATCCCGATAGCTATCGGGACTAAACCCAAAACCTCTGTTTCTATTTTAAAAAATCATTTACCTTTTGCTGTATAATTTTTTTCACCGATTTCCAGGTTTGTCCTTTAAAGCTTACAGGCTCTTCGCTATCTTCTGCCTCATCAAAATAACAAAGTGCAAAGGGAACCGAAACAAGTAGCTGCTGACTGGGATATTTTTTTGTGTAGCATTTTATGAAATCATCAACAGTATAGTGTTGTAATAATTCTGCTATATCCCAAAAATCTTTTTTAACTCCTCTTTTCATGATTGCGGCAATCTTCATACCCATAATATCAGGAATGGCCGCCAGCCTGATCCCATCTTCAATAATTGGCTTTTCTATCCAGGGATGATAATGATGTTTTACAAAATCAACCTTAATACCATCTATAGCCCCAAAAAGACCAATAGGATTTTTAGTATTTCTGTAGGTAAACCCGGGAAATTTTTTCTCCAGGGGCCCTGTTAAAGACTCATTTGTAAATTCAGTTGTTGAAAACAGATCGATATCAACCGATAAACGGTGGCCATAATACAAAGCAAGCGCAGTGCCACCTACAAGATAAAAATCATTCATCTCCGGCATACGCATCAACTCCTTTAATACATCCAGTGTGTGGGATTCGACTGTGCTGTATTGTAACATCTGTAATCAGTTAGTTCATTATTAAACAATGCGCAGGCAAGATAAATACTTGTGAGAGAAAGCCATTTTGCTTTTGTTAATGCATTGCAAATCACTTCATCCCCATAATACCGCCTGCACTGCCGTATATCATCCACATCTCCCCGTTCAAATACCCTTTCAATAACAAAGGAAGATCTTTTATCATAGTCCAGTGCTTCAAAATTCACATCCCAAAAGATGCGCTTGTTAAAAATGGGTTTATGTCTAGGGGAACTCATGTATTAAAGTTACCGGGAAATTTTTAGTTTTTAGTTCTTAGTTCTTAGTTTTTAGTTTTTAGTTTTTAGTTGTGGGCATTAAGCTAACAGCAGGTTTCTGCTAATGAATGACCAGGGCTGCTATTGTAAAAGTTGTATAAATATAAAATGCATACACACCGCCTGAAAAATATTGAGCCAGTGTTACCAGTGTTATTCGCCACCAGGGCCCTGCGGGAAGAATAACCCTATGTGTCCTTTGTGCCTTTTCCGAAGGATCCTGCGGGGTGGTTAAATTCTTTTCCTGCGTAGCAGAAAATCCTTCGGATTTTGTTTTTTCCCACAAAGACACGAAGGGCACGAAGGAAAATGCTAAAGCATTTTATAAAAAGCAATCAGCTCAAAATAAAAGACAAGCTTCATTTTTCAAGCTGCCAAAGTTATTCGAAGAATAACCCTTTGTGTCCTTTGTGCCTTTGTGGTTAAATTCTTTTTCTGCATAGCAGAAAATCCTTCGGATTTTGTTTTTTCCCACAAAGACACGAAGGGCACGAAGGAAAATGCTAAAGCATTTTATAAAAAGCAATCAGCTCAAAATAAAAGACGGCTTCATTTTTCAGGCTGCCAAAGTTATTCGCCAACAGGTCGCAGACGCTGTGTGTTAATTTCAAATAATGTAAACAGTAATTATAACAGTGAGCTGACTGCATCACAAACCCCAAACCCAATCCCGATAGCTATCGGGACTAAACCCTAAACAATTTCCAGATTCTTTTTATCAAAATACGCACTCAGCTGAATGCCCATACTCTCTATTCTTACTTTTGCTTTACTCCCGTTAATTTCCAGCACGATACCGCGGTAATTCATCAGCACGCCCTGCTTTACCAGTACGTTTTTATGTACTGCTATTTTATTTTCAGTTACTTCAACGTCATCAAATTCATGTAAAAAACGGCGGATGGTATCAATTTCACCGGAACGTATACGTGCAGGCTTGCCCAACCAGTGCACATAATTTACAATGCCGTTAACCGACATCATTTCCCATCTTTGTTCTTCGGCCACCTGCACAAAAACATAGCCTTTAAAAAGCGGTTCCAGGATTGTTTTTTTCCGGTCGCTCCACTGCCGTTTTACCTTGTTCAACGGGCAATAATTTACAATACCCAGCTCCTCCAGCGTTGCAGCTACTTTTTTTTCCCAGCGGGGCCTGGTATGTACGGCATACCAGTAAGCATTCGTTTTTGTCATGAACCGTATTTACAGGAACTGTTTAACAAAAAGGTTAAGCAGGTAAAAAAGTATAGTTTAAAAAACAGGAAAAAATTTTATCCCCCACCATTGTCTGCCTAACCGGTAAGGCCAGGGTTTCCACACTGTATTTTTTCCGACGGGGCAAAGCTTCGCTGTCCCTCAGTCACAGTCAAACTGTAACAGAAGGATTCTATAACGGTAGCAATCTGCTTAACTATCTTAACTCTAAAAACTCTATCCAACTAAAAACTAAAAACTTCTAACTCCCGCCTCCTAGCTCCCGACTAACGAATCCCGCCTCCTAACTCCGCTTCCCCTTCCTCCTCAGTTTGCCAAACAATCCCCAACCATTTCTCCAGCCCGGTTTGGTTTCTTCGCGGGTATAATAACCGTATCCATCTCCGCCACCGCCATAGCCATAGCCATAGCCGTAACTTCCGTATCCATAACCATAGCCACCCAGTACACCGGCACCGCGGGGTTTAAGTCCGTTAAACACCAGGGCCATGTTTTTAAATTTCTCGTGTTTATACAGGTCGTCGATCATGCGCAGAAATACCTTGGGTGTATGTGCATGGCGCACTACATACAGCGTACTGTTGGCATAGCTGCTGATCAGTTGCGAATCGGTTACCGGACCAATAGGTGCAGAATCGATAATGATGTAATCAAATTTATTTTTCAGCTGCTCCATCATCACGGCAAATTGTGTACTCAGGATCAACTCAGTGGGGTTGGGTGGTATGGGGCCTGCAGATACCACAAAAAGATTGGGGTATTGGGTTTCTTTGATAATTTGATCAATACTGGCTTTGCCTATGAGGTAACTGGTGATACCGGGATCGCGGCTGATGCCCAGGTACTTGCTCAGTTTGGGTTTGCGCAGGTCCATTTCCATCAGTCCTACTTTTTTACCGGTTAGGGTAAAGCTCATGGCCAGGTTAAGGGCAATAAAACTTTTTCCTTCGCCGGAAATACTGGAAGTAACCAACAGGGTTTTTTGATCTTCATTGATACCCATAAAGGCCAGGTTGGTACGCATGCTGCGAAACTGTTCGGCAATGATGGTACGCTTGCCTTCGCTGATGGCAATAGCATCGGGCGTTCTGGAATACATGATCTCGGCCAGTACAGGTACTTTGGTCTTTTCCTCTATTTCTGAACGGAATAATATTTTGCGGTTAAACTGCTCCCGCAATAACACATAGGCTACCGAAACCAATAAACCCAGCAGCAGGCCGGTCAAATAAAAGTTTTTGGCAACCGGTTTTATGGGGCCATAGGAAGTTCCTTTTTCCAGTACCCGTAGATCGGGTGTAGTACCGGCAGAGGACAGGGCGGTTTCTTCTCTTTTTTGCAGCAGGAAAGTATAGATATTGTTTTTGATGGCCTGTTGGCGGCTGATGTCGAGCAGGCCGCGTTCTTTACGGGGTATCTGGCTCAGCAGGCCGCTGTTCATGGCTATGCCCGAATTGACATTGCTTTTTACTGCATTGAGGTTGCTGCGGATGGTACCCAGGTTTTCGCGGATATCATTTTTAATACGGCCAACGGCCTGGTTGGCCAGTATCACGGCATCACTTTTTTCGCCATTGATACTTTCGGCCCGGGTTAGCTGAAATTCGGCATCGTATAATTTTGTTAACAGGTTTGCCAGTGTAGGATCGCTGATGAGCATTTGCGAAGGCACTGTACCGGATTTTCTTCCTTTGCTGTCTACATATTGCTGTACATCCTTCAGCACATCCAGTTGTATCTGCACATCACTGCTCTTTCTGTCCAGTTCACTCACATTGCTCAGGTACAGGCTGGCCTGGCCACCCAGGTCGTACACCGATTCCTGGGTTTTATACTGTTGAATATTTTTTTCTACCGAATCCAGCTGGCCCACCACCAGGTTGAGCCTGTTTTCAATAAAAGCGAGGGTTTTGGCCGCTATTTGGTTCTTGTCAACAACAGCAGCATAATTATATACTTCAAAGAGTTTATTCAGAATGGCAACCCCTTTTTCAGGAGCAGGAGTTTCAATCCTTGCTTCTATAACTGTTGATGATTTGGATGTTGAGTTTAGTTTGAGACTTTTGCTTATTTCGGTAGCAGCAGCCGGAATGGTTTTAAACACTGCGTAATAAGTATTGCCAATGAATTGCTTACTGTTTGTTTCGTTGGCAATGACCCTGAATGCAGACCCATTAATATTAACTGTATCCCCAAAAGCTATATGTTGATTATTGATGGTTAATTTTTTTTTCAACCAGTCAAACTCTAAATTGAATTTACCCCCTCCCTTCACATTATTCAAATCTAATGCCTGAAACCAAACAGGAGAACTATTGTCATAAAGTTCTGCAGTGCGTACTCTTCCCTGTTGATAAACGGAGACGTAAAGAGAAAGTTTGGCAACGACCTCCTGCAGAATTGATGATGACCCCAATACAATTAACTCATTCTCAACAATCTTTTTTTCGCTGAAAATATTAAGGGCATCCAGTACTTTGCTGTCGCCCCCGCCCTTTTGCGGGTCTTTTAAAAGTACTTTGGCGGTAGCCATATAGATACGGGTCTGCGAACGCAGGTAAAGCCACGAAACGGCCAGGCCGATACTTACTGTAATTACAAAAAGCGGCCAGAACGGCAAATAGCGCTGCATGATCTGCAGCAGGAGATTTGTATCGGTACGCTCTTTAAAAAATTGCTGTTCGCTCATGTATATTTATGCGGTTTTCAATCATTGATAATACAGGCAATCAACTTTGAACTTTCAACTTTCAATTTTCAACTTTGAACTTTCAACTTTCAACTTTCAACTTTCAACTTTCAACTTTCAACCTTCAACTTTCAACCTTCAACCTTCAACCTTCCACTTTACCTGAACAAACTGGTTAAAATAATAATTACCAGCGAAAGGCCCGAAATGGCTAATGAAGCCGTTTGCTGTGTACGGTTTCTTTTTTCTTCATTTATTTTTTTATCATTGGGTTCTATATACACCACATCATCCGGTTTAAGGTAATACCATTCTGAAGTGAACACCGAATGGTCCTCCAGGTTTAACCGTTTGAATTGTTTTCCGGATGCAGTTTCCCTTATGATCAGCACATTGTCTTTTTTTCCCAACTGGGTGATGTCGCCACTGGCACCCAGTACTTCCAGCAACGAAAGCTGTTCTTCGGGCATGGACACCACCTGGGGCTTTCCTACTTCACCCATTACCGTTATGCGGTGGTTGAGGTACCTCACGGTTACCACCGGATCTTTGAGGTATGGTTTGATATCGGTCTCTATTTTATTCTTCAGTTCCCTGCGGGTCATTCCTTCGGCATGTATATTGCCCAGCCGGTGCAACTGAATATTGCCGTTTGCATCTACAAAATACCCACTGGTACCCGATCCGGCAGCAGCTCCACCGCTCACCAGCGAAAGGGCGGCGGCATTATACACCCGGTCTTCCTCCGGATTTAAACTGCTGATGGTAATGGCCAGCTGGTCGTTCTTACGGATCACCGACTCGGTCAATCTGTTTACCGTGGTATTGATGGTGGTGTCGCGTGGCAGGTTCTTAAAATAATAGGCATTTTTGGGTGTGGTACAAGAGCCAAAAAGCAAGGCCGATAAAAATCCTGTGATCAACAAACAATTCAGTTTGCTGAATAAGCAAGCTTGCTTGAAAAATATATTCAGATACATGCAGATCGGGGGGTTAGTAAATTACTGAATCTACGGTAAAATTATTAAAAATAAAGCATTTAACAGAATATATAATTGAGTTACCCGTAATATGAAAAACAACCATTTTTGCCGGCTTATGCCGTATGGCGTGCCCATATTTTGGGTTCAACAGGTATAAAAAAGATCCGGCCATCCTATGCAGGACAACCGGATCTGTTAAATACCTGGCAGGCTCACCTGCGGGTACACTAATTCTTTATTACCTGGCTGCTCATCTGGCTGCTTTCGTTGTTCATGGTGATGGTATATAATCCCTTGGCCAGTTTGCCCGCATTAACGGGAATGGTGGCCGAACCTCCCCCGTGCTGGTACCGGGTTTGGTACACTGTTTGGCCCAGGCTATTGACCACGGTTAGCTGGTAGCTGCCTTTTTCCACATCGGTCAGGTGCAGGGCAAAGTTGTTTCCGCTAACGGGGTTAGGATATACCGTGATCGCAGGAAGTGTTTTTCCAAAATTCACTTTAACTACTGATGTATATTTAACCAGCCCGGCTTTGTCCATGGCTTTGATGCGGTAGTAGTTGTTGCCCTCCTGCGGACCATTGTCTTCCCAGCTGTAATTAACCGCAACCGGACTGTTGCCTGCTGCTCCTGTAGTATGGATTCGGGTAAAACCATTGCCGTCGAACGACCTTTCCAGTTCATACCGGTCCATATCTTTTTCTGTTCTGGCGCTCCAGTTTACCAGTATATGGTTTCCTCCCTGTGCTGCCGGCATATACCTGGCCTGTGCATTAATGGTTAAAACATCAATGGCCAGCGGCGAGGCCGGTCCAAACACCACCATAAAGCGGTCGGTGGCAGCTGATGCCGGGTCGGCCGTAACGGTAAAATTAACAGTAACGGTATCCACTACACTAAGCAGGGTACGGGTATTGAGGAAGTTATCGATGAGTTCGGCCTTTAAGCCGATATTGGTGAATAAGACCGGAATAAACTCAAATTCATAGGCCTTTTGTTTCATGTTGTTCATGAATAAGGCAATGGTATCTTTTGTGATGATCACCGGCCTGCTTTCCACCGCCAGGTGATTGTTTTGGCGGTTTACGGCTATGTTCTCATCCCAGTTATTGATCTCTGTGGCGTCGTTTTCGTCAATAGCAGCACTGTATGCATTGTTGTACACTACCCGGATACCATCGGCCTGTCGGCGGTAACCGCTGTCTTCGGTAAAGTACAGTCCTGCCAGGAATGATTCCTCGGGAGGTGGTGGTACCAGGAACACGCCATTGTTGTTGCCTGCCGATTTATGGCTTTCCTGTATGTTAACCACTGGCACGCCGCCACTGGCTTGTACAAAGAAGGCCTGGCCTGATTGTATAAATTGATTGGCTGTGCCTGCACTGGGTGTACCGGCGGTGTTCACCGTTACAAAACCACCGCGGGTGCCTATATTGGGATCCCAGAGTGTATAAAAATTGGTGATATTGCTGCTGGATGTTCTAACCTCGCTCCAGTCTATCGGTGACGGATAGGGGTTGGTGACCAGGTTAAGTGCACCGCCTCCTGCAAAGGCATTGCTGAATGCACTTTGCGTACCGGTAACCAGGCTGCCGGTTGTACGCAGGGTGGTATGGCTGGTAGGCATATTGGTACCTAATGGTACCTGCAGGCTCATGCTGCGGTCGCCCCGTACATAAAGGAAATACCCCCTGAGTGCGTTCAAAGTACCGCTGGTGCTTGTTATCGGGGTATAGGTGGGTGTAACCGCATTGGTTATATTGTATAAAGAAGCGGCATTGGTGGCGGTAACATCAAATCCATTGGTATTGCCACTCAACCCGGTTATTTGTGTGCCATAACCCGGTACCGGGTTTATATTGGTACCGATCGCCGTGTTCAGGCCTCCTTCCATCCAGTTTGTTCTTATAGAGCCGGTAGTGTTTACCCCCGGTGCCAGCAGGCGGTAGGCACGGCCGTTGTTTCCGGTTCCGTCACCGGTACCGGGTGTACGCAATTTAATATAGCGCTCCATGGTTACATTGGTTGCGCCGGTAAGCGTGCAATTGGTAAGGTCGGCAATACGGGCTGTACCTGCAGCATTTGATTTTAAGGTCAGGTTCACTCCATTGAGGTCGAGTGATGCACTGTTTAAGGTAATGGTACCAAAAACATCCATGGCATTGCCCAGTTTGGCGCTGGCACCCAGGTTAAGGGTAAGGTTATTGAGCGACCGGGTAGCAGCCGAGGTTTGATCCATATTAATGGTGCCCGCTGCATTCACAATGACAATATTTGAACTGGCAGAACCAACAAGGGTACCCGTTCCCGTTATGGCGTCATTGATGGTCAGGGTATTGGCACCAATATTCAGCTTAGTACCTGCATTGAGGTATAATTTACCTACGGTGGTATTTCCCGGCAAGACCGGGTTACTGCCGGTGGTAGCAATGGTAACCTGTGCACCTGCAGGGGGTGCAACACCGGCCTCCCAGTTGGATGCAGTGTTCCATGCCGAGTTGGTGGTACCTTTCCAGATATATCCTTTAAATGTGGGTATATTTCGTGTACCCCCGGTACTTAAGGTACGGGCACTGTCATCATAAATTAAAGCCGTGGGTGTAAACGACAATTCGTAATTGAGGGCATTTCCTGCAAAGGGTGTACTTATACCATTTCCTGCATAAGACAGGTTGCCGCTTCCCCAGTCATAAAAAATAATGGTGGTATCCTTACCCACAGCCGTGGCACGCACCACCACAGGGCCCTGAAAATAATTAGTATTGGATACATTGCTTTTGGTTTGCACGCCTACCTGCAACACCAGCCTGTTGGCTGCCGGAGAGCTCCAGTAAATGGTATCCCGGTTATTACCCAGCCCGCCATTTCCGGGAGCTGCTGTTCCTCCCGAACCGCCTACATAGGCGTTAAAGAAGCCCGAAATATCGGTTTTAAGCACCGCGTTAAAATGGTTTTTAAGCGAATCGGTGGTGGCTGATTTACCAGTCAATGCAACCTGGTAATTGGTCATTGCCTGGTTAAATTTAGCATCACCGGCCATGGTACGCAGCATGGAAATGATCATGCCTCCTCTTTCATACACCGTACTGCCGTAGTTTGACAGCCATATCAAATTTGATGTTCCCATACTGGAATTGGGTATCCAGGCGCTTTGTGAATTAAGGGCCAGTGCATTGTTTTTTAAGTTAGTTCGCAGTGTTTGTGCCGATGCAGCAGTATACCCAAGGGCTGGTACCGTTGCTGCTGCCAGGTATTCGGAGTATCTGGCCGGGCCTTCGGCCAGCCAAAGATCGTTCCAGGTGGCGAAGGTTACATTATCGCCAAACCATTGGTGCATCAATTCGTGGTTAAGGGTACCCAAACTGGACATGGAGCCGCTGGCCATACCGGAAAAGGTCTGATGTTCCATCCCTCCGGCTCCCAGCAGCCCGTCATAAAATCCGTGTTTTTCCAGTTTAAAAGGATAGTCTCCAAATCTGCGGCTAAATGAATCAAGTACTATATTCACCTTATCCATAGCCGCTGTTTTAGTAGCATGGTTGGTGGTGTTGCGCAGTATGTAATAGGCAGTTGGTACCGGCGTACCGTTGGCATAAGCAGTTCGGTAATACCGGGTAAATTTACCCACCGATAAAGTAACCAGGTAGGACGCAATAGGGTAACGTGTTCTGAATTTGAAAGTGCGGTTATTGCCGGTAATGGTTGAATCGTACAGTACACCGTTAGTAGCTACCCAAAATGTATCTGCAGTGGCTGTTACCCAGGGTACTGTTACATTGATGTCCAGCGAATCTATCTTGTCCTGCATATCGGCCTTGCATGGCCACCAGTCGCGGTCTTCATATGATTCGGAAAGTGAGGTAGTATATTGATTAGGTGCTGTGCCGGAGCGTTGGTAACCCTGTGCAGCACCTGATACTGCAGGAGGAACACCGGAATAGGCTACTGTAACGGAATCTACCGTACCACTGGCGGGTATAGACGCAGGCAGTGGAATGGTGAGTATATTTCCCGAGAGCGTTCTTCCGGCAATGGTACTGCCGTGATAGGTTACTACCAGCGAGCCGTTATTAAATGAGCCACTGTTGAGGTCGAAAGTGATGGTTGACACATTTGAAGTGATGGTCTTAAACCTGATGAGTACGTTTCCGGTAATGGTGTTACTGGCCGCACGTGGGTCAACTGTCCAGTTAATACGTTGAAAGATCACATCGAGGTTGGCGCCGGTATTGCTGTAACCCGTAGAATTATTTTCTCCGGGGTTACCATTGAGGGCATTGCCCGGAGCATTTTTGATATTACTGCCACGTATGGGTGATAAAAGGCCGTGGTAGTAAGGTTCCTCCTGGGCCATCAGCTGGCAAACAGACAAAAAAGACAATAAAACGGTAATGAGTAGTTTTGATCTCATCGGGTATAGATTTTCGAATGAATATTGGGATCTTTGCCAAAGGCACAGAAACAGCTTATGTTAATACGCTGAATCCGTGATTTTAGTATAAGTACGGCAACAAATTTTAAGCCATTTGTTCAGAAATTATGTTTTACCGTAATTAAAGATCGGAGTGTACGTATTTATACGATTAGGGGTATGTGTATTTTACGTTTTTTTGGGTTGTTTTTTTAGCGGGTTAAGTGCTCAGGCGGGTCTGTGTCTCAGCAGGCCCTTCTTCTCAGGCGACTCTCTACTCATAGCCTGAAGCATGGCAGGACTCGCCGTCGGTTTCTCAGGCGAGTCTCTGCTCATAACCTGAAGCATGGCAGGACTCGCCGTCGGTTTCTCAGGCGAGTCTCTAATCATAGCCTTGCGGGTGGCAGGACCTTTAGATTTGTTTTTGAATTTAAACATTTTTGTCGTGGAGACTGAAAAAAAGAAGCCAACGCACAAACGCTATAAGGTTATCCTTAGCACAGTTGCAGGGCTGCAAACCTTATAGGTTTTCTTCTTCTCAGGCGAGTCTCTGCTCATAGCCTGAAGCATGGCAGGACTCGCCGTAGACGATGATTGCTCCGTAACACGGCGAGCCTGCCTGCCGGCAAAGGCAGGTCCCACAAATGGCTTTAGGCTTATAATAAACTACAATCTTACTTTACTGTGTTTTTTCCTATTCAACATTCCCGTCGTGGAGACTCGCCTGAAAAAAACAAAAAAAGGACACAAAAAAAGGAACAACCTGTTACCGTTATTCCTTTGCATTAAAATAAATATGAATAGTATTTAATGCCGCCCTAAATCAAACGGCCAACCTTCAACTTTCAACTTTCAACTTTCAACTTTCAACCCCTCACTTAATTTCCGGCTCATCGGTCTTCTTCTTTCCATCCCGGTACTTTTTAACCCCATAAGCCGCACCGGCAGCCAATAACAGGCTTAAGCCGCCATCAATGGGGGTGTCTTCCGGGTCGGGCGGGCCCTGTGCCAGGGCTATCATGGGTAATGCTATACAGCAGAACAGTAACAGGACAATGAGATAATTTCTTTTTTGCACGTTGTTTTCTTTTTGGTTTAACGATATTAGTTCTTGATTAGTATCTGGGTTGTTTTAAATCCATTGGTATTGCTCAACTGTAACTGGTACGCCCCCTTGGCAATATCTGTTTTCAGGTTGATGGTACGGGTGGCCTGGCTGCCATCGTGCTGCCATTGTTCGGTATGCACCATACGGCCATCGTTGCTGTACAGGTTGAGGACATACATGCCCTTTGCCATATTGTTTAGCTCCATGGTAAAGGTTTTGCCTGCTAACGGGTTGGGATACACTACCATTGAAGGCTCGCCTTTACCGAATGTTACTTTAACGATATCGCTGTATTTGGTGTTACCGGCCTTGTCCATTGCTTTAACGCGGTAGAAATTGCTGCCCATATTGGGGTTGGCATCAAACCAGTTGTAATTAACCGGTGTGCTGCTGTTGCCCAAAGCAGCGGTAGTATTTACTTTGGTAAAAGTGGTACCAAAAGTAGATCTCTCCACTTCGTAGCTGGCCATATCGGTTTCGGTTTTTGATGCCCAGTCTACCTCTATGCCGTTGTTTTTTGCCTGTGCTTTGATGCTTAAACCATCAACCGACAACCCACCAAAGGAACCAAATACCACTTTAAAACGGTCGCTTGCTTTGGAAGCCGGATCGGCAGTAACGGTAAAGGGTACCACTGTTGTTGCGGTTACGCTTATCAGCGTACGGGTGTTGAGGAAATTATCAACCAGTTCGGCTTTAAGGCCGGGGTTGGTAAATTGAGCCGGGGTGAATTCAAATTCGTAGGCCTGCTCTTTCATGTTGTTCATAAACAATGGCAAGGTATCACGTGTGAGTATTGCTGGCCTTCCATCAATGGCCAGGTGCTTACCTTCCCTATCTATGGCAATATTTTCATCCCAGTTGTTTATCTCTGCTGCGTCGTTGGCATCAATGGTTTTGCTGTAGCTATTATCAAAAACTGCCACGGCCCCATCAGCCAGCCGGCGATAACTATTGGGTTCTGTAAAGAATAATGAAATACCGAAGGACTCCTGTGGTACCAGGAATACCCCATTGTTATTACCGGCAACTTTATGGGTTTCCTTAATGGCAATGGTAGGCGTACCGCCGCCATCAGATTGAACAAAGAAAGCCTGGCCGGGTTGAATATTGATGGTAGCCAGTGAACCGGTGCCCAGCGGGCTTTGTGTACCCGAGGTATTTACAGCAACAAAGCCTCCCCTGGTTCCAATATTAGCATCCCATAAAGTGTAGGATGTAGACAGATTGGTTGTACCTGCATCTCCCCTTACAGCCGACCAGTCGATTGGTGAGGCATAAGGATTGGTAACTAAATTGAGCGCTAAGTTTGTAGCATCCATCGCAGGGAAATCAGTTTCTGTTTTTGTTCCAAACTGCAGGGTTCCTGTGGTTCGTAGTGTGGTACTGCTGGTAGGCATACCTGTGGTAAGCGGTAAGGTCATATCCATACTGCGGTCGCCACGAACATACAAAAAGTAACCTGTATAAGCATTTAAAGGAATCGTAGTGCTTCCAATGGGTGTATAGGTTGGAGCAACTCCATTGCCAGCGTTAAATAAAGAAGATGCATTACTTGCGGTAACATCAAATTCGTTTGAATTGCCGCCACTGCCGGTTATCTGCGTTCCAAAATTTGCAAGCGGATTCACATTGGTGCCAATGACAGTGTTCATTCCTCCTTCCATCCAGTTGGCCCTGATAGAACTGGTTGTAGTTACGGTAGGTGCCAGTAAACGGTAAGCACGGCCATTATTTGCCGCACCACTACCGGTACCGGGTGTACGTAATTTAACAAAGCGTTCTACGGTTACATCGCCGGTGATGGTACCGGCCGAATTTGCTACACGGGCGGTTCCAAACTCATTTGACTTAAGGGTAAGGTTACCGGCACTGGCCAATACAGCCCCGCTGCCAATGGTTACCGTACCGTTTGTTGCAGGAGAGGCACCGGCCGTAATTTCGAGCGGGGTGCCCAGTGTGGCTGTGCCGCTGCCATTTAAGGTTAGGTCTTTTAAAATTTGGCTGCCGCTGGTAAATCTTAAAGTGCCAAAATTTGTAGCTGTACTGTTAATAACAATATTGGATGTTTGTGACCCCGTAATAGTTCCAGTACTTGTAATGGTTGTACCTCCTGCAAAGAAAGTCAAGGTATTGCCATTGAGAGACAAGGTAGCTGTGGCATTGCCCAATATGACACCACCACTGGTTGCGTTTCCTACCAAAGCATTGGTTGATCCTCCGGCTGTAGACAATATCACATTATTTCCTGGGGTACTGTTTGTTATCCTGAAGAAACGGGCTGTGTTTCCATTACCGGTGATGGTTTGCGTACCGGAACCATTTGTTACCAACGTATAAGAGGTGGCATCAATTGGATTGGTAACAGTACCAAGGTATGTTAGGTTACCTGCAAGGTTTATAGTTGTGAAAGGATTGCCACTAGCCTCAATATTTAATGGCCCATTGGTAGATCCATCATACGTAAGGTTGCCAGTTACCGTTGTAGAATTGATTTTAAATGTTTTAATACCGCTGTTACTCAGTTTTAGATTAGAATAGGTAACGACATCTGTTGTGGTGTTTAATATATTGATTGCCGTTGTTTGCGCATATTCAACGGTGGAGCCCGTTGCCAGTGCACCCAATGTGGGCAGCACAGCATTTTCCAGCGTAAGCTCTCCCCCATTCAATACATCAATGGTGCCGGTTACTGTATTTGCAGATGGAATGGTAAAGTCAACTCCGTTACCAACTATTATTTTTGAAGACGTGCCTGAAACTGTCCAGTTGGATGCTATGGTAGTAGTAGTTCTGTTTCTGATTTCAAAAGACTGGTTGTTGCTGGTAAAATTTGTTGCATCAGTTCCCGAGCCATCCGTAGCTGTATTAAAAGTAGCAGGATCGGTAAGGTCTCCTGTAGCTTTTGAATAATAATAGGCTGTAGATACCCCACTTACAGCTACATTTTGTGCAGGCGTTACGCCTGCACCTGAATGCGCAATATTGGCTGATGTACTTCCCGGCGAAGCAGGGAAATATCTTACGTATACGGGTACAGGCTGGCCAACTATATTACCGGCTGCATCGCTGCTTAAAGTTACCGTGTTTGCATTTGTACCGGTGAATGAACCACTGGTTAAAGAAACTTCAAAATCGGCAGGGGCAGTTACAGAAATACCGTTTGCTTGATTTGGTGTGAGGTTTAAACCTGAAATTGTATAACTCTGCTGTGCAGAAGGTGTTCCAAATAATGTTGAAAATCCTGTTAAAACTCCACCAAAACTAAATGTAGGTGTAGACGCCGCCGTTAGTGAACCTCCGATTGCTAATCCGTTTTGTCCAGCAGATGGAGAGTTAAACCCCCAACCTCCTGTTGTTGTTTGCCCACTTGCGTAATATCTTAATGTAACTGTTGTAGTAGAGGCTACGTTTTGTAAAGCAGAAATTGCCGAAACATTGACTTGTGTTAGGGTAGCAGGTGTTCCGATTGTTACTTGAGATGAACCTATTAATGTAAATGTTACTCCATCAAGACTATAAGCAAATTGTTGAGAAACTCCAGGTGAAGCTGCAAAAGTTGCTGTCCCTGCCATCCTTGCATCAATCGTTGACAAGGAGAGAGTGAATCCGGCTTGTGCCCTTAATGTTATCTGAAAGTAATCAGTATTTGCTGTTGAAATACCATTATTTTGGAATCCCTGAGTTCTAAATGAGTTTGAACCGGTACTAGAGGTTGCGCCAGAACCACGTGTAATGTTATTGGCTCCGCTTGTTATAACTAGATTTGAGTTAAAAGTAGTTGCAGCAAATGTTGCAGGGCTTGACTGGCCAAAAAAATCCCATGCTGCTATCTGCCCCCACCCCTTCTCCACCCCCAAACACAAAACTGCCATCATCAATAATTTGGCGGCAAAGCGGGTGGGTAAACAATTATGTAAGCGTAGTTTGTTTAAAAACGGGGCTGCGGGCTGGGTACTTGTACAAATTTTCATGTTCAGTAATTTAAATGCAACGTTAAAGGTTTGGTGTTATGTTATGGTTATGTAATAGTTAAGGATGAGGTTGAGGTTGAGGTTGAGGTTGAGGTCAAGGTTGAGGTTAAGGTTAAGGTTGAGGTCAAGGTTAAGGTTAAGGCTGAGGTTGCGGCCAGACCGGTATGCAGGCATGGCCTTAGTGTGTACACAGTAGCCGGTAAAAAAAAGCCTTGTACCTGTTTTTTATACGTTAACATCAATGTTATTTTTAAAATATCCGTTATTACCTGCCTGTTAGCGTTTTGGGCAACAGGCTTTAACTTAAAAGATCAGGTTATTGGGTTACCGTTTCATACACACAGGGCCAATCACCCGGCAGGGCTGGTAACCGGTCATTTTACAGGATATAGTATTGGGGGAAGAGATAAAACCGGAGGCAAATTAAAGCATAAAAATTCACTGGCAAAGGAATATGGCCATTATGTTAAAATTATTATTTACCGCTAAAGCAATTAGCCTGGGGGATGTATGGGTTAGTGAACGGGCAAAACCTATCAGGTTTGCAGGGTGGGATTAGCAGCCCGGCAAAACCTTATAGGTTTGTAGCAGGGGGCCCAATGCACAAACGCTATAAGGCCTGCCTGCCGGTAGGCAGGTTTGCCACGCACAAAAGCTCTGCTGCAAACCTTATAGGTTTCCCATCGCTTCTCCTACGTTTCAAAACGAAATCATCAAAAACTATCAGGCCTGCCTGCTCACAGAGTCCTGCGGAACGGCACGAAGGTTTGCAAGATGGTTTAGCAACCAGACAAAACCTGATAGCGTTTTAAACGAAATATATTATACATTTTATATCTTTATAAAAAACCAATGGATTATTACCAGCCCTTACTCGCCGGAGAAAAATACCACATCATTAGCCGTGCTACCGGCAGCGAAAAATTATTTACTGAGCCAGAAAACTATCGCTTCTTTTTACAACGTTTTGACAAATACATATCGCCGGTAGCAGCTCTTTTTGCCTACGCCCTGTTACCTAATCATTTTCATTTTTTAGTAGAAATAAAACCATACGATGACTTACTTGAATTGTATAAAAAAAAGAAATTAAAACCAGAAACAAACTCACCAAAAGAAGGCGATAACTGGCAACCCGAATTTGTAATGCAGCAATTCAGCAATCTGCTTAACAGTTATACCAAATCTTTTAATATAAGAAACAGCCGCAAAGGCTCCCTGTTTATGGATTACCTGAGGCGTGTAGAAATAAAAACTGACGAACAGTTTTTTGCCACACTGTTCTACATACACAAAAATCCTGTTCATCATGGTTTGTGTACCCATTTACAGGATTGGAAATGGACATCTTATAACACCATAGTTACAAATCAGCCCACAAAAATTGAAAGGCAAAAGGTTATCAATCATTTTGGAAATACGGAACAATTTATTGCATTTCATGATCAGCCTGTTTATTTAAAAAATGCGGTGGTTGTTGAATAAACCTACGCACAAACGCTATAAGGTTTGCCACGCAAAAAAGCTCAGCTGCAAACGCTTATAGGTTTTTCCAAGCCACGTCCCGTTCCAAAACAAAATCATCAAAAAACCTATCAGGCCTGCTGGCAGGCAGGTTTGCAGGGAAGCTTATGCAGCAGCGCAAAACCTTATAGCGTTTTAAACGAAATAACCCAACACACAAACACTATAAGGTTGCCCACGCACAAAAGCTCTGCTGCAAACGCTTATAGGTTTTTCCAAGCCACGTCCCGTTCCAAAACAAGATCATCAAAAAACCTATCAGGCCTGCCGGCAGGCAGGTTTGCAGGGAAGCTTATGCAGCAGAGCAAAACCTTATAGCGTTTTAAACGAAATAACCCAACACACAAACACTATAAGGTTGCCCACGCACATTTCCGGGCTGCAAACCTTATAGGTTTGCCCAAAAAAAAGGGACAACCTGTTAACGTTGTCCCATTGCATTAAAATAAATATGAATAGTATCCAATACCGCCGTAAACAAACGGCCAACTTTCAACTTTCAACTTTCAACTCACTTCCCCTCCAACTCTTCCGTTTTTCTGCCATCGCGGTACTTTTTAACCCCATATGCAGCGCCGGCAGCCAGTAAGAGGCTTAAGCCGCCATCAATGGGGGTATCTTCGGGGTCGGGCGGGCCCTGTGCCAGTACAATCACCGGCAAAGCCATACAAAGCAATATGATCAGCATCCTGTATACTTCCGTTCTTTTCATTTTGTTTTCTTTCTTTAGGTTTAAACGATATTAGTGCTTAAATATTATCCGGGAGGTCTTAAATCCTTTGTTGCCGCTTAGCTGTAACTGGTATGAGCCTTTGGCAAGATCCCCTTTCAGGTTGATGGACCGGGTGGCCTGGCTGCCATCGTGCTGCCATTGTTCGGTATGTACCAAACCGCCATCATTGTTGTACAGGTTAAGCGCATACATACCCGCAGCCAGATTGTATAGGTCAAGTGTAAAGGTTTTGCCTGCTACCGGGTTGGGATACACCACCACTGATGGTTCACCCTGGCCAAACAATACCCTTACCATTTCGCTGTAACGCACATTACCTGCCTTGTCGATACCCTTTACACGGTAAAAATTGGAACCCATATTGGGTTTGGCATCAAACCAGTTGTAACTAACCGGCGTGGTACTGTTGCCCAATGCTGCGGTGGTATTTACTTTGGTAAAGCTGGTACCGTAAGTTGACCTTTCCACTTCGTAGCTGGCCATATCGGTTTCAGTTTTTGAGGCCCAATCTACCTGCACACCATTGTTTTGTACACCGGAACCTGCGGCCTGGCTTGCTTTTATGGTAATGGCATCAACACCGGTTGGACTGCCAAATGCACCAAACACTACTTTAAAGCGGTCGGTTGCCGATGAAGCAGCATCTGCAGTAACGGTAAAGGATACCACGGTGGGCGCAGTAATGCTTAAGGGTGTACGTGTACCCAGGAAATGATCTACCAGTTCGGCCTTGAGGTTGGTATTGCTAAACACCAATGGGGTAAACTCAAACTCATATTTCTGTTTCTTCATGTTGTTCATAAAGATGGGCAGGTCGTCGCTCTTTGTGATCACCGGCCTGCTTTCAATGGCCAGGCGTTTGCCGTCGCGGCTGATGGCGATGTTCTCGTCCCAGTTGCTGATCTCTTTGGCGTCCCGGCTGTCAACGGCAACACTGTATGTATTATCATAAACCGCTGTCACTCTGTCTGCAATCCTGCGGAACCCATTGGCTTCGGTAAAGTACAATTCGGTTTTAAACGACTCTACCGGTAGCGGATCAACTAAAAATACTCCGTTGTTATTAACCGCTGATTTATGTGATTCCAATATATTCACAACAGGTGTTGGTTCAATATTATCAGACTCTACAAAGAAAGCCTGTCCGGATTGTATATACCGGGTTGCGCCAGGCTCTGTTTTATTCACCGTTACAAATCCACCTCTGTTACCAAAATTGGGATCCCAGAAAGTATAAAAATCAGTGATACCCGTACTGGCTGCTTGTACCAGGCTCCAGTCTATCGGTGACGGGTAAGGGTTGGTAACCAGGTTATGGGCTCCGCCTCCGGTATAGCCATTGGTAAAGGATGATACCGGGCCGGTAACTAAACTACCCGTTGTACGCAAAGTGGTACTGGTGGTTGGCATATTGTTACCCAAAGGTACCTGCAGGCTTACACTACGGTCGCCGCGTATATACAGGAAGTAGCCCGTTAATGCATTCAATGATGCACCCACACCCGTAGTAGTGCTGCCAACCGGTGTATAATTAAGTGAATTAATGGTTCCGTTACTGGCTAAATATAGAGAAGGAGCATTGTTTTGTGTTACATCAAAATTGTTGGTATTACCGCCACTGCCGGTGATATGTGTACCATAACCTGGTAAGGGGTTTGAACTACCACCTACAGAACTTACCAGTCCGCCTTCCATCCAGTTGGCCTGGATGGTACCGGATGTATTGACTGTTGATGCCATTAAACGATAGGCACGGCCACCTGTTGGGCTGCCACCACGTTGTGGAATAAAACGTTCCATCGTTACATTGGTAGCACCGGTTATGGTACTGCCGGTTAAATTGGCAATCCGGGCTGTACCGGTTGCATTTGATTTTAAGGTCAGGTTTTGGGCGTTCAGGTTTAAGGATGCAGATGTTAAGGAAATAGTACCGTACACATCGAGTTCGTTACCCAGTGTAGCGCTGCCACTTATTGTTAAAGTAAGGTTGTTTAAGGAACGGCCTCCGGGAGTAAAATTTAAAGTACCGGCCGATCCGCCAATTAACAGATTAGAAGCAGGTGAACCTGTCAGCATTCCGGATAAGGTACCGCCAATGGGTAAACTAAGTGTATAGCTTCCAATCACCAATGTGCTGCTGGGATCCAGGTAAAAACCGCCTATTGAAATATCTCCATTAAAATTTACAGTTAAAGGAGCTCCCGGTACAATACTCATGGCATTAATGGTATTGGAAACAAAACTAGACGCCGGGATACTTAAACTACCTGTGGCAAAAATATTAATACCTCCTGTTGTTGCATTAATATTACCGGCTGTTCTGTTAACAGTTCCCTGGATACCTAAATTATTGGATGACAGAGCCAGCGTTCCGCTTGTTAATGTTAATGCCCCACTGATAACAAAACCGGAATTCAATGTTACTGTACCGCTCGACGCAATTTCAAGATTGGTTAAAGTACCGTTTGCCCCATTAAATAATGTTATCCCGGTTCCCGGAAAGCTAACGGAGCCTCCGCCCAATTTAATGGTACCAAAGTTATTAATGCCGCCTCCTGTTGCACTGTAAGACCCTGTGATTGTTAATGTAACACCGGGGTCTACAGTTAATGTACCGGATGATAAAGTAAGATTGTTTATTGTTTGATCAGTTGAAATTTTCAGGGTGCCACCATTAATAGTTACGTCATTAGTAACCGGGATGGTGGTACCGCCGGATCTGTTTAATTGTAATGTCCCTGCGGTTACAGTAGTTAAGCCCGTATAGGTATTAGCGCCTGTAAGTGATAAAGTTCCGGTACCTACTTTTGAAACCTTTCCATTCGTTCCGGAAAGTACATTGCTTGCACTGATATCACTTCCTCCTCCAAATTCAACGGTATTCGAATTGATAAAAATATTGGTGCCGCCAAAAGTTAAACCGCCTGAACCGTTTGCCTGTATCTGAACAGTTGATGCATCTATGCCTATGTCTGTATTGAGTATGTGTGTAGCGCCAGATGCATTGAAAATGCCAATGGTAAGGCTTATACCGGTTGCTACCCCCCCGCTGTTGATTGTTCTTATACTGCTTGCCCCGCTTTCAAAATCAAGGCTTGATAACTGAAAGAATGCCCCGTTGGTGGTCATGGTCAGGTTGTTGTTGTGCCCGATTTTTACAAAGTTCCTGGTAAAATTATCCGGCCTGTTCTGGTTACCGCTGGAAGCATAAAACCATGGATTTGCACCATCCCACCAGT
Source organism: Chitinophaga pinensis (assembly GCA_943371705.1). GTDB lineage: Bacteria > Bacteroidota > Bacteroidia > Chitinophagales > Chitinophagaceae > Ferruginibacter > Ferruginibacter pinensis_I. The sequence goes on along the minus strand of CALRVV010000007.1, from coordinate 813 downwards.
TACCTGTTCCCACTTCTGATCTGCTGAAAACATTTTGCTGGGAAATTGCTGATGCTGAAAAAATAAAAACATTAATGAGCAGCATAGATAACCGTACCCAGCTTTTTTCAGGTCTTTCAAAACCAACGAACTTCAACAGGAATTGTATAAATCGTTTTTTCATATGCAATCAATTAAAAATAAAATAAATCAATCGTTAGCAAATACCTTTTGTGTATATTATACACATTGCAATATTAGAACAAAAATAAGAAATATTGTATATTATCGAATGCTTTATTTACCGTTGGGTCTTTTCAAGCGAGTCGCTTTACCTGGGCATTGTGGGTGGCAGGAATAACTGTCTGTGAAGGAGGACATATTGCTTCGTAGGCAGCAGGACACGCCGTTTATCAGGAAGGAGTGGTAAACGCAACGTCCTCAGCCGCCCACATAGCTTTGGGAGAGACGTTGCTGAGAAATAGTTGTGGGACCGCCTGAAAAGCACGCCACTCCCCTGCTTTCAGCAAATAAAAAAAGTCCCCCCGTTTTACCGGGAGGACTTAAGTATGTATTTATGTACTTGTCAGATTAACGCTGGATCACAACCGGGAACACACCGCTTTCTTTTGAATTGTACACATAAATGTAGTACACTCCATCGGCTACCCTGCTCAGGTCAAATGGCAATATCTGTCCATAAACCAGGTTCTTAAATTCATAATAACCCATTTCCTGGCCACGGGCATTCACGATCTTAACCTTGAATTCCCTGTAAATATCGCTATTGAACTGCAGGCTGAACCTTCCGTTGTTCGGATTAGGCCAGATGCG
>CALRVV010000006.1:0-219068 GCA_943371705.1 Chitinophaga pinensis | reverse complement strand
GCCGGCCAAATGGATTACAGCAATATTCAGCAACTGAGTAACGATAAAGCAACAGAGATACTGGTATTCCCCAACCCAACCACCGATGTATTACAATTACAGCTCAATGCAACATATGATAACATGCATGTGCGGGTCTTTAACGCTTCAGGGCAACCGGTAAAACAATTGATTATTCCCGCATCTAACCAAACCATTACCATACCGGTACAACATTTAGCGCCGGGAAAATACTGGCTGCATTTGCAAAGCGGGGCTGAAAAACAGGTGTTGCAGTTTTTAAAACAGTAATACTCCTGCATTATAAGGCTCTACCCCCCCTCTCTTTCGGAGAGGGGCAGGGGGTGAGGTCAACGTATTTTTTATTCTTTGCCATACCCCCGTAAACTTTTAATTTTGTAGCTCAACTACAAGCTTATGGGTAATGAAAAACTGAGTGTACTGGCCGAAACTTTACAGGGCTCCGAAATTGTGCGTCTGGGCGCTGTCATCAAAGAAAAAATAAGACAGGGTGCAAAAATTTACAATTACACCATCGGCGATTTTGATTCCTCCATCTTTCCCATACCCGCCGAACTGGAAGCTGCGATCATTGATGGGTATAAAGAAGGCTTTACCACCTATCCTGCAGCAGAAGGAAATCTTGATCTGAGAGAGGCTGTGGCATCATTCATGTCAGCCAGGTGCGGCCTGCATTATGCAACCAATGAAATTTTAATTGCTGCGGGTGGCAGGCCCCTGATATATTCCCTGTACCGTGCCATTGTGGATAAAGGCGATAAAGTGATCTATCCGGCCCCCAGCTGGAACAACAACCACTATGTACACTTTACCGAGGGCCAGCACATCATGCTGGAAGCAGAAAAGGAAAATAATTTTATGCTTACGGCTGCACAAATTGCGCCGCATATCAAAGGAGCTACCCTGCTTTCCTTATGCTCGCCGTTAAACCCCACGGGTACCACTTTCAGCAAAGAAGAACTGAATGCCATCTGTAACCTGGTGATTGAAGAAAATAACACCCGTGCCGAAGGTGAAAAGAAATTATACCTCATGTACGACCAGATATACTGGACACTTACTTTTGGCAACACCATACATTACAACCCCGTTACCCTAAACCCCGCCATGAGGGCATATACCATTTTTGTTGATGGCATCAGCAAGGCTTTTGCGGCTACCGGTGTACGGGTAGGCTGGTCCATGGGGCCCGCAGAGATCATTGCAAAAATGCGCTCCATCAACAGCCACGTAGGTGCCTGGGCACCCATGGCCGAGCAAAAAGCAGTTGCCCGGTATTTAACACAAACGGAGGCCATCGATAAATATTTTCTTCATTTTAAGGCAGAAGTAAATGAACGCCTGCAACATATTTTTAACGGATTTAAACAAATGAAAGCGGCCGGGTTTACCGTAGATGCCATTGCACCCGAAGCGGCCATCTACCTTACCATTCAAATAGATTATGCCGGTAAAAAAACAACCGATGGCAAACCACTGTTGAACCAGGCCGATGTTACCGCCTATATTTTAGATGAAGCTAAACTGGCAATCGTTCCTTTTTATTGTTTTGGGTCAAACCCCGAAAGCAGCTGGTACCGCTTAAGTGTAGGCACCTGCAAAAAAGAAGAAATAAGTGAAATGCTTACAGCCTTACAAACAGCTTTAGAAAAATTGAGTTGATCTCTGCGAAATCAAATTAATCAGAAGAATCTGCGATTAGTTCTTGCAGTTCAAAAAAACAAAGGGCTTTAATGTACGCTGGCGAAAAAGTGTGCGGAGCAACAGGGGTTTGTTGCTTACCTTATATCTGTTCAGGTCTATTACTTCGTGGGCTATTACCAGATTGTCTATACGTTCTATGGTATACAATAACTGATGAAGCAGTTCCACTTCATGCTCAACAGACTGTGGGGTCATCAGTTCCTGGTTGAACAAAACCAGCAAGTCCCGGTTCGATTTGTTCATAGTTTCTGTAGAAAATTTTACCTTCTGTTACCATAGCCAACAAACCCTTCGCAGCCACAGGCGCCCTTTTTTGAAGAGGCACAGCCTGTAGTGAGTAAAACGGTGGCTACAATAAACAGCAGCAATGTTAATTTACCTAGTTTTTTCATGTGTTATTTTCATTGGGTTTGGCCACATGTAATTCGCAATAATGCCTTTCTCTGCAATAACAAACATAATTATGGCTCATTTCATAATTTCAGGTTACCAAATTAAACTATTTTCACAAACAATTATTGCATTGTTTTGATAAAACCCGAAAATTTTAACGCTCCGCAACACAAACCCCGCATTTTAATTGCTCCGCTCGATTGGGGCCTGGGGCACGCAACCCGTTGCATTCCAGTTATATCTGCCCTGTTAAAACAAAATTGTACCGTTTTTGTTGCGGCCGAAACGCAGGTAAAAAAATTATTGCAAAATGAATTTCCGCAACTGCAGTTTATTCCTTTACAAGGATACCGGGTAAAGTACAGCCGCAATTCAATTTGGATGCCGGTAAAATTACTGTTGCAGCTGCCAAAAATTATCCGGCGCATTTATGCCGAAAACCGCTGGCTTAAAAAAACTGTCAAAACACACAACATCCATGCAGTGATCGCCGATAACCGCATGGGGCTTTTTCATAAAAATATTCCCTGTATTTATATTACGCACCAGTTAACCATCAAAACAGGCAACCCGTTTACCGAAAGCATTGCCCAAAAAATCCATTATCACTATATCAATAAATTCAGCGCCTGCTGGGTGCCCGATGATGCCGGGGATGTAAACCTGGCTGGTGTGTTATCGCACCCGGCAATATTACCCAAAGTGCCGGTAACCTATATCGGGCCCTTATCAAGGTTCCAAAAAAAAGATACCGAACCAACATTCGATTGCTGTATCATTTTATCGGGACCCGAACCACAAAGAACTGTTTTTGAAGAACTGATCCTGAAAAGTTTGAATAAAACAACTTTGAAAGTTTTTTTAGTACGCGGACTTCCGGGCAATACAGAAACGCTTCAGCTGCATAATGACTTCATTGAAATTAAAGATCACCTTACCGCTGTGGAATTAAATAATATTATCCTGCAATCAAAAATCATCTTAAGCCGTTGTGGTTATTCCACTGTAATGGACCTGGCGAAACTGCAGAAAAAGGCAATACTTGTTCCTACTCCCGGGCAAACAGAACAGGAATACCTGGCCGGGTATTTACAGGCAAATAAACTTTTTTATACTGTTGACCAGCAACATTTTTCTTTACCGGAACTTATTAAAAATGCCGCTTTGTTTGAATACAACAACAGGTACGTTGAGGATGATTATAAAACCGCAGTTAAAAATTTTACCACCTCTCTTACTGCTCATAATGCAGGTATTTGAACCCTTTGCTCATTTTTTTAAGGTCTGTCATTACGGTATACCCGGATGCATACCATTCGTCGCTTTTTTGCAGGCTTTCAGCAGGCAGATCGTTCAGTATGTTGGGTAAGGTTGTACTGGTTATCACCGGCTTTTTTATCGCAGGCAATCCTTTTGCTGCAGAAGCATAACCGATCCATGTTTTTTTTGCAGCCAGCACAGCAAAAACATTTTTATAAAAAGCCACCACATTTTTTTTAATAAAGAGGATAACCGGTACAGCAAGAATAAAAAGCACAGAAACAAGTATATCAAACAGTCTTTTATTGCGGCGTTGCAACGGCAGGCCAATATTGTATTGTATGGAATCTGCAATAAAACCGCCGCTGGTGTTCTTACTGTCGCTGCCAACAATACTGCTGCTGCCCGATGCATGAAATTTATTTCGGATAGTGCCCGGTAAAGCCCTGGTGCAGGCAATGATGGCCTTAAAACTTAACCCGTTTTCGCAAAATATTATTTCTTTAAACTGGTATTTTTTTACCAGGTCGGGCAGTTGATCCATGGTGCCCAGGGTGGGTACTTTTTCCGTCACACCTTCACCCACCCGCCCCAAAACCCTTCCAGTCATTCCGGCTTTCAGCAACAGGTCATCAATAACAAAAAAATCTTTTTCGTCAGCTACCACCACAGTTTGCCGGCGTACTTCATCTTCATTGCTTGTTTCGAGGTATTGCAGTTTTATAAACAATAGCCTTACGGCGTTCATCCAAATAAAGGCAAGGGTAATGCCTGTTACCAAAATACCTCTCGAAAACCTGATGCTTTCGGGCAATAAAGCATATACGCTTAATAAGACCAATGCTGCAATCAGGGTAGAGCGCACCAGCTGCATCTGTTTGTATCCTTTATCATATAACCCGCTGTAAAATGCAGTTGCTAAAAACAAAGCAGTAAAAACAGGAAATGCTATGAATAAAACATTGGGCGAATAATTTACTTCGTGCCTGATCAAATGGCTCCACAATACCCGGGTTAACCCTAAAGAACTTAAAATGATGCAGGCATCCAGTATGGGCAGGCCAATTTTTTGCAGCAGCTTTCCCAGTGCAGAAAAAAATGCCCGGATGATGATTGCCGTTTGAATAAAAAAAATAAATATGCCGGCCCTGCTTCCGCTGTAATGCTTTTTTACAAACAAACTCATGGCTTTATAAAAAAGCCTTACATAATTTAAGCTGCCTCTTTTTGTGCTTTCGCCTTTAAAATGAATAATGGTGCTTTCGGCAAAATAATAATTTTTGTACCCGGCCTTTTGTATGCGGTAACTCAGGTCAACATCTTCTCCATACATAAAAAAGCGCTCGTCAAAATTTCCAATTTCGTTCAGTACTTTTCTGGGTATCATCATAAATGCACCAGCCAGTACATCCACTTCGTGGTTTTTGTTTTCGGGCAAATGCCCAAGGTGATACCTGGCAAAGGTTTTTGAGTCCGGAAAAAGCCTGGCAAGGCCCGACAACTTAAACAAAGAGGTTAATGGTGACGGAAAGGCCCTTTTACTTTCCTTTAAAAAATTTCCCGAGCCATCAACCATATGTATGCCAACAGCACCGGCCATGTTGTTGCTTGCTAAAAACTGCAGGCATTTGGCTATGCTGTCTTCAGATAAAAGGGTATCGGGGTTTAAAAAAAGGATAATGGCTCCGCTTGCCTTTTCAAGCGCCAGGTTATTGGCCCTGGCAAAACCGGCATTTTCGCTGTTCCAGATAAAATGTACCTGCTTGAAATGCTGCTCCAGGTATTCCCGGCTTCCATCAGTTGAGAAATTATCGGCGACTATAATTTCCGCTTCAATACCCGCACAGGCTTTTTGAACCGAATACAGGCATTGTTCCAGGAAATATTTTACATTGTAGTTTACTATTATCACCGATAATTGCATATTCAAATATAGTTATACCATACTGAATTTCATATCTCACCCCATGTGTACCATCTTTATTTCAGGTAAAGCCTTTGTATCTTTGCGCCATGCTAAAAACAACCCTGTTAAATGCAGTTGAAGCCGGTGCGGTACAGCTGAGACACTATTTTAATAACGAGGATTTAAAGATCAGCAACAAAGAAGGAATCAATAACTGGGTTACCGAAGCAGATCATGCTGCCGAAAAAGCAATTATTGATGTGATCAAAACCGATTATCCTGATCATTTTATTTTAAGTGAAGAAGTTGGTGAAATGGCAACCGGTAGTGATACCAAATGGATCATCGACCCGATTGACGGTACCATTAATTTTGCCAGCGGCATACCAATTTGTTGCGTAAGCATTGGCGTAGAACAAAACGGAGAAATGATCCTGGGAGCGGTGTACAACCCTTTTATTAACGAATTGTTTTTTGCACAAAAGGGTTTTGGCGCTTCGCTGAACAATAAAAAGATACATGTAAGTAAAAAAACCGAAGTGCTGCACAGTTGCCTGGTCACCGGCTTTCCTTATTCGTACCTGGATATGGAAAACGGTCCACTGGAAGTGTTTGAACGTTTTGTACGCAAAGGTGTTCCGGTACGCAGGCTGGGCAGTGCAGCCATAGACCTGTGCTGGGTTGCCGCCGGCAGATTTGAAGGTTTTTTTGAACACAGCCTGAGTGCCTGGGATTCGGCGGCGGGGTATTTAATAGTTGAAGAAGCTGGTGGAAAAGTGACCGATATGAACGGCCATAAATATTCGCCGTACCAAAAAAAGATCGTGGCAACAAACGGGTTGATACATGATGAGTTGATTGAAGTGATACATAACCGGAAACAATTGTAGATTTTAGATTGGCGATTTTAGATTTTTTTTATTGCAGGAAGTAAAAATTATTTAACCTCAGTATGAATACTATAAAAGATGATATTATGAAAAGGCTGAAAGCTGTTGCGGTAAAAACCGGAAAGCTTTGTCTTAAGTTGCCACACAATATTGTTAATAAAACATACATCGGTCAAGTAATAAGATGTTCCAGTTCTGCATCAGCAAATTACAGGGCTGCCTGCAGGGGAAAATCAAAAGCTGATTTTGTTAATAAATTAAGAATTGCAGAAGAAGAGTTTGATGAAACGATGCATTTTTATGAATTACTAGCAGAATTCAATGAACCGTTTAAACAGGATTTACGGGATTTATATGTTGAAGCAAATGAATTACTATCCATAATCGTCGCCTCAATAAACACAACATTAAAAAACATGTCTGCTGAAAAAGAAAAAACACAGCGACCTAACAAAATCTAAAATGGAACGTACAGAAATATCAAGCCTCGGTGAATTTGGTTTAATCGACCACCTTACCCGTAACAACGAAACAAAAAACGCCTCTACCATTTTAAGCGTGGGCGATGACGGTGCCGTGATCGATCATTTTGGCCGGCAAACAGTTATCAGCACCGATCTGCTGGTGGAAGGCATTCATTTTGACCTGATGTACACGCCACTGAAACACCTGGGTTATAAATCAGTGATCGTGAACATCAGCGATATTTATGCCATGAATGCCACACCAACACAAATTGTGTTAAGCATTGCCATAAGCAACAAGTTTAGTGTGGAAGCGTTAGATGAGTTTTATGAAGGTGTGTATGCGGCCTGCGATCTGTACGGTGTTGACCTGGTTGGCGGAGATACCACCACATCGCAGCGGGGATTTATTATCAGCATTACCGCTATCGGCGAAGTAGCCCCGGACACCTATGTAAAAAGAGATGGTGCTAAAGTAAACGACCTTATCTGCGTAAGCGGCGATCTGGGTGGCGCATTTTTAGGATTGACCATTTTGGAAAGGGAGAAAAAAATATTTGAAGCAACCGGCGCACAGCCCGACCTGGAGAACCGGGCATACATTATCGGCCGCTTATTAAAACCCGAAGCAAGAAAAGATGTGATTGAATATTTTGCCGAACAAAAAATTGTGCCTACCAGTATGATGGACATCAGTGATGGACTGAGCAGCGAAATGCTGCACATCTGCAAACAAAGCAATGTGGGCTGTGTGTTGTACGAAGATAAATTGCCGTTAAATGAAGACAGCAAGGACTTTGCATACAAACTGGAGCTCGACCCCACCGCCTGTGCCTTAAGCGGCGGCGAAGATTATGAATTGCTGTTTACCATTTCGCAGGCCGATCATGATAAGATAACACAGAATAATGGCTTAAGTATTATTGGCTATATAACAGAAGCCAGCGAAGGAAAAACTTTTATTACCCGTGGAGGAAACAAGCATGAGCTGGTGGCACAGGGATGGAATCATTTGAAATAAGCTACTCTTTTTTAAAATATTTTTCCTCTTTTTCAAAGTATTTCATCAGTTCGGGTTTATTAAGAATGGTAATTTCTTCGATTTCAAAATATTGTTCAACCGGATCAAGTGAAAAACCATAATCTTTAAAATATAGTGCGTTATTTTTTATAATGATTTTATAAAGTTTCATTTTATGAATACTGTCAAGCTCTTTTGAAAAACTATAAGGTACATGGTCTAATTTATTTGAAAACCAATAATTGAACACTCCTGATAGCCCTGTATCACGTGTTGAATGAAAAGCATATGTTTTAAAAACAGTTCCCGGTTTTGGGGTTTCATTATTGGGAAGTGGCTTTAATGTACTGGTGTTGTATCCCTGGTAAATATCGATGTTGTTGATCCACTCTTTTTTTATTACAGAATCAACCAATAGTTTTTTTCCAATAATATTTTTAGCTGAATCGAAAAACAAACCAAAAGAATTGTCTTTATTGTATACAAAAAAATAATCTCTCATCCCTGATGTAAGTAGTCTGCCCCCGTCTGCAGAATCAAAGTGATACGCTGAATGGTACAGTACCTGATTTTTATGATAGTAAATTCTTGTTGAAAATGTATCATAGCCCAACAATTTTCCTTTGGTCCCGATTGTAGGAAAATTTTCTGTTATTTTAATTCCTCTAATTGCTTCGTTATTTTTAGATACACAGCCAATAAGACAGGATAAAACCAGGCAAATGAATAAAATGAAATTTTGCTTAATCATGATGTATTTGGTTTTAAAATCTGATTCTAATTTATCAAATATTTAATTTGCTTCAAAACTTTGATTAAATGAGCCGGTATAAGGGGGCGCGGGCGTCCAGCCGGACAGGCATAAAACTTTAGCTATAAAGTTAAAACTAACATGAGCATTGGCATATAATCTATCCCCGGATATTACACAGTTTGCCGTAACGTTTTTATCAACGCCAAAACAAATTGGAATTGTTCCGTCTGTTAAGTTGGTTGTATTATATTGAAATGTATTCCATTTCCAGGGTATGTTTGCCCCGTCTTTTTGTATAGCTCCGGTAAAAAAGGCTGTATAACTCGCAGTAATACCAGCAAAAAAGTGAAGGGTTACAACTCCGGTGCTACAGGATCTGGGTGATGTTATTGGATAGCTTGTAAATTGGGGAGGGTAGATAGGCGGGCTACAAGAACTTATTAAATTTCTTTCATAAGTAATTGCATTTAATTCCGCTTGAGCCTGGGCCAAAGTAAAATTACATGGACCGCTATTGCCCCCATTATTACCTCCACCGCCACCGCCCTCACAAAATAAGTAAGTAGAACTGCCAATATATTGTTCATAAACAAGCACTCCATTTACCCAGGTTTGCCAATACCAGTCAATTGTTATAAAATAACAATTAGGATCTGGTGGAGCTATATTTTCATCTAATGGGCGGTTAGTATTTTTAATGGTTAATACATTATCTGTTTCATTTGTTGCAATACCAGAATCATAATGCCTGGATAACAACATTTTGTTTTGCAGATCATATTTAATTATTGCTCCTGTAAAATTTTTAGGAATTTTTTTAAAGCTGAATAAATCCGGAGTAATAATTGTTTGCTCTGAAGATTCAGATGCCATATTCTTTGTAAACAAATTATAATAATTACACTCAATAATATTACCGGCATCATCCAGTATTGTAACGATATATTTAAATATTGGCAATTTTCCATTGGCAGATTCTATGCGCACGGGGATTATATTTGTTTGGGTTTCAGCAAAGTATGCTGATCTTTCCCATTCAATGGTCTGAGCAAGTTTTATCTCATTACCTTCTACCATTACTGTTTGGTTATTACTGAATCCGGGGTTTGTGCTGAGCCATGATTCAATTTTTTCTGATATTGCCTTTTTATGATCAGAAAATTTTTCTTTTTCATTTTTTTTACAGCTATAAAGGAGGGCGATTGCCAGCATAAAGCATTGGCTTAAAAATTTTAGTTTCATGTTGAGTCGGTTTAAAAAATAAAAATTAGGGTTCACAAAAATTGTATTTTAAATTGTTATTCAATAAATTTTGAACTAAACAATGTTTAGTTTAAATATATTTTTATTAAATTCGACACATTAATCCCCTACCAAAATGACTAAACTTAAAAAAGACAATCCTCCTTATTTATTAAAAATTGGTTTGTACATCCGTAAATGGAGAGAATTAAAAGGAATTAAACAGGAACAACTTGCAAACCAGCTCGGAATTACCAAAGCGGCATTAAGCAATATAGAAAACGATAAGGTTGATATCAGTTTACACCGAATAGAAGATATAGCACACTGTTTGGAACTGGATGTTATGCAGCTTTTTAAAAATCCTATGGATTTAATATTGCCCCCAAGGGGATAAACATTATCTTTTGAAATTTAAAGCAGCATTACTTTTCTTAGTTTTGCTTAAATGAACAGACTCCGCCTCTTATTTTTTCTTTTGATACCGGCAGTGCTATACTCCTGCGCCACAACCAAAAGCTTCAACCCCAATAAAAAATATTCGGCCCAACAATTGCAACAGGATTTTTCTTTACTCAGAAATATCCTGGAAAAAAAACATCCCTCGCTTTACTGGTACACACCCAAAGACAGTATGGATATGTACTTTGATCAATACTACAGCACCATTAAAGACAGCATGACCGAGCTGCAGTTTGGCTGGAAAATAATTGCACCGCTTACCGATAAGATTCATTGCGGGCATACCAGCTTTAACAGAAGCAGGGCTTACAACAGGTGGGCTGAGGATAAAAGAATTCCTTCCTTTCCGCTTTTTTTAAAATGCTGGAACGATACCATGGCCGTTACCGGCAACCTCAACAGAAAAGATACTGTTTTAAAAAGAGGAACACTCATTACTTCTATAAACGGCATTAAAAATGCACGGCTGATAAACACCATGTTTGGGTACATGACCGAGGATGGATATGCCAACAACGTGAATTACAGCAGGCTGAGCAATAATTTTCCGTATTACCACCGCAATATATTTGGCATTAGTAAAACCTACTCCGTTACTTACCTGGATAGTAACGGTAGGGAGCGGATCATTGATATACCGGTTTTTGGTTTAGGGGCCGACAGCAGTAGAAAAATTAAAGACAGTGTAAGACTGGTGAAAAGACCTCCACAACAAAAGCAAACGCGTAAACAACGGTTACAGGAAATACATTCACTGGCCGTAGATACGGTGAATAACACCGCTATTGTAACCATCAACAGTTTTTCAACAGCCAGCCTGCGTAAATTTTACAGGCAAACTTTCGGGTATATCAAAAAAACGGGCATTCGTAATGTGGTGCTTGATATACGCAGCAATGGCGGCGGCAGGATCAGGTTGTCTACTTTACTTACCAAATATGTAAGCCGGGTAAACTTTAAAGTGGCTGATACCTCTTATGCTGTTGCAAAATCCCTGAGGCCTTATTCAAAATATATAAGGGGCAGCTTCATAGATAACCTCGGTTTATTTTTTCTTACCAGAAAGAAAAGCGACGGGCTGTATCATTTTGGCCGTTGGGAAAGAAAAGTAAACAAACCAAAAAGGGTAAATAATTATACCGGCAATTTATATGTGCTGATAGCCGGTAATACTTTTTCTGCAGCCTCTTTATTCAGCAATGCGGTAAAAGGCCAGCCCGGTGTGGTTTTGCTGGGCGAAGAAACCGGCGGTGGCTGGCATGGCAACAATGGTATTTTAATACCTGATATTGTTTTACCCAATACACATATAAAAGTAAGGCTGCCTTTATTCAGGCTGGTACAATACAATCATGCGCCAAAAGATGGCCGTGGTATTTCGCCGGATATTTACATTGGCACCAACTACAATGCATTGGTGAAAGGCTTTGATTATAAAATGAAATTTGTGATGGATATGATCAGGGCAAAGAGGGCGGGATACTAGTTGGTTCATTGGTTTGAAATCTTCGTTAACAGTTTTGGTGTCAGTCTGCCTGTCCCGATTATTTCGCGGAGCTTTTCGAAGACGGTTTAGTTTAAATAACCCCGGTTTCTCCCGATAACTATCGGGATCAACCTGACAGCTTTTGAACCTGACGCATTGCTGATTATTAATTCATTCAATATTAAATGAATCAGCATCTTTCCAAAACGGAAATTTACTCCGCACCTCTTCCAGCATTTCCTTTTGCAGCGTAATGGTATTTACATCTTCTTCATCGGCCATATGGTAAAGCACCTGTCCCAATGGATCGATCACCAAACTGTTGCCACTGTGGTAAACATGATTACCATCGCTGCCCACCCGGTTTACACCAACCACATAACATTGATTTTCTATTGCCCTTGCACACAATAATGTTTTCCAGGCATGGCTGCGGCGCTCGGGCCAGTTGGCCACATATATGAGTACATCATACTCTGCGCCAGCTTCATTATTTTTTTGGCGGGCCCAAACCGGAAAGCGCAGATCATAACAAACCTGTAGATTTATCTTCCATCCTTTTACCGATGCTATCAATCTTTTATTACCCGGGCTGTAATGTTTATCTTCTTCACCAAAGGCAAACAAATGCCGTTTGTCGTAATGCCCGTATTGTCCGTTGGGCAACATCCATACCAGGCGGTTATAATAATTTCCTGCTTCTTCAATCATCAGGCTCCCGGTAAGCACAATGCTATTTTCCCTGCTCACTCTTTTCATCCATTCCACCGTTTCTCCCTCCATGGTTTCGGCAAGCTCCCCGGGCCTCATGCTAAAACCGGTGTTGAACATTTCGGGAAGCACCACTATCTCTGTTTTTTCTTCAATGCCAGCGATCTTTTTCTCCAGCAGGCGCAGGTTGGCCGATTTTTCTTCCCAAATTAAATTGCTTTGTATGGTAGTGATGGTGAGAGTTGACATGAGATTGAGTTATACCCAAATTTACGAATTTGAACCACATAGAATATAGAAAACAACAGATGAACACACAGACTATGTGAAACCTGTGTTCCTATCCTTCTATTTGGTTCAAAACAGCAATCTTATTCCATTAAAAAACAAAAGCGTAACTTTGCGTTCCACTTCCTTTCACAAGACGGCCTGTTGCAGGCTATGTGGTACAAAATAATTTACTGCTGATTCAGAATTTGCAACGTCTTTGCCAGCCCACACAAACATAAATAAACCATTTAATGGCATTTAAACAATTAGATCTTATAGATCCGATCCTCAAGGCATTAGAAACCGAAGGATACACAAAACCTACACCCATCCAGGCACAAAGCATTCCGCTTATTTTAGAAGAAAGGGATTTGCTTGGCTGTGCACAGACCGGCACCGGAAAAACGGCAGCATTTGCCATTCCTATTTTACAGTTGTTGTATAAAAACAAGACCGAAGAGCGTGGACCGCATAAGATAAAAGTGCTGATATTAACACCCACCCGTGAGCTTGCCATACAGATTGATGAGAGCTTTGCGGCTTATGGTAAACATACCGGATTAAGCCACACCGTTATCTTTGGCGGTGTTTCTCAATTACATCAAACCAATATTTTAAGAAGGGGTGTAGATATTTTAGTTGCTACGCCCGGCCGCTTGCTTGATCTGATCAGCCAGGGTTTTATTGATCTTAAATTCTTAAAAATATTTGTACTGGATGAGGCCGATCGAATGCTCGATATGGGCTTTATACACGATGTAAAAAGGATCATTACCAAACTGCCGGCAAAAAGACAAACGCTTTTTTTCTCGGCAACCATGCCTCCCGAAATTCAAAAACTGGCCAATGTGTTGTTAACCAACCCGGCTTATGTAGAGGTTACCCCGGTATCTTCTACTGTTGAAAAAATTGAGCAGAGTTTATATCATGTAGATAAAGCAAATAAACTAAGCCTGCTGCAGTATTTACTGAAAGACAAAGAAATTGTTACTGCATTGGTGTTCACCCGTACCAAACACGGGGCAGATAAAGTGGTAAAGTTTTTACACAAAAACGAAGTCACTGCGGCTGCCATTCATGGCAACAAATCGCAAAATGCAAGGCAGCACGCCTTAAGCCATTTTAAAGGCGGAAACCTGCGGGTATTGGTTGCTACCGATATTGCTGCGCGGGGAATTGATATTGATGACCTGAGCCACGTGGTAAATTTTGATCTGCCCAATGTACCGGAAACCTACGTACACCGTATTGGCCGTACAGGCCGTGCCGGCAATACCGGTATCGCCATTTCTTTTTGCGATAGTGAAGAAAGGACCGAACTGAAAGATATTCAAAAACTGATCGGGTTGAACATTCCGGTAATCAACAGCCATCCATATCCATTAAGTAATACAAATTTCTCAACACCGTCTGCACCTGCACAAAAACAGGGGCCAAAACGTTCAAGAGGTTTTGGCAGTTATGATAAAGGAAAGAGCAGAAACTTTGGTGGCGGCAGGCGGCAATCAAATTAAAATACCCAACAGCCACATTGCATAATTAATTTTATAATTGTATTTTGTAGATCTAAATCAATTTAAATTATGAAACATTCTTTTATTAAAATTTTTGCTGTTGTTCTGGTAACTGGTTTTATCTGTTCGTGTAATACCGAAACCGCTAAAACCGAAGCAGCAGCCAGCTTTAATCTTGACAGCGTAAAAGCAGCCATTGCCGCCAGCAACAAAGTATTTGGTGCATCTTTTGCCACCGGTGATTCTGTAGCCTTTGCAAATTGTTATACCAGCGATGGCTGTATTTACAATTCCAATATGCCAAAAATTTGCGGTACCGCGGGCATTCAATCTTTCTTAAGCATGGGTTATAAATCCGGATTAAGAAACGTGGTTTTAACAACCGAAGAAGTAATGGGCGGAAAAGAGGCTGTTGTGGAAACCGGAAGATATGAAGTGTTTATTGAAAACAATGTTTCTGTAGAAAAGGGAAAATTTGTAGTTGCCTGGAAAGAAGAGAACGGAAAATGGAAAATGCACCGGGATATCTGGAATTCTGATGCACCACCACCGGCACCGGCTCCTGCAAAATAACATTTCAATTAATGTATACAACCGCCCCGTAAAAACAGGGCGGTTTTTTTATTTGTTGTTTTTGCCAGATAAAAAGGCAATTTTGAATTACATTTATACAACATCATTTTTTATAAATAACAATATGGCTGTTCAGGATTACTTTTCTTACCTGCTAAACCCGCTGCAATTATTGCGCACCAAAAAAGTTTTACAGGTAAACCCCACCGTTATCTCTAAACGGGAGGAACCAGCAGAAACAAAACTTACCGTGTATGATTATAATGCCGGGCATATTGATATAAAGCAGCTGAAAAAGGTCGATGATAGTTTTTCTTATATAGACCAAAAAACCGTTTCGTGGATCAATGTTGACGGATTAAGAAAAGATGATGTGGAAACCGTATGCAAGCATTTTGGGGTGCACTATTTAATTACAGAAGATATATTAAGCCTGGGTCAGCGCCCAAAAATGGACGAAATTGACGGTTTGTTGTTTTGTTTGCTGAACATGCTTTATTTCAATGAAAAAGATGCTGCTGTGGAAATTGAGCAGATCAGCATTGTACTGGGAAAAAACTTTGTCATCAGCTTTCAGGAAGATGCTACCAGGGATGTGTTTAACCCTTTAAGAGACCGGTTGAAAGTGGGTAATACCAAAGTAAGACAAAACGGTGCCGACTTTTTATTTTATGCGCTGATAGATATGATCGTTGATAATTATTATGTGGTAATGGAAAAGCTTGGCGAAAAAATAGAGGGCCTGGAAGAGGATATTGTACGCAGCCCCAATACCCGCAGCCTGGCTAAAATAAATATGCTGCGTAAAGAAATGATCATTCTTAAAAGAAGCATTGCCCCGGTAAGGGAGCTGGTTAACGGAATTTTAAGAAGCGAAAGTGAATTGATAGAAGAAAGAACTGAAAAGTATTTTAAAGATGTGTACGATCATATTTTACAGGCAAACGAATTGGCCGAAAACTATCGTGATATGATGATGAACTTACACGACCTGTATATCAGTAATGTAAATTTAAAAATGAACGAGGTGATGAAGGTAATGGCCGTGGTAACCTGTTTGCTTGCACCCGCAACCGTTATAGGAGGTATTTTTGGAATGAACTTTGAAATCATTCCGTTGCTGCATAATAAATGGGGCTTCTTTATTTCGGTTGGGCTTATGTTGTTTATTCCGCTTACAATGATCAGGATGTTCAGAAAACGCGGCTGGTTTTAAATTATATTTCCCTGGGTTTTTTATATACCGGAACGGTACTGCAGGGCTCGCCATACATAATGCTTTTTACTACCGGCCTTAACAGGTTGGTAATGGCTACATAAGCGGTTTCTGATATGGGCAATTCGCCGCAGCCTTTTACCACCACCCGCTGGTCCTTATAATCTGCAGCATTTATTTTCGAAATATTTTTTAAGAAAAGGGTTTTGTGCAAAAAGCCGGCATCGCCAAAAATGATCTCTTTGGCAACCGGTTGCAGGTAAGCGGCAACCAGCATATAAGCCCATACAGGAATAACGGCATCTGCCGAACAGGTAAGGGCTATGTTTTTATCTTTATATGGAGTAAGGTCAAGGTTTTTCAGGGTTTCCCTGAAATCCTTTTCTTTCAATATCAGGCCCATAAAGAGGTGGTCCTTCATATCAAAAACAGCTGTTTCCTCCTTTGGATAAAATTCTTCCAGGTCCAAAGTAATGATCCCGCTCTCTGAAACTTTATTTACAAATTCCGCTTCCATACTGCAAAGATACTATTACACATAAAACCCGGGTAGTTTTAAAAGTTAAACAATGGCTATCCTGATAATTTTTTCTAAAAAGGTAAATCGGGTCGGGTGGTAAAAGAAACAGCCATCACGATGTTGTGATGGCTGTTTTAAAAAATTATTTCATTTTATTTTAGAAGAACTTGCTTCGGTTGTCTTTAATGGTTGCTTTTTTGCGCAGGCCTTCAAACCAGTTTGATACAGCCTGGTTACGTAATGCCGTTGTTTGTTGTAGTCTCATTTGCACTTTATCTTCATTTGGATCGGTTGCTTTTTCTCCTGTGCTATTCACTTTAAATACAAAAACCCCTGTTCTTCCTGCAACCGGCGCGGCTACTTTATTAAGATTTGCCTTGTTGAACAGGGCTCCGATTAATTTTGGCTCATTCCCTACCGAGTCTATTATTTGCGATTTAAAGGTTATGGAAGAGTCGGCCCCGGCCATTTTAACTTCTTTGGCATATTTTGCTGCGGCACTTTCCAGGGTTGGGTTGGCTCCCAGTTCTTTAATGATCATTTCGGCCTTTTTTTCTTCCCTTACCCCGTTTTCTGCCAAAGGCCTGGCTGTTTCCACATCTTGTGTTCCTTCTTCATAAATTTTATCAAGTATGGCCACCACAAACTGGTCGCCTACCGGCATCGGGTCGCTTACATCTCCTTTTTTAGACTCAAATGCCCAGCGTACCAGTTGCCTGGCATCCTGCATCTGCCCTATGCTTGCATCATTTTCTTTAATGATTGCAGGAACAGATATTTTCTGCAAACCGTTCTTTTGAATATAGGCCTCCAGTTTTTTAGGGTCTTTTTCTGCAGATAGTTCAACCGCTTTATTACTTGCGTTATTGATGGTTTCTTCGCTTGGAAAAATCTCTTTTGCTAAAAAAGCAATTTTATAGGCCGGGCTGGATCCTTTCTGGCCCAACAACTCTATGATATGATATCCAAACTGTGTTTTTACAACACCCCTTGAACCCACCGGTTTTTCGAAACAGTATTTATTAAACTCCGGCACCATTGCTCCATAAGCGAATGTTCCCAGGTCGCCACCTTTCTCTTTACTGCCATCGGCTGAATATTGCAGCGCCAGCATGGCAAAATTTGCTCCGGCATTAATTGCATTATACACACTGTCTGCACGTTTTTTTGCAGCACTGTCCGCAAGCAGGGGTTCGCCGGTTTGAGCATTTACGGTTGCGATCAATATGTGTTTTGCCTGTGCACTGTCCGGAACACTTTTAATACCCAGTATTTTCGCCATCACATAACTGCCGTTCTCTACATAAGGCCCATAAACCGTTCCCATAGGCAGTTTGGAAACAGAGTCCAGATAACTGCTTTGAATTTTTGATTTTGGTAAATAATTGCTGTCATAAGGAATTGCAGTAGCGTTTCTGGCTAAAAAATTTCTTACATTAGGATCGGTTTCAAACTCACTTTTTAAGCCTTCTATCAAGGCCTTTGTTTTACTGCTGTCTGCAGCACTGGGCAGCTGGCTAAAACCAACATATGATATGATTCGGCCGGCTTCCTGCTTAAATAACCCTTTATTTTTTTCTACATATTTTTTAATGTCATCATCCGTTACTTTAACGGCACTGTCGCTGATGGTCTGGTAAGGTATCTGTACATAAGATATGGCAGCAAAAGTTTTGCTTTCTTTAGCATCTTTTTCTTCCATCCAGGCCGGGTAATAGGCACCTGCATTTAATAGTGCAAAATACTTTGTGGATACACTGGTTAATTTTTGTGGCTCAATAATCTGCGCATTTATCATTTCCCACTGTTCGCCTTTTGCTTTTTTGATATTTGACAACGCCTGGCCAACCTTTGCCATATCCAGTTTACCGGTAGCGGGGTCAACCATAGACCGGTCCTGCATCAGGGGATTTGAGGGATCATCGCTCTTTAATACCTTATCCAGCTCTTTGGATGTAAACACGATCCCCAGCTTGTCGGCTTCAGCATAAAAAACCTTTTCGGCAACAACCTGGTTCCATACCTGCTCACGTATCTGTGCCAAACGGGTATTGGAAGGTTTTTGTCCGCTTTGCTGCTCTTCCTGGTTTTCTACCATCTGTATCTTCTTGGTAAATTCATTCTGTCCTACTGAAACTCCGTTTACTTTTCCTATACTTTCCGAAGGCGATACACCTCCTTTATCCTGCCTGGCATCCATTAAAATAAAACCAATTAAAGACACCGCAATGGCAGCAATGGTAATTGGGGCTCCTTTTTCACGTATAGTCTGAATAATCTGCATATTTGTATTATATTAAATTTGGAGGGCAAAAATAGGGTAAAAATGAATATAAAAATCGGTTTTTAAGGCCTTCAAATACAATATCATACAGTATCTGAAAGGTTCAGACTGTTTTTTTATTTGTCTGTTTGTGTCTTTTTTTTGATCTTTTACTGCTGTTTTCGGGTTCTTAACAGGCTTTTGTGAATAACTGCTGAAACAGGTGAATAACCCCGGTTTTTTTTAAAAAAAAGCATGTATAAAATGGGCTGAATTTACAACAGCCTTTATTTTCTGGTGAGGCGCTGTTATTAAACCCTGTTTTATACATCCTGTATCAACAGAAATAAAAATGTTATGTGTGATTATTCTTTACACACCAAAACTTATCAACCGGTGTGTGAAATAAATTTTAAAAAATATTTTTACTGTATTCATATGGTAACTTTGCAGGCATTCATCCAAATATTTAAATGTGAATTACCTGTGGATGAAGGTTAATAAAGTAAAGATTTTAATTTTACAAGCGTTGTTGTTTAAAATTTTTCCACTAATTAACAGCCCTAGTAGTAGTAGTTGATTATATAAATAAGAAGTATTAATACATATTATGCCAGATATTAACAGTGCAATTGCGAAAATTGAAAAAACCGGTTTTTTGGATATTGATATAGATCCAACAATTGATTTGTTTGCAGAAATTGAAAAACTGAAAAAAGAAAAGAATGCAATAATCCTGGCGCATTATTACCAGGAACCCGATATACAGGATGTGGCAGATTATATTGGTGATAGTTTAGGTTTGGCACAATATGCAGAAAAAACAACTGCTGATCTTATTGTTTTTGCCGGTGTACACTTTATGGCAGAAACAGCTAAGATTTTAAACCCTTCAAAAAAAGTTCTGTTACCCGATTTAAAAGCAGGATGTTCTTTAAGTGATTCTGCCCCGCCGCCGCTTTTTAAATTATTTAAAGACAAACATCCCGGACATATCGTAATAACCTATATAAACTGCTCTGCCGGTATTAAGGCCTTAAGCGATATCATCTGTACTTCTTCCAATGCTCAAAAGATCGTTGAAAGTTTACCGGCAGACCAACCTATCATTTTTGCACCAGATAAGAACCTTGGGGCTTATATCAACAAACAGACAGGTAGAAACATGGTGTTATGGAACGGGGCTTGCATGGTTCATGAAATTTTCAGCCTGGAAAAGATCACCAAATTAAAAATCCGCCATCCGTATGCTAAAGTAATTGCACATCCCGAATGTGAGGAACCGGTTTTAAAAATAGCAGATTTTATTGGCAGCACAACGGGTTTACTAAAATATAGTATACAGGACGAAGCAACCACTTTTATTGTGGCTACCGAAACCGGTATTTTACACCAGATGCAAAAAGCCAGTCCTGAAAAAACCTTTATTCCGGCACCACCCGATAATAGTTGTGCCTGCAATGATTGTCCGCATATGAAGTTAAATACGCTGGAAAAATTATATTTATGCCTTAAATATGAGCTACCCGAAATTTTAATGGATGAAGATCTGCGCCTAGCAGCAAAAAAACCCATTGATGAAATGTTAAAAATCAGTGCAAAATATGGACTCTAAAAGATCAGCCCGGTTTCTGTTTTTTATTACTGCCTTCATTTTTTTTATTGCGGGTTGTTCGCAACCGGAAAAAAGTAATATTAACAACACGTATTACATTGAGATGGTAAATTTTAACCACGATAGCCTGAAACAAAGTGTTTCAGAAAAACTTTTTGGAAAAGTTGCGTATTATAAACAAAATACACTGCAGGTGGTATCCTTAAACTACCTGATAGAGGATGCCCCTGATATGCATTTTTTTAAACATACAGACGAACTGGGAAATAATATACAACCTGAAACAAAAAAAATACGAATTGAATTTGGTGGAAAATATACTGTGGATAGTATACAATATTCATTACAGAAATTTGTGTACAGGGAAAAACAATGGAAAAAAACCTCTGATATGGGTTTTATAAAAGCTGTTACAACCTATCACAAGGCCAGGTTATTTGCAACAGAAGAGTTTGCAAAACAGATAGTAAACAACACTATTGTATACTCCTATAACTGATTCTTTAAAAAATATCTTATTCTGGCTTCAGCATTTTCCCGGATATTCATATAGAACAGATTAATATCACCAATGTGGTAATTTTTTAGTGTGTAAAATATTTTACCCGGTACATCCGGTTTACTGCTCCATAATATATTGTTGTGTATTTGTGTACTTACAACCTGTGGTACCACACGGTTGAAATTTTTAAGTACACCTCCTTTATTCAGTTTGGAAGATACCGGGCTTTTATCTGTTGTCCAGGTCAATGGATTAATTACAACGGCATTGAACTTTTCGGCAGCAATAAAAGGGGGTTCTGTTGAATTTTTTCTATAGGTTCGCCAGCTTACAAAACACCCGGTAGCCAGGGAATCGGTGCAAGGTTTAAGGGTTGTAAAAAAATCATCAGCAACAGGCAGCCCAATGATATAGGCGCAAACCAGTTGTTTTTGTAAAGGTTTGTTTTCAAAAAACTCTTTCAGTAACCTGCCGGCATGTTTGGTACCCTGGCTATGTGATGCTATAATGACCGGCCGGTTATGGTTATAATTTTTCAGGTAAAATAAAAAAGCCGTTTTTATATCGGCATAGGCAATTTCAAAGGCTGTGTCTGTTTCAGCCGTGTTTGTAAAAAAAGATTTTATATGCGCCTGCCTGTAACGGGGCGCAAACACCCTGCATGTTTCATTAAACAGGCTGGCCTGGTAAAGTATTGTTGAATAATCTGTTTTTGCATTTATTTGGGCATCGTCTATAGCGGCATTCCACCTTTCATCCCCATAATCAGTGTGCGTGGTAGGATGAATAAAAAAAACATCAGCCAGGCTGTCTGGTCTGTACATTTCCCTTAGATCAGCCGGAACACTATCGCTTAGATCTTTTTTCCAGGGGTGTGCGGCCCAGTAATCAAGATCACTATAATCCGGAAGTTTTGTTTCAGATCTAAACCGGTATGCTGCCTGTTGAGCATAATTGGTTTTAGAACAGGAAACATAAGTAAGGCTTACACCGCAAAACAAAAAACAGGAAAGTAAACAAGATATTTTGTATTTTTTCATCATCAAAACTACATTCGTTATAATTAAAGTTAAATGATATGTCCATTCCTTCTGTCGATTTGGGTGAGTTTTTATCTGGAGACCAGGAAATGAAAAACCGGTTTGTGCAGCAATTAGGCAGGGCTTATGAAGAAATTGGTTTTGTTGCAGTTAAAAACCATGGCATTACCGAACAGTTGATAGCAGACCTCTACAGGTATGTACAACAATTTTTTTCATTACCGCTTGAACAGAAAAGACAATATGAAATAAAGGATTTGGCAGGCCAGCGCGGATATACCAGTTTTGGTAAGGAGCATGCTAAAGGAAGTGAAGCGCCCGACCTGAAAGAGTTTTTTCAATATGGGCAAGTGGCAAGAGATGGTTTTAGTGATGAAATGTATCCGGATAATGTTTCTGTTCAGGAAATTTTCGGTTTCGACAGCACCCTTGCTGAGGCATACCGGGCATTTGAAAAATCGGGTACTGCATTATTACAGGCCATTGCTTTATACCTGGGCCTTGATGAACATTATTTTGATATGTTCGTTTACAATGGCAACTCCATTCTCAGGTCAATACATTACCCGCCCATAACTACAGAGCCGGTGAGTGCCATAAGGGCAGAGCAACACGAAGACATTAATTTAATTACTTTATTGATCGGGGCCTCTGCCGACGGACTTGAGATATTATCCAAACAGGGGGAGTGGGTGCCTGTTACTTCATTGCCCGGACAGATCGTTGTAAACGTGGGTGATATGTTGCAAAGGCTTACTAATAATAAACTTTGCAGTACTACCCACCGTGTGGTAAATCCGGAAAGGGAGTTTTGGCATACTTCACGTTTTTCTATTCCGTTTTTCCTTCATCCAAAAACATCCATGAGTTTGCGGTGCCTGGAAACCTGTATTGACAGTCAACACCCGAAATTATATGCTGATACTACTGCCGGCGAATACCTTGATGAACGGCTGAGAGAGATAGGTTTAAAAGTATAACCCGCTTGCAGCTGCGGGGCACAACACAAAACATTAACTGTATTATTGAAAAATCTGATTCGCCATACCCCTTTTTTAAAAGCTGTTTTCATACACAGCATTACAGCCTTTGGCGGTCCCCAGGGCCATGTGGGCATGGTGTTAAAGACCTTTGTTGACCGGAGGAGGGATTTGACAAAAGAAGAGCTGATGGACTATATTTCCTTTTGCCAGCTATTGCCAGGCGCTTCATCCACACAAACACTTACCCTTATCGGTTATAAACGAGGCGGTGTAAAATTAGCTGTACTCACATTGCTCATCTGGATTTTTCCGGCCTGTACGCTGATGGGTGGCTTATCCTTTCTGGTTGGTGGTATCGGAAGCAATAATATTGAGCCAACACTGTTTCAGTTTATACAACCCATGGCTATCGGTTTTTTGGCTTATGCCGCATATAAGGCATACTGCATCAGTATAAAAAATACAATAACACAGGTAATTATGCTGGTTGCATTGGTGTGTACCTACTTTCTGTTTAAAACCCCCTGGGTTATGCCGGCATTGATCATTGGGGGTGGTATGGTAACCAACTTCAGCAACAGGCGCATACCCGCAAAGGATGTAATTAAACCCAGGCAGATAAGATGGACAAATATCTGGCTCTTTGTGTTGATTTTTGTAATTGCCGGTTTTTTAAGTGAAACAGCCAGGAAGCAAAACTGGGAAAACAAAAAACCTTACAACCTCTTTGAAAATTTTTATCGTTTTGGTTCTTTTGTTTTTGGCGGCGGTGATGTGTTGATTCCATTAATGCTTGATCAGTATGTGGCACGGCCAACCTCCGAAAGGGTAGTAAAAAAGAATCCCGATATTATAAAAATTGAAAGAGCAGATCTGTTAACAGGCGCCGGTATGGTGAGGGCTATTCCCGGTCCGGTTTTTTCCATTGCATCTTATGTTGGCGGCATTGCGTTAAAAAATGAAGGCCCAAAAGTTCAGTTACTGGGGTGTATCATCGGGTCCATTGCTATCTTTCTGCCAAGCGCCCTGCTCGTGCTTTTCTTTTTCCCGGTATGGCAATACCTCAAAAAATTTGTTGTTGTATACCGTTCGCTGGAGGGAATTAATGCGGCTGTGGTAGGTATAATGATCGCGGCAACATTATTTTTATTAAAAGATGTTTCCATTATCTCTTTCAGCACCATCAGTTATATAAACATGGGTATTATTCTGGGAACATTCCTGGTTTTGCAATATTCCAGGATACCGGCCCCGTTCATTGTTTTATTCTGCCTCCTGACCGGGTTTATTTTTTGATCAGTTTTTGTAATAACCCGCCAGCTCAATTTCTTCCTTAACCACATCGGGCACTAAAAAACGAATGGATATTTTGTTTTTTATTAACTCACGTATATGTGTAGACGAAATTTCGAGAAGTGGGGCATCCAGCAACGTTATGGCAGCACCGTGGTTTTCTGTAACTTCAAAACCCGGCCTTTTGTAGATATAGATCATGTGGTTTGCGGCAATAACCGGGTAATTCTTCCATTTGTTCAGGTTTTGAAATCCATCACTGCCCATCAAAATAGAAAATTCGTGTTCGGGATGTTTTTCTTTCAGGTAAGCAAGGGTATCTACTGTATATGAGGGCTTGGGCAGCCCAAACTCAACACTACTGGCCCGTAAATTATTTTCACCATCAATTGCCGACTTAATTAAATGCAGGCGATGGTATTCATTGAGCAAACCGGCAGATTGTTTAAAAGGATTTTGAGGAGAAACAACAAACCACACCTGGTTGAGGTCCGTTTCGTTAACGGCATGATTTGCTATAATTAAATGGCCAATATGAACCGGGTTAAAAGAACCAAAATAAAGTCCGATTTTCATCAGTAAAAAATCATTTTAAAATTTGTTAAACCGCAACAGCAGTTTCTTCTACCCAGATCATCTCAGCCTCATTTAGCCTTAAGCTTAAATGATACCCGGCAACGGTTATGGAAATCGGGTCTCCCAGCGGGGCAATTTGATCGATCTTTACAATCTCGCCGGGTATGCAGCCCATTTCCATCAGCTTTAAAAAAATATCATCTTTTTCAAACTCTGTAATAACTGCATATTTTCCAACCTTTATTTCTGATAGCCGTTTCTTCATGTAGCCCAAGCATTTAAATTAAACACAAATGTATCAAATCAATATTGTTATCTAATTTCGATATCAGAAATAAACATATGCAAAAAGTAAACTTTTATTTTCTTGACCGAAGGCCTGCATTAAAAGACCGAACCAGGTTAAAACATTTTATTGAAAAGGTTTTTGTGGCCGAAAAAAAAACACTGGGGAGCCTTTCCTATATTTTTTGTTCAGACAACCACCTGCTTAATATCAATAAAGATTTTCTTAAGCATGATTTTTTTACCGACGTGATCACATTTGACCTAAGTTCTGGAAAAGATAGAATTGAGGGAGAAGTGTATCTAAGCACAGACCGAATTAAGGAAAATGCAAAAGAACTGGGCGTTTCCTTTAAGGAAGAACTCCATAGGGTAATGTTTCATGGCGCCCTGCATTTGTGTGGCTATAAAGACAAGAAACATAGCGATATAAAGACGATGAGGGCTATGGAGGACAAACACCTTAAATCTTATTTTAGCTAAAGCATAAATGGTGTTTTTCACGTGGAACATATGAAAATCAATGAAATAGAAAAACCAAGGGCGTTCCACGTGAAACAACTCAATTTAATTGAACGTCGCAGGTTTACTTACCTTTGCAAACCATGTTTCAGAATTACGATATAATAGTTGTTGGCGCCGGACATGCCGGTTGCGAAGCTGCAGCAGCTGCTGCCAACCTGGGCAGTAAGGTTTTACTTATTACCATGAATTTGCAAACCATTGCCCAAATGAGTTGTAACCCGGCAATGGGAGGGATCGCTAAAGGGCAAATTGTTAGGGAAATAGATGCCATGGGCGGATACAGCGGTATCGTAACTGACAAAAGCATGATTCAGTTCAGGATGCTAAACCGGTCAAAGGGGCCAGCTATGTGGAGTCCCCGGGTACAAAGCGACAGGATGTTATTTGCAGCTACCTGGCGGGAAATGCTGGAGAACACAGAAAATGTTGATTTTTACCAGGATACGGTTCAGGGTTTGATCGTTGAAGAAGGGAGGGTTGCAGGGGTAAAAACCGGACTTGGGCACCAAATCAGGTCAAAAGCAGTGGTTTTAACCAACGGTACCTTTTTAAACGGAGTGATACATATAGGAGAGAAAAACTTTGGCGGGGGCAGAATGGCCGAAAAAGCATCAACCGGAATTACAGAACAGCTGGTTTCCCTGGGTTTTGAAACCGACAGGCTAAAAACCGGAACACCGCCCCGGATAGACGGAAGAAGCCTGGATTATTCAAAAATGGAAGAACAGCAGGGGGATGACGAAATAGTGGGATTTAGTTACCTGGATATAGATAAAATAAAACCAAACCAGCAAAAAAGCTGCTGGATTACCTACACAAACGACAAGGTACATGAACTGTTAAAAACCGGCTTTGAACAAAGTCCTATGTACCAGGGCCGTATACAAGGCACAGGCCCAAGGTATTGCCCCAGTATTGAAGATAAAATAAGCAGGTTTGCACAGCGAGACAGGCACCAATTGTTTGTAGAACCAGAAGGATTCAATACCATAGAGATATATGTTAATGGTTTTTCTACTTCGTTACCAGAAAATGTTCAGTATCAAGCACTTAAGCTGGTTCCTGGGTTCGAAAACTGTAAAATGTTCAGGCCGGGATATGCCATTGAATACGATTTCTTTCCGCCAACCCAGCTAAAATTCAGCCTGGAAACCAAACTGATCGACAACCTGTTCTTTGCCGGACAAATAAACGGAACCACGGGATATGAAGAAGCAGCTTGTCAGGGTTTGATGGCCGGTATTAATGCCCACCAAAAAACCCGGGAACTGGAAGCGCTTATTTTAAAAAGAAGTGAAGCCTATATTGGCGTACTGATCGACGACCTGATCAACAAGGGAACCGATGAACCTTACCGCATGTTTACCAGCCGTGCCGAATTCAGAACCCTGTTGAGGCAGGATAATGCAGACCTGCGGCTAACGGAAAAAAGTTTCCGCATTGGCCTGGCATCC
Organism: Chitinophaga pinensis; assembly: GCA_943371705.1. Lineage (GTDB taxonomy): Bacteria > Bacteroidota > Bacteroidia > Chitinophagales > Chitinophagaceae > Ferruginibacter > Ferruginibacter pinensis_I. Next base: position 192,125 of record CALRVV010000006.1, on the reverse strand, counting down.
CAGGAGCGTTTGAACAAGGTGAAGGCCAAACAGGAAAATGTAATAAAGGTCAAGGAACGCCTGTCGGCATTAAGCCTTGATCCGGAAGAAACCGCAGCCTTTTTAGAAAGCGTACAATCATCTACGTTATTAAATAAACAGAAAGCCCTGCAGGTGCTGCTCAGGCCCATGGTGGGCTTAAAGGAAATGATCAGTTATATTCCCCGGATACAGGAAACCCTGGCTGGCTTTGATGCGGAAACCCTGGAACAGGCGGAAATACAGATCAAATACGATACCTATATTGAAAAAGAAAAAGAACTGGTTTCCAAAATGAGCCAGCTGGAAGACCTGATCATACCCGAACATTTCAATTACGAAAAACTGGCATCCTTAAGCAATGAGGCCAGGCAAAAATTCACCAAAATAAAACCACGTACCCTGGGACAAGCTTCCCGTATTTCGGGTGTTAACCCAAGCGATGTTCAAATATTAATGGTTTTTATGGGTCGCTGAAATTAAAAAATATGGGCCCGGATTTTAAAGCAAACACAATGCAGCATTTGATTTAGAACGTGTGACATCATATCTGCATAATATCAAAATAAAAACAGATAATCAGGATAATTTAGAGGAAACGACACAATGCTAGAGTTTTGCAAAATAGGTGCCATTGGGTATGGTTTTCTGTGCAATCTGTCCTTATTTTTCCTCTTTTAAATAATATCTTATTTAACCAAAACGTTGTAACCAGAATTTCCGCTGATGAAATATGTACTATTTCTGCTTTTTTTGTTTTTTACAACAAACCTGTTTTCGCAAAATAAACTGGCGCTGATAGTAGCTGTAGGCGAATATCCTGCTGCAAGCAGAATAAAACCAATAGCATCTGTAAATGATGTAAAATATATAAAAGCAGCCCTGGCCAAAAACGGATTCGAACAAAAAAACACCGACACCTTAATTAACAGCAAGGCAACCAAAAGGGCAATAATAAATGCGCTCATCCGGCTTTCTGAAAAGGCAACTAAAAACGATATTGTTGTCATTCATCTTTCATGTCATGGCCAGCAGATAAGAGACCAGAAAACCATTGAGCTCGGAAAAGACGAAGATGATGGGTATGATGAGGCTTTTTTGCCTTTCGATGCTTTGCCCAGGTACAACCCAACTGGTTATAAAGGCGAAAATCACCTGCGTGATGATGATCTGTATCCGCTTATGCTTGGCATAAGAAAAAAACTGGGCAGCGAAGGAAGCCTGTTGGTGCTTTTAGATGCCTGCCACTCCGGCACCGGCACCAGGGACGAAAGTTTTGCAGTAACCCGGGGAGAGCCCATACCTTTTGCCGATCCCGAAAATCCAATGGATTCGGTCATAAATTTATCGGCAGCAGAAACAAAACAGGGTTTTTTTGAATCGGCCGCCGATTCGCTTTCCAATATGGTTGTAATAAGCGCCTCGTCGCCTCAGCAGGTAAATAAACAGGTTATCATCAAAAACGAAGAGCTGGGTTCATTGTCTTATGCGTTTTATAAAGCATTAACCGAAATGACAGCAGACAATACGTATGAGCTGCTGTTTGAAAAAATACGGGCAACCATGCAGGCTTTTATTCCCGAACAGATACCCATGATGGAGGGCCGGGGACAGCAACTTATTTTTAACGGAAAATATAAATCCAGGGAAGACAAGGTTTACATACGGGTTGGCAATAAAGCGGCAGAGGGAACCGAAGACGCTGTATTCAGTTTTGAAAAAGGACTGCTGGATAACATTACAAACGGAACCCGCTGTAAAATATATAAAGCAGAAAGCAATGAGGTTTATTCCAATGCAGTTATAAAAAGAGTTGATAATTTCAGAAGCTATGGTGTTGCAGAAAAAAACTTAAATAAGGCTGAACTATATGAAGTAAAAATAGAGGAGGAAAATTACGGAAATCTTGAGGCGGCGGTAAGGCTCAGTTTTACAGAGGCTGATGAGCCGGGAGGTGCCTTGGAAAAACAGGTAAAACAAATGATTGACCGGTATAGTTTTTTAAAAACAGCAGATAAGGCCGATTTTCAGCTGGAAGTAAAAAAAGACGGAGAAGGAAAGCTGGCAACACTTACCGACAGAAACAATAAGACCATTTGGTCTGCCGGTATTTTAAATAAAGATTCATTATCTGCTGAGCAGAAAAGAGAATTAATTGCAGGAATAAAAAAGGAACTAAGCATAAAGTATTTACGCACCATGCCCGATGGCGGAGAACTGGCCGCCGATGTTTCGGCAGAGATCATACCGGTAAAGGGAAACAATACAGGAACGGCAATAGAACTTGCAGCCGGTGATGTGTATGCACTTCATATCCGTAACAGCGGCAACCAGAATCTGTACTACACGGTTTTGGATATTTATCCGGATAATAATGTAGAAGTGCTTTACCCGTTCAAAGGAAAAGAACCAGCCGATTATGTTGTAGAAAAAAAGAATGTGGTTATAAGAAAACTGGCGGTAAGCAAAGGAAGCCCGGCGGGTGTGGAGTTTCTGAAAATAATCGTTTCGAAAGAACCCATGGATCTGAGAAGTGTTTTTGAGAAAAAAATAACAAGAGACCATATGCAGTCATTTCAAACCGTGCTGGATGATTTGTTTAACGAAAAACAAGGTAAGGATGCAACAAGAGCAGATATATCAAACATTAAAGCCGAAGAAATTGGAATAATTAGCGTTAGTTTTATTGTTAAAAAACCTTAATCTTAATCATTGAAATTACCAGCCCCAAAATATTACCTCTGCCTTATTTTTCTTTTATGCCTTTCATTTTCTTATGCTCAAATACCTGTTGAAACAGAAGAGAGAGAGGTCTTTTTTGAGATCGCTTTTGTGTACAGGCAAAATGATACCATGGTGGTATTTTTACGCGGGGCCGAAGGCATGGGTATAAAAAAGGGTAACCAGGTAAACGCCTATCAGATCTTTGCTAAAGCAACAGAGGCCGGGCAAGAGGACAGAAAATTTAATTTTGTTGGCGGCGGGAAAATTGCAAAAGCAGACAGCGTAATAGCGGCTATGGTAAAACTGGATAACCGCACCGACACCCTGAGTGTTGGAGATCTGATTGCTTTAAACATAAATATTCCTAAAATACCCTATCGTAGTATTTTTTCGGACCTGGCTTTTAATAAAATACATTTTGTAAATTTTAATAAAGAAAAATTTTATACACTTACAGATATTTTTAGAACAGATAATAAACAAAAAGAAGACTCTGTTTTTTCCCAGATGCTAAAAGATTTGCACAACACTTATCAAAGTGTGAAGGACAGGCCCAGCCTGCCGGAAGTTATGCTGCAAAAAATAAAGGATGGAAGGTATGCAGGAAAAACATCGCTCGAAATGCTTCGGGATGCCAGGCGGGAAGACCTTGAAAGTTTTTTACTCTATGTAAATTCCAATGGCGACGGATACAGGAGCCAGTATTTCAGGCTTACAGAAAGCTTTGTTGGCTGGACTGTTTTTGGCGGACCATACAGCCCCGGTGAAGTTAAGCGTGCACTGCTTCCGGTTTACAATAATAAAGCCCTGTTCTCAAAGCTTCTTCCTGCCTATAAACAGGATATTATCAATAACGGTTATTGCTATACGTTTACCAAAGAGGTTGAAAAATTAATTGCTGCCCGGAAATTTACAGATGCAATGGAGCTTACAGGTTTTACAAAAACCATAGCCTATGCTGTTAATGATACCGGGGGCAAATCTCTTGCCTGGCTGCTGGAAGCGGAAATAAATCATAAGCATGACAGGTATGATATTGCAGTAATCCAATGCGACTCCGCAATAAAATATGCAATACAGGTAAAACAACCGGAATTCGAACTGGCAGCCATTTCAAAAAAAATATTCTGCCTGAATAATTTATCACAATTCGGCCCATCAAAAAAACAATTGCTGGAATTTGAAAAAAAACTCACTGCTTATAAATCCGTTTTACCCGAATCTGTTTATAACAGCAACTGGCAAAAAAGATATGAATACGAAGGTGCCATGTATTATGCAGAAGGTAACTATGACCTTGCACTTAAATCATATGGAAGCCTGATTGATTTAAATAAGGGAATAAACAGTTTTGAATCGTTGCTTAAAAATGCAGAATACCTGGCTTTTATTGGCCGGGTTAATAACGACCAGGGTAAACCATCCACAGCCCTCGAGGCTTTTGCAGATGCCGCCAAAACCTACAGGCTTAATTATGATACGCTGAATTGGGCTAAAGTGCAGAATGACATGGCATACAGCTATTATAAACTTGCCAACTACCCCAAATGTATGGCTTACACCGATTCTGCCATGAAAAAATTATTGCTGATCAACGAATTCAATAATGCAGGTTATTCCAAATCTTTACAAGGAAGCTGTTACTGGGAACTGGGTAAATATGATTCTGCAGTAATTGCCCATCAGGAATCTATACTGCTGAGAAAAAGGGCTGATAACCTATCCGGCCAGGCACATTCCTGGAAAAGCATTGGCGAACTGTATTTGTTAAGCGGACAAAAAAAACCGGCACTATTGGCTTATGATTCGGCTGCCCATTTTTACCAGCAATTAAAAGACAGCTCCGGACTTGCCGAAACCTATAATAAAAAAGGCAACGTTTTTTATAACGATGAGAATAATAAAAAAGCAGTAGAGTATTTCGAAAAGGCAAAGGGGGTTAACAGTAAATCCACCATTGAGGCATTATATAATTTAGGCAATGCATGGTATGCGATAGATTCAGTAAAATCACGTAATTATTATATAGCCTGTATTCAATTAAGCGAAAGCACAAAAAACATTGGTTATCTTTTTGATGCCACACGTAGCCTTGCAAATCTGGCTTATCGTACAGGTAATGTAGCCGGAGGCGATAAATTATATGCCCTGTGCCTTGATTTGAGCAAACAATTAAATACGTCCGCCAGCTATGGTGATTGTCTGTCTTTAAAAGCGTATGGATTTAAAACACAATCGCAGTTAGACAGCGCTTTGCTTTATTACAACGAGGCCAAATCTGTTTTTGATACAGCCAGCCAGTCTGGTGTTATCTGGCAACTTAATGGTATTGCCGAAGTATATATCTCTATGGGTAATTTTCCAAAGGCCAAAGAGGCATTCAACAAAGCCATTAAGCTTGCAGAAGAAACCTATAACAATATTGCACTTGGATCAACTTTAGAGGCAACCTCCTTTTTATATGCGCTCACAGGCGAGTTTAACGAAGGTTTAAAAAACAGTGATAGTGCCCTGGCAATATTCAGCAGATCGGATAATATTGTGAGACTGGCAAATACTTATGCATCAAGAGGTACGCTTTATAAAAGCATGGGCGAGTATAAGAAATCAATCAACTCATTTCTAATAGCCGATAGCTTATATAAAGATCAGGAAATACTTGAAAGCAGGGGCGTGGTTGCGGCAAATATAGGCGTAACATATTTTACCCAGAGTGATTATGTGAACGCATTAAAATACCAAAGGCAGGCCTTCGATCAACTTAATAAAGGCGTAAAAAATGAATCTTATCTTTTAGCCAAAGGAAATATTGGAGAATATTTATTTTATTTAAAAAAGTACAGCGAGGCTGAAAAAGAATTGCTGGAAGTATATCCAATAACAAAAGAGAAAAAATTATACCGGGTAGCATCTGGCATAGCCCTTAGCCTGGGTAAATTGTATTACGAAACAAAGCAAACAGAAAAATCAATTGTCTATTTTGAATATGCAGCCGAATATGCAAGCAGCAGTGGAGAAAAAGAAAAAGCTATTGAGGCATTAACCTTTTTGGGTCAAATTGATAAAGACAAGGGCAAAACAGAAAAAGCAGAAAACGATTTCAGAAAAGCGGCGGCTATTGTTACTGAATATAAGATCGCTTTGGGATGGGAACCGTTTTACCAGCTGGGCCTTTTATTCTACGCACAAAACAAATTCGACAGTTCTTTACAATATTTTAAAAAGGCCGTAGAGCTGCTTGATAAAAACACAGAAAATTTATATGGCGGTGAAGAGGCCCGTAAAATTTTTAATAACGACCCCAAAAAATCTGACCTCTATAATAAAATAACTTTTTCTTACTACAACCTGGGCAATATAAACCAGGCGTGGGCGTATGCCAACAGAAGCAATATTGCAGGCATTAAAGAATTGTCGGGCACATTGTCTGCCTCATCAAACAACGAAGAAAAAAATGAAGCTTTAAAAAAACTGCTCGCCATGCAGCAATCTAAAAAGGCTTTGGAAAACACCCTTGAAAAACAGGAAGGGGCGGCTAAAGAAGAAACCCTGAAAAAGATAGAAATTGTAGAAGCCGATTACAATAATTTTCTGCAGGATGTGGTAGAAAAATATCCGGAGTTAAGTGTATATTTTACAAGGTCCAATGCAGATGAATTTAATAACTACAAAAGCAAATTACCCGAAGATGTTGCCGTGTTGTTATACCTGCTGAACAATAATACTTTAATGATCTTCTCATTAACCAGGGAAAAACTTTCGGTTGATACGATGACCGTTGATGTGACAGCCAAAGTGAATGCTTTTATTGAAGCAATAAAAAACACATCAAAGCAAACCGGCACCAGTGCGCTGGCTGTTAGATCTGAACCGGTGGATGAAGACAAAACCTCAGAAAAAGTTGAATTTAAAGACCTCTCCGGCCAGCTATACAATATGCTCATTAATACGGTTGCCGGTAAAATAAACGGAAAGAAAAAATTGTGCATTATACCAACCGGGATTTTCAGTAACATGCCGTTTCAATGCCTGGGTAAAAAAATGCCGGATAATACCTTTAAATTTTTGATAGAAGACTACAACATTTTTTATACCAACAAAATGTCGGTATTTAATACAGAAGAAAAAAATATTGCTGTAAGAACAGGAATGCAGTCATTTGCTGCTTTTGGTGTGCCCGATGCAACACTCAGTTTTAATATAGGGGAAGTAAAGGAAATTGGGAAAATTCTGGGATCAGACTCTACGGTGTATGCCGATGCGAGGGCAACAGAAAGTGTTGCGAAGCGAAGCCTTCGGCAAAAAAAATACATACATTTTGCCACACACGGTGTGCTGAATTACTCATCAGATTATTCACAGTCATATCTGAAACTATTACCCGATAAAGACACCAGCAATGGAAATAACGGGCAGTTAACCATGAGAGAAATTCAGGGGCTGGGCATTGCCGATTGTAATATGGTCATCCTGTCGGCATGCCAGACAGCCGTTAGCAAACAACTGGTAAAGGGTTGGAACATTTCGCCGGCCAATTCATTTCTGGTAAGCAATGTGAAAACAGTGGTGGCCAGCTTATGGAAAGTGGCAGATGAACCAACAGGCTTGCTGATGCAATATTTTTATGAGCACCTTTCATTACCGGTACCAATGGAAAAAGCTGAAGCGTTGCGGCAGGCCCAGATAAAGCTGAGCCAGGTAGCACGTTTTAGCCATCCTAATTATTGGGGCGCATTTGTGCTGTATGGCGATTGGCGTTGAGGCCTTCTTTTTTATGTTTAAACGGCGGACCTGCATTGAAATATCAGCAGCGCGCAGACAGGCAGAAGGTCAATTGAATTATTTAAGCAGATAGAATGTATAAATACCCTGTACAGGGTATATCATTGAAGATTTTAAAAATTAATTTTAATATAAATATACAATTATGAAAAAGGTTTTTTTAGTTATGGCTATGGCTGTTTTCCTGTTATCAGATACCAATGCCCAAAAATTGCCCCTGGGCGACAAACCAACCAAAGCTCCCTGTACAACCATTATGGGAAATGCGTTGCTTCCTGTGGCAATTGATACAACAATAGGAAGAAGTGTGGCAAACAATGATGTGCTGTGGGAAAACGGTGATGTGATACTGGTAAAATTTATGGACAATGCAGGTAGCCAGTCCTTGCGTAATATGATCATGGGGTATGCAAAAAGCTGGGAGCAGTATGCAAATATTACTTTTAAGTTTGTACCAGACAATACGCCGGTTACAAACATCAGGGTTAGGATTGGCAGCAAAATGGATAAGCTGGGGCATAATTCCAGGTTAGGTATTCAATGTAACGGGGTTGCACAAAGTGTACAAACACTTAACCTCGACTCATCAGATTTTATTGATTATAAAGCATACATAGATCAATATAAAAATGGCGGACCATTTCTTCAATACCTCAGAAACAAAGGTGCCGATTTTAAAAATTACACGTACAAGGATTTGTTTAAAGATGTTATAGAGTATAAAGACCCGTTTGTAAAATGGAATTACAATTCCATGAGGGGAACAACAACCCACGAATTCGGACACGCTTTGGGTTTGCTGCATGAGCAAAGTTTTCCAAAAGGTATAAAATGGAACAGGGATACGGTATATAAACATTATGCAAAATACCAGGGTTGGGGTAAAGAGGTGGTTGATTTTAATGTACTGGAGCCAAGCGATATTTTTTACACAAACGGAACAGCTTACGATCCGCTATCAATTATGCACTATCCGGTTGAAGCATGGCAAACAACGGATGGTTATACAGTAGGCCTGAACAACAGCATGTCTGAGGGGGATAAAAAAATAATAGCAGCGCTGTATCCTAAAGATAAAAAAATTTCAACCCTGGCTGTGCCTAAAATTGAAATTTCCAATATTGGTTATGGCGAAGTGTTAACAGATGATGTAAAAAAGGGGATTCTGATCTACCCGTCTTTTGACATAAAGACAAGCGCCGTGTTAGGGAATGTGTATTTTGTAGCCAGGTTAACTACCGAAGACGGGTTATACTTTATACCCACAGCAAATGAAAATTACAGCTGGAATAAAATGGCGGCAACATATATTAAAATGAAACTGCTCCCGAGTTCTAAAGTGAGTTACAATAAAAACGGGCAAAAAAACCTTGAGTTGTTCTTCCCTTATAAGGAAATGCCTGACCTGGCCGGGAAAAAAGTAAAAATCCAGTTCTCTGTTTACCAGGACGATGTAGTAAATAACAGGTATCAGAAATTGACATTTAATTTCCTTTCTTCGCCTTTAACAATACAAAAGTAAAAGAAGGGGCAACAGATCAGTCAACAGAAATTTTTTTTATATAAAACATCAGCCACAGTTTTTTAAGCTGTGGCTGATGTTATTTTAGCCATGCCAAAACATACAGTTTAAAGCCGGTTACAAAAATTTGGCTGCCCCTGCCCTTGTTTTGCCGTATAAAAAGAGGTGGTGGTTTACCCAATCCCTTAACAGCATTTGTTTTTATATTTCTATTTACTGGTGCTTTACTTTTTGTTTTGTTGGGTCCGTTATCCCGCTTTTATTTTTCCAGCCGCCTGCATCATTTTTATTTCACCATAAGTAACACCGGCAGGCAGGTTTTTAATAAGTGTGGTAAGGCTTAAAGCACCATGAATAGCCACGGCATCTATGATCAATTGCTGTTTTTTTGCAGGTATTAAATTGTTAATTTCCAATTCGCCTTCAGCAATAAAGGGAACCAGGTGGCTTTCAATGGTACCCAGGGTCAGATTTCGTTCTGCAGCAATTGCAGCAATACTTTTTCCTTTGGTATATAAATTAAAAGAAATGGTTTTGGTATCAGTTTTGGTAACAGTATTTTTTTCACGCAGTTTTTTTTCTTTTGAAGCCTTGGTTGGCAGCGCAGTCATATTGCTTTTAATATCATTTCTGGTACAGTATTCTTCTACTGCCTCAATAACTGCATCACCATATTTATCTACTTTGGCTTTACCAAAACCACTGATCTGAAGGAGCTGTTTTTTTGATAAGGGTAAATAAGTTGCAATTTCTTTAAGTGTAACCTGGTTAGCAACCATATAGATTGCCACATTTTCTTCCTCCACGGTCATATCTCTCCAGCGTTTTAAGGTATTGTATAATTCCGTATTGGCTACATCGGTATAAATTTCTTTTTTACCGCTGGCATAGCAGGTGAGATTTATTTTTGGTTGTGCATATTTTAATTTATGCTGTAAAAAGGTGGTTACCGAAAAAGGCTGTTTGCAATACTGTAAATAATAAATGATGCTGTGTATGGCCAGGGCCAGTTGCTGCAGCTGTTCATTAATGATATCAGCGGTTTCTTTATGCTCGGTAAGTAAAGGATGGTTTTGCAATGATTTTTGAAGGGCCGAAAATTCAGGTTCAAAATGATTGGCCGCATCACTGATCCTTTTTTGTGCAGCTATGTTTTTTTCGATGACCGGTTCATCTTTCATAATCCCGTTCACCACATCAATAAATTTTAAGCCAACAGTTTTATCAGCAATAAACCGTTGTTTGATCTCTTCTATCCACAGCAGGCTTCCGGCATTTAATTTATCCTGCTGTTGTGTTATATGATGCAGCAATAAAGCGATCCCGACCTCAACATCATTAAAAGAAAAAATATCCCCGATGAGTTGTTGGGTAAAAACCTGTCTTGCACCGTTAAATCTTTCTGCAAGTGAACCTTTGTGCGTTAGTGATTGCTGGCCCTTAATTACATGGTCGTTGCTGAAAAGTGTTGTGGATGAAATCTTACTCAGCAAAACAATACCTTCCAGGCTGGTGCAACGGCTGAGTGCTACATACACCTGTCCGCTGCTGAATGAAGCGCCCGCATCGATCATTACTTTTTCAAAAGTAAGTCCCTGGCTTTTGTGAATGGTAATTGCCCAGGCAAGCCGCAAAGGATACTGTGTAAAAGTGCCCAGGGTTTCCTGCTCCAGCTTTCCATCGGTACGGTTTAACGTATAACGGGTATTTTCCCAGGTTTCTTTGCCAACTTCAATATTTGTGCCATCGCAATCAACTGTGATCTTGTCTTTTTCCAGCAGTTTAACCACGCCGATTTTTCCGTTAAAATATCTTTTAGATATCATATCGTTTTTTAAAAACATTACCTGTGCACCTTCTTTTAAAACCAGTTCTGCTTCGGCAGGAAAAGCCTGTTCAGGAAAATCATCTTCTATCTCAGCTTTATAAGTGAACGGATTGGTAAATAAATTTTCAATTTTTCGCTGGTTGATTTCTGCAGCCTGTTTGTTGTGAGAGGTAAGTGTTATATATTTTTCGCCTGGCATGGGCGAAAATAAAGGGTCATACCGCAGGTGCAGGTCTTCAAAATCATCGGCATCCATTTGGTTGTTGCGCACTTTATTGAGCAGGCGCACAAACGAATCTTCTTTTTGCCGGTAAATTTTATTCAGCTCGATCAGCAACGGCATTTGTTCTTTAACAGAAAGGCTGTCGAAAAAAAACGGCGTTGTATAGTACTCTTGCAAAATACTCCACTCGTGGTTTTGAGCCACAGGCGGCAACTGGTGCAGATCGCCTATGCATAATAACTGTACACCGCCAAAAGGTGTATCATAGTTGCGGCGGATGCTTCTTAAAATGGTATCAATGGCGTCCATCACATCACAACGCACCATACTTATTTCATCAATGACCAGCAATTCCATTTTACGCAGTAATTGCTGGCGTTGTTTGTTGTATCTTATTTTAGCCAGCAGTTCGTCTTTTTGTGTCCTGGTGGGTAAAAAAGGGTGAAAAGGCAACTGAAATAAACTGTGCAGCGTAACTCCGCCCGCATTAATGGCCGCCACTCCGGTTGGTGCTGCCACTACAATGTTTTTGGAAGCATTTTCTTTCAGGTATTTTAAAAAGGTTGTTTTGCCGGTGCCGGCCTTACCGGTCAGGAAAATATTTTCTGATGTTTCGGTTACAAATCGGTAAGCCAGGTCGAAAATTTCGTTGCGTTCTATAGTAGCCATTTTCATTTTTTTTATATCGAATATGCGAATATCGAATATCGAATATTTTTTTTAATACCGGTAGCCTTAACATCCGGTATCAATAACTGGTAAAATCAACTTTCGATGAGTTTATTTATTCAGGTTAGCTTTAGCAGTTTTTCCCTGTGCTGTAAAAATAGCAGTAAGCTGTTTGGCTTCATTTATTAACAGGGAGAGCTTTTCTGCTTTAATAATTTCAGCTTCACAGAGTAATTCCAACCAAAAATAAGATTCATCTGCCTCTTCTTCAATTAGATTTAATTTGTAAATAAAATCTTTCTTTGATTTGGCTTTTATGGCAGCTCTGTAATTTGCTGCAACAGAAGTTGCGCTACGTATTAGTTGTTTTAAGAGGATCCTGTCAATTTCATCCGAATTTATACATTTTCCGATTTTGATAACCCTTAGTGCAAATTGCTTTGTACGGTTTTTTAATTCTTCGTTTGTCATAAAATATCCCTGTGTAGTTGTGTAAGTGGTATAAGATCTGTTTTATTAAAAGCAAGTATCGAATGTCTCATAATCCTTGAATTAATAAACATTCGATATTCGCCATTCTGAAATTCACCGGCATCCTATGCCTTAGGCTTATCACCTCCAAACATCAAAATCTCATTTACCTCCACTTCAGAGATGTACTTTTTATTCCCCTCCTTATCGGTATAGCTGCGGTTAATGAGCTTGCCTTCAACGGCCACTTCTTTCCCTTTGGTTAAATACTTTTCGGCAATATCTGCCACTTTACCCCAGGCAACCAGGTTGTGCCAGGTGGTTTCAGTAACTTTTTCGCCTTTGGCATTGCGGTAGTTTTCGTTGGTAGCTACGCTGAAGCGGGCCAGTTTTTTACCACTTTCGGTTGTCTTTACTTCTGGTGCGTTGCCCAGGTTGCCAATCAATTGAACTTTGTTTTTTAATGCGTACATAGTTTTAAGTTTTGTGCCGTGCTGTTGTTTTATAGCCGTGCGGTTTTTTAATGTATTTCAATCAGCCGTTTTTTGACGTCATTTCCGGTTGACAGTGCAAAGATGGGGTTGCCTAAAAGCGATAGCCGGAGATTATCCCTTTACTTACTTTTATAACCGTATGTAATCGGTTGTATTGGAATTTGTTTGTATATTTAATACATCAAAACCCTTATCTGTACCATGTTACACCATAACGAAACAAGGAGTTGCCTTTTTTGTAAAAAACCGGTAAAGGGCCGCAGCGATAAAAAATTCTGTGACGATTATTGCCGGGCGGCCTATAATAATGAGCTTAAAAGTGCCTCCAATAATTACATTCGCAATGTAAATAATGCCCTGGGTAAAAACCGTCGCATACTGGAAAGCCTTCTGCCCGATGGTGAGGCAACCGCAAAAGCCAACCGCGATAAACTGATAGAAAAAGGATTTCAGTTTAAGTATCATACTCACATGTATAATACCAAAACAGACAAAACTTATTTTTACTGTTATGAGTATGGATATTTACCGCTGGAGAATAACTGGTATTTAATTGTAAAGAAAAATGAAGAATAAAAAAACCGGGCAACTATTTGTTCGCATTCCTCATCTGAGTTTATAACGGTATTATAAAGTAATTTTACAGGCTTAATTATTGTTTGTGGTATTGTTTTCAAATAGAATTTTACAGTTTATTATATTTTTTGTTTGTACATGTTGTAGCTGGCAAAAAACAAATGCACAATGCACCACACCTATCAGCAGTTTTCCATACACCGAAGGTTTTGAAACCACCGATGGCAACTGGATGAGTGGCGGCATAGGCAACGACTGGGCCTGGGGCACACCCGCCAAACCGGTCATTACCGGCGCAGCAAACGGTACCAGGTGCTGGATAGTTGGGGGTCTTACCGGCAGCAGTTATAGCGACGGAGAAAGATCCTGGTTGCAAAGCCCTTGTTTTGATTTTACATCACTTCAGTATCCACATGTATCTTTCAATGTTTTTTGGGAAATGGAGCAGCGCTTTGACGGAGCCGGTTTTCAATACTCAACCGATCTGGGCGTTACCTGGATTAATGTTGGAGCCGTTTCTGAACCGGCTAACTGTTTAAATGCCAACTGGTTCAATTTTACGCCCATAACCAATATGAACGGACTGGCAACCATTAGGGATGGCTGGTCGGGTAACATACAACCAACAGCCGGCATTTGCCTGGGAGGCAATGGCAGCAACGGCTGGGTAAATGCACAACATTCGCTGATCAATCTCGCCGGTACGCCCAATGTTATCTTCCGGTTTATTTTTGGCGCCGGTACAACCTGTAACGCTTACGATGGTTTTGCGGTGGATGATATCGTGATAGGTAATGCAGCTCCAAACAACGCATCATTTACCTGGGTATGTACCAACAACAATACCGTATCGTTTACCAATACATCTGTACTTTGCCCCCAGCTTTTATGGGATTTTGGAGATCCTGCTTCGGGGCCAAATAATACTTCTACCCTTGCAAATCCAACCCATACATTTTCAGGTGCGGGACAATATGCTGTTACATTAACCGCTACCGGTCCGGGCAATGCGCCTTCAGTATCGCCTCCACAAACCATTAATATTCTTGGAGTCAACACTTCTGTAACCGGAGTTAATTGTTTTGGCGATAAAAACGGCGCTGCAACGGTTACTGTAATTCCTGCTGCGGCCGCTCCGTTTTTTTACAGCTGGAATACAACACCGGCACAGACCACACCAACCATAACCGGGCTTGGCGCCGGATCCTATACTGTTTCTGTTAGTGCAATAAACAGTTGTGCCAATTCCGCAACAGCGGTAATTACAGAACCTCCGGCATTAACACATACGGTGAACATTTTGCAACCGGGCTGTACCCTAACCACCGGCTCGGCAACCATTACCCCAACAGGCGGCACTGCGCCCTACACTTATGCATGGTCACCATCGGGCGGCAATGGGCCAATCGCCAGCGGGTTGGCACCGGGTAATTACGCCGTAACGGTTACCGACAGTAAAACCTGTTTTGAAATTATTAATATAGTTATTGCAAATGCACCTACGCCAATGGTTGCAATCAGCAATAAAAAAGATGCAAGCTGTTTTGGTTTTAAAGACGGAAGTGCAACCGCTTTGGTTACCGGCGGCAATGCCCCATACACCTATTCCTGGAATACCTTTCCTGTACAAAATAATGCCACAGCTTCCAACCTGGCTGCTGGAAATTATACGGCTACTGTTACAGACAACAATGGTTGTTTTGCTTCGGCATCAATACAAATAAATGAACCACCCGCAGGCAGTTGCGGGGACGTGTATTTCCCCAATGCCTTTACACCCAACGGCGATGCCCTCAATCCCGGCTTTGGCGTCTTTGGCAATATTTCTGCTATCAGCAGTTACCAGTTGCATATTTACAACCGCTATGGTGAGCTGGTTTTTAACACCCGCGACCCTAATAAAAAATGGGATGGCCTGCATAAAGGCCAACTATTAAGCGGCAGTTATGTGTGGGTTGCCAGCTTTATCTACAAAGCAACTATCAAAAGAGAAGAGCGGGGATCGGTGGTGATAATCAGGTAAAAACGAGCGTAAAAAATAATTAAACCTGCATTAAACTGAAAGTTCGGCTGCCCTGTTTCCTGCCAGGATCCTGAAACTTTCTGCTTCTGCTTTTGTTTCTTCAGGAAAACCGGTTTCTCCTGTTGGCATATCATCCACCTCCAACTCTATCCTTCTGGTAATATCACTTAAAGAAGAAAGCCGTTCCATGGTATACGGTATCGTATCCAGCCCCGAAGCAAATTTTAAAATATAACTGTATATCCCAAACAGGCTGCCGGCCATAATGGTGGTGCCATGCAGGTTTTTTGATGCAATGAGTGAAACGGCTATTACCAGCAGCACCATGATCTCCATAAAGCCAAAGTTCCAGGCTTCTTTATCGGAAATGCGGATCTGCCATTTGCGTAAATTATTATAGTGATGGCGGATGACGTGGTTGTTACCGGTGCTGATGATGTCTACCTGTTTTTCAAGCTCATCGTTTTTTAACTTATTAAGCCGCATCATTTTTTTGCCATACAGCATGCTGATGATGATAACCGGTATCATGATCGCCAGGCAAACAAGCACCACTGTTTTATCGTAAAAGAAAAGAATGATAAGTGAACCGAGAATATTATAAGCCGCTTCAATTACATACACCAGGTCGTGTTCTAAAAAATCAACAAACTCGCGGGCCAGGGTGCTGTGTGCTGTAAGCTTTGATACATCGGTCTTTAAATACCGGCGGCTTAAGAAGCGGGTTACCAGCGATGTATAAATGGCTGTATAAGTACGGGTATCAAACATATGGCGGATGGTACCAATCACCAGGTATGCCAGGTGAACCAGTGTAAGTATGATCAGGCCATCATAGCTTCCCCTGATCAGGTCGTTAATGGCTTCGCCAAAAAAGTAAAAGCGCAGCAATCCGCCCAACATTTCAAGAGAGAATAAGGAGTAGGTAAATATCAATTGATATTTATGCTTCATCATCAGGTTACGCAATATTTGAAACTTCGACATAGTTCTGTTCTTTTGATTCTGCAATCATCGTTAATAAAATCCCGTAAAGGTCAATGTCGTTTATGGTTAAATTTAAAAAGCTGTCAGCCTGTCCCGATAGCTATCGGGATGTCGAAGGCGGGTTGCTTCTAATAAACCGGGTTCGACAGGCTCACCCTGACAAACCTTTGTTTAAATGACATTTTCCTTAAAAAAGGAGAGAATTGTAATGGTTGGTTAGTAAGACCGGGGAAAAGCTGGTGGGTTTAATCGTTGCGCAGACTTTCTCTTTCAGTTACCGAATTATGGGTAATTCCGGTAACCAGTCCGCAACAATTGGCTGCACCGCAGCGGCAGTTAAAGGGCTCCATATGTTCATCCAGAAAGCTGGCGTAGTTGAGGGTTAGTTCTTCGCCCTGCTGAATATTGCGCAAGGCCACTACATTTAAGCCTTCATAAGCGGTGTTCGGATCGCAACTGTGATTTTGTGGTGCCCAGTTTGCCGGGTTATTATCCCAGAGCAAAAATACCTCTTTACTCAGAGGATAAGCATACTTTCTAAATGTTTCCTTTTCCTTAACATTCCAGAAACGATCAACGTAGTTACGGGTTACAATGCGCTGCGCCATCTCTTCTCCTTTGAATATCAATGCTTTAGCAGGTATGTTTTGGGTTGCATAAATGCCATAACCGGCAATGGCATTACCCTTCATCCTGTATTTTTTCTGACTACGTTGGTGGCGGGCCATGCCCTCGTCCACTATCTTTTTAAGAAAACCGGCCTGGCCTATGCCATCGGCTTTTAATATATAATCGGCCGAGCCCTCGTAGCCATCCTTATAAAAAACCGAGCAGGTAAAGTTTATTTCCAGGAAGAAGATCTCGTTTTTATCGTTCACCCTGAAATCGAGCCGGGCATAACCGGTGCCACCGAAACCCTGAAAAATTTGAAGGGCCGCATCTTTTAAACCGGCTTCTAATTCCGGGTCGTTGCAGGGAATATTGGCTTCGGGATGCAGTTCGGATGTTTTCAGGGCATAGGTTTTAAAAGCGAAACCTTTTGGAAATATATATTCTATGGGTTTAAACACCGTGCAGGTTTTTTCATCCTCGGCATTGGCAACCAGCATTACGGTAAACTCCCGCCCTTCAATATATTCCTCTACCATTAACGGGCCATATTCATCAATGATCTCAATGCATTTTTGGGTTAATTCTTTTTTATTGCGTACCAGCGAGTGTTGATCAATGCCGAGGCTGTCGCCGGCCTTATCGGGCTTAACAAACAAGGGATATTGTAAATGAGCACCGGCTTTTTCAATACAATCAGGTGTTTCAATCAATGCAAATGCAGGGGTTTTAACACCGGCCACATAAGCCACATATTTCATCAGGTCTTTTGGCGGATCGTATAATAAAGAGGTGGGGCCTGTAAAAGGAAGGTTGAGCAACTCCATAAAGTATATCACATCAATGGATGGAATACTCCACTCCAGGTAACCTTCGCAAAGGTTTACAAAAACATCGTAGTTTTTTTTCTTAAGCTCTTTAAGTTGTTTGTAGGTGGTGAGTTTATTCAGCAATACATGATCAAATGTTGCATCGGGCATTAAATGGCTGATGTTCCGTGGCGGATCATAATGTTGATAATCAACATCAGAAGTGGAATAGTCGGGTTGAAGCACACAAATTTTCATAGACGCGTGAGGTTTAAGCTGTATGCCTTTTTAACTGGCTTGCCGGCAGGCGGGTGAATGCATCATTAATAATTTCTGCTACCAGTTGGGTAAATGTAATTCCGCTATAGCGGAGAATGGCACCAATAGATGTATAATCTTCATCTTCACTTAAACCACATTGCGCATTTACTTCCAGTACATATAGCTTTCCGGTTTCTTTATCCATCCTTATATCTGCACGGGTATAGCCGCATCCTTTACAGGCAACATAAGCATCCCAGCTTATCTTTTTTATTTCATCAATCAAAGAAGCATCGGGCAAAGCGTATTCATAAAAATGAGCCTCATTGGGCATAGGTGTTTCGTCTTCATAAATTTCCCAAAGCCTGTCGAACGATAAAAATTTTTCCTGATCGGGTAACGATGCATGAAAAACCCTTTCAACCGGGGTATAAATTTTTGCTTCTTTTGGATTGTTGTAAGAGCCGGATATCAGTACGGTAAATTCCGGGCCTGTAATAAAAGACTCGGCTATCAAACCGTCGGCAGCAAGATCCCATCCACGGTAACCGGTAAACATGCTGTTTACCTGCTCTTGCAATTGGGTTTGGTTGCGCACCACATTCCTTATACCTACACCCATGCTTCCGCCGGAGATGGATGGTTTAACAAT
Source organism: Chitinophaga pinensis (assembly GCA_943371705.1). Lineage (GTDB taxonomy): Bacteria > Bacteroidota > Bacteroidia > Chitinophagales > Chitinophagaceae > Ferruginibacter > Ferruginibacter pinensis_I. Next base: position 173,477 of record CALRVV010000006.1, on the reverse strand, counting down.
AACCGGACTGCCCAGCAGTTCAAAAATATCCTTAACATCATTTGTATCATGAATGGCCTTCCAGCTGGCCGAAGGAATGCCGGCCTTATCAAAAGCCTTTTTCATAGGGATCTTAGAAGTAGTGATACGGTAGAAGTATTCATCAGAGCCTGTATAGATCAGCCCTTTTTCTTCCAATAGTTTTACAACCGATATACCGGGTGTACCGTTGATCTCATCTCCATCGCATAAATTAAAAACCACGGGTGTTTTATGACCGAATTCTTTTTCCTTGGCGATGAGCTCTATAATACCGGGGTAATCTTTAATGGTAACCGGCTGCCATTTCCATTCAATGCCCAGCTCGGCAAAAGTTTTTTCGTATTCGGCAATACTCTGGCTAAAATCGTAGTAATAATCAATATGGGCATCGTTGGTTTCTAAAAGCGGTGCCAGTACCCAAACCTTGATTTGATGATTGATTAAACCGGGCAATAATGGTGTTAAAGCAGCCATAGCATAAAACGGGTGGTTACAGGAATAATTTTTGCTTTACCTGCTGCCTGATAAAATCGGTTAGTTTATATTTTGAAAGGGTATCAACAGAAAGATGCGAAGCGCCGTTTATTAGTTGCAAACATCCGGCATAGCCGCAATTACACACAAATGGCTGAGCTATTTCCCATTCGGTAGATGGGTAGAAAAATGTAAATTCATCACCGGGTTTTAATGGCTGCAGGCAAACCAGCTCCATACGCGTTGTATCAAAAAATACAGTGGGCGAACAACTGTGGTTTATGTATTGCAGAAACTCAGGCTTCAGTGTAATATGCTTGTCGGCACCGGTTTGTACGGTTAAGTAGGTTGCATAAGACTGTATGGTAGCAGCACTGAATGTACAGATCACATCACCCGGTACAAAATCAATTGCAGCATGTAAAGACTTTTGACTGGAAGCATTGTTCAGCATCACTTTTGCAATATCATGGGAGCTGATAACTTCTGCAGATGAGCTGGTTAAGGAAGTTTTTATCATGCGGTATTAGATAGGGATAACCCGTAAAGGTTTAAAATGCTTTTATTTATTTACCTGGATTTTCTTTATTAAGTAAATGTATAAAAGCATTGATTAATAAAAAAGATAAATGACCGTTATTATTGAATAGTGGATTAATAACGATATTGTGTGTATAACCGTCAAGTATTACTGTGTATGGCTGAAGAACCCGAACAACCCAATGCCGAATTGCTGCTGCATCTTGTAAAAATGAAAATGCCTTTTGGTAAATACAAAGACAGGCTATTATGCGATCTGCCGGTATCTTACCTGGAGTGGTTTCAGCGCAAAGGCTTTCCAAAAGGAAAACTGGGGGTTTTACTGGAAACAATATATGAGATAAAGATCAACGGGCTGGAAGACCTGTTGGAGCCGTTGAAAAAAATGTAGTGTATTAATTGGGATTGGCAAAAGTGAGATAAACATACGGGTTTATCGACCATTCATCGTTCCTCTCCCGGTCAATGTGACCATACCTCAGGTCGAGCATATTACCCGACTCATTGATCTCCCAGAGGGTAAGGGGCTTTTGGCCCGCTGGGGTTTGTAAAATCTCCGGAATCATTTCATTAAGCATACCGTTCCAGCAAAGATGTATCAGCTTTTCTTTTTGCGAAAGCTGTTTATCATTTTTATTGCTTTTCAATTCGCTCCACTCCCTTTGAAAGAAGCGGCTGTTGCTCATCAATAATATTTCGAGGTTGGTAGCAATGTTTTTCATGTCATGAGCTTTTATTGTTGCTCTATGGTTAGATGCGCTATTTAAAAAATGTAATAAACTAACCCGATAATATATTGTTAATAACAGAAAACAATAGAAAAAGGTTGTAAGGAGGAAGTGTTTTTCTGGGGGTGATTATTTGTTTTTCAATAAATTATTTTACGCCAGTCATGTTTGAGATGATACAAAAAAGACACAACCTGCGTTGTGTCTTTTTGTGGTGTGGGCATCCTTCAGAACATCTTGGTAAACACCCGTAATCTGTTTATGTTACTGACTTGTAAGCGTTTTGATATTGGTTTATAAACCTGTATAAATCGGGTCGTTTTGGATATTTCTGCGCCGCGGCTTATTGCCGGATTTTTTTGCCCTTAATACTTTTAATGTATTGTTTAACTTAAGAAATCACCGGATTACGACGATCTTTCTCATCAACGTGTCCTTCCCACTTGTGGGTTTATCTGTTATCGGATCGGTGCCGGTTTCAATTGCGTACACAGTATACTCTCCCTTTGGCAATTGATATACCATGGTTGAAAGGTCAGAGCTGCACATACATTTACAGATCTGTCCCCACCAGTACTCAACAATATTGATGATATTCCCGTTTCGTTCTACATTCAATTTTACTTTGCGGCAGCAACCGTGGTGTACAAACCTGCTGTACACAACAGAATCGCCGGAACTACGAATAAAACTGTTGACAGAGTCCGGCAACGCAGAGGACTTTTCATACTCCCTTGTAACCGGGAATTTTGTTGGGTTATCTGCCGAAACTTCTGCACAACCTTTTACCTGTGATGAAAATTTGACTGAGGGGGTTTGATTTGTTGTACCCTGCAGCGATTGATGTTGATTACATGCAAACAGCATCAATACTGATAAAACCAAAGTCCATATATTGTATCGCATACATTCTTGCTTTAAAAAAATTGTTTTATTCCCGCGTATTCAGAGCCGCCATATTAAAAGTTACCGAAAAAAAATAACCTATACGATACACTTTTTTATAGTGCGAATCCCTTAACTCCGTGAAACTTACTACTTCTCCGGTTTGTAATCCGGATAGTTTTTTTATACGGGCTCCACTCACACCAACGGTGAGGCAAAGGGGATCATTTTTTCCCATCAGGGTGCTCAGGCCTGCCAGTATATTGAGGCTTTCATTGCTGTTATCAGATCCGGCTATTGGCAATCCGGCACCAATACTGCCTCCCCATCTAAAGCCCCTGTCGCGGGGAGAATAAAAATGCAGGAAGGTAGTGAGCATGGGTTGAAACAAGTCGCCATTTTCGCGGGATATGACGTTTTCGTTGTTTTGCTGTTTTACAAAATAATGCCAGCGGTTTTCGCCAAAATAAACAAAACTCAAGCCCAACGTATTTCTGAAACGAAGAGGTGCTTTTTTGTGAATAGGTATTTCCCGGCTAAAACTGCCGTTTCCGCTGATATTAAGGGCGCGCATGGTGGCAGAATCAATCACCGGTGTAAACCGCACAATAGCTGCTGTTGTTTTGCTATGTACTGTTATGGGAACGGTTCGGTAGTAAGAATCCCTGGTGATTTGTTTGTACAACTTCACGATCTGTTGCTGATAAAAAGCCGTCTTCTCTTCTTTTTCATTCATAGAAACCGAGCTGGTATAATCCCAGACCAGTTGCACTCCCTGCCGCATCGAATCTAATATACCTTTATCTCTATTCATTGAATCAGTTTCCTCGTATTCCAGTAAAGCCTTTCCAAACGCCTGATACGCTTCTTCGAGAGCAACCCCTGCCCTCGTCCTGAAGTTTTGCCCTGTAGTAATCAAAAAAACATCTGGATTATCAGCTGCACCAGGCAACAAATCATTGATTATCTTTCTGGAGATCGCCTTTATTTTTTCCGCAGGATATTGCACATTGTAACGGAGTCCAGATAAATCAGCCCATACATCTTTGCAGTTTTGTTCATACGCATAGGCCTGTACCCATTGTGAATAGGAAGCTACAAAATTATTGTATTGCACTTTTAGCGCTGATCGCTTTTGGGCAACTTTCGACAAAGCAATATTCTCCCGCTTCCTTGAATCATCTTTATTCGATTTTACGTCCTTGTTTACTTCTTGTCCCGAATAATCGGCATCCGTGGAAATTTTTTTCAAAACCATGCTGCCCTCCAGCTTCGACAACAAACCTGAAAATAAGGACAATCCTCCCCAGGGTACAGATACTCTTTCCGTTTCCCCGGGCTGGTAAGCATAAACCACCGAATCCCGAAAACTACCGGGCAGATTTTTTAGATGTAAGGTCACCTGTTTGCTTCGGTTTAAGTTGATCACCGACACCGGTATACTGTCTTTTCCATTGCGAATTCGTATATAGTCTTGCTGGTTGGTTGAAAGATCATAACGAATGATGTATTGATCTTGCTGGGCGTAGGCAATTGGCATTACCTGTACCAGGCATAATAGCACGATAAGCTTTTTCATAATTTGCTGATTTAGCCTGTTACAAGTTTGCAAAACATAAAAACAGCAACCAATGAAGCGTATCATCGTTTTTTGTGATTTACATCATTGTAATAGCATGAAATCCATTGTAGTTTGCAGTAAATAGGTGTGTACTATTAAGGGTTTAGCAAACGAATTTTTAGTACAGCCGATGTCGGCGCTATATCTATTATTTGGTGTGTTTATCAGTTACTCCAAAAAAGAAAGATACATACCGCGGAAAAAAATTAAATACTTGTATATGCAAAAAACATTCGCAATATTATTTTCTATACTTACAATATTTTCCTGCAACCCTAAAGGTTCTAATCAAACGGACAACGCAACAACATTACCGGCAATTAATAAGGCAGAGCCCATCATGGGAATACAGATGAATGGAGACAGCAGCTCCATAACGCTTTCCGTAGCTTCGAATGGCTGTACGCAAAAAGCCGATTTTACCTGCACGGTTACCAATGACACCTTGGTGCTTACCCGCCTTAAACCGGATAATTGCAAAAGGATGCCTTTTCTTACAAAATTCACCTGGAGTTTTAAAGAGGCTGGAATTACACCCGGTAAATCATTTTTTGTGAAGAATCCGTTTGAGGGAAATTTAATGTTAGAGTAAGCCGTTCAATTAAATATGAATGATTCAGGTTAATTGAATCAGGAAAAGTTCATGGCCAGTGCAATCTTCCGGCTATTTAATTCCCCCAAAAGCGTAAAAAAAGCATCCAACTGACTGGAATACTAAAAATTGTTTGTGAAGAAAAAGTATTAAGAATTAGGCCATTAGAAAGTAAGGCCACTACCCATGGTGCTGTGTACTAAAATGAAAAACCCCCTAAAGCGGGGGTTTATCTTTTTTTGTGGTGTGGGGCGGGATTGAACCGCCGACACAAGGATTTTCAGTCCTTTGCTCTACCAACTGAGCTACCGCACCATTTTCTCTACCAATCCCGATATCGTTCCTCATCGTCCCGATAGCTATCGGGATTGTTTTTCTGATGCTCCTGCGTCGCATCGAAAAACTACGGCTGAGCTACCCGCACCTCCTTGAATATCGAACATGGAATGTTGAATTTCGAAATCGGGTTGCAAAAATAAGGGTTTCTTCCAAATATTAATATGCAATTTCAAAAAACAGCCCGCAGATCTTGCAGAATATGCAGAAATGGGAGTGTCTTATCAGCGTATTCTGCGAAATCTGCGGGAAAATCGCTTAGTTTCCGTATTCACACAAAAACTTAATACGCATCAGTTTCAACTGCTCCCAATTAAAATTGCTGTCGGCCAGCTCTTCCTGGGCTACCTGCAGGGAGGAGGTTTCGCAGCTTTTAAAGTAATCCATGATCTCGTCCTGCTCGTATTCGTCCACCATTTCGTTTATGGCATAATCCAGGTTGAGTTTGGTACCGCTGGCCACAATGGTCTCCATTTCCTCTAAAAGTTCATCAATGCGCAAATCACGGGTTTTGGCAACGGTTTCCAGGGGTATCTTTTTATCTATGTTCTGAATGATGAAAATTTTATTGTTATTACGGTTTACCACGCTTTTCATCACAAAATCATCGGGCCTTACAATATCGTTTTCTTCAACATATTTCGATATCACGTCTAAAAAAGGCTTGCCATAACGCAGAGCTTTCCCTTTGCTTACGCCGCTTATTTTTTCCAGTTCTGTCATGTTTGTGGGAAACATCGTGGCCATATCTTCCAGGCTGTTTTCTAAAAAGATAACAAACGGTGGCAGGTTTTTTTCTTTGGCTACTTTTTTACGCAGGTCTTTCAGCAACACCATTAAATTTTCATCTGCTGCTGCCGTTTCTGCTGCTGCCTGTTCGCCTTCCTCATCATCGGCATTGGCTTCTTCAAATAAATTATTCAATACAATTTTAAAAGAGGTTGGTTTCTTTAAAAAGGCGGCGCCGGCTTTGGTGATCTTTAACAAACCATATTCCACTATATCTTTTTCAATAAGCCCGGCCAATAGCATCTGCCGTATCAGGCTGTTCCAGAAATGGTTTTCCTTATCGTTGCCGCTGGCAAAAACATCCAGCTCTTCGTGACGGTACATTTTTACTGCCGGCGTTGCTTTGCCTGCAAGTATCAGCAGGGTATATTCAACCGGAAACTGTTCACCCAATGCTTTAATGATCTTTAAAACAATGGTAGCATCGTCTTTGGCTTCAATTTTTTCCTTGGGCTGTAAACAGTTGTCGCAATGGCCGCAGCTTTTCTTATCATCATAATGTTCTCCAAAATAATGCAGCAATATTTTGCGGCGGCAAACACTGCTTTCGGCATAAGCAACCGTTTCGTTTATCAACTGTGCACCCACTTCCCTTTCGCTCAGCGGCTTGTCCCGCATCAGGTGTTCGAGCTTGGCTACATCTTTATGAGAGTAGTAGAGAATACATTTTCCTTCCATGCCATCACGTCCGCCCCGGCCGGTTTCCTGGTAATAGTTTTCAATTGATTTGGGAATGTTGTAGTGAATTACAAAACGGATATCGGGCTTGTCAATACCCATACCAAACGCAATGGTGGCCACTATTACCTCCACATCTTCATTTAAAAACTGGTCCTGCCTGTCGGAACGCAGCTTACTGTCTAACCCGGCATGATAGGCAACTGCCTTTATACCGTTTGCCATCAGCATTTTTGCAAGCTCTTCGGTTGTTTTACGGTTGAGGGTATAAATGATGCCGCTTTTACCTTTATGCTGTTGTATAAAGCGAACAATACTTTTATTGGTTTGTTCCAGGTTTATTTTAGGCTGAATTTCGTAATACAGATTTGGGCGGTTAAACGAAGAAATGAAAATTTTTGGTTTGCGTAAGCCCAGGTTTTTAATAATATCACTTTGCACTTTTGGTGTGGCTGTTGCGGTTAATGCAATCACCGGAATATGTTCATCTATCAGGTCCATCATCTCCCTCAGCCTCCTGTACTCCGGCCTGAAATCGTGTCCCCATTCCGAAATACAATGCGCTTCATCTACTGCAAAAAAGGAGATCTTCAGGTCTTTAAAAAAAGAAATATTGTCTTCCTTGGTCATTGTTTCAGGCGCAACGTAAAGCATTTTTGTTTTACCGGACGTGAGGTCATCCTTTACAATTTTTTGCTGGCCCTTGTTTAATGTGCTGTTTAAAAAATGCGCCACATCATCTTTGCTGCTGTAACTGCGCACCAGGTCTACCTGGTTTTTCATTAAAGCAATCAGGGGTGATACGATAATGGCAACCCCTTCGCTGATCATGGCCGGTAACTGGTAGCATAAGCTTTTACCGCCGCCGGTGGGCATGATGACAAACGTATCGTTTCCATTTAATAGGCTTTCAATAATTTCTTCCTGGGGCCCCTTAAATCCGTCAAACCCAAATTGGTCCTGAAGCTGTATGGACAGGTTGGGTTGATTTTTTAATGCAGCCTTTATTGCAATTTTTGGTTTTGATTCTTTTGCCGGGGATTTCGTCTTAGCCATAATTTTACCTTCGTGAATATTTGTACCTGATGGTGTTATTTACTCATGCTTTTTTTAAGGGCAGCGAAGTTAATTAAAAACTGATGCAGAATAAACCCTGATATGCACCACCAGTAATAAATTAACAGACTGTTTAATTACTTAAGATAAGCAAAATATATCAAGATGCAAAAAATTGAGATGTAAAATGAATACTTCCAAAACAACCGGCGGCATTACGGTAACAACCGTTCTTTGCATTATGAATGATTTGAAGTAGGTTTGCGCATTACTGATGAATACAGACAATATTATACCGGTTGCCTTACGCACCATTGAGCTGGAAACGAATGCCATCAGCGGGTTAAAATCATTCATTAATGAGGATTTTGCCGAAGCCGTTAAGGCCATAGCTGCCAGTAAAGGAAGGCTCATAGTAAGCGGAATAGGTAAAAGTGCCATCATAGCCCAAAAGATCGTGGCTACTTTAAACAGCACCGGCACGCCTTCGGTTTTTATGCATGCTGCCGATGCCATTCATGGCGACCTGGGCATGATACAAACAGATGATATTGTTTTGGTAATCAGCAAAAGCGGCAACAGTCCCGAAATAAAAGTACTTGCCCCCCTGGTAAAAAATTTTGGGAATACACTGATTGGTATGGTAGGCAATACCGAATCTTTTTTGGCCCTTAACAGCGACATTGTTTTAAACACCACGGTTGACCAGGAAGCCTGCCCCATCAACCTGGCACCCACCAGCAGTACCACGGCACAAATGGTAATGGGCGATGCGCTGGCGGTTTGCCTGATGGAACTTAAAGAATTCAACAGCAGCGACTTTGCAAAATATCATCCGGGCGGTACGCTGGGAAAAAAATTATACCTGAGGGTAGCAGAACTGGCTGAACAAAATGCCAAACCCAAAGTACTGCCCACAGCAACCATAAAAGAAGTGATCATTGAAATGACAGCCAAAAGACTGGGTGCAGCGGTAGTTGTTGATGAAACAGAAAATATTTTAGGCATCATAACCGACGGCGACCTCCGGCGGATGCTTGAAAAAACCGATTTAATTGCAAACCTGCAGGCAAAGGATATTATGAGCAGCAATCCAAAAACCATTGCCGCAGACATACTGGCCGTATATGCGCTTGAAGAAATGCGCAAACACAATATCAGCCAGCTGGTGGCAGAAAACAACAATAAGTACGCTGGTATTATTCACCTGCACGACCTGGTAAAAGAGGGAATTATATAATTACAACATGAGTAAAAATTACGTAGCCATAATGGCCGGTGGCATTGGCAGCAGGTTCTGGCCCATCAGCCGTACAGATTATCCCAAACAGTTCCTGGATATTTTGAATACCGGCCGCACCCTGATACAGGCCACTTTTGACCGGTTTGTAAAATTTATACCCGCCGAACATATTTACATCATCACGTTTGAACAGTATAAAGATATTGTTGCCAAACAGATACCCGAACTGCCGGTTGAAAATATTCTTTGCGAACCTTCAAGAAAAAATACAGCACCCTGTGTTGCTTATATATCTTACAAGCTGCACCAGTTAGATGTAAACGCCAATTTAATTTGTGCTCCTTCCGACCATATCATTACTGATGAAAAGGCCTTTGAAAAAGTTTGCAAGGATGCCATGCAGTTTACATCGCATATCAAAGGATTGGTAACACTGGGCATAAAACCCACACACCCCAATACGGGTTATGGTTATATACAATACGAACAGCATGCGGTAAGCGATAATGTGTATAAAGTAAAAACCTTTACCGAAAAGCCCGACACGCAGCTGGCTAAAACATTTATTGCCAGCGGCGATTTTTTATGGAATGCCGGTATTTTTGTCTGGCAGGTTAAAAATATCATCAAAGCATTTGAAAAACATTTGCCCGAACTGGCCGAAGTTTTTGAGGCAGAGAAAAATCATTTCAACACAAAAAAGGAAAAGGAAGCCATAGAGCGCATTTATCCGCAGTGTATAAATATTTCCATTGATTATGGTGTGATGGAAAAAGCGGACAATGTCTATATCATTCCATCTACTTTTGGCTGGAGCGACCTGGGAACCTGGGCAAGCACTTATGAAAACCTGGAAAAAGATTACCTGGGAAATGCCGTGGTGGGCAAACAGGTTATGGTAATTGATGCCACCAACAATATCGTGTATAGTGATGATAAAAAGCTGGTATTACTGCAGGGGTTAGATGACTTTGTGGTGGTGGATACCAAAGATGTTTTACTCATCTGCAAAAAAGATAAAGAACAGGAGATAAAAGAATATGTGGCCGAAATAAAAAGGAATAAGGGCGAAAAATATCTGTAAATAAAATAAACGGTCTGCTATTCTAAGGTATGTCAGGGTGAGCTTGTGGAATCCGGTGTAGTTAGAAGTAACCCACCTTCAACGAACTTTGGCTGACATTAAAATAATTCAAGCATAAATTGTCCTCTTTTGATACCAACCATACACAGCAAACTCCCGCATGTTGGCACCACCATTTTTACAGTAATGAGTGTGCTGGCCAATGAACACAAAGCCATTAACCTGGGACAGGGTTTTCCGGATTATAACATGAGTGAAGAACTGATTGCCCTGGTGAACAAAGCCATGACGAGCGGGTATAATCAGTATGTACACATGAACGGACTGCCCGTTTTACGGGAAAGGCTGGCAGAAAAAATCGCTGATCTTTATTCCACTGTAATTGACCCCGACACCGAACTTACCATTACGCCCGGCGGAACCTATGCCATTTATACCGCACTTACCACCATACTGCAGCCCGGCGACGAAGTGATCGTTTTTGAACCGGCTTACGACAGTTATATACCCAATATTGAAATTAACGGCGCTGTGCCGGTTTTAATTCCATTGGTGTACCCCGGTTATAAAATTGACTGGGAACTGGTGAAAGAAAAAATCACGCCTAAAACAAAACTCATCATGTTAAACACACCGCACAATCCTACCGGAGCGGTGTTAGATGGAGATGATATACTGCAATTACAAAATATTGTAAAAGGAACGGGCATTTTTATTTTAAGTGATGAAGTGTATGAACATTTAATTTTTGACGGCAAAAAACATGAGAGCATGTTGCGCTATCCCGACCTGTACGAAAGAAGTTTTGTATGTTTTTCTTTTGGCAAGGTATACCACTGCACGGGGTGGAAACTGGGTTATTGTGTTGCCCCGCCTGCTTTAATGAAAGAGTTTAGAAAAGTACACCAGTTTAATTGTTTTACCTGCAACACGCCTGTACAGGTTGCATTGGCCGAATTTTTACAGCAAAAGGAGCAATATTTACAGCTTGGTGGTTTTCTTCAGCAAAAAAGAGATTACCTGAAAACACTGATGGAGCAGACAAAATTTACAGCGCTGCCATCGTATGGAAGTTACTTTCAGCTATACAGCTACAGCAACATTACTGATGAAAGTGAAAAGGATTTTGCGGTAAGGCTTGTAAAAGAATATGGGGTAGCCACCATTCCCACATCGGCTTTTTATAAAAACGGAGAAGACAACCGGGTACTGCGCTTTTGTTTTTCTAAAAAAGAAAGTACGCTGGAAGAAGCGGCAAACAGGCTGATGAAATTATAATTTTTACGTAAATATTTTTTACCACAAAGAGCACAAAAATCTTTGTGTCCTTTGTGGTTAAGCGCTAAACTCCAAACTGCATTAAATGATGATCCAAATGTTTATACATACTTTGGCCCCATTGTTCAGGTGTAAATGAGCCAAACATAGGATGCGGATATTTGCCCACTTTACCCGGGCCACCGCTGTAAAACTGATCAATCATTGCAATAAGCTCCTTTTTTTCTTTTTCAAAATCACGCTCATCTTTTATGATAAAATTGGGTGCTGTGGGCAGGTTGTATTTCCAGGGCTTTTCATCGTATAATTTTTTCTTAAAAGCCCAGCCCAATAGCAATCCAATAAACATACGGGGCATTTTTTTATCGCTGAGTGGCACTTTAAATGCTTCTTTGCAGTGCGCCAGCATTTGGGCCACATTCATTTTGCCCCATTGTCGTTGTGTTTGGGGTGTGAGTGCTTGCATGCGGTGGATAATTTCCGTATAAGCTTCCTGGTCAAATAAACTTTTCATACTCGTTGTTTAGATAAAAGTATATATTTTAACTTCTCATCATCACCCCAACCAGCCTCAATAACTCTTTTAGCTGCGGCTTTTATCCCTTTGGTTCGGTTTTGTTAAACATGTATACTGCTATTTTCCATTCTTCTCCTCTTTTTTACAAGCCCCATCACAGGATGCACATTTCTTTCCGCTGGCAAGGCCCATGCTTTTTTTTCGTTCGGCAGCTAACAACGTCTGCGATCTTTGTATTTCCTCTTTTGAAAAGTTGTTTTGAATATAAAAATCATCAACCGCCCTGCTTACCAACGTTTCCAATGCCCGCATTTGTACATTGTGGTTTTCATTTTTTAAGCTGTCGATCAAATCATCGTTTGCTTTCCACTTAATATCTTTCACTGCTTTACTAAAATTACTCAGCGCATCTTTGGTGCCATTACAAATGTTGCATTTACTAACAAAGATTTTATTACTGGCCAGAAGTTGCTGAGTAAGCAACGCAGTGTATTGATGCTTCAACAGGTAGTTCAATACAGATTCCTGTACGGTTTCTCTTGCCGTAAGTTCTTTTAATTTGTTCTGCTTGTAGTTGCTTAAGTCATTCCAGATTTGCCAGCTTATGTTTCTGATCTTCCAAACTTTTGCGTGAAATCTAAAATAAAGATGACGGCTTGCTTCACCGTTTGTATACTGTTCGGCAAAAGGATAATTGCATATAAATGTAATAGTGCTGTCATCATAAGAATGGTAAATGGTATCTATCCGTAACAGGGGTATTCGTTGTATAATCTTCCAATCATCCATCGCACTATCGGCAGCGGGCCTGGCTTTGCATTCAATAAAACCTTGTACTTCATTTATATGAACAGCTTGTTGCCAAAGTTTTCCATTGGAAAGCGAATAATAATCATGGCCAAATTCGGAAATGATGCTTTGAGCCTTTCTGATTTCAAAAGATTTTATGTCTTTTAAATAATCTTTTTTCTTTTCCTGTGCAACGGCAAATAAAGTGTTCAAAAACAGCAGTATGGATAAAACTATTTTTTGCATGTAATATGGTTAATTACTTACTGAATGATAGCTGAATGATGATTTTGATTTTTCTTTAAACAGTGTTAATACGCTGTCATATTTCTTTCCAAAATCAGAGGGGCTAAGCAAAATATCACCAACGCCATCTGTTTGGTAATTATTTAATTGCTGACCTATTTTTACCACCCGCTGCAGTAACGGTGCATAAGCAGCGGCATTATATTCTTCGGGGTTAATGAGTTTAATACCCAAAACCGGAACAAGACCTGGGCCGCTGTATGCTGTTGATCCCTGAAGCACGCTACTTTCTCTTACTTCTACAATATCTTCCCACAAAACCCAACCGGTGCTGATGCCGGCGGGTTCATAGCAAAACCCTTTTTCGGTTGCAATAAAAACCGGGGGCATGCCCTTAAATAAACGCAGCCCGAAAACAATGACTAAAAAATGAGCAATTACATAAAAGAACCCGAAAGCGATTTTTTCTGAAATTCCAAATCCATCCAACTGTTCTTGTTCAAAAATGGTTTCCGGCCAGAAAAGTATAATATTGAGTAAAAAGGAAAAGCCCAGGGCTACAACAGACAAAATAAGGCTACCCGCCAGTTGATTGGGGGCCTCGATTTTTATAAGCAGCTTTGCGTTGGCTGCATCTTGCGTTTTTTTTGGTTTAATGATTTCTTTTGTAAAAAACTGTTGCATAAGGGCAATTACACCAACAGATACAAGTATAAGAACGACAAAAATAATTGCTTTATCAAACCATTCAAAAAACTGATTGATTTTTTCGTTTACTTCTACCGGAGAATGATTAAAAAACTTAATGATAAAATCAATTAGCAACAATAAAGCAACCGGGTAAAAAATCCACTGCAGTTTTTTGATTATTATTTTTTGATTTTCAGTCATGAGTTATATTTAAATCGTTTCCATTGTATGGAAAAACTGTTTTTCAAAATGATTTTCACGAATTTAAAAAAGAAGCATTAAAACTAAATAAATAAAAAAATTTATTTGATACTTCCTTGAACTGAACCGGATTTATTCTTTTATTAACACAACGGAGATAAATTATGTTTTTGTTTTTAAACAAAAAAATTGTGTGATGTTTATTGTCTAAATTTTATATTATTTATTTTAATATTACAGACCCAACCGAAATAAGGTAAATGGAAGAAATTCACTGAGGGCCCAAACCTGCATTTAAGTAAATACAAAGTTGGTGTTTTGTAGATTTATATAAAATGTGTAAAAATAACTTGCACAAGTTTCTTAATAAATTCCGTCAGTCATAAAAAGGGCTTTTATATCAAATTTTCAAATGGTAAAACAATTTTAATCCTTGATGCAACGAACCGACAAGGCCATACTGCCAGCCGTACCGGGATCTTTTCTGTCATTATAGTTTAGGGCGATGTAAAATGATACATAAGAACCATTCTCACCTGGTCTTCTTCCCCACCAGGCCCCTACTTTTCCTATTTTGTAGAATGTTCCGGATTCGCCACGGAAACCGCCAGGAAGACATGAAAGCCCACTCTTGTTGGTACCGTTGCCGTTTTCAAACCAACCAGTTTCATTTTTCATTTGAATGCCAATTTCTTTAGATCCTAAATTTTCCCTTAAATTATCCCATTCCTCTTTGGTGGGTATATGATAACCTGCCGGGGCTAAACCTCTTGGGTCATTCACTGCAGACCAATTATATAGTTTGCCGTATTTATTTCCATTTGCCGGGCTGTTATCGTAATAACACCAGGCAGGTTTATTGTTCTTTTGTGCAGATTCCCACTCTGCATTCGTTTTTGCTTCTGGTATGGGATCGCCATTACGAAAGGTAGTTACATCTAAGTTTTTTGTAGTCCATACCTGATCGCCAATTGTAACAGTTTGAGTATATCCTGAACTTGTAATTGTGATTAATATAAGGGCTAGTAAAAATAGTTTTCTCATCGTACTTTGTTAATAATTAGTTTCATTCGGCTTTTAGCCAATTTTAGTTTTTGATACTCAAATTTACAATTTTTTTGTTTTTTTCAATGATCACTAATGACAAGGATTGCTGTTGTGATAATATTCCAATAGCCTTTAATTTGATCTTTGAATGTTGTCCCCGGTAATTCTTCAATTCTGCCTGATAAACGTTATTCCTTTAGCCCTGTCACCACTCAAATATATTGTTGAAATGTTTGTATGCCCGGGCTCAAATGTCAGTGTTGTTCTGCTGATTTGGTACACATTATACAATTAGCTGGTTTTATATTGGAGGTTGTTTGCGCTGTTTACCATTTCACTGATCTCAAACATTACTTCATTAAAGGAAATGGTGTCCTCTATTGAATTTGATGATGAGGAAACCTGAAATTTGCGGAACGGTTTTTGGGTTTTAAACAGAAAGTAAACACCTCCTCCTGTTTCATTTCTGGTAAATGAAATGATATCTGGTATGCCAAAACTGAAATCAACAGGACTTAGAAAACCAGTTTGCTTAAATGACAGGCTGATCTCGTTTTTATTTATACCCAATGTAGCCGATGGATAAACCCGAAATGCAAGCCACAAAGCTAAACCAATGATCCCGCCAAGAAAACCGATAATGATAAACCATACCTTCCATTCTTCTATGAACTTTAATGCCTGCATGATAAAGATAAACGGCACTATTAAAAGACAGGGCAAAACAATAGCCAGTACTACTTTATAATTTCGGCCATAACGTACAGAAAACTGCTTTAACATAAGATAGCATTGAGCTTTATATTTTCCGTATTGTTGGGTGCCTGGTTTTTCTGTTGGTTATCCTGTTAAATTGATTATAGAAACAAACAAGAATGCACTGGTATTCAGGCAGAAATAAACACCAAAGCGATTTATTTTTATAGCAGTAAAAGAAACTGAAAAAAATTAAAAATCGCTAAAAAAACCACCCTTTTAAAACTTATAACAAGGCATACAAGGCCCTCAACCTTTCCCTGGTCATCTGCTTTTCCCAATCGGTCCCCAATGCATTCTCCCATAATGGTTTCATACCCAGTGATACATCGATCATCTTATTAAAATCTTCATCACTTAAATTGGCGCAAATGTTTTTTGGAATATCGATGTTGTTCTTTTCCACCATGTATTTAAATTCTTTCACGCCTTCGGGGTAAAATTCCTCCAGCTTATCAAATACAATGCAATTACCAATACCGTGTTTGGTGCCCAGCAGATAACTGAGGCCGTAACTTACTGCATGTGCCACACCCACCTGGCTGTAGGCGATGCTCATGCCTCCGGCATAAGAGGCCATCATCAGTTTATCATCGCTTTCGGCATCCCAGCCATCCCTGGTAACATACACATCCCTGCACAACTGCAATGCTTTTTCGCCATAGCTTTTACTGAACTCGTTTAAGAAAGTGCCGTTCAAACTTTCAATGCAATGTATATAGCAGTCCATACCGGTATAAAAGCGCTGGTTGGCGGGTGCATTGGCAGTTAATTCGGGATCTAAAACGATCTGATCAAAAGGGGTAAAATCAGAATTCATGCCCAGTTTTTTTGTAGGGCCGGTCAGTACGGTGGTGCGGCTTACTTCGGCACCGGTACCGCTGAGTGTGGGAATACCCACTTTATAAACACCGGGTAGCTTAACCAGGTCCCAGCCCTGGTAATCGGCACTGCTGCCGGTGTTGTTCATCATTAAAGAAACGGCTTTGGCCAGGTCCATGGTGCTGCCGCCGCCAATACCTATGATGCCACTTACGGTACCAAATTCTTCTTTAAGCTGGTTGGCCAAGCTGTCTACATACGTTGTTTTGGGTTCGTAGGTTACATCCACAAAAATTATTTTATCCTTGCCACGAACGGGAACACGGTTAACGAGTTCTTTTCCCTCAAAGAAATGATCTACTAAAAATATCATGGGAGCGTCTGCATTTCGGTGGGGGGCAATGATCTCATCTAACTGGTTAAAAGATCCCCGGCCATATACAACATAGCCTACCATTTTAAAATTTCTGAATGACATAGATTGATTTTAAGCAACAAAAATACAGGAAATTAATTGCGGTGATTACAGGGAAGGATTTTTGGTTTTTGCCTCCGGCAAAATGGGGGTTGCCACTGAGGCACGGAAGCACAGAAGAGAACCTGTATTTTTTCCGTGCCTCTGTGTTTCTGTGGCAAATTTATTTCAGCAGTGAAGCTGCCCTCACCAGGTCTTCCGGGGTATCGATTTCTATACCCATGTATTCAGTAATGACCATTTTTAAGGGGATACCGTTTTCGAGGTAACGCAGGCATTCAATTTTTTCTGCGGCCTCCAGCGGCGTAATGGGCCAGGCAGTAAAATTTAGTAAAGCCTGTTTGCGGAAAGCGTACACACCAATATGCTCGTAATATACGGGGCTTATATTTTTATCTCTGTGGTAAGGTATGGGGCTGCGGCTGAACATGAGCGCATTCATATTTTTATCAACGGCCACTTTTACATAGTTGGGGTCATCAATAAATTCCTTTACATGCAGTACCTGCATCAGCGAAGCCACCTGAACTTTATCGTCTTCAAAAACCTGCAGCAGTTTTTCCAATGGTTCTTTTTGTACAAAAGGTTCATCACCCTGTACATTTACTACAATATCCACCTCCATATCTGCAATGGCTTCTGCTATGCGGTCGCTGCCGCTTTCGTGATCTGCAATGCTCATTACAGCTTTACCGCCGTTGTTTATTATTTCGTTGAAGATGATCTCACTATCGGTAACCACCATCACTTCGTCAAATAAACCGGTGGCAACAGTATTTTGGCAGGTATGAAGAATAACGGTCTTATCGCCCAGCATTTGCATGAGCTTGGCCGGAAAACGGGTGGCCGCATAGCGTGCCGGAATCATGGCAATTTTTTTCATCGGCATTAAAGTTAAAATGAAGGAGGGAGTTCGCTGAAATAACTTTTACAAGCGGTACAGCGGTAGCCCTTGCTGTAGGTTGATGGCTGGCCATACAGCACCTGGTTTTTTAATCTGCCCCAGAAATCTGCAGGGTTGTTGGTTTTTTCTTCTGCAATCAATGAGTGGCTTTTGCAATTGGGGCAGGCAATGTCTTTTAAATAATCATTTTCGGCTTCCTGTATTAATGCAACCGCACGGTCAAAATCACTTTCTTCTACCAGTAATTTAATGCCGCCAACAGCAGGGTTAAGCAATGGGTCCACGGTTACAATATGTTCATCTTTCATCTGGCATTTAATGCCATTTTCGCTGAGCAGGCCCATGGTCATATTGGCCAGCATATAATTATCGTAAGAGGCTATCTGTTTAAAAGTCATGTTGCTATTGTTTTCCGTCAATGATGATGGGTGTATTTCCCTTGCCCATTACAATTACTTTTGAGTTTGTGCTTAGTGCCAGTTCTTTCATGGCCTTTATCTGTTCGTATTGCAATTGCTGATCGGTAAGGCCGGTATTGATGATGCGCTGATAATCGGCAATACCCTGTGCTTCTACCCTTTTGCGTTCAGCTTCCTGTTTTTCTTTTAATAACACAAATTCCATTTTTTTGGCATCCTGTTCGGCGTTTATTTTAGATTCGATGGATGCTTTTACCGAATTGGGTAAAGTGATGTTGCGTACCAGCAACTGCTCCAGCATGAGTCCGCGTTTTTTAAAATCTTCTTCAATGCTTTTATAAATGCGCTGCTGAAAAACATCTCTTTTGCTTCCAAACAGGTCAACTGCCTGGTAGTATACTGCATTGTCGCGGATCTTTGTACGGGTAATGGGGCGTACAATTTTATCGCGGTAATCATCGCCGGTTTCTCTTAACAACCTGGGAGCATCCGTTGATATTACCCGGTACAAAACGGTTAGGTCAATCGTTACTTCAAGTCCATCGCTGGTTAATACCCGAATGGCATCATCGGCTGATTGGTTTCCCTCATCATTTACTCCGGTCATGGTGTAATTCTGTGTTTTTATGTCCAACTTTTTTACTTCCAGTAGTGGATTTATAAAATGCAGGCCGCTACCCATCACTTCGTTTTGTATGCTGCCGAATAAAACCTTTACACCCACTTCGCCGGCATCGATCTGTTTTACACAGGCATTTAAAATACCCAGTAAAATAAAAATTACGCCGGCAATGCGGCCTATCGGTTTAAATTTTACCAGTGCCGGGTTGTTTTTGAGCAAAACGGTCGTAATAACTAAAATGATGATTCCAATTACAATTAAAAACATGGGTATAAGTTTAGAGATGTAAGTTCAATAAAAGAATTAATAATTCAGGCAATGGTTTTGCACATAACAAAAATAAAAACCGCTCTCCCGGAAGAAAGCGGTTTTTATTTATGAGCTCAAAGTTCCCCCTTCAGGGGGTTAGGGGGTTTAATTATTCAACATCAACGGCATTACCAGCATCAACAGTTCTTCGCCTTCGCCCTGTTCGGTTGGTTTAATGATACCCGCTTTGGTTGGGGTACTCAGTTCCATAACAATTTCACCGGTATCGGCGCCTCCCAGCATTTCAATTAAAAATTTTGCATTAAAAGCGATCTGCAGGTCATCGCCATCATACTGGCAGGCCATGCGTTCGTTACCTTCAAAACTAAAATCAACATCCTGTGCAGCCAGCTGCAGTTCGCTGCCGCTGATGCTTAAGGCAACCTGGTTGGTGCTTTTGTTACTAAATACACTCACACGGCGCAAAGCATTTTGAAAATCGTGTTTGTTAACCGTCATCTTATACGGGTTGTCTATTGGTATCACCACTTTATAATCGGGGAAACGGGCATCAATCAGGCGGCAAACCAGCTCGGTGCCACCATGCTTAACAAACAGGTGGTTGCTGTTGTAAGAAATATTCAGCTCATCCTCATTATCAGGCAGGGCGCTTTTCAATAAATTCAATGGTTTTTTTGGAACAATAAAAGAATCTTTTTTGGGGCAGCTCACATCGCTACGGGTATAGCGTACCAGGCGGTGTGCATCAGTAGCAACAAAAGTGATCGATTTTTTATCCAGCTCAAAAAACACGCCGGTCATGGCCGGGCGCAGGTCGTCGTTGCTTACGGCAAACAATGCTTTGTTTATGGCAGTTACCAATCCGGTAGAGGACATGGTAAAGGCATTGGCATCATCGGCAGCCGGTTCTTTGGGGAAGTTATCGGGCGTTTCGCCCATTACCTTGTACTTACCGTTATCGCTGGTAATTTCAACGGCAAAGTTTTTATCTACATTAAAAGTAAGCGGCTGTTCTGCAATGTTCTTTAAAGAATCGAGCAATATTTTTGCAGGAATACATACTTTACCGCTGTCCTTGGCCTCAATATCCAGGTGAACTTTCATCACGGTTTCCAGGTCGGTGGCCACTACGGTCAGTTTATTCTTTTCAATTTCAAACAAAAAATCTTCCAGTATGGGCAGTACCGTATTGGCATTAATAACACCGCTGATCTGCTGCAGTTGTTTAAGCAGCGCTGATGAGGAAACGATAAACTTCATAATTATATCTTTAGTTGGCAAATATATAAAATTAACGGGGCTAAAAATACAGGGTATTTGGCAACAATTTCAGTTTTGGTGTAAGCTTTCCCAAACCCCCTCTTTCGGGGCATGCTTCAGAACCTGCTGTTACAGGCAGAACCTGCTTTAAGTAACCGGTTTGCCATTATTGCCATGCATTTTTTATATTTATGATGAATGCGTAATTTTTTGTGTCATATATGGCTTACCTGCTGCCTGCTGATTGCAGCAGGAGGCTCATTTTGCCAGTCCACACAAACCATATTTTATACGACCAGAGAAGGGCTGCCTTCCAACTCCATTTATAAAAGTATTTTAGACAATCATGGTTTTTTATGGGTAGCTACCGACAACGGCATTGCAAAATTTGATGGTAAAAACTTTAAAACCTATACTACTGCTCATGGTCTGCCCGATAGCGAAATAACCGATATTTTTATTGACAGCAGCAACCGTATATGGGTTACCCCTTTCAGAAGAACAGCAGCCTATTATAACCCGGTAAAAGACAGGTTTGAAAATGAAGATACCGACCCGGAACTGAAGAAAGTAGAACTGGGCAATACAAACCGGGGCAGCGTGTTGCAGTATGGCGGCATTGCCTTTTGTAATAACCTGCGTGATTTTTTTATTTACAAAAACGGAAAAGTAACTGTTTATAAAGGGTTGATGAATTCAAAAAGATCGGGTACACCGGAAAAGATCATTGAGTTCAGTCCGGAAAGATACCTGATCATAAGCCCCGATTCGGTAAGGGTATTTATTAAAAACAGGTTTACAAAATCATTTCAGCTGCAAAGTGATTTTTTTTACAGCGAATACTTTGGCAACACCTTATATATTTCCTCTGCAAACAAAATAAAAAAATACCGGGTAGATCATGAAGGGAATATAAGCCTGATACAGGAAAAAACATTTCCGTTTATGATCCGTATTTTTTGCAAAGCCGGTAAAGACCTTGCCGTGGCAACATACAACAGAACAACCTATCCTGTTGATACGGCAACACTGGAACTGAAAGATCCTTTACTGTACAATATTGCAGTAAGAAATGTGCTGGATGATAAGAACGGCAATACCTGGATATCAACGATTGACCGGGGTTTGATAAAGATCCAGCAAAAAAGGATATCCTCATTTACCATTACAGACAAAACACTTAATGATGAGATAACCCAGCATTTTACCGCCATTGCTGTTATTGATAAAAAAATACTGGTTGGCAATAACTATGGCGAAGTGTTGATTTACGACGGAGTGTATGATATAAAAAGAAGGTCCTTATCGGGCGAAAAAAATATGGATGGTGTGATAAGAAAGATCATTGAATTGAAAAATGGTGTTTATGTGGCCTGTCAAACAGGATCTTTTTTACTTGATAAAAAAACGATGCAGATCGTAAAGCGCTATGAAGGAAGAGATAACCAGTCCTCCAAATCGGCATTATTACTCAACGATTCTGTTTTGTTACTGGGTACGCATGCAATGGCGGTAAAATATAATTTTGCTGCAAACAGGGGTATTGATAATATTATAAAAAGAATAACTGCACTTGGTTCAAACCGGTCCAAAGAAATTTACCTTGGTTCAAATGACGGCCTGTACCGGTGGGATAAAGATTCTCTTTTTTATTTTGGCAAAAAATACAAGGCGTTAAGCTTTAGGGTAAATACCATTTTTAATACAGCCGATGATTTACTTTGGGTGGGCCTTGGCTCAGATTCATTATTGGTTTTAAAAAACAACATACTTATACAATCAATTGCCCTGGGCGATATCATACCCGGAATTGTCTGCAAGTCTTTATACAGCAACAGGGCCGGTGTAATATGGCTGGGTACCAATAAGGGTTTGAATAAAATTGAATACCGGTTTGATAATGGCCGGTTCAGCTTTTATAATACGTTCTTTGGTTTAACAGACGGGCTTATTGGCGAACAGGTGAATGATATTACCATACACAACGATACGGTTTATGTTGCCACAACCGGAGGAATCAGTTTTATGCCCGCCAGCTTGAGTTTGCCTGTAACAGATATTACCACGTTCATTACAAAGGTTTCTGTAAATGGTATAGATACACTGGTTACCCAAAGCTATACACTCGATTATGATCAAAATGATATCAGTATCGGTTTTTCCGGCGCCGATCTTACAGGATATTATCCGCTGTTTGAATACCGGGTTAACGAAGAGGCCTGGCAAAAAACAGATAAGAACAATATCAATCTCAGGCTTCCTTCGGGCAGTTATACCATTCAGATTCGCGGAATGAAAAGAGACGGGTCTCCTTCATCCGGTACAGAAAGCATAGCTTTTTATATTAAAACCCCTTTTTGGCAAAGCGGTATATTCTGGTCGGTTTTGGTAATATCACTTTTCATCATCAGTTTTTTTATGCTGGAATTGCGCAATAGGCAGAAGCGAAAAGCAGCTGTTGAAAAAGTGATCACCGAAAAAAAACTGACCGAGCTGGAAATGCAGGCACTAAAGGCACAGATAAACCCGCATTTTGTATTCAACTGCCTTAACTCCATTAAGGGCTTTATTTTTGACCGGGATTATAAACAGGCAGATAAGTACCTCGATAAATTTGCTGACCTGATGCGCAGCACCATTGATAACTCAGACGCTTCCATCATTTCCCTGCAAAACGAGATCAATTACCTGGATAATTACCTGCAACTGGAGAAACTGCGTTTTGAAGATAAATTTAATTATGCCATACATGTAAGTGAGGATGTTGACAAAGAAACATGCTTTGTTCCGGCCATGCTGTTGCAACCTTATGTTGAAAATGCCATCAGGCACGGGATGCGTTTTTTGGAAAATAAAAAAGGACAGATAAATATAAACGTAAAAAAAGATAATAATTTCTTAGTTTGTGAGATTGATGATAATGGCATTGGCCGGCAAAAAGCAGCTGCGCTAAAAAGCGAAATGCATATTGAATACCAGAGCAGGGGTATGAATATTTCAAAACGCAGGGCAGAACTGTACAATATCTTCCAGGAAGTAACAGATAAAAAGGATGAACAGGGTAATGCAGCCGGAACAACCATAACCGTAAAAATTCCATTGGATTTTGGATGATGATCAACTGTATTATAATAGACGACGAGGCAAAGAATATTAAGCTGTTACAAAACATGCTGGAAATGTATTGCCCAGCCGTAAAGGTTTTGGCAACCGATACCGAAGCAAAAAACGGCCTGCTGCTGATAGATGAACTGCAGCCCCAGCTTGTTTTTTTAGATGTGGAAATGCCGCACCTCAATGGTTTTGACCTGCTTAAAAAACTGGAGCCGGTAAATTTTGAAACCATATTTGTTACCGCCTACAGCCATTATGCCGTAGAGGCTTTTGAGCATCACGCCACAGGCTATATAACCAAACCCATCAATAGCGATAAACTGGCAGCGGCTGTAAACACAGCTATTAAACGCATTGAAGAAAAGAACATCAATAAAAATCTATTTTCTATTCTTGAAAAAAATACTCAGGCTGCTGCACCGGATAAAATACCCTTATCTACAAACAACGGGTTGGTTTTTGTAAAACTTGCCGATATTTTATACTGCGAAAGCAGTGGCAACTACACCAACTTCTTTTTATATACCGATGCACAACGCACCCCGCAAGGCGGACAGCCTGCAGAAAAAAAAATAATGGTAAGCCGGCAGCTGGGCGAATATGAAAAGCTGTTGCCCGAAACCAATTTTATGCGCATTCATGACAAATACATCATCAATCTTTCCTTTATAAAGGAGTATATAAAAGGCAGCGGAGGCGATGTGGTGCTGGAGAACGGAAAGGAATTGCCCGTTGCCTCCCGGCGAAAAGAAGAGTTTTTAGCAAGGTTTGAAAAATGGATAAAAAGGAAGGCGTAAGGGCCCCAGGCCTCACCCCAACCCCTCTCCGGAAGGAGAGGGAACTCGAGTTGGGCGGTACTATGAATCAACCCTTATCTCTCAAACAAACCATTCCTAACTGATTTCGCAAACATCATCTTCGTTTATATCTTCTCCATTTTCTCCCCCTTCGGGGGTTCCCTGATAAGGGAACGAACAAAGTTCAAGAGGGGGCCGCACTTATACAATCATTCCCCACGCTTTTACATTTCAGCAAAACCGCTGCTTTCTTCTTTACATTTTTGTATCCGTAATAAAAGGCTTGTTCAAAAGCCAACTTTAAAAATTCGGGATATGAAAAAAATAAACCTGCTTTTGCTGTTACTGTTCTTTGGTGCAATAGATGCCTACAGCCAGCTTCAACAGATAAAAATTGTAAGCTTTAATGTAAAAAACCAGTTGCCGGCAGTAATTGATAACTGGGGTAATACCCCGGGCTCATTATTGCTGGTGGCGCAATTGCCTCCAACGGTACGGGTAAAAGGGATCAGGTTGATGGTGCAGATCAGGGGTGGAGGCGCCATCATTTGCAGTAATAATTCGGCCGGTGGTTTGCAGGTTGATGAATTTACAACACGCACTTTTTCTGCCAATGAGTTAACGGGAAGCTTACAGGGCTGTAACGACCTGAAAGACGGAAGCTACACCATTTGTGTACAGTTTTATAATATTGACCGGGTGGCCATCAGCAATGAAATGTGCAAAGAATTTACCGTTGAAACACCCAAAGAAACAGATTATGCACCGCCAACTTTAATTACTCCCGAAAACGATAAAAGATTTCTGAAAAAAGATATGCAGAAGCCGGTTATGTTCAGGTGGACACCCCTGGTACCCAAACCCAAAGAACCGGTAACATACCGTTTAAAAGTATGGCAGCTGATGCAGGGACAAAACGGATTACAGGCCATACGCACCAACCAGCCTGTAGTTACCAAAGATGTAGACAATTTAACCCAGGCCGTTGTTTCTAATTTATATACAGGGCCATGCAGGCCGCCTTACCTCTGCGAGTTTATCTGGAATGTGCAGGCATTGAACCGGGAGGGAAAACCCATTGGCCGGAATAACGGAACCAGTGAGCCCTATACTTTTAAGATACTTGACGATAACATCAACACAAAAATTGACAGCGTAAAAGTGGGCTGTTGTGAAAAAGGAAAGCAAACCATTTATGTAAAAGTAACTAATCTTCATCCCACCAACCAGGCACAGGTAACAGCCATCAGGTACCGCGTTAACGGAACGGGGCCGCTTACCACCTTAACGCCAACCACACCGGCAATACCTTTTACCATTAACGCCAACTCATCACAGGTATTTACAGCCAGCATTAATTGTGTTGACAGTATGAAGACCATGAAATTCATTGTGGAAACGGTATGGCCTCCCGACCCCGACAATATAAATAACGAAACAGCATGGGATACCTTAAAATGTGTATGCACGGCATGTGATGAAAAGAATTTTATTTTAAATGCCCCGGTGCCGGGCAATATCAATATCAGCAATAATACCATTTCCTTTAACCAGCCGGTAACGGTTACAACTACCCCGGCCAAAACCATAAAAACCATTAAAGCCGAACTGGTTTATTTTGAAATGGTGCCCGAAAATGATATGTGCATACCCTGTAATAAAGAGGCTGCAACATACGGGCATTTTAACAACAATACCAACAGCCAGGAATGGAACGGGCCGCAACAAAACCTGAACATCAGCATTACAACACCACAGCTTACACCCTGCTGCAGTGCGGTATTTAAATGGTGCATACGGTATAAGATTGAATTTACAGACTGTACCACCTGCAACAAATTGGTTTGTTACGAGAAGAGAAAAGAGGGATGTGAAAAAGTTAACCCTGATAAAAATCCAAAATAATCAGCCATGAAAAAATTATTCAACATACTTATTGCCATATTTGTTTTTGCAAGCGCTGCCCGGGCACAACAGGCAGCCTGCTGCCCCGAATTTAAAATGGTATTCAAAAGGGATTTTGATTGTACCCGGGAAGGCCCCTGTTTGCAAGGGCCGATAGGAAACGAAGAACACTTTACCGCCAGCATGTGCAAGTACAGCACCAATACTTTTTTGGTGGTACCTAATTTACCCGGCTATACCTATGCATGGGTTATTACTGGCGGTACACCCACATCTGCCACCGGAAACCCCGTAAGCATTACCTGGGGCGGCGGCGGTACAGGTACTATAACGGTTACCATTACCAGCGCAGACGGAAGCTGTAAAAAAACCATCAAAGAAACCATTTGCCTGCGTGATGCGCCGGTTGCTTCATTTACATTTACCCAAAGCAGCCCCTGTGCAGGAGGCCTGGTCTCTTTTTCCAATACCTCTACGGGCGCAGCCGGTGTTTCCTGGGATTTTGGAGATGGTAATTTTGCCGGTAATGTAAACAATCCCACACATGTGTATGCCGCACCGGGTGTATATAATGTAACGATTTATGTTACCAATGATACGTCAGACTGCAGGCCTACAGCACCGGCAGGTGGACAGGGTGATAAGCCCTGTTGCGGATGTACCAGTTCTTTTACACAGCAGGTAACTGTGGTTGCAGGCAGCCCCTTATTAATTGTGCCCAAAGCATGTATTAATCAATGCTTATGTGCCGGAGATACAGCCGAGTATTGTATAACCGTACCCTGTGCAGGGCCAATTACCTGGACAGTTTCTCCCGGCTCAACCATTATTTCGGGCCAGGGCACCCAATGTGTAAAAGTGGTTTGGGGCAATACCTATCCCACCACCATTTCGGTAAGTGCGCCCAACTGCGGTAATCCCTGCGGCAATACGGCAACTTTAAGCGTTCCGGTATTGGTTAACAATATTCCCATCATGCCGCCTAATAATCTCGTTTGCCAGTTCAGTACGCAAACCTATTCACTCCCTGCAATGCCAGGCGTGTTTTACAACTGGACGGTAATTGGGGGAACGATAGTTGGCCCTAACATAAATACATCGGTAATAACCGTAAGCTGGGGAGCCGGCCCAACAGGCCAGATAACCTGCACATACAGTAATCCGCTTAAAAATAACTGCAGCGGAACCACCGTTAAAAATGTATCCATTAAACCGGTATTAAAAATAAACGGGCCTTCGCAAAGCTGTGTGGGCTGTACCGCTTTCTTTTCTACAGCAGGCGGACCGGTTACCTGGTCGGGATCACCGGGACTTACATTTACTCCTCCGGTTGGCCCAAACACCACCGTTAGTTTTCCGGTATCGGCCACAACCAATACCTATACCATTACCGGAACCGGTGGTGTAGGTGTTTATTGCAATTCTCCGGTATCGGCTTTTATTGTTGTTGCGCCCAGGCCTGTATTAACCATATTGCCAACATCGGCTACAGCTTGTCCCAATACACCGGTAACTTTTGTTGCAACATCTACCGTAACCACCACGCCCATTAACTGGGTGTTGCCGGGTGGTGCTACCATGATAGCCAACAGTGGCCCGCAGCTGGATACTGCTGTGATCAGCTTTGCCACCATTCCTGCAGGAGGGGTTACTGTAACCGCCACACAGAACTGTGCATTTAATTTATCCTGCTCACAGGGCACCGCTTCTGTAACGGTTAAAAAACCACAGGCACCCATTTTAAGTTCGCCGGTAATTAATCCCTGTATAGATCAAACGGTATCATACACCATTACCAATTATATTCCCGGTATCATTTACACCTGGTCCATCACCAATAATTTAGGAACTGTAACTGCCGGCCAGGGTACCGGAACTGTTTCTGTTTTATGGCATGGTAACAATGCGGTCAGCAACCAGGGAGTGCTGACTGTAAGTAATTGCGGTGGATCGGCCTCAGTTAATATAACGGTTACACTACCTGTTTATCCAACTATAACGGTTGGGGGTACCTGTATTAAAACCGGCATGACCCTTACTTCCAGTACAGCCGGTCCTTATTTATGGAATGGCCCCGGAGTAACCGGGCAAACCACACAAACGGTAAACATCAATCAGCCCGGCACTTATTGTGTAACCATTAATCCGGGTTCACCGGGCAGTTGCGGACAAACAAAATGTATTACCATTCCACCCAATCCTTATTGGGTAAAAATAATACCGCCTTGCAGTGTTTCTTCCTGTAACCCGGCAACATTAAGTGTACTGTTAACTGTGGCAACAAATATTCCTTCGCCCACCAATTGCCAATGGCTTTATCAACCACCGGGTGGAGGGCCGTTTACGGTAGTATCAACCACCTGTGGTAATTATACAGCTACATTGCTGGGTACTTATTATATGGTGATCACCGACCCCAATGGTTGTAAGGATACATCTAATGTCATCAGGATACCCCAGGATATTAATATCTGCTGTACCACACCGGTGTGCAGTGCATTATCCGGTGTTCAGTTTAATTTTACACATGCCGGTTGCCAGCCTACCGTTTTTACCGGCTCACCATTATCGTTACCTCCGGGATGGACAACAGGTACCCTGCATCCAACCATTTGTTATGGTGATGGCACATCGGATGATTTCATAAGCCTGAATACAACGCACCAGTACGCTGCGGCCGGGTTATATACCGCCTGTGTTGTGCAGAAAGTGGTAAAGACCGGCACCAATGATACCTGTTGTATCACCAGTTGCAAACAGGTTATTATTCCCGTAGTAACAAAGTTCAACGCATCTTATAATTGCAATACCGGATTATTGAGCATGACAGATGGATCCAGTTATTATCCGTCCTCAGCGGGGGCATCATACAGCTGGACATATTCCGGTCCTTATACAGGTACGTTAACCAATGGCCCCAATCAAAGTATTACCCCAACAGCTTCGGGTACTTATACCATCACATTAAGTATTACGCTTAACGGATGTACATCAACCTATAGTATGCCTATATTGGTAGTACTACCGGTAGCACCTATAACCATTAATCCCAATCCAAGTTGCGATGGCTCACCGGTCTTCTTTTCAACCACGGCAGGCATGGCCAGTTATAACTGGCAGTTTGGCGATAACAGTTTTTCATTAACTGCATCTCCACAGCATATGTATCCCGGCCCCGGTACTTACAATATAACATTAACGGTTGTTACACCCGAAGGCTGTACGGTAACCAATACAGCCACAGTGACTATTCAACCAAAACCAATTGTTACTTTATCACCAAACCCGGTAACCATTTGTCCCGGCAAATCGGTAACATTAACGGCATCAATCAATGCCAATGGCAATACCATGTGCTCAACTTTTTCTTCCTACACCTTTCAATGGTATAATAATGGTAACCCGGTAGGAGCAAATACAACCACATTAACCGCAACAAACTATGGCACCTATTATGCAGTGCTTACAGGCAACAGTCCTGCCTGCAATTGTGTAATAAAAACCGACACGGTTACTGTAAGCTGGTATCCTAAACCAATAGCAAAGATCAAGGGCAACTCAACAGTTTGTATCAATGCAAATACCGGAACCGGAACGATAAACCTGTTCAATACGGTGAGTGGTTATCCCACGTATAACTGGAGTGCCAACAGCGGTAGTATTACTTTCGATTTTACTAATATTTATAACCCCGTAGCTACGGTAACCGCTGCCGGTAATTACCAGATTTTTTTACAGGTAACAGATGCCAATGGATGTATGGCTTTTGATACCCTGTGTATTTATGCCAGTAACAGCCCAACTGTAGTTGTAACTGCGCCTGGCGGAACTTTATGTTCAGGCAATGTGTATGCACTACAGGCTGTTCCTACGCCGGCAACAGCGCCGCCAGCCGGATATAATTATTTGTGGAATAATGGTGCAACCTCTAGTACAATAAATGTATCTGCACCGGGTGGTTATAATGCCATTGTTACCAATATGAATACAGGCTGTTCGGCCATGTCCAATACTGTATTTATTAATGAAGGTCCCGATCTGAGCTTATTCCCTTCCTGCTGCGATACCATTTGCAGTGATGCACCGATCAATATTATTCCGCCATTACCATTAGGTCCGGGACAAACAGCATGCACCCTTTATACGATCGTATGGCTGGATAACGGAGTTCCTATATCTCCTCAGCCATCACCATGTAACACGCTTAACACAGCTACGCTGGTACCTTTGTTGGGTATGCACAATATTTCTATTGTGGTTACACTAAATGGCTGTACAGATACCTCCAACGTGTTTCAGTTATTTATTAAAGATTGTGCGTGCGATTGTAAAGAAAGCAAGTGGGATAAGATCACGTTGACCAAGGGCAAGGATATTAAGAATCCCAAAGATGATAAAGATGATCCTGCCCTGGCTAAATCCGTACCTGGTAAAGCAGTGATTATTGATGACCCCAATACCATCAGCATAAACTGCGATAAAACCTATAAACTCGATTGCAATAAACCCTACACCATTAACGCAGGTTATTTATGTAAGGATACCGCATGCCCTGCAAAAGTTACTTATAGCCTGCAACCGCCCAGCGGCGCACCCATTACCGGAACCATGCCACCTGCATTTAATTTTACACCCACACAAAATGGTACTTACGTGCTAACCATGTATGGCTGGTGCGGCGATAAGATATGTGATACCTGTATCATTAAATTTGAAGTGAACTGTGTGGCCTGCGATTGTAAGGGAAGCAAGTGGGGCGAAAAAACAGTTACCATTGATAATAATACCAAATCATTTAATTGCCGGCAACAGTACGATGTAAAATGTAAAGCACCGGTTACGGTTAATGCCAATTATTTATGTGCTGATCCCAAGTGCAATGGAGCAGTTACTTATTCTTTGCAGGGACCAACCGGTGGCCCGGCAACCGGCAACCTGCCGCTTACATTTGCGCCCAATCAAACCGGCACTTATACATTAACCATGTATGGCTGGTGTGGCACTACACTTTGCGACAGTTGTGTAATTAAGTTTACTACCGAGTGCAAGGAAAATTGCTGTCCGTATGAAATTAAGGCAACAACAGGAACCGTTAAATACGATCATACGCAAATACCCAACGCAACTGTTGCCGCACAAACATTTACCATCAGTGGTTTGGCATTGGCCAGCATTACAGAAGTAAGGGCCAATGTGATCAGCTACGACATCAGCGATAATTTTGGCAAGGAATGTATGAAGTGTGTAAACCTGCCATTTACCTGGGCAAGCATTGCATCGGCAGCAAATATTGGCGCAGCACCGGGTTTAATAACCCTGTATGGTGGAGCAACAGCAGCGTCATTTATCGGCAGTGGTGCAGATGCTTATAAAAACCCGAGGGAAGTAATATGGAATAATGGCAGTTTGATTGCTATACCAAACGGAACAAATATAGGGATGAACTTTATTTTACCACCTGTACCGGCAATTGATTGTTGTGAACTGAAAGGAAAGATCTGTGTGAAGTTTACTTTCCGCGATAAGGATTGTAAGGAGTGTGAAGTGATCGCGTGTTTTGATTTTGTAATAAAGAAGAAGTAGGTTTCACGCAGGGAACGCAGGGGAGCAGAGTAAACAGATGAGCCTCCGCTCCTCAGCAACCTCTGCGTGAAACAAATTTATTGGTTAAATACAAACCGGTTTTTATGATGAGAAAAAAAATAATGGCCACCAGCTTTTTTCTTTGCATGTTTGTTGTGACCTTATTTGCACAGCAAACTACAGATTCGCTGCTCAACAGGGTAAAGGAAAAAGCAAAAGAGAAATTAAATATCAGCGGAACCATGGGCATTACCTATGAAGGTTACGGGCTCAGCCGCAGCCCTTCGGGCTGGACAGGTTACCAGGCACGCAGGCCCTGGAACCAGGTACGATTCAATTTCACGCCAACATTTA
This sequence comes from Chitinophaga pinensis, assembly GCA_943371705.1. Taxonomy (GTDB): domain Bacteria; phylum Bacteroidota; class Bacteroidia; order Chitinophagales; family Chitinophagaceae; genus Ferruginibacter; species Ferruginibacter pinensis_I. The sequence continues at coordinate 141,381 of CALRVV010000006.1, read as the reverse complement.
AGTTCAGTAAAAATTTCAGCCTGCCATTTAATTTTAATTTTGCAGCCATACCTACCAATTTTGCCGGTCCGTATGCAGGTATAAAAAAACCAAACTTCGGGCAGTTCATCACCAATCCCATGAACAGCTTTGGCATTAACCCAAAATATAAATGGGCCGAACTGCAACTGGGTACGCAGTATTTAAAGTACTCCGAATTGTCAACCGGCGATATCGGGGTGTTTGGCGTTGGGTTTGATCTAAGGCCTAAAACATTTCTTTTTAAATTCTTTACAGGAGTATCACAGCAAGGCGTAAATTATTTTACAGGACCGCCAACAGTTACGGGCGCCTATAAACGAAGAAACTGGATGGCGCAGATAGGTACTGAAAAAGAAGGGAAATATTTATTTGCACTGAATTTTGCCAAAGGCAAAGATGTGCCCGCATCTGCCGCACCGCCTCCGCTAACCATAAGGCCGCAGGAAGGATTTGTAATAAGCCTGGTTTTTGATCTGTACCTCGAACATGGGTATTATTTTAAAGCTGAAGGATCACAATCTACTTTCACCAAAGACCTGGCCACGCCATTAAGCCCCGGTATAAGAAGCCTTAAACCTTTCATAGAAGCACATACATCTACCTTAACCGATTACGCAGGCCAGCTTGCTGTGGGTAAGAAAGGCAAGAACCTGGACCTGGGTTTGACCGTTAAATACCTGGGTGCAGGATTTCAGACAGTGGGTTACCCTTTTATGCAAAACGACAGGCTTGATTATACGTTAAACACCCGTATCAATACCTGGAAGAACAAAATGAATATTGTTGCCAGTTTGGGCCAGCGGGTAAATAATGTAAAAAACACGGCATTAAGAGCAAAGCAGTTTATAGGCAACCTCAACTGGTTTACCCAGTTCAGCGAAAGCTTTAGTTTAAACGTAAACTATAATAATTTTGGTTTTCAAACAGCCAGCGGTATGAATCCGTTTGGCATCAAAAATGTAAGTAACGACCTGGGCATAAACCCAACATTTACCTTTACCGGTAAAAAAATCATTCACCTGCTGAGCATGAGTTATAATTACAGTAAGTATGATGAAAGGGATGTGATGACCGGCCTTACCACATCCAACAATACCCACACCGGGTTGCTTACTTATGTGCCAACGTACCTGGAAAAAGAAATATCGCCCGATTTCAGCTTCATGTATTTTTACAATGATGTACCTGGTGCAAAAATTACCCTGGCCACTTTAAGCGCCGCATTAAGTATGCAGGCTGCCAAAAAGAAACTCAAACTCAGGGGGCAGTTGCAATACACCCTGGGGAAATTAAATGCCTTTAGTAACAACAACAATTTAATTGCCAGCTGCAATATTGATTATAAGCTTACAAAAAAACTAAGCTGGAACAGTTTTTTAACTACCAACTATTTTAAATACGGAAATGAAATAACGCCCAACGGCGCCAATTATGTAGAAACCGGATGCAGAACAGGTTTTCAATATCGTTTTGACACAAAAAAAGAAAAATGAAAAAACTTATAATAACCACACTCACCATTTTTATTGTTGCCACAGCAACGGCACAGATAAGATCTAACTTAATAGTGAATGCACAACCGCCGGCGCAATTATCCGAGTGGGGCAACAGGCGTGAAGTGCTTACACTCATTGTTACTGCGCAGGGTGCTATTGGCGGTCAGTTTAAAATAAAAACTGAAATAAAAACGCTGGATGGTACAGTGATAGGTTCTGCCGATCTGGCCAGAACTGCTGTGTTTGTGCCCAACTCAACCGGTACAACCATTCTGGTTGCCAATGATGTACTGCCATTGGAGCATATGATTTTTACCGGCAAATACAAAACATCTTTAGAAAGAACAGGTAAACTACCGGCTGATAATTATACCCTTTGTGTACGCCCTGTTAACATTACCGACTACACACCCGTGGGAGAAGAACAATGTAAAAACTTTTACCTGGCCACCACACAATTGCCCATTTTGCTGAAGCCATATCATGAAGAAGTGCTTGATGCAAAAAAAGCGCAAACAGCCATCATATTCAGATGGAGCCCGGTAGTGCCCACCCAAACATCACCGGTTACCTACCGCATACAGGTGTTTGAAGTACTGCCCACACAAAGCCCCGTGCAGGCATTGCGGAGTAACCAGCCATTGCTGGATAAGGATATACTGGCAGCTACACAATACATATGGCAGCCTCAATTGCCTTTTACTACATATGATGGCGAAACAAAAAAGCTGCCCGCATTTGTATGGACCATACAATCGCTTGATAAAGACCGCAACCCGGTTGCCCAAACAGATGGCAGTGGCGAAGGCAGAAGCGAACCCATTGTCTTTTTTGTAAACCCGGATAAAAACAGGAAGACTGAAAAAGAAAATTAGCATTCAGAAGCTTTGCTCCTGAATGGTATTTGCCACAGAGGCACAGAATCACAGAAGGTAACATCTATTGTTTCCGTGATCCTGTGTTTCTGTGGCAATTTAATTTTTACCGAAGGCAAGGCCCATTATACCATTGCGGGATTATGTTTTACTTTTACTCAAATGAACAACAAATATCATTCAAAGGAAGAAGCCCTGCAAAAGGCAAAGCAGTACTGTGCCTACCAGGAACGATGCCACAGCGAAGTGAAAGAAAAACTATATAGCCTGGGCATGAATAAAAAAGAAGTTGATGAGCTGCTTAGTGAACTTATCAGCAACAATTACCTGAACGAAGAACGCTTTGCCATACAGTTTGCCGGGGGCAAATTCAGGGTCAAACAATGGGGCAGGATTAAAATCAAATATGCGCTCAAACAAAAACAGGTAAGCGAGTACTGTATAAAAAAGGCATTGAAAGGGATAGATGAGCATGATTATAACAAAACAGCTCAAAAGCTCTTTGAGCAAAAATTAAAAACACTTAAGGCAGAGAAAAATATATTTACCAAAAAAAGAAAACTGCATGATCACTTATTACAGAAAGGGTTTGAAACAAGTGTAATAAGTAAATTGATTGCTGCGATTTAATTAATGTGCCCGCAGATTTCGCTGATGCCGCAGAAAAACCTGCGTATTCTGAGATACCTGCCTACCGGCAGGCAGGTCTGCGGGACATAATCATTTCAAACTAAAAAAAACCGTTTCAGCAGGCTTTATGCCCAGTATGGTGTTTTTATACACAGAACCCAGGGATTTATATTCTGCCGGCACAATAAATTTACCTGCTTTGTTTATCAGCCCATATGTTTCATTCTGCTTTACCACGGCATAGCCATTTTTAAAAAAGTTGGCCCCATCGTAAATAAATTCGGTAAGCGCTTTGCCGGTCTTGTCAAGCAAACCCCACTTACCATCTTTTGAGGCCCATACCCGGTCATCCGACATATACAAAAGGCTCTTGTAGCTTTGTTTAAAATCAATAAGCACATTTCCCTTACTGTCTATAAGGCCGGTCATATTATCTTTTTGAACAGGAAAGGTTCCGTTATCAGGCGTACCGGCTGCATCATATTTATTATCATTGACCGGCTCCCCTTTTTTATTTATCAGAAAGAATTTGTTATTTAATTTTACGATCGCTGCCCCTTTTGTAAAACTGCTGGCTATATCATATTTTGTATCAATAACCTTATTGCCCTGTGCGTCTATAAAGCCCCATTTTGAATTGTCTTTTACCAAAGCAAGGCCATCAGAAAAAGTACCGATCTCATCCCATTTTTTTTCGTTAACCTGTTTGCCTGTTTTATTTATGAGATAATACTTGTTGTAATTATCTTTAACAGCAATAATCCCACCCACACACCTGGTGCCTTCTTTGGCACTTAAACTGATCACCTCATTTCCCGTTTTATCCAGATAATATATTTTGCCCAATTGGGTGTTGTTAGCATAGGCAAGCCCTTCTGAATAGGGTCCCTGAAAATTGGATGCAAGCACTTTGATCTTTTTAAAATTTTTATCGGCCAGGTAAGGGTTGGCGGTACTGTTGTCCTGCAGGGCGCAAATACCTTCGCTGAATTCCTTTACAGAATAATAACTGGTGGTATTTAATTTTTTCCCGGTATAATCGTAAAAATCATACCCCTTTTTTTTAACTACGAAAATGCCTTCTTCATTATAATCCCCGGCTTCGCCAAAAGGCAGCAACTTTTTTGTATTGTTTACCAGGTTAATTATGTGTACTGTGTTATCTGTATTGAGTTTAATGGAATCTTCTGTTACACTAAGGCTGTGGCCAAAGTTTTTTAAATTAAGGTCGGTGATGGTTTTTTGCAGGTTGCCGTTCAGGTCAAAAATTTTAACCTTGTCGGAATAGTGATACACAATTCTTTTTTTGCCAAGTATAACACCATTGGCACTATCGGGCTGAATGAAAATATTGTTGTTTACATCGCCTACAGTATATTTTCCGTTCTGCAGCACATAGAACCTGTTGGCGGTAGTATGCGAAACATAATCATAATTTGTAGCCACGATTAAATTACCTACGTTGTTCATCATACCATATTTTTTAGTTTCTATGGTTTTAAAAATTGCATAGCCGGCATTATCGATGGTTACCTCACTGTATTCCATAGGCAGTATGGGCATCCCTTTCGTATTCATCGTCCCTTTTTTATTGTTCGATTCAATAATAAATAAGTCGCCTGCCTGAAGGGGCGATACCCGGTCAAACGATCTTTCCTGTATTATTTTTCCGGTTTTATCAATCACAACCCATTGTCCCGGCACTGTTACCGACCCTTTGCCTGCGCTGCCCGTAGTGTAACTTTTCTTTTTGGCAACCGAAGTATATCCTTTAAAAAATGGGTTTGCATCTTCATATTCAGCAGCAATTACCAGCTTGTTGGTTTTATCTATATATCCATATTTACCGGTTTCCGCAATTTTTACATGGGCCAGTCCGTCGTTGAAGCCGGAAAAGTTGAGGTACATGGCCGGGATGACAATGTTATTATTCTTGTCGAGGAAACCCGTTTTACCGTCTTTCTGAAAATTAATCAACCCTTCTTTTAAAACGCCCAGGTAATCATATTCAATGGGTATTGCTATTGTGCCGTTAACATCAACAGCGCCCCAAAAAGCACCGGTACCCGGCTTTCTTTTTTTAACTGTGGCCAGTCCCTCACTGAAACCGTAGATATCAGCAAATTGCGGCTCTGCTATCACTTTTTGTGCAATAACTGAAAACAAACCTTTATCACCCACCTTATTGCTGATTATAAAAACTCCGTTTTCGCCACTGAGTGAAATGCTTTTATATTGTAATGGAATGACCAGGTTGTTTTTACTGTCTATAACACCATAAGTTTTTTCGGCTTCTTTTTGCTGGGCTGAACCGGCAGGCAGCTTTTGGTATACGCGGGTATATCCATTACCAAAAGGATAATCCACCACGTAATCCTGGCCAAACAAAGCTGAACTTATAAAGAGGCATAAAATCAAAACGGTAATCAACGGTTTCATATCTGTAAAATTTCAGTTTAAAAATACAAAAAAAACGGCGATGGGTGATACCTGCTGGTGGGTATTTGGGCTTTAACACGATTACAGCTTCTTAAAAAAATTAAAAACTAACTTTGCAACTTATATTAGTACCATGAAGTTTAGTGATTTGAATTTAAACACCGCCCTGCTTAATGCACTGGATGAAAGAGGCTATACCACTCCAACCACCATTCAGCACCGGGTTTTTCCTGTGGTATTAAGTGGCAGGGATGTATGTGGCATTGCTCAAACGGGCACCGGCAAAACCTTTGCCTACCTGTTGCCATTGCTGCGGTTGTGGAAGTTCAGTAAAGACAAAAACCCGCAGATACTGGTTATTGTACCTACCAGGGAGCTTGCGGTGCAGGTAGTGGAATCGGTAAAAGAATTAACAACCTACATGAGTGTGGTGGCCATACCCATTTATGGTGGTGTAAATATTAATACGCAATGGAAGGAATTGCAAAACGGTGCCGATGTGCTGGTAGCAACACCGGGCAGGCTATATGACCTGATCGTGAACGGTGCATTTAAAACAAAGGGCATCAAGAAACTGGTGATTGATGAAATGGATGAAATGCTAAACCTGGGGTTTAGAACACAGTTAAAGAACATACTCGATCTTTTACCGGAAAAGCGGCAAAATCTGTTATTCTCTGCAACCATTACCGATGAAGTGGAAGTCCTGATGGATACTTATTTTAATAATCCCGAACGGGTGGAAGCCGCACCTACCGGTACCCCGCTTGAAAAAATTGAACAGTCTTATTATGATGTACCTAATTTCTATACAAAAGTAAATTTACTGCACCTGTTGTTATCCAACGATGAAAGCATGGACAAGGTTTTGGTTTTTGTGGGTACAAAAAAACTGGCCGACGACCTGTACGAACAACTGGAAGCAAAATTTCCCGGTACGGCAGGTGTGATACATTCAAACAAAGAACAAAATCACCGGTTCAATACCGTTAAGCAGTTTCACGAAGGAGTTTACCGCTTTATTATAGCTACCGATATTGTTGCCCGGGGAATTGATGTTGCTGAAGTAACCCATGTCATCAATTTTGATGTACCCGAAGTGCCGGAAAATTATATTCATCGCATAGGCCGTACAGGCAGGGCCGATAAAAAAGGCATTGCCATTACATTTGTTACAGAGAAGGAAAAACCATTGCAGGAAGCCATTGAAATGCTGATGAGGCAACCGATCATAAAACTTGCACTGCCGGAAAACCTGGTCATTTCAGATGAGCTGACAGAAGATGAAAAGCCAAAGGTTTTTATGAAAGAAATCAAGCTTAAGGTTCCCAAAGCGGAAGAACGCGGACCGGCCTTTCATGAAAAATCGGCGAAGAACAGCAAAGTGAATTTTATAGTAAGGAAGAAAGACCGCATGATGAAAAAATATGGAAAACCTATTAAGCGGGCGCCTAAAAAATAATTAATCTGTTTAATTCTGATATGCAGCCTGTCATCCTTCTTATTTTTATACTGGCAATTGCGTACACTGTTTTTTTTCTGCAAAAAAAGAAAACCACGGTTACCGAACCGGTTCCATCCCGCCTTAAAAATATTTTAGACGAACAGGTTCCTTTTTATCAGCAGTTGAACAATAACCGGAAAACCGAATTTGAAGAAAGGGCAGTGCACTTTTTAACGCAGGTTAAAATAACCGGGGTTAAAACCGTTGTTGAAGATCTCGACAGGGTGCTTATTGCTGCCAGTGCCATCATCCCTATTTTTAATTTCTCCGGCTGGGAATACCCGAACCTGAATGAAGTGTTATTGTATCCTGATTCTTTTGACCACGAATTTGATCAACAGGGAGAAGACAGAAATATTCTGGGCATGGTGGGCAGCGGCGCTTTGAACCATATGATGATCTTATCACAGTTTGAACTGCGGCAGGCTTTTATAAATGAAAGCGGCAAGAACAATACGGCCATACATGAGTTTGTACATCTTGTTGACAAAACAGATGGTGAAATTGATGGCATACCGGAATCTATACTCCATAAGCAATACATAAAGCCATGGCTGCAGCTTATGCAGAAAAAAATTAAAGAGATCATCCACGAGCAGTCGGACATAAACCCTTACGGCGCTACCAATGAGGCCGAATTTTTTGCGGTGGTATCCGAATATTTTTTTGAACGCCCCGAACTGCTGAAAGAAAAACACCCGGAGCTGTATGACCTGCTGCAGCACATATTTAACCCTAAACCTGCTTCCAAATAAGTATTACATCAGGTAAAGGTTTTTTTCATCAACCCTGTTTAATGCTGAATAAAAGTATGGTCATCAATACACAATTACCCCCGCTGTGTTACAGGGTCATTTTTAAACCTGAAAATGATCAGATGATCTCTGAAACATGCCGGTGAATATTTTTTGCCAGCAGCTCTGTAGGAATATCATTCTCATCTCCCCCAAAAGGGTCTTCAATTTCTTCGGCAATTAATTCAAGACTTGCCAACACATAAAACACAAACGCCACCACAGGAATTACATAAAAACCAAGCTGAAAAACATAACCAAAGGGCAGCGTCATGATATAAAAGAAAATAAATTTTTTAATGAACACACTGTACGAAAAAGGAATGGGTGTGTTTTTGATGCGTTCGCAGGCGCCGCATATGTCGGTAAAGGATTGAAGCTCGGGATTTAAGAACAACAGTTGCTCGCCACTGATTTTTTTTGCTTCATAAAGCGCCTGTACATGGCGGTACATGAGCATGGCCACCTGGTTAGGAATATGTTTGGCATGGTCAATCCCCAGGAAAAACTCACGGTGTTCCTCTCCCTCAAACAGTTCAACCCGGGTTTGTTCTTTATGCAGGTGGTTGTGTAATGCAAAGGCGTAAGAAGGAATAATCTTTCTGAAGAAAGCCCGCTGCTCTTTATCTTCTGCGGGTAAAACTGCAGCCATTTTCATTGCAAAATTCCGGCTGTTGTTTACCAGGCTGCCCCAGAGTTTACGCCCTTCCCACCAGCGGTCGTATGCTGTATTGGTTCTGAAGACAAGCAGCATTGAAATGGCGAACCCAAGCAGGCCATGCATGATGGGTATATTTTTTACATAGCTGGTTTCGGAAAGTTTCCAGTAATCAAGTTCAAGCCACACAATGGTACCGGCATACATGCAAATGGTAATGATAAGCGGCAGCAGTTTGCGGAAGGTATCGGCTTTATGAAACCTGAAAATAAAAGTGAACCAGTCCTTGGTATTGTATGAGATCATGGCAGGCGTTTTGTCAAAAATAAGCAATAGGTATCTGATTGGAATAAGTAGTTATTTTCCGGATGATGAAAATTGTAAAAAAATGGATTATATTTAATTGAAGAAAGTATTATATGAATATCTAAAACCCCGGTAATGGAAAAGTTATTATACCCCCGTTTTATAATTGTAAAAGATAATTTCTACCCTAATGCGGATGAGGTATACAAAACAGCCCTGCAGGCCGATTATTATGAACCGGAACATGTAACCGGGTTCAGAAGCAGAGCGGTGTATCATCCAAAGGGAATTAAAGCCCGGCTGGAAAAAATTCTGGGCATAAAAATTACCCGCTGGGATATTGATCCCATTGAAGAGAACGGCGTTTTTTACCAGGGCTTCGCCAGCGGAAAAAGAAAAGAAATTCCGGGCGTTCATTCGGATGAACCCTATAACGACATTACGGTGGTTGTATACCTTACGCCGGGTATCCCGCTTAATTGCGGCACATCTTTGTGGATGCATAAGCAAACCGGATTGATTGACCCCGCTACTCCGGCTGATGCAAGAAAACACAAAATGAAATTTAACGACCTGAAGAACCAGCTGGAGTTTGAAAGCAAAGACCGAAGCAAATGGATTGAAATTGACCGGGCCGGGTACCGCTATAACCGCATGGTAGCCTATCCATCCGGCGCATTTCACTCGGCAACCAATCATTATGGCGGAAGTTTAAAAGGCGGGCGTATTTACCAGACATTCCGGATCGGGGTTGACTGGAGTACATTCAGGATGCAATAAAAGGCTGATCATTTTTCAAAAAACCTTCTCAGTAAATGCTGGTAGGCATACAGATCTGTGGTTGATGTATAAACCATTTGTTTCATCAGCATCAGTTTTCCTTTATCAGTAATTTGCATGGCTTTGGCCCAAAGGGCAAGGTCTTCCGTAATTTTTATTTCCATTGCAGAAAGTTTGCTGATGTTCAGGTTTACCCGGGTGCAAAAATCTGCAACAGCCTGTTTGCGGGCTTGCAGGTAATTATGCTTCCAGTCTTTTTTTATGACCTTTAAAACCTGTGTTGAAATTTGAATAACATCTGCAGGTATGTGCTTATCCAGATTTAAGGCAAGATTGCAGGCTGTAAAACCAATCAGTGTTTTGGCGCTGCTGCGGTAATTTTTCCGTGTCTTTATTTTTTGCTGCTCCAGCTCTGCCTCTTCTGCTGTTTCGGCATCCACCGGCCTGAAGCCAAAGCGGTAGTAAAACCAGAATGCTCCGCTTGCAATGGCATCTTCGTTATCGGCCCCAAATTGAAAAGGCTCCACTTCAAAATAACTGATATGAAATAATTGTTTATACACCCGCATCAACTGGCACAGCAAATAACCCGATTCTCCGCCACGATAGGGTTCAAAAACATTAAAACCAACTTTGGCCCTGTTGCCAAAAACCCACATACCCCCATAAGAAACAGGCAGCCCGTTTTTAAAAATGGTAAAGCCCATATAGGTTTCCAACGGCAATTGCCTTTCGGGCTGCATGCCATAAATGGCCATGGTTAAGCCCCTTTCCAAAACCAGGTAGCGCATCGAATCTTCCTGCAGGTATGTAGCCGGATCAATTTCCCGCTCTGTAAGCGACATGGCATATTTTATTACTTTAGCCAATTGCGCTTTTCCGTTATTGCCCAAAATATTTTCCGGCAATTCGGGTTTATGCGGTAAAGGTTTATTCATCAGCTGTACATGATCAAACCGTTTCAGCATATCCTGATGATAATAAACAGGCTGATGACGTAAACGGTTATACGTACGTGAAAACTGTTTGTTCTTTGGAATTACTTTTACAAAAAGATTCAGCCCATCAGACAAAAGGTCTTTTGCATGCGGATGGTATTTTAGTGACTCAAGCTGCCCATGCACAAACTCCATATACTGGCCGGGTTTCAGGCCCAGCACTTCCAGCAGGCTCTCGTTGTCGAGCCCCGCTGTGGTCTCGGCTTTTAATAAAGAAGGCAATGTGATATTCAATACTTCATTCAATGTTATTTTGGGATTATAAAATGAATCGAACTGAAGCCTGAATTCTTTTTGCTTCAGCAACCAGCCCAGCGAATCAGGAGAAAAACTGGTGAGGGTTTCTGTAAAAGGAAGCCCCGAATTTTCGGGCAGGCTTTTTTTAATGGTATGGTAATTTTTTTTCAGGTGCAGGGCAATGCGGCTGAGTTCTTTTTCGGCAAGCCTGTACAAAACCGGATTGCCGGCGTATGCACTTATGAATAATAAAGTGTCGTGATAAACGGGCAGGTATTTACCAGGTGGTAAAGCCATACTGCCAAGCGTTTGCAACAGGTCTTTTTTTTGCTTACCGGAATCTGTATCCATATTGGCTGCAATGTTTTTCAACAATTGCAGGCTGCGTGCAAATTTGTTTTTTGTATTTAATGAAACGGTATTTTTCTGCATCGGGTAATTTTTCTGCCGGGTTTTACCTGTTTAATGTATATATAAATTTAAGAAGCATAAGGATGCCGGTTAATTGTTTATTTTCAAATGCCTCAGATCCAGCTCCGGCTTTTTCCCTTGTATGTCTGCGTAAAAAGCAATGATCTTTTTAAAGTCTCCGGCTTCATCATCACCGGCAAAAAAAGCATCGCCTATTACCACCCGCCTGTTTGCATAATCAAAACCAACAGGCACAATGGGAACACCGGCTTTTTTGGCAATATGGTAAAAACCGGTGCGTAATGTATCTACTTTTTTACGGGTGCCTTCGGGAGAAAGCCCCAGCTTGAAAGATTCATGGGTATTAAACAGTTCAGCAACCTGGTCAACCATGCCCTGTTTGCTGAAACGGTCAACCGGTGTGCCGCCTAATTTGCGCAGGATCCAGCCCAGTGGCCCTACAAATAATTCTTTTTTACCTAAGAATTTTGCATCATAAATTTTAAGTGCCTGCCTTGTTGCCAGGCCGGTCATCACATCTACCCAATGGGTGTGTGGAGCAACCGCCAGCACCATTTTTTTATATTGGTATGGAAAGTTGCCGGATATTTTCCAGCCAAATATTTTCCAGTATAGTTTTAAAAAAAGACGAAGCATATCAGTAAGTTAGTGGATTTATCATTGAAAACAAAGTAAAGGTACTGGTGATAATGAAACGATAAATGGGTTAACTTTCCCATATACAGTTAAACCATTTCAGGGCATGGTAAAAACCAATACGGCTGTTGTTAAATTATTTTCTATCCGTAATCAATATGGAAAGGAAGCATCGCTGCAAAAAATACACCTGCTCCGGCACATCAGCATTAAAGACATTAAAACAAAAACAGCTGCACAAACCCTGTATGCTGCATTGTTGTTTTTACAGGCTTATCCCGATAATAAAACAGTTTACAGGCTGGCGGGAGCATTATCAGCCTTATTAAAAAAACACATCAGCGAAAATCCCGTGCTGCAATACAAACTTTATAATTCCGGCATTGCAGGTACAGCGCTTTGTGCGGCATTTGGTTTTGAAATAGTGAAATGGCTGCGAAAAACACATGCAGCAGAAACGAGGTTTGATTCTTTTGAAAAAGACAATGCATCCATAATGCCCCTTATTTCGGTGGTAATGCCCAAAGCTGAGTCGGAAATATTTCAGGATGGGAATGCAACATGGCACGACTGGCTGAAAAAATTAAAAATGCCGGGAGAAGATATGCTGGACCAGCTGATTGCTGTTTTCAACAGCAGCGATATCCGCCCAGAAGTTAAAGATGAGCTTTGGAACACGATAGGTATCAGTACCGAAATTGATATAACCTCGCAGGCTTGTTTACCACAATCCCTTACAAAGATATTTTATCACCGGTCCTTGATCAGAAAAACAACAACCGGAAAACCGGTATTAAAAGCAGTTGAGGTTAAATTAACGAAAACCGGGGCAGAACACATTATAGATTGCAGCAGGATGATACTGGTACAACACCTCCGTGAAATTGACCCAATCAGTTTTACTGCTGCAACATTGATTTCTTATTATCATTTACCCAGGGGATTTTCGATCGCGCTGATGGAGATGGTTCCGGAGCGCCGGCATCCTGTTGACAGCTATTTGGGCTATATGGTTTTTAAAAATGGCTTACCGGTTGCCTATGCAGGATCGTGGATATTGTTTGACAGCGGGCGTATTGGACTGAATGTTTTTCCGGGTTACCGTGGCGGCGAAACCAGGTATATTTTTGAACAGGTATTACAGTTACACGCCAACGTATACCGTTTAAAACGCTTTTCGGTTGATCCATACCAGGTAGGTAAGGATAACCCTGATGGGATACATTCAGGCGCATTCTGGGTGTATTACCATGCCGGTTTTCGCCCGATAGATAAAAAGCAATACGAACTTGCCGCAACAGAAGATGCCAGAATAAAAGCCGAAAAAAATTACCGCAGCCCGGCGGGTACTTTAAAAACACTCGCTGAATCAAGGCTTGAGCTGATCATTAATAACAAAGCCTTTCGGTTTGATGCAACCGATATGAGCAGGGCCTTTGCCGGTATCATCAAAAAGAAATATGATGGAGACCGTGTGCCTGCTGCAAAAGATGCAGCAATAAAACTGGCCCGTATCCTGCAAATAAAAAATTACAGCGATGCCAATATGTATTATGTTTTACAAAACTGGGCAGTTTTTTTATTGTGTAAACAAAAGGAACTGGCACAAGACCCGCCGTTAAAAAAAACATTAAAAACCTTATTTACTTTAAAAGCAACCGGAAGCGAGGAAGCTTACATAAAAGCCCTGCAAAAAGCGGTTGATTTGAGAAAGTTGCTGGAAGAACTCATAAAAATGTATGCAATTTAACCCGGGCTCTGGGAAAATTACTTAAATTCATATACGCTAATCTTCAATAATAAAAACCCATCAAATATGAAATCAGATTATGAAATTGCACAGGAAAATATAAGCCAGCCAATTGCTGCAATAGCAGATAAGATGGGGCTGCCCCCGGAAATGCTAATACCATACGGCCGTTACAAAGCCAAGATAGACATACATCAGTTTGATGAGCAAAAAATTGCTGCATCAAAACTTATTTTGGTAACAGCCATTACCCCTACCAAGGCTGGTATTGGCAAAACAACCACCTCGGTTGGATTGGCCGATGGTTTGAACAAACTGGGTAAAAAAGTGGTATTGGCATTACGTGAACCCTCACTGGGGCCTTGTTTTGGAATGAAAGGCGGTGCAGCGGGCGGTGGTTTCAGCCAGGTGGTTCCCATGGAAGAAATAAACCTGCATTTCACCGGCGACTTTCATGCCATTACAGCTGCCAATAATAACCTTGCTGCGTTGCTGGATAATTACAGGTTTTACAACCGAGGTAAACCCGAGGGAATAAAAACCGTTTTATGGAAGCGTTGCCTGGATGTAAATGACCGGGTGCTTCGTAAAATTGTTACGGCACTGGACACGCCCAATAATGGCATACCTTCTGAAACAGGGTTTGTAATTACACCGGCCAGCGAGGTAATGGCCGTACTTTGTTTATCGGAAGGACTGGAAGAGTTGCGGAAAAAAATAGATAACATATTGCTGGGTTTTACTTTTGCCGGTGAGCCGTTCACCACAAAAGACCTGGGCGTTACCGGGGCAATAACCGCTTTACTGAAAGATGCCATTCAACCTAACCTGGTGCAAACGCTGGAAGGTACACCTGCCTTGATACACGGAGGCCCGTTTGCCAATATTGCCCATGGCTGCAATTCTATTATGGCTACCAAGGCAGCCATGCAGTATGGAGATTATGTGGTAACTGAAGCCGGTTTTGCAAGCGACCTCGGCGCAGAAAAATTCTTTAACATCAAATGCCGCAAAGCGGGACTGCAACCGGCCATGACGGTGCTGGTAGCAACATCACAGGCTTTAAAACTTAGCGGCGGGGCAGATGCAAAAACCATGATGCTGCCCGATATGGCGGTGCTGGCCAAAGGCGTGCGTAATCTTGAAAAACATATTTCCATACTTAAATCATTTGGACAAAAAGTGCTGGTGGTACTTAACCGCTATGGTTTTGATACTGAGGAAGAAATTGCCTGGCTGCGTAACTGGTGTGCCGAAAAAGAAGTGGCTTTTGCAGTTAACGACGGCTTTACCCATGGTGGTCAGGGGGCACTGGAAATGGCACAGGCTGTAGCAGCTATTTGTGAAAACCCATCACCGGCAATAAAGCACACTTACGAACTTAATGATGATATTGAAACCAAGATCCGGAAAATTGTAACCACTATTTATGGCGGTAAGGATGTGGTGTTGTATAAAAAAGCGCAGGATATGATAAAGAAAATAAAACAGCTGGGACTGGAACACCTGCCGGTTTGTATGGCTAAAACGCAGTATTCTTTTACACACGATCCCGCCATAAGCGGCCTTGACGGCGATTTTAAAATTGATGTAGATGATTTGGTGATCAATCAGGGCGCAGGTTTTATAGTAGCCGTTTGTGGTGAAATGGTTCGTATGCCGGGATTGCCCAAAATACCACAGGCCAATAATATTGATGTGGTTAATGGGAAGATCATTGGCGTGAGCTGATCTTTTAAACAGGCATAATTATATATTACAATTTGCGGCAGCATTTTTAATGTTTTTGGCAGCATTTATTAAACCAAAAACAAAGCACATACACTGCAAACAGCCATGCGCAGCAAAAGTCAACCGCAACGGAAATCCCGCCAGGACCGGCTGTATCGCAGGTGCAGTAATGCACCTGCGTTTTATTTATTTTAATGATTAATTCACCCTGGTCCAGGTTTGGGTTCTGCCCAAAAGTGAAATGCCGATGTAGCCCCTGAGTTTAAGCGTATTCCTGTCTTTCATATACATATAGCCGCTGTAGGTTTTACCATTTTGGGGGTCATAAATATTGCCCTTATCCCATTCATCACTGCCATTAAAAATAAAACCTTTCATGATCTCAAGGCCAAGCCTGGGGTTATTTCTTTTACTGATATCCGGGTTGTTTGAATCAAGTTTTGGCTTTCCGTTTATGTTAGGGTTTTTCATCCACACCACTTTTCCATTAAATTTATCACCCACTTTATACACTTCAATTTTTGCAGCATTATCACCGGGTGTTAACCATACGCCAATAATATCGGTTGCTTTGTTTTGGGCAAAAAGAAATAAGGCGTTGTATAAAAAAGAAAACAACAGCACTGTAAATTTTAATTTCATAAAACAGGTTTTACCATGTAAATCTGTCATTATTAAATACAGGAACATTTTTTGTGTAAACAGGTGCTCAGGTTTTTCAGTTTTTGCATAACAAAATAAACTATACTTTTCCGGGAGGCATCGGAATCAGCACACTCGTTCTTTTTTTATAATCCTCAAAGGCCGGGTTTCCTTTGTATTTTTTTTCCAGCATGGGAATACCTGAAACAAAAACCAGCAACCCGGTAATGGTAAGCGGCCCCGCAATAAAATACAAACTGTTTGTATAAGGGATGGTAATGATAAAAATGCCCCACCACATCATGATCTCTCCAAAATAATTGGGATGACGGCTGTATTTCCACAAACCGGTTTGCATGATCGCACCGGGTGTTTTTTTGTGCCTTATAAAATAAGCCAGTTGCCAGTCTCCCACTGCCTGAAAATAAAATCCGATCAGCCAGCAAAACAACCCAATGCCGGTATAAACGTTCCAGGTATGCGGGGGTTCAACTGCAGCATGTATTACCGGTGAAAGGATGACAATAAGAAAGACACCCTGCAATAAAAAAACCTGTAAGTAACTGCGCCAGTAAAACGATCTGCCCCATTCATCGCGCCAGGCCTTGTAGCGGAAATCTTCAGTTTTATTTGTATTGCGGCTGTAAATATGCAGGCTTAACCGCAATCCCCAGGCAGTAACCAGTGTGTATAAAAGGATGTTAATAGCCGATGATCGGTAACAGAGAAAAAGATAAAGGCAAATCAGAATATAACCAATGCCCCAGGCAATATCAGCAATGTCGTTTCTCTTTTTTATCACTGCAGCAATAAACCAGCAGGTAGCATAAATAAAAATGATGAGGAAACAATGTATGAAGACAGTAAGCATTTAAGCAACCCATTTTACAATATAATAACCGGCTGTGCTTACAATACCGGTAAGCACCGAGCCCCATATGATGTCAATGAAAACAATGGGTAGTGGCCAGTCTTTTAAGGTAGCCAGGTTGGTAAGATCATACGTGGCATAGGTAAAAAATCCAAAAAGCGCACCGGCAATAATTGCTTTTGACAATGAGTTTTTTTCAACAGCAGGCAGTATGGCAAAATAAAAAATACCGATTATGAACAGCAGGTAAAAAATAATTGCAGCGGGCCAGTTTACTTTATCGCTTAAAAAATTGCCCAGGTATTTTTTATACAGGTCTTTTGCGATAAAACCCAGCCAGGTCATATCCACTGCAAAAAACACAATAGTGGTAAGCAGGTAACTGATGATGAGTTTATAGATCGGCATATTTAAAGTTAAACCAATTACACTACAAAATGTTTTACTGATCCGGAAAAAATGACATTATATTTGATCATGCAAAATCTTAAACAATACTTTTTGTTAAGGGAGGATGTTACCTTCCTGAATTTTGGATCATTCGGGGCCTGTCCGAAACCGGTTTTTGAACAATACCGGCAGTTTCAGCTGGAGCTGGAACAGGAACCGGTACAATTCATTACCGTAAACGGTTTAAAATACCTGGAAACAGCAAGAGAAGCATTGGCTAACTATGTGCATTGCCATAAAGACGACCTGGTGTATGTAACCAACCCTTCATATGCTGTAAATACAATCATAAAAAGTTTAGACCTTAAGCCCGGCGATGAAATATTAACCACCAGCCTGGAATACGGAGCCTGTGATAAGGCCTGGGAGTATTATTGTAAAAAAACCGGGGCGGTATATATTAAACAATCCGTTTCATTGCCGATAACAAGTAAGGAAGCATTTGTTGCAGAATTTATTAAAGGCATAGGTAACAAAACCAAACTGGTATTTATCAGTCATATCACCAGCAGTACCGGCCTTCGCCTGCCGGTTGAGGAAATATGTGCTGCTGCAAAAGAAAAAGGCATTATGACCTTTGTAGATGGGGCACATGCTCCGGGCCAGGTGCCGCTGAATTTACAGGACTCACCTTTTGATATGTATACCGGAGCCTGCCATAAATGGATGATGACACCCAAGGGCAGTTCTTTCATGTTTGTAAAAAAAGAATGGCAGCACATGATTGACCCGCTGATAGTGAGCTGGGGATACAACGCAATGTTCCCTTCCCATTCTTCTTTTTTAGATTATCATCAAATGAACGGCACCAGGGATTACTCGGCATTTTTAACCATACCCGCAGCTATTGAGTTTATGGCCGAACATAACTGGCCACAGGTTGCTGCTGATTGCAGAAAACTGGTTCATCAAAATGCTCCTGCATTCTGCGAATTACTGGGGAGCGCTCCGCTTGCGCCAATTCACGATGACTTTATTGTACAACTCTTTAGTGCCGAAATAAAAACCTCAGAACCCGAAAAGCTGCACCGGCATTTTTTCGATAACTACAAAGTTGAGATACCGGTAATGCGGCATGGCGACAAAGTATACCTGCGTTATTCTATAAACGCATTCAATGGCCAGCAGGACCTTGATATATTGTTTGAAGCAATTAAAGAGATAAAAAATAAAACAGGCCTGATTGACTAAGTGATTCAACCAGGTACTGTAGTTATTTTTTAACAGCAGTTAATTCAGTTTGTCTGCAAAAAATTCAACCAGCTTTTCATCACTCATCTTGTTTGCTGTTGACTCTTCTGTTTTTGTGTTTTTAAACTGGGGTGTGTCTGCCAGGTAATGAATAAATTGTTCCTGAATCTGTCCTGTGCCTGTTGCGTGCAGGTGAGTAGCATTGGTGAGGTGCGAGGCAATTTCCTTAAAAAACTTTGCCTGCAACATTTGCTTCTGGTTATTTTCATTTTTATTGCTGGGGCTTGGCGAAACAGCTTCACCTTTAACATGCGCCAATATGGTCAGCGTTTCATTTTCAGGATTTTCATATCCCACCACAGCGGCATGTTGTGTATCCATCCACACGCCGAATTTTTTTTGATTGTTCATTTTTTTTTATTTAGTGTACTATACATAATCAATAACCATACCTCAATTTCGGGTAAGGTTAATTACAGGTTCATGTTGTTCTATAAGGCAACGTTGAATCCGATGCAATAAAGGAAGAAAAATTAACGCAGTTAATCAATGATGCCAATTACCGACGCTGTTGACCGTGATCATATTCAAAAACAGAACAACCTGTTTATACGGTTATTGCTTTTGTATGGGAAAGTGAACATAAAAATGGAAGTGAGCGATCTGTTTGTATATATTCAACAGCTTTTAAAGAATTTCCCCGGCACTTCTTCCAACATGGCCTCAATTTTTTTTGCTGCTTTGGTTACCGATAAACCGCCCAGATTGGTGCAACGCAGTGTATGATGAATTTGATCGCCAACCGCTTTCATGGTTTCTATCACTTCATCCAAAGGGATCAGTTGTTCATAATTGGAAAGAGCCATATTGGCACAGGAAATGGCATTGGTTGCAGCCATTACATTTCTTCCCAAACAAGGGGCTTCTACCCGGTTGCCTATGGGGTCGCAGATAATGCCCAATGAATTTTGTAATGCAAGCGACGCTGCAGCAATGGATTGTTGCAGTGTGCCGCCTTTCATTTCTACAATGCCTGCAGCTGCCATACCTCCACCCGATCCGGTTTCGGCCATACAACCGCCAACCTCGGCAGCAAATGTGGCATGTGCTGCAATAAATACACCGATCAGCCCGGCAGACAACATGGCTTTCACCAGTTCATCTTCGTGCAATTGCATAGAATGCGCTGTGCCAAACAAAGCGCCTGGTAAAGCACCGCAGCTGCCTGCTGTGGGAGCAGCAACAATAACACCCATTGAACTTTTTACTTCCATCATGGCACTTACGTACATGATGATACGATTATTTATATCGCCCCCTACTAGCTTATTGGCTTCCCATTTTTCTTTAAACTGTAAAGACTGGCTTCCTAAAATCCGGTCTTCATAATGCGTGCCTTTCAGTCCAAGCTGTATGGCATTGCCCATGATATGAATGATGTTCCTCATTTTTTCAAAAACTTCGGGGGCAGAAATATTTCCCCTGGCCATTTCGTAATCAACCGCCAACTCCCACAAGGCTTTGTTCTTACCTGTATTGTATTCCATCATTTCGTTACAGGTAATAAAAGGCACTTTCAAATTTTTGCGGGCCATTACCGGCAACACGGGTTGCAGTTGTTTGATGAATGAAACGCCCTCCATCGCCAGCAGCTCTTTACAAATGCCTTCATCTACAAATGCCTGCGATTTTATTTCAATAAAAGATATTTCGCCTTTGTGAAATTCAATATCATCATATTGTATGGATGCTTTTAAAAAGTTAATGATGTTTTCTGGTTCTTTACAATAGATCAATGTTTCAAAAAAATCGCCTGCCATAGAAACTTTCACATCATCAATAGCAATTACTTCAATCATTCCCCCACCGGTTGAGATGGCTGCAAGCTTTCTTGTTTCCTTATTATTTTGCAGGGTTATTTTATACAGGTTGGGATGGCCATTGCCTATATCAACTATATTGATGCTGATATTGATGCCGGCTGCTGCTATGTGTTTTTCTGATTCCGGTAACCTTTCATCATGGGCTTCCCATCCTAAAAAGCCACCAAACAATCCCATATCAGAACCCTGGCTTTTGTGGGTTGTTGCCAAAGAGCCGTTGGGATCAAATTCAATGAGGATGTCTTTGATATTTTCATCCATAAGGTCGCGGCAAAGGCGGGCAATGCGTAAAGAAGCAGCACAGTGCGAACTGGACGGGCCACGCATTACCGGGCCGATGACATCATTGAATATGCTGGGGTATGTTGACATGGTTTCTGTTTTGGAATCTTTATTAAGATACTAATTTTTTTGATGTATAGTTAATTTGTATGGATTTGTAATTCTTTATTTTTCTTTTTTGCTTCTCCCCCGAGTTCCGCTATCGCTCTTCGGGGCACGGCAAAAAAGAAACAAAAAAGGAGCCCCGAAATCGATTACATCCCGATTTCGGGTTAGTTCCCTGATTAAGCTTTGTACTACTGTGGCTTCGACATTTGTAATTCTACTCTTAATATCAAGCTTTTCAACGAAATAAAAACAAGCTTTTAGTTTGAGGACAACGCAAAGTGTTCTTTGTCTAAATTTATTGTGTTATTTGTGGTTATTTACAAATTATCCTTCCAGAATTTTTCCATACTCCTCCGCATATGCAGGGTGGTGTTTTTTCCCTGGCTGATGCCATGATCCCGCATGGGATAAGAGAGCATGGTGAACAGTTTGTTGTTTTTCACCAGCTCATTGGTCAACATTTCAAAATTCTGGTAATGCACGTTATCATCACCTGTTCCATGAATGATCATGAGGTTGCCCTGTAGTTTACCGGCGTGTGTTAAAGGAGAACCATCCCGGTAACCCGCAACATTATCATTGGGTAAACCCATGTACCGCTCCTGGTAAATATTGTCGTACAGGGTTTGCTGAGCAACAAAGGCCACAGCAATGGCGGTTTTGTAAATATCGCCATGGCGGAATATACAATGCAGGCTCATTTGTCCGCCGCCGCTCCAACCCCAGATGCCAATACGTTTTTCATCAATGAAAGAATAGGTAGCCACCATTTTTTTAGCAGCTTTCGCCTGGTCATCGGCAGCCAGTAAACCGATCTGGCGGTAAATACTTTTTCTGAAATCGCGGCCACGGGGTACGCGGGTGCCACGGTTATCAATGCTCACAACAATATAATCCAGCTGGTTGCTGAGGTATTGGTGCCAGAAGTTATCACCGGTGTTCCAGTTGTCCTGCACCGTAGATCCGGCCGGCTCGCCATACACATGAAACAAAAGCGGGTATTTTTTTTGCGGATCAAAATTGACGGGTTTTATCATCCAGGCATCAAGTACTATATCGCCAATATCTACTTTAAAAAATTCTTTATTACGCAAACCCAGCTCATTCATTTTAGCTTTTAAGGCCGCATTGTCTTCCAGTAATTTTATTTCCTGGTGTGTATTAAGGTTGATGAGTGATATGCGGCGTGGTGTTGTTGCATTTTCAAAACTATGAATGGCAAATTTTGCGTTGGCAGATATCTGGTAACTGTGTTGACCGGCCATGCCTGCGGGAGAAACCCTTTCTGCTTCTCCGCTTCCATCCAGCCTGCTGCGGTACAGATACCGCTGCGTAAAGTTTTCAGGAGAAGCAATATAATATACATAGCCGCCGGCCGGATCGATGCAGTTGATGTTCACCACATCAAAATTTCCTTTGGTAATAAGTTTCATTTCTTTTCCATCCCGGGAAACCTTGTACAGGTGCAGCCAGCCGTCCTTCTCACTGGTCCAGGTAAACGACCTTGTATTATCCAGCCACACAATATTATCATGAATGTCCAGGAAGGCCTCATCTTTATCGGTTAAAATATTTTTAAGCGCCATGGTGTTGGTATTACCTACCCAAACGGTGTTTGTGTTTTGCAAGCGGTTCAGTTGCTGTATCATCACTTCATTGGAGCCGGGTATATATTCCATACGGGCTAAATAATTATTGCGGGGATCGCCGGGTACCGCAAACCATTTTGTTTTTCCGCCACTTGCCGGTACAATACCCACTTTAACAGCTGAATTTGCCGTGCCTACTTTTGGATATGGCAATGGAATTGGTTTTGAGTAATTGGAATCTACATTGTTGATCATATAAAATGTGCCAATGCCTTTGGTATCTGATTGCCAGTAAGCAATATTCTTTCCATCGGGACTCCAGCGAAAACCATCGCGGTCATCCAGTTCTTCTTCATATACCCAGTCAAATGTGCCGTTGATGATATGATCACCTCCGTCTTTTGTAAGTTTTGTTATTGCGCCGGTAGCAATATCCTCTGCATAAATATTCAGTTTGCTTACATAAGCAATCCTTCCGCCGTCAGGCGAAAATTTGGCAAACATAAGAGTGGCTTCTTCAAGTCCTTTTCCTATTTGTGTTAGTTTGCCATTGGCAAGATTCAGTACCCAGTAATCGCCTCTGGTATTATACCGCCATACTTTACGGGTATTGGTAAAGATCAACAGTTTGCTGTTATCCTCACTCCAGTCGTAATCAGCAATGGATAATGGTTTTGTTTTTCCTGCCGGTATCAGTTGTTTGGCATTTACCAGCACTTTTCTTGTACCGTTTTCTGCATCATACACTACAATGTCTGTTCCGGTTGTTTCCTTATTATTCTCCAGGGTAGAATACCCTTTGTTGTCTTTCATCCACCTTACCTGCCCGATACCTTTTGCACGGTAAGCACCGTTGGTATATATATCTTCAAGCGTTAATTTTTTTGTTTGTGCAGAAGTATTGCCAAAACAAAAACAGGCAATGATAAAAAATAAGCCAATTGAAATGTTACGGTTCATGTTACAGGTTTTATATTTTAAAGTTGTTCAACCAGGTAAAGAGCTCCTTTTGTTGTTGCAAATTCTATTTTATTATCCGGTAGTTTTTTAAAGTTAACTTTTTTGCCATTGCTGCTGATCTTCATGCCCGGTTTAAATTCGATCCTGCACACTTCACCTGCTTTGGATAAGATGTTCAGTTTGGTCACTTTTTTATTCTGCCAGGCAAAGTCCAGTTCAAAACCACCCCTGGCACACAAACCTTTGAATGAGCCTTCGCTCCATTCATCGGGTAATGCCGGTAATAATTTTATGAATCCATCGTGCGACTGCATCAGCATTTCGGTAACGGCTGCCGTAACGCCAAAACTACCATCAACCTGAAGCGACTTGAAACATAAGGCAAACAAAGAACTGCAGCACTGCTCTTTTAAATAACCTTTATAAATTTTATTAGAGCGGTTACCATCTCCCAGCCTTGCCCACAAAGCCATTTTCCAGGCCCTGGAAAAACCGGTGGAAGCATCGCCTCTTTCTTCCAGCACTTTTTTATAGGATTCAATTAAAGCAGGGGTTCTTTTTTCGTACAGTACCTTACCCGGGTATAGCCCATACATATGCGAAAAATGGCGGTGATTTTTTTCAAGTGATTTCCAGTCATCGGCCCATTCCTGCAAGGAACCATCTCTGCCAATTTGCGGGGGAACTAATTTTTCCCTGGCAATTTTAACCTGTTGAAAAAAAGTATCTTCTTTACCTAAAACCTTTGCTGCTTCAATATAATAACCAAACAGGTCGTACAGGATCTGCATATCAATAGATGAGCCTGCACAGATGGTGGTGCCTTCCCGGAAGCCTGCTGTTACTTCATCAAAATAAGGTTTGTTGCCGCCGCCATCCGGAAAGTTCTCGGGTGATGTGGAGGGGTTGGTGACCAGCCATTTTCCATTTGGATGGGGCACTAAAAAATCTATAAAGAACTGAACAGAGCCTTGTATCAATGGAAAGGTTTCTTTCAAAAAATCTTTATCCATGGTATATTGATAATGCTCCCATATATGTGTGCAAAGCCAGGCGCCGCCAACCGTAAAAGTTCCCCAGGTGGGACCATCCATGGGTGCAGCAACCCGCCATATATCTGTATTCTGATGAAACACCCATCCCCTGGCGCCATAATGTTCCCGGGCAACCTGCGTGCCCTGGTCGGTTAATTCGCTGATCATCCTTACCAGTGGTTCTGCACATTCCGAAAGGTTACCACTTTCTACCGGCCAGTAATTCATTTCGGTATTGATGTTGGTGGTATATTTCGAATCCCAGGAAGGATTCATATTGTCGTTCCAGATGCCTTGCAGGTTGGCAGGTTCGGTACCGGGCCTGGAAGAACCGATCATGAGGTACCTGCCGAATTGATAACTCAATGCAGCCATGGAAGGGTCGGGTTCGGATTGAATTTTTTTAATCCGCTCGGGTGTTGGTAAAAAAGAATTTTTGGTATTGGATAATTGCAGTGATACCCGGTTAAAATATTTTTTGTGATCAGTTACAGCAGCTGTAAAAATTGAATTGTAGTTTTTGTTTTCTATAGCATTCAAATAATTGTTCACTCTCTGGTGCTGATCGGCGCTCACATCTTTGTAATTCACAAAATTGGTAGCTGCTGCAAAAAACAGGGTTACCGAATTTGCATTTTCAATGATCAGATTCACATCTTCTGTCTTCATCGTGCCCCCTTCGGGTAATGCTTTTATCCTGGCCTCATACCTCATCTTTCCTTCCACACCCATATAATCGGCCGATTTGCCTGTGAGGATCAATCCGTCATTGCCATACGGATCCATTTTAAAATAATCAGTAGCATAATTGGAATGTACCTGGTTTCTTTCTCCCCGCAGGTTGGCCGTAAACGAAATGCTGCCGGGTTTATCAGCCGTAATGCGTACAACAATTACCTGGTCAGGTGCCGATGCAAAAACCTCCCGTTGATAGGTTATTCCATCAGCAGTATATGAAACACCGGAAATACCATTTTCCAGGTCAAGCCATCGTTTATAATCAGTAACACTATCCTGGTTTTTAAAAAACAAATGCAGGTTGGCCAGGCACTGGTATTTCATTTGCTCCACGGGGTAGCCCATTAAATTGCGGCCGAATAAATTATGGGCCGCCAGGTATTTTTCTTCAAAAACCTTTTTTTGTATTTCGGGTAATACTTTATAACCGCCTTTTACCACAGTTGAGTAAGGCCCGCCCGACCAGTAGGTTTCTTCATTTAACTGAATGCGTTCTTCCCCGTTTTTTCCAAATACCATGGCGCCCAGTCTGCCGTTGCCAACAGGTAATGCATCGTCCCATTTTTTTGCAGGTGCAGTATACCATAATAATGCAGCCGGGTTAAAGCTTTGGGAATTGATCATGCCCGGTATATCTTTTTGTTGTGCAAAAAGGGTTGCATCAAAAAGAAAAAGAAGTAACCCGAAAAAGCATATATAAATCCTGCGCATTAAGATCTGTTTTAGATTATACAATAAAGAGGGCGGAAGCGGAAAGAATCTGACAGCATTAAAAGTAACAAAAAATTCCGGGGTATGCAGGGGTTCTTTTATGCGGATGCAAAACAATACCCGGAATACATTAGCTACCGTTTATGATAATGACCAGGATATAGTTTATAAGGAAGAGACAGATAAAACAGATCCCTGCAAATATTTGCAGGGATCGGGTATGTGTTTACAAAAGCATGGTGCTTATTTGTATCCTATCCATTTTCTGTTGGCTATATCAAACAGCCAGTAAATATCATTGCTGTATGCAAAATTAAAGGAAGATTCTACCGGGGCTGTGTCAGGCAGTTTCAGGATTGTTTGCAGGTAACCTTCATTGTAGTTGTATAATTCAATTTGTTTATCTGCTGTATTTAAAAAACCAAACTCTGCATTTTTAATATTGGTAGCAATCACATTGCTGTTATAATTGTCACCGGCACTTCCATCGTCTTCGCCGGGCCCATCTGATTTTTTACGGCCCCAATGTATTATTACCGACTCTTTGGCTTCTGCCGATACATTATTTATATTTTGATACAGCACAACCTGGTTGCCATCGCGAAAGATAACACTTTTAAGCAGGCTGTAGTAAGCGCCTGTACTTTGTTCATTGGGCTGGTTCATACCCGTGAATTTATAATAATAAGTTGTGGGTATACCGGCATTATTCAGTTCGTAATTTATCCAGCCGATATCGTTGTATCCGTTGGCCATTATCCTGTTGATAGATGGATTAAACCAGATGCCCCGGATATCTTCCATGGTGGTAAGGCTGTCGTTTGATATTCTTTTTCCGGCAGGGGTAAACACAGCCATCGGGAAGCCTGTGTTACCGCAAAATGCAGCATAATATTTTTTTGTTACCGGGTTCCAGCATACTCCGGCGCCACGGGTACCGCAAAGTTCATCTTCTGCTGTTTTGGGCATCTGCAATTCCATAACCTGTTTTAAAGTTCGGGTTTGCGCCAGCAAACCGGTTGATGAAACCAAAAACAAAGCGATAACAAAAACGATATACTTTTTCATGTTATTTTTTAATACAAAGGTTGATAAAACTTACCACAATTACTATACCGGCTGCCGGGTATTTAAAAAAAGGCCGAAGCAATCTGCTTCGGCCTTTTTATATGGGTATTAAATTCATGCATCGACAAGCTCAGCATGACATTTCGTTAAAACTCTGCACTTTTCGGATACCTTGGAAAAGGGATCACATCCCTGATATTGCCCATACCGGTTACGAACTGCACCAGGCGTTCAAAGCCAAGCCCAAAGCCGGCATGCGGACAGGTACCAAATTTCCTGGTTTCCAGGTACCACCAGAGGTCTTCGGCCGGTATATGCATTTCTTCCATACGCTGTGTCAGTTTATCCATACGTTCTTCCCGCTGGCTTCCGCCTACAATCTCTCCAATGCCCGGAGCCAAAATGTCCATGGCGGCAACGGTTTTTCCATCATCATTCTGGCGCATATAAAAAGCCTTGATCTCTTTCGGGTAGTTCATCAGGATTACCGGTTTTTTAAAATGCTTTTCTACCAGGTACCGCTCATGCTCACTTTGCAGGTCCATTCCCCATCCTGTAACCGGGTATTGAAATTTCTTTTTCTTATTATAGTTGCTTTCATTTAATATTTCAATGGCTTCGGTATAGGTTAATCTTTCGAAATCATTGTCCACTACAAAATTCAATTTCTCTACTAAACCCATTTCGCTTCTTTCGTTTTGTGGTTTTTGCTTTTCTTCATCATCAAGGCGCTGTGCTAAAAACTCAAGGTCTTCTTTGTTATGGTCCATGGCATATTTTATCACATACTTGATAAAATCTTCGGCCAGGTTTGCGTTATCTTCCAGGTCGTTAAAAGCCACTTCCGGTTCAATCATCCAAAACTCGGCCAGGTGGCGGGTGGTGTTGCTGTTTTCTGCCCTAAAGGTTGGCCCGAAAGTGTAAATGTCACTAAAAGCTGTTGCGGCCAGTTCTCCTTCCAGTTGTCCGCTTACCGTAAGATTTGTACTGCGACCAAAAAAATCTTCCTTAAAATTTATGGTACCATCTTCATTTTTTGGTGCCGTACCATCTAAGGGCAATGCGGTTACTTTAAACATTTCACCTGCACCTTCAGCATCGCTGGCCGTAATGATGGGCGTATGTAAATAAAGAAATCCCCTGTCGTTAAAAAACTTATGGATGGCAAATGCCAGGGCATGGCGTACCCGAAAAACAGAACCAAAGGTATTTGTCCTGAAACGCATATGTGCATTCTCCCGTAAAAACTCCAGGCTGTGTTTTTTGGGTTGCATGGGAAATGTTTCTGCATCGCTGTCGCCGAGTATTTCTATGGTTGCGGCTTTAAGCTCTACTTTTTGGCCTTTGCCTAATGAAGTGATCACTTCGCCGGTTGCTTTAATACAGGCACCGGTGGTCAGGCGCTTTAACAAAGCCTCATCAAACTGTCCAAGTGTGGCCACAATCTGAATATTGTTATTGGTGCTGCCATCATTAAGGGCAATAAACTGGTTGTTTCTAAAAGTGCGTACCCATCCCATTACGGTTGCTTCGTAGCCGGTTTTTTCACTGGCCAACAGGTCTTTAATTCTGATTCTTTTGTTAAACATATTTATTATTTATGGATTGCAAAGATAAGGATAGTACACAGATGACACGGATGGAGCGGATTTGCACAGATTTTAATCCGTTTTATGATCAGTCTGATCCGCACTATTAGTATTCCACTCATCAAAAAAATTCTTTTTTTTAAAAAAACACCGTAATATTGCAATAGAATCAGGCTGAGGAGCAACTTTCAATCAAATAAGCTTTCAGCAGTTTAAATCCATCAATATAAAATTCTCTACCGATAGCTATCGGGAACAATTTTCAAACTTAAGACCGGTTTTTTGAAGAAAATCATTTTTCATTATTTATGTACCACATTTCACAACTGAACGACCTGCTCGTTCCTGAGTTGCAGGATATTGCAGAGCAATTCCACATCTCCAACGCAAAAAAACTTGTTAAGCAGGA
Source organism: Chitinophaga pinensis (assembly GCA_943371705.1). GTDB lineage: Bacteria > Bacteroidota > Bacteroidia > Chitinophagales > Chitinophagaceae > Ferruginibacter > Ferruginibacter pinensis_I. The sequence continues at coordinate 112,569 of CALRVV010000006.1, read as the reverse complement.
TCTGATAGAAAAGATACTGGAAACCCAATCTAATATGAACACGGAAAAAAAGGCAGCCGGCGAAAAGCCCAAGCGTAAACGAATTATAAAACCGGCCGAAACCGCGGCCCCGGAAGTGATTGCCGCAGCAAAAGCCAAAAGACCAGAAGCTGAAAAAAAACCTGAGCAAAGCTCCCCGCGGGTAAAAAAACAGGTTGAGGTTGAAGAGGAAGAAATGGATATGCAGCCCATCACCAGCCAGGAAAGCACCATACCTGCAGCCATTGCTCAAATGCTTGCAGCAGAAGATGAGCAGGACCAGGCTCCTGAAACAGATATGAATGATGAAGAGGAGTCGGCACAATCACCTGCCAAACAATACAATCAAACAAGGCAGCAACCCGCATTTAATATAGAATTTGACGGCGTGATACTGGGCGAGGGCGTTTTGGAAATGATGGCAGACGGGTATGGCTTTTTAAGAAGCAGCGATTATAACTACCTGTCATCGCCCGATGATATTTATGTTTCGCCCAGCCAGATAAAACTATTTGGTTTAAAAACTGGAGATACGGTTTATGGCAGTGTAAGGCCTCCTAAAGAAGGCGAAAAATATTTTGCCTTATTAAAGGTAGAAACCATCAATGGAAAATCGCCCGAAGAAGTAAGGGACCGTGTACCGTTTGATTATTTAACGCCATTGTTTCCTTTTGAAAAATTAAACCTTTGCACCCGGGCCGATAATTACAGTACCCGTATCATGGACCTGTTTACGCCTATCGGAAAAGGCCAGCGTGGATTAATTGTTGCACAACCCAAAACGGGTAAAACCATGTTGCTGAAAGAGCTGGCCAATGCCATTGCCGAAAACCATCCGGATTGTTACCTGATGATCGTACTGGTAGATGAAAGGCCGGAAGAGGTTACCGATATGGAACGCAGCGTTAAAGCAGAAGTGATTGCTTCAACCTTTGATGAACCTGCAGAAAAACATGTTCGCGTAAGTACCATGGCACTGCAAAAAGCAAAACGCCTGGTTGAGTGCGGCCACGATGTAGTGATATTGCTTGATTCTATTACCCGTTTGGCAAGGGCACACAATACTGTTGCTCCATCAAGCGGAAAAGTGTTAAGTGGTGGTGTGGAAGCCAATGCCATGCAGAAACCAAAACAGTTTTTTGGTGCCGCACGTAAAATAGAAAATGGCGGGTCCTTAACCATCATTGCCACTGCACTGGTTGATACCGGCAGTAAAATGGATGAGGTTATTTTTGAAGAATTTAAGGGAACAGGTAATATGGAACTGCAGCTGGAGCGTAAATTATCAAACCGCAGAATTTATCCTGCCATTGATATTGTTTCTTCATCTACCAGGCGTGATGACCTGTTGCTGGATAAGGACACTTTCCAGCGTATGTGGGTGCTGCGTAAACATATGGCCGATATGAACCCCGAAGAAGCGATCAACCTGCTGTTGAAAAACATGAAGGGAACCAAAGACAATGCAGAATTCCTGACATCAATGAATGGATAAGAATTAAAGGTAAAAATATAAGCCGCTGATTTTATTAGCGGCTTTTTTCTTTGTGTAACTTAGTGCCTCTTGCCGAATTCAAAAATGCCGATACAAAAAATAACCATAGAAGAATTTTTATCGCTCGCAAAGCAATATCCAGTTCTGGATGTTAGAAGCCCGGGTGAATTTGTGCATGCACATATCCCTCAGGCATTTAATTTACCCTTATTTACTGATGAAGAAAGAAAAGAGGTGGGTACGGCTTACAAACAGCAAAGCCGTGAAACAGCCATAAAAATTGGCCTGGATTATTTTGGAGTTAAGATGAAAACAATGGTTGAAGGCGTTGAAAAGTTATTTGTTTCTCGTTTCTCGTTGGAAAATGCTGACAATTCAAAAGCTCCTTACGAGCAACAAGCGACGAGAAACGTTTTGGTCCATTGCTGGCGGGGCGGCATGCGCAGTGCTGCCGTTGCCTGGCTGCTTAATCTGTACGGTTTTAAAGTTTATTTATTGGCGGGCGGTTACAAAGCATATCGCAAATGGGTACTTGCCCAATTCGAAAAAGACTACAACTTCAATATTATAGGCGGCTATACCGGCAGCGGAAAAACCCTGCTGGTTCATGAATTAATAAAAGAAAATAAAGCTGTAATTGATCTGGAAGGGCTGGCCAATCATAAGGGCTCGGCATTTGGATCAATAGAAAATATGCCTCAACCGACACAGGAGATGTTTGAGAATATGCTGGGGGAAAAGCTACATGAAACAAGTAATGATATTCAAAAAATAACAGGCCCCAGTTCCCCCTTTAGGGGGTTAGGGGGTTGTATTTTTTTGGAAGACGAAAGCCAGCGTATCGGCAACCTGCAAATTCCTATGCCGCTTTGGTATACCATGCGAAAAGCCCCTGTTTTTTTTATAGATATCCCTTTCGAAGAAAGACTGATTTATATTACAGGCGATTACGGAAAAAAAAGTAAGGAGTATTTAAAGGACGCCATACTGCGCATTCAAAAAAGGCTGGGCGGACTGGAAACAAAAAATGCACTTGCTTTTTTGGATGCAGATAATTATAAAGCATGTTTCGGCATATTATTAACCTATTACGACAAGTGGTATCATAAAGGATTATACAACCGCGAAAATATTTCGGCCCTTTTAAATAAAATACCCTGTACAGGCGTTGATACACCAGTCAACACCCAAAAACTGTTATCATGCAAAATTGCAAGCACTGTTTAATTCTATGCCTTACGCTGTTGTTTTGTACAAACTCGTTTGCACAGGCACAGCCGGTTGATATGACAGGATTATGGACCGGCCTCATGTTTAACGATACCACCGAGCTGAATTACCGTTACGAAATAGCCATCAGTGAAAAGAACGGCAGGCTTACCGGTTATTCGCAAACCTTTTTTATACTGGATGGCAAAGAATACTATGGCGTTAAAAAAATTAAAATAACCATTGATGGCGATAAAGTAATTACACAGGACATGAAATTGCTGCGGAATAATTATCCCATTAAACCCCCTAAAGGGGTGTATGTGGTAAATGTTTTGAATTTTGAAAAAAAGCAAGATGCACTGGTTTTAAGTGGTATGTTTGAAACCAACCGAACGCGGGAATATGCTCCGGCAACCGGCTATGTTCATGTTGAAAAAAAGATTGATTTTAAACAATCACCACTGGTACAGCAGTTAAAAGAACTGGGGCTTGATAATGATCTTTCATTTATTCCTGCTGAAACGCTTGCGGTTGTAATTGCTGCCGCAAAGCCTGCAGAAAAAGAAGTTGTTGCAGAGCAGCCTGTTGCAAAGACAAGTCTGCCTGAAAAAGAAAAACCGGCAAAACCCAAAGCTGTTAAAGAAAAAGAAGATACAAAACCAGCAGCAGTTACCATTGCTAAAGAGGTTGCAAAGCCTAAAGAAGTAATTGTAAAAAGCGAACCGAAAAAAGAGATTGTAGAAGCTGCACAAAAAGAAACTATTGTAAAAGCTGCACCAAAAGAAGTAATTGTAAAAAGTGAACCGAAAAAAGAGATTGCAAAAGCTGCACCAAAAGATACTATTGTAAAAACTGAGCCAAAAGAATCAATGGTTAAGACAGCGCCTGCGATAATACCGGAAACAAAACCAAAACAGGCCGCAACAGATATTAAAAGCAGGATCATAGAAACGATACAATCAGTTAACTATACATCAGACAGCCTAATGATAACTTTGTATGATAATGGTGAAGTGGATGGTGATACAGTGAGTGTGATCATGAATGGCAATATCATTATGCCAATGGTTGGCCTCAGTACCAATGCCGTGCGAAAAACAATTTATACAAAGGATATCACCGACAGCATACAAATTGTGATGTATGCCGAAAACCTGGGTACCTTGCCCCCCAACACCGGGTTGTTGATTGTAAATGACGGTAAACAGCGTTATGAAATACGGTTCAGCGGTGATTTAAAAAAGAATGCGGCTATCGTGTTTAAGAAAAAAAGCCCCCTCTAGCTCCCCCGGTGGGGGAGGACGAGCGGAGATATTTGTAAAGACCTTAGCGAGGAAAAAAAACTACTGAATGGAAAATAACTCATTGAATTTGCAGAGTCCAAAAGTCCTCCCCACCGGGGAGGGTTTGGGAGGGGCTGTTCTACTTACCCAGTTTTCCCGTGGCGCCGGATGTGGATGTAAGATTGCCCCTAAAGTACTGGATGAAATTTTAAAGACAAATGTTACAGGCCCTGTCAACAGCAGTTTACTGGTTGGCAACAGCAGCAATGATGATGCGGCTGTGTACGACCTGGGCAATGGCACGGCATTGATTTCGACCACAGATTTTTTTATGCCCATTGTAGATGATGCATTTGATTTTGGCCGCATAGCCAGCGCCAATGCCATCAGTGATGTGTATGCCATGGGCGGAAAACCCTTGCTGGCCGTGGCTATACTGGGCTGGCCGGTTGATAAATTACCTGCCACACTGGCCCAAAAGGTGTTGGATGGCAGCCGTAGCATTTGTGAAGAAGCCGGTATTCCTTTGGCAGGTGGCCACAGCATAGACAGCACAGAACCCATTTTTGGTTTGGCAGTAAGCGGTTTGGTTGATATTAAGAATCTTAAAAAGAACAATACAGCCAAAGCCGGTGACCTGCTTTTTTTAACCAAACCCCTGGGTGTTGGTGTTTTATCTACGGCTCAAAAAAGAGGCCTCATAAAAGCAGAGCATGTAGCCGTGATGATAAACCAGATGACACAACTGAATAAGGTTGGCGAAGCACTTGGTAAGATCGAAGGGGTAACTGCCATGACCGATGTTACCGGGTTTGGATTGCTCGGGCATTTAATAGAAATGGCCGAAGGATGTGGTTGTGCTGCAGAAATAAATTATGCTGCATTACCAGTTGCTGATGGCGTAAAGGAATACCTGGCGCAACGCATTGTACCCGATGCCACATACCGAAACTGGAACAGCTACAGCACCAAAACCGGTTTTGAAAAGGGAGTGAACGTGATGGAGGCATTTAATTTACTGCCCGATCCACAAACCAACGGAGGGTTATTAATTGCTGTTGATGCGAATGCTGTGGAAGAAGTGAAAAGATTATTAAATGAAAACGGACTGGAAAATTTTGCAAAACCCATCGGCAGCATGAAGGAGCCTGCTGATAAAACTGTTTTTGTTAAACTGTAGATACTAACCGACGAAGGTTAATTTATAAACTAATCGTAAACTTGTATAAATGATTTTTATGAAAAAGATATTTTTCCTTTTTAGCTTATTGATTTTATCTGTTTTTTCTTTTGCGCAGGTTAACCTGCAAACACTGGTAAAGCCCGGCACCAAACTTATTTATGCTGTTGAAGCAGGTGAACAGAAATATGATTTTATCGTTACGGTAAAAGCACTGGTACCGGCATTGGTATTTGATTGGGAGATGACTAACGATAATAAAAGCACTGGCACCATAACACATACAGCCCCGGCAATGATTTCCGGTAATACCATGTATAACTATTTTTCACCCGGTGCAAAAACGCTGGATGATAATACATTGAGCGTATGGATCAGCAAGAACAGCTTTACCGGCCTGACCAAAGGAACCAAAACGGTGATACTGCAAATGAATACCAATGAAGCACCTAAAAAAATGGGTGTTACTAAAGAAGATCCTGCCGAACTGAAGATCATGGTAAATGGAGAAAAAGAAACCGTGGAAGGATTTACTGCCAACGACCTGAATGCTGCAAATGCTCCTGCGGAAGAACAGGTTTATTTTACTTTTTCCAGTTCACCCAAAATGCCGATCATCCTGCGGATGAAAAATGGATTTTCAATTACCTTGAAAGAGATAAAAACAAAATAGAATTGAGTTGTCCTGCAGACCTGCCTGCCGGCAGGCAGGTATCGCAGAATACGCAGATAGTTTAATTATATCTGTGACAACAGCGAAACCTGTCCGCAGGACCCTGTGGGCCGGAAACATTTTAGCTTGTCAACTTATCAATGATCGCCGCCAGTTTACGGTCCTTATCGGTTACCATGTCACCTGCATCATGTGTGCTTAACCAGATCTCCACTTTATTGTACGTGTTTTTCCAGGTAGGATGATGGTCCATCTTTTCCGCAGCCATGGCAACCCTTGTCATAAAGGAAAATGCTTTAGAAAAGTCAGGGAAAATAAATTCCTGATACAATTTATTATCAATTTCTGGCCACATAAATTGTGCGTGTTTGATTTATGAATAAAGTTATTTTTCTAAACCCCTGGTTCCTCCGCCAGCCGGCGGAGGCGGAGGGGGTTAAAAGATAAGATGTTGCTTATGTTTTATCTTTTCATTGGTCATTTCATTTACCAACTGTACGCCCGGCAATGTTCTGATAGATTGTATCAAAGCTTTCAGGTCTTCTGCCGGAACAGGATCACCTTTTATAAGCCACAAAAAATCAAGGTGCTTGAATTCGGGTAATAAATACTCGCCATCATTTTCGTTGTTGTATAAATAATGTGTAAGGCTGATGGCAGGCAAAGCATATTCATAAATACTGAAAAAATATTTGCGCTGCTTTTTGGTAAGCTGTATCTCAATATCATTATTTACCCTGAAATCCAGTCCCAGCAACTGGTTTAGCTGCCAGCTGAACTGGTATTCTTTAATAGGTGCAACAATGCCCAGCAACACCGAGTCTTCAAAAAACTCTTCTGCCAGGGCCTCGTTATCTATTTTTAGTTTCATATGCCATACAATTAAAACCGGATATCAAAAACCAATTCTTCGGCACCCCGCTTTACGGTTACTTTTGTTGCATCCCCTTTTTTAAATTTACCCAGGGTTTGCATATAACCCTGTACATCAGGTATTTTATAATCGCCTATTTGTAAAATAATATCCCCGGTTTTTAATCCGGCTTTTTCAGCAGGCTTTCCTTCACTTATACCATCGGCCCTTACACCCGTGCCGCTGAAAGTATAATCAGGCATAATGCCCATACTTACACTAAAGCTTCTTTTACCCATTTGCTGCGCTTCACGGGTTTTGGTAAAGGCCAGTTTACCTTTATCATTTGTTTTTTCTACAACACCGTATATGTATTTTAAAAGCATCAGCTGGCCGTTGTAATTGATCTTATCGGCATCATCACCGGGTTTGTGATAATCGTTGTGCGATCCGGTAAAGAAAAACAACACCGGAATGTCTTTTCTGTAAAATGAAGTATGGTCGCTTGGCCCGGTGCCGCTGCTGTCGAAATTTATTTTAAGGTATTTATCTGTGGATGAAAGCTCGGATCCCCATACCGGAGAAGTGCCATATCCGCCAATGGTAACTCCGCGGGTGCTGTCGTTCAGCCGTCCGATCATATCCATATTGATCATGTAATTGGTTTGCGAAAAATCAACCGTGGGGTGTTCGGTGTAATATTTACTGCCAAACAAACCAAGCTCTTCACCCGAAAATGCAATAAACAGGTAATTGTTGTTTTGTAATTTTGAATTTTTAAGCAGTTTGCCCAGCTCAATCAAAGCAGCTGTACCACTGGCGTTGTCATCGGCTCCGTTATGTATCTGCGGTGTACTGCCGGAATATAAAGAGTTTTTGTCTTCGCCATAACCCAAATGGTCATAGTGGGCGCCCAGTATGATGGTGTTGGCTGAGCCGTTATCTATATACCCGATCACATTGTGGCCCATTCTTTTATTATCATCAATACTAACTTCCAGCTTAATATCATTAAAGCCTAACTCATCTTTAAAAAACCTGTTTTTAATATCCTGGCTGATATACAGTACAGGAATGGCAACAGGTGCTGTTTTGGATTTTGGTTCAAACTTAAGTTCATCTTTAATGGCAGAGCTGTTGTATATGAGTAAAGCTGATGCCCCTTTGGCCGATACCGTATTGGCCTTTTTTACCATGGCATCTTCCAGGTCAAAATGAGGATTGTTCTTGTTTTCTTCAAGCAGTTCTTTCAGGTCCCAAAACCAAACCGATTCACTTTGCGGCATTGCCATAGACGATGAGGAACTGGCTTTTGCATTGCCGCTGATAGCAAGCGGAAAAAAATCTGTGTGTAAACGGAGCTTAAAACTGTTGACGTCCAGAAAAGTTGCAGGTTTTATTTCTTTGCCTTCATTCATTTCAAATGGCTGGATATAAGTTCCGTTTTCTCCTTTGGGTATCAAACCTGCTTCTGAGAATTTTTTGCTGATGTATTCATAAGCCATTTTTTCGCCCGCCGATCCCGTTCTTCTGCCCTCCAGTTTATCATCTGCCAAAAAGCCAATATGTCCCTGCAATGCAGTTACCAGCATGTTATCTGCCTTGATCTGTGCTTTTATCTGGCCCTTTTTATTTTTTTGAGCCCAGCTCATAGTGGAAACAAGCAGCAGTAACCATAAAATCCGTTTCATGTCTTTAAGTTTGTTGAAGAAAAGCAAAGGTAGCATTAGGCATTGCTAAATATGTAAATAGAATGTAAAATTTATACCGGCAGTTAAAAACCCGAAATTCCGCATGCCGTGCGGCATCTTTCTTAATTCGTAACCCGGTACAAGGGTTTACCGTTATTTTTGCACTCAATTTCATTTGGCAAAAAAGATAAACATAGCGTTAGTAGGCAATCCCAACAGCGGAAAAAGCTCCTTATTTAATTATTTAACCGGCTTAAACCAGCAGGTAGGTAATTTTCCGGGCGTTACTGTTGATAAAAAAATGGGTCAAAGCAGGATATCGGATGACCTTACTGCAACCATAATAGATCTGCCGGGTTCATACAGTTTATATCCAAAGCGCAGCGACGAATGGGTGGCTTATAAGGTTTTATTGAACCAGGATGAAACCATCAGGCCCGATATGGTTTTACTGGTTGCCGATGCCAGTAATTTAAAACGTAACCTTTTATTCTGTTCCCAGATCATTGACCTCAACATTCCGGTGGTGGTGGCACTTACCATGATGGACCTTGCCAAACGCAAAGGAACCCAGATTGATATACCGGGACTGGAAAGAGAACTGGGCGTACCGATAGTACCGGTAAACCCACGAAAGAACAAAGGGCTGGAGCAGCTGAAAAAAATAATTGATCAATCGGCCGGTAACTTTTACCAGCCACCTGCCCGCGATTTTATTGATAATTATAAACTGGCACCTGCTGCGATCGACCAGGTAAAAAATTATTATCCGGAAATCAGTAATTATACGGCTGTTCATTACCTCATCAATCATGAGAACTTTTTGTTGTCGGCAGGTATGCAGGAAACCCTGGAACAGATCGAGGCTGCCAATACGTTTAATCCTACTAAAACCCAGGCAACAGAAATTATGCAGCGTTATGGCCGCATCAAACATATCATGCAACAAACAGTGGTAGAGGCCGATCCGCTGCAGAAAGCCCTTTTTAACGAAAGGCTGGATGATCTGTTGCTGCACCGCCGCTGGGGCTATATTATTTTACTCTCCGTTTTATTCCTGCTGTTTCAAAGTGTTTTTTGGGTAGCCAAATACCCCATGGACGGTATTGAGTGGATCTTTGGTGAATTTGGCGGTATGCTCAGTAATAATTTACCGGTTAGCTGGTGGAGCGACCTGCTGATCAACGGGGTTGTGGCCGGGTTAAGCGGCATCGTTATTTTTATCCCGCAGATCATGATCCTGTTTGGATTGATAACCATTCTGGAAGATACCGGTTATATGGCCCGTATCAGTTTTCTTACAGATAAATTAATGCGAAAGGTTGGACTGAATGGAAAAAGTGTAATGCCCATGATCAGCGGCTTTGCCTGTGCGGTTCCGGCCATTATGAGTGCACGTAATATCGAGAATAAAAAAGAAAGATTACTTACCATCATGATCACACCGCTGATGAGCTGCAGTGCCAGGTTACCGGTGTACACTATTTTAATTGCATTGGTCATTCCATCAAAACTATATTTTGGGTTTTTAAGCCTGCAGGGCCTGGTGATGATGGGTTTGTATTTATTGGGAACCGTAATGGCATTGATAGTAGCCTGGGTAATGAAATGGTTCATTAAAAGCACCGAACGCAGTTTTTTTATTTTGGAATTACCAACCTACCGGGCACCCCGCTGGAAGAATGCATTAACCACCATGATTGAAAAGGCAAAGATATTTGTGTTTGATGCCGGTAAAGTAATTATGATGATAAGCCTGCTGCTGTGGGCTTTAAGCACCTACGGGCCGAAAGAAAAAATGGCCGGTGTTTCTGCAAAGTATGAGCAGTTGATAAAAAATTATCCGCAAAAAGCAGAAGAATTAAATAAACAGCGCAAAACAGAATTATTGGAAAGTTCTTTTGCCGGCACGCTGGGCAAAGCCATTGAGCCTGCCATACGGCCGCTGGGTTACGACTGGAAAATCGGCATTGCATTGATCACCTCTTTTGCCGCCAGGGAAGTTTTTGTGGGTACAATGGCAACCTTATATAGTGTGGGAGAAGACGCAGAGAGCAACAACAGCACCCTCCGCGAAAAAATGGGTGCTGCGGTTAAGCACGATGGCACTAAAGTATATAACCTGGCAACCGGTTTATCCTTATTAATATTTTATGTGCTGGCCATGCAATGTATGAGTACATTGGTAATTGTAAAAAGGGAAACGCGTGGCTGGAAATGGCCCATGATCCAGCTTGTTTATATGACCGGGCTTGCCTATTTGCTGAGCTGGGTTGTGTACAGGATTTTTATCTGAGTGCATAGAAAAAGAGCTGATAAAGCAGCACCAATAATGAAATAACAAAGGTTCTCTAAAATATCATACCCTTGTAAGCCCCTCCCCGGGAGGCCTGTCACGGTTAACCGGAAAGTTTGGGGAGGCCTCCTACCAATCAACCGCATAAGTGATCTTATTTTTTACCTGTGGATATAATTTTCGGTATAATTCGTTCAGTACATCCTCTTTGCGGGGCTCGTTGTAATGGTTGTTGTTGATCAATGCCCAGTCGTTGGCACTTAGTGCCCGGCTATCGCCTTCATATGTGGCATGTTCTTCTTCCCATCGGAAATCTTCCCTGAACGTGTTGTATACTATATTTTTCCGGGTGGCAATGTCGGTGATGTACAGTTCCATATCGGCATTGGCTGTAAAGGATTGCCTCGCTATATTAACCCTGGCATATACTGTTTTGTAAATTATCTTTCCGCTGGTATCGCGGCCAATTTCAACCTGCTGGCTTGCATTGCGGCTGTACGTATTCGTTAGCGGTCTGGGTATATTCATGTTCCTGAGCGTAAGGTTAACCTCCCAGTCGGGTTTTACATGATCACGCCTGGCTTCCCAATCGGTATAAAAGCGTGCAGGATACCGGGTGCTGTTTATTCCCTTAAGCTCTCTTACCAGCGTTTGCTGAAAATATTCATTGCTGTAATTATATCCGTAATTGCCCCAGCCGGTATTAAAAAAGTATGCATTATCCTGTACGGGATTAATTACCACGTTTACAATAGCCTGTTCAAAGGCCTGGTCCATTCTCAACCTGGCATCTTCATAACCCGGTACCAGCTTATCTGCTTTTTTAAAATAGGTGTATGCTTTTTTTGCATCTTCGCGCCCCGGCCTGTTTAAAAACTCAGATGCCGTTTTGTAATAATCAGCCGCAGCCTCTTGCTTTAGTCCGTAAATGGTTTGCCGGTAATTAACCGGTGTTACCACCCGGCTGGCCGCATCATTTTCAATTATGGCATCATGCATATTCTGTAAAGAGCCGTATGCGCTCAGTATTTTATCCCAGCGGTCCGGGGTATTGGAGCTGCTGTAACTGTCTATTTTTCGCAGGTTTCTTTGTTGTGCCAGGTTATATAATACAGGTAAAGCCTGCAATGCCGTTGAGTCGGCCTGGTGTTTTTTTAATGTTTTAAGTGCTTCAAAAAGGGTGTTGTCGTTATCACTGCGTGATAAATAATCTTTACTGCTTTTGCAGCTGGCTAAAGTTATCAGGCCCAACAAGGTGTAAAAAATGTATTTCATAACTATTTCCTCCTGTAGTAATATACGAACAATACAAGGGCCAATGTTACTGGTTATTGGTTTGTTATAAAAAGATTAACAGCATAACTCCTGCATAGCTATTTACGGGCAATTTACCTTTTGGGGCTTTAAATTGTTTTCTGGAATTTGCCGTTTATCATTAAAAATTACCATTCATCACATTTGTTTATTTTTTAAAAAATAGCTTTATCCTTTAAAAGGCAATGCAGTAAAGGATTTTAAGGAATATAAGCTAATATTTACCACCCACTACTATAAAAAATATGGTATTATGTGTTGCATAGTACTAAAAACTTATTATCTTTGTGATGTGATCGGGGATAAACCGGTTATTTCTGGTCACAAAGTTCTTAAAGTATAGCACACACAATTTGATCTTCGCTTCAATCTTCTCCTTTCATTTAGCCATGGAGAGACAGAGGAAGCCGGCGCCGGTCAGAAAGTATAGCCATGAAAAAAATATTTTCGTAAAGATCTTCACTTCACCCACTATCCTGAGCTTGCCGAAGGATGGAGGGTGAAGCGAAGTTAAAAAATGAAGCCATGAACATTGACAACACAGCCAGCCAGATGCGTAAGGGAGTTCTGGAGTTTTGCATCCTCTCGATCATTAAAGAGGGCGAAGCTTACCCTTCGGATATCATTGAAAAAATGAAAGCGGCCAACCTGAACATACTGGAGGGTACTTTATACCCCCTGTTAACCAGGCTTAAAAACGCAGAACTGTTATCTTATCGTTGGGAAGAAAGTACCAGCGGCCCGCCACGTAAATATTTTACCCTTACAGAGAAAGGGGCAGGATTTTACAAAGAACTGGAGGCAACCTGGTATGAGCTTGCCAATGCGGTAAGAGCACTTACCAATACAGAACAGGAAACAATTAATAACAACAACTTCAACAACCCCCAACCTGCCTGACGGCAAGCAGGTAACAAAAAAGTATAGCCATTTTTTTGTTGTACCAAATCAACTAACGAAACGAAAAAAATAAAGCCATGAAACAAGTAATAAACATAAACTTTCAGGGACGTGTTGTTCCCATAGAAGTAACAGCATTTGACCTGCTGAAAAATTATACCGAAAGCCTGAACCGCCACTTTGCCAATGAAGAAGGCAAAGAAGAGATCATCAATGACATAGAAAGCCGCATTGGTGAACTCTTTCAGGAAAAAATAACCAAGGGCGCCACTTGTATCACCGATGATGATGTAAATGCCATTATTAAAAATATGGGCAGGCCCGAAGAGTTTGAGGCCATGGATGATAACCAGGCACAATCATCAGCTTCATCGTATGCCGGACAGGAACAATCTGCAGGCAACAGCCAGATGGCAGGGAATAAAAGATTATTCCGCGATGAAAATGACAAGGTACTGGGTGGTGTGTGCAGCGGCCTGGCCAACTATTTCAATATAGATGTGGTGATTGTGCGGATAATTTTTGTGATACTGTTATTTTCCGGCATCGGTTTTTTAACCTACATCATTATGTGGATAGCAGTGCCCAGCAGCGCTACCACACAAATCGGCGGAACACGTAAAAAACTGTTCCGTGATCCCGATGAAAAGATCATTGCCGGCGTTTGCAGCGGTATTGGTAATTATTTTGGCATCAATGCCTGGATACCAAGGGTATTGTTCCTGCTTCCCTTCCTGTCATTTATCTCACGCTGGGGCCACTGGGGTTTTGGAGATTTTGGAGATATTATACGCTTTACCTTCAGCCCAACTTCTTTAATAGTGTATATCATTTTATGGATAGTGATCCCCGAAGCATACACCACATCCGAAAAGCTGGAAATGAAAGGCGAGAAAGTGGATATGAATTCAATTAAGGCTTCGGTAATGGAAGAAATGAAAGGCGTAGGAAAAAAAGCGTCAACATTCGGCAAAGAAGCTTCTTCTGTGGTAAGTGAAAAAGCCAGTGTAGTTGCAGGCGATGTTAAGAATTTTGCCAAACGTAACCGCGGCGGACTGGGTAATGTAATTGCCATGATTGCAAAAATATTTGCCTATTTCATCATTGGTTGTGTAGGGTTTGCATTGGTTATGGCATTATTCGCAATGGCCATTGTATCTGTTGGCCTGTTTCCTTTAAAAGATTTTTTGATCGGCGGAGACTATCAAAACCTGTTTGCATGGGGCACATTGATATTCTTTATAGCCGTGCCCATTATCGGCATCATCACCTGGATCATCCGTAAGATCGCCAGGTCTAAAAGTAACGGTAAAATGCTTGGCTTTTCATTTGGTGCCATGTGGGTTATTGGTTGGGTATGCATTACCTTGTTAATAGCATCAATCAGCCGGGAATTTAATTATAACAGCAAAAACCTTTCCGAACAGGAGATCGCTTTAACCAACCCGGGAATTGATAAGCTGGAAATTACAGCAAGATCGCCCTTGTATAAATACAGCCGCAACCGGTCATTAAGATTTGAGCCTTTTGAAGGCATACAGGAAGACACAGCCTTTGTAAACAATGTGGATGTGCGCATTGTAAAATCAACCAACGACAGTTTCAGGGTTACTGTAATTAAAACAGCAACCGGCAGATTCAGAAATACAGCTGAAGAAAATGCAGCAAAAATTCAATATACCGGCGTGCAAAAAGACAGCGTATTATTGATGGACAGAGGAATTGGTATTAATAAAACCGATAAGTTCCGCAATCAAAGGGTAGTACTTACCATCTATGTACCGGTTGGCAAAAAAATAAAAGTTGATAAAAGTATGAACGGGTTTAATGATGTTCATTTTGGCGGCGACTGGGATAATAATGACTGGTATTTCGATTCAGACAGCGATGCGCAAAACTGGAAATCAGGTGTTGAATATAAAATGGGAGCAGATGGTCAACTGTATACTTTGAATGGAGTGCCTGCAGGTAGAGATGGTCGTACCAAAGTAACCATCAACGGCAATGGTATAGAGGTTATAACAGATGGCAATAATAATGATGAAAATTACCGGTATAGCACAGATGAGCCCATGAATAAGATAGATTCTATGAAAATGAAACTGGAAAATGAAAAAAGAAAAATAAAAGATTCATTGGAAAAAACAAAGCTAAAAATTGAGCAGCAGCTGGAAAAGATCGGAGATAATATTGAACCAATCCCGCTCAGCTCACAATTGCCGGTTTTTAGCCCGCTGATACAGATCAACTGATCTTCATTTTATCATTTCTAAAGCAAAAAAAATGAAACAATATGGTTTTTTTCTTGCCCTTGGTTTGATGATGATTGGATGCATGTCCTCCTGTTTTCATCACCGGCACAACACTTCAGTTACCGTTTTTGATGACGAAGTTGAATATAAAATGGAAGCATCTTACAGAAAACAGTATGCACGCGATGTACAGGTATATCTGAATGAACGCCTGCTGAACAACAGTAATGCATCAATTCAAAAAGGTTTTGCAGAAAGTGATATAACCCTGGATGATAAAACAACTTTTCATATCAATTGCAGTCCGGGCGAAGTGAACATAACCATGAATAAAAATGAAAATTCGGAAGAATCATGCGAAAGGGTTAAACAGGTTTGTAAAGAACTGGAACAAATACTAACCCATCATTAAAATCGTTTCAATAGTTGAGTTGAAGTTGAAACCAACAACGTCCCCCGGTTATCCGGGGGACTTTTTTTATACCATCTTTATTTCAAAGCCAACCATGCCTGTTGCAGATTTTCCGGAAAGACTGCTTTGACCTATTAGCTGCTCCCGATGATTGTGGCGATGCCTGCAGCATTGAGCCCGGGCTGTTTAAACCTGCAACACGCATTAATGACTTAACCATCAGCTTTTTATTTTACATTTGCAGGTCACCAATCAATAAAAAAAAGTAATGAAAAATACACCATTCACACAAAAACATATCGAACTGGGAGCCAAAATGGCGGAGTTTGCAGGATATAATATGCCCATCAGCTATTCGGGCATTAATGATGAGCACGCCACTGTACGCAATTCGGCCGGTGTTTTTGATGTAAGCCATATGGGTGAATTTGTTTTAAAAGGTGAGCACGCACTGGACCTTATTCAACGCATCACCACTAATGATGCATCAAAATTAACTGATGGAAAAGCCCAGTACAGCTGCTTTCCAAACAGCGATGGCGGTATCGTAGATGATTTGATTGTGTATTGCCTGCAACAGAATAAGGCTTATATGCTTGTTGTAAATGCCGGTAATATTGAAAAGGACTGGAACTGGATTCAGCAGTTTAACGATAAAGAGGTTGAGATGCACAACATATCAGATAAAACCTGCCTGCTGGCCATACAGGGACCCAATGCAACTAAAATTTTACAACCGCTTACCCAAATGGACATCATGAATTTAAAATATTACTCTTTCACCAAAGGCAGTTTTGCAGGTGTAGAAAATGTTTTGATTAGCGCAACAGGATATACCGGAGCCGGTGGGGTTGAGATTTATTTTGAAAATAAAGAGGATGATGCTTCAAAAATATGGGACGCCATTTTTGAGGCAGGGCAAAAAGGAGGAATTAAACCCATAGGCCTGGGCGCAAGGGATACACTGCGTTTGGAAATGGGCTATTGCTTATATGGCAATGATATAGATGATACCACTTCGCCGCTGGAAGCCGGGCTTGGCTGGATAACCAAGTTCAGCAAACCCTTTACCAACAGCACTTATTTTGAAAAACAAAAGGCAACAGGAGTAACCAGAAAATTAGTGGGTTTTGAAATGATCGAAAAAGGCATTGCCAGGCACGGGTATGATATCAAAGATTTTGACGGACAGATCATTGGCAGCGTTACCTCAGGAACACAATCTCCCACTTTGGGCAAGGCTATTGGTATGGGATATGTTGATATAAAACACTCGGCTGTTGACAGTGAAATTTTTATCAGTATCCGTAATACATTGCTTAAAGCCAAAGTTGTAAAAATGCCATTTGTTTAATTGATAATTAGTAAATGGATAATGGATAATTTTTTCGAATCATGCGGATTGCTATTGATGCAAAAACGTTCAGGTTTAACAAATTATCCATTATCCATTGTTTCATTATCCATTTACTAGTTATGCCAAAGATCCATCTCACCTCTTTTATTGCAGCGCCAATTGAGCGTGTTTTTGATTTAAGCCGCAACATTAACCTGCACCAGCTGTCAACAGCATCTACCAACGAAAAAGCAATTGATGGTGTAATGAGTGGTTTAATAAATAAAGGCGAAACCGTAACCTGGCAGGCAAAACATCTTTTTAAAACCAGGCAGTTTACTGCTAAAATTACGGAGATGCTAAGCCCTGGTTTTTTTATTGATGAAATGATAAAAGGTGATTTTAAACGTTTTCATCACGAACATCATTTTAAACCTGTTCAGAACGGAACCATTATGATAGACATATTGCACTTTGAAACACCATATGGCATTATTGGTAAAATGGCCAACACCATTTTTCTTAGATCATACCTCGAAAAATTTCTGATAAAAAGAAACAAGATGATCAAGGAATATGCCGAAACACAGAAGTGGAAAGCTATTTTGAATTAATTTTATAACCATGCAAAAAAGCAAACCTGAACTGTATACCTGCCTTTCTCCCGCACTTTTAAATTTATACCCGGTAGAAAAAAGTGTGGTAGTGATTATTGATGTTTTACGGGCCACTTCTACTATTGCCACGGCTTTGTATAATGGTGCCAAAGCAATTATACCTGTTGATAGTGTGGCAGAATGTATGCGTATTGGAAAACAGATAGACAGCATCACCGCCGGAGAAAGAGACGGGCAAATTGCCGAAGGACTGGATTACGGTAATTCTCCTTTTGAATATCCACGTGAATTTATTGAAGGTAAAACGCTGGTGCTTACCACCACCAATGGCACCAAGCTTTTGCATATGGCACTTGCCGAAAACGCAAAAGCTATCATCACCGGTTCTTTTCCAAACCTGTCGGCGGTTTGTGATTTTTTAATGGAGCAGGGGCAACCCGTAATACTGGGTTGTGCCGCGTGGAAGAACAGGGTGAATATAGAAGATACCTTATTTGCCGGTGCAGTGATCGACCGGATAGGCAAACATTTCTCCATCAACTGCGATTCTTCTCAAATGGCAGTTACCACGTATACTGATGCAAAAGAAGATCTGTATGAATTCATGAAAGTAAAAAATGCTTCACATTATCACCGCCTTACGGGCTTTGGGCTCGAAAAAGACATCCGGTATTGTTTAAGCGAAGACCTGGCTGGTGTTACAGCTGTTTATGAAGAAGGAAAGCTGGTTGCAAAATAATTTAAACAGCCTCATTTCAAAAAATCAATTAACACAAATTTCTTTTTATTATCTGCAGTTTAAGCTTCAGAGCTCGCTGATTTTTCGTTACTTTTGCAAATTGCCTTTTTCAGAAATCTGAAATCCCAAAATGGCAATCGAAAACCAGAATGGCTTTACCGCACCTTGTAAAATATGTATACAATAACGGATCGGATGAGGTTATCCGCCGCAGCAAAAAAATTCATGCAATGGGTTTTGTTGAACTGGTGGAACATGACCAGCTGATGGGTGGTGTTGTGTTCAGGGTAAAGGATGACAGCTATGCCACTTTTTACAAAGTGTATATTCAAAAATACACCGACGCAAAATCCATGACGGTTCGCTGCTCCTGCCCCTACAACCTGGGCGACATATGCCGCCACGAAGGGGCCGCATTGTTACGCCTGCAGGATATGGTGGATAAGAACATGCTGGGCAACACCAATATTCAATACAATCAGCGGCATACGGTAGCCAAGATGAAGCATATTGAACTGAAGATGATCAAGCTGCTTTCATCACCGGGCATTTATGCCGAAGCCGAAAACCTGTTACGTACTACCAAGGCCAATATCATTAAAGCTGCCGACGAACGGGTAGAAGCTGAACTGATCATAGACGGAGAAACCTTCCCATTGGTAATACAGAAAAACGACGAACGTAATTTTGATACTTCCTGCAAATGCGGTGAAACAGAACATCCGCTTTGCGAACATAAAACCCTGTTGTTTCTGCAATTGCTGGATGCATACGGTACCGGTTATTTCGACAGCATCCGAAACTGGGATAAAGAAAAGAATAAACTCCTGCAGATATATGGTTACAGTTTAGAAGATGACCTTGCCGGTAAATTTGAGTTTACCTATAAAGACGGTAAACCGTTTTTAAAAGTACTGGATACGGCCATAAAAAGAGTGGCTCCCGGTTCTGTTTCAGCAAGGCCATCGGAAGTTTTTATTGTACCCGAACAGCCCGTTAAGGAAGTTGCCGTTGAAGAACAGCCTGCAAAAAGGCTGGGCGTTGTTTTTAATTTCAATACCGCCACTTACCCTTATTTTGAGGTAGATGCCATACAGGGCGAAGCCAATGATGAACAGACAGGCTATCTGGGAAAAATAGAAAAATTAGACCTTACCAAATTTGTAAATACAGAACTGTTTAGTGAAGAGGATAAGCAACTGGTGCAGCAGGTTCGTAAGCTGCAGACTGTTGAAATAAATAAGTATCTCGACCGCAACTCACCCTTCAGCGGCATTTGGGAAAACATCATTCATACCGATGGAGATGATTTGCCCGAAGAAACAAAGGCCCTGATAGCAGAATACCTGCAACCCAAACTGAAAAAGATATTTGAAGAGCAGCCCGGCAACAATTTTATTTTTTACCTGCCCAAAGGAAAACAGTTTACCACAGCCAACCTGGCAGAAACTGAATTAAGCAGTCATTTTATTGCCCCGGTTTTTAAAGTACAGGCCAGTGCCGGTCATTTTGAAATTGCCTGCACTGTAAAATTATTGGGCAATACGGTACCTTTTACAGATAATGAATGCAACAGCAGCCTGGTTTATCTGAATGATGGTGTATTGTACCTGTGGCAAAAATCCGAAGATGTGCTGCAGGCCGAAAAATTTCTGAAAGAAGGAAATATTCAGCTCAGTAAAGAGAACTGGGCAGAAAAAATGCGTAAGGTCATTATTCCCCTTACCAAAGAATATAAAGTAGAGTTTGATAAAAGCCTGGTAAAGGAAATTAAGAGCGGCGAACCTGAAGTAAAACTGCTGTTACAGGAAAAGGGCGACTACCTGGTGTTTCAGCCGGTATTCACTTACAAGGGTTTTGAGACCAAAGCTGCCGACAGGGAAAACATCATCATTCCTGACGGAGAGAAGATCCTGATCATTGAAAGAAACCTGGAAGCGGAAGAGAATTTTTTAAAGAAACTGGAAGGCCTTCACTCTATGTTTGTAAGGCCCGATGACCATAAAAATAACCTGGTGTTAAGGGGTGCCGATGTTTTGCGCAATAACTGGTTCTTTTTGTTTGTGGATGCCATGAATGAAATGAAAGTGCCGGTATATGGTTTTGAGGCACTGCGTAATTTCCGGTTCAATACGGCCAGGCCAAATACCCATATTCATGTAAGCAGCGGGCTTGACTGGTTTGATGCAAAGGTGGAAATTGAATTCGGGGAGCAACGTGTAGGGATAGACGAAATTAAAAATGCATTACTCAACAAGCAGTCCTTTGTTCAGTTAACCGACGGCACGCTGGGCATACTGCCCGATGAATGGCTGAAAAGATATTCGTTGCTGTTTAAGGTGGGCGATGGCAGAAACAACCAGTTGCGCCTGTCTAAGTACCACATGAGTGTGATTGATGAACTGTACGAGAACAGGGATGAAAAAGAACTAAGTTTTGAGCTGGATGAAAAATATGAACGGCTGAAAGAATTCAAGAATATTCCGGAAACAGCTGCGCCCGTTCACCTGAAAGATATACTGCGCCCTTACCAGGTTTCGGGGTTTCAATGGCTGAATTACCTGAATGATGTAGGCTGGGGTGGCATTTTAGCCGATGATATGGGTTTGGGTAAAACCGTTCAGGCATTAAGTATGCTGCATCATTACAGGGAAATTAACGGCGGTTTGCAGGCATTGGTGGTATGCCCCACCACATTGATCTATAACTGGCGTAATGAAGTACAGAAATTTTCACCCACCTTGTCTTTTCATATTCACCATGGCAGCATACGAAGCCGTGATGCGGAGGAATTGAAGAAACACCATATCATCATTACCACCTATGGCACCCTGCGAAGCGATATACAGCTTTTACTGAAAATAAATTTCGATTATGTGGTACTGGATGAAAGCCAGGCCATTAAAAACCCCGCTTCAAAAGTTACCAAAGCCGCCAGTTTGCTGAACGCAAAGAACCGGCTCTGTATGAGTGGTACACCTTTGCAGAACAATACCTTTGATATTTTTGCCCAGATGAATTTTCTGAATCCCGGCCTGCTGGGCAATATGGAATTCTTCCGCAACGAATTTGCAACACCCATTGATAAATTTGGCGAGCAGGAGCAAAAGGAACATCTGCGTAAACTGTTATTTCCTTTTATACTACGCCGCACCAAAGAACAGGTGGCCAAAGACCTGCCGGATAAAACAGAAACCATTTTGTTTTGCGAAATGGAAAAAGAGCAGCGCAAGGTATATGAGGCTTACCGGAACAGTTACCGCGAAAAAATATTGGGCACCATCGACCAGCAGGGCATCGGAAAATCGCAATTAACCATTTTACAGGGGCTGATGAAGCTGCGCCAGATCTGCGACAGCCCGGCCATATTGAATGAAGACGAAAAGTACCCCAACCATTCCATCAAGCTGGATGAGCTGGCCCGTGAGATAGAAGAGAACATCGGCAACCACAAGGCACTTATCTTTTCCCAGTTTCTGGGTATGCTGGCGCTGATAAAACAAAAGCTGGTTGAGGATGGTATTCCTTTTGAATATTTCGATGGCAGCACATCGGCACCCGACAGGGAAAAAGCCATTCAGAATTTTCAGAACAATGATGAGTGCCGGGTGTTTTTAATTTCGTTAAAAGCCGGTGGTGTGGGTTTAAACCTTACCGCTGCCGATTATGTATATATTGTTGATCCCTGGTGGAACCCGGCCGTAGAGCAACAGGCCATTGACCGTACACACCGTATTGGCCAAACCAAAAATATTTTTGCCTACCGTATGATCTGTGTAGATACCATTGAGGATAAGATACTGGAGCTGCAGGAGCGCAAACGTAAACTGGCCAGCGAACTGATTGCCGATGATGCCAGCTTTGTAAAGGCGCTTAGCAAATCGGATGTGGAGTATTTGTTTAGTTAAGCTACTTCTTTTCAGTAGTGAAAAAGCTTGTTATCTTTTCCATAACTGTAGTCAACCTTTCAATTATATCTTTGTCAACGTTTGACTGGCCGTTTATACCAGAAACTGCGTAACTACTTTGGGGATTGTTATTAAGGATCACTATTTGCTGAGGGTTATGCAGTAGTTGTGCTATTTCAATCTCCAAAGCATCAGCAATATCTTCTAATCTTTCTATATCAGGTTTTGAAACGCTGTTCTCAATATTGCTTAATGCTGCAGTGGATATGCCAATTCGTTCAGCCAGGTCCTCCTGTTTTAAGCCCTTAAGCTTGCGCCAGAATAGAATATTTTCTCCCACTTTTGTTTTGTATTCTTTGTTAGGGTACTTTTTGTTCATACGTGAAGATTAGGGTTACGGAACTAAAGTTTTATAAAGCTATACTAAATAAAGATAAAGCCAAAAATTTTAATGTATAATTTTTTATTTGGAATTTTACATCACAATTAATCCGGTAATTCACTTTTAAAATGCATACAATGAAAACAATACTTAGACTATCTGTATTCACGGCAATAATGGTATTGATTGCAATCGGCTGCCAAAAAATTATATCAAATGATGATATATCAGCCACAGCTTTTAACACATTGGCTGTTAAAAACTGGTATTATGGTACATTTAGTAAATCGCCCGAATGGTCAGGCTCAGCTCAAAAGGACAAACAATTACCTGATTGGAAAAACGGGGAAATTACCTCGATCGAAAACAAGGAAGCTGTTGTGTACCCTTTAATAAAAGGCACCCACACTTTTTCAATGCCAGGCAATAACTCTTTGACTGCAGCTCAATGTAAAAAAATTGCGGATGCTTCCCTTGCCAAAATTGCATTTATCAAAACCAATGGTAATCAAATTACAGTTAAAGAAATTGATTACATACCCGATTGGGACTATTTGCAGAAAAAGCAGTTTAATATTGGCGAAATGAAAGGCACAAACGGAAAGTCAGATTTTACCGGAAGGATTATTACTAAAGACTGGGCTGGTAATGTTTTAGCAATTCAAGTGCAGGTTAATGGTAAAACAGTAAAAATCGGAAAAAGGGTAAATGATAAGGGCTCATCCAAAGGGGATGATAATACAAGTTCATTGGAAGAGTGTACTTATACCCAAATGTGTTTATGGCAGCAGGATTGCGTAATTACAATATATGGAGATGGCATGATAACCAACGAATGTGGTGAATGGTATATTGTAGAATGCTGGTTGGAGGAAAATTGCCCGCCTCCTCCTCCAGGAGGAGGAGGTGGTGGTGGTGGACCTATTGAGCCACCAAATTGCAACCCTGCATTAGTATCGCCAGAAGAGGAAGAATACAATAATTATGTATTAATGAAACAAAGTTCTCAGGTAGATGTAAATACAAATATATCTTCCGACGGTCCTACCCCCATAATAGGAGTAACAAATTGGGTTGTTACGGAAGCTCATTATGCTAATTGGCAGATAAAGGCGAATACAAATTATAGTTATTATCATGATAAATATTATGATGCTAACTTAAACGCATTTATACATAAGTACGATTTATTTAATTACCAAACAGTATCGAGTTATTATGTTGGGTCAAATACTTTTATACAATCTACTTGGACACAAACATCAGTTCTTGATCAGGTATTTAATAACAATACTACTAACACTAAAGGTGCTTCCATTGTTCATGGTAGTATTAGGCATGTACTTAGCTTACCTTTAAATGTACCATACTGCCCAAAGGCCTTAGACCAAACTGTTGAAATAAATCCTAATACTCTTAATTTCACACCCAGATAATCAAATAAAAAGTATGAATAGAACTTGGCGGATTTTAAATTCTTTTTTAGTTGTTTTATTTTTATATTGTTGCAAAATGCCAAAGGAAGTTTACTATTCTTATAAAGTGAACAGTTACGCAATTGACACTACTAAACGATTAGTAACTTCAAACAATTTGATATCTTTTGGAGATTATTTGTTTGAATTTAATGTGAAAATAAATATTAAAAACGAACTTCTCTTTGAATCCGGTGGAGTAAAATCTTCAATTGAATATGACACTGTAAGTGTTTACTTATTGCAAAATAATAATTTATATTATTATGAATTAGACACTTTTTCAATAAAAAACAAAGTAATAAAGACGGGTAAACTTTGGGAGAAATTATATGGTCAACATTTTGATAGTTCAGATTTAGTCCAATCAAAATCTTCGCCATATATTTTTCCTGTTGATACGGTTATAAACAATATCCAATGTTATTATGCAACCGTCAATAGAGCAAATAAAAACTCTGGCGATTACAATGAAATAAAAATAATATTGATAAAAAAAGAAAAATTCAATTCGTTGAATAAAATTGGGGGAGCAGTGTTTCCAGATAAAGGTTATTGTATTGTAGGCATTGATGCTTATTCCTTTAAAAACAATGATGGATTTGTACAGGAAATTGAGGCTTTACGACCTTTAACTGAAAAGGAAAAACGAATATGTGAAAGCATGATATCAAGAAGTAAATCTGCCGTTATAGACACTATTAAAGGGCTTTCTTTTAAAAAAAATCCTTAGTTGTAAAAAAGTATTTAGATGTACGTTATAAAGACACTGCTTAATATTTAAATTAATTTTTGCAAATCTCTGGATATGCTTAATTCAATTCACAAATTTGGCGTAAACAGAGATTCTTTAATTTTAGTATTAGTATTGGTTATGTGTTCGCTGTATAACGTAAACACACCGCTATTTCCTGAAAATTCAATTTCCAGCATATTCCTGTTATTAGCCCTTTCTACTTTATTCGGCATTTATTTTTTTAAAAAGCGACAAACACTGGGCCCAACCCATTCAGAATTGGCATATTTACTTTTGATTCTTTATGTAATTCTCAAAAGTGTATTGAAAAATACTTTTGATGTTATTTCTGTAAGTTATTTGCTATTTTTTACAGCCATATATTATCTGGCAAAACAGTTTTTTTCGGCAACTAATTTGAAATGGTATTCAGTAATATTAATAATTGCAACAGGTACAATTCTTTTTTCTTATCTTACATTTGCCATATATCATTCATGGTTTCAAAATGATATACTTACCAAATTTTTCTTCCCCAATAAAAGTGTATTCGGCATTTTACTTGCTTCGCAAATAGCCTTTATAATACCAGTTTATTTTTTTTATAAAAGGCAAAATAAAATTTCAAAACCTATAAACTGGTTTTTTATTGGCTTAATAACATTATCACTGTTGCTTTTAATATGCACACAAAGCAGGGCTGGTTATGTAGGGTTGTTGCTAGCATTGGCATATACTGGTTATAATTATTTATCTGGTTTAAAAGCCAGGCGTACCTTTTTAATTCCGATGTTATTTATTTCAGCTTTACTGATAGCTGTTATGTTTCTTTTTAAATCAGGATCTTCCGGCGGTAGGTTATTGATTTATAAGATATCAGCCGGTATGTTAAAAGATAACTGGTTCTGGGGTATCGGGCAGGGGCAGTTTAAAGTACAGTATAATCAATACCAGGCTGCATATTTTGCTAAACATAACATAGATAATAAAGAGTCTTTACTGGCCGATAATTCTTTTTATGCATTTAACGATTTTTTACAGGCAGTTATTGAAAACGGGTTGATTGCTTTTCTTTTCCTGACAGCCATTCTTTTTTTTCTAGCTTTGCAAATAAAAAAAGTAAAAACAACCGCTGACAATAAACACCTAATCATAGCTTCGGGAGCTTCGTTAATATGTATTTTAACGGGGGCTTTGTTTTCCTATCCTTTGCAGATATTTCCGATAGCCGTTCAGGCTATTCTTTGCCTCAGTATAATTAATTCGTTTCAATCAGATAATAAAATTCAGGGAAAATTATCTGAAACAGGCAGTAAGGTTGCAAAAGGCATCTTGATTGTACTTAGCATTTTACTACTTATCCACTTCAGTTGTTTTTTTAATTACAGGAGAGAAAGCTACCAGGCATTTGAATTAAAAAGATCGGGTTTCAGGCAAAAGGCAATGGAGAAATACAGCAATTTAAGTAAATCATACATACAGGAAGGCAATATACTTTACCTGTATGCCCAGGAATTATATGCTACCAACCAGCTGACACAGGCAAGGGAAATACTCAAAAGGGCCAAGAAGCTTTATTGTACCAATGAGGTATATAAACTATCTGCCAATGTTGAAAATGAATTACAGAAATATACCCAGGCAGAAGCCGACTATAAAAAAGCAATCTATATGGTGCCCAACAGGATGGTTAGCAGAAATGAATTGTTTGAATATTATTTTGAAAGAAAAGATACAGCCAATGCAATTTATTGGGGTAATTCAATCATAAATATGCCTGTTAAAGTTCCATCCATGAAAACAAAAAACATTCAACTAAACGTAAGAAAAATTTTAGAAGAATTAAAAAACAGATAATTTAAAATGTATTTACTTTTAATAAAAATCCTGAATTTTTTTATTGTGATAGTTATTATTGGCTATTTAATCCCTAATAACGTCTCCTCCCCTATCTCTCAAAATAATGTATCTAAAATAGACCCCGAATCGTTTTGGTATTATCCATGGGGAGAGTCTGGTGCACACAAGGGCATTGATATATTTTCTGAAAAGGGAACAGCTGTTTTATCTCCGGTCTCAGGTATTGTATTTAAAAAAGGATGTGGAACAATTGCCGGTAACTATGTTTACATCATTGGCCCTAAATGGAGAACATATTATTTTGCACATATGGACACTATGTTTGTTACAACATACAGTTACATTAGCAGAGGAGATACTATTGGTAAAGTGGGCGATACCGGAAATGCTGCGGGTAAACCAGCACACCTGCATTATGCAATAGAAAAAATATTCCCTTACATCTGGCTTTATGAAAAAAATACAATTGAAGGGTGGAAAAAAATGTATTATTTAAATCCAGGAAATTATTTGAATTTTCCTGAAAATACAGACTAACTAAGAGGAAATATAATCTTTCAGCCTTTTAAAATCGCGGTTATTGCCGTTTTGAAACAGGCTTTTTACGGCATTACCTAAAAATTTGAGGAGCACTAGAACAGAAAACTGTTGAGTTTTGGTATTGTTTTTCATACATCAGATTTTACTCATCAAAAGTACAATTCCGGAATACATATTGTCAAGAGCGGTTTTGCTTGATCTCAGTCAGTGTAATTTCCGAAACACAATGGTTATTTTACGAACTGGCTTTCTGTATTATTGCGAAACCTTCTGCTCTTTTTGTAATAACGGATCGGGTACACATCAGGATTTTGCCTGAGTTTACTTATAAAAATCCTGATTACCTGCACCAATAAATGGCCGGATTTTGCCTGGTATGGGGTTTTGTTCATGGATAAATGTTTAGGTATTAATCTTAACGCCATATATGTTAAATTATTGTATACCCAGGGCTGTTTTAACCGCACGCGCTAAGCGTACATTAAAAATTACCTTCCAAGAGAGCTTACTTCGGGCAATGGTACAAAGCAGGAGGCAACGATCCAGCAAAGAATGGCAATAAAGGCAACGGTTTCTGTAGTAGAAATTTCTAATTGTAAATACTTTTTCATAATTAATGTTTTAAATTGGTTATAAAAGGATAGACCTGATGAGAAACGGGAGGTTTAAAACAAAAAGCTAGTTTTATTTTCTTTAACAGAATTAAAAATCAATTGTACAATGGAGATAAATCCGGTTGTTGACCGCATTACCATTTATCCGGTTAAGTCGATGGATGGGATTTCATTGCAAAAAGCCCGGATAGGTAATGGCGGCAACCTGGTACACGACAGAGAGTATGCCATCATAAACAGCAATGGAAAATTTGTGAATGGAAAATCAAATACACGGGTGCATTTACTCAGGTCAAAAATTGATTTTGAAAGTGAACTAATTTCTTTAAAGCACGAATCGGAAACAGCCTGGAATCATTTTCATTTACAAAATGATAAAGCTGCTCTTGATGAATTTCTTTCAGCTTTTTTTGAAATGCCCGTTGCACTTTATCAAAACACACAAGGCGAATTTTTAGATATACCGGTTCAAAGCGGGGTAACCGTGCTGTCAACAGCCAGCCTTAGTGCAGTTGGTGGCTGGTTCAAAAATATGGATATTGAAGAAACCAGAAAGCGTTTTCGAGCAAACATTGAATTAACTGCTGTACCAGCTTTTTGGGAAGACAAGCTTTTTTTAGAAGAAGGAACAGGCATTGAATTTAAAATAGGAGACGTCTTCTTGCAGGGTATCAGTCCCCGTGCAAGATGCATTGTACCAACCCGCCACCCCGAAACAGGCGAAATGATTCATGGCTTTCAAAAATCATTTGCACAACAACGCCTTGCAAATCTGCCCACATGGTCAACATTAGATGATTATAACCATGGATATTATTTATCGGTTGATTGTTATATTCCTCCATCCGAATTTGGAAAATGGATTGCCGTTGGCGATGAAGTAGTGATTACAGGCAAACAACACTCATTGGGTTAATACATGTTTTAAAATTCCCACATTTTTTTCTTTGGCATTTTCTTTGGCTTATATCATTGAACCAAATAGAATTCATATGAAAAAGGTATTGTTTAGAATGTTTTTAGTTATTGCTTCACTGGCAATTATAAACACAACCAAAGCCCAGGTGCGTGTGAATATTAATATTGGTGCACAGCCGGAATGGGGACCAACGGGATATGATTATGCAGAGTATTATTATATGCCCGATATTGAAACCTATTATAATGTTCCTAAAAAACAGTTTGTTTATTTTTCGGGCAACAGGTGGGTCTTCTCCAATGCGCTGCCACCTCTGTATGCCAACTATAATTTATACTCGGGCTATAAAGTAGTTTTTAAAACACCAAATGCGTATAAAAACTTTAACAATCATAAAATAAAATATGTGCGTTACAAGAATTATAACAACAGGCAGGTGATCATTAAGAATAAACATGATAACGGAAATCATTACGGACAGTATAAAAACAAGGGAAAGGGAAACAGCAAAGGCAAGGCAAAGGGCCATGGAAAGGGCAATCATTAGTTTTAACATAACAGGAACACAAGGCCACTTTCGGGTGGCTTTGTGTTTTTAGATTACTTTCGTTGCAACAAAATGGACATACTGTTAGATATATTAAATGAAATGGTGAAGGCACACCCCACGTCAAACTTTGTGAACAGCCTGCACCAGCAGTACTGCAACCGTGGCGGCCTCAGTAAAAAACAACTGGAAGGCCTGCACAGTAAAGCCAGTAAGACGGATAATATTCCGCAGGGCAAACTGGCCACTTTAGAAGCCATCATTAAGAAAAAGCCAACCAGGGAAAGGGCAGCAGCAACGATCACCAAGCCCTTGCCGGTAAAAGATGAAGCGGTTGGAAAAATGATCAATGCCATCCTGGATAAATATCCCCAACACAAAAGGCTGTTGTTTTTAAGATCTAAATTTATAAACAACGAAAATATAACAGCACTGGAACTTGCAGAGATTGACAGGTTCGGAAAGTTGCTGTTGAAATAATTATTTACTCTTTTGTAAACACCTGGGCCGCCGCATCATTCTTTAAAAAGATCAATGTGTTCTTATTTTTATCTTTCAGATAAACCATTTTCCGGGATTCGCCCTTAACATTCAATCCGCTTACTGCCGGTGGTATTGCTGTAAAATTTCCCTTGCCTGTTCCTTTTAAAAACAGGGCCGATGTGGCGTCATATGCACCCACAATAACGGAGGCATCGCCTGAGTTTCCGCAAACCAGTATATCTGAAATACCGTCGTTATCCATATCCTCAATAACCATATCATTGATGGTTGAGAACTGTGCATGATCCGGAAAGGGAATAAAACGGAATGTATTATTGCCCTCATTCATTAAAACACCTGAGGCAAAAAAACCAGTTTTAAATACCTCCATGTCTTTCTTTTCATTTTCTGTAAAGATATCATCCAGTGTTTTGCCGGAGTAATTGTGGTAGCGGACAAATTTTTTGCGCATAGAGGGTATCTGGTCAATCAGCTGATCGCGGCTGAACAACGGGTAGCACCTGCCCTGGTTATAATATCCCAGTACGGCATCATAGCTTCCGTTGTTATCAAAATCTTTTGCATAAATGGTGCAGGGCTCGTTTATATTCCCTTTGATCAGCGAGTTTAAACCGCGGTTGCCCAACACAAAATCCATGCGGCCATCATTATTCAGGTCTGCAGCTTTCATATTATACCACCAGCCGCTGAATGCATCCATGCTGATGAGCGTATCTTTTTTTGCCGGTGAAATAATATGAACTGCACTTTGTTTTTTTATGAACCGGCCGTTTTGATAACTGTATATTTCCAGCGGCATCCATTCACCACAAACCGACAATTCATTTTTTCCATCGCCATCCACATCGGCCCAAACGGCCTGGTTAATAATACCCGCATTAAGCAATGCTGTTGCATATTGATCGGTAACATCTGAAAAAACACCTTTGTTGTTTTGTAAAAGCATGCTTCTGTCGGCTTTAGGAAACCTGCCCGGCACCACATGCCCGCCCACAAAAAGATCCATATCTCCATCACTGTCATAATCCAGAGCAGTAACGCTTGACCCATTAAAACCCTCTACAGGCAAAGCATTGGCAGCTGCGGTAAAATTACCTTTGCCATCATTTTTATACAAGCGATCCTGGTATAACCGATTGCCCTGAGAAAACTCAGCGCCGCCACTCACTACATACAGGTCTGTATCTCCATCTCCATCGGCATCAAAGAAAACCGCACCCATATCTTCCCTGTTTTTATCTGTAGTAAATACGGCCTGTTTTTTTTCAGTGAATGAACCGCTGGCATTCTGCAGCATTAATTTTGCTTCAAAACCGGCAGCGCCTCCAATAAAAAGGTCATCCAGCTTATCGCCGTTTACATCGGCTTTGGCATAGTAAGGGCCTTTGCGGCTGCACTTATAAGGTATCAGCGGCTCTCTTTTAAAATCAATAAAATCATTTTCTTTTTGTGTGAAAGACATTTTGCCGGATTTGCTGATATCGTTGAAAGTATACCTGCCGGTTTTTGAAATGGCGGCACCTGTGATTTTTGCATCAGATTCATAAATGGTCAACACCTGGTTGGCCGCAACATTTTCGAGCGTTATTTTTTTGGATGAAGGAAAAACAATTTCAACTTTTGGTATTACGGTTTCGCTGCCTGTACCAAAATGCAGTACATGTTCGGATGAAGAGAGAAAACCCCTTTGCGGGTCGTAATGTTGTAATTGTATTTTTCCGGCAGCATTGGTAAGTGTTACCACAGGCCCATACACTTCTTCAAATGAGCCGGGCTTTTTATAAAATTTTAAGCGCAGGTAGTTATTGGCAGCCGCATTTTCCCTGGCATTGTTTTTCAGAATAAAGGCAGGTGCATCTATATTGTTCACCACCAGGTCCAGGTCGCCGTCATTGTCAAGATCGGCGTAGGCTGTACCATTTGAAAAGGAAGCAGGCGCATCGCTCCAGATATCTGTTACTTTTTCAAATTGCAGGGTTCCGCTGTTGCGGTAAAAATAATTTTTAACCGGTACCTCAGGCATGCTTTTTAACCAGGTATTCAGGTTTACAGATTTGCCTGTGTTCATGGTGTTGATGATAGAGTCGAGTACAAAAACCTTATAATCCCAATCTGTCATATCCCTTTTCAGGCCGTTGGTCATGTACAAATCCTTCCATCCGTCGTTATCATAATCGGCGGTAAGTACACTCCAGCTCCAGTCGGTTTCGGCAATGCCGGCATAGTAGGATATTTCGCTGAAAGTTCCATTGCCGTTATTTAACTGAAAACTGTTATGCGGATACTGGTAATACAAACCGTATTTGAGCAGCAGCTGAAACTTATCGTAGTTTTGATTTACAGCAAACAATTGTTTTTGCCTGACCGGTTCTTCAATTGCCATATCCATTACCAGTATATCTTCAAGCCCGTCGTTATTCAGATCACTGATATCGGATCCCATGGCCGAAAAGCTGATATGGTTGATGTAGGAAGTAAGTTTTTCTGAAAATGTGCCGTTCCTGTTATTGATATACAGGAAATCGGGTTTATTGAAATCGTTGGCCACATACAGGTCGGGCCATCCGTCCCGGTTGATATCGGCTACCGATACACTTAAACCAAAGGCATGGTTTATGAGCCCCGCTTTTTTGGTAACATCAACAAATTTTCCGCCCCGGTTTTCGTACAGCCTGTCGCTTACATAAACGGTATTGGTATCGGCATTATACACAGCCTTACCATTTACCAGGGTTGCAGGAATAAGCATGGATTTACTGAAATCGATCGGGTGGTTTAAAAAATACACGTCCTTATCGCCATCATTGTCATAATCAAAAAAATACGACTGCATGCTGTAACTGGCATCATCCAGGCCATACGCTGCGGCCTGGTCGGTAAATGTGTTGTTTTTGTTATTGATGTACAAAATTTTTTTTCTCAGGTTTGGGTCTTTATAACCCGACTTGCATATCATGATATCGAGATACCCGTCGTTGTTGATGTCGACCATGGTGGTTCCGTGCTTGATACCGGCACCACCGTTTACA
Source organism: Chitinophaga pinensis (assembly GCA_943371705.1). Taxonomy (GTDB): domain Bacteria; phylum Bacteroidota; class Bacteroidia; order Chitinophagales; family Chitinophagaceae; genus Ferruginibacter; species Ferruginibacter pinensis_I. Next base: position 79,784 of record CALRVV010000006.1, on the reverse strand, counting down.
CCGGCAGTTTCTGTTATATCCTGAAATCTGAAATTTCCCAGGTTAAGGTATAGTTTATTGCTGCCCTGGGTGGAGGAGAAATAAATATCCGGCAGGCCGTCGTTGTTAATATCGCCTGTGCTTACTCCGGCACCCACATACAGGTATTCGTATATGTACAGGAACATGGTTTCAGTTTCAACAATATCATTTCTAAAACCAATACCGGTGGTGCTTTCGGGCACCAGGCTGAATTGCCTGGAAGCATTGGTTGCCTGTGCCGCTGCAGTAGTTGCAAAAAAAAAGCAGAGCAAAAAAGAATAAGAGATGCGCTTTACATTTAACATGGCTGGCTTTATTTAACTGCGGCTGGATACAATGTTTTTAAAACATGATTTCCTATTTCTTTGCCTTGCACAATGCTGATGCGTGCTGTGGCCGGATAATGAATACCACCATAAACCCTGCTCCAGCTTACTTCTTCAGATGCTTCATAAAAGGATTTATAATTACGGGTCTCATTTCCAAAAGGAATTTCTGTGGCATCTGTAAACCCGTAATTATCTCCAAAAAGCCCGGTAAGCACAGTGGCTGCAGCATTTGAAGTAACCCCGTGCCCGCTCGTAAATTCGGGGAACGGTGGTGTTTGAATATAAGGTTGCCAGTTTTTGTCTACATGATCGTTTATGATCGTTATTGGGCGAATCAGGTTGGTTTTATATTTTTCATCCCAGCAACTGATAAATCCATCAAACACAGCTATGGAAGTAAGGGTATAGGCAAGGGATGAGCGGGTTACTGTTTCTTTTTTTTCTTCGCAGGCCTGTTTGGCGATCATGAGCCAGTGGCCGCCCGGCGATATTTTATGAATGAAATAATTCAGGTGCCCCAGGTTAACAGATACATTGGGATTGTCGTCCCAGTATTTTGCAATGGCTTTTTGTACGGTGTCGAGTTTTTTTACCGTTTGGTACACTTCCATCATGGATCTATAAAAAGGTGAATTTTTTTTAAGGCTGTATTCCAGTTTTTCTTTTGGCGAAAACTGTGATGCGGTTTGTAAAGTTAATGGCCGGATGGTATTCCAGTGCGGTTCAATGGCTTGCGCATAATCGGCTGGTGTTGGTTGCCAGGTACCGGTTTCTTTTGAAACAGTAAACCTGGGCATACCGCGTGATTGGTTGTAATTGTCTCTTTTAACCCAGGCAAAAATACTATCGGCCATCAGTTTTCCATACAACAGAGAGCTTTTTATCAGCTCGGCATTGCTTTTATTATATAAAAGGGAATCAATGAAATGCTGGCGCCAAGCTTCCATTTTATTTTCGGAGCCCACCAGGTTTTGAGCCACATAAGAAAAGGAAACAGCTGCGGCAACAAAATGATCAATATTACCGTCTGCTGCCGGTAACCTGCCCAATCCGTTCAGCCTGCCCGAAAAAGTTTGCAACAAAGGATCTTCATGGCGTATACATTCGTAAAATGCTATGTTGGGGTATGTATAGATACGGCTGGCCACCGGTGGCGTAAAAAGATCAACCATTACGGTGTTTATTAAAAGCGAATTCAGCTGGTGAAGTACAGCGGCTTTGTCCTGGGCCTTTACCTGGTTAAAAGCCAGGCAGCAAAAAAATAAGATGGGAAGGCACCTAACTTTTGAATATAGTTGTTTAAACATTTTATTATAATTTGATAAAAAACTTATCAAATTTAAAATAAATAGGGTACTTATTCAATTATTATATGGAATAACAGGTTCGTAACATCATAAAGCAAACAACGTGCAGGTTATTTTTTAACAAGCAGTACAGCCTCTTTTTTTAATTCCCTGTCGAAAATAAAGGTACCAACCGGTATAAACGCGGCAGCAAAAGCTTTGGCCAGCCAAAAAAGACCTTTGTTTAATGATCCCATTACCTCAAAGGCAAAATAAATAAATGCTACAAAGAGTGCTCCGTGTATCCATCCCATTACTTTTACTGCTTCAGGAAAATTAAAAAAATATTTGAGCGGCATGGCAATCAGTAATAAGAGCAAAAACGAAATACCTTCTGCAATACCTACCATTCTGAAACGGTGCAATGTTTTTTGTGCATTGTTTGTTGTCATAATTATTTTCACTTTTTGGTAACTGTATTAATATTGTACAACCTGTTCTACAATACTTTCCGGAATATCCCTCCATTCATATTGCTGGTTGCGCAGCTGGGGCTCAAAGCCGGCTTCTTTAATGGCTTCCTGTATGGTTGTGCTGGTAAAACGATGCGGAGCTCCGGCAGCGCTTACCACATTCTCTTCAATCATAATACTGCCAAAATCATTGGCTCCTGCCTGCAGGCATATTTGAGCCACCTGTTTGCCTACGGTTAACCAGCTGGCCTGTATATTTAAAATGTTAGGTAACATGATCCTGCTGAGGGCGATCATGCGTATGTATTCTTCGGCAGTGGTTAAATTATGTACGCCGCGTATTTTCGCCAGCAGGGTATCCACGTCCTGGAAGGTCCAGGGTATGAATGCCAGGAAACCCTTGGCTTCTGCAGGTTTGCGGCTTTGTACTTCCCGTATCTTAACCAGGTGCTCAAAACGTTCCTGCAGGGTTTCCACATGGCCAAACATCATGGTGGCCGATGTGGTGATGTTTAGTTTATGCGCTTCATGCATAATATCCAGCCATTCCTGTGCACCGCATTTTCCTTTGCTGATGAGCCGCCTTACCCTGTCGGTTAAAATTTCGGCACCGGCACCGGGCAGGCTATCCATTCCGGCTTCCTGTAAAGCCTTTAAAACTTCATGGTGTGTGCTTTTCTCCAGCTTGGTAATATGTGCAACTTCAGGCGGTCCTAAGGTATGCAGTTTAATATTTGGGTAAAGCGATTTGAGCTCTTTAAAAAGATTTACATAAAAACTCAAACCCAGTTCGGGATGATGGCCACCCTGCAGCAACAGCTGATCGCCGCCAAATTTTATGGTCTCTTCAATCTTTGTTTTATACGTTTCAATATCAGTTATGTATGCTTCGGCATGGCCCGGTATGCGGTAAAAATTACAGAATTTGCAGTTGGCGATACATACATTGGTAGTATTTACATTCCGGTCTATCTGCCAGGTAACTTTGCCATGCGGTACCTGTTTCTTCCTTAACTCATCGGCAACAAACATTAATTCGGTTAATGCAGCATTTTCAAAGAGGTACATGCCTTCTTCAACAGATAAAAATTCAAACCTCAATGCTTTTTGATACAGGTTGTTTAATTCCATACTTCTTCCATTTGTGTAATAAACAACAAAAATACATCCAATAGGTTGTAAATTCGAAGTAAGATTATATGCTTAAAAGCTGCATCGCCATATTACTGTTTTTTATACTTGTACACACGCATGCACAGGAGATCTTACCCCAAAAAGAAGCCAAATTCATCACCCGGTTCCCGTTCAGGCAATTCAGCGGCGGGGTAATGGTACTGCAGGCCCAGTTTGGAAAAGTGCCCGATACACTGAATTTTATTTTAGACAGCGGCAGCGGCGGAATTTCACTTGATTCCAATACCTGCGCCGAATTTAATATTTTAACCAGGCCAACCGATACCTCCATAACCGGAATTGGCGGGGTACGTAAAGTTGCCTTCGCTTTTGACCAGACCCTCAACCTGCCCGGGCTAAAAATTGAACACCTTAATTTTCATGTGAACAATTATGAGGTACTCAGCAGTGTATACGGCGAAAAGGTAGATGGTATCATTGGCTATAGTTTTTTCAGCCGGTACATCGTTAAGATCAATTTCGACAGCAGTATGATCGAAGTGTACAGCCCCGGCCGGTTGGATTATCCAAAAGACGGAACCATGCTGCATCCTGCATTAACCAACCTGCCCATTCAGTGGCTGGATATAAAAGACAGGAAAAAACTTGGATTTAATTTTTATTTTGATACGGGTGCCGGGGTTTGTTTACTGTTGAGCGAAAAATTTGTAGCCGACAGTGCAATTTTATTAAGCAGAAGAAGGCCGGTGGTTACCCAGGCCGAAGGCATGGGCGGTAAACTGCAGATGCGGCTTACCATCATTAAAGAAGTAAAAATAGGGCCATACCGGTTCAGGTCTGTGCCAACCTATTTGTATAAAGATGATTACAATGTAACCTCCTATCCCTTTACGGGCGGGCTTTTGGGCAATGACCTGCTGCGCAGGTTCAATATGATCATCAATTATCCAAACCGCGAAATTCATTTACAACCCAATAAACATTTTAATGAGGATTTTGATTATGCGTACACCGGTTTGGGTATTTATTATGTAAACGGAAAAATTATGGTTGAAGATGTAATTGAAGGCTCGCCGGCAGATAAGGCAAACTTTAAATTAAATGATGAGATACTGGCAGTAAACCGGAATTTTTCCCTGAACATGCAGGTGTATAAAAATATTTTACAAAAACCCTTTGAGACGGTAAAAGTTCTGGTAAGGCGTGACGGTACTTTAAAAGAACTTACCTTAAATACCATAAGTATCCGTTAAACCGGTTGAGGTATTTGTTCTCCTCCGTACATTTGCACATGATTACATTTGAAAAATTTGAAATTGCCAACGGCTTAAAAGTACTGGTTCACCAGGATATAAGCACTCCCATGGCCGTGGTTAATGTGTTGTATGATGTAGGTGCCCGTGACGAAGATCCGGCTAAAACCGGCTTTGCCCATTTGTTTGAACACCTGATGTTTGGAGGAAGTATCAATATTCCGGTGTATGATGAGCCGCTGCAGCTTGCCGGCGGAGACAACAATGCTTTTACCACCAACGACCTTACCAATTATTATTGCCAGTTGCCAGCCGAAAACCTGGAAACCGCTTTTTGGCTGGAAAGTGACCGTATGTTATCGCTGGCTTTCAGTAAAAAAAGCCTGGAGGTACAGCGTAAAGTGGTGTGCGAAGAATTTAAAGAACATTATATAAACAAACCCTATGGCGATGTATGGCATAAAATGCGGGAGCTTACCTATACCGTTCATCCATACCGCTGGATGACGATCGGCGCCGAACTCAGCCATATAGAAAATGCAACACTGGATGATGTAAAGTCGTTTTTTAATAAACACTATAACCCGGGCAATGCCATTTTGGTGGTGGCCGGTAATGTTACGGTTGATGAAGTGAAACGGCTTACCGAAAAATGGTTTGCACCCATCCCGGCCGGCGAAAAATATGTACGTAACCTGCCGGTTGAACCCAGGCAAACCGCAGCCAGAACCCATACGGTAAAAGCCAATGTACCCCTGGATGCTTTATACAAATGCTGGCATATCTATCCCCGAACCGACATGCGGTATTATACAGCCGACCTCATCACCGAGATCTTAAGCGGTGGCGGCTCATCACGCTTATTTCAATCTTTGGTAAAAGAAAAACAACTCTTCAGCAATATTGAATGTTATCATTTGGGTAGTACCGATGCAGGATTGTTGACGATTGAAGGCAAACTGGTTAAAGGAGTAAAGATGGAAGATGCAGAAGCTGCCGTGAATGAAGAACTGGTAAAACTGCAGCAGGAGGGCATCAGCCAGCGTGAACTGGATAAAGTAAAAAATAAAACCGAAAGCATGATTGCTTTTGAAGACATGAGCATCACCAACCGGGCCGCCAGTCTGGCCATGTATGAGCAGTTGGGAGATGCAGACCTGATCAATAAGGAACTGGACAGGTACCGTGCGGTAACAGCAGAAGAAATAAAAAATGAATGCAAAATAATTTTTGACGAAAAGAATTCTAATACATTGTATTATTATTCCAATAACTAATTCTTAATGAACAGAAAAACGGCCCCACTCATAAAAGATGCCATTGAATTTAATCTTGAACTGAAACCTTATCAGAAATTTACTTTAGATAATGGTGTACCGGTTTATACCATCGATGCCGGCGCACAGGAAGTGGTGCAGATAGAAATGGTGTTTTATGCCGGTAACTGGTTTGAACAGCAGAAGTCGGTAGCAGCAGCCACCAATTATTTATTAAAGAACGGCACATCAGCAAAAACTGCTTTTGAAATAAACGAAGAGTTTGAATATTACGGTGCTTACTGCAACCGCTCCTGCTTTAATGAAACAGCGATTGTTTCTCTTTCCTGCTTAAGCAAACAATTGCCGGCTGTTTTACCGGTGGTACAGGATATGTTAACCGATTCTGTTTTTAGTGAAGCAGAGCTCGATATCTATAAACAAAATTCAAAACAGCGGATAAAAGTAAATTTGCAAAAATGCGACTTTGTGGCTACCCGCCTCGCTGATGCTTATCTTTTTGGCGAAACACACCCCTACGGCAAATACACCAATCCTGAGGACCTTGATGCATTGAACAGCGGGCTGCTTAAAGATTTTTTTAAACAATATTATCTGAACGGCCAGTGTGTGATTTTTGTAAGCGGCAAACTACCTATCAATATAGAAGAGCAATTGAATAATGCTTTTGGCGATTTGTCTTTAAAAACTTTCAACAATCAACTTTCAACTATAATACAAGCGCCTGCTGCAGAAAAAAAATACAGAATTGAAAATGATGTAAACGGAGTGCAGGGCGCTATCCGTATTGCCAGGCCTTTTCCAAACCGCCATCACCCCGACTTTATGAAAGTGATGGTGCTGAATACCGTATTTGGCGGGTTTTTCGGATCAAGGCTGATGAGCAATATCCGCGAAGACAAAGGGTATACTTACGGCATACACAGCTATGTGCAAAATCATATTCACGATTCGGCCTGGATGATCAGCACCGAGGCCGGTAAGGATGTTTGCGAAGCAACCATTGAAGAAGTGTATAAAGAAATGAAATTATTAAGGGAAGACCTGGTTGATGCCGAAGAATTGTTGCTGGTAAGAAACTATCTGATCGGAACAATTTTAGGCGACCTGGATGGCCCCTTTCAGATCATGGGGCGCTGGAAAAACCTGGTATTGAACAACCTGGATGGCGATTATTTTTACAGGTCAATTGAAACAATAAAAACCATTTCGGCAGAAGAATTGCGTGACCTGTCAAAAAAATACCTCAATCCTGCCGATTTCTACGAATTAGTTGTAATTTGATGTTATGCAAAAATGGTTTTTTAAAGTACTCGTTTGTTCGGTGAATGTTTTTATCCTGGCATATATTTTACCGGGCATCAGCATTGTTGATTTTTTTACAGCAATCATAGTAGCGGTTGTTTTATCATTACTGGATGCTATTGTAAAACCACTGCTCATCATACTTACGCTGCCGGCAACCATTTTAACACTCGGTCTTTTTTTATTTGTGATCAACGCCTGCATTATTTTACTGGACGACTATTTTATACATGGCTTTAAGGTAGATAGTTTCTGGTATGCCCTGCTCCTGAGTGCATTGCTTTCTTTCTTTAACTCATTGGTGCATAAAAAAGCATTTCCGGAGGACAGGAAAACATAGATCAACAATAATAAAAAAGAGTACGATATAATTTCGCACTCCTTTTCCTGTCTTCGCCTCATTTTCTTAATCTATTTTCATTTTATAGCGTTTAGCCTGCTCTTTAATGATTTTTTCAACTTCTGTTTCTAATGTAGCTGCATTATTATTGGTTGCATTTTTAGCTTTTTCTGCAGCGATATAAGCATCTCTTTGTTTATTCAGATTAATTATTTCGGCGTTAACAGCACCACGTTCTTTACTTTTTGTCTCCACAATTTTTTTCAGCTCTTCAATTGTTTTGTTTTTCAAACTATCGGGCAGTTCTTGTTTATTAATTTTTTCCAATGCCAGGTCGCCACCTTTGTCTTTTGCATCCACCAGGTCCCACTGGGCATTATTATAAACTGCAGCATTGCTTTTACTTTGAATTCTTTTTAAACCGGCAGATTTACTCATGCTTGCGTTTGCCTCATCCATAACAGCCTGCTTTTTCTGGTAACTGGCTCCACCATATCCATAAGCTATATAAGTACCGTTTAACCTGTCGTTGAGCGCATAAATGATACTGTCGTATGGGGTAGGGATCTCTTCCGCTTTTGCATTTTGATTGATGTTGGTATAACTGCCATTGCCACATTCGCCGGCCAGGTTCCAGTGCTCCCTGATGCCCTGCATTTTATCGCCGCAGTAAATGGTATTTACGATCACCCCTTTGTTTTTTGCTTCGGTACAGGCCCTTGTATAATGCAGGCTGCCCTGTAAAAAATCTTCGTTGCCGGCAATAAAGATCACTTTATAACTTTCAGGTGAAGCGTCCCACTTCAACTCATTTAATGAACTAAAAATCACCTGGCCGCAATATTCATCGCCGCCATTGGTTTTTAAACTGAATAAATTCTGGCTCAGCGAATCCAGGTCGCTGATAAAACCATTGATCTGTTTAACATAACCGGCTTTTACATCGTTGGTTGTTCGGCCGTATTCATACAGGGCTATTTCAATTTGCGGGGTAATACTTCCATCGCATTTTGCCCTGCCCATGGTATTTACCATATTCCACAGCTGGGCCTTGGCCTGTTCAATAAGCCCGTCCATACTGCCGCTTACATCCAGTAAAATGGCAGCCTGTATTTTTGGAACAGCTGGCTTTACCGTTGAAAATGCCTGTTTGGGGGCGTTAGTAAAAGATAAAATGACAATGCCGGTGAACATGAGTAGTGTTGCAGCAGCTGTTTTAAATAGTTGGTTCATACATGAAGGTTTTCAGGTAGATGCAGGGAATTTGGCAATTGCACAATAATTTTTTCTGTACCCGTGTTTATTTACAATTGATTAACAAATACCATCCGGGATTTAAAATACAAACCGATTTGGAAAGCATATCCAACAAAGGCTAACTTTACCATTAATTTACCAGAAATAATACCATGCAATTCGATAGAAAAAATTTAAGCAACGAAGCCCTTACAGAGATTTACAAAAAACTGTTATTGCCGCGTATGATTGAAGAAAAAATGCTGGTATTGCTGCGACAGGGCAAGATCAGCAAATGGTTCAGCGGCATCGGGCAGGAAGCCATTGCGGTGGGCGCCACCCTGGCCATGCAGCCCGATGAATGGATCATGCCCCTGCACCGCAACCTGGGTGTATTCACATCACGCAAAATGCCATTGAGTAAATTATTTATGCAGTGGCAGGGCAATAAAGAAGGGTATAGTAAAGGACGGGAAAGAAGTTTTCATTTTGGCACCAAAGAACATCATATATGCGGCATGATATCGCACCTGGGCCCGCAGATGGCCATTTCCGATGGCGTGGCGCTGGCTTATAAATTAAGGGGAGATCAAAAAGCATCACTGGCTTTTACCGGTGATGGCGGCACCAGTGAAGGCGATTTTCACGAAGCATTGAATATTGCAGCTGTGTGGGACCTGCCCGTAATTTTTATCATTGAAAATAACGGCTATGGTTTAAGCACACCTACCAGTGAACAATACCGCTGTAAAAATTTAGTGGATAAAGCCATTGGTTACGGTATTGAAGGCGTGCAGATCGATGGCAATAATATTTTATCGGTGTACGATACCATTAAAGGCGTAAGAGATTATTGTATAAAAAATCAAAAGCCCTATTTAATAGAATGCATGACTTTCCGTATGCGGGGACATGAAGAAGCCAGCGGCGTTAAATATGTGCCTCCCGAAATGTTTGAGCAATGGGCAACAAAGGACCCGGTAAAAAATTATGAACAGTATCTTATAGATGGACATATTTTAACCTCAGCGCAGGTTGAAAATATTAAAGCAGAAACAAAAGCGCACATTGAAACAGAATTAAAAATAGGCTCACAGGCAAAGCCGATGGAGGTGGATACGGAAGAGGAAGTGAATGATGTGTATTGTAAAAGTGTTTCTCGTTTCTCGTTAGTTGAAGAAGCTGCCGATTTGGAGGCTCAACAAGAAACAAGAAACGACCAACGAGAAACGAGAAACGATTTCAGGTTCATCGATGGTATAAAAGAAGCCCTTCATCAATCCATGCAGAAACATCCCAACCTCATCATCATGGGGCAGGATATTGCCGAATACGGAGGTGCTTTTAAAATAACCGAAGGTTTTGTGGAAGCATTTGGCAAAGACCGGATACGCAACACCCCCATTTGCGAAAGTGCGGTGGTAGGTGCTGCATTGGGTTTAAGTTTAGAAGGATACAAAGCCATTATGGAAATGCAGTTTGCCGATTTTGCAACCGTGGGCTTTAACCAGATCATCAATAACCTGGCAAAAATATACTACCGCTGGGGGCAAAACGCAGATGTGGTGATACGCATGCCAACCGGTGGCGGTGTGGGCGCCGGGCCTTTTCACAGCCAGAGCAACGAAGCCTGGTTTGTACATACGCCGGGATTAAAAGTGGTTTACCCCAGTACGCCTGCCGATGCCAAAGGTTTGCTGATCGCTGCCATCAACGATCCCAACCCGGTCTTATATTTTGAGCACAAGGCTTTGTATCGCTCTGTAAGCGGTAATGTGCCTGAGGAATATTATGAAGTGGAAATCGGCAAGGCCAGGCTGGTTACCAGCGGCGATGATATCAGCATCATTACCTACGGTGCCGGTGTGCATTGGGCCATGGACTATGCAAAAAATCATCCGGATATCTCCATTCATATTTTAGATCTGCGAACCTTGCTGCCATTGGATTATGATGCCATCAAAGAAGCGGTTGCCGCAACCGGCAAAGTATTACTGTTGCACGAAGACACACTGATCGGTGGCATTGGCGGCGAAATAGCAGCCTGGATCGCTGAACATTGTTTTGATCATTTAGATGCACCGGTAATGCGTTGTGCTTCGCTGGATACCCCCATTCCGTTTAATATGGAACTGGAGAAAAATTTTATGGCCTACAGCAGGCTGGATGAATGTGTAAAGAAGTTGATAAACTACTAATGTGCATAAAATATAATTAGTAAATATGGCCCGAAAAATAAAGTACTGGCAACAACGTTTTGGACCACTTAATACCGAACCTTATCATCACCATTTTGATGTACGGCAAATACCTGATTTAGACGACGAAGGACTGGCTTATATGCTAACTCATGTAAGGGGCATTAATATGCTGGACCTGAATGAAACGGAGATAACCAATGATAGTATAAAGCTACTCACCCACTTAGAGTATGTAAATGAATTACGGGCAAAAGATTGCTACCATTTGGATAATGGCTGTATCAGCAGCTTGAACCAACTAGAAGAACTGGTATTCCTGCATTTAAAAGATACACGGATAACCATTGATGGGCTTCTGCAATTGAACCAGTTGAAAAAACTAAAAACCCTGATGTTTTCAGCAGATGATGTAACCGGTATAAAAGAAAAATTGGTACAATTAAAATTAATGCTACCAGAATGTGAAATTACCATCAATTCAAAACCGTATGTCTATAATACAATTGACCTTTTTATTTATGGCATAAAAAAGCAACCAGTTACCTACCGGCTAAAAATAAAAAATCAACTGATAGTACAAGATTGGAGCCAATGGCTTACCCAACCCGGCGATAGTTATATTGAAGCTGCAGCACAGGGCCCCTATGCTGTTGACGATGTTGAATGGCTAGAGATTAACCCCATTGAAAAAAATGTAGAAGGAACTGTATTGCCAGTAAATGAAATAGACCATACAGCAGAAATACTAAAGTTGATGGATTGGCTATGGTTTCCGTATGTGATAAAGGATAGAATAATTAGTGTGTATTTATTGCAGAGAGAAATATAAAAAATCCGGGAGCTAATAATACTTTAAAATATTATTCAACAGTTGCTCTAATTTTTTCTGCGTATTTCTCCCATTCTTGGCACCGGGTGCGCCAAGGTGAAAATAAATATTTTTGTTTACTTCTTTTAATGTAGCACTGTTAAGTTCCGATTGGTAAACCGTTACTTCTTTTTCTGAATACGCTAGTATCAGGTACAAATCATACAATACTTCTTTGGCATTTTTTACAGGTGCCACCATTTTTTTTAAAATAAAATTTCCTTCTTCTGTAAAACGAACCGTTACAGATAGCAGGCCTTGCTTATCAATAGCAAAACCCTTTTCAATGGTCATATTGCCTTTCAAATCCCAATGGTCATTGTCTTTAGATTTTTTTAAAAGGTTGTTCAGTTCGTTTACAAATTCCTTTTCGGCTTTTTGTTTGGTTTGGGCTGTTGATGCAATAGGAAGCATGGCACAACAAAAAATAGCAATAATTATACTTTTCATAAAAATTATAAATAGGTATTGCAATAATATTTATACTTATTGATTTTCAAAATTAATCTTTAACACATCTTACAGAGAGCCCATTACCTGCTGAGGCATCCCAATGTCTTTGTATTCTTACATAATTACTAAAATCAATAGATCGGGACCAACCTTTGTTTTTACCTTCAATAATTGTAGAGGTCCAAAAATGTGCAAATCTATCAGTGGCAAGAAATTTTCCGAAATAGGACATAAAGCCAGCGGGCATTGCAGAAAATCCGGTTTCATTGGTTCCATTCATACCAGATTCACCTGTTTTCCAGCCTTCGGTATTTTTCAATTTTGGTACAGCTTTGTCTTCTTCCAAAAAATTAATCATTGTTGTCCAGTCTTCGTCAGTACTTACATGCCAACCTACAGGGGCAAGTTTTTTAATGTCATTTACTGCAAAAAAGTTATATAATTTCCCGTACTTTTTTTCTGTACCAGCATCAAAATTAACATAGCACCACAATGGCTTATTTGCTTTATAACCATTTTCCCATTCTTCAGTAGTTTTTGCTTGTTTAATAATATCACCGTTATTAAAATGACTAACATTAAGGTTTTCCGCCATCCAAATTTTAGAGCCTATGGTTACTGTTTTATAGGTGTTACCATCCTTATCTTTTACTTGAGCATTTGCTAAAAAAGAGGCAATTAAATATATTGAAAAGAGTAAATTTTTTTTAGTTATAATTTTCATTTTATAAAAATTTAGTGTTAGTTAAATATGTTATATAGCAAGTTAATTATTTATTGTAGCCTTAATAATATTTAAAAAATTTTCCAACAACTTTTGTTATTTTATCTTTCTTTTATTAGCAACGACTTTGGCTTACTAACATGGCTATGGAAGAGACGTTGCTTGGAAGAGTAAATTTTACTTTGTTATTAAATTAAACCAATCTGCATTGCTGTTTGCCTTAATGGCTGCTTTATCATCTGCATTAAGACTTGACAAGAAAGATTTATAAGAAGTTAAATAAGCAGATGATGATGTACCAGAACAGTAGGCATTAAATACATTTGAACTAAAGGGTTTTGCTAAAGTAGTAATGTTGTTGACACAGGGAAACACTTTGCTCCAGTTTGTAGCTACCATACCTCTTACTTCATTCCATACAGAACAGTTTACCATTTGAGCAGCACTAAGCATTCTGTTGCTTTCTAAAATTACAATATCAATATAGTCGCTATTGCTGTTTTTATATACTGTGGCCTTATCTGCATATGTCTTTCTTGCCAAAGTTAATTCAGTGGTGGCCCTGCTGGCCATATCATTGGCAGCTGTTATTTTGGTGTCATAAGTGGGTTTAATCTTTGCCACTTCCTGTTCTTGTTTTTTAGGAAGATTTACGGTAAGCTCCCATATATCATCTTTTAATTTTTTGTTGTCTGATTCTATTTGTGAAAGTTTTGATTTTACTGTTGCTTTATATTGTTGAATATTCTTATTAAGCCCGTTTATTTGAATAATTAGTTGTTGTTGATTTTTTAATAATGAATCTTTTTCTGTGGGAGTGATTGTAGTTTTTTTTAAATCCCAATCCAATGTACTTTTCTGCTTTTTAAGCTCTGCAAGTTGTTTTTCAACAGGAGACAGGTATTCTTTTTGTTCGGTAAGAATTAATTGGCTTTTTTGTTCATTTACATCAATATCGGCAGTCAACTTATTTTGTGCCTCCTTTGTATCAGTTTTTACTTGTTCACGAATTCTTTCTGCTTCTGTTTCAAACTCTTTCTTGTATTTAATTACATTGGTTTTGGCTATCGTTATTTTATCGTCTGCTATAAGAATTGATGAAGCATAATTCATCAGGTCTCCAATCCATTGGTTATGTTTATTTTTGGCTTCAGAAAATACAGTCGTTTCATATGTTTTGCTTTGAGTTGTAATACTGTTGCAGAGCGTTTCGTTTTCTTTTTCTAATTTGACAATATCTTCTTTCTTTTTCAATATTCCGTTATCGCCTTTTTCTATATTCTGTAATTGCACTTTCTTCAATGCAATACGTTCCGTATATTTTTTTCTAGTTTCTTCTAACTCTGAAGTGGTTGCTGGAACAGCGTACCCGTTTACGTCCCCAAGATGTTTTTGAAAACTTTCTCCATTCTTTTCAAATTCAGATTTCCACTTGTTGCATTGGCTGCATCTTGCGCCAACTTTCATATCGCTTATGATATTATCCCTTTCTTTATACAAAGCCGTTATTTCATCTCTTAGTTTCTGAAGTTTACTATTTAGTGCATCTTCCAATTGAACCAAATTATTTTTTGCTTTTATTATCCCTTCTTTGTTTGATTCAATTTTTTTTGCTATTGACTCTACAGAAATTACGTTGCCTATACCAGAAGTTTGCGTATACGCAATATTTAAGCTAAGGAATAAAAATGCAGTTAAAATTATTTTTACCAACATGAGGCGGCAGGAATTTTATATGAATTAATTTCCGAATGGATCATCTTCTGCTTTGCATAAGGCTTTTATATGCTCTAGTGCTTTTCTAATCTTGTCAAAATTTGTTACATCTGCAGCCAAAAAGTTAATTTCAATTCTCATTGTTGCTACGGGACCTCCTTGTCCGATAACTGTCCTTAGGCCGGTTTGGTTAGTTAGATATATTTCTATAATTCCTGCGGAACCACCTCCATAAAGTTCTTTCGAAACATAAATGTTACTTATGTCCTTTGCATTAAATGAATATTTTATGGGATAGCTAGTTTGAATATCCAACGCAACATCTTTAGTATAGGAAGTGTAGGTAATAGTACAATCGTCAATTGATATGTCTGCCTTAGTAACTTTATTTGATTCGCCATATTTGTTAATGACACGTGAAAATCCAACTACCTCCTGACATTTTTTTCTCAGATAATTTATAGTTTCTTCCTTGGTTAGGGTTGCTTTGTCTTGGCAATATGCTACTAACGAACAAATAGTCAAAACAAAAACTAGTATCTGTTTTTTCATTTTAATCATTTAATTAAAGAATATTTATTGTCTGCTATTTTATCAAGAAAATGGATATTAGTAAAATATTTTGAGTTGGATTTTAACCATCATAGGGACTGCAACTTAAGCATCATCAATTACCAAACGGGTCATCCTCTGCTTTGCAAAGTGCAATCAGGTAGTCGAAAGCTTTTTTTATTTTACTAAAATTAGAATCATCAGCCTTTAAATAATATAGGTACACATAATTACTAAATGAATTCTCATTAAGCTTTTCAACAGTTTTCTTATAATATAAAGCAAACTCTGGAGCATCGGGATATACTCTTTCATATTCATCGGCTCCATTCTTTCTTAATTTTATTACTTCATTTTTGACCACTTGCTGTTTCCCAGAACTAGAGCTAAGAACAACTTTTATTTTTCCTACGCTTTCATTCCCTCCTAAATCCTGTATTTCCTTTACCAAGGTCAAATCAAAAGAAATCTTCAACGACGTTTTTATAAGCCCGACATCTTCAAAAGATCTGCTTTTGACTTCTGCTAAAACCATATTACTACTTTCTACCCTATAATCAATTTTACAATTGTCTCCACTACTAATTGAGCAACTATTTACATATGTTTTGCTACCTGCATAACCTTCAATATCGTTGAGTTTCTTTTTTAAATAATTTACCGTTTCTTCTTTAGTCAAACTTGCTTTTTCCTGACAATAAGAGGTTGTCGAAAAAATTAAAAATAATAGTATTAATAGATGCCCTTTCATAAAAAATTTGTTTAGTAAAACTTTGATTTAATTATATAGTTGATTAGATTTATTTTAATACTTAATGAACATTTTAATCGTACTTTCCTGCCCATACGCTTCTTTATAATCTTCTACTAAGCCACGGAGTTTTTCTTCCTGTAAGCTTAACAAAAAGGTTTTAGATGACGCTGCTAGGCAAATGTAGGTTCGCTCAGAGGGGAGAGACGCCGGGTTAGTAAAATATTTGTCTCTTGAATTCTTAAAAAAAGCTTTACCCCAAAACCAAGCTGTACCTTCCTTTTTTAATGCAAAAGTATAATCACCGGCAGCGGTCACTTTTTGCCAGTCATTCACTCTTATAATTTTTACCGGGTTTTTAGCGTTACTGTTACTCCCATTGCCCAACTGCCCCACTTCGTTATTGCCCCAGCCCCATAAGCTGCCATCTTTTTTTATGGCCACCACATGTTGTTTGCCTGCACTAAAACTTGTCCAGTCAGTATCATCATTCACTTTATAAAATGCAGTTTTGCCCCCATCGTTGTATTGTGTGTTATTGAAAAGTCCTCTTGTGTAAAGTGTACCATCATTTTTTTGGGCCACAAAAAAATCATCGCCTGCGGCAATGGCAGCCCAGTTGCTGTTATCGTTGCCGGTTAATTTTACGGGTTGGTAAGGGTTACTTTCCTGTTCCTGAAGGTTGTCTAATCTATTTCCCCAGGCCCAAATAGTTCCATCTTTTTTTAAACCTATTGTAAACGAAATACTGGGGCATACTGTCTGCCAGTCGGTAGTTGTACCAATTTGTACAGGCGCCCAATAATCATATTTAAAGTTGCGGGTGCTTATGCCTAATTGCCCTACTTTGTTTGTTCCCCATCCCCATAAACTGCCATCGCTTTTAATACCGTAGCTTATATTATTTCCTGCGGCTATAAACCTCCAGGCGCTATCAGTTCCAATTTTAACAGGCATGTATCTATCTTTAGTGGAGCTATCACCTAATTGCCCGCTGCTGTTTTTACCCCAGGTCCAAATGGTTCCATCAACTAATAAAGCCATGCTGTGGTTTGTGCCGGCAGCCAGTTGTTTTACTTCGGGTGATGTACCCAGGTTCTGCGATTGGCTAATAGTGTCGTTTAATAAGAAAAGGAGAAGGAAAAACGAAAGTAATTTTTTCAAGTACGGAGTAATTTTTCTTCAAGATAAACTATTAAAGATATAAATGCGGTAAAACATTTTTTTGTGAAAATAAAGAGGCTGTTGTGCCGTTACACTCAGGAAACCAGTTCAGCTCACTACTTATTTATACAGCCACTAAAGTTGGTTTTTGAAAAAAGAAAATATACTTTCACATAGTTAAAACTGTTTTATACAACCAAAACTTCAACCATGTCCATTTCTGCTATGCTTCTTATCATTTTCGGCATTGGAATATTTATACTTATAGCCGGCATTATTAAAATTTACAACGAACTTACCAAAGAACGCATTCTTACCCAGGAAGGAGCCAGCGGTGTGGGCACCTGTTTGCAGCAAAGAAATGACCTGATACCAAACCTGGTGGAAACCGTAAAAGGATATGCAGGACACGAAAACCAAACACTTATTGAAGTGATCAAATGGCGCAACCAGAGCGCCGGTGCGTCTACAGTTGAAGAACAAAATACAGCTTCCGGCGGACTGAAGCAGGCCCTCATTAATTTACTTTCTGTAGCAGAAAATTATCCCGATCTGAAAGCCGATGCCCAGTTTCAGGAACTGATGGGACAACTGGCGCAGGTTGAAGAAAAGATCAATGATGCCCGTCGCTATTACAATGGCACAGTTCGGGAATACAACCAGAGCCTTGCCGTGTTCCCTAAAAATATGGTGGGCAACAGTTTTGGCTTTAAACCGGCTGTTTTCTTTGCCGAAGATGCGGAAGCTAAAGTGGCTCCCAAGGTAAAGTTTTAAGAAATAGTATTGCCTCGCAGTTTTTCATTTTTATAACCGTAAAATTAAATGCGGAAAATTATTACCCTGCTTGCTTTTCTTTTTGCTGTCTTTTTTGCAGATGCACAAAAGGCAAAAACCCCTCATTATTATTTTACCAGGACCAGCGAATATTATTTGACTGATGCCGAAGTTGATTCCTTGTTTTATGATGAAGCAACTCTTTTTTTAACAGAAAAAAGCATTCCGGAGCCTATGGCACAGGCGGCCTATCCTGATATTAAGAATATGCTGCAGACGATGAGCAAACAAAAGATAACACAGGCATTTACGGTACTGGAAACGCAGCAAAAAATAAAGCCGGTTGATAAAAGCCTGTCAAAGTTTTACAGCAATAAGCGATTGTATATTGAAGAAATTCAGGTGCAGATCCGCAAAACCTTTTCTGAAAACAAAGCACTGTCGAAATATACATCGCTCAACAACAGCGACCGGATCACCAGCTTTAACAGTACGGTACGCATTGGCACCGATGGCAAGCTATTGGTGCAGGAAGTAATAAAAATACATAATGGTAACGGCGAAACTAATTCTGTATATGCCAATGACGCCGCATCAGAAGAGGTTGCTGTAAACAATGAGATCAAAAGAGGCATTGTAAGGGCTTTTCCGCTTTACTACATCAATAAGTATAAAATTTTTCAGAACACAACCTTTAAAATAAAAGAAGTTTTGCGTGATGGTAAACCAGAAAAATATCATACCGAAAAACATGAGAATGGTATTTTGGTGTACACCGGAAGCAAAGATGTTTTTTTAGAAAATGGAGCATATACTTACAGCATCACGTACGAAACAGATCATCAACTTAAATCATTAAAAGACTTTGATGAACTGTACTGGAATGTTACCGGCAACGGGTGGTCATTTAAAATAGATTCGGCAAGTTGTACCGTTATTTTGCCAAAGGGCGCATTGCCCCTATCAAATAAATGTTACACCGGACCGCAGGGCGCAAGTTTCGAAAACTGCAACTTTACTACAACCACCAACGGCGACAGCACCATCATTATTTTTAAAACTACGGCTTCCCTGCCATCTTATAATGGTTTTACCATTGCCACATCATGGCCAAAAGGATTTGTAAAAACCGAACCTTCCATTTGGCAAACCATAAAATATTATGTGTGGAACAATAAGGCCGTTTTCTTTTTACCCATTGCCGCATTATTTTCTGCCTTTTTCTGTTTTATCTTCTGGTTTAAGTATGGCCGCGACCCGGAGAAAGGAACAATTTATCCGCTGTTTGAACCACCAGCGGGCTATGGGCCTGCAGCATTGGGTTATATACACAACCAAAAGTTCAGTCAGCAATTAACCGCTGCAACCATGGTAGATGCTGCTGTTCGCAATAAAATAAAAATTGATGTAGAAAGGGATGGACTTATTTTTAAACACAACGAATACGCCATCAGAAAAAGTAATTTACCGGAAAAAAATCCCGTTAGCAATTATGAAGATTTCGGGAGCGATGTAATTGACCTGATTGGCAACCGCATTGAAAAAGGAAAATACAACAGTAACCTGGCCGATCTGAACAAAGCCATACAGACCTATTGCGAAAGTAAATATAAGAACAACGACGGCCTGGTAAAAAGCAATTACAAAGGCTTTTTTGCCCTTAACAGTTCTTATACTACAGTGCCCTGGCTCATTTGCCTGGCAGCAGGTATCTGGGGGCTTATTGACCTGTTTAAAGCATTGCAGCTTTCTAATTTCTGGCAGATCGGATATTTTATTGGGGGTATCATGCTGTGTTCCATGGTGTTCCGGATCTTTATAAAATTATTAAAAGCATACAGTCCGCTTGGCCGGAAGCTGGTTGATAAAATAGAAGGATTCCGCATGTTCTTAGCTACGGCTGATGAAAAAAGATTTGATATGATGAGCCCGCCGGTAAAATCGCTGGAGCTGTACGAAAAGTATTTACCCTTTGCCATTGCACTGGATTGTGAAATTGAATGGGGGAAAAAATTTGAAGAGATCATTAATACAGCGGTAATTAGTGGCGCAGCTGCTACTTCGTTTTCGCAAAGCTTTTCCCGTGATACCCGCAGTTTCGGCTCATCCTTTGCTTCGTCATTCAGCGGTGCCATCTCTTCGGCAAGTACGCCTCCATCCAGTTCATCGGGCGGGGGGTCTTCCTTTAGCAGTGGCAGCAGCGGTGGCGGTGGTGGTGGCGGTGGTGGTGGTGGCTGGTAATGTGTTGGTATAAAATATAAACAGTAAACTATAGCTCATGAAAAAACATTTTCTATTCATTGCAGTCATTACCATTTTCATTTCCTGCAAACAAGCAGCAAATAAAACAGCTGCAGAAGCAGTGTTGTACGATTCTGCTTATGTGCCTGCTGGATTTGCAGATGCCAACCGTCCCGATGGCTATCGGGAGAAAAAAATTAAAGCCGCTTTTGCGGTGGTCGACAGCCTGTATAAAAAGCACGCAACAGATAATCATTTTCCCGCCATAGCCTTTGGTATTGTGGTAGACGGGCAACTGCTGTATAAAAACAGTTATGGCTATACCGATATAGAAAAGAAAATTCCGGCAACAACTTCCTCCCTGTTTCGTATTGCATCCATGAGTAAGAGTTTTACCTGCATGGCTATTTTAAAATTACGGGATGAAGGAAAACTGAATTTGGATGAAGCCGCTTATTTATATATACCTGAATTAAAAAACGTAAAATACCCCACAGCCGATGCACCGCATATTACCATCCGCCATTTAATGACGCATGGTGCGGGTTTTCCGGAAGAC
This sequence comes from Chitinophaga pinensis, assembly GCA_943371705.1. Lineage (GTDB taxonomy): Bacteria > Bacteroidota > Bacteroidia > Chitinophagales > Chitinophagaceae > Ferruginibacter > Ferruginibacter pinensis_I. Next base: position 59,127 of record CALRVV010000006.1, on the reverse strand, counting down.
AATCCCTGGGGCGACAGGCAACTGGCCGATACGGATAAGGACCTGATGGAATTTATTGGTAAACAGATCTCTTTTTCCAACCCGCCGGGCATTGCTTTTGAATACAGCAATCTTGGCTTTGCCCTGCAGGGAAAGATCATCAGCAAGGTTTCGGGTATGCGTTACCAGGAGTATATCAAAAAACATATCCTGGATCCGCTGGGCATGAAAACAACAACCTACGAATTTGGAGACGTTGCACCCGATAAACTCGCTCATGGTTACCGCTGGCTGAATGAAAAATGGAATGAAGAAACATTGCTGCACGATACCAAAGACGGCAGCTGGGGTGCGATGGGTGCCATGATCAGTTCTATTGATGAGTTTGCAAACTACATGGCTTTTCACCTGAGTGCCTGGCCCCCCAACAATGCAACCGATGACGGGCCGATAAAAAGAAGTTCGGTAAGGGAAATGCATCATCCCTGGCGCTGGAATGGCTTCAATCCAAATTTTAAATTCCCCGACGGAAGAGCCTGTGCTGTTACAGCAGCTTATTGCTATGGTTTGGGCTGGATGAATGACTGCGAGGGCAGAACCTATATTGCGCACAGCGGTGGACTGCCCGGCTTTGGAAGCCAGTGGCGCATCATGCCCGATTATGGCATTGGTGTGGTTGCTTTTGGTAATCGTACCTATGCGCCCATGGGCGGCATAAACCTGCGGGTGCTGGATACTATAATTAAAATAGCCGGCTTGCAACCCCGGCAAATCATTCCTTCAAAAATATTAGAACAACGCAAAAATGAATTGCTGAAGATTTTACCCGACTGGAACAATGCCGAACAGAGCGGCATCTTTGCCGAAAACTTTTTTCCCGATTATCCCATTGACAGTTTGAAGAAAGAAGCAAAAGATTTATACAGTAAAGCAGGTAAAATAATTTCGGTAAAAGCAACAAAACCCGAGAACCAGTTGCGTGGCAGTTTTATTATTGAAGGCCAAAAAATAAATATGGAAGTGTATTTTACATTATCGCCGGAGAATCCTGCGTTGATTCAGGAGTATCATTTAAGGGAAGTGCCGAAAGAGAAGCAATAACGACATTTAGGAATATAGTATCATTTAAATTTTTTTCCATATTGGTAATTGAAAGCAAGTTCCCTGTCGCCCATTAACAGTTTAGCCTCCCTGGCTGCTGCAGACAATTCAGCCAGATCTTTTTCATAAAACAAGGTATGGAGGTTTCCTTTCCAGTATAAGATACCAAGTTGAAAATCGCTGCTAAGGGTATAGAAAGAACAATCGCCTTCATCGGGGTTATTGTAAAAAAGCAAAGGAATTATATCTGCTAACGAAGCATGATCGAGCAAGAAACCATTTGTTCCGGTTTCAGACCCAACCATTTTTTTAAATTGAATACGAACTTCATTTGTATCAAATCCAAATTCATCCCAGGCACGGCATAGGTCCTGTGCCAGTATTACCTGTTCTATTTCCAGGCATTTTAAAAACTTTACAAAGGCAGCAGCAAAACCATTTTCGTAAGTGCTTCCATTCAATTCTTCATCATAAACCAATATACAAAACTGCGCAGCCAGGTTATTATTATTGAACAGCGGTACACTATGATCGTAAAACGGTAATATGCTTGAAATGAGGGCAGGGTCTTCCCCGTCGAAGCCCTTAAAATAAAAGCTTTGTCTTGCAGCTAGCTCAACATCTGCCATGTTGCTCATTTCAAAAATTTGCCGGCGGGAAATTGATTTTATCATGACTGTTATTTTATCATCAATCCTTATATTTTTTAAAACAGGAATTTAAATTTAGCTAATTGTGGTTGTTTTAAAATATTTTTAATGTTCACAACTTTGCCAAAGTTTACATAAGCAATCATCATTATGCCCCGAAACCAAAAATACTGGAAGAATCGTTTTGGTGATCCATTCGGTAAAACACAATCTTACTACCATCACCTTGACCTCAGGCATATTGATGACCTGGATGATATAGGGTTTGCTTATATCATGGAAGGTGTAAAAGGCGTTGATATGCTGGACCTGAATGAACTTGAAATTACCAATGAAAGCATCAGGTTGCTTGCAGGGATGGACTATGTAAAAGAATTACAACTAAAAGGTTGTAGCGTTGATAACGATTGTGTAAAGGACCTGAATACAATTACCAGCCTTGAATTGTTACATTTAAAAAATACAAATATTACCATTGATGGCCTGTTACACTTGGATAAACTTACCCTGCTTAAAACACTTATGTTTTCAGCTGAGGATGTAGATACCATTAAAGAAAAGTTGTTGCAATTAAAAAACTTATTGCCGCAATGTGATTTTGTGATTAATTCGAAACCATATTATTTTGATCCTGTGGAACGTTTTATTTATGCAGTTAAAGCACAACCATATACATACAGGCTGAAAATAAAAAACGAATCATTAAATATTACCTGGAGTAACTGGGTCATTAAGCCAAGCGATGGTTATTTTGAAACAGAAAACCAGGGGCCATACCCCGGGAATGAAATTGAATGGATAGAAGTTGATCCGATAGAAGAACGAAAAGACGGAAAATTGATCACGGTAAAACTGGAGGATCATACGGAAGAAATTGAAAAACTGCTGGAAGAACTTTCCATTCCATACATGAAAGTCGAAGAGATCATCAGGATTTATTTAGTAAAATAAGGCTTATAATAAATTCTCCATGATTGCCTTTACCTCATAATAGGTTTCTTCATCGGGGCAGTTGATCTGCCAGCCATACAGCATTTCGTATTTTTCAAAACAGATGGTAAAGCTCAGCCAGTTGCCTTTTAATGTCCAGTTTGTCCACCAGAGGCCATAGCCATCATGGTCATCATCCAGGGGAGGATAATCCTGGATCTCAGGGAGATTCATCGCATCTGCATATGCTTTATCAAGATCCGCTTCGGTATATTCTGCTTCTATCAGTTTTGCTATTTCGGGCATGGCAACATAAAAATCGCCCATGTGGTTAATGCCTTCAACAATATTTCTTTTAGTTGGTTTCATTTGCGGCTATGCCATCGGGTGAATAATCTTTTGAAATTAATATGCCTGGCTGGCTATTTTTTATTTTGTAATATCTAATTATTTTTTTATTTTGAAATAAATTTAAACTGCTTACGTGAAACTAACAGGCATTACTATACTTTTTTTTTCCTGTACATATTTGTTTCAGGGTTTCTTTCCCTCCAAGGACATTTTAGATAAGAACACAGTATTACATCAGGAAAAGCCTGCTGCACAAAATACCATTTCTGTTTTCAGCACACGGGTTTTTTCTCCCGAAGTAAAATCCTGGTCATTCGTTCGCAATATTGTGGGAAAGAGTTATAACGACATTAAAATTCCTTTGACACACAAGGGGTACAAATTCACAGAGTCTGAAGAATCAGGCCAGAGCACATCCTATTTTTTTGAACACCCAAATATTACTTATAGCCATCCGGTGTTCGTAAATACCAAAGAAGAGTATATGGTAACTGCAGTTTTTGCTGAACCCAATATCCTGCCGTTACCCGACAAATTTACTACCACAGCCCAGGCCATTAACGATAAAATAAAATGTTGCGGTAAGCTTAAAAGACATATTTTATTTTCACCTGGAGGAGAAGTTATTCTATCCTATAACGAAAGGTTTAATTTTTTCTACATGGAACCTTTTACCGGTAAAGAAGAACTGGTGAAAATATTTAAATCCACGATTAAATACAAGGGAAGTATTAGTGTTTATGAAAATGCAGCAAATGAATATGAAGTTACTTTTAAAATATCTGATGAGCAGAATGTAGTAGTTTCCCGTTTTGATAAAAAGGAAGATGCTTTGCAATTGTACAAAGATTTATTACTTATGAAGTCATTATGTAAGGATTATTAAAAATACAAAGCTGGGAGCGTAAACCAATCTCTCCATAGATCGCAATTGCTGCGAGGGCTTATAAAAGCAACCAATGATCAATGCCATCAGTGATTTTTCTTTTGAGGGCTTTTGATTTTAATTGATCATTTCTCCCCCGGATGATATTTCCTTTCCACATGCTTCAACACATCCTCTTTATAAAACAACACTTCTTTAAATTGCCCCTTGCTGTACATCAACCCCTGGTCAAAAAAATGTTTGGAATTTACATCGCCACTTTCGCCACCGGCTAATAAAGATTTTGCTTTTATTTTTTTGCCGGAAGGACCCTGCCCACCGGGCCCTGTGGGGCGGCCAAATTCAACCACACAAATAAAACTGTTGCCATGTACACCGTATCTTTTTTTAGTGCCGGGGAATGTTCTGCTAATGTAAGATGGCAACATACCCAAAGTAGAAGAGGCAAAACCTACCGGTAAACTGGGTTTGTTGTCATCAAACGTATATTCAATTTCATTGGAGATGCGTTGAAAACGATTTATTTCTCCCCAGGGAACCTGGTATTTACCAAAATCATTAATGAGCGCTTTGGTAACCTCAAATAACGGTTGTATCAACTGATTGGGTGATGCAGTTGCAGCAAATTCATTTGTTTTTTCAACCTGGCCGGCATTGGCCCCTGCTGATTTGATCTTTGCTATATCCGGCGATAGTTTTTCGCTCCACAGTATTGCCAGGGTGGTGGCAACAGAATTTTCTCCGCTATGCAGGTCCCAGTTTTTTAAAAGGGCAACAGCCTCTTTTATTTGGTTGTATGCAGGGTCATCCGGGAAAGCATTTTTTTCATAGGCCCTCACCAGGGCAGGGATCAGTTTTTCAAAGGCAGCCAGGTACCTATCGTAACCGGCAGCAATTACTTTATCTAACGTGTATTTTTTTTCTTCATCGAGCACACGTACGGCATTGATTCCCCTGAAATTTTCTTTATCAGGGGCTAAATAAGGTGCGTAATCATTTTTATTGGGGCTGAATTTGCCTGCCACTGTAAATGGGGTTGAGTTGCAGTTTTGTAACCAGCCGTTTTGGGGATTATAGATGTGCACGCTTTCATTTACTGTATGATATCCCTGCCATTCGGTTGCTGCCGTGGTTCCGTCAACCGGTTTGCTCCAGTCGTAATCGGCATCCCGCCTGGGTAAAAAATTGCCGTGCCAGTAAGCGATATTCCCTTCGGCATCGGCATACACGGTATTGTTGCTGGGGTTGGCACCCATGTCCATGGTTTTTTTAAAATCGGCAAAACTCCTTGTCTTGGTACGAAGCCAGCTTTGCATAAAGCCCTTGGTGTCACGGTTGTTGTGTCGTAAACTGATGTATTGCCCGTCGCGCTTTGCCATAATGGGCCCGTGATGTGTAAAGAGGGTATTGAAATTTTTTACCTGCAGCCCTGCAGCTGTTTTATATTTAATAGGGATCAGTTTTTTGATCACGGGTTTAAGTGTTTTCTCATATTCATAAAACCAGTTGCCCTCTTTTTTTATGAGTTTTTCAATATACAGATCCGAAATATCAGCCTCTGATGAAGTGTGCATCCAGCCGCCATGTTCATTAAAACCCTGGTAAACGAATGGCTGGCCCCAGGTAACGGCACCATAAGCATTCAGGCCTTCTTCACTTACCATATGTACTTCGGGACGAAAATAAAAGGTAACATGCGGGTTGATATATAAAATGGCATTACCCGATGCGGTAATTTTTGGTGCAAAAGCAAAACCATTGGAGCCTGTTGTTTCGGGTTCAATAAATTCTTTTTTTACAATGGCTTCATCTTTGCCCGAATAAAAATTCTTTAACTCACCGGTTGTAATGCCGCCGGTGCTGATGGCGCCAATACTGCCATCGGTCCAAAGCAAAGGATACCAGGGTTGAAAGTGTGTAAGCAATGCCGGTTTTACCTGTGGATTTTTGTAGAGAAAATAATTAATACCATCGGCATAACCATTCAATATTTTTTTTAACCAGTCTGGCGCTTTTGCAAAATCTTTGATGGCATCTGCACTGTCGATCACCAGCCTGATCAGCAGATCATTGTAGAGGTCTTTTTCACCGTTCACTTCCGATAAGCGGCCCAGCTTTTCAATATAGTTCATCTCCACTCTTCTGAAATCATCTTCGCATTGGGCATACAATAAACCAAATACCGCATCGGCATCTGTTTTGCCATACACATGCGGTATGCCATAATTGTCGCGGATGATGGTGATGTTGGCTGCTTGTTTTTCCCAACGGGCAATTTCTGTTTTTGAAAATGGCTGTGCAGTTAATTGCAGCGGAATACATAGCAGCAGAAAAAAACGTTTCATGATGATCAGTTTTGTACAGGTTCATTGGCTTTAAATAGCCTTAAAAAATTTTCGCCCAGTATTTTGCGGATATCCTTTTTGCTGTAACCCCTTGCTAAAAGTTCTTTGGTGATCAGCGGCATGGCCGTTATATCATCTAATTGTTGTGGTAAAGAATTTACGCCGTCATAATCACTGCCCAATCCCACATGATCAACACCAACCAGTTTTACAATATGATCCAGGTGATCGATCAATGCAGCAAGCGGTGGCCTTAATGCCTTTACTTCTTCAGGATATTTTTCAAACAAAAACACATCCGCAAAATAGGGCTCGGGGTTTTGTTTGAGTAAAGAATCCCGTTCGGCTTTATGGTTATTATTGAATATTTCTGTACGGCTGTCGAAACTGCTATCAATAAAACCACTGTAAAAATTAAGATGAATTACGCCGCCGTTTTTACCAATGGCTTTTATCTGGTTGTCTTTTAAATTGCGCCGGTGCGGACAAATGCTGAACACACAACTGTGTGAAACCAGTACCGGTTTTGTTGTGGTATTGATGGCGTCCCAAAAAGTTTGTTCGCCCACATGGCTCAGGTCAACCAACATACCCAGTTCATTCATGCGTTTTATAACCTGTTTTCCAAACTCAGTTAATCCCTTTTTTCTCGAAGAGTCTTTCGAAGTCTCCCCCACTGGGGGAGATTTATAGGGGGCCGTTTCTGTAAGTGCCGATGTAGCCCAGTCCGTAGAGTTGTTCCAGGTAATGGTCATGTACCGAACACCCCGCTTGTATAATGCATCTAATTTGTTCAGGTCATTTTCTATCATGTGCCCGCCTTCTACACCAAGCAGCACCCCCAGTTTTTTTTGTGCTACTGCTTTTTTTATATCTGCTGCTGTAAAAGCCTGCATCATCTTGCCGGGGTTTCTGCTGGTCCAGGCCAGTACGGTGTCTATTTCCCGGTTGGCCCAGGCGTATGGGTTTTCTTTATTGCCATCGCACCAGATAGAAAAAAATTGGGCATCTACGCCACCTGCGGCCATGCGTTGCAGATCGGAATGTGTTTTTGACTGCAGGTTCTGATCAAAGGAAACGCCTTTTTCAATGGCTGTGGAGGGAATGTCATTGTGGGTGTCTATAACAATAGCATTGAAGTGGAGTTTTTTATAAGATTGAGCCGGGGCAAATAAGCAACAGGCAATAATTAATTGGCAAAGCAGTAATTTTTTGTACATGGAAAATATTTAAAGAACGGGAATGTTTTTTAAATATAAGCAGAGTTTATGGATTTTTTACCCAATCAACCCCTTAGCTTTTTCCATATCGATCTCTTTCTCCCATTTGGCCACCACAATGGTAGCAACGGTATTGCCGATGATATTGGTGATTGCTCTGCCTTCGCTCATAAAACGATCGATACCAAAAATTAATGCAATGGCTGCAACCGGTATATGGCCAACGGTTGGTAAGGTTGCTGCTAATACAATAAAGCCGCTGCCTGTAACACCTGCTGCGCCTTTAGAGGTAAGCAACAATACAAGCAGCAGGGTAACCTGGTGGCTGATATCAAGCGGGGTATTGGTTGCCTGGGCAAGAAAAACTGCAGCCATGGTAAGGTAAATAGAAGTGCCATCCAGGTTAAATGAATAACCGGTTGGAACTACCAGGCCAACTACCGGTTCGGAGCAACCGACCTTCTCCAGCTTATTGATCAGGCTTGGTAATGCTGCTTCGGATGAAGAAGTACCCAACACAATGAGCAACTCTTCTTTTATATAAGCCAGCAATCGAAACAAATTAAAACCTACTAATTTTAATATGCCACCCAGCACAATCACTATAAATACAATACAGGTAATATAAAATGAACCCATCAGTTGCCCTAATTGTGCAAGCGAACCCAGGCCATATTTGCCGATGGTAAAGGCCATGGCACCCAATGCACCCAGTGGTGCTACTTTCATGATTATCTTAATGATGGCAAATAATCCATCTTCCAGCGATTGTATGCCTTTTAAAAGCGGGGCAGCCTTTTCGCCAATTTTAGATAAGGCAAATCCCAGTAATACAGAAAAAAACAAGACCTGCAGAATATTACTGTTAGATATGGCATTCACAATATTCTCCGGAATCACGTGCATTAAAAAATCTCCAACCGACTGGCTTTTGCTTTCGGTAATAAAATTTTCTACTGATTTTGTATCCAATGATGCGGGGTCAATATTCATACCAACACCCGGCTTAAGTATATTAATGACAACCAACCCAATGATCAGTGCCAGTGTGGTCACCACTTCAAAATAAAGAATAGCTTTTAAACCAACGCGCCCTACCTTTTTTGTATTTTGCATACCGGCAATACCGGTTACAATGGTGCAGAAGATGATGGGCGCGATCATCATTTTGATGAGCTTGATAAAACCATCGCCCAAAGGTTTTAACTGAACCGCAAATGAAGGATAGAAATGACCTGCTAATATACCAATGACAATGGCAATAATTACTTGTACATACAGGGTTTTTAAATATTTCATCAGTTATATTAGTTGTACGTTGATTGAAAAATAAATAAGCAGATAAACCTGCTGATCTATTGTTTATAAAAACCATTTACGGCCAGCCACTTTAAGGCATCAGGCATCCAGTATTTATCCTCTTCTTTATTATACAATGCAAAACCATGTCCGCCTTTTTTATAAAGGATAAGCTGTGCCGGTACCTTACTGGCAAGTAGCGCATTGTAATAGGTAATGCTGTTTCCAACCAGGGAGGTTTTGTCATCTTCGGCATGAATAATAAAAGCCGGAGGAGTGGCATGGGTTACATGAAGCTCCGGGGAATATTTTATTTTAATTTCCTGGCTTATACCCTTGCCCAATAAATTTCCACGGGAACCGGATGTTTTGGATGTGAGTGAATCCATAAAACTGATAATGGGATAGGCGAGGATTGTAAAAGCGGGTTTTCTTATTTCAAAAGTTGTGGCTGCCATGGTGGTAAGATGGCCGCCTGCCGAAAATCCCAATATACCTATATGGGAAGTATCAATATGCCATTTTGCAGCATTGCTGTAAACAATATCTGTTGCCTGTTTTAGATCCATAAAGGGAACTTTGCTGTAATCGGTATAAGCAGAATCACGCTGGGTTCTGTACTTTAAAACAAATGCAGCTATGCCGGCATCTGCCAGTACTTTGGCAGCTTCATAACCGCCATCTTCTATCGATAACCGGTTATAGCCACCGCCCGGACAAATGATCACCGCCGTGCCCGAAGCATTGGATTTTTTTGGCAGGTAAACGGTTAGCGTTGGCCGCGTTACATTGCTTACAAAAAACCTTCCGTTGCCACTGGTGGATTTTGCAGCAGTTTCATTGTCTTCAACAGGCAATGAAAATGGGGCCGTGCCTGTATACAATGTAATTACCTGCTGTGCCTTGCATGACAGGTTTAAAATAACCGGTAAAACAATCAATATTTTTTTCAGCGACATAAAAATTGTTTTTGCTATGATGTATAGCAATAAAAAAATGATATAACTACTTTTTCCCCGTTTTAATTTAGCTGTTATTGATTAACAGGTGTACGAACAAATATTCCGGGAATCGGGCCTGGTGTTGATGTATTCCTGTCAATTTCACTTTGCGGATACAAAAACCTTTGGGGCAATTGTGCTCCTGTATTTGGCAGTACAGGCACCCGTACAAGGGTTTCGTTCTGCGTCCTTCTCATATCATTAAAGCCTTCGATCTGCCCGAAGAAACTTACATAACGCTCTTCTAAAATTTCCCTCAGCAATGCCTGGTCGGGGGTTAAGGATGATGCAGGCGGAATGGTTGACAAAGTGAAAAAAGTACTGCCCACATTTGCCGAAGCAAAGTTTCCTACGGATGCAAATTTTCTCCAGATGATCAGCCTCACCGAAAACCGGTTACTGGTTAATGGAACAGCGGCACCTAATCCTACAGTTAATGAAACGGTACTGCTGATTGCTTCCCCTGCACTTCCGCTGGGAGTGAGGTATGTAAATGTGGCCCAATTATCGGTTGAATAGGCAACAGCTGCATGTAAAGTTCCTGCACCGGTTACGGTTACCGGCAAAGAAATATTCTGCATGGCAAAAGTTGAGCCAGGGGCAGTGGTAATATTGTATTGAACATAGCGGGTTGTATTATTAAATGTAATGCCGGTAAAGGTTGCGTTTACGGTTGTGGAAGTTCCTTCTCCTGCCCAGTTGGGGTTGGTTGTTGTACTGTCGCCATTGGCATTGCCTGTTAATTTCATTCCAATACTTCTGTAAACAGGTACTGAAAAACCGGTAGTGGTTACATTGGCGGGAGTAATAGAAGCTGCACCCGGACCGGTAACAGTACCGGTTGCATTGGCAGTTAATGCATAGGTTACAAAAGGGTTGTTTGAATTTTCAATACCGCCGTTACTAAAATCAGCGGCTGTATACGGGTCATACCGGTAAGTTCCGGCAACTGCATAGGTACTGCTCAAATGTGCACCGGTATTAAGCCAGGCACGGTAAGTGTTTAAGCGGTTGAGGCCTGCAGTAAATCCATTTAACCGGTAATCACATTCTGTTTGTATCAACAGGTTTTCGCCATAAGTAATTAATGGGAATGCAGTTGTTTTGTGAAAAGCTCCGCCCACATTATTATAATTAATATCAGTACCGCTTCTGTATAAATACCGGTACCTGCCAGTTTCATTTGTTTTGGGGTTGCCCCTGTATTTTGCTCCTGCGGGGTTAATGATGGAAACAGCATAGGTTCCTGCAGCATTCATAAAACCCGGCCTTTCATCCACCATAAATTGCGAATACAGGTTTGAGCCATTTGCATTATCAATATGTGTCATTACCATATTGTTTGCAGCAACACTAATACCATTTTGAGCAGCGGCCAGCGCTAAAGCATATTGCTTTGTTTGTAAATAATACCTGGCTTTTAAAGTGTAGGCTGCCTGCCTCCATTTAACATTATCTCCCTGGTAAATAATATCCTGCGCTGCAAAATTTATAAATGATGCAGAATTCAGGTTGTTGATCGCACTATCGAGCAATACCTGTAAAGAGTCATACAATTTAGCTTGTGGCTCAAAAGCAGGATTGGGATAACGTTCATCATACACCTGGCTGTAGGGAATATCGCCCCACAAAGCCAATGCCGTACCGGCAGCATGTGCTTCTATTACCTGAGCAACACCGGCTAACCTGCGGTTATTCACCTCAAAAGATTTTTGCCTCATTAAGCGGCAGTTTTTTATGGTAGCCGCAAATACCTGGCTCCAGGTATCATTATAATCATTAGCGATCACATTGTACAACTGGTAGCTGTTGTATTGAAAAAGCTGGCCGGAAAAATATCCGCTCCACATGCCTGCTCTTCTTGCCAGTTCGCCTTCCTGTACGAGTACATTGGAAAGTTCTACTCCGGTGAGCATCGTTGCAGCAGTTGCGTCCTGCGGATTGTTTGGATCAGTATTGATTCCTTCCACCATTTTTTTACAGGATAAAAAAGAGATGGATATAAGTACGATTACAAATGCAATTTTATTCTTCATATAAAAGCAGTTTAGTAAATTAAAAGTTGAGTTTTATGGTAAACAGGTATGATCTTGAACCCGGGTTATTAAAATAAACAATACCCCTGCCAGATCCTGAACCTTCCAGGTTACTATCCGGGTCAATGGTTTTAAGCTTACTGTTTACCCAAAGATTACGTCCTGTTAGTTCAAAATTTACAGAACTTAGCCTGGTAAATTTTGGAAGATGTTTTTTTGTGATACGATAGGACAAGGTTACTTCACGTAGCCGGGTCCAGCTTGCATCAGTAATAAAAGGCTCCAGCACATTTCCAAAAAATCCACCCAGGCCATTATACCAGCTTTGGTCAAGGGCCACATTGCCGCCGCCAAAATTTCCGATATTGCCTCTGAAAGGAGTACCTGCCAATATAGTAGCGCCACTGGCGGTTTTAAGATCGGTTGTGGCTGTAGTTTCATTCCCCGTTGTAGCGCTTACGCCATAATCACGCAAAACTGCTTCGGTTGCATCAACGATGTCTCCTCCCTGAGAATGTTCAAACAATGCATACAATTTAAAATTTTTATACTCTATATTAAATCCTAAACCGCTTCTCCAATCCGGATTCGGATCGCCCAGCACTTTTTGTTCTACTTCAGACATAGGGAAACCGTTGGCATTCAGCAAATAGCCACCTTTAACATCTTTTTGAAAACCGATACCCCAAAGTGCACCTAATGGAAAGCCTTCAACAGCCCTGGAAGAAACACCATTGAGGCCACCCAATAAAATAGAAGCAGAGCCATTTAAATCGGTTACTAAATTGCGGTTCCTTGTCCAGTTCCAATCTACACTAACCATCCAGTTTTTCTTTTTAAATATTTCGTAAGACAGGTCTAACTCTATTCCTTTGTTTTCAATAGAACCGGCATTGGCATATAATGTATTGTAACCCGATGAAGGCGCCTGAGGAATATCCAATAATGCATCGGTGGTTTTATTGGAATAATAGGTTGCACTTAACGAAAGCTTATTATTCATAAACCTCAGATCGGCACCTATTTCAAATTCTTTTTTCTTCTCGGGCCTTAAATAAGGATTGCCTTTTGTACGGCTTTGAACATATGTACCGGTGCCGAATAGACTGCCATCCAGGTTTGGATCCAGCAGCTCTGTCCAGTTTGGCACAAAGAAATTGGTAGTTGTTCTGTATGCCGTTGGCTGAATACCCACTACACCGTAAGAAGCTCTCAGTTTTCCAAAAGAAAATAATTTTGAATTGGAAAATAATGGTAATTGTGAAAACTGCCAGGCCACATCGGCCGATGGATAGAAAAACCGGTTATTGGAAAGCTCTCCAAAAGTTGATGCGGCTTCCAGCCTGCCGGTAGCATTAATAAAAAGCTGGTTATATAATTCTGTGCCAATGGTTGCATAGCCCGCATTGGTTCTTGTTTCTTCAAAACGGTCAGTAATGTTTCTGTTTGCAATGAGTGTATTATCAATATCCCTTGGCCCATCAGGAATAATAAAACTGGTGCCTGTAGCACTAAGCAGACCTTCATTTGTGCTATTGTAATTAAATCCGGCCAAAAAATTTGTTTTTATGTTTTCTCCAAAATCTTTCCTTGCCCTGATAATGAAATCTATATTGAATTGGGTTTGATTAAACTCATCACGGCTATACAGGCCAGAAGCTGCATTAATGGTGTAATAAGGTAAATAGGTAATTTCTTTTTCATTAAAATAATCCAAACCGGCCCTTAATGTAACATCCAGCCATTTATTGGGTGTGATAAACAATTCTGTGCTGTTTATATACCGGTTCACATTATTGTTATTATCCTGCTTATTAATGGTCCATAATGGGTTGCTGAAACCTGGGGTTGAAGTTCCCAGATAACTTCTGTAAGCCCTTTGCCTGTTGGGTACAAAAGCTGCTGTAGGGGAAGAGTAATAACTTCCTGTATAATCAGTGTTATCAAAATCTGCAGGCGTGCGTAACAATCCAAGCATGGCTCCACCGCTGCTTGCACCTCTTCGTACCCTGTCTGAGTTGGTTAATACATAAGAGGCTTTGTTCGATACCTTCAACCATTTATTCATTTGCCTGGACACATTCACACGGAAACTTGTTCTGCGGTAATTGCTGTTATTACGGATAACACCCTGTTGGTTCATATCTCCAATGCTCATAAAATAATTAGACTTTGCATCTCCGCCGCTAACTGATAACGAATTGTTGAGGTAATGCCCTGTGCGGAAAATGCTGTTATAATTTTTGTCTAAAAATGTTTCTTTGTTATTTTTTGCAGTTATCGGATAATAGATTCTGCCGGTAGGGTAGCCAACAAAATAGTCGGCACCGGTATTTACTGCATCGGCACCACCGGCCCTGTTTGCAATTTTATCGCCCCAGCTTCTTGCATTATTGGCTGCCCATAGGCCTCCGGTTCCCTGTCCGTAAGCGGATTGCAAAGGATAATTGAAATTTACCTGGTCAATGGAGTAGGTAGACTTAAAACTAATATTCAGTTTACCGTTGCTTGCTCCTTTTTTGGTAGTTATGATCACCACACCATTGGCTGCCCTGGTGCCCCATAGTGCAGCAGCAGATGCGCCTTTTAAGATCTGCATGCTGGCAATGTCATCAGGGTTGATGTCATTTAACCTGCTTTGTTGGGTAACCCCCTGGCTGGTTTCACCCCTGCTGTCGCTGTTGATAGGAACCCCATCTACCACAATAAGCGGGTCGGTTCCCCTGGTAATGGTACTTTGGCCCCTGATCAGAATTTGAGAAGCGGCTCCGGGATCAGCACCTGAGGACCTTGAAATCCTTACTCCCGATGCCTTACCACCCATCGCATCTACCAGGTTTGCTTCGCCTGAGTTGGCCACCTGGTCGCCATTTATTTTTGAGGTAGCATAGCCTAATTTATCTCTTTTTGTTTCAAATCCTAAAGCGTTAATCACTACAGATTGCATCATAACGGTAGAATCTTCCATTTCCAGGTCTATAACATTTCTTCCGTTTACTGGAACTTCAATGGCTTTATAACCCACCAGACTGAAAACCAAAACCGCTTTTTGCGGGTTATCTACTTTTAAAAGGTACCTGCCGGCATTATTTGTGGTTGTTCCGGCCTTTTCATTTTTTACACCAACGTTAACCCCTTCAAGCTGTCTTCCCGTTGCTTTTTCAGTTATTAAACCACTAACCTGGGCCGATAATTGTTTAGTGGGTAATACAAGCAGGCCAATAAGGAAGAGAATACAAACAATTACTTTGTGTTTTGGGAAACCATAAATTGCTGAGTGCAATATTTTTTTCATACGCTTAAGTTTTGGCAATCATTTATAATAGAAATCTTAGTCAATGTAGAACAGTTTTAACTCCATATGTAAAGCAAACCCTTTCTGAATTAATTCAAAAAGATTAACTTAGTTTCCGAAACAGGTTAATTGGTTTCCGAAATTCAGCTATAGACTTATATTTCAACGGGTTATGCAAAATATCAAGACTGGGAAAGAAGAAATAATTTACTTGCTTACAAAGGCAATTGAGAAGTATAAACTGGAAACCGGTCAGGAAATAATACAAAATACCAACAGGAAGAATTACGAAGCATTGGCCATGTTGTTAAGTGAGATCAGTAACCAATTGCCTTTAAGGTGGGAAGCATTTGGAACTGAAAACTATGGCCCGGATAATAATCCGGTTGCCCGCGAATATCCTCACAGAAAATATGATATAACCGGTGGACAAATCAAGGATGCCCTTATTGGTATAGTTAGTAATCCAAGGCCATTTCTGGTTGATGCCTGTTATATTTTTTTATATGGCATAGGACGGAAGGCGTTTAGGCAAAATCCGGTAGATGAAAACCTGTTGGAAGTTTCGGCAAAGGGTAAAGAAGATGAAAATGTAGTGGCTCAAAAGAAGCATTCAGATATTAAAGCGCAAATCAACCAGTTACAGCACCAAAATTTTAAAAAAGGAAAAATAATAAAAACCTTTTCGGCAATCATGGCTGTTCTTTTCGTAGCGATGGTTATCCTGTTATTCACTTTTTTTAAATCAAAAAATGACTGGCAAACCATCAAAAAGGATATGAACATCCTTCCTTATCAGCCAACTAAAATTGAAATTGACAGCCTCGAGGGAGTTTGGTTATGTTATACCGGATCGCCCCAGGCAAGAATTTCAGATAAAACAAGATATCATAAAGTTGTTTCAAATTTAATTGAGATAAAATATAAAAATGGGTACTTTAATTATAACCGGTACGGAGCCAGTTTTAATCACATCGGGTATCTGCAGTTTGAATCACCGGGCATAGTGTCGGTTTATTCCCGGATAAAAAACAATTCCGGTAACACAGAATCACCCCGGCATTCCTTACTGAATATTTTTCCGGACAAAAAATTTTTAACTGCCATTTCAGCTTCGTGGAACTTTGATGTGGGAGATAAAAATAAAATTATCGGAATACGGGAGATCTATATAAAATTAGGTAAAGGAGGTGTTATTGAGGAAGTGATCAATGAAATTGAAAATGCCAGTTGTCAGTGTAAAATAATCCGTTGGCACCAGGCTGATAAACAGGTACAAACTTTTTATTTAAAAAATCAATTACTTGATTCATTACAGGCAAGTGAAATAAAATCACTTATTAACGAAAGCAGCATTATACTTGGTGTTCCGCAGGAGGGGCTGATCATATCAGACACTACTGTAAAATAAAATTAATTTTCTCCCTTTCCTTTATCCCCCACAAACCACTGCTCTTTATTTTTAAACAGCACATTAAAAGTAGTAAGCGAGCCGTAACAACGGGTAATGTACTGCTGTATGTTCACCTTCTCTTCGTCGGTTAGTTTTTTGTGGCTGTTGATGTTTTGTTCCAATACACGCAACCGGTCGCGCAGCATAACGATCTTGTGAAAAAAATCATCAATGGGAATTTCTTTTGGCTTTAAAGATCTGTCTGCAGTTTGTAAACTCATGGTGCCGCCGATCCATTTATCACCAATGGGAACAATTTCGGTAACATCGCTCCATTGCCTTAAAATTTTTAACAAAGATCTTTCAACTTCCGAAACCGTTTCTACTTCTGTGGTCACATTTTCGGCAATGATCTCATCTAAATGATTATCTGTTTTATCAATTTCTTTTATACCGTGATGGATAAACGAAATTAAATACGTAGCGTATTTAACACCCACAATTACACCGGGGCCGTACTGGGTATGTTGTAACCGGGTACCAACGCCAAGGGTTAGTTGATTTTCTTCCATAAATTAATTTTCTTTTTTTGCTTCGGAGCTTTCCTGCTTTAATAATTCAATTTTAAAAGCGTAGGACGAATTTAAGATGTATTTGTTAAAAGTAACTTCATCTGCCGTGCTGGCAAATTCGTAAGTGGGTAGATATCTTACCATAAACGTATCGAGCTCGGCACCCTGTAATTGTGTGATGCGCCGCACAAAGTTTTTATTAAAGCGGAAGCCCACAAATTTATCCTGCTCCTGTTGTTCTAACCTGGCCTGGAAAAATTTTAAGCGTTTGTTTCTTTTAAACCGGAACATGTTGATGATCTCATTCACATCGGCACCCACTGCACCGCCCGGTGATATACTGGTGCGTATGGTGGGCTTACGGTAATTATACACATCGGCATAATTCTGCCGGTTTTCCAATGAGTCCTCACGGTAACTCCGGGTAAATATCAGCACCTCTTTTAAAGTACGGTACCCGCCTTTTACGGTTACGCCCAGTGAAATATCAAACTGTGTAAGACTGGCAATATCTTTAACCGCAAACTTTTGGGTTGACTTGTTTTTATAAACAAAATTGAGGGAGTCTTTTTCGGATACGGTTATGGTATACCTGCCCATGGAATCGGTACGGGTATGTTTTCCGCCGCTGCTTTCCACCTTTACATTTTCCACATAATTTCTCTTTGAAGAATCAAACACGGTTCCGGTAACAGTTAGTTGTGCATGCAACCGGCTGGTTACAGCAATAAAAAAAGGCAATAAAAAAAGTATTTTAAAAAATAATTGCAACAGCCTGAAAAATTAATGAGGGTAAATGTACAGGAACAAGTTAACACAACCTTTAACGAAAGGTTGTTTTAACTGCGATTTTGCTTTTCTATCACCGATGCAATTACCCCGGGGTAGCTGGCATGTTCCAGCACGTGAATTTTTTGGGCCAGCGTTTCGGGTGTTTCTTTTTTATCTACCGGGCATGTTGCCTGGTAAATGATTTCCCCATGGTCGTATAACTCATCCACAAAATGAATCGTTATTCCGCTTTCATTTTCTCCGGCAGCAATTACCGCCTCATGTACCTTATTGCCATACATGCCTTTACCGCCATATTTGGGCAACAGGGCCGGATGTATGTTCACGATCTTTTTGGGGTATGCATGAATTAAAGCTTCCGGCATCTTCCATAAAAAACCTGCCAGCACTATAAAATCAATCCGGTGTTTTTGTAATTCGGCAATGTAATGATCGCCGGAGAAAAACCTTTCTTTTTCTATGATTAAAGCCGGGATACCGGCTTTTGTGGCTATCTGCAGTACACCGGCACCGGGTTTGTTGCATACGATCAACGCGGCTTCATATACTCGTATACCCGCTTTGGCCATTGATCCCACCCCTTCATTCCCGGGAGGGGCCGGGGATGCCGCCGCTTTTATTATTTGCCCTGCATTGGAGCCAGCCCCGCTTGCAAATATGGCAACCCGTACGCGGCGTTCAATTTTTTTTTTACTGCCGCTTATTTTACCCCATACCTTGACCAGGTAATTCTTAAAAAAAGCAAATTGCCCAAGCGGTATGCTGATGAGCAGTACGCAAAGGGGCCAAAGCAAGGTAACCAAGACTATATATAGTGTAAACCAAAACACCCCTTTGTCTAAACCGGTTAACAATAAAAGCTTTCTTCCGGCATAACCACAGAGGCTGCCGCCCAATGCAAAAGTGGTTATAATCAGCACCAGGTTAAGCCCGTTTACCTTCCATCTATGTTTCAACTTTTCAAACATTCGGCAAAAGTGGGTTAAAAATTTGTGATTTGGCTTACTTGCGCCAAAAAAAAGCAAACAACAAAAACTACTTACAAATACATGACAAACGGCAGGCGGAAACACCATCAAATGCCTGAAAACCACGACAGATAAGGAAAAAAAAATTTTTCAAATGTTGATATATTGTCAGCATCCTGCCTTATTTTTGCTGCCGAATCAGGATATTTTTCCACATTAGCCCCGATATAACTGTATGAGTCGCTATAGAAAAATCTTTAACAGGATCTTTACAAGTATCTTCTTAGTTGTTTTACTTTCTATTAATACCCAGTCTTTAGCCGCAGATGGCGCAGCTTTGTTTAAAGCAAATTGTGCCAGTTGCCATAAAGTTGACAAGGATTTCACCGGTCCGGCCCTAAAAGGCTGGAAAGACAGGGTGCCTGGTGATGGCTGGATTTACAAGTGGATGGCCAATCCGGGTGCACAATCTGACCCCTATGCAACAGCGCTAAAGGCAAAATGGAAGCCGGTTATCATGACCAATTTTGCACAATTGAGCAAAGAAGAGATTGATGGAATATTAAAATATGTAGATGATTGGGCGCCGGCTACTCCTACCGCAGCTCCCGGTGGAGAGCCCGCAACGGACAATTCTCTAATTTTTGGCATTTTAACCCTGGTTTTAGCCCTTATCGCCTTTATATTATTACAGGTTAACAGCAACCTGCGCAAATTATCTGATGAAAAGGAAGGGGTACTGCGCCCGGAGCCTGTACCGGCTTATAAAAACAAAACCTATATCATGGCAGGTATCTTATTGCTGTTTGCAGTAGGCGGATACTATACCATTAATGGCGCTGTTGGTATGGGACGTATGCAAAACTATCAGCCCGAGCAACCTATATTTTACTCTCACCAGGTACATGCCGGCACCAACCAGATCAGCTGTTTGTATTGCCACGGAGGTTCGCAGGACAGCAAACAGGCAGGCATTCCGGCTGTGAATACCTGTATGAACTGCCATAAATCCATTAACAAATACGAAGGCCCCGATAAACTGGTTAGAGAAGACGGAACAGCCGTAGATGGAACTGCCGAAATACAAAAACTATATGCTTACGCCGGTTGGAATGAAACCACCAAATCTTATAATCCCGATAATAATAAAGATGGTATACCTGATGGGGCAAAACCCATTGAGTGGGTTAAAATCCATAACCTGCCCGACCATGTTTATTTTAACCACAGCCAACACGTAAAAGTTGGTAAGCAAAACTGCCAGACCTGCCATGGTAACATTCAGCAAATGCCTGAAGTATACCAGTTTAGCAGCCTGAGCATGGGCTGGTGTGTAAACTGCCACCGCGATACCAAGGTTGATTTTTACGATAAGGAAAATAAAACAGGCAATAAATATTACAGCATTTACGAGAAATTCCACAAGGATTTAAAGAGCGGCAAAATGGACAGTGTAACTGTTGAAAAGATTGGTGGAACGGAATGTCAGAAATGTCACTATTAATAGAATTAGCTAATTAACCAATGTGCTGATGTGCTGATAAAAGCACCTTGAACAATTGGACAATTAGCAGATTAGCAAATCAGCTTATTAGCATATTATCAAACTATGAGTAAGAAAAAGTACTGGCAAAGTTTTGGAGAACTGAATCAAACGGAAAGTTTTCAGGAATCAACCAAAAACGAGTTTAACGAAGAACTGCTTCCTATAGCTGATCTTGATGACAAAGGAATTTTAGATGCCAAAACTCCGCGTAGGGATTTCCTGAAATACCTGGGCTTCAGTACAGCTGCAGCAGCTGTTGCAGCAAGCTGCGAAACCCCTGTACGTAAAGTAGTACCTTTTTTAAACAAGCCGCAAAGTGTTATTCCGGGTATCGCCAATTATTATGCATCTACCTATGTAAATGGCGGCGATGTTATTCCGGTAGTAGTAAAACAAAGAGACGGCAGGCCCATTAAAATTGAAGGGAACGAATTATCAACCATTACCAACGGAGGTACTACGGCACAGGCACAGGCTTCTGTACTGGACCTGTACGATAACACCCGGCTTCGCTATCCTATGCAAAAAGATGGCAAAGGCTTTAAAGAAGTTACCGGATTTGACGCGTTTGATAAGCTGGCTACCGGTGCAATCAATGGCAAAACAGTAGCCCTGCTTACTTCAACGATCAACTCTCCATCTACTTTAGCAATAATAAGCGAATTTTTAGCAAAATACCCGGGCAGCCGCCACGTACAATACGATGCGGTAAGTTACAGCGGAATGCTGCTGGCAAACGAAGCCTGCTACGGTAAAAGGGCAATTCCTTCTTATCATTTTGATAAGGCAAAAGTAATTGTGAGCCTGGGTGCCGATTTCCTGGGAACCTGGTTGAGCCCTGCAGCATTCAACAATCAATATGCACAAAACAGAAAGGTAAAAAGCGATAAACCTGAACTTAGCAGGCACTTTCAGTTTGAAAGTATGATCAGCCTTACCGGAAGCAACGCTGATGACCGTTATACCCATAAACCATCAGAAACCGGTGCTGTAGCATTGGCCCTGCTGGCTAAACTGGGCGGTGCAGTATCTGCGCCATCTATTGCAGATGCAAAACTTGCCAAAGGAATTGAAACAGTGGCAGCAGCATTAAATGCAAGCAAAGGTGCAGGTTTGGTGGTGTGCGGAAGCAATGATGTGCACACGCAGGTTATTGTAAATGCCATCAACGAAGCCATCGGTGCCAATGGCACAACCATCAACTGGGCCATTACCTCAAACTACAAAAATGGCATTGATGCCGATATGGTAAAACTGGTTGATGACATGAACAGCGGTGCTGTGGGTGCGGTTTTGATCCACGATGTTAACCCGGTTTATTCATACCACGACAGCAAGAAATTTAAAGATGCCCTGGCAAAAGTGGTTTCTGTTTCCTTTAACGGAACCATGGATGAAACAACAGAGCTTTGTAAGTATATCCTTCCTTCGCACCACTGGCTGGAAAGCTGGGGCGATACAGAAGCTAAGACCGGCTACTACAGCTTACTGCAGCCAACCATTAACCCGTTATTTAAAACACGGGCTTTTCAAACCTCATTGATTAAATGGAGTGCGGCTGCAGGCAGCATGATGAATGACTACGAAACTTATTTTAAAACATACTGGAATGCCAAACTGGGCAGTTCAGATCTGTTTAATAAAGCCTTACAGGATGGTGTGGTAGAACCTGCAACCATGGCTGTTGGCGGCGGATCTTTCAATGGCTCAAAATTAGCAGAAGCTGCTGCTGCTGTTGCTGCTGTAAAAGGCGGTGCAGTGGAAGTGGTGCTTTATCAAAAAGTATCTGTGGGTAATGGCAGCCAGGCAAACAATCCGTGGTTACAGGAATTACCCGATCCGGTATCTAAGGTAACATGGGATAATTATGCCATGATGAGTCCGGCCATGGCTTTGTCGCTGTTGGGCCTGGATGTGATGAACCAGGAAGGAGGCAAGCAGAGTGATTACGAAGTACATCCCGAAAAACCGGTTGTAAAAATTACCGTTAATGGCAAATCTGTTGAATTGCCGGTTATCGTGCTTCCGGGTATGAATGCTGCTACCATTGCACTGGCGGTGGGTTACGGAAGAGAAAGTGCGAATAAAGAAAATACTGCTGCCAATATAGGTAAATCGGCAAATGGGGCCGGTAAAAATGTGTATCCGTTGGTAGGCTTCAACGGAACCAATATCTATCATTCTGTTGCCACTGTTGAAAAAACGGGTAATATGTATCCATTGGCACAAACACAGGTGCATGGTTTTACAGAAAGCCGCCCGGTTATTTATGAAACAAACCTTAAAAGTTTTACCGCAAATCCGGCAGCTGTTTTAGAAGAGATCACCAGAGAAAAGAAGTTAATAACCATTGATGGCAGCAACGATTTTGTGAAAGATGCCACCATTTATCCCGACTTTGAAAAGCCGGGCATTAAATGGGGAATGAGCATAGACCTGAACACCTGTACCGGTTGCAGCGCCTGCGTGGTTGCCTGTACTGCCGAAAACAATGTGAGTGTGGTTGGTAAAATGCAGGTGCAGGCCGCACACGAAATGCACTGGCTGCGTATTGACCGGTATTTTACGTTCAATAGCAACAACCATGAAGATGTGGATGTGGTTTTTCAACCGATGCTTTGTCAGCATTGCGATAATGCACCCTGCGAAAATGTTTGCCCGGTTGCCGCAACAAACCACAGCACCGAAGGCTTAAATCAAATGACCTACAACCGTTGTATTGGTACAAGATATTGTGCCAACAACTGTCCTTATAAAGTACGCCGCTTTAACTGGCTGGATTATACCGGAGCAGACAGCTTCCCGGATAACCAAAGCCCGATGGTGGGTACGTATATGGATGAGAGTGTAATGCAGATGAATGATGATCTGACCAGGATGGTTTTAAACCCCGATGTTACCGTTCGTTCAAGAGGGGTTATCGAAAAATGCTCTTTCTGTGTACAGCGTTTGCAGGAAACAAAACTGGAAGCAAAAAAACAGCAGGACCCCAAACTGGTTCGCAATGTAAAGGTGGCCTGTATGCAGGCCTGTCCTACACACGCCATCAGTTTTAGTAATGTTAATGATAAAGAAAGTGATGTGTACAAGATCAGGAATGTGGACCAGAAGCACCGTGCATTCTATGTAATGGAGCAGTTACACGTTTTGCCTAATGTAAATTACCTGGCAAAAGTAAGGAACACCGACAGGCATATTGGAGTGATAGAAGAACACCACGGGGAGAAGAAAGCTGAGAAAGCACATGTATAATTAAATATTGAATTTGCGAATATCGAATGACGAATATTTTTCAATGCATTACCATTCGATATTTAACCATTCAACATTCGACATAAAAAATAAATTAAAAGCTGGTATTTTTTAAAAGGTCACAGCCAAAAGAATAAGATAAGATATGTCATTACTGAAATACGAATCGCAACTAAGGGAACCGCTGGTAGACGGTAATAAAGATTACCACCAGGTAACGGAAGATATCATTCGTCCCATTGAGATGAAACCAAGCCGTCTCTGGTATATTGGATTTTATATCAGCGTAGCCCTGTTATTATTTGGCGTGTACAGTGTTTATCGGGAGGTAACTTATGGTATTGGCCAGTGGAACGTAAACAAAACCATCGGCTGGGGCTGGGATATCACCAATTTCGTATGGTGGGTAGGTATTGGTCATGCGGGTACGCTGATCTCTGCCATTTTACTGTTATTCCGCCAGGGCTGGAGAACAGGTGTTAACCGTGCAGCAGAAGCGATGACGATCTTTGCGGTAATGTGTGCCGGCCAGTTCCCCATCTGGCATATGGGCCGTGTATGGATGGCATTCTTTGTATTACCTTACCCAAACAGCCGCGGCCCGTTGTGGGTTAACTTTAATTCACCGCTGCTTTGGGATGTATTTGCGATATCAACTTATTTCACTGTTTCATTATTGTTCTGGTATTCGGGTTTACTGCCCGATCTGGCTACGGTAAGAGACCGTGCAAAGACCAAGTTCCGTAAAATGTTTTATGGGGTGGCATCTTTTGGCTGGACTGGAAGTACCAAACACTGGCAACGTCATGAATCTTTATCACTGGTACTGGCAGGTTTAAGTACACCGCTGGTATTATCGGTACACACGATCGTATCTTTCGACTTCGCCACTTCAATCGTTCCGGGCTGGCATACCACCATCTTTCCTCCTTACTTTGTGGCAGGTGCCATCTTCAGTGGTTTTGCCATGGTGCAAACATTGATGATCGTGGTACGTAAAGTGTTAAACCTGCAGGATTATATTACCATTGGCCATATTGAGGCCATGAACAAAGTAATCGTGTTAACAGGTAGTATTGTGGGTTGTGCTTATTTAACGGAGTTATTCATTGCCTGGTACGGACAAAATCCATACGAGTGGTACGCATTTAAAGAGAACCGTGCCAACCTGTTCAGTCCTTATGGCTGGAGCTACTGGCTGATGATGTTCTGTAACGTGGTATCACCACAATTATTCTGGAGCCGTAAATTAAGAAGAAATATTACTGTTACCTTCTTCATGAGTATCATAGTGAACATAGGTATGTGGTTCGAGCGTTTTGTAATTATCGTAACATCAGTGTACAGGGATTACCTGCCATCATCATGGAGTACGTATTACAGCCCTTCTATCTGGGAGATCGGATTTTACCTGGGTACATTCGGCTTGTTCTTTACCTGCTTCTTCCTGTTTGCCAAATACTTCCCGGTTATTGCGGTAGCCGAGATCAAGGCTATTTTAAAAACCAGCGGCGAGAATTATAAAGTGAAGATGACCGACCTGGAAAAAGCAGATGCAGAGAAGTTTTATATTGAAGAAGTGGAGCATGCACATTAAACCCCCTCCGCCCCCTGAAGGGGGAACCGGGAGTTCAATAGTTTTAAAAATTGACTTAAAAGCAAGTTTATGATTTTGAAGAAATCTAAAATCGTAAATCTAAAATCGTAAATAAACTGATATGGCTGGAGGAATTAAAAAATTTGTTGTAGGATCATTTGATGATGAAAAGGTATTGTTTCCTGCGGTGAAGAATGTTCGCAAGGCAGGTTACAAAATACACGATGTGTATACACCTTTTCCTGTGCATGGTTTAGATCATGCCATGGGCATACGTGAAACCAGTCTGCATACTGCAGGATTTATTTATGCCATTACCGGTACCACTACCGCACTTACATTTATGAGCTGGGTGTTTACCAAAGACTGGCCTTTAAATATTGGTGGTAAACCCAATTTTGCTTTGCCGGCCTGGATACCCATTACCTTTGAGCTGACCGTATTGTTTTCGGCAGTAGGGATGGTGCTTACTTTTTGTTATCTGTGTAACCTGGCCCCGTTCGTTAAAAAACATCATTTTCATCCCAGGGCTACCGACGACCTGTTTGTAATGGCCATTGAGTGTACCGATAAAACCAATGATGCCGAAGTGCAGGCTTTTTTACAAAATGCCGGCGCACAGGAAATAAATGTACAGGTAGCAGAAACCGGATGGTGGATCGGCAGGTATCATAAAGAACAAAAACTGTATAAAGAAGAAAAAGGGTATTAATCACAGCTAAACTTTGCTCCCTGGCACAAATTTATAAGGGGAGAAAAAGGAGCAGATATTTGCAGAGATTGATAGTTTATTTGAAAATAAAAGAACTCAGAATTAATTAATTCGCTTCGATAACCCTCCCTCAACAGGGGAGTTGAAGGGGGCCAAATGTAAATAAGAATGAAAAAAGCCGCAATTATAGCAACACTGATTATGTCAATGGCAGTTGTGTTTATTGGTTGTAAAGATAAACGCAGTCCCGGATCTGTTTATATGCCCGATATGGCTTACAGCCGTGGTTACGAAACTTATGCTACACGGGATTCTGCACTGTTTACTGCAGACCCCAATGATGCCGGCCATAAAATATTTTATAATACCCTGCCACCCGAAGGAACTATAAAAAGGGGAGAGCTTTTTCCTTTTAATGTGCCCAATGACAGCAATGGTTTAATTAATTTAAGTGCCCTGGTTAAAAATCCGCTGGAGCCATTAACCGGCAAAGACCTTGAAGAAGCAGGAAGGTTGTTCAATATTAATTGCGCAGTTTGTCATGGTGCAAAAGGAGAAGCCAACGGTCCGCTGGCAGCTAAAGTGGGAGGAGTTAAAAATATTATTACCGCATCGCCCGGTTACAGTGATGGCAGATTGTTTTTTGTAATGGAATATGGCCAGAACAACATGGGTAGCTATGCTTCACAACTGAGCAGGGAGCAGCGCTGGAGAATTGTTCAGTATATCAGAACACTGGAACCTAAAACCGCTGCCGCAACAACAGCACCGGTTGCTGCAAAAGCAGACAGTGCCGCAGTAAAAAAGTAATGAAAGTACCACCTGCAATAAAACGGCAAGTGATAAATTATAAGTGTTAAAATAAATTAATCAAGTTCGGCCACCCGATCTCCTGAGTATGTCGAAGGGCGGAGAGGGAATGAGGGAGAAGCCGCATTAACTTAAAATAAAGATTAGATGGATCATCAATTTCAATTACCCGGCAGTTATAAAAAGTGGACCTATGGCCTGATTGGCGCCGGTTTATTAGCATTGTTGTATGGTTTTATCATGTTTCATCCCTTTGCCCATGCCGGCCACGGAGAAAATGTTAACAGCACCCGCTTTTGGGCGGTATTGCTGCAAAACAGCGTTTTCTTTTTATTGGTTGTAAATGCAGCCATGTTTTTTATATGTGTTACTACCATGGCCATGGCAGGTTGGGTGGTTGCATTCAGAAGGGTGTCTGAAGCTATTTCAAGCGTAGTACCCATTTTAGGGGTGCTCACTTTTGTTATTCTGATGGCCATTGTTTTTGGCGGCCGAACAGATATTTATCACTGGTTAGATAAAGAAGCCGTAGCTAACGATCATATCTTAAACGGTAAAAAAGGATTTTTAAATCCGATGTTCTTTTCTATCTGGTCTTTTTTAACCATTTTCCTCTGGTGGTTCCTGGGTAAAAAAATGCGCAGCCTGAGTTTGCAAAGCGATAAGAACGGACATATGGATTATGAGACCGGTAAAAAATGGATATGGAATAATACAGTATGGGCTTCTTTGTATAGTGTGGTGTTTACCTTAACAGTAGCTTCAACCATACCCTGGTTATGGATCATGAGTATTGATGCCCATTGGTACAGCACCATGTTCAGCTGGTACACTTTCGCAAGCTCATTTGTTTCCGGTATGTCGCTGATTGCCCTGTTCGTAATTTATTTAAAGAACCGTGGTCAGCTTGAGTATGTTACCGATGAACACCTGCATGACCTTGGAAAATTCATGTTTGCCTTTTCGGTTTTCTGGACATACCTGTGGTTCTCTCAGTATATGCTGATCTGGTACAGTAACCAGCCGGAAGAAACCAAATATTTTATAGAAAGGATCGGTACTGCAGAAAAATCAGGTCCTTACAAAGGAATATTCTTCTTTAACCTGATCATCAATTTCCTTTGCCCTTTATTAATATTAATGAAGAAAGGAGCAAAAAGAAACTGGACCCTGGTTACCGTTATGGCCGTTTTGATCATATTTGGCCACTGGATAGACTTTTTTCAAATGGTAATGCCGGGCACTTTGCATGAGCATTTTGAATTAATGCCTTTCGAATTTGGTATAGCCTGTTTGTTTGTAGGATTGATCATGTGGGGAACAGGAAGATATTTGACCAAACACCCGATGTTGCCCAAGAATCATCCTTTCCTGAAAGAAAGTATGATTCACCATACATAAAAATAAAAATGGCTTTTGTTACCAAAAGCACATAATAACAATACGTATTATTAAACAGTTAATTAGGATAACAATTACAGAAAATAACTTTGAATCATGAAGGAGTTTTTAATTATTGCTTTAGGAGTACTGATTTTTGTGGTCATCTTTCAGATTGCAAAAGCCAGCGAGTACGTAAGCGTTTTAAAAGGCGAGGATAAAACCCGTAAACAAAATAATAAGATCAACGCATTTATGCTGATTGGCTTATTGGTATTTGGATTGATAGGCGTGTGGTATTGCAATGAGCTGTACTATGGTAAAACATTGTTTCCGCAGGGATCTGCATCGGTAGAGGGAGAGCAGATAGATACCATGCTGTACATTACCATTGCCATTACCGGTGCTGTATTTGTACTTACCCAGGTCTTATTATTCTGGTTCTGCTATAAATATCAGGAGAACGACAACAGGAAAGCATATTACTTCCCGCATAACAATAAACTGGAGTTAATCTGGACAACCGTTCCGGCGATCTTCTTAACGGTACTGGTTGTTTTTGGCTTAAAATACTGGTTTAAGATCACCGGCGATGCGCCAAAAGATGCCATTGTTGTAGAAGTTACGGGTCACCAGTTTGCCTGGGAATTCAGGTACCCCGGTGCCGATAAGGTTTTAGGGAAAAAAGATTATAAATTATACACGGCAAAGAATAACCTGGGGGTAGATTTTGAAGACCCGGCAAGTATTGATGATATTCATGTAAACACCACCATGCACATTCCGGTTGGGGTTCCTGTTAAAATGGTGATCCATTCTCAGGATGTGATACATGATGTGGGATTGCCTCACTTCAGGTTAAAGATGGATGCCGTGCCGGGAATTCCAACCACACAATGGTTTACACCCAAGATCACTACCGCAGAAATGAAAAAGAAGACCGGTAATCCCGAGTTTAATTTTGAAATTGCCTGTGACCAGTTGTGCGGCTCAAGCCATTATGCCATGAGGGGTGTAATTATTGTAGAAACCATGGAAGAATATAAAAAATGGCTTGCTGAACAAAAATCTGAGTATTATACTTTGTTTCCTGAAAAGGCACCAAAGCAAAATGTTGCAGACACTGCCGTAAAACAAATTTCGCAAACATTACCAGTACAGAAATAATTAAAAAGATTCCGGTTAACCAGCCTTACAGCTTGAAGGTAGCGGGATGAAAAAACAAGAATATGAGTAGCGCAGCCACATTACAACATGCCGATGTTCACGTATCACATGATGCACATCATGAACATCATCACCATGAAACATTCATTACCAAGTATGTTTTCAGTCAGGACCATAAAATGATTGCCAAACAATTCCTGGTAACGGGTATTATCTGGGCTATCATAGGTGGTTTGTTTTCGGTAATATTCCGTTTTCAATTGGGTTATCCCGAATCTACATTTCCATGGCTGGAAGATATATTCGGCCATTGGGCTGCCGGTGGTAAATTAAAACCCGAGTTTTATTATGCCCTGGTTACGATGCACGGAACCATACTGGTGTTCTTTGT
The DNA here is from genome assembly GCA_943371705.1 of Chitinophaga pinensis. Lineage (GTDB taxonomy): Bacteria > Bacteroidota > Bacteroidia > Chitinophagales > Chitinophagaceae > Ferruginibacter > Ferruginibacter pinensis_I. Next base: position 29,454 of record CALRVV010000006.1, on the reverse strand, counting down.
ATTAACAGCAGGCTTAAGCGGAACTTTTGCAAACTTTCTGATTCCATTACAGATAGGAGCAAGGGATATGGCATCGCCATTCCTGAATATGCTCAGCTACTGGTTTTTCTTTTTGGCCTCTACCATCATGTTTGCTTCTTTATTTGTACAAACCGGACCAGCCAGTGGAGGCTGGACGATCTATCCTCCGCTCAGCGCACTGGGTGAAGCATCAAGCGGAAGTAAAATAGGTATGGACCTATGGCTGGTGAGTATGGCCATGTTCATTGTATCGTCTTTATTGGGCGGCCTTAATTACATTACCACCATCCTCAACATGCGTACAAAAGGTATGAGCATGACCCGCTTGCCACTTACCATCTGGGCATTGTTCTTTACAGCGGTGTTGGGTGTTCTTTCTTTCCCTGTATTATTATCTGGTGCTATTTTATTGTTATTCGACCGTAACCTGGGCACCAGTTTTTATTTAAGTGATATTGTTATTGCCGGTAAAATTTTACCAAACGAAGGGGGTAGTGCCATCCTGTTTCAGCACCTGTTCTGGTTCCTGGGCCACCCCGAAGTGTATATCATTTTATTGCCCGCCATGGGCATGAGCTCAGAGATCATCAGTGTAAACAGCCGCAAACCTATATTTGGCTATATGGCCATGGTGGGCTCTGTGTTTGCAATTGCCGTGCTGGCTTTCCTGGTATGGGCACACCATATGTTTGTAACAGGCCTTAACCCATTCCTGGGTTCGGTGTTTGTATTGCTTACCTTGCTTATTGCAGTTCCATCGGCCATTAAAGTGTTTAACTGGCTTACCACGCTGTGGCGGGCAAATATCCGCTTTACGCCGGGCATGTTATTCGCTATTGGCTTTGTAAGTTTATTTATCAGCGGCGGTTTAACAGGTATTTTCCTGGGTAACTCTGCCCTCGACCTTCATTTACACGATACCTATTTTGTTGTAGCCCACTTCCATATTGTAATGGGTGTGGCCTCATTCTTTGGTATGTTTGCCGGTGTGTATCACTGGTTTCCCAAAATGTTTGGCCGCTATTTAAACAATACGCTGGCTTATATCCATTTTTGGGTAACTATTGTAGGCGCATACCTCATTTTCTGGCCTATGCACTACCAGGGTTTGTCTGGTATGCCTCGCCGTTATTATGATTTTTCAGGATGGAGTTCTTTCAATATGTTCAGCGGACTTAACGAATTCATCAGTATGGTAGCCATGATCGTTTTTGCTGCCCAGCTGCTGTTTGTATTCAATTTCTTTTACAGTATGTTTAAAGGAAGAAAAGTGGCTGTAACCAATCCATGGGGTTCCAATACACTGGAATGGACCACACCAATTAACCCGGGCCACGGAAACTGGCCTGGAGAAATTCCGGAAGTACACCGCGGGGCTTATGATTATGCAAAAGACGGTAAAGAATTCATACCTCAGAATGTACCGGTTGGAGATGATGAATCGAAGCACTAAAAACCCCCTGAACTGCGTTCGTTCCCTTAGCAGGGAACCCCTGAAGGGTAAACTTGCGGAGATAGCAGCGAAGAGTTGCAAAATGTAATTAAAGTTGAATAAAGTGAAAATGAAGAAGTGCTTAATTACTGAAGTTAAAAAAATAAACAAAAGCCTGGCCTCCCTCTCTTTGGGAGAGGGAATGAGGGTGAGGTCATGAATAAAGAACAAAAAACCATAGCCAACTCAACATCATTTGTGTTGGTAAGCAAAGTGAAAGATTATTTTCAACTGATCAAATTCACTTTAAGCTTCATGGTTGTGTTCAGTACGGTGGTAAGTTTTTTAATTGCACCCAATGAACCCTTTTTTGTTCGTAATAAAATAATATCAGTTCTTTTACTTTTTGTTGCAGGCATGCTTATTACCGGTTCGGCAAATGCCATTAACCAGGTACTGGAAAAAACGTCAGACAGTTTAATGATGCGTACAGCCAAAAGGCCGGTTGCCAGTGGAAGAATGACTGTAAATGAAGCAGGCATTTTTGCTTTTATTACAGGTGCTGCCGGTGTGTTTATGATGTGGAAATTTTTTAACACAGAGAGTGCAATGGTGAGTTTATTCAGCCTTTTTTTATATGGCTTTATATACACACCGCTCAAAAAAGTTAATTCAATTTCTGTATTGGTTGGTGCCATACCCGGCGCTTTACCCTGTTTGATCGGATGGGTGGCAGCCTATGGCAATGCACCCGTTAGCTGGACAGGCGCCTGGGTTTTATTTGGTATCCAGTTTTTATGGCAGTTCCCGCATTTTTGGGCAATTGCCTGGCTGGCACACAAGGATTACACCACAGCCGGGTTTAAATTATTGCCTGCAGATAAGGGTCCAACAAAATTCACGGCAATGCAAAGTATCATTTACAGCGCATTGATGATACCGATGGGATTTGTACCTTATTACACAGGTATCGCCGGTTTAACCAGTTTGTTTATTCTGCTGGTTTGTAATTTATGGATGGTTTATGTAAGTGTGCTGTTGTTTTTACGCATGGATGCAAAAAGCGCAAGACGGGTAATGTTCAGTTCTTATTTTTATTTGATGATAGTTTTACTGGCTTTGTTTGCCAATAGAATGACACATTAAATTTGATATCATAATTTTTTAAAATCCCCTCAGGGGCAAAGTGATATGAGTACAGTGGCAATGGAACAAAGAAAAAAATTACATCCGCATAAATTTACCCTTTGGGTAGGCATTGGCAGTTTGCTGATGATGTTTGCGGGTTTAACAAGTGCTTATATAGTTAAGCGCAACCAGGCAAACTGGCAATCATTTGAACTGCCTGCATTTTTTTGGTACAGCACAGCTGCAATATTACTGAGCAGTGCAACCATTTACCTTGCAGAAAAGGCCTTTAAGCAGCGGGAAATGAAGAAATACAGAGGCCTGGTTATTGCCACGCTGGTATTGGGAGTTCTTTTTATTGTTTTTCAATTGCTGGGTTTTCAGCAATTATGGGCAAAGCAGATCACACTCATAACCAATGTATCGTATTCATTTATGTATGTTATTGTGGGGTTACATGCGGCTCACGTGTTGGGAGGTTTGATAGCGCTGATCGTTTTGTTTGCAAAAGCATTCAGCACAAGAACAAGAACCTATAACAGTATACCGGTTGAACTGGTAAGTACATACTGGCATTTTGTAGATGTACTCTGGATCTATTTATTGATTTTTTTGGTAATGATACGATAGAACCAGTAACAGGTATTGAGAAGTAGTCAGTAAGAATAAGAGTTAAATTGAAATAATATAACAATAAAAAAAGGGGGATAAAAGTACAGGATCTCTTGATACCTGATACTAAATACCTGATACATTTATTTATGTCAACAACAGCGATACCAACAAATACCAAGTGGTGGAACGGGGGAAGAAGCCCGTTTAACATTAGCTATGGCAAAGTGATGATGTGGTACTTTTTAATGAGCGATGCTTTTACTTTCGGGGCATTCCTCATTAGTTATGGTACCATACGCTTTAGCGTAAACCATTGGGCCGATCCTAATCTTGTGTTTAATGCATTTCCTTTTGCAGGCCATGCAAACCTGCCATTGGCGTTTGTAAGTTTGATGACCTTTATTTTGATCGCCAGTTCTGTAACCATGGTATTGGCAGTACATGAAGGACATAAAATGAACAAGAAAGGTGTTGAGAAATATATGATCCTTACGATCATTGGCGGACTTGCATTCCTTGGCTGTCAGGCATGGGAGTGGACACACATGATTACCGGCGACCATGCTGTATTGGTTAACGGACAAATTGAAAAATGGGGAACTACAGTAACCAGAAATCCATGGGGACCAGAGGTAATGCATAATGGCGCAATGATTGCAACACCCGGCCCTATCGCATTTGGCGGATACTTCTTTGGCATAACAGGTTTCCACGGTTTTCACGTTTTTAGTGGGGTTATCATCAATTTAGTGATGTATATTAAAACAAAGCTGGGTCATTTTGATCAGCGTGGCCATTACGAAATGATTGAAAAAGCAGGATTATACTGGCATTTTGTAGATCTGGTTTGGGTGTTTGTATTCCTTTGCTTTTATCTTGTTTAATATTAAAAGACTTATTTAAAATATAATTATGAGTTCACAAGTATCTTCTCCCGAAATTACACACGCTCCGGAACATGCATCTGGTACAGGGCGTATATGGAAAACATTTTGGGTGCTATCAATATTAACAGTGATTGAGCTGGGGCTTGGATATTTTTTATATTGGAAGCATGGCCAGCTTTCTTATGGCTTCACACTTTCAACTAAATTAGTAATTGCAGTATTAACCCTTGCCAAAGCTTATTACATCGTTTCTGTGTTTATGCACCTGGGCGATGAGATCAGGAATATGATCATGACCATTGTTGTGCCCCTGATGCTGTTTGTGTGGTTTATAGCAGCCTTTCTATGGGATGGCAGCAGCTGGAAGGACCTGAGAAATACCGATGGCGGAAGCCGCCCGGATAAGACCAAAACAGAACAGCAACATGTGCCTGCAGTGGATAAAGACGCCAAAAAATAATTTTAACAGATGTGTTTTTAAAATATTAACCATCCCGATTATATCGGGATGGTTTTTTGTTTTATGAATGAAATGATTTGCATTGCCGTAAATTTGCACCAGTTAAAAGAATAAGAAAATGAAGGAATTTCAACTGATCATACCATTTAAAAGTGCTTTCGCCAGCCGGCAGAAAGGATTGAGGAGGAACCATGAATAAAAAAGCCGTTTTAGCCCTGATGCTTGCCCTGGTAATGCCATTTGCAGGATATTTTATTGTAAAGCATTACAGTGAAGATACCGTTCATATGCCCCGCAGGTATTTTGAACCAGACAGTGTGGTTGTAAAAGAAAATAATGGTAAAACCGTAACTGATACCATCTGGCATAAAGTAAAGAATATTGAATTTACCAACCAGCTCGGAAAAAATGTTTCGTTATACGACCTTAGGGGAAAGATCATTGTGATCAATTTCTTCTTTACCCGCTGCCCGAGCATTTGCCCCGGCCTCACCAAAAGTATGAAGCGGCTTCAGGATTCTTTTAAAAAGAACGACAGCATTGTACAGTTTATATCAATAAGCGTGGATCCGTTGCACGACTCTGTACCACAACTGCGCAGGTTTGCCGATAGGTTTAATGCCAACCACGACAGCTGGTGGTTTGTAACAGGAAATAAAAAAGATATTTATGATTTTGCATTGAATGAACTAAAGGCCGGCCTGGCAGATACCCAGGTAGATTCAGCTTTTATTCATACCGAAAACTTTTTTTTACTCGACAGCAGCTTTGTGGTAAGGGGCTGGTATAACGGCTTCGACACCCTAAAACAGGCCAGGCTGGTGCAGGATATACCTTTGCTGATGCTTGAAAAAGACAGGAACAAACCTTCGGTATTCCGCAGTTTTATACCCATTTTACCCATTATATTCATCGCAATCGGAGTTGTTTTTGTGGTGGTATTGATCTTTAACCGTCAAAAAAATAAACAGGAAAAACAAAAATAATTTATGTTACAACCTTCTTTAACAAAAAATGATAAAAAAGCAAGGCTTTTCATTTACACCGTATCATTGGTGGTTTTTGCAGCCGTTGTCTTTTTAAGCAAATATAAACTGGATATCGATCTGGGTTTTGATATGCATGTATTTGCTAAGGCAAATGCGGTCATCAATACCCTGGTGGCTGTTTTATTGCTGGCCGGGCTTTTTACCGCCAAACAAAAAAAATATGCGTTGCATAAAAAAATAATGCTCTTTGCCATTGCATTGTCGGTTTTATTTCTGCTTTCATATATAGCGCACCATTTGCTGGCCGGCGATACAAAGTATGGCGATATTAACCACGACGGTATAATCAGCCTTGATGAAAAAGCCCTGGCAGGAAACCTGCGGATGGTTTATTATTTTATACTCATTACACATATTCCCCTGGCAGCCATCATCCTGCCGTTTATTTTATTTACTGCCTACCGGGCATTAACGGGCGAATATGACAAACATAAAAAACTGGTAAGAATTACCTGGCCGGTTTGGTTTTATGTGGCGGTAACCGGTGTGGTGGTTTACCTGATGATCAGTCCTTACTACCATTAAAAATAAATGTGTAACCAGGTATTCAATCTTGTACCCGTTTAAACGGCAGACTATGCAAAAAGGAACTGCTTTAAAAGTATTGATCACCATGCATAAGGCAATGCTGATGGGGCAGGTTTTATTTGCTGCAGTTGGTTTTTACCTGGTATACTCAAATACATTTCTTTCGCCGGCAAAAGAGCTGGAAAAAACACTGCAGGTGGTAGCATTGATAGCAACAGTAGCCGGGGTTTATGCAGGTATAACCATTTTTAAAAAGAAGCTTCAGCGGGTAAGAGACATGCAATCAGGAGCCAAAGATAAATTTGTTGTATACCGCACAGCCTGTTTGATACAATGGGCCCTTTTGGAAGCGCCGGCACTTTTTTGTATCCTTTGTTTATTACTTACCGGTAATTATGCTTTTTTAGCCCTGGCCGTGGTCATGATGTTTTTATTTGCAATGATGGCCCCGTCAAAAATTAAAATAGTACTGCAATTACAGATCACCGAGGCAGAGCTGGATGATCTATAGAACAGGCTCAACCACAATTTTCATCCTGCTGAAATAAGAGATACGCACCTTTATTTTATCCCCCGCTTTTAAATGTTTGGGCAGGTTTTCCGCCGCAGGAGAAATTTTAGCCTGAACCTTATTGCCAAACAGGTTCAGGTAAATACCATATTCAGTTATCTTATATATCTCTGCGTTAATTGACTCCTGCTTTTTAAAGGCCCTTTCGGCCGAGTAGTATTCAGGAATGAATTTTTGAGTAAAGAGCGATGCCCTGATCTTTTCTTTTTTATCCAGGTTTTCCAATGCAAAGGTCACGGCTTCATTCAACTCTTCATCGGTTGGCTTTAATTGCCAGGGCGAAATGGTAGCCGGAAAGAAAAGATAACTCTCGATCTCCTTTACATAATATTTATCATCAACGATTTTTAAATAACCTATAAAATTATTTTCCGTTCTGGCTTTATTGATGAGTACATCCAACGCATTGTTATACATGAATTTTATATCGGAAGCCACCATCTTATCACCCCTGCCCGATAAACCTACGGTAAAACTTACTGTATCCCCAATGTGAAAAATGTGTTTTGTTTTTTGCAGCTTATCGCCCGTACTTCCATTCACCACTTTCTTTTTACCATTTACTTCGTATTCAATAATGATATATTTTTTTTCGTGGTTAACGAAAGAAACATTGCCGGTAAGTACCGTATTGCTCATGGTAAAAAATTTAATGATAACGCAGCAGTAATGTAAGTATTTATAAGGAGTTAAGCGGGAAAAATTATAGTTCAAGTGCTTCAGCCGGATCCCAGAAATGTTTTTTAAAATCAACGATCACATCATGCTTCACCGCAATGCCCTCTTTTTTCAACAGCAATTCCATAGTGTCAGGAGTAGCAAAATGATGCTTGCCCGTAAGCATACCGTTTCGGTTCACCACACGCTGCGCAGGTACTTTGGGTTTTGCACTATGCGCTGCATTCATTGCCCAGCCAACCATCCGGGCGCTTAGTTTTGTACCCAGGTAGGCAGCAATTGTACCATAAGTGCTTACCTTACCTTTGGGTATTTGCCGCACCACATCGAATACATCAGCAAAAAAATTATATTCCTTTACTGTACTTTTCGGTGTTTCTTTTGGTATTTTCTTTTTAACCTTACTTTTCATTTTGCAAAAAATACATTTATTTTTCAGCGTCTTTTAAAGTCCTCCCTTCGGGGGAGGATTCAGGAGGGGCTTTTACATTTACATATTCATACGGGCAGTGTTTACAGCCATTGCCGCAGCATTGTCCCCTGTCCAGGTGGTATTTTGCCGTAAGCACAATAAATCCGTTCTCATTGTAATAAAAGTCTGCTCCTTCAATCCAGCTGTTCAGCATTTCTTAATAATTGTTGCAAGTGTTCATCAATATTTTTTATTTCACCCGGTAATGTAAATTTCAGGTAATGTATCTTTTTGCTTTGTGCAATATCCAGGCTTTCATAATGTGTTTTTATGGTTAGCTCCTGCTTCACAGCCTCGTTGCGGTAAACATCATCCGAGTCTTCAACAATTACCACCCCATAAAGTTCAGCAACTTTTTTTGTAAACAGGTACAGGTCGGGAGAATCGGTTTTAAGATGTATGAAACCACCCGGTTTCAGGATTTTTTGATAGAGCCTTAAAAACCTGGGGTGGGTTAACCTTTTTTTTGCCTTTGAAATGCGTAACTGGGGGTCGGGAAACGTGATCCAGATCTCATCCACTTCCCCTGCTTCAAAATAATCGGTCAGTTTTTCAATCTGGGTGCGCAAAAATCCGGCATTGGTAATGTTGTTTTCCAGGCATTTTTTAGCGCCAATGTACATCCGGTTGCCCTTTACATCAACTCCCAAAAAATTCTGATGAGGAAATAAAAGGGATAGCCCCACGGTATATTCTCCCCTTCCGCAGGCCAGTTCCAGTACCAGGGGGTTTGGGTGCTTAAAAAAGGAAGCCCAGTTACCGGGCATACCCACCGGGTATTCCAATACGTTGGAGAAGGTTTTTATTGCCCCAAACCGTTCTAATTTTTTTTGAGCCATGGGCGGCAAAGATAAATATTCGGCGACTGAAAAGTAAGGTTAAAATAGGGGGATGCCTATATTAAAAGGGGTATTAAAGTAAAAAATAAGGCTTAAATAAAGTAAGTTTGTATACAATTAGACAAACACTACACTTTATGAACACAGTAATTGTTCCTGTTGATTTTTCCGAAACCTCTTTAAATGCCGCCAGGTATGCGGCCCAATTGCTTTCCGGCCATTACGGGGTTACGATGGTTTTGTACCACAGTTACAGCAAGTCCGGAGAAGCTGAAAGTGCAAGCGAAAAACTCGAGCAACTGAAAGTGGATCTGATGAATGATCATATTGTAAAAATGGAAGTATTGGTACATGAGGAATCTGATTTTGTAGACGGACTGGAAAAAGCCGCCCGTCACCGCAAGGCCGATATGGTTATTATGGGCATTACCGGCAAGTCGGCCATTGCCCAGGTGCTTTTTGGAAGCAATACCTTAAAGATGGCAGACAGGAAAGTTTGTCCGGTTTTAATTGTGCCGGAAGAAGCAACATACAGCCCCCTTAAACATGTTATGCTTACTTCAGATTTTATAAACACCTTAAATACCACGCCGTCTGTTCCCATAAAAGATTTCCTGAATGTTTTTAAGCCAAAGCTGCACATTGTGAATGTGAACAATGAGCATTATATTTCACTCACTGAAGATTATGAAGCAGAAAAGCAGCAGCTGAATACCATGTTTGAAGAATATAATCCCGAGTTTTATTTTATGCGGCTTTTTGATGTGGATGAGGCTATTAATTTATTTGCCGAAAGCAGAAATATTGACCTCATCATCGTGATACAAAAGGACCGTTCATTTTTTGGTAAATTGATAAATAACAGCAGAACTAAGACGTTGACTTACCAGAGCAAATTGCCCATTTTGGTAATGCAGGAGTAAAACGGCTGCAATTTATTTTAAGCTCCTTTTCCTGTTTTTTACAACAGGCTTTATGTAAGATCTTTCAATTGAGCGATTACCTGGAAGTTTTTTATTTTAAAAAAAGCGATCACCCCGGTAAGCAAACTTTCACGTACGGTGATCAACAGGTTTCCGCTCACTTTTTCGTTGCTGTATACCTCCACTGCGGATCTGATGGATGTGTAAAAACCTTTTTCTTCCAGTTCCAGTTTGCCAGCTTCGTCTATTACCAGCCAATGGGGAGGCTGTTTCAATGCATTTGTAATAATGGCGTTGGCCTTATCAAAACCCGCAGTATAAAAATTAAACCTGCCAACGGTTGTAAGCAATGCCCGGCTATGGGCTGCATCAGTACATTCAATATCGAATACCTCCTTTGTTTGCAGGTCAACAATTTTCCGGCTGTTTGCTATATCCGGCATTAAAATACCTGCTATGTTATTTTGCCGCAGGCTCCATTCAAGCAATTCGGTTGTTTTACCGCTGTGCACCGGCCTTGAAAAAATATAGATACTCATGCGGTATTGTTAAGGGGCATTTCGGCAGGTGTGGATTCTGCATAGGTAAGTGTGGTATGAATGATCGCAGCAAAGAAAAAATGCCATCTTTTTAAACCACGGTGTACTTTACTTTGCTGCCAGGCCAAAACGGTAAGCTGCCTCAGTACGGGTAAAAAAGACAAAATGCCCATCACATCTGCACTATACCTGCTTTGTTTTTTCATTAATAATTTTTGAAGGGCTCTTGTAAAAACCGGGCCAATCACCATAAACCATATGAGTATCGCAGACAGGGTCCAGGTAATTGTTTTGGCAACGGCCAGCCAGCCCTGAGTATGATCGGCAGCAAAAACAAACAATATGGCTGAGAGACCGATCATCAGCAATATCAATACCCAAAGCCTTTTAAACATATTTTTTTGATGGTTGCGGTTTGTTGCGGGCACACGCATATCAGTGTTTGTTGAAATTGCTGCAAACACGGTTGTTCCTGCTGCATTAAAATTGTTAATGATGCGGTATGCAAACAGGGCTGTTAACAAACCGCCGGCCAGGTATATCAGTAAATAAACAGAAATGATCCAATAACTTCCGTTAGATACCGTATTGCCAAACTGTTTGGCAATTAAGGCGATCATTTCATCCATAGCGGTCCAAAGAGATTTACCAAAAAATAAAGTAAGGATGAGTAATTTCTGTATGGCCGATTCAAGCATGGCAATGGTGCTGAGCAATGCAATGCTGAAAAAGTTTATCCTTAATACACTGAATACCACAAAGCCCAATACCGCCTGAAATGACACCGCAATGTAGGCAGGGAAAGGGGTATGCGGACTCACCATGGCCTTTACGATCAAAACAATTACCGCACTTCTCAGTACCTGCTTATAATTATGGTCCGATATTTTTGCGATCAGGGTGATCATAATAATGGCCATACCGCCAACCAGCAGGCCGGTGAAAGGTATTTTGAGGGCATGCATGATGCCGCCAAGTCCGCTTTCGGTAAATGCCCATAAAGCGGTAAGGCGCTGAATGGCGTTGAGGCGCTGTGTTGCGGATAAATGAGTAAAACCCTGGTTCATCCCTACAAATATAACAAACCTGTTCTGCAAGAAATGTTGAATAGGTGCGGGTAATAAAAAAGCCTCCGTTTTTCAACGAAGGCTTTTTATTAAGGTGGCTGTAGGGGAAGGGATCGAACCTTCACGAGGCAGTTAGCTACAGTACAAAGTTCGGTGGTCGACCCCGGTCGCCTCAATATTGCTACTGAAACGGCTCTATGCTGCGTTTATCCTGTTATCCTCACCCCCGAGACAAGGGGGCATGTCTGCCAAAAATTTCATCACCCCACAATTTATTCCGATCTGTACCGGATTGTTTGATAACACAAAACTAAGGTAAAATGCCCATACGTTCAATATTTTTTATCAAATATTTGGAAATTATAGAAATAATTCAAATATTTGCTTAATCATTTAAATATTGTTTAAAAACACGTAAGATAATGACAGCTAAATTAAATCTTGACAAACTCGATCTGCAGATCATTCATGAAATGATGCAGACCTCGGAGATATCTTATGCCGAACTGGGTAAAAAACTCTTTGTGAGCGGCGGTACCATTCATGTACGTATAAAAAAACTACAGGAATCGGGTATCGTTAAAGGTAATAAAATGGATGTGGATATTAAACAGCTGGGTTATGATATTACTGCCTTTGTGGGTATTTACCTCGAAAAAAGTTCGATGTATGATGCGGTTGCCAAAGAACTGATGGGCATACCCGAAATTGTGCGGCTGAATTATATCACCGGCAACTACAGCATGTTCATTGAAATTGTTTGTAAAGACATTAACCAGCTGCGCTTTGTGTTGCATGATGAGCTGCAGAAAATAAAGGGCATCGACAGAACAGAAACCTTTATTTCGCTGGAAGAAGGATTTAACCGCAACGTGCAGGTGGCAACAGGATCTTAAAGCATCATCACCATGATTCGTTTTTTATTCACGCTTGTTCTTCTCTTTTTTCTTTTTACTCCGGCAATATCCCAAACACTGTATACGGATGTGCTGGTGATTGGTGGTGGTACCGGAGGTACTGCTGCGGGCATACAAAGCGCCAGGCTACAGGTAAAAACCATTATTGCCGAGCCCACATCCTGGCTGGGAGGCATGCTCACCGCTGCAGGCGTTAGCGCAACAGATGGCAACCATCTTTTGCACAGCGGCTTATGGAACGAATTCAGGCAGCAGCTTTACAAACATTACAAAACAGAAAATTTAGCAACCGGCTGGGTAAGCAATACCCTGTTTGAGCCGCATGTGGGCGATAGTATTTTTAAAGCCATCTGTGGTAAAGAAAAAAATTATTTGACGGTTTTGTATGGTTTGCAGTTGCAATCAGTATTAAAGGAAAACAATAAAATTACCGGTGCCGTTTTTTTAAATGCCGGCAAAAAAATCATTACCATTAAAAGCAAGATCTGCATTGATGCCACCGAAGCAGGCGATGTGATTGCCATGAGTGCTACAGCTTATGACCTGGGTATGGAAGATGCCCTTTATTCAAAAGAATCTTTTGCACCGGGCAAAAATAATATCATACAGGACCTTACCTGGGCGGCCATTTTAAAGGATTATGGCAGGGGCAGTGATAAAACCATTGCACGCCCGGATGGATATGATTCTACCCGGTTCTTTAAAAGCTGCACATCTGTTTTTAACAGCGATTCGGTTACCTCGCCCTGGAATGCACAAAAAATGCTGAACTACGGAAAAATAAAAAATAATAAATACATGCTGAACTGGCCGGCAAGCGGCAATGATTATTACCTGAATGTGATCGGGGATAAACCGGCAGAAAGAATGATCAAATATGCAGCAGCAAAAAATCATACACTGCAATTCATTTATTATATACAAAAAGAACTGGGCTATAAACACCTGGGACTTGCCGATGATGAATTTCCAACAACCGATAAACTGGCCATGATACCCTATAACCGCGAAAGCAGGCGGATGAAAGGGATGGTAAGGATAAACAATAATTACCTGGTCGATCCTTTTGAAAAAGATCAAACGGTTTACCGCACAGGCATTTCTGTGGGTGATTACCCGGTAGACCATCATCACCATAAAAATGAACATGCTCCAAAAATAAAATTCACCCATGTAAATTCATATACCATACCACTGGGCTGTTTAATTCCTGAAAAAACCAACGGACTTATTGCAGCAGAAAAAAATATCAGTGTAAGTAATATCGTAAATGGCACAACCAGGCTGCAACCCGTGGTACTGTTAACCGGCCAGGCAGCAGGAGCACTGGCTGCTGTTTGTGTACAAAGAAAGGTAGAGCCACGCAATGCAGCCATCAGGGAGGTGCAGCAAATCTTATTGCAGGCAACCTGTTACCTCATGCCTTATGTGGATGTTAGGCCCGGTGATACTTACTGGGAAGTGATACAAAAAGCAGGAGCAACAGGTATCTTAAAAGGAACCGGCAAAAGCGAAGGCTGGGCCAATAAAACTTTTTTCTATCCCGATAGCACCGTGGCCTATTACCGGTTTGTTGATGCCATCAACGACCTTTATCCCTGTTTACCGGTAACAGATACCATCATTGGCCGGCCTGTTCAGGTAAAAGAAGCCTGGGATATGCTGGCTACCTTATTACATGCCATCAGGGTCAGAAAAAATATTCCTCATAAATGGCCATCCATTATCGCAAATGAACAGGTAGCTGTGTGGAAAGCATCTATCCCGGAACCATATCCCGGCGATGATGCACCTGTAAAAAGAAAACATATTGCCATGCTGATGAGCCGGCTGGCAATTGATCCTTTTATGTTGGAAGTGGATATTAAAGGGAAATTGAAATAACTGTTTACCCGGGCAATGTTTTAATATACTCCTTATACCTTTCATACAGGTGCGCTGCAGAAATGTAGGAAGACTGCGGGCTCATAAAATGCGAAAACTCAAATGTGATGGCCTTATCGTAACCGGCTTTTCGGGCCGCTTCTAATTTCAACCGCAGCTTTTCAAATTTAATGGGTAAGAATTTTATGGGCATGTCCCGGTCAAATGTTTCGGCATTGGTCCAGCATTGCAAACCGTATTTATTTGCCATTCTTTTATTAACTTCAAAAAATGCCGGCAGTTCATGGTATTCAATATGCCCGTCCTGGAAAGCAACTGCATCCACTGCACCTTTAATGCCATCAAAGATCTCACTCCATTCTTCCTCGTGTTGCCTGATGGAAACAGCTTCCTCTTTACTGATCTTATCTGATGCCGCACTTACCGCTTTGCTGCCATCTATCCACGGTGAAATAAAAGTGGGCAGGTTGCCCGATACTGCTTTACAATGCCTGCCCAGTTGGGCATACAGGTCGATCACGCCTTTTACCCGGCGGCTTACTTCCTGTGTAAGATACCAGCCTTTAAAACTTTTGTGGTGGCCATATTTTTTCCAAACCTCATCAATCACTTTCCGGTTAAGGTCTACCTCTTTTTGAAATTCTCCTTTGACCCAGTATTTACCGGTATCGTACAATCCAAAATAAAAATGCATATGGTGCTTGTCTGCCAGTTCAAGAAAAAGCTTAACCAGATCAACGGGCGGGTTGTAGCATCCTTCTTCTTTCTTTAATACCTCACTGGGGTAGGTTAACCAGCGGCGGTAACCGCTTCTGATCAGTATTACTGTATCTATGCCCACCATTTTCATATGACTGAAGTCGGCATCCCATTCGTGCCGGCCCCAGTTCTGGTGCGGAATATCATGACTGATCTCATCAATAAATGTTGCTGTTATTTTCATAAACAAATTTATAAAAGCATAAAGCTTATTCAGGAACTTTGCGTCCTATCAATTGCTTGCAGCGGCTTAGCCTTCCTTTACATCCACCGCATCCCTCAATCCATTGCCCAGCAAATTAAAGGCCAGCACCAGTAACATAATGGCAAAGCCCGGAATTAAAGCCAGCATTGGATTATGGGTGATGATGAAATTATAGTTCTCTTTGATCATCAATCCCCAGCTGGGTTGCGGGGGCTGAATGCCGATACCCAGAAAACTTAAACCGGCTTCCACAATAATGGCCGTTGCAAAATTGCTGGCGGCAATAACCATAACCGGTCCCAGTATATTTGGTAAAATATGCCGGAGAATGATCCGGCTGTTCTTTAATCCTATAGCACGGGCGGCCTGTATGTATTCCATCTCTTTAATGGCCATTACCTGTCCGCGTATCAGGCGGGCCACACTCACCCACATGGTAAGGCCCACCGCAATAAATATTTGCCAGAAACCTTTGCCCATGGCCATGGTAATGGCAAACACCAGCAGCAACGTAGGAATGCTCCAGGTAACATTAACCAACCACATAATTACTTCATCCACCCAGCCACGGTAATAACCGGCCAATGCACCTAAAATGATACCGAGTGTTAATGAGATAAGCACCGCAATGAAACCCACGGCAAGGCTTACCCTGGTCCCAATAATAAGGCGGCTTAAAATATCCCTGCCAAATTTATCGGTGCCCAGCCAGTATTTTTTGGTGATGATATTTTTTTGAATGGCTGCCGGATCGCTGTTGGTTAACTGGTTGATGGAATAATACTGAACAACCGATGTATCGTCATCAATGAATTTATTGATCAAAAGACTATCTCCTTTAACCTGGTATCCTTTTATAGGAACAAGCTGAAAATTATTTTTTTTACCACTGATAAATTGATGAAGCCAGCTGCCTGCTGCAACCTGGTTGCCGGGGATCTTTAAGAACTGTTGACTGTACCCCGGCTTCTTTGCCTGTATCTCTACCGTTTGCAGATCGGCATTGGGCGAATGATCCGGGGCAATGATATAACCGGAAAGGGAAACGAAAACAGCCAGTATGATGATGATCAAACCAAACAGGGCACCCCGGTTTTTTTTGAGGCGTTTCCACATCTGTGCTTTAAAAGAAAAATCGGTTTGAGACATGCTGTAATTTACAAATTGAATCCCGATAGCGATCGGGATTATTTCACTTTTCTTTCCTTCCAGTGATAACTGCCAAACTTACCCAGCCAGCCGGCAATGACCGTATATACAATATGAAAGGGCTGCATCAGCGGAAACAGCCAAAGCAATGATCGTTTATCAAAGAACTTTGCAACAGGGTAAAGAAAGATCAATTCCACCATTGTTTTTAAAAGCAGCAAACATAACCATAAGCCCATCAATGACCAATGACCAATGACCAATGACCATTGCACATTATTGAATAGGGCAAAAACCGGGAGCCCCAGCAGCAATACGTTAACAACATACACCAGGAACAAAACTGCAAAGATCCTTTTATCCTCATACTTATCGGCCTTGCTGGCCCAGCGTATACGCTGGTTAAAAAATTCATTTACCGTATGTACCGGTGCTGTTTGTACAATGGCGGCTTTCGATTTTAAAAACATCACCTTATCGGGATAAAGTTTGTAGATCTTATGCATCAGCAGCATATCATCGCCGCTGGCAATATGGTCAATGCCTGCAAAACCACCCACTTCGTTAAATGCTTTTTTGGTATAGGCCAGGTTGGCGCCATTGCACATGCTGTGTATTTTTTTATACACCGATGCGCCGGTGATTCCCTGCAGGGTCATAAAATCGAGTGCCTGAAAAATTTCAATGAATCTATTGCTGCACCTGATGGCAACAGGCGCTGCAATAAAAGCAGGATCGTATCGCTCATAAAATGCGGCAATGGTTTGCAACCAGTTTTCTTTCACCAAACAATCGGCATCGGTGGTCACCAGCAGCTCACCTGTTGACCGGGCAATGGCAACCTCAATGGCTTTCTTTTTATAGGAATTTATTTCGCCGGCAGCAACAAAATCTGTTAACGAAATACCTGTTACATTTTTAGTTGCATAGCTGTTTACAATGGCTGCCGTGTTATCGGTTGAATGATCATCTACTACCAATACCTCAAATAGATCATTTGGATAAGTTTGAGCACAAATGGAATCCAGGCAGGCGGCAATATTTTCCTGCTCATTGCGGGCCGGGATGATAACTGTAATGCGGGTTTGTGGTTTGTAGTTTGTGGTTTGTGGTTTGTGGTCCTGTATGTTCAGCCAGCTTCTCCGGTAGTACCCGATGAGCAGCATATATAACCCGAAGATGATCAGTAAAATAATGAGTATAACCTCCTGCATATTGATGTTTCTTGTTTCTCGTTGTTCGTTGCTTGTTTCTCGTCAGGGTACCTCAAACGTAAGAGCTAACGTGCAACAAAACAACCAGAAACGAGAAACCGTTATTTACAAAAATAAATTTTTGCGAATCAAAAAAAGTATTATCTTTGGATAGTTGCATAAACAACTATATGCCAAACAACCAATTTAAGAAGGGAGAACTCTACAGCTTTATCACCGGTAAGGCCAGCACGGCGATCGGGCGCAGGCTGCAAAAGAATTTTAAACAGGCCAATATTGAAATAACGATTGAACAGTGGAGTGTGTTATATCATTTGTGGAAAATGGATGGCATGAGCCAGCAGCAATTGTGCGATGCCACTTTCAGAGACAAGCCCAGCATCACCCGCCTGGTAGATAACCTGGAAAAACTGAAACTGGTAAAAAGAAACGCATCCAAAGAAGACCGGCGCAAAAATCTGATCGTATTATCACCCGAAGGAAAGGACCTGGAAGCACATTGTATGGAAATAGCCAATACCACCTTGAACGAAGCATTACAGGGTGTTACCAACGGACAGGTGGAAATTGCGAAGGAAGTGTTGCAGATGGTGTATGATAATTTGAAGTAAATACAATGTTTCTCGTTTCTGGTTGCGTCGTTTCTGGTTTCTTGTTGAATCGTTTGTTGTTTCTCTTCGTGCCTTTGCATAAATACAGTTTATCTTAATAAAACCTTTAAAACTGCTGAGATAGAACGGGAAACGAGTAACAAATAACGAGAAACCAGAAACAAATTATAATTAGCAAAATAAAATTAAGCATATGAATACTACATCAACATCAACAACTGCTGCATTAAAAGGCGGCGAATGGTTAATTAAAGAAAGCAACGCATTTGAAACCTTTACACCCGAAGATTTTAATGAAGAACAACAGATGGTGAAAGAGATGTGCCTGCAGTTCTTAACGGCAGAGGTTTTGCCCATTGTAGACCGTATTGATAAAATGGAACCGGGCCTTATGCCCTCGCTGATGGTGAAGGCCGGTGAACAGGGATTACTGGGTACTTCTATACCCGAAGCGTTAGGCGGACTGGGAAAAGATTTTATTACGTCTACCCTGGTGAATGAAGGCCTGGGCGGTGGTTTCTCTTTCAGCGTGGCCATTGCAGCGCATACCGGTATTGGTACCTTACCCATTTTATATTTTGGAACCGAAGCACAAAAAGAAAAATATATACCCAAGCTGGCCAGCGGCGAGTGGAAGGGTGCATACGGCTTAACCGAACCCAACAGCGGCAGCGATGCACTGAGTGCTAAAACAACTGCCATACTAAGCGAAGATGGAAAAAATTATATCCTCAACGGACAAAAATGCTGGATAACCAATGGCGGCTTTGCCGATGTGTATACCGTATTTGCAAAAATAGATGGCGATAAATTCAGCGCCTTTATTGTGGAACGTGGTATGGAAGGATTTACACAGGGACCCGAAGAACAAAAGATGGGTATCAAAGGTTCATCAACCGTTCAATTGTATTTTCAGGATTGTAAAGTGCCCGTTGAAAATTTATTGGGCGAAATTGGCAAGGGCCATGTCATTGCTTTTAATATTTTAAATATCGGACGTTTAAAATTAGCAGCAGCTGCCATTGGCGGTGCAAAGATGTCGCTGAACGATACCATTAGCTATGCCAAAACAAGGGAACAGTTTAAAACAGCCATCGCCAATTTTGGCGCCATCAAATACAAGCTTGCCGAAATGGCCATTCGCATTTTTGTGGGCGAAACAGCCATTTACCGCACCAGCAAATGGATAGATGATAAAGAAACAGAACTGGAAGCTGCCGGTAAAACCTTTGCCGAAGCCCTGTTGGGTGCTGCCGAAGAATATGCCGTGGAGTGCGCCATTTTAAAAGTAAATGGTAGCGAAGTGCTGGATTATGTAGTGGATGAAGGCGTGCAGGTACATGGCGGTAACGGATTTAGTGATGAATACCCTGCCAGCCGCGGATACCGCGACAGCCGCATTAACCGCATTTACGAAGGCACCAACGAAATTAACCGACTGCTTACGGTGGATATGATCTTAAAGCGTGCCATGAAAGGCAAGCTCGACCTGATGGGGCCAGCCATGGCCGTTAGCAAAGAGCTGATGAGCATACCGGAATTTGGCAGTGATGATGAAACGGCTTTTGCAAAAGAAAAGAAGGCCATTGTAAATATGAAGAAAAGTATTTTAATGGTGGCCGGTGCAGCCGTGCAAAAACTGATGATGAAACTGAATGATGAGCAGGAGATACTGATGAATATTGCCGATATGGCCATTGAGACCTTTGAAGCCGAAAGTGTTTTATTGCGTGTTATGAAAATGGTGGATAAGCAGGGCGAAGCAGCAAGCCAGATTCAGATCGATATCATGCGCTGCTACCTGAACGATGCGGTTGACAGGCTGAACAAAGCCGGTAAAGAAGCCATTAATGCATTTGCCGGGGGCGATGAACAACGCATGATGCTGCTGGGCCTGAAGCGTTTTACAAAAACAGAACCCTTTAACAGCAAAGATGCAAGAAGAAGAATAGCCGATAAGCTGATCGCTGAAAATAAATATGCCTGGTAAAACGGGCAACTAAAGAGGAAGAAGTGAAAAAGATTGACTGAGAGATTGGTCGATCTTTTTTTATATAACGCTTTACATCAAAACGGGGATTTTCTGTTCATGCTTTGCCGGTGCGTAAAGGTGGAATAGCCCGGTTAACTGCCCGGGTGAAATACGATCGGTTTAAAAAAAGCCCGCAAAACTCAACTATTGTTAGTACGGTTGTCGTGTTTTTTTTCAGGCGTATTTTTTTGAAGCTGCATAAAGGCCAGCTTCCTCATATAAAATGCAAGGTCGCGTACAAGTATACGGCCCCGCAGGTAGTGCAGCTGAAACAGGGGATTTTGTTTATCCGATGCAACAACATAAATGTGCTTGATCATGGTAGTGTTTTTATTTGTTATATTATAAACTGTGCCAGATCTTAAAAAACAAGGAAAGATGTAAAAGATTCCCACTTTATCGGCCGCTAAGTCCTGGTTTGATGAGCAGGCCCTGAAAGAATTAAGCGATCGCCGGCATGAAGCAGGTTGGTTGACCATAGCCGCAGTATTAAAAATCACTTCCTGCACCAGTTCCACTACCCGTTGGTGATAAGTGTTGGAGTTTTATTGTTGTAATTGGGTAAAGTCTGAATAACTATGCGTTTGCTCTGGCATAACCAACTGTATCCCTGTACAACTGCGGCGACACATCTGCATTTATTTTAAAGAATCTGCTAAAATAATACTCGTCCTCATATCCCAGTTCGTATGCAATTTCTTTGACCGTTTTATTGGTAAGATATAGTTCTCTTTTGGCTTCAATTATGATACGTTCGTTAATCAGGCTGCTGAGTGTTTTATTAAAATGGCTCTTGGTTATTTTTGCCAGTGCCTTGGGTGTTATATACAGCAGCTCTGCATAATCGGCAGGGGAGTGTTTGGTTTTAAAATTTTCCTCGATCGCATCCTTTAATTTTTGCAGTATGAATGGCTCTTTATTGTCTTTCGTGGCAGCTCCTTCCTGCATATGTTGCTGTGCTTTTAACCGGGATGCCGTTATTAAAAAAATTTTTAAATAGGAAACAAGTATTTCATATTGCGCCAGTGCAGCGTTTTGCATTTCCGTTATTAACTGTGTGCAAAGCATTTCAAATACTGCGGCCGACGTTTCATCTACAGTTACAAAGGGCGGCTGATAAATATTGTTGTAAAGTATCCCATTGCAGGCCACTTCTTTATGATGTTTATGAATACAAAAAAAATCGGAATGAAAGTGTATGGCAATCCCTTTAACAGGTTTATCCATTGCAAACATATAAGGCTGGTAGGGTGCAAAAGCAAATAAACTCCCGGCTGAAAAATCATATTCAGCAAAGTCAGCTTTTACTTTCCCATTTCCTTCTTTTACCCATATCAATGAATAATAATTATTGCGTTGTATATGGTCAAAAAAACCATTGTCTTCAAAGGAAAATAATTTGAAAGCAAGGTTTCCGTTTTGTGGATTTACAAGTGTAAATGTTGATTGATTGAGCATTTGTATTTTCTTAGATCAGTTGATAAAAATCGGCAACACCAATATACCTGTTGATGGTAAAACCTTCGGCATAATTGGCATTGACAGGTCTTCCGTATATGCTATTCATATTTTTTATTTGTTCCAGCAGCCCGGTGATCGAATTGGGTTGTGCATCCTCTGGTTCTACAAACTGTGATTTGAATGAAAGTATAACTTCCATTTTTTTATCCATCTCTTTGGTTACATCAATTACAAAATCAGGCTTAATAAAGTAGTCCTGTATATAATGATACACTGCCTGTGGTCTCCATCCTTCCTGTTCTATGTTATTGTAAATGGTTTTTTTATTTTTTAAACCCGATAAAAATGCGGCATCTGCTACCAGTTTTGCAGCATTTGCATGGTCTGGGTGGCGGTCGTGTATGGCATTGGCCAAAACAACGGAAGGACGGTATTTTCTTATCATTTCAATGATCAATATCCGGTTAGCTTCATTGTTTTCAATACCGCCATCGGGCAAATTCAATTGCTCTCTTTGTTTTATACCCATCATTGTGGCCGCTGCAGCTGCTTCATTTTTTCTTTCTTCCACTGTTCCATAGCTGCCCATTTCACCGGCGGTTAGATCAACAATGGCTACCGTTCTTCCCATTGCAATATGTTTGAGTAACACACCGGCTGCTGCACATTCCACATCATCGGGATGTGCAGCAAATGCCAGTATATCAACACCTGTTTCCTGGTTTATCATTTGTATTTTTTAAACAGAACAGAAGCAATATGTCCGCCAAAACCAAACGTATTACTCATGGCATAATTAATTTCTTTTGATTGAGCTTTACCCAAAGTGAGATTGAATTTGTCTTTCCATTCGGGTTCCACTTCATCTGTGTTGATGGTTGGCGGCACTATATTTTCCGTTAAAGCTTTTACTGTGATGATGGCTTCTATTGCACCTGCCGCTCCCAGCAAATGGCCGGTCATTGATTTGGTGCCGCTGATATTTAATGAATGTCTTTCACCAAAAACCCTTGATATCGCTTTTAATTCACTTTCGTCGCCTAACGAGGTAGATGTAGCATGTGCATTAATGTAGTCAATAGCATCAGGTGTTACTCCGGCATCATCTAAAGCATCCAGCATTCCCAAATAAGCACCTTCGCCATCAGGATGTGTTCCTGTTAAATGATACGCATCAGCAGCCATACCACCACCAACCACTTCTGCAATGATATCAGCTCCTCTTGCCAATGCACTATCTAAACTTTCAACGATCAGTGCACCACCACCTTCACCCATTACAAAACCATCCCGCTTTATATCAAAAGGTCTTGATGCAGCCTGTGGGTTTTCATTATGTGTACTCAGCGCTTTGGATGCATTAAAACCACCCATACCACTTTCGTTGATCGCCGCCTCGGAACCGCCTGCAATTACAATATCAGCTTTTCCTAAACGTACATAATTAAATGCATCAATGATCGCATTAGTGGAAGAAGCACAGGCGGAGATGGTAGAAAAATTCAATCCCCTTAATCCATGACGGATAGATATGACTCCCGAAGGGATGTCGGCAATAATTTTTGGAATAAAATACGGATTGAACCTCGGGTTTTTATTTCCTTTAAAAAAATCTTCCAACTGGTCCTGGAAGGTTAAAATGCCACCATTGCCCGAACCCCATATAACACCAATTTTATTTTTATTAAGGGTATCAAAATTTAACCGGGCATGTTTTATAGCTTCTTCTGCGGCAGCCACTGCATATTGTGTAAACAGATCGTATTTTCTGGCTTCGTTCTTTTCAAAATACAAAGCAGGGTTGAACCCTTTTACTTCTGCAGCAAATTTTGTTTTAAATAAACCGGTATCAAATTTTGTAATAAAATCCACACCGCTTTTGCCCGCTACTATATTTTTCCAGAACTCATCTAATGAATTCCCCAATGGGGTGATGGCGCCCATCCCCGTGATCACTACCCGTTTTAATTCTTTGTTCATGCTATTGTAATTTCTGCTTCAGTACTTTTATTTCTTCCTGCAATTTAGCTATATGTTCCCGTTGACCTGCAAATGCTTCTTCAATATCTTCCACTGTATAACGTGGTGTAATATGCTGCGGACAATTCCAGTCGTATGCTTCTACATGCAGCATCATCATTCTTTCCGGTTTAAATTTATAATCATCTAAATCCAATATATCATACAGCTTCGGGTCATCTTTCAATTCCACAATTTCTGCTTTAGCCAAAATTTTCAACCTTGTTCTAGATGGATAATCCACCATGATCAATGCTACATTATTATTAGTAGCAATATTGCCAACAGAAATGTACTGCATGTTACCACGAAAATCTATAAAGCCGATCCGTTTTGCATCCAGCACTTTTACAAAACCTTTTGGCCCGCCACGGTGCTGTATGTAGGGGAAATTATTTTCGCCAATACTCGCCATATAAAAACTGTCCCGCTGCGATATGAAGTCAATTTCATTTTCTGTCAACCCATCCACATAAGTATTCCTCTCCATCCTTGCATAACCCGCCCTGCTGCCGAGCTTTTCCTGCATCGCTTTCACTGCATCGGTAAAAGCCAATGCTGCGAAATTTTTTGC
Source organism: Chitinophaga pinensis (assembly GCA_943371705.1). Taxonomy (GTDB): domain Bacteria; phylum Bacteroidota; class Bacteroidia; order Chitinophagales; family Chitinophagaceae; genus Ferruginibacter; species Ferruginibacter pinensis_I. The sequence continues at coordinate 5,420 of CALRVV010000006.1, read as the reverse complement.
CATATTTATTTAAATTTCCTGTCTTTGTCTTCAATCTCCAGATCATTGATGCTTGCATATCTTTTCGCCATGTATCCATCCCCATCAAACTCCCAGTTTTCATTGCCATAAGCACGGAACCACTGGCCCGCTGCATTTTGATATTCATATTCAAACCGCACGGCTATCCGGTTATCTGTATGTGCCCAGTATTCTTTTTTCAGCCTGTAGTTTAGCTCCCTTTCCCATTTGCCGGAGAGAAACGCTACTATTTCATCTCTGCCATTAACAAACTGGTTTCGGTTTCTCCACTCACTGTCTATTGTATATGCTTTTGAAACCCTTACCGGGTCCTTACTGTTCCAGGCATCTTCAGCCATTTGAATTTTTTGTTTGGCCGTATCTGCTGTAAACGGCGGAAGGGGGTGACGTTGTTCCATGTGTTGAATTTTTTATGATAAACAATCAGGACAAAATAAACCGGCCCTGAATAATAATTGCGCTACTTCCTTTTCCAGGTTTTGCTGTTTGTCTTTTGCATACCACAAATGCAATTCATTGGCATAAGTGGCAGCAGTTGCAGGATCTGATTTTAGTTCTTTTACCAGTTTTTGTGCAATGGTTGGCCTTGGCCCCCAGATACCCGTTACATTAAAATGCTCATCTAACTGAATTAATTTGGGGATCGACCTGGTTCCATTTGTAAGATACGCATTCATCAGTTCATCATTTTGGTCACGATAAACCAATTTCATTTCTATCTTACCCTCACTCATCCCGCCTATGGCATTAAATGCCGGCAATGTTTGTGATGCATCACCACACCAATGCTCAGTTAAAATAAGCCAGTAGGTTTTATGCTTTAGGTTTTTAACCTGTGTAATAATTCCGTCAGCAGGTATATAAGTTTTTTCTACCCTGTGCATTCTCCGTTGATTGAGGTTGATATATTCCTTGATCTTAAGGTCGGTATTCAGCGCCAGGTCTGCTGCCATATTTTGTTTATACGCATCATAGCCGATGCCTTTTTCCAGGTAACGCTTAAAACCTGATCTTATTAATCCTTGCTGTTGTATTGTGTTTGTCATGGTTTATGTTTTACAGTGCAAAGATGCACCCAATTAAACTGAATAAAAATGGAGGATGAACGCAAAGGGATGGACAATTTTCCCGGTTTAAAAAACAAAGCCGGAATTATTCCGGCTTTTAACTGCAATGTTTATAAGTACTAACGTGTTGTGTTATTGAATGCCTGTTTCATATTTTGAGTGCAAAGCATCAGGGAACTGAATTTGATTTTACAGTAGTACAAATGCTTAATCAGGGCTCCTTCCCGAAAACGGGGTGTAATCGTTTTCGGGGCTCTTTTTTTGTTACTTTTTTGGAGAAGCAAAAAAGTAAAAGACTAAATATTGAAAATCTTTATAAAATACCTCGGTGTCATTGAATCTTTTTAATAGCACAACACGTTAACAGTTACTAATTTAGAACCGCTTCTGCTTCCAAAGCCGGCGCCAATGGAAAGTCAACCGGTATTTGTGTAAGGTTGTGCAAATAGTTCATGGCTGTTTTATCACTAATTTGCAAAAGCAGATCCACCAAATTTTCATTGGTATAATCTTGTGCAAAAAAATCATCCACCAATGCAGCTGCTGCGTTACCACGGTTGCGGGTTATATCGGACGCTAATTTTACCAGGGCATTCAGTTTGGGATCACCTGCTTTTTCACGACGGATATCCAACAGTTGTTCATCCGTAAAGCCATTCATTTTACCAATTAACGTGTGGGCACTTTTACAGTAAACACATTTGTTTACTTCGCTTACCACCAGGTTCACCGCTTCTTTTTCTTTATTGCTCAAACTGGTCTTGGCATTTTGATACGCCAGGTAACGGTTCAGGCCATTATCAGAATAAGCCATAGTAGCGTAAAGGTTAGGAACAAAACCCAGGGCTTTGTTCAGGTTGTCGAAGGTGGTTTGGTTAGCTGGTGCCACTTCATCTCTTGTTGGGACTGTGAATTTTTTCATTGTCTTATTTTTAATTTTTGATGTCGTTATTGACAGCACAAAGGTGTATCAACATAAAAGCATAAAAAATGGACGATGGACGCAGATGGATGGATAAATTTCCCCTGAGGGCCTGTTTAGTAAGCAATTTATCTGGCCAATGGTTTCAATGTCTTTTAATCGGATGGTGGGCAGGTATGCTGCTGAGTAAGTATATATTGCTGAAGTACAGAACTAATGATGATAGATATTCGTCAGCCGGGGTGGATTGTGCATTAGTATATTTAACTCATTTGCAATGCCGGCTTTGTGTATTGCCATGTATTAATAATAGCCCGGGGCCGGCAAATTTATGTTAGTCTGAATTTAAACAGGATGCTGTTTAGAGTGACATACAACAGCATGATCTGCGAAGCAGCAGAAAAAATTCTTCGCATTTTAATTATTGCCAGCGGAAACAGAAAAAATATTTACGAATAGTAAGATCTCTTTCTTAATACATCTCCATCTCCATCACCACTTCCTCCAACGGGCTGCGGCCAAGCTGATACAGTACGGTATTACAGCGATGCAATAAGCCGGCCGGCAGGTCGCCGGTATAGGCATGGTTCCAGAAAGTAAGCAACAGATTTTGCTGTATGGTGGTAAGCGGCTCCTGCAGTTTTAAAATTAAATGATGCAGGGCCGATATCTCTTCATCTTTAAGATGATTGAAAGCATTATTGGCAAGCAGATCAATGGTAAGTGAAAGCACCGTTTTACTTTGCAGCATATGTATGTGTTTTAAATGTATAAGCCTTCCCTATATCAGGCAAGCTCAAATTATAACGTAAAGAAATTGTGAATCTTATGTTATGTAAATGTGACGCAGGTAAAATGTGAACAGGGTGTGGAAAAGAACAAAACATAACAGGAAATGCTTATCATCTCACTTTATGACTTTTCTCATCATTTGTTTCCGATATCCTGTGCAATTTTACCCCTTCAATTAAATACACCATTTATTAAAATTAAACAAAACATACTATGAAAAAGGAATACTGGATCAATGTTAAACATGTAGATAACAGGCTGGTTATTTTTGTGAACGGGGCTACGGTGTGGGACAGTGGCATTGTACACGATGATCCCGAAATGGACCAGTTCATCAATATTACCGAAAACCTGTTACAGCACATCAACCATACTTCTGAACTGATATTTGAAGGCTTTAATGATACTTTTTCTTCTGATGATGCGGTTGTAGGATTAAACCCCTGGCATTTTCATTACCGCGTTATTGCCCGAACCATTGATGAGGCCGGCAATACCGTAAGTGAGGAAGATATGCTGGCACCGTATAACGAAAAACACATGAGTAACCCCAATATACGGGCCATCAATAATTGCTACCAGATCATTCATAAGGACGGGGCATTTAAAGTGGTATCCAACGCACTGTCGCAGAATTTTTATAATTAAGGGTATGCGTAACCGTAATTAATGTAAAGCCTTTTCTTTTTTTCCGGCACCTGCCGGGTAAATACCTATGCGGTGCGATCTTAACAGATAAGTGGAATTTACCGCATTTCCGGAAAGCTGAAAGCTGATGGCCGAAGAAGCCTCTTTGGGCATATGGCAATCAATGCAATTATCGGATAAAGCTATACCTGCTGCAGGTTTTACCGTACAAAAATTACCGGCCGCAGGGTTATGGCAGCCCATGCACTGTTGCGAGTACAGGGCCACCGGCCGGTTTGCATTGCCATGCGGATCATGACAGGTACTGCAGGTGATGCTGTTGCTTTTCAAAAAACAGGCACTTTGTTTCAGTAAATTAAACTGGTTGCCATGCACATCAAAATGTTGGGTACTGTCGGCCACCGTGGCAGCTAAAAAATAATTGGCCAGCATATCGCCCGGCCTGAACATGAACCGCGACTGTAATTTTCTTTTATCATTGCCCGAGTGGCATACGGCACACTGGTCTAATTGCTGTTGCCGGTTAAGGGTTTTGTTGCTTACCATAAAGCCCGGTGTTTTTGTTTGGGGGTTTTCTTCATGAAAGGCAACATGTTTGGCTGCCGGCCCGTGGCAGCGCTGGCAACCGATGCCAACTACCAGCGAATTTTTATCCAGTGTTTCAATGGCCTTTTCGTTTGCAAAATAACTGCCCTTGGGCGCACTGTTCTTTTTAGGGCTGATGTAGCTGCTGTGGCATTCAAAACAATCTATACCAATAAGCCGGTTAAAATTGGGTACCGCAGCCGAAAAGCCCGGGCTGGTAGCCCAGTTGTTTACAGCGCGGTAAAACGAAACCGGCAGTTCGTAGGTATGGTCATTAAGCCAGTACAGGGAGGTTTGTGCATGGCGTACACCAAAAACTATATCAAAACGCCGGGCTTCGGCTGGCTGGTTATTTTTGTACAGCACCTGGTATAGGCCGCTGTCTCTTTGTTCCATTACTACTTTGGTGAGACTGTCGTATATAAAGCGGTTATGCCCTTCCGTAAAACTACCCAATACATTTTTGGGGGTGGCTATGGCCGATGCCATAAAATGTGCCGATGCCATGGCCGAATCGTACACCGCCTGGTGGCATTGCCGGCAGCTTTGTTCGGGTGCAAAGGCAGTGCCCCGCGGATCGGGCTTTACAGGATCATGGATGCACTGCGATAAAAAGATGATGAACACAAAAAGCAATGCTGTAATGGTCAGTAACTTTTTGTTTATTTTCATGAAGGAAAATTAAATCATTTTTCTGCAAAATTATCAGCCAATAACTGATAGACCCAAAACCAGTATCAACAGCATGAATATATGAAAGGCCCAAACCCTGCATGTTGTTTTAACAGGTTTTTACTTTTTTGCCCATGTAAAAATTACAAATACGATAAACCATTAAGCCGGTTTATACGTTAATGAAAGTATGAGATCAGGCATAACTTTATTGTTTTGTTTGCTGCAGCTGGCCTGCACAAAATCAGATCCGTCAACAACGGTTAATACAGGCACGGGCGGTAATACCGGTCCTCGCAAAACCTGGCTGGCGCTTGGCGACTCGTATACCATCGGCCAATCTGTTGGGACGTCCAGCCGCTTTCCCACACAAACAGCTAACCTTTTAAAACTGTCGGGGATCAATATTGCCGATCCTGATTTTATTGCCACCACCGGGTGGACAACCAACAACCTTGCCACTGCTATTACCACACAAAGCCCGGCCATACACGATGTGGTGAGTTTGCTGATTGGGGTAAACGACCAATACCAAACCCACGATACCAGCGGTTACCGCCAGCGGTTTACCGGCCTGCTAAATTCAGCTATTCAACTGGCAAACAATAGAAGTGATCATGTATTTGTACTCTCCATACCCGATTACAGCGTAACCCCCTTTGCTGCCGGCAGTGATACGGCCCGGATACGTAAAGAACTGGACTGGTTCAATG
>CALRVV010000005.1:0-257035 GCA_943371705.1 Chitinophaga pinensis | reverse complement strand
CTTCGTTGCCTTCCAGTTTATAATCCTGTGCCTGTAAAATAAACGCAGAAGAAGCAAGCAGGAAGGTTAATACCCATTTCATAACAGATGTTTTATGCTGCAAAGATCCCCTTTTGATCCGGGATTTGCCCTACCGGTTATTGGGTATTTTATTTTTTTATGAAACTAACCTGCCACTTGGTTTTATTAATAATATACATTTGAACTCATGTTTTTACAAAAAACCGATAACCGCAACCTTTCTGCCTGTTGTAAGCTGCTGATATGTTGCTTATTCTTTTCATGCAGTGAAAACAAGCAACCCAGAAAAATCACTCCTTCCTTTTATTACTGGAAATCTGTTTTAAACATTACCCGTTTTGAAAAACAAAAATTAGATTCCCTGAAAGTAAAAACCATCTACCTTAAATTTTTTGATGTGGATTGGGATGAGGCAATGAGAAGACCCTTACCGGTAGCGAAGTTGCAAGCTGCAAAGGATCAGTTGCAAGAGGGTTTTGCAATTATCCCAACCGTATTTATTACGAATGAATGCATTCAGAAAATTGATCCGTCACAGATCAAACAATTGGCTGAAAATATTTATAGCCTGATCCTGGAAATTAAACAGGCAAATGGTTTTGATTCAATCCCGGAAATACAAATTGACTGTGACTGGACAGAAACCACAAAAGACAAATACTTCCAGCTTCTGAATAACCTCAAACCACAAACCACAAACCACAAACTGTCAGCTACCATCCGCCTTCACCAGATAAAATTTCTTTCTAAAACCGGTGTACCGCCGGTTGACCGCGGATTACTGATGTGTTACAATATGGGCAACCTGAAAAACCCTGCTACCAATAATTCCATTTTAGAAACAGATGAATTAAAAAAATATACCGGCAACCTTTCACGGTATCCTTTACCGCTGGATGTTGCCTTCCCTTTGTTTAACTGGAAAGTGTTGTACCGGAATAATGTATACAGAGGCCTCATTCAAAACCTGCCCGATGTGGCTTTCACCAGTTCCTTTTGTACCCAAACCGGCAACCGTTTGCAGATTTTAAAAGATACCCTGCTGCAGGGTTACTACCTGCAAAAAGGCGATTTGCTCAGGGATGAACAAAGCAACATGAAAGAAGTGCTTGCCGCTGCCAAAGAAATAAGCAGCCATTTAAAAAATACCGCCTTAAGGGTATCTCTCTACCATCTGGATTCTGTAATTTTAACCAAATACACTACGCATGAAATGGAAAGCATTTATAACAGCCTGCATTAGCACGGCCATTGTTTCTTTTCCTCAAAATATTATTGGTTGCGGGCCACAGGCTAACCCATACGATTATTATACTTCTTTCTTTCATCAAAACCTGCCCGGGAACAGTGATTACCGCCCGTTTTATTATGTGGGTTACCAGTTCTTATATGACCCTTCCGAGCCTGCCTCCTTATCCGATATACTGGCAGATGAATGGGCGGCATATTGCGGTGCAAACGTAAAAAATACAGATGCAAAAAAACTGTTGAACAAATTTGCAGGAAAGGACCTGAACAACCTGTATTACCACCTGGAAAAAAATCAGCCGCTTAAAATACCCGACTCGGTAAAACAAAACAGCATGACGGGTTATTTTATGCAGTATAAAGATCTTGAAGCATTGGGTTATATTCTGTTTGCTAAACAGGCAGAACCGTTTGTGGTTGGCGGCGATGGCGACTGGGAAGCCATACAACGTGACAGTTTAAAAATGGGAAAGCTAATTAAAAGCGGACAGCAATTATATACTGCAGCCAAAAAAGATGTTTTTAAACTGAAGTATGCTTACCAGGTATTGCGCCTGGCACATTACAGCGGAAGGTATACTGATGTGATTAACTGGTACGATGAATATGCCGCTAAAACAACTGCCAACAGTGTGTTACAGCCGCTCAGCCTGGCTTTAAAAGCAGGCGCTTTATTCCGCAGCGGACAACAAAAAGAAGCAGCGTATTTGTTCAGCAAGGTTTTTGCATCTACTACAGCCAAAAGAATTTCGAATTACCTCGGCTTTGTCTGGAGTGTAGATTCGAAGGCAGATAAAAAAGAATACCTGGCTTTATGCAAAAATGATAAAGAGAAAGCATCCATGCTGGCGCTGTTCAACCTGGGCAGCACAGGCAACGGACTGAACGATATTAAAGAGATTTTCCGCCTTGATCCTGCCAGTGAAGAACTTGAAGTGTTGGTAGTACGTGAAATAAACAAACTGGAAGAAAAATACCTTACGCCGGCCATACAAAAAATACCCGGTGGCAAACCGTTTTACCTTACCTGGTCTGATGAAAATACCGATAGCATCATGACCGACGCCGAAAAAGAAGTAACGGCCATGGCTGCATTTTTACACGATGCGGCTCAAACCAAAGCTGTAAAAAATGCCGGACTGTTTGAAACCGCTGCAGCTTATGCCGCCTTTATGGTTAAGGATTATGCAAACGCAAAAAGATACCTGGCTGCTGCCGAAAAAATAACCCTCACAAAAAAAGTAAAAGAACAATGGGTGCTAACCAACTTGCTGGTTACCATCAATGAAAAAGAAAAAATTGATGCAGCTTTTGAGGAACAGCTGTTACCCTCGCTTCAATGGCTGGAAGAAAGGGTAAAGGCAGAGAAAGCCATCACACTGGAATACTGGCAGGTACAGCAATGGCGCAGCATTTACCGCAACCTGATGAGTGAGATACTGGCTAAGCGATACCACCAACAGGGCGACCTGGCCAAAGAAACCTTATGTATTGGTGCCGCCGATTACATGATGATGGGCCAGAAGGATTATTACGGATCGCTTAATGGGGTTGAGTTTTTAAGAAATAAACTGGTGAGCAGGGATGTAGAAAAATTGTATGCACTTATTACCGGCAGTTCACCCGGTAAATTTGAAAACTATCTTTTCACTCACAACTCAGTGACCAAAAAAGAAGTGGTTGATTTTGCCGGCACTTCTTATCTAAGAGATTATGATTACGCAAAAGCCATTGAATGGTTTAAAAGATCGGCCGATAAAAAAGCAATTACAAAAAACCCTTTCCTTGATGTGTTATACGATGTAGAGGAGCAATTGGCAAACGAGAAAAAATTAAGCACCACCAAACTTGCGTTTGCACAGCAGATGCTGAAGCTGGAACAGGAGACCAAACAGCCTGCTACAGCCGCAAAAAGTTTTTATAAACTGGCCTTGGGTATGTACAATATTTCCTATTATGGCCATACCTGGGAATTGGTACAATATTACCGCAGTGGCAGCGATGGTTATTATATACCGGAGAATGCCACGGGCTTTCAAAAGGAATATTACGGAGTTTTTAAAGCAAAGGAATATTTTGAAAAAGCAATGAACGCAAGCACCGATAAAAACTTTAAAGCCCGCTGCTTATTCATGATGGCCAAATGTGCCCAAAAGCAGGTGCACCAACCCCAATACAGCGAGTACCGTACTAACTGGGATAAATATGATGCCGATCAAAAAGCCTACTGGGCTAAGTTTAAAGCCAATACCTATTTTCCTCAGTTTGTAAAGGAATATGGCAATACGGCTTTTTATAAAGAGGCTTTCAGCAGTTGCAGTTATTTGAGGGATTTTGTAAAGAAGAAGTAAAGCGTATTAATTCTTCCAGTTTTTATCAAACAATTTTTTGAGTTTAATTTTAAAGGATGTATTGAAAATTTCTTCAGTTTTAAAAGCAGAGTCAGCCATGTTTACTTTATAATAAACCTGTTCATCATCTGCATCAAATTTTTTGTCGTTATTACTGTCTCTAATTCCTGACAATAAAAGAAAGGGATTGTTTTTGGGGAAATTCTTTTGTGTTATAGAAATACCGGTAGGCGATAACTGTTTAAAACCACTTCCATCTGCATTACTTATAAAAAAGTATGCCGGGTCATCTGTACCCAATTTTTTATCTGCATTATAGTCATCAGTGTAAACTGTATAAAATATGTATGGGGTTTGTTTATAGGTTTCTACCCTTCCTGATGTATAGGTTTTACCATAGTAATCTCCCACATTATATCCGCCAATTAGTATTTTCTTTTCAGGCTCCAGCAAATTGCTCTCACCGGTTTTATAATTGTGAAATACGATATTCCAGTACATATTACCTTCTCCGGACCGCTTGCTGAATCCAATCGCAGATTCTTCCTTATCCTTTGCGTCTTTTATGTGTAAAGGGAAGAGTATATAATCATTTGCGGTATCTGTCACCTCGTAACCGCCGATTAAATTTATTGCATCGCCATTTGCAGTTTGTAAAATCTGCGAAGAGTCCTGTACTGGCTTGTTGGGTTCATGTTGTTTTTTATTACCGTCTGCATTGCAGGATAAAATAATGGTTAAGAGTACAGGAATAAAATATTTCATATTGATTGGTTTTTTCAAAAATACCTTTTGTTAGAATTGTAAATCAGGCTGTCTCGCCTTTTATTTGTTAATTTTTTCCATCCTCGTTTTGATAAATGCTCCCCAATGATATAGGCAGAAGTGTTACCAAAGCTTGTCCCATGCACAGCATCCTGCGGACAAAAAAAACCACCGGTTTAATACCGGTGGTCTTGATTTATGTTCGTGCTTATTCAAACCAGATTAACTGCAACCCATGCTGTTTCCACAGTTCAGGCATTTGTAGCAGGTACCGCTGCGTACAGTAATGTGCCCGCAGGTATTACAGGCCGGTGCATCGCTTTGCATGCTTTTGGCTGCTGCATTTACGGCATCCATTCCGCCCTGTGCTTTTTTATGGGCGGTGCGGTGCTGTGCGGTAACGGGTGTACCTACCGGTTTTGCGGCTCCCATTACCCTTACTTCACTCAGCTCAGGTTTGCGGTCGCCAATGGTTGGTGTATCGATATCCCAGTCTTCATTGCCCATATTCTGTAATTCAGGACTATCCAGTACATGAACTAAATCGTTTCTGCCTAAATATTCGTATGCCAGTGAGCGGAAGATGAAATCGATGATGGAAGTTGCACTTTTGATATTCGGATGGTCAACCATACCGCTTGGTTCAAAGCGTGTGAAAACAAATTTCTCTACATACTCTTCCAATGGCACTCCATATTGCAGGCCGATAGAAATGGCAATGGCAAAACAGTTGAGCATACTACGCATGGTAGCGCCTTCCTTGGCCATGTCGATAAAGATCTCCCCTAAAGTGCCGTCATTGTATTCGCCGGTACGCAGGAACAGGGCCTGCCCGTTTATTTTTGCTTTTTGTGTAAAGCCGCGGCGTTTGGCCGGCAATGCACGTCTTTCAACGATCATGGCCAACTGGCGTTTTAAAGTGGTGTCGGCACTGTTTTGTACACGCTTGTTCATTTCATCGAGCAGGTCGTCGATGGTGAGTTTGCCCATATCAACCATGGTAGAAAGTTCGGCTGCCAGCGCGGTTGCTGTTTCTTCCGATACCGGTTCGTCCAGTTTCTTTTTCTTATCGCTTTTGTTGCTTAGTGGTTGTGATAATTTAGAACCATCGCGGTACAATGCGCAGGCCTTTAAACCCAGTTCCCAGCTCAGCCTGTATGAATCGGCTATTTCGGCCTGTGTAGCTTCGTTTGGCAGGTTGATGGTTTTTGAAATGGCACCGCTCAGGAATGGTTGTGCAGCACCCATCATGCGGATGTGGCCGTGTGCATGTATGTAGCGTTCGCCTATTTGTCCGCATTTGTTGGCGCAATCAAAAACAGAAAGATGCTCTTCTTTTAAATAAGGTGCGCCTTCCACCGTCATGGTACCACATATATAAATATTGGCGGCTTCAATTTCTTCATCGCTGAATCCAAGGGCTTCCAGTAAACTCCAGCCATAATCGTGGTATTGCTCGGGTTTAAATCCAAGTCTTTCCAGGCAGGTTTCGCCCAAAGTATATACATTGAATACAAAACCAATTTCGAAAGCTGCGCCCAATACTGAATTCAGCTTGTCAATATCTTCCTGTAAAAATCCCTTTTCCATCAATGTTTTGGTGTTGATGAAAGGAGCTTTATCTAAAGAAGCATGCCCTTTTGCATAGGCAACAATTTCTTCAATTTCTGCTTCGCTGTATTTTAAATTACGCAAAGCCTGTGGTACGCTCTGGTTGATGATCTTGAAATAACCACCACCGCTTAATTTTTTAAATTTAACCAACGCAAAATCAGGTTCAACACCGGTGGTATCGCAATCCATAACCAACCCGATGGTACCGGTTGGGGCAATTACGGTGGTTTGTGCATTGCGGTAGCCGTACTTCTCTCCCAGCTGCACTGCATCATCCCAGGCTTTGGTAGCGGCTTTCAATAAATAATCGGGGCAGTATTTTGCATTGATGCCCTGTGGTTTTATTTCAATGCCTTCGTAAGCATCGGTAGCATCGTAAGCAGCAGCGCGGTGGTTACGCATAACACGCAACATGTGTGCTTTATTTTCTTCGTATTTATCAAAGGCGCCCAGGAAGCCGGCCAGTTCTGCCGATGTTTTATAAGATACCCCGGTCATGATGGCGGTAATGGCACCTGCAATACCACGGGCTTCTTCACTGTCGTAAGCAATACCGCTTACCATTAACATAGAACCCAAATTGGCAAAACCTAATCCAAGCGTTCTGTAATCATAGCTTAATTGAGCAACTTCTTTTGATGGGAATTGTGCCATCAAAACAGATATTTCCAAAACAACGGTCCACAAACGGCAGGTATGTTCAAAACCGGCTACATCAAATGTATTGTTGCTTTCGTCAAAAAACTGGCGCAGGTTAACGCTGGCCAGGTTACAGGCCGTGTTATCCAGGAACATATATTCACTGCATGGGTTGGATGCCCTGATGGGGCCGCCTTCGGGGCAGGTATGCCATTCGTTGATCGTAGAATCGTATTGGGTACCGGGATCAGCACAACGCCATGCGGCATAAGTGATCTGCTCCCACAGTTCCCTTGCTTTTACTTTCTTCATCACCCGGCCGTCACTTCTTCCCTTCAGTTCCCATTCACCTTCTTCATCTAAAATATTGAAGAACTCATTGGGTATGCGTATGGAGTTATTGCTGTTCTGTCCGCTTACGGTGCGGTATGCTTCGCCTTCGTAATCACTGGCATAACCGGCAGCAATTAATGCAGCTACCTTATCTTCTTCCTGAACTTTCCAGTTGATGAATTTTTCAATTTCGGGGTGATCCAGGTCCAGGCAAACCATTTTGGCTGCTCTTCTGGTTGTCCCACCGCTTTTGATAGCACCTGCAGCACGGTCGCCAATTTTGAGGAAGCTCATTAAACCGCTTGATGTACCACCACCGCTTAATTTTTCTCCTTCGCCGCGTATGCTGCTGAAGTTGGTACCCACGCCACTTCCGTATTTAAAGATCCTTGCTTCACGTACCCAAAGGTCCATGATGCCGCCTTCATTAACCAGGTCGTCATTTACGCTTAATATAAAACAGGCATGTGGCTGAGGGCGTTCGTATGCATTGGCCGATTTTTTAAGCTGGCCATCTTTTGCATCTACATAATAATGACCCTGGGGTTTTCCGGTAATGCCATACACTTCATGTAAACCGGTATTGAACCACTGCGGACTATTGGGAACGCAGGCCTGGTTTAAGATGGAATAGACCAACTCATCATAAAATATCTGTGCATCGTTTGGAGTGGCAAAATAATTATAGCGTTCGCCCCATACGCGCCAGCAATGAGCCATGCGATGTGCAACCTGCTTAACGGTTGTTTCTCTTCCGGTAGTTCCGTCATCTTTCGGAACACCCGCTTTTCGGAAATATTTCTGTGCAAGGATATCTGTGGCGATCTGGCTCCATTGTTTGGGAACTTCCACGTTGTCCATCTGAAAAACAACCTCACCGGTTGGATTCTTTATGACAGAAGTACGGTAATCGTACTCAAACATATCGAATGGACTAACGTCATCCTTGGTGAACTGCCTGGAAAATTGCAGTGCTTTAGCAGGTTTTGATTTTTTTGGCATAATATATTAACGGCTTAAGTAGTGGGTTAAGTAAATGTTAAGCAAACGAAAATATTTGTATTGGCTGAAGAATCAAACTTATAAATATTAACACCTGTGGACAAAATTGGTGGATAATTTTGAAGACTCAAACGGGTATTGCATTTGCGTACTTTTCCCCACCATTTTAATAAAATGTTTGTTTAAAATCTTGGAAATTTCAATAAAAATCCATTGGCCTGATTTCAGGCTGTTTTGCCGCTTTTTGGCTATTCTGATGAAATATCAGCCGGTTACATCAACTGCCGAAAACGGTGTATGGTTTTTCTGCAGGCATGAATTACAGGCAGCTGTATTAATCAGCGGGCAGTTCTGCCGGTCTGGAATTATTGTGCACTGTGGAATTCCAATTTTCGTGTATGCCTCAAAAAAAATAACCAGGCTATTGCACAGGAAAATCTAAATGAGTAGATTTATAAAAAAACCAACTGATATGAACAAAAAAAGTATCTATTACATTTTAGGTGTATTGTGCATTGTTGCTTCCATAGCCATGTACTTTATCGGAAAGGAATCTGCCAACTTATCCGAATTGCAGGATTTCTGGTGGATACCATTACCGCTTGGTGCAATAGCATTGTTGATAGCAAACAGAAAATAAAATAAATATTGACCACCGCATATTCAAAACTAATTGTGTAGATTCATAAAAATAACTATCATGGTTAAAATAAATGTTTATGCAGTATTGGGTGTTTTATCTTTACTTGCTTCTTTTGCTATGTATATGATCGGTAGCAACAATGATCATCTCACAGAATTGAAAGATTTCTGGTGGACTCCTTTACCTTTAGCTGCAATATTCTTGATATTAGCAGTAAGAGCATCAAAAACAAAATAACTCATCCTGAATCCCCCCGATGAATGGGTGGATTTTCTTTATAGTAAGCAGCTATATTTGTACCTATGAGAGTTGTAATACAAAGGGTAAGTCAGGCTGCTGTTGCCATAAACAATAAGGTAAAAGCCGAAATTAACACAGGCCTGCTGGTTTTAGTGGGCATTGAAGATGCCGATACCCGTGAAGATATTGAATGGCTCAGCAACAAGATCGTTAACCTGCGCATTTTTGATGATGAAAATAAAGTGCCCAATATTTCCCTAAAAGACATGGGTGGCGATATATTACTGGTAAGTCAGTTTACGCTGCATGCCTCTACCAAAAAAGGAAACCGTCCTTCATATATAAAAGCAAGCAAGCCGGGTATTGCCATTCCGCTTTATGAAAAAATGATCGTGCAACTTGAAACTGATCTCGGCAAAAAAATTTTTACCGGTGAGTTTGGTGCAGATATGAAGGTATCGCTGTTAAATGACGGGCCGGTAACCATCTATATAGATACAAAGAACAAAGAGTAATTTTATTACACAGATTTTTACGAATTACACTAATTAAGTTATCATGGCTGAGTTATTGTTTAAAGAAGAATCATTTAAAATTATTGGCGTATGCATGGAGATTCACAAGAGTTTGGGTATGGGTTTAAAAGAAATAAATTATAAAGATGCTATGGAAATAGATTTTATAGAACAGGGCATTGATTATAACAGAGAAAAAAAGTTTATTGTAAAATATAAAAATCAAATTCTCCGAAATCCATATATAGCTGATTTTATAGCTTATGATTCGATTGTCATTGAAGTTAAATCAGCATCATCGATAATAGATTCCCATTTAGCACAGGCAATTAGTTATCTGGCTGTTTCTGGAATGAAACTGGCATTGGTAATAAATTTTGGAGAACGATCTTTAACGTGGAAAAGAATTGTATTATAATTCGTGTAATTCGCAAAAATCCGTGTAATAATGACAATACAGCAAGCACAAACCGACGTTGACCAATGGATTAAAACCATTGGTGTAAAATATTTCAGCGAACTGACCAACCTTGGCATACTGATGGAAGAGGTAGGAGAGCTGAGCAGGCTGATGGTACGCCGCTACGGCGAGCAATCTTTTAAAGAAAGCGATAAGGGAAAAGAATTGGGCGATGAAATGGCTGATGTTTTGTGGGTGCTGATCTGCCTGGCCAACCAAACCGGGGTTAACTTAACAGAAGCACTGGAAAAGAATTTTGAGAAAAAGAATCTGAGAGATGGCAGCAGGCATCAGCAAAATGAAAAACTGAAATAGGATTTATTACATTCAATTTAAAGTATTGGCCACACTGCTTATCTTTGCACCCTTATGGCAAACGAAACAAACAATTTCCCCGAACTGATATCACATTGTAAAGAGTACGGATACATTTTTCAATCCAGCGAAATTTATGATGGCCTGGCCGCAGTGTACGACTATGGCCAAAACGGTGCACAGTTAAAAAAGAACATACGCGATTACTGGTGGAAGAGCATGACACAGATGCACGACAATATTGTGGGCATTGATGCGGCAATTTTTATGCACCCAACCACCTGGAAGGCAAGCGGACACGTTGACAACTTCAGCGACCCGATGATCGACAATAAAGACAGCAACAAAAGATACCGGGTAGATCATTTGATTGAGGGATTTGCTGAAGAACAGTCTGCAGCCGGCAATGGGCAGCTGGCAGAAGAAATCCTTGCTTCAATGGATGCATTGCTGGCTAAAGATGATTACACCGGACTGAAAAAATTAATTGAAGACAATAAGATAAAATGTGCCATCAGTAAAACATGTAACTGGACAGATGTTCGCCAGTTTAACCTGATGTTCTCTACAGAGTTTGGTGCAGTGGCAGCCGATAACCCGGATGACAATAAAGTGTACCTGCGCCCCGAAACCGCACAGGGCATCTTTGTAAATTTTTTAAATGTGCAAAAAACCGGCCGTATGAAGATACCTTTTGGTATTGCACAAACCGGCAAGGCTTTCCGCAACGAAATTGTTGCCCGCCAGTTTATTTTCCGTATGCGGGAGTTTGAACAGATGGAAATGCAGTTCTTTATAAGGCCCGGCACACAAATGGAATGGTACAATTTCTGGAAAGATGAAAGAAAGAAATGGCACGAAAGCATTGGAATACCAGCAGAGAAATTACGCTTTCATGACCATGTAAAACTGGCACATTATGCCGATGCTGCACTGGATATAGAATTCGAATTCCCTTTTGGATGGAAAGAACTGGAAGGCATTCACAGCCGTACCGATTTTGACCTGAAGCAGCACCAGGAATACAGCAAAAAGAAAATGCAGTATTTTGACAATGATCTTGATGCGGCAACCGGCAAACCCTACGGCAATTACATTCCTTATGTAGTTGAAACTTCGGTAGGGTTAGACAGGCTGTTCCTTACCATCATCAGCCTGGCCTATGCCGAAGAAAAATGGACAAAAGAGGATGGCACCGAAGACAGCCGGGTAGTTTTAAAAATACCTGCAAAGATCGCCCCAACCAAACTGGCCATACTTCCTTTATTAAAAAAAGACGGCCTGCCTGAAATTGCAAAACAATTGATGGATGAATGCAAAAGCAGTTTCATGTGTTTTTATGAAGAGAAAGATGCCATTGGCAAACGCTATAGAAGAATGGATGCCATTGGTACACCATTTTGTGTAACCATCGATCATCAAACCAAAGAAGACAATACCGTAACCATACGCTACCGTGATACCATGGAACAGGAAAGGATCGCTTTGAGTGATGTGAAGAACCTGGTATTGGCAAAAATCAGCTGATCAAATGAATAGTTCTAAAAAAGCCGGCAACTTATTGCCGGCTTTTTTTTGTTTAACAGTGAAAAGAACGCAATTATTTAAAAGAGCCGGGTATATAGCAAAACAAACATGATTAATATCAGCATTACTCCTGAATTAAATCAATATTAAAACAATCCCTTCCTGCTACTTTAGTTGACTGATTTTTTATCAACTAATTTATTTTTATGTCAAAAAACGACATTACCAAACCTGCTGACCTTACTGCACATGCAGCAGGCACGGGGCCATTGAGAAAACAACGTCCGTTATATGTTGATTTTATGCCCCCCTGTAACAGCGCCTGCCCGGCAGGAGAAAATATCCAGGCCTGGATGAATGAAGCACAGGCCGGCAATTATTTCGAAGCTTTTCAGGTGATTGTTGCAGACAATCCCTTCCCTGCCGTAATGGGCCGGGTATGTGTTAAGCCTTGCGAAACGGGGTGCAACCGAACACATATAGATACCACCGTGAATATACATGCCGTTGAAAGGTATATTGGCGATGAAGCCATCAAACAAAAATGGCCGATCCAGTTCGTTGCGTACTCAACCCATAAAAGAGTATTGGTGATCGGAGGAGGGCCATCCGGGTTATCTGCAGCTTATCATCTTGTCCGCATGGGGCACGAAGTGGAGTTGTATGAGGCCGGAAATCACCTGGGTGGGTTATTATGGACCGGGGTTCCTCAATACCGGTTGCCGAAAGAAACACTGGATTTTGAAATTGACCGGATCATCAGAACCGGTGTAAAAATAAAACTCAACTATAAAGTCAAGGACGTGCTTGCCGAAAAAAAGGCAGGCAATTTCGATGCAGTATACCTGGCCATTGGCGCACAGCTGATACATACCGAAGATTTTGAAAAGGATGATTCTGTATACATCACAGATGCTTTTGCCTTCTTTAATGAAATAAATACTACTACTTCCCCATATATCCGAAAAAAAGTAGTGGTGTATGGTGGCGGTAAACTGGCCTTATACCTTGCCCGTATCATAAAAAGATTTGACTCCGAAGTGAGTGTTTATTTTTCGGGCGATAAAAAATTAATGCCCGCATATGATTACGAAACTGAAGATGCCATGGCTGAAGGAGTGGATGTACAGCTGTTAAGAAGCATCAGCAGTGTTAAAGAAAAAAAGATACTGCTTGAAAAGATGAAAGTGGAAAAAGGAAAAGCGGTGGGTACCGGAGAATTTGAAACCATTGATGCCGATGTACTGATCATTGCGAACCGCCAGGAAACCGACTCGCATTTTTTACAACCTTTGGAAGGTATCGTTTTAAATGATGACGGGGCAGTGAATATTGATATGCAACGCATGACAGGCCATTCCGGAATTTTTGCCGGTGGCGACATGCTGCCCGGAGAGACCAAAAGCGCCACCATTGCCATCGGGCATGGAAAAAAAGCTGCAAAGTACATGGATGCGTTCTTAAAAGGTAAAGCTTTTCAGAAACCGGAAAAGCATCCTACCGCGGGATACCGGAAATTACACATGTGGTATAAAACAGAAGCGCCTCAAAAAGAGCAGGTGAAAATTGCACCGCAGGTAGCCAATAAATATTTTGTGGAAGTGATCGCAGGTTTGTCTGAAAAAGAAGCCCGGTACGAAGCACAACGCTGTTTAAGCTGTGGAAACTGTTTTGAATGTGATGGCTGTTTTGCAGCATGCCCCGAAGATGCCATCATCAAACTGGGCAAAGGCAACCGGTACAATTTCAATTACGATGCCTGTACCGGATGTGCCGTTTGTTACGAACAATGCCCCTGTCATGCCATTGAAATGATTCCTGAACCAGTAAAATCAATTTAAAATGCCCACTAAAAATAAATTAATAGCAACCATAGATGGAAATGAGGCTGCAGCTTATGTTGCTTACCGGGTTAATGAAATTTGCGCTATCTATCCCATCACACCTTCCTCTACCATGGCCGAACTGGCCGATGAATGGAGCGCTAAAGGCATAAAAAATATTTGGGGCAATGTGCCCGATGTATTGGAAATGCAAAGCGAAGGTGGTGCAGCCGGTACGGTGCATGGTGCATTGCAGACCGGTGCCTTAACAACCACCTTTACTGCATCGCAGGGCTTGATGCTGATGCTGCCCAACATGTATAAAATAGCCGGAGAACTTACTGCAACTGTATTTCATATTGCTGCCCGTTCGCTGGCAGCACAGGGGCTTTCCATTTTTGGTGACCACCAGGATGTAATGGCCGCAAGAACAACCGGATTTGCTATACTCGGTTCTGCCAGTGTGCAGGAGGCGCATGATTTTGCGCTGATCGCACAGGCAGCAACCCTGCGTTCACGAATTCCGTTCATGCACTTTTTTGATGGCTTCCGCACATCGCATGAAGTGAATAAATTAGAACTGTTATCTGATGAACAGATAAAAGCCATGATACCGGATGAATACGTTTTTGCTCACCGCAAAAGAGCATTGAATCCGGATCATCCGTTCATCAGAGGAACCGCACAAAATCCCGATGTGTATTTCCAGGGCAGGGAAACGGTAAATAAATTTTATGATGATACCGCCGGCATTGTTGATGATGCCATGAGGGAATTTGAAAAACTGACAGGCAGGAAATATGAACTGTTTGAATATACAGGCGCTGCAGATGCTGAAAGAGTCATGATTATCATGGGCTCGGGTGGCGAAACTGTTAGCGAAACGGTGAATGCCCTGACTGCTGCAGGCGAAAAAGTTGGGGTAATTCAGGTAAGATTATACCGCCCGTTCTCATTGGAACATTTTATTAAATCATTACCGGCATCTGTAAGATCAATTGCAGTGCTGGATCGTACCAAAGAATCAGGCGCATCCGGCGAGCCCATGTACCAGGATGTGTTATCTACATTGGTAAGCGCATTGCAACAGGGTAAGATCAAACAACTGCCCAATATTATAGGCGGCCGTTATGGCCTTTCTTCCAAAGAATTTACACCGGCCATGGTAAAAGCAGTTTACGATGAATTAAAAAAAGATCATCCAAAAAATAATTTCACCATTGGTATTAACGACGATGTAACACATACCAGTTTAACCTATGATGAATCCTATACACTGGATGAATCTGAATGGAGGCAGGGCTTGTTCTTTGGTTTGGGTGCAGATGGTACGGTAGGAGCAAATAAAAATACCATCAAGATCATTGGCGAAAATACCGATTTGTTTGCACAGGGCTATTTTGTGTATGATTCAAAAAAATCGGGAGCCAGAACAGTTTCGCATTTACGCTTCGGCCCCAAACCCATCAGGGCGCCTTATCTTATCAGTAAAGCTGATTTTATTGCTGCCCATCAATTCAACTTTACCGAAAAAGTGGAAATGTTGAATTTCATAAAACCCGGCGGCACATTTTTACTTAACAGTCCTTTTAATAAAGAAGAGGTCTGGGATAAATTACCCGGCGCTGTTCAGCAGGAGATCATCAGTAAAAAACTATTATTCTATATTATTGATGCCAATACTGTTGCAAGAGATACAGGCATGAGCGGCAGGATAAACACCATCATGCAAACCTGCTACTTTGCATTAAGCGGCGTGTTACCTAAGGCAGAAGCAATTGAGCAGATCAAACATGCCATTGAAAAAACCTACACCAAAAAAGGAAAAGCAGTTGTAGAGAAAAATTTTGAAGCGGTTGATGCAACATTGGCAAATTTATTTGAAGTAACTGTTCCTGCAACAGCCAGCTCAACAGCCAAAATGCTTGCTGTTGTTGGCAATGATGCACCTGATTTTGTAAAAGATGTTACGGCAAAAATGATGTCGGGCCATGGTGATGAATTGCCGGTAAGTAAAATGTCCATTGATGGAACTTACCCCAGCGGCACTACCAAATGGGAGAAAAGAAATATCAGCGACCAGGTGCCTTTGTGGGAACCTGATCTGTGCATACAATGTGGTAACTGTGCAT
This sequence comes from Chitinophaga pinensis, assembly GCA_943371705.1. Lineage (GTDB taxonomy): Bacteria > Bacteroidota > Bacteroidia > Chitinophagales > Chitinophagaceae > Ferruginibacter > Ferruginibacter pinensis_I. Next base: position 241,407 of record CALRVV010000005.1, on the reverse strand, counting down.
TTGTTTGTCCGCACAGTGTGATACGTGCAAAGTTTTACAACGAAGGCTTTTTAAAGAATGCGCCTGATGGTTTTCAATCTGCGCCCATTAATTCAAGAGGCTTTCCCGAAACCAAATACACATTGCAGGTATATGCCGAAGATTGTACAGGCTGCAATTTATGTGTGGAAGTTTGTCCTGCTTCAGATCCTATAAACCGGGCTTTCAAAGCCATAAACATGACGGAGAAAGAACCTGATCCCCTGAAAATAAAAAAACAGATCGGATTCTTTGAAGACCTTCCCTGGAACAACCGCTCCGAGATCAATTTCTCTACTGTGCATGGTGCACAGTTTATGGAGCCACTATTTGAATTCTCCGGAGCCTGTGCCGGTTGCGGCGAAACACCCTACATCAAATTATTGTCGCAGTTATTTGGCGACCGCTTACTGGTTGCCAATGCAACCGGTTGCTCTTCTATCTACGGTGGTAATTTACCAACCACACCCTGGACCATGAATGCTGCGGGGCAGGGACCGGCATGGTCAAATTCTTTATTTGAAGACAATGCAGAATTTGGTTTAGGCATGCGCATAACGGCCGATCATCAACTGGCCATGGCACATCGTTTATTAAAGCAACTGGCCCCGCAACTGGGCGATACATTTGTGCAGGAGATCATCGATGCACCGCAATTTCAGGAATCTGACATTGCTGAACAGCGAAAAAGAATTGAAGCACTGAAAGAGAAATTGCTGAACATCAACGAAGCGGCTGCCCAACATTTATTATCTGTTTGCGAACAATTGGTACACCGCAGTGTATGGCTGGTTGGCGGAGATGGATGGGCTTATGATATTGGTTACGGCGGATTGGATCATGCATTGGCCAGTGGAAAGAATATCAATATCCTGGTACTGGATACGGAAGTGTACAGCAATACCGGAGGACAAAGCTCCAAAGCTACCCCAACAGCAGCTTCAGCAAAATTTGCATCGGCCGGTAAACGTGGTGGTAAAAAAGACCTTGCCATGCAGGCCGTTTCTTATGGCAATGTATATGTAGCAAGAATCGCATTTGGCGCCAATCCCCAACAAACCATGCTGGCCATGAGAGAAGCAGAAGCTTATGATGGCCCATCGCTTATACTGGCATACAGTCATTGCATTGCACATGGCTACGATCTGAAAGACGGACTTACACAACAGAACAATGCAGTTGCCAGCGGCTACTGGCCACTGATGCGCTATAATCCTGTTTTAAGAGTAAAAAAACTGAATCCTTTTATTCTGGATTCTACCAGGCCGGAAATTCCCTTAAAAGAATTTGCTTATAAGGAACTGCGGTACAAAGTACTAACGCAAACCAATCCGGTAGAAGCGGAAGAACTGATGACGCTGGCACAGGAAATGGTGAACCTGCGCTGGAAAAATTATGAGGAACTGGCAACAAAAGCCGCCAGCGACTTTACGCCGGTTGCTTGATGTAATTGAGTTGTCAGGGTAACAAGCCAAAGTTTAAAAGAAGCTAAAAAATAAATAGAGCTGTCAGGTTGAGCTTGTCGAAACCGGTTTAATCAAACGAACCCGCCTTCGACATCCGCCAACTGGCGGAGACACTACAATTGTTTAACAATAAAATTGTTTTTATGGACTTACGTACATCTTACATGGGATTAAAACTGAAATCACCGATCGTGGTTTCGGCCTGTACATTATCAGAAGAAGTTGGCAATATTGTTCAGATGGAAGATTCCGGGGCAGGCGCCGTAGTTCTGTTTTCGCTTTTTGAAGAACAGCTGAAAAAAGAAGAAGCAAAATACGAAGCCATTGTAAGCAGCACCAGCAATATGTTTGCCGAGGCCAGTGATTTTTTTCCAACCCTGGATGAATACCATAAAGGATCAGATCAGTACCTGGAAATAATCCGCAAAGCAAAAGAAAAAGTAAACATACCTGTTATTGCCAGTTTGAACGGCATCTCCAACGAAGGCTGGATAAGTTATTCAAAACAGATGGAACAGGCAGGTGCCGATGGCCTTGAGGTCAATATCTTTTTTATTCCGGCCGATGTACATTTATCATCATCTGCAGTTGAACACCGGTATTTAAATATCATTGATGAAGTGAAAAACACGGTTAAAATTCCGGTGTCTGTTAAACTCAATCCGTATTTCAGCGCCATGGGCAATATGGCAAAACGCATGCAGGAATATAAAGCTGATGCACTGGTACTGTTTAACCGTTTTTACCAACCCGATTTTGACATCAATAGATTAACCCTGCTGCATAATTTACAATACAGCGAATCCAATGAGATCAGGCTGCCGCTTTTATGGATAGCACTCTTATACGGACGGGTGCCCATTTCGCTGGCGGCAACCACCGGTGTGCAAAGCTCTATAGAAGTGATCAAATACATCCTGGCCGGTGCCGATGTGGCCATGACTGCTTCTGCCCTGTACAAAAATGGAATTGGTTATTTAAAAACTATGAATAAAGAACTGGAATCATGGATGCTTACAAAAGGTTTTGAAAGTATAGATGCTTTTAAAGGCGTGATGAGCCAGCAACATATATCCGATCCAACAGCCTATGAAAGGGCGAATTATATTAAGATATTGGAAAGTGTGAAATGATCAATTGACCATATAACAAAAGCCCGCAAATAATTTACGGGCTTTTTATTTTACGGGTTTCTATCAGCTTTCCAACGCAGCCTGAGCAGCAGCCAAACGTGCAATGGGCACACGGAACGGAGAACAACTTACATAGTTCATGCCCAGCCTGTGAAAGAATTTCACGCTGTCTGCATCACCACCATGTTCACCGCAGATGCCCACTTTAAGATGCGGCTTGGCTTTTCGTCCGCCATTAATACCAGCCCTTACCAATTCTCCTACCCCGTCCTGGTCAATGGTTTGGAACGGATCATAAGGAAGAATTTTCAGGTCGAGGTATTTGGGTAAGAACCCGCCAATATCATCACGGCTGAATCCAAAACTCATTTGTGTAAGATCATTGGTGCCATAACTGAAGAAGTCTGCCACATGCGCCATCAGTTCGGCACGCAAAGCAGCCCTGGGTGTTTCTATCATGGTTCCGTACAGGTAAGGGATCTTTTTTATTTTCATTTTTGTACATACTTCTTTATACACCCTGTCTACTATTTCTTTCTGATGTATCAATTCATTCACGGTAACGGTTACCGGAACCATAATTTCCGGAAAAGCTTTTTTCCCGCTTTTCAGTAATTCGGCAGTTGCTTCCAGTATGGCACGAACCTGCATTTCGGTGATTTCCGGGAAACTGATGCCCAGCCTTACACCGCGGTGTCCGAGCATCGGGTTGTTTTCGTGCAGGGCAAGCACCCTTCTTTTCAACACACTCATACTGATGCCCAGTTCTTTTCCGAGGTGGTGTAATTTTTCACTGTCGTGCGGCACAAATTCATGCAAAGGCGGATCCAGTAAACGAATGGTAACCGGATAGCCTTTCATTATTTTCATGGTGTCTTTTATATCCTTCTTCACATACTTAAACAATTCATTAAGTGCCGATCTTCTTTCGGCTTCGGTTTTGCTCACGATCATTTTGCGCAACAGGAACAAAGGCTGTTCACTTCCTTCGCCGTAAAACATATGTTCTGTGCGGAACAAGCCAATTCCTTCGGCGCCAAATTTCATAGCATGCGCTGCATCCTCGGGTGTTTCAGCATTGGTGCGTACGCCAATCTGTTTTGTTTTATCAACCAGTTTCATCAGGTACTTGTAAGATTCATTTTTATCCAGGTCAATATCGGTTAATGGCAGGCTTCCTTCATATACCAAACCTTTGGTACCATTCAAGCTCAGCCAGTCTCCTTCTTTAATGATCTCGCCGGTTTTGGTATGAAAAGTTTTGGTATCGGCATGAATTTCAATATCAGAGCAACCTACGATACAACATTTGCCCCAGCCCCTGGCTACCAGTGCAGCATGGGATGTCATGCCTCCTTTGGTGGTAAGTATAGCCTGTGCTTTATGCATACCATCCACATCTTCCGGCGATGTTTCTTCCCTTACCAGAATTACTTTTTCGCCTTTGGCTGCCCAGGCTACTGCCTCGTCAGATGTAAATACAACCCTGCCCCTGGCGCCTCCCGGCCCTGCAGGCAATCCTTTGGCAACGGATCTGGTAACCAGTTCTGCTGCCGGATCGATCATAGGAAGCAGTAACTCCACCAGTTGGTTGGGTGCTACCCGCATGACCGCCGTTTTGGTATCGATCAGCTTTTCTTTATGCATTTCTGCAGCCATTCTTACTGCAGCAATTCCGTTACGTTTGCCCACACGGCATTGCAGCATATACAGTGTTCCTTTTTCAATGGTAAACTCAATATCCTGCATGTCTTTGTAGTGCTGTTCCAGTCGTTTCTGATAACTGAATAATTCTTTATATAGTGCAGGCATTAATTTTTCCAGGGAAGTGAATTGCTTGCTTTGATCATTCATGGAATATTGATTCACGGGTGCCGGTGTTCGTATTCCGGCTACCACATCTTCGCCCTGGGCATTAACCAGGTATTCGCCGTAAAATTTATTTTCACCGCTGCCGGGGTTTCTGGTAAACGCAACACCGGTACAACTGTCGTTGCCCATGTTTCCAAATACCATTGTCTGTACATTTACAGCGGTACCCCATTCATCCGGAATTTTTTCTATCCTGCGGTATTCAATGGCACGCTTGCCATTCCAGCTGCTGAATACAGCCCCAATACCACCCCACATTTGCTTCCAGGGATCATCGGGAAAATCGGTACCCAAAACTTTTTTGATGGTTTTCTTATAATCGGCAACCAGCGCCTTCAGTTCATCTACAGTGAGTTCAGTATCGCTGATATATCCCTGTTTATGCTTGATGTGCTCGAGTTTTTCATCCATCATTTTCCGGATGCCTTTGCCACCCTTTACATCTATGCCAGCTCCTTTTTCCATTACCACATCGGCATACATCATAATCAAACGGCGATAGGCATCATAGGCAAAACGGGCATTACCTCCACTTTGAGCAATGATTCCGTTAATGGTCTTTTCTGTAAGTCCAACATTCAAAACCGTTTCCATCATACCGGGCATACTGCGCCTGGCTCCCGAACGAATGGATACAAGCAAAGGATTTTTCTCGTCGCCAAATTTTTTGCCTGCCAGTTTCTCCATTTTACCGAGGGCTTCTTCTACCTGGGCTTTTAAACTTTTAGGGTATGTTTTTTTATTTTTGTAAAACCAGGTACATACTTCTGTGGTTACAGTAAATCCCGGTGGTACCGGTAACTTCAGTTTGGGGTGCCCGGCCATTTCTGCAAGATTGGCACCCTTACCTCCCAGCAGATTTTTCATCGATTCGTTTCCATCGGCTTTTCCGCCTCCGAAGAAGTAAATATACTTCCCGGCTTTAATTGATTTTGACATAATAGGTTGTTTTTTTGATGGTACATAGTTATGCCAAGTTTGCCTTAATTTTTAAAACATGACTCATCTGAAAATGTGATTCATATCATTTAAATGACAGGGAATACATGCATTTTACCAGCCGGAGAAGCGGATTATTTCCCCATGGCCGGCACTGTTTATACGGAGATAAAAGGATCTGTGTTGCACATTAATTTATATGCTCATAATAAGGTATCTCATCATGGCTAACATCCTCTTGTTGCTGCCAGTAAGCCATGGTAACCACATGCCCATCGGGTGTTTTAAGCAAGCGCCCATAAATGGCATTGATGGTATTGTAGGTGTAGTCAGTTACTCCAACTGTGAAAGTTTCCGGAGCTGGTGGGGGCGGTGGAGCGTCTTCTCCTTCAGCTACTTTAGCTATCGGGGCAGCAGCAACTTTTGGGGGCGGAGATGGAACCACTACCACAGTGAATTTATTATACTCCAGTATTTTTTTCAGGAACTCAACCCTGGCAGGAGACACATGCTTTTCCACGATGCCGCATTTTACGCCATCCAGTTCTTCAAATTCGTGATTTTTATTTATAGCCATCTGAGTTATGCGTTTTGGGTTTATTGTTTTGGGTTGTTAAGCCAGGGATTGAATGTAATCGTAGATCCAGCTCAATAATCCAACAAGTATTATGCCCGACACACAAATTATCAATCCGAGTTTAGCCGAGTACCCTGTGATTATTTTTCCAATGGGCTGATCATTTTTATCCATGAACACCGACCTGATCACCCGCAAATAATAATATAAAGAGATGATCATATTAAGTGCTGCAATGATGATAAACAAATAACTTCCTTTGGATGCTCCGGCTGTTAATAAAAATAATTTACCAAAAAATCCGGCTGTAGGCGGAATACCAGCCAAAGAAAATAAGGCCAGCGCAAGTACCCAGCTTAAAAAAGGATTGGTTTGATACAGTCCCTTGTAATCATCAATGTTTTCCCGGTTGGTTTGCTCTGCAATGGCCGCTGCCACGCCAAATGCGGCCAGGTTTGAAAATACATAGATCAGGATAAAATAAACGACAGCAGTTGTGCCATCAATAGAGTTGCTGCTGATACCTACCAAAATAAAACCAACCTGTGCTATGGAAGAAAAAGCCAGGAATCGTTTTATATTTTGCTGCCGTAACGCAAACAGGTTGCCAATGATCATGGTTGCAATGGATAATACCATTACCATATTGTACCACATTTCGTGCATAGGCTGAAACACTTTGTACAATGTAGCCATGAAAATAAACGCAACAGCTCCTTTTGAGATCACGGATAAAAAAGAAGTGACTGCCATTGGTGATCCTTCATACACATCTGCTGTCCATAAATGAAAAGGCACGATTGACAATTTGAAGGCAAAGGCTGAAAACAAAAATACCAGCGCCAGAATTTGCAAAGGGCTGCCATCCAGCCGTGATGGGATCTCTGCAAAACTGATGGTACCGGTTGCACCGTAGATCAATGAAATGCCAAATAACAATATACCTGAGGAGAAAGCCGAAGACAATATCATTTTCATGGCAGCTTCGGAAGATCTTTTTTTATCCAGGTCAAAATTGGCCAAAGCCGCTACCGGAATGGTAGCCAGTTCCACTGCCAGAAAGAACATCAGCAGGTTTCCGCTGGAAATAAGGAAACACATACCCAGCAATGCCGAAAGCATGAGCATAAAAAACTCAGGCATATGCTCCGACCTTTTAAACCAGCCCGCAAACAATAATGAGATCAGGTAAACGCCCAGGTTTAAAATATTTTTTTGCAGAATGATCATGTTTGTAGTGAGATACATCCCTCCAAACAAACTGCCTTCGGCATTAAAAAAGAAGCCGCTGATAAAATTCAGCAATAACAAAACCTGTAATAATAATAACAGAGTTTCATTTTTCATCCCTTTGCCCAATTTAATAAACAGGAGCAGGAAAATGATACCGGTTATTACCAGCTCAGGCTTCATTAATATCAAAAAATCATTCAGCATATCTTTATTTGAATATCTAATAAGGAACAGGGAATGTTGAATATCGAAGGAAAGGCAATACGGAATATCGTTCGAAGTTCCTTTATCCCTGTTCGGTATTTTTTATGTTCCTTGTTCATTATTTTTATTTATTTGCCAATCTTGTTCATGATCACTTCTGCGCCCGGACTGATCAGGTCATTCAGCCAGAAAGGAGCCACACCTATTGCAATAATTCCGGCAATCAGTATCAAAGCAGCCAGTTTTTCGTTCCAGGTTGCATCGGTCAATTGTTCAAATCCTTCTTTCAAAGGTCCCATGGCCGTTTTTGTAATTGCACGTAAAATATATACAGCAGTTACCACAATGGAAAGACAGGCCAGTATGGTTGCTACTCTCCTGAAAGTATCCGGGTGTTGCCAGGAACCCATGAACACGGTCATTTCGGCTACAAAACCACTCAGGCCGGGTAAACCCAGCGAACACAATCCCACAATAAAAAGCACCGTACCGATAAAGGGCATTCTTTTTAACAACCCGCTCATTTCGTTAACCTGCCGGGTATGTGTACGTTCATATATCATGCCTATTACGGCAAAGAAAAGGGCCGTCATTAAACCATGCGAAACCATTTGCATAACCGCGCCCGTCATGGATGTTTTGGTAAGCATCCCAATACCCAGTAAAACAAAACCGCAGTGGCTTACCGACGAATAAGCATTGATGTATTTCAGGTCTTTCTGCATCATGGTAGCAAAGGCGCCGTATAAAATGGCAATAACAGAAAGTATGATGATGATGGTTGCATATTCTTTTGCACCCTCGGGCATAACGTATGTGGCTACACGCAAACAACCATAACCGCCCAATTTCATAGATATACCCGCCAAAAACATAGAACCCGCTGTTGGTGCCGCAGAGTGGCCATCAGGCACCCAGGTATGAAACGGGAATAAGGCGGTAAATACACCAAATCCAACAAACAACAGGGGAAAACAGATCATTTGAATATTTATGGGAATATTCATCTGCGACAGTTTCATCAGATCAAAACTGTGTTCGGCACCTGAGAAATAAATTCCCAGCAGTCCAACCAGAACCAATGCAGAACCACCCATTAACATCAGGGCCAGTTTGTTGGCAGCATATTCTTTTTTGCCGCTTCCCCAAATGCCAATGAGTAAATATTTTGGTATTACCGCAATCTCTAAAAAGAAAAACAGTATGAACAGGTCGAGCGAGATAAAGAACCCATAGGCGCCAAGGCTTAATAAAATAAGCAGGAAGTAAAACTCCTTTGTCATTTTAGTAACGTTCCAGGAAACCAGCACACCGGCAACTACTACAAATGCAGTTAACAGGATCATGGCCACAGAAATTCCATCAACACCCAAATGATAACTGATGTTCCAGGATGGAAACCAGTTGTATTGTGTTTCAAACAGCATTTGCGCTGCATTGCCTTGCTGCCTTTGCTGATTAAAAAGAACCAATAATACAATTGCCAGTATAAGCTGAAGTGTTGCTCCGGCCAGTGAAACCCATTTAACCAGGTTGCTGTTTCGCATCAGCAAAACAGCTACTGCAGTGATCAATGGCAATAATATCAATAACGATAAATTCATTTTTACAATTTAGAATTATGAGCCTGCCTGCAGCAGGAAGTTTCATAATTTGCTTACATCATTTCCATAAATATATAAACAACAGGGCCAGGCCAATAATACTTACTAAAAAGTAAATGGCGTATTGCTGTACCTTACCCGATTGAATTCCTTTTATTATCTCTGAAATCTCTTTTGTGCCGTTACCGGTTGCATTCACCAGGCCATCCACAATATTTTTATCGATCCAGGCGGCCGGCTTGCCAACGAGGTTAAAAATTATTTTTTGGGTGATGAATACGTAGATCTCATCAATATAAAATTTATGATACGCTGCTTTGTAAAATCCGTTTAGCGAAGCAGCCATTTTTTCAGGTTTATTATTTTCTTTTTTATACATCCACCCTGCAATAAAAATACCTGCCAGCCCTAATGCAACAGGGGCTATGGAAAATTGCAGATGAAATTCAGTAGCCAGTTCTTTTCCATCTGTACTTACAAAATGTCCGAAAGGGATAAACCCGGCAGCAGCTGAGCCAATGGCCAGCAGAATCAGGGGCATCATCATGGCAAAACCGCCTTCACCATGATGCTCTCCATGCACCTGTGCTTCTTTTCTCCAGAAGATACTGAAGTACAACCGGAACATGTAAAAAGCCGTGAGGCCAGATGTGATCAAAGCGATCCAGTAAATGGCCTGGTTGTTTTGGTAGGCTGCCAGTAAAATCTCTTCCTTGCTGAAGAAGCCAGCAAAAGGAGGAACACCCGCGATGGCCAGGCAGGCAATTAAAAAAGTAATATGCGTGATGGGCAGGTATTTTCTTAACCCACCCATGTCTTTTATTTCGTTGCTGTGTATATAATGTATCACTGCTCCTGCACCCAGGAACAATAATGCTTTAAACATAGCATGGGTAAACAGATGAAACATAGATGCGGTGTAACCTAAACCGTTCTCTCCCCCGTATTTTGAAACACCCAGTGCAAACATCATGTATCCGATCTGGCTCATGGTTGAATAAGCCAATACTCTTTTAATATCTGTTTGGGTGCAGGCAATTAACGCAGCAATCAATGCAGAGATAGCGCCTACATAACCCACCAGCATCAATGCATTGGGAGAAGAAATGGCAAATACCGGAAATAACCTGGCTACCAAAAAAACGCCGGCCACCACCATGGTTGCAGCATGTATCAATGCCGAAACCGGTGTGGGGCCTTCCATGGCATCGGGCAGCCAGATATGCAACGGAAACATGGCACTTTTACCGGCACCACCAATAAAAACGAGTACCAGCCCCCAGGTTAATGCAGATACACCTATAAAAGATGCAGCGGCTGCACTTTTGTAGCCGTCAGTTTCCGGCGAGGTTAGTGTTGTAATTAATGTATTAAAATCAAGTGTGCCGGAATGAAAGGACAGGACCAGGATACCGATAAGGAATCCAACATCGGCAAACCTTGTTACAATGAACGCTTTTTTACAGGCAGCAACGGCGCTGGGCTTTTCATAATAATAACCTATGAGTAAGAAAGAAGAAACACCAACCAGTTCCCAGAAGATATATATCTGGAAAATATTGGAGGAAATAACCAGGCCCAGCATTGAAAATGTGAACAGGCCAAGGAATGCATAATAAGTGGGGAATCGTTCTTCGCCTTTCATATATCCCAGGCTGTAGATATGCACCATGAGCGAAATAAAAGTAACCACCACCAGCATCATTACTGAAATGGGATCAATGATGATGCCCATATCGATGGAAACATTTTCTGAAAATTGCAGCCAGGTGTATTTTAACGGCACCAATCGCTGATACACGCCATCCACTTTACCGTAATCAAAGAAATAACCATATGCGGTATATAAAGCCAGCACTGTTGAAACCAGTAAGAGGGTTGTTCCGATAATGCCCGATGTATTCTTAAAATATTTTCTTCCAAATAAACCAAGCATTAGAAATCCTGCCAGTGGCAGTAAAGGAATGAGCGCTATGTAAGTTGCGTTTATCATTTGAATATCGAACAAGGAACAAGGAATAAAGAACTTTGAAGTTGGCCATTCCGATCATCATTGGAAATTCCTTGTTCCTTGTTCATTATTTTTTTGATCATTATTTTCATTTTAATATTTTAAATCTTCCGCACTTTCCACATCTATTGATTGATGGCTGCGGTATAAATTAATAATGATAGCAATGGCCACTGCTGCTTCAGCAGCTGCAATGGCAATAATAAAAATGGTAAAAAACAAACCGTCCATTTTATCGTACCACAAATATTTATTGAATGCAATAAAATTCAGGTTCACACTGTTCAGTATCAACTCAATACTCATGAGCATCGTAACCAGGTTTCGCCTGGTAAAGAAACCAAACACACCTATGAAGAACAGGGTGGCACTGATGAACAACATATGATATAATCCGGGTTCCATTATGCTTTTTCAGGTTTACTCTTTAATGCAATTACAATACAGCCGATCAATGCAGCCAGTAATAAAATACTCACCACCTCAAATGGCAACGCATACCCATTATCATCAACACCCAGCATTTGATTGCCGATGTTGGCTACAGAAGGTGCAACAGGCTGATTGGCTGTTGGCGTAAAGGTATGCTGTGCCAGTTGCAGCATTACCAGGGCCAATCCGCAAAACGCTGCCAGTGCAGCAAACAACTGCCTGCCCGGTTTTTGTTTGGGCAGTTCTTCACCGGCCTGCTGGGTAAGAAAAATGGAAAATATAATAAGCACAACAATACCGCCAACATATACAACAACCTGTACGGCAGCAATAAACTCATATTGCAGCCAGAAATAAATACCGGCAACACCGATCAGGCTAAACAATAAATAAATGGCTGCCCTGAAGATCATCCGGGTAGTTACGGCAAGCAATGCGCTCACTAAAGTTAGTGCCGCCAGTAAATAAAATATGACCGTTGATCCACTCATCATTCAATTCCCTCCCTGATTTTAGAGCCGGGTTTATTTAAAATTTTTGTCAATTGGCTTCTGTCAAAAACACTATGTTCAAATGTTTGTGCCATTTTTATGGCATCTGTAGGACAAGCTACGATACATAAATTACACATGGTGCAAAGTTCCAGGTGATAAACAAATTTATCTATGGCCTTTTTCTTTTTCCCTTCGGGTGTAACATCAAATTTGGTAACAATTTTTATGGTTGCATTAGGGCAGGCCAGTTCACAGGCTGTACAACCCGTGCAGGCATGTTCATTTTGCTCATCATGTGTTAACACCACTTCTCCCTTAAACCGGTCGGCCATTACCAGTGTATTCCTGTTGTCGGGATATTGTTCGGTGATGATCTCTTTGTGATGCGTAAAATAATAACCGGTGCGGCGCATGCCCACCAGCAGTGATCTTAAACCACTGAAAACATCTTTTATGTACTTAACTATAAACATCTATTCAACTTACATTTAAAAATGCCACCCTAAAATTGCAATGGCTGTTGCCAGCAATAAATTAAACATACTTATCGGCAATAAATATTTCCATTCTAAATTCAATAACTGGTCAATACGCAAACGGGGAAATGTCCACCTGAACCACATGATCAGAAAAATCAGGAAGAATGTTTTTCCAAAGAACCAGATGCTGGATGGAATATAATCCATCGCATGGTTAAAGGCCTCCCAATTACCGATATGAAAAGGCATCCATCCACCCAAAAACAAAGTAGCACCGATGGCGCACACGATAAATACATTAATATACTCGGCCAAAAAGAACAGGGCGAATTTCATTCCCGAATATTCGGTATGGAAACCGGCCGTTAATTCAGATTCTGCTTCTGCCAGGTCAAATGGTGCCCGGTTTGTTTCGGCTGTTACTGCTATGATAAAGATCACGAATGAAATAATTACCGGGATATGTCCTTTAAATATCCACCAGCCATCTGCCTGGGCATTGATGATGTCGGTAATATTTAAACTGCCCGAGAACACTACTATGGTAAGGATGGACAAGCCTGCTGATAATTCGTAACTCACAATTTGCGCCCCGCTGCGCATGGCACCCATTAAGGAGTATTTATTGTTGCTGGCCCAGCCCGCCATCAGAATACTGATCACCATGATAGAGGAAACTGCCGATACATACAGTACACCGATATTCAGGTCCCAAAGCTGAAAGTTTTTTGCAAAGGCAATGGGAGCCATCAACAGCATGGCCACGATCATGGCAATGAATGGTGCCAGGTTAAATAAAAATTTATCCGATCCCTCCGGTGTCATTCCTTCCTTCACCAGTAGTTTAAGCGTATCTGCCAATGATTGTAAAAGTCCGAAGGGACCTACGCGGTTTGGTCCCAGGCGTATCTGCATCCAGGCAGCCACCCTTCTTTCCATGAGTACTAAAACAAGCCCCAGTACAGCAAACAAACCGATCACAGCAACGCCCGCAATGACCATTTCCATGACCAATGCCCAGGTTGGATTGAATGTTTGATTCAACCAATCATGAATTGCACCTGATATGTCTGTTAAGCTCCACATATAAACCCCCTCCGCCCCCTGAAGGGGGAACTTTGGAGAATAATTATTTTAAGTTGTTTTCAATTCTTTCTAAGACCGATTCTAAATTATTCAAAATTTCATTTGTTGTAAACCTGATTACTCTTAATCCAAGTTTCTCTAAATCCATTTGCCTTATTCTATCTTTATTTTTTACTTCATCCAATTCATGAATACTTCCATCAATTTCTATAACCAGTTTCGCAGTGTGACAATAAATATCCACGATATATAAAGAAACAGGATGTTGTCTTCTGAATCTGATCCGAGGAAAACGTTCTTTTAATCTTCCCCATAGAATCATTTCAGTTGGCGTAACATTATTTCTCAGTTTTTTCGCCTTTTCAAAAATCAAATTCCCCGCTCCGTAAAACATATTCTCTTTCATATTCATTCCGACTTTCGAAATAAAATAATGACTCTTGCTACATCAGATTCCCAAGTTCCCCCTTTAGGGGGCGGAGGGGGTTGTTTATCTGTCTATATCCGGTATCACCAGATCCAACGTTCCCATCATCGCAACCAAATCACCCAGTTTACTTCCTCTTGCCATATGATCCAGGGCAGAGAGATTTGAAAATCCAGGTGAACGGAATTTGATGCGATAGGGTGTTGTTGCTCCTTCACTCACTATATACACACCCAATTCTCCTCTTGCGGTTTCCACTCTTGTATAAAATTCGCCTTTGGGTAATTTCAACACGGCTTTTGTTTTTGCCTGGAAATCGCCTTCCGGAATATTGTCAATCAGCTGTTCAATAATGCGTATGGATTGTTTCATCTCCCGTATCCTGATCATATACCTGGCCAATGAATCGCAGCCGGTTTCCAGTATCTCATCAAACTGCACTTTATCATACACTGCATAAGGATATAATTTTCTGATATCACAGTTTACCCCGCTTCCCCTTGCGGCCGGGCCGCTTACACCGTATGAAACAGCATCTTCTTTAGATAAGAAACCAACGCCTTTCATTCTGTTTATAAAAATGATATTACCGGTTATCAATTCATCATATTCATGAATCTTACTTTTAAAAAGTACGATGAATTCTTTTACTTTTTTCTGAAAATCAGGATGCAGGTCGGCCATTAAACCACCCGGCACATAGTAGTTCATCGTAAGCCGGGCACCGCATGTCTCTTCCATGATCTCGTTGATCTTTTCTCTTTCCCTGAAGGCATGAAAGAAAGGTGTAAATGCACCGATATCCATTGCCATGGCGCCCCACCACAATTCATGCGACGCAATCCGGGTAAGTTCATCCATAATAACCCTGATCACCTGTGCTCTTTCGGGCACTTCTATCTGCATTCCCTTTTCAACACACAATGCGCAGGCATGATTATTTATGTGTGCAGAGAGATAATCCATGCGGCTGGTAACATAAATGAACTGCCGGTAGGTTAAGCTCTCACACATTTTTTCGATAGAGCGGTGTATATACCCCAGGTGCGGTTCAACTTTTTTGATGGTCTCCCCATTCAGCGTGATCACCAGGTGCAATACTCCATGGGTTGCAGGATGTTGAGGTCCTACATTAATGATGAGATCGCCTTCGGTGGTTGTGCCTATTTCTTCAAACATATTTTTAATGTTGAAATTGCGAATATCGAATGTCGAATATTATTAAATCCCTAACAGCTCTTTGATCCGGCACACATTCGATATTTGCCATTTTTACATTCGATATTTATTGCTCTTACTTATAGCCTTATCATATTTATCGGGTCCTCAAAATCCTTCCGCATCGGGTTTTTGCCTTCCCAGCCATCGGGTAATATCAGTAACCGCAGGTCGGGGTGATTTAAAAAATTAACGCCAAACATTTCATATACTTCCCTTTCATGAAACTCAGCCGTTTTCCAGATATGGCTTACCGATTCGATCTCCGGCTTAGCCGCATCCAGTTTTGATTTGATAACAATATTGTGGCGATACTTTGTAGAGCTGAGATGATACACCGTGGTAAGATGCGTCTTCCAGTCTATACAGGTAAGGCAAAAAAGATAGTCGAAGAACAGGGAATCATCATTGCGGAGTTTACCGGCAAAAGATAACCAATCAACAGGCTCTACGTTAATGTTGAGCCATTCGCCCGTTTCATCAAACGTGGCAGCAGGAAGCAGTTCGGTTATTTTGGTTTTCAGTTCCTCGTTATTCATATAGACCTCACCCTCGTTCCCTCTCCGAAAGAGAGGGAGGCCGGGCATTTTTTATTAATCAAATTTTGTAATTAAGCATTTCAACATTTTATCTTTGGTCAATTTTTATAAGCCTGACTTAATTTGTTCTCTTGTCATACCCGCTTTTATCTTTTCCTGTAAACTGATCAATGCATGAAGCAATGCTTCGGGCCTTGGCGGGCAACCGGCTACATATACATCTACGGGAATAATATGATCGGCGCCTTTAACAACAGAATACGTATTATAAAAGAAGGGGCCGCCGCTTATGGCACATGCTCCCATGGCAATTACATATTTAGGGTCGCCCATCTGGTCGTACAGGCGCTTTAACACCGGACCCATTTTATTAACAATGGTACCGGCAATGATGATCACATCGGCCTGCCTGGGTGAGGCACGGGCCACTTCAAATCCGAATCTTGAAAAATCGTATTTGGCACCTGCAACGGCCATGTATTCAATACCACAGCAACTGGTAGCAAAAGTGAGCGGCCATAAAGAGTTTGACCTGGCCCAGTTGATCACATCATCCAGTTTACTGAGCACAATGCCGCCACCGGGGATTTCCTGAATCTCACCCGGGAAGACCGTATCCCCCCCGCCTCCGCCAGCTGGCGGAGGAGCCTGGAAAGACTCTGAATTATCCGAAGCAGTATTCATTATAAAAAGAGTTATATTTTAAAAAATAAAAGCCATTTAAATCTCAGCATTATATTTATTTCATCGTGCCCTGCGTTTCAGTTCCCCCTTCAGGGGGCGGAGGGGGTTTTACATCCATTTCAATGCGCCCTTTTTATGTGCGTATAAGAATCCCATAAATAAAATGAAAAAGAAAATCACTATTTCCACGAGGGCCATCCAGCCCACTGATTTGGCAACTACTGCCCACGGGAAAATAAATATCAGTTCTACATCAAAAATTAAAAATATCAATGCAAATAAATAGTATCCTACATTTAATTGTATCCAGGTTTTTCCCTTGGTGGGAATACCACATTCGTATGGCTGGCCTTTTTGGGGATTTTTTGTGGCTTTTGTTACAAACCGGGCAATCATAACTGCAATGGAAGAAAATGCAAGTGCTGCAATTATCAGAACGATCATGGAAGATGCACCCATAAAACAGTGTTTGTTGATTTGTTTTAATGCCCAAGTTAAGAAAGAAAAATCTATTTTAATTCAATTTATATATCCGTCTTCATCATAAACGGGCATGATTAAAATCAGATTATTTATTTTCAGTATTCCGTATACGCTCTATCCGTAAACCTCATCATGAATATCCTTTTTATCATAGCCCATTTCCAGAATTCTTTTTGTTGCTTCATCAATCATACCCCGCCAGCCACATAATAAAAATGAAGCCGGTTTTTTGTCCTTGCAAAGCGCTTCATAAACGGGATGCACATAGCCTGTGGCCCCGTCCCAGTTTTCCCGTGATAAAGTGGGGATATACGTGAAGCCGGGTAATGATTGTCCCAGCGTTTTCATTTCTTCAAAATACAGGAGGTTTTGTTTTGTACGGCAACCAAAAATGAGTGTAATGTTGCGATGAGGTATGTTATTATTTTTTATATGATGCAACATACTCCGGAATGGGGCAATGCCGGTGCCGGTACATATTAAAAACAGGTCCTTATCCAGGGGTTCTTTTAATGTAAACACACCCTGCGGGCCGCGAAATGACAAGGAGGTGCCAACAGATACTTCCTGAAAAAGATAGTTGGTGCCCAGCCCTTTTAAATCCCTGACAATGATGAGCTCAAAAACATTGGTGCCGTTGGGCCAGGAAGCAATAGAATAGCTGCGCAACCGCTTGTTTGCCTTTTCATGAATGGGTAAATCCAGGGTTACAAACTGCCCGGGTTTAAAATCAAATACCCTTAATTCCGGCACTTCGATCCAGAATCTTTTTGTGGTGCTGGTTTCATCTTCTATGCGGATTATAGTTCCTGTACGCCACGGTAATAAAGCCATTTTTTATGTTTGTGGTAAGGTACAAAGAAATAAAATAAAAATGCTTTCGCAATAAGAAATTACGAAAGCAAGTATTATATGACCAGACTTTACTGAATAATTATTTTCTGTGTATGTGTGGAGTTTTGGGTAAGGATCTTTATCTGATAAGTACCCCTTGCAATACCGCTTACATCCAGTGTATTAATGTTTCCCGAAAGTGTAAACGATTTAACCAGCCTTCCGGCAGCATCGTATAATAATGCGTTGTTGGCTTTTGCAGATGAAACAATGAATAATTTACCATCCACAACCGGAACAGGGTAAACCGTTATATCATCGCCGGTATGATCAAAACTGATCTTTCTCACCGGGGAATTACGGAAACTTCCATCTTTATCCAGCATTTTTAAACGGTAAAAATTAATCCCCGTAAATGGCTGGATATCGGTAAAGCTGTAATTGTTTCGGTTGCTGCCGTTAAAGGCAGGCACACTGCCAATAGCTGAATAACCGGTACCATTGGTACTTCTTTCAACTATAAACTTATCGGCGTTCTGTTCATTATCGGTTATCCATTGCAATAAAACTTTTTTTGTTTGTTTAACTGCTTCAAAACTCAACAGGTTTACGGGCAAAGATTGTGTGCCCGCCACCCCTCCATTGTTTAACCAGAATTCGCTGAAACTGTTTACCGGAAACTCGGCATAATATCCATTGTCGTAAGGAATGATTTCGGTATTGGCCGGTAAAATAAACGAGTGTACACCGCCGGCATTATCTGCCAGTGTTCCGTTTTCCTGTGCTGCCAAACCGCTGAATTTGGTAACGCCCAATGCATAAGGGTCTGTTGGTTTACTGCATACCCCGCATCCGGTGGCAGCCAGTAAGCTTTTAGCTTCGGCATCAGTAAAATAAAAACGCACGCTTACATCAGTAGCAGGTTGAATGGATGGACTGATCACTATATTTCTGTTCACATAATACTGATAGTTTTGATAGCGCACTGCCCCGGTAAAAGGATACACACTAACAGTAGTATTGCCCAGATTATTTCCATTGGCATTGATGGATGCCACCCGGGTTGCGCCGGAATTAAAGTGAACCCAGTTGTTGCCACTAACCGTTTGTGTTATGCCGGTTAAAGGCGTGCCCGAATAAACAGCTGCTTTATCAAACACATGAATATCATCAATACCCACACCTTCTAAATTAAAGCCCAGGTCGCTGGTAAAAACAAAACGAAAACGAATGATATTGCTGGTTGGCGCTATATTAAAACTGGCCACATGCCAGGTGGTTAATGAATTACGCCACTGATGTTTTCCTGTTGGGTCGTTATACCAGTTGGTTCCGCCACCGCCATTGGTACCCAGGCGGCCCCAGGTTATTCCGCCGTTCACAGAAAATTCCACCCAGTTATAATCGGCCGGTGTGGCGTCTTCAATCCTGAAAATATGACTGAAGGATAAAACCGGTTGTGTTAAACCAGCTAAATTAAAACAAGGCGAATAGAGATAAGCTATTTCGTTGGTATTGTAGTTACCTGTTAAATTAGTTACCCAGGCCCTGGTTCCGTTGGCAGCTTTGTTGATAATGGTTTTGGCTGGTGTACCCCATTGCCAGCTGCTGTTTTGCCCTTTGCTGTACCAGTTTGCTGTACCGCTTTCAAATCCTTCCAGGTAAGGAAATGTATTGATAACCGGACTGGTATGAAAAGTATAATTCAAAACACTGTCGTTGTCCGGGTAATTATCCGTTGGCTCATTTATCCAGAAATTAAAATTATAATCGGTATCTGCTAAAAGATTTTGGGGTAAAACAAATGTATGCGCAGTAATACCCGGCGGCAATGATGCAATGGTTTCCATAACATTGCTTCCACCGTTTACATTATAATATACCGGCACGTTGGTAAATGTAGTGCTGCTGTAATTTTTAATTTCAAAAGATATGGGCTGGCTGCCGGCCATACCGCAGCCTGATATACCGGGTGAAATTATACGGGTGATGCCGATATCATTTATTACTTCCTTTATACCCACATCATCGAAAGTATATCCATCATCCAGGTCAATAAGCGGGTAAGGCGCATTGGCAGATGTATTGCCCTGCTGGCTGAATTTGATTTGAAAACTGCTGCTGATGGGTTGTGCAGGCACCACCGTATCCAATACATCATTGATATTGATGACCGCATGTTTGTATTGGCCCAGCGGAGCCTGGTTGGCAACCAGGTCATATGCCAAAACCCAGGGCCTGGTATCATCGCCGCGTATCCACATTTTATTATTGGGATTATTTTCGTTGCCATGATTTTTATAATAGAAATCGAGCCTTAACTGCTGGCCGCCGGTGTAATTACCCAGGTTGTAGGTCATTAACAGGCTATCGGTTGTTTGTGCAGCATTATAAGGAAACTGGTCAAGTGTAATGGCCCTGTTTCCATTTAATGCAAATCCGGTGTTTACAAAAGTACGGGCACGGCCACGGCTGGTGTTGGCCTTAAAATCAACCCGGTCAATACTATCCAGACCGGTTGTATTCTGCAGGTAATCTTTTACCAATGCATTTTCAAAACCATCCAATACAGGCAATGTTATTAAAGCATTGGGTAAATGTTTTACCGTAACAGTTATTGTATCATCAATTACCTGTGTATCTCCTGCCCTTTTTACCCATGCTTTTATTGTGTATATGCCTGGTGCAGCAAAGTTGGCCGTGGTTGCAAAGGTATATTGCAGGGTTGCCCCTGCGGCTATGGCAACTGAACTGCTTTCCATGATTACAGCTCCGCCGTTTATTTGATAATACAGATCATAAGATCCGGTTGTAGCGGCATTGTCCAGGTTCTTTATGGTAAATCTGATCTGTTCGGATGCCGATAAGGAAGAAGATGTAAACTGTCTTCCTGTAACCGGTGCATCAACAGATACCGCTTTTATATTATTGTCGAATACCGGTAACGAACAAACGCCCGAAGTGGGCAAAACCGACCTGGAAACTGACCTTCTGCCATTAACCGTTCCGTTCTTTGCACTAACACCAAACCAATAGGTGGTGGCACTGTTTAAACCCCCAATTAAATAGGTAAGGCTGGTGGTATTGCCAATAACAGCCATGGTATCGGCTTTCAACTGCCAGATATCGTATGATGTGGAACCCGGAATGGCAGGCCAGTCCAGTTGCGCAAAACCATCACAGGGTATGGTAGCCGTAACAACCGGCTGACCGATCACACTGAAATTAAACTGGCTTTGACCGGTATACACCGATCCGTTCCGGCTAACTTTTACAAGATAATCATTACTTACTGCAGCAGGCACAACCCAGTTATAGTAGGACAGATTTGCCGGCACATTGTTATCGATCATGTTCCAGGCAGTACCATCAAAATATTCCAGTGTAAAGGTATTGCCCTCATCACCGTATGCATTCCACCGGATGGTCTCTGACTGGCCCGGCACCATTTTTTCGTTGCCATAAGGGTATTCTACCGTAATGCCGTTGGTATCTATCTGATAAGTTACCACATATTCCTGCGGCCCATAAGGCAATGCAAAAGCAGTTACATTAATATCGTAATTACCTGCAGCCGGGTTGTCAATTACCACCTGTTCCATATTATTTACCCGGTCTATTCCCTGTACTGCATTATTATTCACTCCGGCAGGAGATGGATCCAGTATCAACGGCTGGTGTGTAATATTGCCCGGTGCAAGAACCGTTAAATCAAAATCATTGATAAGCTGTGCAGCTGAATTGGGCGCAGCAGCCGTATCGTTCCAGTACAGCATCACTTTTAAACGCCTGGCTCCGGCAGGTACGGTAATGGTATTTACAGATGGTGCAGCTGTACTTGCATAATAGCGGTTATTTTCTATAGCTTCAGCGGCCTTGAAGGCGTTTAAATTGCCAAAGCCATATGTAAAATCGGGGCCCGGATTGCCCAGGTCTTCAGCTGTATTGCAAAGCACTGCTTTTATTAAAGCTGCCTGTGGTACTGCGCCTGCATTAAACTTTCGATATTGCTCATTTAATAAAGTGGCTGCACCGGCTACAATGGGCGAAGCCATGCTGGTGCCACTCATGGCACCATAGGTAAAATTTTGCCGGGTAGAAAATACGTTTATTCCAGTGGCCATAATCTCGGGCTTTAAACGACCATCATTTACAGGCCCGCGGCTTGACCCGGCAGCAGCAGCATACAGCGTGTCAATAGCACCTACTGTTAAAACATTCTTTGCAACCTGGTAACCCGATTTAATGGTTGCATATTTAAAAGGATAGGGTGAACAGGTTTGATTTCCATCATTACCCGCTGCAAAAACATGCAACAGTTTTTCATATTCGCCCATCTGGTTATCTATATAATTACTTACCACATCATAAGCTCCGTTACCGGGGCATCCGGCATCGGCATTGGTATACGAATTGTTGGTAACCACCATATTATGATCTGCCACATAAGTTGGGGCACTGGTAATGATATCACTGAAATACTGGCTCACAATGGTAGCCCTGGGTGCCATTCCATTATGTTTGGGATCAAGCAAACCGCCACCGGCTACTGTTCCTGAAACATGTATGCCATGAAAGCTTAAAGGAGCCGGAACCCGGTTGATCACCCTTCCGGTAAAGTCGAGTGTTGTTGTGGTAATTTCCGCATTATCGCCAACCCCTACCGCAATGCCTTTACCACTTAAATTTTTTCCTGAGGGAGCAATCAGGCCAGCCACAGCGTGTTTGCCCACGCTTTTGTAATTAAGTTCCGTGTCCTGCAATGATTGCAAACTCACATAACTTACAAAGGGCAAAGCAGCTATGGCATCAACTTTATCCATATCCACCTGTATGAAAACAACATCCGGTGACTCATATTTTGTTGGCACAATCAATGCGCCGGCATTTTTAAGCCCGGCTATAACTTCTGATTTACTTAAGGATACATAAAAATTTACAGCAATCAGTTTTTTACCTGTTTCATTCGGGGATATACCGTAGTTTGATAATGCCCTGTCCTTTTTATACAATACCGGAATGGTATTCACAGAAATTATTTCAAATTGGCCGGCAAGAGAAAAATTAAAACCGCTTTTAATGGTTGCCAGGTAGGCATTGCCCGGAATATAGTTTTGCAGGTGGCATCCGGCATTTTTCAAATCTTTTTGTACCTGTGGCGATGGTAATTTTGAAAATTGAACCAGCACATAAAAATTATCCCGGAAAAGGGAAGCCTGTAAATCAGTACTTTGAAAACGCTGATCTTTGATATTATTGCCGGTGATAAAATTGCCTGCCGCAAAACGTACAGGGATATCAGTATTTTGTGCCGTTGAAGTTAAACAAGCCAATAAAAGAAGGGAGTAAAAACAGTAAGAATAGAATTTTTTCATTTGGTTAAATTACCATTGGATTTTGCCTGGATTTGTTTTACCCCCAAAATTATATATAAAATAGCTGAAATTACTTACTGATAACGTTTTTACCATTATAATATTGCTGTTTTTAAACAGAAAATAAGTTGCTTTTTTGAATTGGCTTATCTTTGCCATTCGGATGAACCTGGAAATGTTGCTGAACGGATATTTGAATGACCCCCGCTGTTTTAAAATAGTGGACAGGATCACTGCGTCCCAACCTCAGCAAATTGAGCTGACAAACCTCCATGGAAGTGCTGCCCCATTCATCGTTTCAGCGGTATTTAATCATGCTTCCGCATCGCAGTTAAACCACCTCATTATTTTGCGGGATGCCGAGGAAGCAGCCTATTTTCACAACACCCTGGAGAATATCACCAGTGCCCTGAATCTTTTTTATTTCCCTTCTTCCTTTAAAAATAAAAAGAACTACCGCTTGCTGAATGCCAGCCATGTGATGCTGCGGACCGAGTGCCTTACCCGTTTCTCCAATCCCATGGGCCAAAACAGGGTTGGCGCCATTATAACTTATCCCGAAGCTTTGTTTGAAAAAGTGGTGTTGCCCAAAACGCTTTCTGCCAATATCATCTCTATAAAACAGGGAGATACCATTGATACCAATGCCATTTACGAGAAATTTGTGGGCTATGGTTTTACCCGTACCGATTTTGTATATGAACCGGGGCAGTTTGCCGTGCGCGGGGGCATCCTGGATATTTACTCTTTCGGCAATGAAAAGCCTTACCGTATAGAATTGTTTGGCAACGAGGTAGACAGCATCCGCATTTTTGACCCGGAGACACAGTTGAGCGAACGGAAATTATTGCAGGTAAGTATCATACCAAACGTGGAAACACTCCCGATAGCTATCGGGATTGATACCGGAGAGAAGGTTTCCATCATGGAATTTTTACCGGAAAACACGGTTGTATGGAGCGAAGACTGGGAGTTCATCAAAGAAAAAATTCAGCAACAGGAAGAAGACCTTCAAATGTATTTGGCATTGTTAAAACAAAATCCTGTCAGCAGTTCCTCTTTGCAGGATGATGAAGAAAGTTACCTGGCAAAAACCGATATCAGTGAAACTGATTTTGTATCTGCTGAATCGCTTGAAACAGAAATTAAGCAACGGCACATTATTGAATTTGGCAATAAAGCTTACTTCACAAACCAGCCGTATCTTACCAACGAGAAACTAGAAACAACCAACCAGAAACCAGAAACGATTGCCTTCAACACCAAAGAACAACCTGCTTTTAACCGCAACTTCGAACTGCTGATCAAAAATTTAAAAGCCTACGAAGAAAAAAAATACAATATCTACCTCTTTGCCGAAAACCCGAAACAGCTGGAAAGACTGCATGTGATCTTTACAGATCTGAAGGCCGATATCAATGTAATTCCGTTTCCCACTTCCATTCATGAAGGGTTTATTGATGATGACCTTAAAAACGTTTGCTACACCGATCACCAGATATTTCAGCGTTACCATAAATACAAAGTGAAGCAGGCTTTCAGCAAGAACAAAGCCCTTACTTTAAAAACACTGCGGGAACTGCAGCCGGGCGATTATGTAACACATATCGATCATGGAGTTGGCGTGTACAGCGGGTTACAGAAGATAGAAGCCAATGGTAAAATGCAGGAGGCGGTGCGTATCCAGTATAAAGATGGTGACCTGCTGTATGTAAACATTTCTTCTTTACATAAAATAGGCAAGTACAGCGGTAAGGAAGGAACGGTGCCCAAAATGAATAAGCTGGGCAGCGATGTGTGGAACAAACTGAAAGACAAGACCAAGCGGCAGGTAAAGGATATTGCAACCGATCTTATAAAATTATATGCTGAGCGAAAAAGCCGCGAAGGCTTTGCACACCAGCCGGATAATTATATGCAGACCGAACTGGAAGCCAGTTTTATTTATGAAGACACCCCCGACCAGGGCAAGGCAACCGAAGACGTAAAAAGGGATATGGAAAAACCATCGCCGATGGACAGGCTGGTTTGCGGCGATGTAGGTTTTGGCAAAACAGAAATTGCCATACGGGCAGCTTTTAAAAGCTGTTGTGATGGAAAACAGGCAGCGGTACTGGTGCCTACCACTATCCTGGCCTACCAGCACTATAAAACATTTGGCGAGCGGTTAAAAGATTTTCCGGTAACGGTTGATTTTATAAACCGGTTTAAATCGGCCAAAGAAAGAAAAGAAACCTTACAGAAAGTTGCCGAGGGAAAAATTGATATCATCATCGGCACCCATGCCTTGCTTGGCAAGGATGTAAAGTTCAAGGACCTGGGTATCATGATCATTGATGAAGAACAGAAATTTGGTGTGGCTGCCAAAGAAAAACTAAAACAAATAAGAACTACCGTTGATTCCTTAACCCTGACCGCAACCCCTATTCCAAGAACGCTGCAGTTTAGTTTGATGGGCGCCAGGGACCTCAGTATCATCAACACGCCACCACCCAACCGGCAACCCATACAAACCGAAGTAATGGTGTTTAATGAAGATGCCATACGGGATATTATTTATTATGAGACCGAAAGAGGCGGGCAGGTTTTCTTTATACATAACCGGGTTAAAGGTTTGGCCGAGATGAAGAGCCTGATACAGGGACTTTGCCCCGATATCAGTATTGCCTACGCACATGGGCAAATGGAAGGTGATGAACTGGAAGACACCATCCTGGATTTTATGGATAAGAAATATGATGTGCTGGTTTGCACCAATATTGTAGAGAGTGGTGTGGATATCCCGAATGTGAATACCATCATTGTAAACAACGCACACCAGTTTGGACTAAGTGACCTGCATCAGCTGAGGGGAAGGGTTGGCCGCAGCAATAAAAAAGCATTCTGTTATTTGCTGGCACCGCCCATGAGTACATTGCCACCCGACAGCCGTAAACGTTTATCTACTTTAGAACAATACAGTGATCTGGGCAGTGGTTTCCAGATCGCCATGAGGGACCTGGATATACGAGGCGCCGGCAATATGCTGGGTGGCGAGCAAAGTGGATTTATTGCCGAGATTGGTTTTGAAATGTACCACAAGATCCTGGACGAAGCCATACGGGAATTAAAACGTACCGAGTTTAAGGAATTATACAAAGACGAAATTGCGCAGCAGGATGATTTTGTTACCGACTGCAGTATTGATACCGACCTGGAAATTATGATACCGGATAATTATGTAGAAAGTATCACCGAAAGATTATCGCTGTACAGCCGTTTAGACAATTGTACCAATGAAGAGGACCTTGTTGCTTTTCATGCCGAAATGACGGACAGGTTTGGGCCCATACCGGCACCTGTGGAAGATCTTTTTACAACCGTACGTTGCCGCAAAATTGCCGTGGAGCTTGGTTTTGAAAAACTTTTCCTGAAGAATAACATACTCAAATGCTTCTTTGTAAGCAATCCTGAATCTCCGTATTTTCAAAGTGAGGTCTTTAACGGCATTTTGTTATTCTTACAAAACGGCACCAATAAAGGCAAGCTGAAACAGGTAGGCAAGAATGGTATTTTGGTTGTAGAAGATATCAGCACCATGAATGACCTGTTTTCTTTTTTAAAAAATATGAAGCAGCATGCAATCAAATGATCACTCTTTCTTCATCACGATCTTTTCATTCATATCGGCGATTACCTGCTTTTTAAAATCAACCAGCTTACTGTAATCAGCTGCCTGTATTACCCGTTCTTTAATTTGCAGCAGTACAACAGCAGTAAGTGTTTTGGCTGCTGCATCCCAATTGTACATACAGGAATAGCTGGCAAATGGAAATTGCACTGATTTATTTTTCGGAATATTTTCGGCAGTAAAGCCTGCCGGAAATTTATATACCGTGGTATCCATAATCTGGTAAGGGCCGGTAAAATAATAATCCCGCATGCGTTTTTCATATTCGGGAACCTCTTCATCAAAAACGGGATAAAGCCGGGGTTCAAAAAAGAGTTTGCTGCCTGCTTTAAAAGAATAGATCTTTTCAAAATCCATTGTGGCAGAAACCTGGTATGGGTTCGCTTTATTTTTTGAATTGCTTATTTCAAAATTATCGGGCTGCTTCCAATCCATATGGGTAATGAAAAATTTTCGTTTTTCATCTTCCATCAGATCGTGGTAAGTCATCAGCCATTCGTCCCTGCCATCGCCAGACAGTGTAAATTGGGTTTGCACTTTTGCACCGCCTTCCTCATTTACCTCAATCACCGTATGTATATGTTCTGCATTGTTTTTATAATTACTAACGGGCGTATTCACCAGTACACCTCCCTCATCTGTAACCATCATGGCTTTGCGGTTTTCTGTCCATACGCCCAGTTCACCAAAAGGCAATGTGGTACTGGTACATTCCAGCCAGATGGTATCTTTGGGCTGTGGAATACAAAGTATAACATGGTTGAAATAATCAGCAGTAAAATCTTCCAGCACATTACGGGGCATTTTACTGCCCTCAATGATCAACAGGTTCGATTTTACCCCAACAGCTTCCAGTGCCGATTTTAAATAATTGCTCAAGGCCTTGCAATCGCCATACTTTTTGTCATCTACAAAGCTTGCCGGAAAAGGGCGTAACCCGCCAATGCCCAACTGAATACTTACATAGCGCATATTATTTTGCATGTAATTATACAGGATCGCAGCTTTTTCTTTATCTGTAACAGCCTGTTTAACCATTTCCCGGTAAAGTTGTTTTTTTTCCTCCGGAAGGCTTGTTGTTTTCGAATACAGGTTGTTCATCCAGGACCCGAAATTTTTCCAGCTGCTCATATCACCTTCGTAGTCATCCAGTTTAAATTTATTGGGGGCCAGTAAAACTGTTGGTTCGTACGAATAGGAAGAACCACTGTACTTTTCAAGTTTGTATGCTTTTAAATTATTTAATTCCCATGTATATATTTCTTTACCCCCATCCCTGGTAACCCTGGGTTGATTGCTGGTGTTCAGTAATTTATATCTTATACCCAGTTCAGCAGGCACTTCCACTTCAAAAACCGAATGTTGTACCGATTGCCAGGGCGAATGCATATCGTAACCCGGTAAACTGTAAACACCTTTGTATTTTATCGTGTAATTAAATTCCACGGTTACCGGGTAAGATGGGGCATTAACATCAAAAAAGGTGTACTTGCCATCCGGAACAAGATCGTTTCCATACTTTCCGGAATTCATTTCCTTTTTTGTCCATGTCTTTGATGTATTACCCATCAAATCATACAATTTTATTTCTGCATCATCCAGCACCTGAAACTGATCTGAATAGGCTACAAATGACAGGTATTTTTTCGCCTGCTCATTCATAACCGTAAATACCTGGTGTACTTCGTACCTCGCCGAATTTTTATCTTTAATGGATAATTTAAAATGTTCTTCCCGTATGATCCTGTTGGCATCCTTCTTCAGCGAATCGGGAATGGTAAGTGCAGAATAAATGTTGAGCTGGGCATGGCAGACGGACAGCATGAACAATAAAAATAAAGTGGTATAAAATTTCTTCATTGCCTGTTTTATTTTTTTTTCAGTACAATTCTCTCATTGAGAATGCCATACATTTTTGTAAAAAAATCTTTTATAAAAGGATAGCCTTCAACAATATAATCGGCATACAACAGGTCAAGTGTAACTTTAAATGAAATGATATTTCCATCCTGCTGTATTTTTCGTATCAATAGAATACTGGTATCGGGCATCATAAGCCGGGTATTCTTAGGCAGTTCATTCACCACAAAATCATCAGGCAAATAATACGTGCCGGTTACTGAATAACTTTTAGGAAAGTTAAAATCAACAGCCATTACACGGTTCTCTTCAATAAAAGGATTTTTACCCAGACCTGTAAACAGGTTATAAGGCAGAAAAAAATAACCTCCTCCTTCCTCCATATTGCCACTGAATTGGGTAACCTGTTCAAAAGGCAGTAATTCATCTTCTTCATTATTAACAGACAAAGAATCTACCCTGATGGCTATCCCCTCATTATCCTCGATCATTTCTTTTAATTTATCCTTTTTAAAAGTACTCATGCGGATATTTCTTGCATAACCGGAATTCTTTAAAGTTGCCTGACCAGATACTTTTCCATTTGATTCAACACTACAGGTAAAAAAAACATTGCTTGCATATTTGTCAGAACAAGTCAGCGGTATTAAAGTTTCAACCGATTTATCAATCACCAGGGCATTGGTATTTATTACATCATATGGCATCAGATTATAGGGATTGTATTTATCAGCGGCATTCATTACATACTCCCTGTCACCGTCTTTTACATAGGCCAGTACAGCATTAAAGCGTTTTAAAAAAGGATAAACAGGACTTACCATCCCGTGGTCTTTTGTACTTACCAGTAAAGGTTTTGCAGCTATCCCAGCTTCCTTCAGCAGGTTTATTAAAATGAAATTTATGTCGGTAATATTTCCGCTTTTTTTATCCCAGGCTTCTTTAATTCCTGTAAAAGAATAGAGGCTGTAATCTTCGTTCCATTGCATATTGCGCTGCACGTAATTATATAATGTCCTTATTTTTTCGGTTATTTCCAGCTTCGCCATTGCTGTTTGTACAATATCATTAATACCCCTCAGGTTTTTTTTAAGTGCCATTCCGAAATCTTCATCTTCCAGTAATTCTGTAATGATTTTTGGCCAGGTTGTTCTTATTTCTTCATAATAACCAGGTGCGTTGATATTAGAAAGCTGGAAATCTATCCTTTGTACATAATCAACTTTTCCGGAACTAAATGGCTCATCTTTCAAACCTTTAATGTTGCGCATCAGGTACCATACACCTTCCCGGATACCGGTGCTGGCTTTTTTTTCTAATTCCTGGCGCTTGGTTACCAGCAACGTAAATTGAAAATATTCGGGTATAATAACATTATATGCACTGTACCTTGTAGGAATGCTTTGTTGAAAATTCCAGCTGGGTATATAGAAGGATTTACGTGTTTTTTTATATTTATATTCAAAAATGGTCCCGGTTCTTACATTGGGCAGGGCAAATGACACTTCAGCATAATCTTTGTCAATTATGCGATCATAAATATTATTGTTTTCCAGTTTTGATTCTATTATGTTGCCATTTGCATCCAGATTACAGGAGATGCCGCTGATATTTGATATGCCCTCCCGGCTATCTTTTGCATAATACCGCAGTTTTATTTCGCTTCTGCTAACGGCTTTCTCTTTCAATACCTTTATCCTTATCCGGTATCTGCTTTCTGATACCCAGCCAATATTATTAATATAATTAAATTCAATTTCTCCTATATCCAGCAAAATCAATGCCTCTGCACCGGGGTCAAAACTGCAATCCTGCATTTGCAGGTCAGCCTTATCTATTTTACCATAGGAAGGTAAATTCTCCTGTGCCTTTATTGTGTAAATGAATGAAAGAAAAAAAATAATGAAAGCGGCAGTTTTCATACAAAGGCTTTAAGGTTTATGTAAGCTGAAATTATGGATTAATTTTAGCATGAAATTGAAATATCGGCATATTTAATAAAAAAAGCCGTTCATCGCATGATGAACGGCCTAACTGATCTTAAGCTTAAACTTACCAGGCTTTTTTAGCAACCCCGTTTTTAACGGCTTCCAGTGCGTTAGCTTCGCTAAGCATGGTGGTCATTTTGTTGCCTTTACCATCGTTGCCCTGGGCCATATAGCCACCACGGGAAGTTTTTGTTATTACTGCATCCTGCATTGGAACGTTTTTTTCCTTTGTTTTCATGCAATAGGCTGTTAGCATTTTTGACATTTTAATGAATTTATATGGTTAGTAAATATGGGTTGAAGTAGTAAGCTTCAGGTTACAAGCTACAGAAAATATTGGTTTTGGCAAAAATCCACTACGGGTTTCAGCTTGAAATCAGCTATAAAGCCTTCTGGTTATCCCCAATTAATGGTGTGGTATTTTATACCTGAAAGCTGTAAAACATAACCTGTAAAATAGCCATATTACTTAAAATACAGCTTAAAAGCCTTAACAGACAGTCATTTACCCAACAGGCCGGTTAAAAGGTCCTCAATAAACTTAGCCCGTTGCAGCCAATAAAAAAAGGGGCCAAAGCCCCTTTAAAAATGTGATAAAAGATATTAAAAAATATTTTAAAAAACCTCGTTTTTAGCTTGAAAAAGCCCTTTTTAAACATCTATCTTGGCATATTTTGCATGTGTTTCTATGAATTCCCGGCGTGGGGGAACCTCATCGCCCATCAGCATACTGAATACACGGTCGGCTTCGGCTGAGCTTTCTATCGTAACCTGTTTTAGGGTACGGGTAGCCGGATTCATGGTGGTTTCCCAAAGCTGTTCGGCATTCATTTCTCCCAAACCTTTATATCGCTGAGTGTTTACGCTGTCGTCTTTACCCTGCCCGTATAATTTGATCAATGCTTTACGCTCTTCATCGTTCCATGCATAAGCCTGTTCTTTGCCTTTTTTCACTAAATACAAAGGCGGTTGGGCTATAAATACAAATCCCTGCTCAACCAGCTCTTTCATATAACGGAATATAAAGGTCAGGATCAATGTGGCAATATGGCTTCCATCCACGTCAGCATCCGTCATGATGATGAGCTTATGATAGCGTAGTTTTGAAAGGTCAAGCGCTTTGGGGTCTTCCGGTGTGCCAATTTTTACACCCAAAGCCGTAAACATATTGCGTATCTCCTCGTTATCGTAAATTTTGTGTTCCATGGCTTTCTCTACGTTCAAAATTTTACCCCGTAAAGGAAGTATGGCCTGGTAACTTCTGTCGCGACCCTGCTTGGCTGTACCACCGGCCGAGTCACCCTCCACCAGGTACAATTCGCAACGGTGCGGATCTTTTTCACTGCAATCGGCCAGTTTACCAGGCAAACCACCACCGGTTAGTACACTTTTACGTTGTACCATATCACGGGCTTTTTTAGCAGCAGCCCTGGCCTGTGCGGCCAATATTACTTTTTGAATAATGGTCTTGGCATCTTTGGGATTTTCTTCCAAAAAGGCTGTTAAAACCCGGCTTAATGTGCTGTCCACCACACCCATCACCTCATTGTTACCCAGTTTGGTTTTGGTTTGTCCTTCAAACTGGGGCTCGGGTACTTTAACCGAAATGATGGCACTGAGCCCTTCCCGGAAATCATCCCCTTCGATCTCAACCTTGGCTTTTTCAAACATGCCTTCTTTTTCACCATAGCTTTTAAAAACCCTGGTGATAGAGCGGCGGAAACCTGCCACGTGCGTGCCGCCTTCTATGGTATTGATGTTATTTACATAACTGAACAGGTTTTCCTGGTAACCGGTATTGTAGATCATGGCCACTTCAACCATTACATTAGTGGCGGTATCAACGCCATCGCAATAGATCACGGTAGGCAGCAATGCATTGCGGTTGGCATTTTTATCCAGCATTTCTACAAACTCCACTATACCGCCTTCGCTGTAAAATGTTTTGGAATAGGTAGATCCGTCTTCTTCCTTTTCCCTGAGGTCATGTATATGAATGGTGATCTTCCTGTTTAAGAAAGACAACTCCCGCAAACGGGCTTCCAGTATTTCGCGGTTATACACGCTGGTAATAAAAATTGATTGATCAGGCCAGAACTGCACTTTGGTGCCATGGGTATCAGATTTACCGATTTCCCTTACCGGGTATTGGGGAATACCGGTTGCATATTCCTGTTCAAATGATTTGCCATCGCGGTTAACCACCACATGTAACTTGCTGCTTAATGCATTCACACAGCTTACACCCACACCATGTAAACCACCGGATACCTTGTAAGAATCCTTATCAAATTTACCACCGGCATGCAGTACGGTCATTACTACTTCCAATGCACTGCGGTTTTCCTTGGTATGCATGCCTGTAGGAATACCACGTCCGTCATCTTCCACAGTGATGGAATTATCTTCATTAATGGTTACGGTAATGTTTTTGCAATGTCCGGCAAGTGCTTCGTCAATGGAGTTGTCTACTACTTCATACACCAGGTGATGCAGGCCTTTAACGCCTATATCGCCAATGTACATGGCGGGTCTTTTACGAACCGCTTCCAAACCTTCTAAAACCTGGATACTGTCTGCGCCATAACCGGTATTGGCGGGGGTAGGAACTGCTTCTGTTTCTGTGCTCATATTTTCGTTCAAAATCTCTTTTAATAGATATATTTAAGATTCGGGCGAAGGTACGAAAAAACAGGTGTTTAAGCCAATAAAAAAGGGGTTATTTCAGGATGAATTTTTACACCAGTTTAAACCAGATTTTAGCCACGGATTACCCGGGTTTTCACTAATTAATTAGCCCGCAGATTTCGCAGACTGCGCAGATTTTAAACTGCCGTTTCTGCGACATCAGCGAATTCTGCGGGCTATATTCTTCCAATGTTTAAACATTCTTTCGTATCTTTACATCGAAATTTTTCAATGAATAAGGAGACCAACATATTAAATATTGCCCACCGGCAGCCTTTTTTACAGGAAGACCTGGACGTGCTGCTGCATGTTGACCGGGTTGTGCCCGGCTCGGTACATTACTCCATCAACCGCTACCGCAAACTTTCGCAATGGAATATTGATGATACCGGTATCCTGATATATCATGTTGAAAAAAATAACCCCGATGCCAATTACCTGCAACTGAATTTTTGTGTGAGCGGCAACGTGTATTGCAGGCAAAAACAAACCGAATGCGATTTCTGTAAATTCAATACCAGTAAAAGCTGTGTTGAAAAAGTAGACAGTGTGGATGTAGTAAGCTTTAGTTTCAAGCCAAATTACTTAACGCAGTTTACCCACAACAGTACTGAAACCGGTTTAACGGAAGATGTGCTCACTTTTAAACACAAAACATCATTCAGCAAACAATTGCCCTTGTGCGGCAAAACCAGGTCGGCCATTGAAGCACTGCTGAACCATACCTATACGGATACCCGGGAAAATATTTTCATCAATGCACAAACACAGATCCTATTGCTGTATAGCCTGGATTGTATGCTGGGCGATGACAAGGAGACTGAGTTTACCTGCAAGTTTTTACAAAATGCCGAAGACAGGGAAAAGATCATCAAGGCACGTGAGGTATTACTGCAGCATATCGGCGAACCCATTACCATCAAGGCGCTCAGCCGCAAAGTGGCCATCAATGAATGTTATTTAAAGAAAGGATTTAAAGAGATCTTCGGCACTACCATATTCGATTTTTATCAAAGCCAGCGTATGGAACATGCCAAATATTTACTGTACGATAAAGGCTTAAGCGTAACGGAAGTATCCATGATGCTGGGATATTCTTCCATCTCCCATTTTTCTACTGCCTTTAAAAAGCACACCGGTATCAAGCCCTGTGAATTGCTGATACACTAGTTTTCCTTTTTCCGTAAATCGTTTTCCCGATTAAACAGCTTTTTAATTTTTTTTGACCGCAGTTTTGCTGCTAAATAAGGAAGGTGAAAAGGATCAGCATGACCATGGTATTATTCTGCTCAGGATTATTACTGACAGCCCAGGATAAACAACCTATTAAAAAAGACAGTACCCAACCCATTCATAAATACCTGCCCGATGTAACTGTGGTTGGCCGCAACAGCAAAAGCGATATACAGCAATTACCCGAAATCGTTGGCACTTCCATTTATGCCGGCAAAAAAAATGCACTGATCGTTTTAGATAATGTAAAGGGCAATGTGGTAACCAACAATATGCGGCAGATCGTGGCCAAAGTGCCGGGGCTGCATATCTGGGAAAGTGACGGCAGTGGCATTCAGATAGGCCTGGCTGCCCGCGGACTTAGTCCTAACCGCAGCTGGGAATTTAATGTAAGGCAAAACGGTTATGATATTGCCGCAGACCCTTTTGGCTATCCGGAAGCATACTATAACCCGCAGTTACAGGCCGTGCAACGTATCGAAATTGTGCGTGGCCAGGGCGCCTTGCAGTATGGCCCGCAGTTTGGCGGATTGATCAATTATATTTTACGTAATGGCAGTGAGATAAACAAAAAACTTGAATTTGAAACACAGCAAACCGTGGGCAGCAATGGCCTGTTCAACAGTTATAATGCAGCAGGTGGCAAAACCAAAAAACTGCATTACTATGCCTTCTTCGATCACCGCAATGCCCAAGGCTACCGCAATAACAGCCGTTATTTCACCAACTCGGGTTTTGGAACCTTTACGTATCATATCAATAAAAAATTCTCCTTAACGACCGAGCTGATGGTTTCGCATATACGCAGCCGGCAACCCGGAGGATTAACAGATGCTGAACTTGTTAAGGACATCAAGCAAAGCCACCGCAGCCGCAACTGGTTTGACATAACCTGGACCACGGCCGCCATTATAGCCAATTACCAGTTTCGGGAAAACACCAGGCTTAATGTAAAATTATTTGGTATTGCCGGTGACCGCAACAGTGTGGGATATTTTCCTGCCGCAGGCATTTCCATTGCCGACACCATCAATAAAAACACCAATCAATACAATCCAAGAAATGTGAATGCCGATAAATACCGGAATGCAGGACTGGAAGCGCGTTTTATAACTGACTATACCTTATTCAATACAAAACAAACCCTGTCGGCCGGGTTGCGCCTGTATAAAGGCACCACCTATCGTTATGCATCTGATGGCAAGGGCACAACAGGCACCGATTATGACATGCGTTTATCTGACGGTATATGGAACAGGGATATTGATTTTAAAACAACCAATGCAGCGGCATTTGCTGAAAATATTTTTCGGGTAACCAAAAATTTTATCGTTATACCGGGCATTCGCTATGAATATATTACGGGCAATGCCGGTGGCAGAAACGGCTTTACCGGTACCGGGGCCGAAATTATTTTACAGGATCAATATAAATCAAGAGGTTTTATGCTGGCCGGCATTGGAGCAGAATATCACACGGGTATGTCAACAGAAATATATGCCAACATTACGCAGGCTTACAGGCCCGTACAATTTGCCGATTTAACTGCTCCCCCAACAACCGATGTGATTGACCAGGACCTGAAAGATGCAAAAGGATTTAATGCCGATCTGGGTTACCGTGGTAAAATAAAAAACTATTTATTCTTTGATGCCGGTATGTATTTCCTGCAATATAATAACCGCATAGGCACCATTGCACAGCAAAGAACCGATGGCAGTTTTTATAATTTCCGCACCAATGTGGGCAACAGCAACAGTAAAGGATTTGAAGGATTGATCGAATTTAGCCCGGTAAAGGCTTTTAGCAAAAAAACAAACCCGTTTGACTGGAGCATTTTTATAAGCTACAGTTACACCGATGCACGATACGGAAACTTAAAAGTGATCAACAAAAACAGCAGCAACCAGCTGGTGGAAACCAATCTTAAAAACAAAAAGGTTGAGAATGCCCCTGCGCATATTTTGCGGACAGGGATGACCCTTGCTTATAAAACAGTTTCATTAACCGGCCAGTTGAGTTATACCGATAAGTCGTTTGCCGACGCAAACAATACCATTACCCCAACCGCCAACGCTCAAAATGGATTGATACCGGCATACACGGTAATAGATCTAACCGCAGTGTATAAATATTCGGCCAGGTTTAACATTAAAGCCGGTATCAATAACCTTTGCAACCAAAAATATTTTACACGCCGTGCAGGTGGTTACCCCGGCCCCGGGGCATTACCTGCAGATGGCAGAACCTGCTTTGTTTCGGTTGCTGCAAAATTCTGATAATTTTTTGTGCACGTTTTTTTAATACAGCTGTTGAATAACTTCAACAGCTGTATGATTTATATCAGTTGTTCTGTCATTTTTTTGTAAAACAACATGATTCAAAACAGGAAATTAACTTCCTGACGAAACCATGATAATTCTAAAATCTTCTGCACACAACTTTGTGCTTCCAAAAGACCAAAACACAAAAGCAGGTTTAGTTATTTCAGATGCACAAATATTTTTTATGAAAAAAATCATCCGATCCGCCTTTCTCATTTCAATTGCCTTTACTTGTACTGCGGTATTTGCACAGCAGGATTCTCTCTTCCACAAAAACCTGGAAGAGTTAGTGGTAACCGGCCAGTACAAACCGCAAACCCTTAAAAAATCGGTTTACCAGGTACGCGTGATCAATAAAGAGCGCATTACACAAAGCGGTGCTACCAATATACAGCAGGTACTCAATAACCAGATCGGTTTTCGGTTTTCAACCGATAATACCATTGGCACAACTGATGTACAGCTCATGGGCATGAGTGGCCGCAATGTAAAAATATTACTGGAT
This sequence comes from Chitinophaga pinensis, assembly GCA_943371705.1. Classification (GTDB taxonomy): domain Bacteria; phylum Bacteroidota; class Bacteroidia; order Chitinophagales; family Chitinophagaceae; genus Ferruginibacter; species Ferruginibacter pinensis_I. The sequence continues at coordinate 204,031 of CALRVV010000005.1, read as the reverse complement.
GGTGTGCCCATGGTTGACCGTGGCGATACCCGGGAAAGCCTTAACCAGGTTGATGTGAACAGCATTGAGCGGATAGAGGTTGTAGAAGGGCCCATGTCAGTATCCTATGGTTCAGATGCACTGGCAGGCGTTATCAACATCATTACCAAAAAGAACAAAATCAACGGCCTTTCATTAACTGCCAAAGTACAGGAAGAAACAGCAGGTTCAGAGTATCATCCATTCAGCTTCAGGGGAGTTCATCAGCAAAATGTGGCTGTTGATTATAAAAAGAACAGCTGGGGTTTTGCTGCCGGTGGTTCGCACAATGACTTTAACGGCTTTGGCGGCGATGCCTATGGCAGGGATAAGGACTGGTTACCCAAAGAACAATGGATGGGCAATGCAAAGATCAGTTATGACAAAGGGCCGTTAAATGTATATTACCGCATTGATGCATTGCATGAGGACATTGTTAGCAAAGGGGCGATCAATTACAATAATTACAAAGCCATTGATCAACGTTATACCAGTAACCGCTATACTAACCAGTTACAGGGCAGTTACACATTTAACAAAAAACTGCAGCTGGCAACCACTGTTGGATATACCGATTATAAAAGAAGAACAAAAACAACGCGACATGATTTTGAAAAAAATACAGATGAATTGACAACCGGGGACGGGGAACAGGACATCTCCAGATTCAGCAGTTTTGTTTTCAGAACCACGGTACAATATCAATTAAGCAATATCATTTCTTTACAGCCTGGTATAGACATTAACCGGGAAGCCACAAGCGGACAAAGAATTTTAAACAACCCGGTGATCGCAGATTATGCAGCATTCATTTCAGCCGAAATAAAGCCAACTCCGGGAATCAACATCCGGCCCGGGTTACGCTTCATCAAAAACTCGGTGTATGATGCGCCCCCGGTTATTCCATCCATCAACAGCAAGATCAGTTTGAGCAAACAACTCGATCTTCGCCTGGCTTATGCCTATGGCTTCCGTTCTCCGGCCTTAAGAGAACTGTATTTTTATTTTGTAGATGCCAACCACAATGTGGTGGGCAACCCCAATCTTAAAGCCGAAAGTTCAAACAGTTTTAACGGCTCTTTAAACTGGACAGCCATACCCAAAAACAACATGACATACAGTGTTTCACTGTCTGGTTTTTACAATGAGTTCAACAACCAGATAGATTTTGCATTGTCGTCTCCAACATCCAACCAGTACACGTATTTTAACATTAACCAAGCAAAAACCCTGGGTGGTGTTGTTGAAAATAAATTTTCTTACAACAACCTGGAAGCCTCACTGGGCATTTCTTACACCGGCATATACCGGAAATTGTACGATGAAAAAGATTATGTAAAAGAAGATGACCGCCAATTCTTATGGAGTCCCGAACTGAATGCCGCAGTTACTTATAACCTGACCAAACTGAAAACCAAATTCAATTTATTTTACAAATACACCGGTAAAAGGCCGCAACTGGTTACCGGTAAAAACACTTCCAATCAGCCGGTACTGTTAATAGCCGAAACAGAAGCCTATCACCTGGCCGATTTTACCACTTTTACCCGCATCAATAAATACATCAGTTTCAGTGCAGGCATAAAAAACATTTTTGCGGTAACCAATATCAATAATAATGCAGCAGCCTCAACCAGCATTCACAATGCAGGTTATGCACTGGCCATTGGATATGGCCGCTCTTATTTTGCCGGCCTCAATTTTCAATGGAACAAAAAATAATCAAGTACTTATAAAAAACAGATCATGAACCGCTTTCAAAAAATATTACTTTATACCTCAACCGTAATTTTTCTTTTTGCCTGTAAAAAAGATGTTGACCCCGTTTTTGTAGTTCCTGCATCAGCAGGAGCAAGCATGCAGCTAAATGGTATAGCTGCAACCGAACCGGGCACCAATGCTGGTAATGCAGTTTACCTGGATCTGTCGGGCGCCAGGCAAACCGCTGTGTTGCGTTCCGGCTGGGACCTGGGCTTTTACTGCGGGCCCGATTTCAGGGTGGTTTTAAACCATACCGCCATTGCCGGGGCTAAAGTATTGTCAAAAAATAACCTGAATGATGTGGGTGCTGCCGATACCATTGGTTTAATTTTAAACACCAGCCAGTTTAACCCGCTGCCCGAGCACCTGGCCTATTTTGATAATATAGCCGGCGATCTTACCAAAACAGTTATTCCGGCGGTTTCTGCAAACGAGGCCGACAATAAAGTAATTATTTTGAACCGTGGTACCGGCGGAGGAATTGCTGCCCGGCCCTGGATCAAATTAAGGGTTTTGCGTAATGCAGCCGGCGGTTACAGCCTGCAATATGCCGGTATAAAAGAAACCTCATTTATTACGATCCAAATTGGAAAGGATGCAGCCTATAATTTTAAAAATGTATCTTTTGAAAATGGGGTAGTGGAAGCCGAACCAGAAAAAGCCAAATGGGACCTGGTATGGACCTACTCGGTTTTTGAGGCCAATTTTGGAGCCGGGCCGGTGCCCTATAATTTCAGCGACCTGATAGCCATCAACTACCTGGCAGGTGTTACGGTTGCCACAAAGATTTATGCCAATACGGCAACAGCCGGCGCTGCATATGCAGCATTTAATAAAGACAGTGTTTCCAAAACTACTCCCAATGCAAACCGTTGGGCCATTGGCAGCAGCTGGAGAAGCACACAACCTGCAACAGGCGCCCGCTTAGACAGGTTTTATGTGATCAAAGATGCTGCCGGAAATTATTACAAATTCAAATGCCTGAGTATGGGCATTGGTACCGATGGCGGAACAAGAGGAAAGCCGGTTTTTGAATACAGTTTGATAAAATAATTTTAAATTTGAATAAATTAAACGGCATCCATAGGTCATGGATGCCGTTTTTGTTTGTGCCTGTTCTGATAAATTGTTTTCGCTGAGATATGGTAAGTCAGCATACGGAGGATTTTAAAGCGGAACCTGTTCATTGAATTTTTTAAAAAATAAGACGGGAATAAGAATATTCCCGTCTTTTACCCTAATAAAACCCTAAACCAGCAAAACTCTTTATTATAATTTTTTATTAAAATAATCAACCTTTTTTTTCGTAAACAGTGTTGCCATTTTTGTGCCAAAAGCTTAAAAATGTGGATAACTAAGTCCGTGTTCTGCTACCAATGGGGCTTACGCGCTACAGCCTCATTTTATTGCCGTAGAATTACCAGGGGCCTTAAGTAATTGTACATTCAAATAATTGAAAATCCTGCTATTATTGAACAGGGCTATTTTACTACCTTTGCACACTTTAAGAAATGGTCCGACCCTCCGGTCTCACCATTTCTTAACATCAGCAACATTTTAAAATATGAGTGGCAAATACACCGAATACCAGCAACTAAACCTCCCTTCCATCAGCGAAACCATACTGGCCAAATGGAAAAAGGAAAACACTTTTGAAAAAAGTGTTACACTGCGTGAAGGCTTCCCTCCTTTTGTATTTTACGAAGGACCTCCAAGTGCCAATGGCATGCCCGGTATTCACCATGTTATTTCCAGAACATTAAAAGACCTGGTTTGCCGCTACAAAACCATGCAGGGTTTTCAGGTAAAACGCAAAGGCGGCTGGGATACGCATGGCCTGCCTATTGAACTGGGTGTTGAAAAAGAACTGGGTATTACCAAAGAAGATATCGGCGTAAAAATATCGGTAGAAGATTATAATAAGAAATGCCGTGAAGTGGTGATGCGGTTTAAAGATAAATGGGACGACATCACCCAAAAAATGGGTTACTGGGTTGATTTAAAAAACCCATATGTAACTTTTGAAAACAATTATGTAGAAAGCCTTTGGTGGTGCCTGAGTGAACTGTATAAAAAAGGATACCTGTATGAGAGTGTAAGCATTCAGCCTTACTCACCTGCTGCCGGAACGGGTTTATCATCGCATGAATTGAACCAGCCGGGAACGTATAAGGATGTAAAGGATACTTCAGCAGTTGCTATGTTCAAGGCGGTTAAAAATGAAAGATCGCAATTCTTATTTGACAAAATATCGAACAAGGAACAAGGAATATTGAATGATGAAGTTTTTTTAACAGCATGGACCACAACTCCCTGGACCTTACCATCAAACCTTGGATTGACTATTGGCCCTAACATTGATTATGTATTGGTTCAGACTTTTAATCCATATACCCATCTGCCCAATAATGTAATTCTTGCCAAAGCCCTGATAAGCAAATATTTTAAAGCAGAAGGAGAAAATGGAGATTTTGAAAATTATACTGCAGATGTAAAATTGATACCATGGAAAATTATTGCTGAATGTAAAGGCAAAGAATTAGAAGGAATTGAATACGAACAACTGCTCCCTTCCGAGGCAAATACCTTAGAAAAAATACAGGAGATCACCCCTGGTGCAAAACCTTTCCGGGTTATCCCGGGCGATTTTGTGACCACCGAAGATGGTACCGGTATTGTGCATACCGCACCTGCTTTTGGTGCCGATGATTATAAGGCCGGACAAAAAAACAACCTCGGCATTTTAACCCTGGTTGATAAGCAGGGCAAGTTTGTAGAAGGCGTGGGCGAATTCAGCAACCGCTATGTTAAGAATTACAAGGATGAAAAGGATTATGTGGATGTAAATATTGACATCGCTGTAAAATTAAAATTAGAGAACCGGGCTTTTAAGGTAGAAAAATACGAACACAATTACCCCCATTGCTGGCGCACCGATAAACCCATTATTTATTACCCGCTGGATGCCTGGTTCATTAAAACCACGGCTGTTAAAGACCGGATGGTGGAACTGAACAAGACCATTAACTGGAAACCGGCCAGCACCGGTACCGGCCGCTTTGGGAACTGGCTGGAGAATGTGGTAGACTGGAACCTGAGCCGCAGCCGCTTTTGGGGAACTCCGTTACCCATCTGGAAGACCGAAGATGGATCAGAAGAATTATGCATTGGCTCTGTTGAAGCATTAAACAATGAAATAAAAAAAGCCGCCGAAGTATTGGGTGGCGAAACAAACAAACATTACCTGCACGAAGGCATACTGGACCTGCACAAACCTTATGTAGATGAAATAACATTGGTAAGCCCTACCGGCAAACCGATGAAACGGGTACCCGACCTGATAGACGTTTGGTTCGACAGTGGCGCCATGCCTTATGCACAATGGCATTTCCCTTTTGAAAATGTTGAAACTTTTTCAAAAAGCTATCCTGCCGATTTTATTGCCGAAGGTGTAGATCAAACCAGAGGCTGGTTCTATACCTTGCATGCACTTGGCTCTTTATTAAAAGAAAGTATCGAAGAAGAATTAGCAAAACATCAATCCTTGCAAAGTTCTTCTCCGTTTCCTCCCCCCTCCGGGGGAGATAGAGGGGGCCGGTCGGGCCTTGCTTATAAAACCGTTGTTTCAAATGGTTTGGTGCTGGATAAGGCCGGCAACAAAATGAGTAAACGTTTGGGTAATGTGGTTGATCCTTTTGTGACCATCGACAGTTTTGGTGCTGATGCTACCCGGTGGTACCTCATCACCAATGCATCGCCCTGGGACAGTTTGAAATTTGATGTGGAAGGGATCAAAGAAGTACAACGTAAATTTTTTGGTACCTTATATAATACCTACCAGTTCTTTGCTTTGTATGCCAATGTAGATGGATTTACTTTTAAAGAAAGCTATATACCCGTAGAAGACAGGCCCGAGATTGATCAATGGATCTTGTCTTCCCTTAATTCATTAATAAAGACCGCAGAGGAAAATTTTGATGCTTACGAGCCTACACAGGCAGGCCGGGCCATTGAAGATTTTGTGGATGCCCATTTAAGCAACTGGTATGTGCGGCTATGCCGTCGCCGGTTTTGGAAAGGCGAATATGAGCATGATAAAATTTGTGCCTATCAAACCCTGTACGAATGTTTGGAAACCTTGTGCAAACTGATGGCACCTGTGGCACCGTTCTTTGCTGATTGGCTGTTCAATAACCTCAATACCGTATCGGGCAGGTTTGCCCAGGAATCTGTTCATCATACCGATTTTCCTGAAGCCAATGAATCGGCCATTGATATTGACCTCGAAAAAAGGATGCAGCTGGCACAGGATATTTCATCGTTGATATTATCACTGCGCAAAAAAGTGAACCTTAAAGTAAGGCAGCCATTGCAAAAAGTATTTATTCCGGCTATGGATTCCACCATGGAAGCACGAATAAAAAAAGTAGAGGACATCATTAAGGCAGAAACCAATATAAAAGAAGTGGAGGTATTGGGAGCCGATAATGATTTTATCAAGAAAAAAGCCAAGGCCAATTTTAAAACATTGGGTAAAAAACTGGGGCAAAGAATGAAATGGGCGGCCGAACAAATAGCAGGTTTTGATAATACAACCATAGATAAAGTACTGGAAATGGAATACCTGCTTAACCCCGATTACCAAAATTTGGGTGAAGCGCCGGTCATGATCAGTGCCGAAGACCTGGAGATAGCCACCGATGAGATACCGGGCTATGAAGTTGCCGTAAAAGGCCAATTAACAGTTGCATTAGATATAGTGATAACTGATAATTTGAAAAAAGAAGGAGATGCCCGGGAGTTTGTAAACCGCATTCAAAACATCCGGAAAGACAGTGGTTTTAACCTTTCTGACAGGATAGATGTAACAGTTAGTGAAAATGCTGCACTGCAACCGTCTATAATTCAATATAAAGATTATATTTGCGCCGAAATTCTGGCTGATTCGCTTGCTTTTATCCCCGCCATAAACAACGGAATTGAAATTGAAGTGAATGAGGCTATATTACTAGTGAACGTACTTAAAAAAGGACAATAGTATGGCTACAAAAAAGAAAGCTGCTAAACCTGCAGCCAAAAAGGTGGTTAAACCCGTGAAAAAAGCAGCCCCGGCTGCAAAAAAGCCAGCAGCAAAAAAACCTGCTGCCAAAAAACCTGTAGCCAAGAAACCGGCTCCAAAAGCTGTTGCTAAAAAACCAGCCAAACCAGCCAAAAAAGTAGAAAAAGTGATAAAAAAGGCTCCAAAAAAGCCAATTGTGGTAAAAAAAGCAGCAAAACCCGTTGCAAAACCCGTTGCAAAAAAAATCGTAAATAAACCTATGAAAAAACAGATTGAAGTGAAAAAGCCGATCGTAAAACCGGTTTCAGTTAAAAAAACACCTGAAAAAGTTGCGGCCCCGGTAAAAGTTGCGGCCCCGGTAAGAGCAAAATCGCCCGAAAAGGCAAAAGACATTAAAATTACTCCTGCAAAACCAGTTGTTTTGCCTAAAATAAACACCAAAACAGCCCGCAAATACCAGCCAGATTTTACCAAGTCGGTATTAGATCAACCCAAGCATGATCTTGGCGCATCCATAAACCGCTACAGTGATACTGACCTGGCCGAGTTCAGAGAGATCATTAACCGCAAACTGGATTCCGCCAAAAAAGAACTGGCCTACCTGCAGGGATTAATTACCCGCAAGGATGAAATGGGCGGCGATAATGATGATGCCCGCTACATGACCATGGAAGATGGCAGTATGAGCATGGAAAGAGAGCAGCTGAGCCAGATGGCCAGCCGCCAGATCACATTTATTGATCACCTGGAGAAGGCCATCATGCGTATTGAAAATAAAACATACGGCATTTGCCGTGTAACCGGCCAGTTGATAGACAAAGCCCGTTTACGTGCAGTACCACACGCTACCTTGAGTATGGAAGCGAAGATGGGAGCGGCTAAATAAGTAACCCCCTCCGCCCCCTAAAGGGGGAACCTGGAGCATTATATTTAAAAGAGAATAATTTATTTTATTCTCTTTTTTTATTTAATAGCTTTATAAATCATTTTAAACTTTAAAAGCCCCTTTAGGGGTTTGGGGTGCCTATGTTTAAAAAATTAAGAACCGTTATTTATTATGTACCCGATCTGCAGGCTGCAAAAGACTGGTACAGCAAACTTACCGGTGTGCAACCTTATTTTGACGAAGCTTTTTATGTTGGCTTTGATTTTAACGGTTGCGAACTGGGTCTGCATCCACAGGATGAAACCGTAACACCCGGCAACCAAACCGTAAGCCATTGGGCAGTGGATGACATTGATATCTGTGTAAAAAAATCAGTGGCAGCAGGAGCAACTATTTTGGATGATACTTCGGATGTAGGCGGCGGAATTAAAGTGGCAATAGTTATTGATCCCTGGGGAAATGCGGTGGGGTTGATTGAGGGGGCGTGATATCATTATCTCACCTCCTGCATATCCACCAACCTTTTATAAAAACCATTCTGCTCAATCAAACTATCGTGTGTTCCTCTTTCCACGATCTCGCCTTTTTGCAACACAATAATTTCATCGGCATGGCGGATGGTGCTGAGGCGGTGGGCAATAACAATGGAAGTACGGTTGTTCATTAAATTGTTGATGGCGTCCTGCACCAACCTTTCGCTTTCAGTATCCAGGGCCGATGTGGCTTCATCTAATATCAATATCGGCGGGTTTTTTAAAACTGCCCGGGCTATGGTCATGCGCTGGCGTTCGCCGCCGCTGAGTTTGCCGCCACGATCACCGATATTGGTATTATACCCATCTTCCTTCTGCACAATAAAATTATGCGCATTCGCAATTTTAGCAGCCTGCTCAATGGCTTCGGGTGTTGCATTATCAATACCAAGCGTAATATTATTGGCAATGGTATCATTAAATAAAATGGGCTCCTGGGTTACAATGCCCATCAGGCCTCTTAATTGGTCGAGTGAATAGGCTTTGATATCAACACCATCAACCAGTAACTCGCCGGTACCTACATCGTGAAAACGAGGAACCAGGTCGGCCAGTGTACTTTTACCGGCACCACTGCTGCCTACCAATGCAACCGTTTTCCCTTTCTCTATTTTTAAATTGATATTCTTTAAAATGGTTACCTCTTCATAGGCAAAACCTACGTTCTTAAATTCAATGGAGTGCTCAAAGCTTTTTATGGGTTTTGGATCAGCGGCTTCCTCTACCATCACGGGCGCCTGCAAAACTTCTTCAATACGGGCAATGGCTGCTGTGCCTTTCTGCATATTGTAAAACGAAGTGGACAATGCCTTTGCCGGGCTGATGACCTGTGTAAAAATGCCGATGTACATAATGAACCCTTTGTCTGTTAAACCACCGGCATTGCCACCCAGTACCAACTGTCCGCCAAAATAAAGTATGCCGCACAAAACCAGCACACCTAAAAACTCCGACATAGGCGAAGCAAGATCTCGGCGGTACTGCATTTTGTTTTTGATATGAAAGAGCGACTCATTGTGCTCATCAAATTTTTTGCCCACCAGCCGCTCAGCAGTGAAAGCTTTTATTACCCTCAGTCCGCTTAGTGTTTCATCCAAAACAGAAAGCGCTTCGCCCTGTTTTATGGCTGCTGCATTGGATTGTTTTTTTAAAGACCGGCTTACCCGCCCGATAATAAAGCCCGTAACCGGTAAAAAGATCAATAAGAACAGGGATAATTTTGGACTTATAAAAACCAAAGTGGTAAGCAGTATGATCAGGTTCAGCGGGTCTTTAATCAATCCTTCCACTGTACCCACTACAGAGTTTTCAAGTTCCCCCACATCATTGGTCATGCGGCTCATGATATCGCCTTTACGTTGCTCGGTAAAATAACCAATGGGCATGATGAGTATTTTCTGAAAAAGTTCCCGGCGCAGGCGGTTCATCACCCCATTTCGCATGGGCGCCAGAATATAATACGATAAATAGGTAAACAGGTTTTTTAAGAATACAGCGATCAGTACCATTACACAGATCAATGCCAATACATAGGCTTTGCCATCCGTTTTAATCAGTTCCTGCAAATAATAGCTGATGTAACGTATAAAATCCTGGGAATTATTGATCACATCCGGTTTCACCACATCTGCTTTTCCCTTGGTAAAGATCAGGTCGATAAAAAAGGGTAAAGAGCCGATGGATGCAACTGAAAAAACAATCGCTAATATGATGAATAAAAAGTATAATGCAATATTGGATTTGTATGCAGCCAGGTATCTGAAAAGCCTTGCGTATTTCTTCATGGTTTTAAAATTCGGTCAAATCAAGGCAAAGTAACTAATTTTACATCGATTAAAGATTAAGAAATATGTTAGAAGGTAAAAGACAGAAAATGGTAGCGGGCTTACTGAATAAAGAACTCAGCGATATTTTTCAACGGCTGGGCCTATCCATGATGGATGGCGGGATGGTTTCCATATCCTCGGTAAAAATCACACCCGACCTCTATGAGGCCAGGATATACCTGAGTTTTTTCCAGGTAAAAGACAGTTTTGATGCTTTGAAGAAAATTGAAGAACGTAGCTGGGAAATAAAAAAAGAATTAACAGCCAGGGTACGCCACCAGTTACGCAGCATGCCCAAACTTACTTTTTATATTGATGATACGCTGGATTATGTAGATAAAATGGAGAAGATTTTTAAGGAGATAAAAAAAGAAGACCCAAAAGCTTAGTTTTTTAGTTTTTTAGTTCTTGGTTCTTAGTTCGCGGGTTTCCCATATTATTTATACTGCTTATTAAGAACCAACAACTCCGAACTAAGAACCAAGAACTAAGAACTCCGAACTAAGAACTCCGAACTAAGAACTATGTATTTAACCTTTGCCTGGAGATATTTTAAAGCAAAAAAAAGTGCCAATGCCATTAACATTATTGCATGGGTTACGGTAAGTGTTATTGCTTTTGCTACCTGCTGCCAGGTTTTAGTGCTGAGTGTGTTTAACGGGTTTGAGGACCTGGTTAAATCTTTGTATTCCTCTTTTTACAGTGATGTTAAAATTGTACCTGCCACCGGAAAAACTTTTATACTTACTGCTGAACAAATTGCCTCTATTAAAGCCCTGCCGGATGTTGCAGCTTTTTCAATGATTGCCGAAGATAAAGCACTGCTTAAAAACCAGGATGCCAGAACGCCGGTTTACCTGAAAGGTGTGGATGATAATTATATACAAGTAAGTGGCGTTGCCGCCAAAACCAACCGGGGCAAATATTATACCGGCACTACCGAAAATGCTTACCTGGTGGCCGGTTCAGGCATACAAAATGCCACTTCTTTAAACTTTGACCCCGCATTTGCAACCGATGACCTTACGGTTATACTGCCTAAAAAGAACAGCCTGGATAATGATCCTTTAAAATCCATCAGCGAGGGTTTCATTAAACCCTCAGGTTCATTTACCATTCAGCAGGAGTTTGATGACAAATACGCCATTACCAATATTGGTTTTGTAAAGCAGCAGATGAATTTTGCAGCAGATGAATACAGTGCTGTGGAGATAAAACTCAGAGAAAACATCAAACCACAGGATGCAAAGAAAAATATAGCAACCCTGTTGGGAAGCCATTATACAGTACAAACCAAGTACGAACAAAACACCAGCCTGTACCATACCATGAAGCTGGAGAAGTGGGCCATTTACGGGGTACTCACTTTGATCCTGATCATTGCAGCATTCAATATGGTAAGTGCATTAACCATGCTGGTGCTTGAAAAAAGAAAAGATATCAGTGTTCTGCAAAGCATGGGTGCATCGCAAAAAAGCATTCTTAAAATATTTTTATGTGAGGGTTTATTGTTAGGGGGTATGGGTACCATTGCAGGCATTTTTATGGCTACCGTAATTTGCCTGCTTCAGATCAGGTTCGAAATCATTAAACTGGCAGGGGGTTCTTTTCTGCTTGATTATTTTCCGGTAAAACTGATTGCCACAGATTTTATTTTAGTTTCCACCACGGCAATTGCCATTGCCTTCATGGCAGCCTGGTTTCCTGCCCGTAAGGCCAGCAGGCAGGGGTTTGAATTAAGGTAAAAACCCCGGCCCCCAAACCCCCTCCGCCCCCTAAAGGGGGAACTTTGAAGTTCATTAATGTAAGTCTCTTTTATTTTCTATAAGAGTTTATTTTTATTATATCTAAGCCGCTTGATTTTAGGAAGCTCTATAATATCGTAGGGACCAGTTCCCCCTTCAGGGGGCGGAGGGGGTTCTACCTCAACACCATCTGCCTGTCGGCATCCAGTTTTATCAATATAAAGATAAGAATGGTGAAGGTGAGCAGCGAAGATCCGCCATAACTCATCAATGGAAGCGTGATACCGATCACCGGCGCCAGGCCAATGGTTACACAAATATTAACGGCCACATGAAAGAACATGATGCCTGCAACGGAATAGGCATATACCCTGCTGAAGGTACTCCGTTGCCTTTCGGCAATATTTAATATGCGCAAAAGAAAAAAGAGATATACAAACATCAGCAGGCCACTGCCTATAAAACCAAAGTTTTCGCCAACAGATGTAAAAATAAAATCGGTATGCTGCTCCGGTACAAAATCGCCGCGGGTTTGTGTTCCCTTTAAAAAACCTTTACCTGTAAAGCCCCCTGAGCCAATGGCAATTTTTGATTGTTTTACATTATAATTCTGCTGATCGGATTTACTCTGCTTGACCTTTTGTTCATCTGTATTCAATAAATCAACGGTTGCTGTATTATCAGCAAAGGGATTATCAACACCCACCATACTGAATATCCTGTTTGCCTGGTATGGCTTAAACACATGCTTAAAGGTAAACGGTACAACCAGGCCCACAAATGCCGAACTGAATGCCCAGGCTGCCACGATAATGATCATCAACTGGCGGTTACGCTTGATGCGCCTCCGGTTAAAATAAAAAACCAGCAATGCCAGTATGGCAAAAGCGATCAGCAGTGTTTTTGTACTGAACAGCAGGGATACCACCAGCAATACGGCCATAGAAACACCGGCGATCAGGTATCCTGCCGGCAAACCTTCGCGGTACATGGGCAATAAAAAAGAAAAGTAAACCAATGCCAAACCCGTTTCGCCCTGCAGTATGGAAAGCAGCCCCGGTGTAAATGAAATGGCTGCCGCGATCATTTGCGACCGGGATATTTTAAAATTTGTTTCGGGCATTGACAAATATTTTGACAAAGCCAGCGCCGTAAATATTTTACACAACTCAACGGGCTGCAGGTTCATAAAACCCAGTGGAATCCAGCTTTTAGAACCCTTGATCTCTTTACCTACAACAAAAGTTGCCAATACCAGCAGTATGCCCACCAGGTAAGCGATATTGGCCGTTGCAGTAAAAAATTTACTGTCGGTTAATAAAATAAAGATGGCCAGTACAATACATGCCGCAAAAAAGAAAAGTTGTTTGCTGTAATTTTTCTTAAAGCCCGTTAATGTTTGCAGAAAATTATCGGTGCTTTTATATTCAACAGAATAAATGCAGATGATGCCAAAGATCACAATAATGGCATACAGCCAAACCAGCAGCCAGTCTATTCCTTTTGATATGGTGGGATTTTTAGTGTGCATCGTGAGTGGTGAGTGGTGAATCGTGAGTTAGTACACAATCATTTTACTGAGCATTTGAAATATTTTTATGATCAAGTCACCAGTTTGAGTTAAGTCTTCCTTTTTAAAATATCCGAGTTCTTCAGCGATATCTAAAATCGTATCGATCTCAATTACCGAACCTCTTGCAATTTCATAGTACCGCCTTCTTTCTATATCTGACTTTCTTGAACTACCTTCTGCAATATTAAGCTGAATTGATAGTGCAGCCCTTCTTAATTGTTGCGCCATATTAAACCGCTCATCTGGTGGTAATAATTTAGATATTTTATAACAACTTAAAACAAGATCCTTTCCAGAAATAAAAACATCCAGTTTTGTGTGTGCCAATTTTAAAAACATAACAACCTTTTTATTGTTAGTAATAAGATTTGCTTCCCGAACTGTATTCGGCATTCTGATCACTATCAGGGCTTACTGACAGTTTCCGCCCTCACGTCTCACCACTCACGCCTCACGATTAATTATTCAAACTATCTTTTATCTCCGGTTTCTTTTTCTCTGATGGTAATATTGCTTCAGTTTTAATTCTTAACTTCTTATCGCCGCTGTCTTTTTTCGGTTTGTCTTTTTCCTTTTTTATCTGGTCTAAGATTTCTTCTTCATCTGTTTTATCCACTTCCATGGTATCTCTTATCAATGTAATATACCCTTTGGCGATCAGGTACGCCGAGTCTTTTGCATGCAGCATGGAATCCACCGTTTTCATTTCTTTATAAATACGGGGCGGGATCAAGTTCATCTTTTCAAATTTCTCCACAATGGCCTGCCTGTTTTTTGCAATGGTATCATTCAAATATTTTTCAATCATTAACCCAACAATGGGTGCAGCATAGGTACCACCAAAGCGGCCACTGTTTTCTACCACACACATGATGGCAATTTTTGGATTATCCCTGGGTGCAAAACCGCAAAAGAAAGCATGGTTGGGTTGTTTTACACCACGGTAATAGTTTTCTACCGTACCTGTTTTGCCACAGATGGCTATGCCGGTTACTTTGGCACCACCGCCCGTTCCTCTTTCCACTACGGCCTGCATACCATCATGCACGGCTTCAAAAACACTGTCGGGTATATCAATGGCACTGTGCTTTTCCTTAAACTTACTCAGCATATCAAATTCATCGCCTTCTTCAATTGAATCTACCAGGTGTGGTATTTTATACCAGCCTTTGTTGGCGATATAGGCCATTTCATTAGCTGTTTGTATGGGGGTGGTAAGTACTTCTCCCTGCCCGATACTTACAGAACGGAAATTGCAATAATTCCATTTTCCGTTACCGTAAAGTTTATTGAAATATTGGGGGTTGGGAATAAACCCGGGTTTTTCCGAAGGCACATCGATCCCCAGTTTATGCCCCAGGCCAAATGCATACATGTACCTGTTCCAGACAGCCAGGCTGGTATCGATGTTTGGATATTTAGGATTATTAATAACCCGTTGCATTACCGTAGCGAAATAGGTATTATCAGACATGCGTATGGCATTGCGCAGATCAAAAGTTCCATAATCGAGGCATTTCATGGGCCGGCCTCCTCCGCAGCCATAAAATGCGCCTGAACAGGAAACAGAAAAACTGGTATTAATTACCCCTTCGTGCAGCCCAACCAGGGCCTGCAATGTTTTAAAGGTAGAACCGGGAGAATAGGTTGCCGTAACGGATCGGTTGAACAAGGGTTTTGCCGGACTCAGCAATAATTCGGCATAATGCTTTTTTCTATCGGCACCGGTTAATAATTTGGGCTGGTAGGTAGGGCTGCTCACCATTGCCAGGATACCGCCGGTTTTTGGATCAATGGCAACTATTGAACCCAGTTTATTCTGCATTAACTTTTCGCCCAGTGCCTGCAATTCAATATCAATTGCCGTGTACATGTTTTTACCGGCAACGGCCACCGTATCATACTTTCCATCTTCCAGGGGGTCGGTGAGGCGGTTTTTATTGTCTCTTTTCCAGAACTCGATACCCCGCTGCCCCATCAACACTTTTTCATAGGTTCTTTCCAGACCGGCGCGGCCGATATAATCGCCCATCACATATCCCTGGTAAAGCGGATTTTTTAAAATATTGGAATCAACTTCGCCCAGGTAGCCAAAAATATTTCCGCCGGCTTCAAAAGGATAATCCCTTACCGAACGTTCCTGCATAAAATAACCGGGTGCCAGTTTATAGAGGTTTTCACTGAGCTTGGCCATTTTTTCGTTACTGAGCAAGGGTTCAAAAACCGAAGCCCGGTAACTTTTATTTTTAATGATGGCTGCAATGATCCTTTTATGAAATTCGGCCGAATCAATATTAAGGATGCTAAGCAGGACTGCTGTATCTGTTCCTTTTATTTTTCCGGGAATTACCATCAGGTCATAGATAGTAGTGTTCTGCAAAATTGCTTTGCCCTTCCGGTCAAACACAATTCCCCTGTCGGGGTAGATCACTTTTCTGAATATCCCCTGGTTATCGGCATCTACCTTATACCTGGAAGAAAAGATCTGGAGGTTTATCAATTGCAGGAAAATGATAACGAACATGCCGGTAATAACCAGCATGATCACATTTTTTCTTGATTGATTGAATACAGACAAAATAGAGTTTTGAGTTTTTGGTTTTGAGTTATGTGTTAGCAGCTTTCCGTAATCAGTTTTTCTACTTCACACATTCTAATCAATCTTTAAACGGTATTTGTTTTAAATTTCTGTTGTCGTGTAAATAACATTTCTGCAATAATTATTAAAAACAAACTCAACAGGGTGGTTAACATTGTTTTTACCAGAAAGTACCAGATGTTTCCAAACTGCCAGGCTTCCAGCAAAAACAACCATCCATGATGGATAAAGGTTAGTACGCCTATAAAGACCAGGTATGGCAGGATACCGCCCAGGCTTTTAAAAGACGGTTCTTCATAATTGCTGTCGGCACCTTCCTGCGGTATTAAAAGATTGATCAGGAAGGGACGGATATAGGCTATCAGTACACAGGCGGCCGTATGAAAACCCGGGTGATGCCGGAAGCTGTCCATAGCAAAGCCCAGCGCAAATGCCAACAGCATTTGTTGGGTGCGCCCCATGCGGAAAGGCAGCCAGATGATGAACAGGAAATAAACATAGGGCGTTACCATCTGGTGCAGATGAATATTATCCAGCACAAAAACCTGTACCAGGATGAATAATGAGAACCGGATGATATTTTTTACAAATAGATTCATAAGTACGCTAACCGGGCTATTGTGTTTTCTGTTTTTCTTTTTCTAAAATTGCCTTTATCTCTTCTGATTGCAAATTCTCTATTACATACACAAATTCGATATTATAGAAATTGGCGGCTGTTTTAAATTTTATTAAGTGGTTGTTGGTGCTTTTATCCGACTTTACTTCATCTATCATACCCATCATCATACCCTTAGGAATACTCGTACTGAAGCCACTGGAAATAATGGTATCGCCTTTTGCCACTTTGGTGCCCTTGGGAATACCGGTAAGCGAAATGATATTGGGCGTTTTACCATCCCAGTTCAAGGTACCGGTTTCGCCCCCCTTTAATAATTTTCCGCTCAGGTGGCTGTCTTTGTGCAACAGGCTCATCACCACGGCATAGCCGGCGCTTACTTCGGTTACAACACCTACTACACCACTGTTTGGGTCAATTACACCCATGCCCTGTTTTATATTTTGTGATGCCCCTCTTCCTAAAACAATAAAATTATTTTGAGATGCAACAGAATTGTATACGACTTTGGCCGGGTAATAGCGGTACTTCCTGAACTTTTCCAGCGAATCAACTTTTAAGGAATCAATAATGAATTTGCTGGTTGTATCCGGAAAATTAAAATCGGCTTTTAATGTATTGTACAGTTTTTCATTGGCTGCAACCAGGGAGTCGTTTGTTTTTTTAAGCCGGAAATAAGAAGTGATCCTGTTGTATTGCTGGTTTATTTTACCGGTAACCTGGTTGGATGTTTTACTGAAAACCGCATTGTGATACCTGCTGTAATGAACGATCAGATAAATACTGAACCCCTGTAACAGAAGAAACAGGATAAGATTGGAATACCGGCGAAGGAAAAGAAAAATATTACGCACCTGGGGAAGAAAATTTAATAATATCGAATGTTCAATGCCGAATGTTCAAAGTAAAAATCTGCAAACATTGAAAATCACACATTCGGCATTGGCCATTTTTTTATCTCATTACAAAAGGATACCTGTCGTAATTCTTCAATGCAATTCCGGTACCCCTAACCACACTCTTCAAAGGATCATCGGCAATATGAACCGGCAGTTTTATTTTTGCATTCAGCCTTTTATCAAGTCCGCGCAACAAGGCACCGCCACCGGTAATGTACAAACCCCTGCGGTAAATATCCGAGGCCAGTTCGGGAGGTGTTGTTTCCAATGCCTTGAGTATGGCTTCTTCAATTTTGAAGATACTTTTATCCAATGCTTCGGCAACTTCCTGGTAGCTTACCATTACCTGTTTTGGAATACCGGTAACCAAATCCCTTCCGTTTACCGGAATGTCGTCGGGTGGATTCTCCAGGTCCTTAACGGCAGCCCCAACCTGTATCTTTATCTGTTCTGCGGTACGTTCTCCAATCAGCAAACTGTGGTAGCGCCTGAGTGCTTCCATAATATCGGCTGTAAATTCATCACCGGCAATACGGATACTTTGGTCGCAAACAATGCCGGCCAGGGCAATAACCGTAATCCCGGTGGTTCCGCCCCCGATATCAATGATCATATTACCAACCGGTTCTTCCACATCAATACCTATACCCAGGGCAGCAGCCATGGGTTCGTGTATAAGATAAACTTCTTTGGCACCGGCCTGTTCGGCACTATCCCTTACCGCACGCTTTTCTACCTCGGTAATGCTGCTGGGTATGCATATCATCATACGCCAGCTGGGGGCAAACAACGGCTTTTTGGGGTAAATGAGTTTGATCATCTCCCGTATCATCAGTTCAGCAGCATTAAAATCGGCTATCACACCGTCTTTCAGCGGACGAACCGTACGTATGCTTTCGTGGGTTTTTTCATGCATCATCAATGCTTTTTTGCCCACGGCTAAAATATTCTTTGGATTATTGCGGTCTAATGCCACGATAGAAGGTTCATTTACCACTATTTCGTCGTTGTGTATAATGAGGGTGTTTGCGGTACCCAGATCAATGGCAATTTCCTGTGTAAAAAAATTAAAGAGACCCATATTTATTTGTGTGAAAAAGGAATTTGATCAATGCCAGCAAAGGTGGTGGAAAATATTTGAATTAACAACGGCAAACCCTTTATTTTTAAACATTTTACCTAAACTTTTGCATTGGCGTGATTTGCTTAAGAAATATGGCAGCGGGGTTTTTACAAAGATCTTGTAAAGTAAAATTACGATGGTGATTTTTAAAGCGCAGGAATTAATACTTTTTGGTTGTGCATCAGTTTGAAAAGCTGTCAGGTTGAGCCTGTCTGCCGACAAAGGCAGGCTCAGACTGACAGCCAAATTGTTTACGAAGATTTCAAACTGATGCACTACTTACATTTTTCTACAGAGCAGCAGGTTCTTTAAATTCATACCCGATATCAGTACGGTAATACATTCCGTCAAAATGCAGTTGTTCCAGCATATAGTTGGATTGCTCAACGGCCTCTGTAATGTTTTCGCCAAAAGAGGTAACTGCCAGCACGCGGCCTCCATTGGTAACAATGGCATCGCCCTGTTTTTGGGTTCCGGAATGAAAAACTATTGTATTTTCCAATGCAGGTACATCAAGCCCTTCTATTATTTTACCTTTTTCATAATCGCCCGGGTAGCCACCACTTACAGCTACAACGGTTGCTACCGTTCTTTCATCAATTTCAATGGAAACTTCATTCAATTGCTGATTGGAAGTTGCTGTCAGCAATTCAACCAGGTCATTTTTGATGCGGGGAATCACCACTTCGGTTTCCGGGTCGCCCAGCCGGCAGTTGTATTCAATCACATGGGGTTCGCCGTTATCATTCATCAACCCTAAAAAAACAAATCCTTTATAATCCAGTTTGTCTTTTTTAAATCCTTTAATGGTAGGTTCAATGATCTTTTCTTTCACTTTGCTGAGAAATGCATCATCTACAAAAGGCAACGGGCTTACTGCACCCATACCGCCTGTATTGAGCCCTGCATCTGCTTCTCCTATCCTTTTATAATCTTTTGCCTCGGGTAATATAACATAGTTTTCGCCATCGGTTAATACAAAAATGCTTAATTCAATGCCTTTCAGAAATTCCTCAATAACCACTCTTTTTCCTGCTTCGCCGAATTTAGAGCGCATCAGCATCAGTTCAAATTCTGCTGTGGCTTCCAGGTGGTTCTGGCAAATCAATACCCCTTTACCTGCTGCCAGGCCATCTGCCTTTAAAACAATGGGCAGCGATTGTGATCTGATATATTCAACTCCCTCTACATAATTATCCGAAGTAAATTCCCGGTATGCAGCAGTAGGTATATTATGCCTTTGCATAAAAGCCTTGGCAAAAGCCTTGCTTCCTTCCAGTTGAGATGCTTCTTTTGAAGGGCCGATCACTTTTATATGCTCCAGCTCCTTTTTATTTTTAAAAAAATCATAGATGCCTTTTACCAGCGGATCTTCGGGGCCAACCATGATCATATCAATTTTTTCTGCTTTGCAGGCTTCAGCCAGTGCTTCAAAATCGGAAATGGAAATGGGAAGATTGGAACCGCATAATGCTGTACCGGCATTACCCGGGGCTATAAATAGCTTATCACATAAAGGACTTTGACTGATCTTCCACGCCAAAGTGTGCTCCCTGCCACCGGAGCCTATTAATAGTATATTCATGAATTAATTGAATTAAGGTGTCTGAAACAAGCTTTGCAAATTAAAATTCTAAAGCCGGTTTTCATAATATATTTTTATCGGGGTTGCAACATATCCATTTTTCTTGCCTTATGATTTAAAAATTGGTTCGCTGTTTTTGTTTATCTAAAAAGAAAATCGCTACTTTAGGAAATTAAACCAACTACTAAGCATTTAAAAACAATTAAACATGAGTGAACAAGCAGTAAAACAAAGCCACCCCAAAGGATTATGGGTTCTTTTTGGCACCGAAATGTGGGAGCGTTTTAACTTTTATGGTATGCGTACCATATTAACGCTATTTATTGTTAATGCGTTAATGATGAGCGAAGAGCAGTCTTCTATTATTTATGGAGGATTTCTTGGCCTTTGTTATTTAACACCTATGCTGGGAGGTTTTATTGCCGACCGTTTTTTGGGTAACCGGTTGTGTATCATGCTTGGTGGCTTATTGATGGCCTCCGGGCAAATGCTTTTGTTTTTCAGTGCATCTATTTTCAGCTCCGACCTGGAACTGGCCAGAACTTTACTTTACATAGCATTGGGGGTGATCATTCTGGGGAATGGTTTTTTCAAACCTAATATTTCCAGTATGGTAAGTAACCTGTATCCGAAGGCCGAAAGGAATAAACTGGATACTGCTTTCACCATTTTTTACATGGGTATCAATATGGGTGCATTTTTGGGCCAGTTAATATGTCCTTTAATAGGTGATGTGGTTGATGCAAACGGTGCAAGAGATATTTATGCATTTAAATGGGGTTACCTGGCAGCAGCTATTGCTATGATAATTGGTACTGCAACTTTCTTTTTGCTGAAAGATAAATATGTAATAACGCCCGAAGGCAGGCCCATTGGTGGTTTACCATCAAAAAATGTAGCTGAAGATTACGAAGAGGGCGAATCGCAGAAAGCTACCTTTTCAGCAAAATCGCTTGTATTGGCTTGTTTAGCTTTTGTTGGCCTGGCACTTGTCTTTAAATATTTTGCTGGTCAAAATGTTATATATTCTATCATCTATGCAAGCGGCCTTACACTTGCCGGTTTGATTATCTCCGACGGTTCCATTACGAAAATTGAACGCGACAGGATCCTGGTAATATATATTGTATCCTTTTTTATCATTTTCTTTTGGGCCGCTTTTGAACAGGCCGGCTCATCCTTAACTTTTATTGCCAATAACCAAACAGACAGGAACTTCTTTGGCTGGTTGATGCCTCCATCCATGGTGCAGATATTTAACGGGATCTTTGTAGTTGCCTTTGCCATACCTTTCAGTATTTTATGGGATAAATTAAGAGCTAAAGGGAAAGAACCTATTTCGCCTTTTAAACAGGCTATAGGTCTGGCGTTGATTGCACTGAGCTATTTTATCATTGCATATAATGTAAAAGGCCTGGGTAACTCAGGTTTATTAGCCATTCACTGGCTGATATTATTATACCTGATACAGACTTTTGGTGAACTTTGCCTGTCGCCAATAGGACTTTCATTGGTTGGTAAGCTGGCGCCAAAAAGATTTACTTCCCTGTTATATGGTGTGTTCTTTTTATCCAACGCATCCGGTTATGCCCTGGCAGGTACACTTGGTTCCATTATGCCTGCAACGGGTGATAAATTCACCAAAGCAAAAGAATTAGGCATCGACCTGCAAGGTGTGCTTGATAAAACCATAACACCTACAGCCCAGCAATTACAGTTACTTGCCGACAATCAAATACGGTCCTACAATCCAACCTTTGCAGGCTTTACCATTAGTAACCTTTTTGAATTTTTCATGGTATTTGTTGTTTTGTGCGGTATTGCTTCGGCACTGCTGTTTATGCTTACCCCAAAATTGAAAAAAATGATGCATGGTGTAAGATAATTTCATCTCAAACTTTTTAAAAGGCGACCGCAGAGTCGCCTTTTTTTATTTATCTTACCACTCTAAATATATCAGCATGAGCAATACACCAAAACATCCAAAGGCGCTACCCTATTTATTTTTCTCCGAAATGTGGGAACGCTTTGGTTACTACCTGATGATCGGTATCTTTTTACTGTACCTTAAAAATGTGGAGCATGGTTTTGCCATGACCAATTCCGAAGCATCAGATCTGTACGGAACCTTTATTGCCCTGGTTTTTCTTACCCCGTTCATTGGCGGGCTGATAGCCGACCGGTATTGGGGTTATCGACGGTCTGTAATAGCAGGCGGTATCATGATGGGACTGGGATACTGCCTGATGGCGGTACACAGCCTGCCTGTGCTGTATGTAAGTATGGCCCTGGTAATTTTTGGGAACGGATTTTTTAAACCCAATATCTCTACCCTGCTGGGTAATTTATACAATACCCCCGAGTTTATTAAAAGAAAGGATGAAGGCTACAATATTTTTTACATGGGCATTAATATCGGCGCATTTATCTGTAACTTTTTCAGTGCAGCCATCATCATCATCTGGGGGTGGAAATACGCTTTTGTAGCAGCCGGCATTGGTATGTTTTTGGGCGTAATTATTTTTATGCTGGGCACCAGGCATTATGCCTACGGCGATGTAAGAAAACCGATGACGAAAGAAGACATGCCTTTTTCCAGGATAGTGCTTACCATTTTTGTTCCGGCCATTATTGCAGGGGTACTTGGCTGGATCATCCCTGAAAATATTTTTGGCAGCGACAGTACCGATGCATTCATCTTTGCCTGTTTGCCGGTAATTTATTTTTATGCTTCGCTCTATTTCCGTGCCGAGGCATCTGAAAAAAGGCCCATCGCAGCACTGCTGGCCATTTTTGCTGCAGTGGTGATGTTTTGGGCAGTGTTTAAGCAGAACGGAACCGCGCTTACCATTTGGGCCGATAATTTTACCAATAGGCAGGTCAGCGGCACTACCGGTGATGTTTTTCGCGGATTAAAACAGGCCGAAGATGTTACTTATAAAAAAGACTCGGTTAATTTATATGATGGCATGTTCAGGCTGCAGAAAGACGAAGCCGGAAAAGTGATTAAAACATATGATTATCCCGTTTATTTTAAAAATGTAAAAGCCGATAACCTGCCGGCAGATGGAGGTAAAGCCACTTTATGGGCCACACCCATCAGCCAGTCCATTAACCCGGGATGGGTAATTTTATTAACCCCGCTGGTACTTGCCTTTTTTGCATTTTTAAGAAGAAACAATAAAGAACCTTCTACTGCCACAAAGATCGCATTTGGTTTATTCATCTCTGCCTTATCGGTATTGGTAATGGTGGCCGCTGTACAGGTAAGTGGCAATGGTGCCGAAAAAGCCAGTGTGTGGTGGCTGCTGGGTACATACGGTGTAATTACTGTAGGCGAATTGCTGTTAAGCCCTATGGGATTATCGCTGGTATCAAAACTAAGCCCGGTCAGGCTAACATCGCTGATGATGGGTGGCTGGTTCCTGGCCACCTCAATAGGCAATAAATTATCGGGTATACTGGCCACCATGTGGGATGGTTATGAAAACAAGGCCAATTTCTTTTGGGTGAATTTTATATTGCTGATGATCGCCACCTTCATCATTTTTGCCATGCTGAAATGGCTGAACCGGATCATGAAGGAAAAAGGAGTGAATTAATTTTTTAACCAGATTAGTATGGATCTTACAGAACCGGTCACCGCATCAGTTTTATCAAATACCCGTCAACCCAAACAGTTATACCTGCTTTTCTTTTCCGAAATGTGGGAACGTTTCTCTTTCTATGGCATGAAGGGTTTGCTGATTGCTTATATGGTGAGCCAGTTACATTATGATGACCCTAAAGCCTATGCCATATACGGTTCATACGCAGCATTGGTTTATACCATGCCTATGTTTGGCGGTTTTATGGCCGACCGTTTTATAGGCTATCAGCGGGCGGTAATGTTTGGCGGCATATTGATGACACTGGGGCATTTTATTTTAGCTATACCCAATGACTGGAGTTTTTTTTATGGTATGGCTTTTATCATTTGCGGCAACGGGTTTTTCAAACCCAATATCAGCAGCCTTGTAGGTACATTATATAGCGAAAATGATCCCAGGAGAGACAGTGGCTTTTCTATTTTTTATATGGGTATAAATATAGGAGCCGCATTGGGAGGCTTATTGTGTGCCTATGTGGGTACCGAAATAAACTGGCATTATGGCTTTGGACTGGCAGGCATTTTTATGGCCATTGGTTTTATTGTTTTTGTATCAGGAAAAAAATCCCTGGGCCACCGGGGTTTACCACCAAACACCGAGGCGCTGAAGAAACCGGTATTTGCTTTTATAAAACCGGAGTATTTGATCTATGGCGGCACTTTATTAATGGTTCCCGTGGTAGTTACCTTATTTCACCAGTATCATTTAATGGATTATATCATGTTTGGCCTGGGTGTTATTTCATTGATCTATGTGCTTTCGACCGGGATGAAAATGGAAAAAGAAGCGAAGCTGAAATTATTTGCAGCACTCATCATGATCATCTTTTCCATAGTTTTCTGGGCCATTTATGAACAGAATGCAGGCTCTATGAATTTACTGGCAGAGCGGAATTCGAAAATGTTTCTGTTTGGTTTTGATCTGCCCGAATTGGCCATCAATAATTTTTTACCCTCCCTGTGGGTAATTATGCTTACCCTGATAGTTGCGCCACTATGGCCGTGGCTGAATAAAAAAGGCAGGGAACCCGGTACACCATTAAAATTTGCTTTGTCTTTCATTTTAATGGGTGCGGGTTTTTACATTTTCTATTGGGGATGCCAGGCCAATGAAAATACGGGCCTTATTCCATTATGGCCGTTTTTTTGGGGATACTGTTTTATTATTCTGGGTGAGCTTTGTTTATCTCCCATTGGTTTATCCATGGTAACAAAACTATCTCCTGCAAAAATGGTTTCGCTCATGATGGGTATCTGGTTTTTTGCTACTGCAATAGGTGAATTTCTTGCAAGCAAGATCGGTTCACTGATGAGTGTGCCCAAACAAATTCTGGCTAAAAACGACCCGGTACTTTCCCTGCCCTATTATGCCGGTATCATTCAGAAAATTGCAATTGCATCAGCCGTAATTGGTGTGCTGCTGGTATTTACCGTACCGTTTTTAAAACGGTGGATGGGTAATATCAAATAGGTTTAAATAAAATGCAGATGCGGATATTTATTTCCCAGTATCATCTGGTCATCGGCCCCAAGCCATTTGTTTAAAACGGTGGCATATACATTTTTAAAGTCAACCTGGTGTTTCAGGTCGCCCTCATTTAAATCGCTCAGATCGGGCATGGCATTTAAAATACCTTTTTCCTTTAAGCCCCCGCTGATGAAGAACATATTATTGGCCGTACCATGATCGGTTCCGTTGCTGGCATTCTGGCTTACCCTGCGGCCAAACTCACTGAAGGTCATCATCAGTACATCGTTAAAACGGCCATTGTTTTTAAGATCGGTTGTAAAAGCCTGCACCGCATCATTCAGTTCGGCAAACAAACGTTTTTGCTGGGCATCCTGGTTTACATGCGTATCAAAACTTCCTAAGGAAACATAGTACACTTTGGTATTGATATCAGAAAAGATCAATGATGCAATGGTCTTCAGATCTTTTCCCAGGTTAGTGCCCGGATAGGTTTGCGATGTTGGATGCACTTTGCTCTGCTGATAGATATAATCGGCACTGCTGAGCGTGGCGCTCATGGTCTTGTACAGATAGTCAATGGTTTCTTCGCCGGGTTTATGATCGGCATTCACCTCTTTTAAAAATTTTCCGTTGCTGGTATTGTATAATTTTTTAGGGTCTTTAAAAGCCAGCCCTTTGTTTTCATCGCCCTTCAATGCCAGGCTAAGCACATCATCCAGTTCCATGGCCTGTGTAGGTTTATCGCAACCCTTGCACTGGGCATCGAGATAACGGCCAAGCCAGCCCGTGTTCACATATTCGTTGCTTTGGCTGGCGCTGTGCCAGATATCCATACTTCTGAAATGCGACCGGTCGGGATTTGGATAACCCACACTGTTCATAATGGCTAAACTGCCATCATCATACAATCCTTTAAATGCCTGCAATGCAGGGTTAAGGCCTGTTTCATCGGTCAGTGACAGGGCATTATTTTTTGCAATGCCCAGCCTGGGCCTTTCGCGGTAATAGATATCATTGCGTACCGGTATCACCGTGTTCAATCCATCATTACCACCGCTGAACTGAATGACCACCACCACTTTATTGCCAGGCGGCACCATCTTCGGTTGTTCAAATGCCTTTAAAAACTTAGGCAGCAGTAATGAGGCGGTGGCCAGTGACCCGATCTGTAGGAATTCTTTGCGTTTAATTACCATAAAAATATTTTTAACCCCCCAACCCCCTAAAGGGGGAGTTTGGACTCCACTCCTTTAAAAGATATTAATTAGGCGTGATTCTGATTGTTATATTATAAAAAGAGCTTTAGAAATTAGACTCCCGGTTCCCCCTTCAGGGGGCGGAGGGGGTTTTCAGCAAAGCTGGTATTCCGGCGTTGCCATCAGGTTTATCACTGCACTCTTAATATAGTTTTCCCTGCTGGCTGTATTCACATATTTATCCAATACCGCATTACTCACTTTATTTTTGGTTTGTAAAACCGTTGCTGCAATATTTTCCAGCAATTTTTCCCGGGGCACTTTTTCAAATATCTTATTTACAGATATCCAGTCAATATTTGCAGCTCCGCCTTTTACAGCATCCTTTAATTTTTTTGCCGCTTCCTGCATCATTTGCCCCATCTGTACATCATCATCCGTTTTAGGCATGATATCCAAAGCGTCATTTGCCGATAGTATCTGAGGAATACGAAGGCGCAACATCAGCGAACTGCTGTCGATCCAGTTCTTGCCTCCAGGCCAGCCAGCTACATTAGGCGGATAGAACAATACCTGGCCCAATGCCCGCTGAAACAACATTTGCGACTGGCCATTTTCCATTTGCATGGGCAATAACCTTCTGATGCCAGCCAGCAGTTCAACCGGTGATTTTATCCTGGTGCCGGTATTTTTTTCATCATAGAACCAATCGCTGGTAAACATATCTTCCAGTAGCTTGGCTATATCGTAATTGTTGCTGTAAAAACGTTTGCTTAACCATTGTTGGTTTTGTTCGTTCACATTTTCATTTACAAAATACCGGTATAGTTTTTTACTGATGTAATTGGCAGTATGATTGTTCTCCAGCAGAATATTGAGTATATCGTCTCCTTCAAAATTACCGGTCTTGCCTAAAAAAGTTTTGGTGCCGGTATCATGCTGGTTTTTTCTGAAAATAAATTCACCCTTTGCATTAAATGCCCAGCCTGTAAAAGCGCGGGCAGCTTCCTTTACATCATTTTCGGTATAATGGCCACGGCCCATGGTAAACAGTTCCATCACTTCACGGGCAAAATTTTCATTGGGGTGCGATTTCCTGTTTTGCTGGTTATTTAAAAACTGCAGCATGGCCGGCGATTTGCTAACTGCCTTCAGCATATCGGCAAAACTGCCCAATGCATTGGTGCGTATGATGTGCAGCAGTTCCTGTGCAAAAAAACTGTTTTGACTGCGGCAGGCAAAATGCCCGTGCCAGAACAGGCTCATTTTTTCCCTCAGCTGGGCTTCGCTGTTGATCATGGTTTCCAGCCAGCGCAGGTTCAGGTTCTTCAGATCTTCCCTGGATTGTTCCCTCAGTTTTTTTCTTAATTCGGGATCATTGATTTTCTTTTCTATTTCCTTCGGGTCGGTCATGCCGGTCATATATTCATCTGCCGGGTTTTTTGTCACTTCAAGCTTTTCCACTGGTTTGGAAGATGTTTTTACCAAAAGCGCCCACAGTTTTTTTTGAGAGAGGGCATCAAGTGAAGCCGCATTTTCGGCCATGGGGCCAAAAGCCGCCCGCCATAATAAATGCTGATTTTTAATACGATTGGAAACCGCCATATAGATAGTGTAAGTTTAGAAAATCAACTGAACCGGGATTTGACTGTTTTAAAAACCGATAGTTTAATGCTAAATTTACATCAAACAGGATAAAAAAAATAAAGCGGCGTGTTAAAACAGCATTTATAAACAATTATGCAAACAAGAGCCTTAAAATATTTATCGCCATTAATACTATTTGTACTTGCCTGGCTGGCTTTTACCGGTAAAGGATGGATAACCTGGAGCCCGATGCTCTATGCCTGGGTACTGATGCCGGTACTTGAACTTTTCATCAGCCCCGATAAAACAAACCTGAGTGCTGCCGAAGAGGAATTGGTAAAAAAAGACAGGGTCTACGATTACCTGTTGTATATTATTGTGGTTTTACAGTTTGGGGCATTGTATGTTTTTTTAACTGCCATGCAAACCCCGGAATTGCTTTGGTGGGAAATTACCGGGCGCATTTTTAGTATGGGTTTACTCTGCGGCACTTTCGGCATTAATGTAGCGCATGAACTGGGGCATCGAACCAAAAAATACGAACAGGTATTTGCCAAAGCACTGTTGCTCACTTCACTCTACATGCATTTTTTTATTGAGCATAATAAAGGGCACCACAAAAATGTAGCTACGCCGGAAGACCCCAGCAGTGCACGATATAACGAACCGGTGTTTACCTTTTACTTCCGTACCATCATTTTCTCATACCTTTCTGCCTGGAAAATTGCAAATGGCGAAATGAAGAAAAGAAACCTGCCGGCTTTGCACTGGAGAAATGAAATGCTGCAGGCACAGGTTATTCAGCTTGTCTTTGTTGCTGCCATTGTTTTATTGTTTGGCTGGCTGCTTACAATTTATTTTTTAGCCGCAGCAACCATTGGTTTTTTACTGCTTGAAACCGTGAACTATATTGAGCATTACGGCCTGCAGCGCAGGCAACGGGCCGATGGGAATTATGAACGTGCCTTACCCCATCACAGCTGGAACAGCAATCATATCCTGGGCAGGCTGATGTTATTTGAACTGAGCCGACACAGTGATCATCATTATTTAGCCAGCAGAAAGTACCAGATATTACAACATCATGAAGATGCGCCGCAACTGCCAACCGGTTATCCGGGCAGTATGATACTGGCGCTGGTTCCGCCACTGTGGTTTTATATAATGAATAAAAAGATAAAGCAGTTAAACACTCAAGCATAAATTTTCCAATATCCAATTATATATCAAAGATCAAAGAGGCTGCGGTTTTTAGTTTATATTTAATGTTCCTTTATTTTATAACGCTTAATACGGATGTATGAGAATTATTAAACTTTTTTGTTGTGTAGTTGGTTTGCTGGTATCTGAAATGGCTTTTTCACAAACCATGTGGAAATATTTTACTGCAGATGATTTTGCTGCCCGCCGCACTAAAGTGATGGAAAAAATAGGCAATGGCATTTTGATTTTGCAGGGAGCAGAGCTGACCGAAGGATATATTAAATTCAGGCAGGATAATAATTTTTACTACCTCACTGGTGTAGAAGTCCCCGATGCAGTATTAATTATTGACGGTAAATCAAAAGAATCTATTTTGCTTGTGCCCAACAACATTTCCAATGATATTAAAACAGAAGCGATAATTAAACCGGGCAAAGAAGCAGCTAGCGAATACCGCTTCAACCAGGTGCTTTCAATATCTGCTATGAGCAATATATTGCATCACTTTTCCGAAACAGGTCAACCGTTTTTTTTACAACAGTCGCCACAGGAAATGGCAGAAATGAGCCGTGACCGCTGTATGATGACCCGTGCCAACAGAATAAATAACCCATGGGATGGCCGTATTTCCAAAGAAGTTAATTTTTATAATAAAATAAAAGAACGGTTTCCGGCAACAGTTGT
Source organism: Chitinophaga pinensis (assembly GCA_943371705.1). GTDB lineage: Bacteria > Bacteroidota > Bacteroidia > Chitinophagales > Chitinophagaceae > Ferruginibacter > Ferruginibacter pinensis_I. Next base: position 174,015 of record CALRVV010000005.1, on the reverse strand, counting down.
TAATGATATAACTCCCATATTGGATGCCATGCGTTGGGTAAAAGATAAAAAGGAAATTGCGGTGATCCGCGAGTGCGGAAGGATTGGTTGCCTGGGCATTAATGAGGCCATTAAAGTTACCAGGCCCGGTATTTATGAATACCAAACGGTTGCTGCCTGTGATTTTATTTACGGAGATATGGGTACGGCAGGGCCGGCATACTATGCCATTGCCGCATCGGGAGAAAGGGGTTTGATATGGCATTACAATGCCAACAATCATTTACTGGAAGCCGGTAACGTGTTGTTGATAGATTATGCACCGGAACTTAATTACTATGTTACAGATATTACAAGAACCTGGCCGGTTCAGGGTGAATTCACTGACGAACAGCTTAAAATGTATAATTGTGTAAAAGAGGCCCGCGACGAAATTATCAAAGTCATGAAACCTGGCGTAACCTACGCTATTCTGCAAAAGGTTGGCGAAGCGGTGTACAAAAGGAACGGAATGGGAAAATACTGGTTTGGCTATGTGGGCCATTTTGTAGGAATGGCTGTACATGATGTGGGCAGTTACGATATTCCTTTTGTTGAAGGTGTTGTATTTAATGTAGAACCTATCCTTGAGGATAAAGACAAGAAGATCCATATCCGGCTTGAAGACACCATTGTAATTACTGCAACGGGTTCAGAAAACCTTACGCCTCAATCTCCGGTTGACCCAAAAGCAATTTATGCATTGATGAAAGAAAAAGGAATTGGAGAAAAATAATTTTTTCTGCGCTTCTCTGCATCTCCATTTCCCTGCTGTGAACATTACAACGCAGAGAAAAGGAGAAAAGAAGGTTACGCAGAGATTTAGTTTGTAATTTTTGGAGCACCAAAATAGCTATGCAACACAGCCGGTAATTCAATTCCGGTTTCGTTTTGGTTATTTTCGAGCAAACAGGCCACGATCCTTGGCAATGCTAAAGATGAACCATTGAGTGAATGTACCAGCTGGCTTTTTCCATCACTGTCTTTATACCTTATTTTTAACCGGTTGGTCTGAAAATTCTCGAAATTACTTACTGAACTTACCTCCAGCCATTTTTGCTGGGCAGCACTGTATACTTCAAAGTCATAAGTAAGGGCAGATGCAAAACTCATATCGCCACCACAGAGACGTAATATGCGGTAAGGCAACTCCAGCGTATTCAGCAGTTTTTCAACGTGGTTTACCATTTCTTCCAGCACATCATAACTTGTATCCGGATGAACGATCTGCACCAGTTCCACTTTATCAAACTGGTGTACCCTGTTCAGTCCCCTTACATCTGCACCAAAACTTCCGGCCTCCCTTCTAAAGCAGGGTGTGTAAGCCGTCATTTTAATGGGCAGTTCAGATTCCTTTACAATCTCATCGCGGTAAATATTGGTAACCGGCACTTCGGCAGTGGGTATCAGATAAAAATTATCGGCCGTTGCGTGGTACATCTGCCCTTCTTTATCCGGCAACTGTCCTGTTCCATAGGCCGATGCTTCATTCACCATCAGCGGTGGCAAATATTCGGTATAGCCTGCTTCGGTATTAAAATCTAAAAAATACTGAATTAAAGCACGCTGCAGTTTGGCACCCTTTCCTTTGTACAAAGGAAAGCCGCTACCGGTAATTTTAACGCCGGTTTCAAAATCAACCAGGTCGTATGTTTTTATCAAATCCCAATGCGGCACAGCGGATGCCGGCAGTGCAGGCTTTGAACCTCCTTCCCTTACCACTTCATTTTCTTCGGGTGTTTTGCCTTTTGGCACAGTACTGTGGGGGAGATTGGGTAAAAGTATTAGTGTGTCGTTCAGTTTTTTTTCTGTTTCGGCCAATGCCTGGGTAAGACCCTGAAGCGCTGTTTTATTTTTGGAAACTTCCTCTTTTTTATTCTCAGCCGCTTCCTTTTCTCCCTTGCCCATCAGCATGCCAATTTCCTTACTGGCTGCATTTATACCGGCCTGCATGGCTTCGGTTTCTGTTTTCAATTTACGTACCTGCTCATCCGTATCCAGTATTTTATCTACAATTGACAGGTTGCCAAAATGTTTAACCGCTAATTTTTCTTTAACCAGTGCCGTATTTTGCCTGATATAACTGATCTGTAACATTTAATTCTAAATTTTCAGCAAAGATACAAATTTGATTTTGTGAGGAAGTATAGAAACACTGATAACGCGGATTTAAACTGATCAGGACGGATTCAATCTGTTTAAATCCGTCCTGATCTGCGTCATCTGTGTTTCTATTAATTATATTTGCAGGATGCAACACCTCACGGAAGATTTACAGGTTCGCTGGCTTAAACTGCGCATCAAACTGAAAGAACGCTTTGGTATTAAACCCGATATGGACGGTATTCTTTTTTTGATAGGTATTCAGGAGCTGGGCAGCGGTAAGCAGGATTTTAGTAAAGAAGAGAAACAGGACCTGATGCATATTGCCGTTTGCACCGTACTTTCGCCCAGCGGTTATTATATAGCTGAAGGTAATGATGAAGAGGGTTGGCCGCATTTTAAACAACTAAAACCACTACCGGAATTATTTATGACCGAGCAGGAAAATTTTTTAAAAGACCATGTTCTCCTGTATTTTCAAAACCAACATTTTATTGATTAATTATTTTATGAACAAGATGAAAACTTTATTTGCGCTTGCCTTTATTTGTTTTTTTGCCATAACTGCACAGGCACAGGTAAAAAAGCCTGCTGTAAAACCTGCCACTGCTACAGGGAAGAAAACAACCACAACAAAAACAACCGTTAAAAAAACCACAACCGCAAAAACCCCTGCAGTAAAAAAAGAAGTTAAAATACCCGGAACCCGTGTAAAAATAACTACCGATTCGGGTGTGATGATCATCCGCCTGTATGATAAAACACCCTTGCACCGTGATAATTTTATCAAACTGGCCAATGACCGTTTTTTCGACAGCCTCATTTTTCACCGGGTGATACAGGGTTTTATGATACAAGGCGGCGATCCGCAAAGCAAGTATGCCCAACCCGGCCAGATGTTGGGTATGGGCGATGTGGGATATACCATTCCGGCAGAATTTGACACCAGCCTTTTTCATAAAAAAGGCGCCCTGGCTGCGGCCAGAACCCCCAACCCGGCAAAAGCCAGCAGTGGCTGCCAGTTTTATATTGTTCAAGGCAACAAACTAACTGATGCTGATATAAACAATATGGAAATGGGTAAAGGAATAAAATACTCGGCAAAACAAAGAAATACCTATAAAACCACCGGAGGAACTCCATTCCTTGATATGGATTACACGGTATTTGGCGAAGTGGAAAAAGGCCTGGAGGTGATAGATAAAATTGCTTCGGTACAAAAAGGCCCCAACGACCGTCCGATGGGAGATATACGCATGAAGATAGAAGTGATTAAGTAGTTCATATTAAAATCCTTATTTTGCAACCTATTCTGTTAACATCAAATTAAATAAAATGAATTTTCCCGAAAATCTCCGCTACACCAAAGACCACGAATGGGTTTCAATAGATGGTACTACTGCTACCATAGGCATTACCGATTTTGCACAACGCGAACTGGGCGATATAGTGTATATCGACATTACTGCCAAAGGCAAAGCTGTAGCTGCCGAAGAAATATTTGGCACGGTAGAAGCGGTTAAAACGGTAAGTGATCTTTTTTCGCCGCTGGCAGGTACCATTACCGAAACCAATCCTTTGCTTGATACAAAGCCCGAGCTGGTCAACAGCGATCCATATGGCGATGGATGGATGGTAAAAATGACCATAACTGATGTATCTGACTTTGATAAACTGATGGATTCGGCTGCCTATTCGGCAACAGTTGCTTAGTAATCATACGGCTATGCAAAATCCTTCAAAAAGGCCATCTGCAAAAACATTTACCCCAGGCATTGCCTGGTTTTTTCTTATATTGATCCTGATCTGTTTGCCCGGGTCGAAACTCCCTACGGTTGAAACCTGGCTTAACGATATTTATTTCGATAAGTGGGTACATGCCGGGCTTTTTGGTATGTTGGTTTTTCTTTTCATATATCCCATGTACAAAAAACTGATATTACCCCTGCAGGTTAAAAGAAACTGGGCCATAAAAATTACCATTGCTGCTGTAATTTGGGGCTTAACAACCGAGTTAATTCAACATTTTTTTATCCCCGGCCGTAGTTTTGACATATACGACCTTGCAGCAGATACTGCCGGCATTTTAGTGGCTTACAACTGGTGCAGGGTAAAATATTTATAATAAACTTACTTTAATGAGGCCTGATAGCAAGGTTGCCAACCTTTATACAGTCTGTTAAAAGCAAAATTTCCATTCATAAAGGTTGGTAACCTTTTCAACCGTTTAACTTAACTTCGCAATATGCTTAATACACAGAACATGGAGTATAATACTACCAGGAACTTTTTAGTCATGAGAGAATATGGACGCCATATTCAGAAAATGGTGGAATACCTGTTAAGTATTGAAGATAAAGAAGAAAGACAGCGTAATGCATATGCTGTTATTGAATTGATGGGATTTTTAAACCCTCATTTAAAGAATGTTGAAGATTTCCGGCATAAACTATGGGACCATCTTTTCCTCATCAGCGACTTTAAACTGGATGTGGAAAGCCCCTATCCCATTCCTACAAGGGAAACTTTAAAGGCCAAACCCGAGCGTTTGCGTTATCCAAAAAGATACCCCAAATTTAACCACCTGGGTAAAAATATTGAAGTGGTGATAGATAAGGCACTAAAAGAAGAAAACCCTGAAAAGAAACAAGGTTTTGCCAATGCTGTGGCCTATTACATGAAGCTTACCTACAGCAACTGGCATAAGGAACTGGTGCATGACGATAATATTCAGACCGAATTATCTGCCATGACCAAAGGTGAACTGGAATTCAACAACCGCCCGTTTGTTAAACACCGGGTAGATATCCGCGACGACAGGGATGATTATGGGAAACGCCCGGCCGGTAATTACCGTAAAAATTTTGGCGGTGGTGGCGGAAGAGATAACAGAAGCGCTGGCGGAAGAGATAACAGAAATGCTGCAGGAGGAAGAGACAACCGTGGTGGAAACAGGGATAACAGAGGCGGTAACACGGGTGGCAGTGGCGGCGGCAACAGGGATAATAACCGTAATTTTAAAAAGAGATATTAATAATAACACGAACTAAACCAATTACACGAATTACACGAATATTTACCTGATGCTAAACGTCAGGTTTTTTTATTTACCTCTGTGTTAATTCATGTAATTCGTGTAATTCGATAAATTAGTGTAATAAAAAGTATGCAATCATTTGAAGTAAGAGGCGGAAAAAAACTTTTTGGAGAGATCACACCACAGGGTGCCAAAAATGAAGCACTGCAAATCATATCTGCGGTATTGCTCAGCCCCGAAAAAATCACCATCTCCAATATACCCGATATTGTGGATGTAAACCTGCTTATAGAATTACTCGGCGAAATGAGAGTGAAAATTGACCGGCAAAGCCGTGATACCTGCACTTTTCAGGCAGATGATGTGGATGTGGATTACCTGCACAGTGAAGCTTATCACAAAAAAAGTGGCAAACTACGTGGCTCGGTAATGCTTGCCGGACCATTGCTTGCCCGTTTTAAAAAAGCCTACATACCAAAACCCGGCGGCGATAAAATTGGCCGCAGAAGATTAGACACCCACATCATTGGTTTTGAAAAACTGGGTGCTAAATTTTTGTATGACACAGAAGATGGTTTCTTTCATTTAGAAACAACAGGTTTAAAAGGTACCAATATTTTATTAGATGAGCCCAGCGTAACCGGTACTGCCAATATTTTAATGGCCGCATCCATGGCTGCTGGCACCACCACTATTTACAATGCCGCCTGCGAACCTTATGTGCAACAACTTTGCAAAATGCTTAACCGCATGGGTGCCAAAATAAGCGGCATTGGCAGTAATATGCTTACCATTATTGGGATTGATGCATTGGGTGGTACCACACACCGGATGTTGCCCGATATGATTGAAGTAGGTTCTTTCATTGGCCTGGCAGCCATGACACAAAGTGATATCACCATTAAAAATGCAGGTATCGAACACCTGGGGGTTATACCCGAAAGGTTTCAGCAACTGGGCATACAAATGAATTTTAACGGCGATGATATCCATATCCCTGCCCAGGAATTTTATGAGATCCAGAAGTATATGGATGGAGGTGTATTAACCGTTTACGATCATCCCTGGCCGGGCTTTACCCCCGACCTGCTGAGTATTGTACTGGTAACGGCCATTCAGGCAAAAGGCAGTGTGCTCATTCACCAGAAAATGTTTGAGAGCCGGTTATTTTTTGTAGACAAGCTGATCGACATGGGCGCACAGATCATCCTCTGCGATCCACACCGGGCCGTAGTTATCGGTTTGGAAAGAGAACAACAGTTACGGGGCATCACGATGAGCAGTCCGGATATACGAGCCGGTGTGGCTCTACTGATTGCCGCATTGAGCGCACAGGGCAAAAGCACCATTCAGAATATAGAACAGATTGACAGAGGTTATCAGAACATTGATGAACGCCTGATAAAATTAGGTGCCGATATAAAAAGGATCAATTGATTTTTTACCTGAAAAAAATAATTTCCATATTGCCCGTTTTTATACTGGTGTTCTTTGCAACAGCCTGCCGTAATAAAACGGTTATACTGCTCACTAAAAAATGGGATTGCGTGCAGGTAGAAAATATTGTTCCGCCCAATACAAAAAATCTTACTGCAAAAGATTCAGTTAACGTAGAGCAGGTTAAAATGCTTTTGCTGTCACTAAACTGGACCTTTAAGGACCGGATGAAATATGAATGTGCACTGAACGACCGTATTACCGTGCAGGGAAAATATGAACTACAGGGAAATGATAAAATACTTGTTTGCACTCCGGAATCCAAAAACAGCATCAACCGGTATATTATTAAAACCTTAACTGCCGGTGAACTGGTACTGGCCGGTATTGCTGATAACCAGAACGTGGTACTTCATTTTAAACCGCATTAAGGGTGAACCACATAGAATCATAGTTACATAGAAAAAAACATAGGCCTATGTGTAACCTTTGTTTCCTAAATTCTACTTGCCTACCGGCAGGCAGGTGTGGTTCAAAATCCAAAATAAAAATAGTTTCTTTGCACATGGCCGATAACAACAAACTCATCATCATCACAGCCCCGTCCGGTGCCGGTAAAACATCCATCACCCGGTATCTGATGAAAACATACCCGCAACTGGCTTTTTCTGTTTCGGCTGCAACAAGACAGCCCAGGGGAACCGAAAAAAACGGGGTAGATTATCATTTCATGAACGAGGCTGATTTTAAAAACAAGATCCTGGAAAACGAATTTGTGGAATGGGAAATGGTATACGAAGGAAAATACTATGGCACTTTAAAAACCGAGCTGGAACGTATCTGGAGTGAAAATAAAATTCCGGTATTGGATATTGATGTAAAAGGAGCCATTCACGTACAACAACAATATCCCGAAAGTTCGCTCAGTCTTTTTATACAAACCCCCTCGGTAGAAGAACTGAAGAAAAGGCTGGAAACCCGCGGAACAGAAACGCCCGAATCGCTGGCAGCCAGGGTCAATAAGGCTGCCTACGAACTTTCATTTAAAGACCAGTTTAACAAGCTGATCATCAACGATGATCTGCAACGGGCTTGCCGTGAAGCAGAAGCGATTGTGGGCGATTTTATCAGTAAATAGCCTTTTTACAAACTCTTTCTTATTTTTATACCATGGATTGGATAGCCTTTATTGCCATCATTGCCTCCCTGTTGCTGATTGGTTTTTTTGCCGGAATAGAAATTGCTTTTATTTCTGCCAATAAACTATCTATTGAACTTAACCGCAAAAAGGGTACTGCAAGCGGAAAAATATGGGGCGGTTATGCAGACAGGCCCGCCCGTTTCATAGGTACCACCCTGGTAGGCATCAACCTGGTTTTTGTGGTTTACGGGTTACTGGTGGTAGATATGCTTTCTCCCATCTGGCTTTGGATCAAGGCAAACCTGCCGGTTTCCTTTAACAATGCGGTAGACTATATTAAACTTTTTGTGGAAACGGTTCTTTCCACCCTCATCGTACTCTTTGTAGAGTTTCTTTTCAAGGCCTTTTTTAAAGCCCGAAACAGCAGTATACTCAGTTCCAGCTTTATCAGCAGCGTTGTTCAGTTCTTTTACTGGATGTTTTCTTCGGCAGGCATCTTTTTTGTAAATGCAGCCGAATGGATCTTAAAATACATCCTGAATATTAAGGTCAGCACCAAAAAAGACATGTTCAGCAAGGTAGACCTCGAACATTTTGTACAGCAAAGCAAAGGCCACGAAGAAGAGGACAGCAGCGAATTAAATAAAGAACTCTTTGAAAATGCATTATCACTCAGCGAAACCAGGCTCAGGGAATGTCTGATCCCCCGCAAAGAAATTGAAGCCGTGAGCAGAAACAGCTCCATTGAAGAAGTAAAAGCAAAATTCATCAGCACACATCTGAGCAAGCTGGTTGTGTATGATGAGAATATTGACAGTATTACAGGATATATCCATCAACTGGACCTTTTTAAACACCCGGCCACCGTTAACGAAATTTTATTGCCCATACCCACTGTTCCGGAAAGCATGAGTGCCACCGACCTGATGAATAAATTCAGCAAAGAAAGAAAATCCATTGCCTGGGTTGTTGATGAATTTGGAGGCACGGCAGGTATAGTTACCATGGAAGACCTGCTGGAAGAAATTTTTGGAGAAATTGAGGACGAGTATGATACCGAGGAGTTTGTAGAAAAACAGTTATCGGCCAATGAATTTATCTTCAGCGGACGTATGGAACTGGATCTCATCACTGAAAAATACAAACTCGAATTTCCGGATGATGAAGAAACAGAAACACTTTCAGGTTACATCATAAAAAACCATGAGCAGATCCCTAAGTTAAAAGAGCATATCATCATAGGCAATTACGAAATTGATATTTTAAACGTATCGGATACCCGTATTGAAATGGTAAAGCTTAAAATTTTGGAATAAGCTGATAAATAAATCAGTTGTGAAACTCCACTTATCTTTTTTACATGATCATTGCTGTTAATACCAGGCTAAATAAAGAAACACAGCCGCAGGGCTATGAAGATTTTATTTTTGAATTACTGGCCCGGGTAACCGAAAGATTTCAGCAGCATCAGTTCATTTTTATTTCCGACAGGCCTTTTGATGAAAAAAGGGCCTTTACAAAAAATGTACTTACTGTGGTTACCGGCCCCAAAATCAGCAGCAACCTGCGTTTGCAATACTGGTTCAATTACCGGGTACCTGCCTTGTTACGCAAACACCATGCAGAGGTTTTTGTAAGCCTCGAAGGCATCTGCTCACTGCGCACAAAACTGCCCCAGTGTTTGCTGATAAGTTACCCCGGTATACTGGCACAACCGCATCTATTTAATAAAGCACAGGCCCGTTTTTATTCAAAATTCACTCCCCTTTATTTAACCAGGGCAAAAAGCATAGCCACCATTTCAGAATTCTCAAGGTCATTCATTGCAAACCGTTACAATCATCGTGCGGCAGAGATCATGGTTATACCTCCGGTTATTGAAGATATCTTTAAGCCGCTTGAATGGGAAGAAAAAGAATTGATCAAAAAGAAATATGCAGCGGGTAAGGCCTATTTTTTATGCAGTGGCGATATGAACCAGCACAGCGACCTCATCAACCTGTTAAAGGCATTTACATTTTTTAAAAAAAGGCAAAAGAGCAATATGTTGCTGCTGATTGCCGGCCGGGCGGATGAAATGTTTAAAAAAGTATTGAAAACGTATAAGCTGCGTAATGAAGTAACCCTGCTGGAAATCACGGACAAGGCCGAACTGGCAAAAATAACCGCATCGGCCTATGCCCTGGTTTACCCTGTTTTGTATAGCGACCTGGCCTTACCGGCTCTACAGGCGCTGCAATGCAAGGTACCCGTTGTTATATCGGGCACCGGGGCGCTGCCCGCTGTTTTTGGCGAAGCAGCATTATTCGTTGATCCCGAAAGCCATGAAGATATTGCACAAAAAATGATGCTGGTTTTTAAAAACGAGGACAAGGCAAAAGAACTGGTAAAAGCCGGGGCCGAACTGCTACGGCAAAATGAACCCGGTAAATCGGCCGATTTATTAATGCAGTGTATTTTAAATTGTGCTGATCAGCAGATTTACTAATTTTCTATCCCGCACCAAACTACTTTTTCATAAAGCAGTTAACTTCGCACCATAATCAGCATTCCGGTAAACAACGGAACCAAATAACAAATAAGTAATTTAATTTATGAATCAATCTACAATAAAAATTGATGTACTGCTTGACCCCAATAAAGTTCCCGAGCAAATAAACTGGTCGGCAACCGACAGTACTGCCAATATGGTACAAAAAGCCAAGGCCATGAGTGTTGCTTTTTGGGACGGGGCCGATAAAACAGCGCTGCGTATTGATCTGTGGACCAAGGATATGATGGTGGATGAAATGGCTGATTTTTATTACCAGATGCTGATGAGTATGGCCGATACTTTTAAAAGGGCCACACAACAACAGGAAATGAGTGATGATATGAAAAAATTTGCCAAAGAATTTTTTGATAAGTTTAGAGCGATACAGTTGAAAGAACAGAAATAATAATACAGCTTTTAGCTATTAGCCGTTAGCTTTTAGCAAAAACAAAAGCATACACAATCTAAGGGTCCGCTAATAGCTAAATGCTAATAGCTCTGCATAATCTTACAAATTAAAACCTGTTAACCATGAGTTTAGAACAACAGATCATGACCGAAATGAAAGAGGCAATGAAAGCCAAGAACGAAAGCGTTTTACGTGCCCTGCGTGGCATCAAGGCAGAGATCATTAAAGCAAAGACAGAACCCGGCGCTGCAGGCGAAATTGACGAAGCCACCGAACAGAAATTTTTACAGAAAATGATGAAACAGCGCAGAGATTCACTGGAGATCTTTGAAAAGCAGGGGCGTGAAGACCTTGCCGGAAAAGAAAGAGAAGAAATGGCGGTGATAGAAAAGTTTTTGCCAAAACAATTAGATGAAGCTGAACTGAAAGAGATCATCAAACAAATAATTACGGAAACCGGGGCATCCACCGCTGCTGATATGGGTAAGGTGATGGGTGTGGCCAGCAAACAACTGGCAGGTAAAGCCGATGGAAAAATGATCAGCGGTATTGTTAAAGAACTGCTTGCGGGATAGATTTTAAGAAATGGTAGCGGGAATGGAGAATTAAAAATTAAAAATTAAGAACGGTGCATTATTATATGAGAAACTGCTTTTGATTAAAAATATTCTTCATTTTTAATTTTTCATTTCTAATTAAAATTCATGCTGATAGATTTTACTTTTGCCGCTTTGCTCATCCTGGCCATCTTTAAAGGCTATCAAAGAGGTTTGATCCTGGCCGTATTCTCTATCCTGGCATTTATTGTTGGTTTAGCTGCTGCTTTAAAATTATCTGCTGTTGTTGCCGCATACCTCAAAGACAGCATTTCCGTTTCTTCCAAATGGCTGCCCTTTATTGCCTTTGCCCTGGTTTTCTTTATAGTGGTGGTACTGGTGAGGCTTGGTGCCAGGTTAATTGAAAAAACATTCCAGGTGGTATTGCTGGGCTGGGTTAACCGCATTGCAGGCATCATACTGTATGCCACTTTGTATATTATCGTCTTAAGCATTTTTATCTTTTATGCCGAAAAGCTTCAGTTGCTGCAACCGGCAGGCATTCAATCATCGGTAACTTATCCATTTATACAGCCCTGGGGGCCAAAACTGATGGATCGTATCGGCAGCCTGATACCATTGTTTAAAGACATGTTTACGCAATTGGGCGATTTTTTCAATTTGCTGACAAACAAAATTCCGCATTAATTTCAGCCCTAATCTTATTTAACGTAATTTTAGCCCTGATCAGCGGTTTCAGGTGTTGACATCAATTGGTTTAAGTACCTGAACTCGCAGCACAGAACAGACAGAAAATCTGCCATAACGGTTGAAATACCGCTTTAAATTATGGTTCATTTCATAACTTTAAGATTGAGATAGCAGTTTATATTAAACCATTTGCATTTACGGATGAGTTACGAAATCAAACAAGACGGAAAATTTAAATTTATTGAAGAGGGCGAAGGCGAACCTCTGTTGTTGTTGCATGGATTGTTTGGAGCTTTAAGCAATTTCCAGTTTCTGATAGGGCATTTCAGTAAAACGAACAAAGTGATCGTTCCGATTTTACCTTTGCTCGATCTTGACCTGCTGCATACTTCAGTTGGCGGACTGCAGAAATTTGTTCAGCGTTTTATTGAACACCGCAATTATGACAATATTCATCTGCTGGGCAATTCGCTGGGCGGCCATGTAGCCCTTGTGCACGTTTTAAAAAATCCCGAACGAATCAGATCCATCATCTTAACAGGCAGTTCGGGTTTATTTGAAAACGGCATGGGCGATACCTATCCCAAGCGTGGCGATAAGGATTATATACGCAAAAAAACTGAACTGACTTTTTACGATCCGGCCATGGCTACCGAAGAACTGGTGAACGAAGTTTTTGAGATAACCAATAACCGGATGAAAGTGATTAAAATTATTGCCCTGGCTAAAAGTGCCATACGCAATAACCTGGGCGAAGAACTGAGCCAGATAAAACAACCGGCCTGCCTCATTTGGGGAAACAATGATACCATTACCCCACCCTTTGTTGCTAAAGAATTTCACCGGCTGATGCCAACCAGCGAACTTCATTTTGTTGATAAATGCGGCCATGCCCCTATGATGGAAGTGCCGGAAGAATTTAACAGGCTGCTGGATGCCTTTTTAGCAAAATTAAAAACACCTGCTGCAACAATTCAGTAATCATTTTTGTCTTTACCTGTAATGCTTAGCTCTTTAAATCCATACATAAGGTAAACAGGGCTTTTCAGTATACTTAAATCATCAGTTGTACGTTATTCAAAATAGCTGTTACTAACCTAAACCAGTTATATGTTAACTATCGATCTTATCAACAATAACATTCCCCGTCTTCAGCTAAAAGATACGGTGAGCAAGGCTTTGCAACTCATAAGCGATTTCAGGGTAACCCATTTGCCGGTTGTGCAGGACGAGAAATTCCTGGGGCTCATCAGCGAAGATGACCTGCTTGACCAGGAGGAATCCAAACTACCTATGGAACTGATGCAGGAATTTTTTATTCAGGCAGCAGTGCATGATAACGAACATTTTTTAAATGCCGTAACCTGCAGTAACCAGGTAGACAGTACCGTGGTTCCGGTAATTAATGAAGAAAATGAACTACTGGGTGTGATCACCACCAACGACCTGTTAAAAACACTGGGCAATTTTGCCGGCACCAATGAAATCGGCGGCATCATTGTATTGGAAATGGAACGCAGCCAGTTTGCCATTTCAGAAATAAGCCGCATTGTAGAAAGCAATGATGCCACCATTTTACATTTAAATACAACGGTTCATGCCCAAACCGGTATGCTTACCGTTACCCTGCACATTAATAAAAAAGAAATAGCTGCCGTTGTGGCTACTTTTGAAAGATACGAATACGATGTTATCTACTATTTTGGTAACGAAAATTTTGAAAATGAAATTCACAGCAATTACCGCCACCTGATGAATTACCTGGATATTTAATAATATCTGCGGTAATGTACGGCCGGTTACTTAAGCTGTTTATCTGATGAAAGATCTTAAAAAAATAATTTTTTATAGTATTATCATACTTTCGCCTGTACAAAGCTTTGCTCAAAAACCAACATCAATCAATTTCATTTTTGTTGATACAGTTTTACTCTCTGCCAATAAACAAAACAAAGTTTGCATAAAAGACCTGACCGTGTCGGGCACAAAAAAAACAAAGGTTAGTATCGTGTACCGCGAAATACCATTTAAAACAGGCGATTCATTGGTTATAGCCAACCTGTACAAAGAACTGGAACAGGCCAGGTTTCAGGTATACAATACCACGCTTTTTAATGATATTAAATTCCAGCTGGTTGCGCTTGATTCGGGCAATATAAATATACATGTTCAGGTGGTGGAACGGTGGTACCTGTACCCGGTTCCGCAATTTAAATGGATCGACCGCAATTTTAATGAATGGTTTAAAACCTATAATGCCAGTTTAAGCCGGGTTAATTACGGTATTAAGTTTGTGCATTACAACTTCAGCGGCAAGCGTGACCAACTAAGGGTTTATCTCATCAACGGTTACACCAAAAATCTCTCTTTCAGTTACACTTCGCCTTTAAATAAAGCTTTAAACGAAGGCTTTACCATTGGTGGCGGATATTTACAAAAAAGAGAACTGCCAATCAACGCAAACTATAATGACTCATTGATATTTTATCCCTCCTATCCCGAAACAAAGGCCAAAGCTGATTTCGTTTACAAAAGCTGGTACGCAAATGCCGGTTTTACCATCAGAAGAGGTTTTTTTACCAAACATATTTTTGCAACAAGCTTTACCTATATTAAAATAGCCGATTCGGTTGTGCTGGATAAACGATACAACCCCAATTATTTTAAAGACCCTGTAACTTCCAAAGGAATACCTGACCTGAGCTATACCCTGCAGTATTCCAATCTCGATAACGGATCATACCCGCTAAAAGGCAAAAACTATGCTTTTTTTATTCAAAAAAGAGGATTGGGTTTTACCGGCGGTATTAACATGCTTCAACTGGAAGCCACTTATAATAAATATTTTGACCTGGGTAAAAAATGGTACAGTAGTTTTCAGCTGAATGGAAAAATAAAACTCCCGTTTGACCAGGCTTATATAAACCAACGCGGGCTTGGCTACGGAGAAAACTACCTGCGCGGGCTTGAATATTATGTAGTTGATGGCGTAGCAACCGCATTGGTGAAATCCACCATCAAAAAAAAGCTGTTTGCCCTTCATATTCCGTTTCGTTACTTTCCTAAACTATTTACAAAAATACCGATCACTGTTTTTGCCAAATCATTTGCCGATTTTGGCTATGTTTATACAAAAAAGCAATATGATACTTACCTGAGCAACCGTTTACTATATACCGGAGGTTTTGGCATAGATATTCTTACCTTGTACGATATTAACTTAAGGTTTGAATACAGTTTTAACCAATTAGGAAAAAACGGTTTATTTTTACACAATCAATCTGGATTTTAATTGGCATCAAAGATTCAAACATTACGCGGACTGGCAGAACTGAGGCACATGAAAATTGCCATCTACAGCCGTGGTATAGAAAATAATCAGCACCAGGATATTATTCAGCTGCTGGATGAACTCGCATTGAGCGGGGTGGAACTCGTTTTTTACCAGGACTTCTTCAACCAGTTCTATTCTTCCATCAATGCCCGTGCAAAATATTCCACCTTCAATTCATCCGACGACCTGGATAAGAACATAGATTTTATCATCAGCCTGGGCGGCGATGGAACCATGCTCGATACCGTTACCCTGGTTAAAGACAGTGGCATTCCGGTGGTGGGCATTAATTATGGCCGGCTTGGTTTTTTGGCAAATATTGGTAAAGAAGACCTTATCCCGGCAGTGCAGGCCCTGGTAAACCGTACTTATGTACTCGATAAAAGAACATTAATTCATTTGGATTCTGATGTTCCTTTATTTGGCGATGCGCCTTATGCACTGAATGAATTTACACTGCATAAAAAAGATTCGTCGCCCATGATAAAAATACACACTTATCTGAACGGTGAATTTTTAAATACCTATTGGGCCGATGGATTGATCGTGGCCACGCCAACCGGCTCTACCGGTTATTCTTTAAGCTGCAATGGTCCCGTGGTTTTTCCTGATAGTGCCAGTTTTGTGATCACACCCGTTTCTCCACATAATTTAAATATACGCCCCATCATTGTGCCCGATAATACCATTGTTTCTTTTGAAGTGGAAGGCCGGACAGATGGTTTTCTCTGTTCTTTAGACAGTCGCCGCGAAATAGTTTCCAAAGAGATTCAGCTGGCCATACGCAAAGAAACCTTCGGCATCAATCTTATCCGCCTTAACGAAAATAATTTTCTGCAAACGCTGCGTAATAAGCTGAGCTGGGGTTTGGATGTGAGGAATTGAGAGTAATAGTCTAATTATGTACCTTCTAAATATCGCATTAATAATTTCTGTTTTAGGGAAGCTATTACTACATCTTTATCTTGATTCGAAGAAAAAAAAATCTTTACAATTAGAACCGGATTTTGTAAGCCTGGAATACTTTTTTTTCTATCTCGAAGACATAGATAAAAAATACAGGACAAAAAAACTGGTTTGCAATGCATTGTATCTTACTTCTATAATTTTATTAATTTTTATTTTGATTTTTGATAACTCACCAACTACCCGCGAAATTCTATTAAAACCTTGATTTTTTTATCTGGCATTTGCCTTTCATAGCGGCATCGTTGTGTCACTTACTTATACTGCATACCTTTGCTCAACTTTACCATGCCATCCAAATCAAAACAAATACGCTATATTTTTATCCTGTACTGGTTTTTGCTGGCCTATATACTGGCTGCATTGATCTGGTGGTTTATTGCCCTTAACCGGCAAAATTTACTGATGACCAAATATGAATTGGAGCAGTTGCAGCCAACCGATAAAAATTACCAGGCAAAATATGAGGAGATCAGGTCTCTGGAAAAAAGAAAAACTACCCAATACCTGGGCGAGGGCGTTACTTTTTTTTTACTGATCATTGCCGGGGCGGTATTCGTTTTCAGGGCCGTGCGGCGTGAGCTGAGGATAAGCCAGCAACAGCAGAATTTTATGATTGCCATTACGCATGAGCTGAAAACACCCATTTCGGTTGCCCGGCTTAACCTGGAAACCATGCAAAAAAGAAAACTGGATGAAACTCAGCAAAAACGGCTGATACAAACCACACTGGAAGAAACCAACCGCCTGAATGCCTTATGCAACAATATGCTGCTTTCGTCGCAGATTGAAGCGGGTGGTTACCGCATCACCAACGAAGAAACCAACTTTAGCGAACTGGTTGGCAAATGTGTACAGGATTTCATTACACGCTATCCACAGCAAAAAACTGAAGCAGATATTGCACCTGATATTTTTATCAACGGCGACAGGCTGCTGCTGCAGATGCTGGTAAACAATCTTATTGACAACGCCATAAAATACGGCGCCAAGGAATTACCGGTTACCGTATCGTTAAAGGAAGAAAATGAAAAGATCATTCTGCAGGTAAAAGACCGGGGCAAAGGCATAGCTGCAGCAGAAAAAGATAAAATATTCAACAAATTTTACCGGGTGGGCAATTCGGCAACCAAAGCTGCCAAAGGAACCGGACTGGGGCTTTACCTGGTAAAAAAAATAAGCGCCCAGCATAATGCAAACATTTCTGTGACAGACAATGATCCATCCGGTGCTATTTTTACAGTTACGCTGCATTCATCCATTGAAAAGCAATAGTTTTGAATATGTCTGATAAAAAATTTTCCATATTACTGGTAGAAGATGAAGAGAATTTACAGGAAGCACTTAAGCTGAACCTGGAACTGGAAGGCTACGAAATTACCGGGGCCTGGGATGGTGCCGAAGCATTACAGGCTGTTGAAAAAGAATATTTCGACCTCATCATACTGGATGTAATGCTGCCTGAAATTGATGGCATTACGGTTTGCGAAACCATCCGGTTAAGTAATCCCGATATTCCCATCCTGATATTAAGTGCTAAAAACAGCAGTGCCGACCGGGTGCTGGGCTTAAAAAAAGGTGCAGACGATTATCTGACCAAACCCTTTAACCTGGAAGAACTGCTGCTGCGTGTAAACAACCTCATCAAAAAAAGTGAACGCCTCAACAGCAAGGAGCCCATACCCGATGTATATAGTTTTGGAAAAAATAAAATTGACTTTAAGGCCTCCGAAGCTTTTACCAAAAGCGGCGAAAAAGTAACATTAACCAAAAAAGAGATCATGCTGCTGAAACTACTGATCGAAAATAAAAACGAAGTGGTTACCCGTGAAAAGATATTACAGGTGGTTTGGGGTTATAATGTTTATCCCACTACCCGTACCATCGATAATTTCATTCTCAACTTTCGAAAATATTTTGAAGAAGACAGCCGTGACCCTGTTTATTTTCATGCGGTCAGGGGTGTAGGCTATAAATTTACGATTGCTTAAATGCGGTATGTATTCAACAGTTCAATCATTTCGTTCGTCCTTTCATACATCGCTTTCCTGTTGTCCTGATCAGTAAAGGGAGTGTATAACTGCCACTCAATGTCATCAATCAGTTTTTGTACCTCCACCGATGTGTCATTGCTTATTCCTTTTGCATCCAGTTGCTCAGCAATATTTTTCCTGTTGATGGCTTCGGGTTGCAGGGCCAGTTTTTGGGCGAGGAAATTCTTTATCCCCTGATTCAAATGCGTATAAAAGAGTTTGGTCTCATCCCGCTGCAGACATGCTTCTGCAAGCGCCAGGGGATTTGGTTGTACAGGCGGCAATGCTGCTGCTGGTGACGGTTCTTGTTCTTTGACCGCTTCTACGTTAACGGAATCTGCAAGCTGTTTTTCCCTTTTGGTATCTCTTTTCAGCCAGATAATTAGGCCGATAATGATCAGCACCGCAATAAAGCTAACCACCCGAAGGCGATTATTAAAAAACCGGGTCAGTAAATGATCTGCCGTTTTTTCATTGGGGTTATTACTTATTGCTTTTGGCCTGCCGGTACCTTTGGTAACTTTAATTTCAACGGGGTTTGTTGTTATGGTTTTATATTTTTCATCCCGGATGTCAAAATAACTAAATGTTGCAGCGGGCAATAAATAAGTACCAGGTTTTGAAACAGTAAACGGAAATTCAAATATTTTTCTTCCGCTTACCGGCACAGTTCCCTTAAAAAGATCGTCTGTTGCTTTGGGGTCAAATCCTTCAATACCGGGTGGCCAGCTTATTTCCGGCGCATTGATCATCTGCAGGTTTCCTTCGCCCGAAATGATGATGGCCATATTACCTCCGTCATCGGTACTGAAATTATTATTTTCAACCCTGCTTTCTATCTTAAAATTACCAACCGCGCCTTTAAATCCTGCGGGTTTGCCCGCATCAGGCAGCGGTTTCACCAAAACAGGTAACGGTTTACTCTGTAACGTAATTTTTTGCATATCTAATCCTTCGGGCGGAATCGCCAGGTCGGATAAATCCGGGAACAGATCGTTGGCCAAATCAGCCTGCTGATTTAAATATTCGGCTTTAATGAATTGAATATTGTTTTCAATTTCTGCAATACCCAGTTCCAGGTTACCAGGTAGCAAAGGATAGAGCTGTACTTTACGGATGATGTATACATTATATTCCCTTCCTTCAAATTTTTCGGTACGGTAACCCATGTCGGTGGGTGACTGTATATCCAGTACAGAAAAACCGTTAAAGGATGGGTTTTTCGTCATGTTGCTTTCGCTTTTAAGGCGGGTATACAGCTTATACGTGGCCACAACCGGCTCGCCCACATAAACAGATTTTTTATCTGCCTCCACCCGAATTAACATGTTCTTCTTTATTTTTTCAGCCGGGTTTTCGCCCTTGCGCAAAATATATTCATTGTAGGCCGATCTTGGTGCAGGTTCTGCAAAGGGGTCAGCCGCACCAAAAAGCGGATTGCCCGGATTAACCCCCGGAGTATTACCTGTAGCCTGTGTTGTTACTTTTAATGTAACGGGATTGCTTTTATAATCGCCTGCATCTGCTTTTGCCATTGCACTGCCAATGGTATAATTACCTGTTGCCTTTGGCTTTAAAATAAAACTTAAGGCAATGTATTTTTTTACAGCCCCGTTAATCATCGTCATGCCGCTCTCCTGGTTGGGGCCGCCAATAATGATAAAATCTTTGAGGTTGGGAGGAACGATCTGCTGTACTTCATTTGCGTTTTCAACCACCAGCTTTAACTGGGCATATTCATCCCTGCCTATTTCCGCCGGAGTTATACTGGCTGTAAATTTTACCTGTGATTGGGTACAATAGCCTGTAAGCAGAAAAAATAATAAAATAAGTTTTTGTAAAAACTGTTGCTTCATCACAATAACAAAAATAACGGATTGCGGTCTGCCGGATAAGTTATAAAAGTATAAAGGGTAAAATAATTTGTTAAACTCCCTCTCCTTTGGAGTTCCTTGCAAAGGAACGGGCGATAGCTCTGGGGAGAGGTACTACAGATCGCCCAGTTGTGGCCGCAAAATAATTTCTTCTACACATGCCTGGGGAGAAAGCTGTGCGGCGGCGTACACCATCTGTGCAACGTCGGCAGCTTCCATGATACGTTTGGGGTCAATACCGCTTCCGTTCCAGCTATCTGTAAAAGCCGCTCCCGGCAGCACATGCGTAACCTTAATGCCATGTGGCTTCATTTCTTCACGCAGGTTTTTACTGAAGCCGTATAAGGCATATTTACTGATGCTGTATGCACCACCATTTGGATAGGCCTGTATGGATGCAATGGAACAGATATTAAAGATATGGCCGCTTCCGGCACTGATCATGCCGGGTAATATCATCCTGGTCAAATGATAGGCACTGTACATATTTACTTCCATCAGTTTCTCCAGCATACCATCATCCTCGCCAAATGCACTGCCGGGTAAATAAATACCGGCATTATTTACCAGTACATCAATCTTTGCACAATGGCCCAGTATCCATGTGGCAAATGATTGTAATGATTTTTTATCTGATACATCGCAGGTTTTAGTATACACTTTATTTTGAGGAAAAAAATCCTGCAGGTATTTACCGGTTGTTTCCAATGTAACTTCATTTCGGGCGCAAAGAAAAAAAGTATGCCCATGTTCATCTTTAGCATATGCTTCGGCAATGGCTTTTCCCAATCCTTTGGATGCCCCGGTAATTACGATGTTCATCTTGTTTTGTTATTTCAGTATCTTGCAATCTTTGCTAAAGTTAGTATCTCTCAATCAAAATTCTGTATCTAAAAAACAATGCCTCAATACAAACATCTTTTTTTCGACCTCGACCATACCCTTTGGGATTTTGATGCCAACGCCAAAGCTTCGCTGGCAGATCTTTACACCCTGTTAAGCCTTGATAGCAGGATACAAATTGATTTTGAGGATTTCTATCCAAAATATCTTTACCACAATGAAATACTGTGGGATCGATATCATAAAGGGCTTATCACATCCGAAGACCTGAAATGGAAACGTATGTGGCGAACCATGCTTGATTTTAAAATTGCCGACGAACAGCTGGCACGGGAGATGAGCGGTAAATTTTTAGAGATATTGCCTACAAAAAAGATACTCTTTCCGCATACCATTGAGATCCTGGATTACCTTACAGCAAAAAAATATACCCTGCACCTGATCACCAACGGCTTTGAAAAAACCCAATGGAGCAAATTAAACCACAGTGGTTTAAGCAGCTATTTTACCCATGTGATCACATCAGAAGCGAGTAACAGCCTGAAGCCCAAAAAAGAAATTTTTGATTTTGCTATGGATAAGGCAAAGGCCGGTTTAGCCGAAAGCATTATGATTGGCGATAACCTGGATGCCGATATACTGGGCGCCATGAACGCAGGTATGGATACCGTTTTTGTAAACCACATTAATGCCATACCGGAGATAAAGCCCACTTTTACGGTTACCCATTTAAACCAGCTGGAAAATATTTTTTAGGCCGGGGCATAAAAAAACCTCTCCGCAAGGGAAAGGTTTTAATCATTTTTTTGCTAATAAATTACATACTAACTGTAGTTGCTTTTGCTTTGTCTTTGCAGCAAGCTTTCGTTGAAGCTGCATCTTTTGATGATTTTGAACAACCGGCAGCATCTTTACCTTCGGTTTTTGTGCAGCAGGTCTTTCCTTTAGCACATTTTTTCTTTTTTCCTTTGTCGGCCACAGCAACACCGGTTACAAATAAAAATGCGGTAGCTAATAAAATTACTTTTTTCATGATTATAATGTTTAATTGATTTTCTAAACGTAAAAATAGGGTAGAAATTGCAGAGTGCCAATTTTACAACTGTTAAAATTTATACCGGCAAATAGCCTGATTAAGCGTTCATTTCCCAGCCGGCATCCCGACAGCTGTAGGAACTTTCCTATATTTCTTAGTAGCCTTTGGCTACTTTATACATCAAGATGGGATTAAAGGGTTGCTATTACAGTTACGCCGCCCTGTACAGCCTGGTTAAGCTGTACATGCACCTTGGTTCCAACGGGTAACAGCAGGTCTACCCGGCTTCCAAACTTAATAAACCCCATTTCGCCGGTTTGTTGCACTTTTTGGCCCACTTGTAAATAATTTACTATGCGTTTGGCCAAAGCACCTGCAATTTGCTTCACCAGAATCTCGGTATTGCCCTTTTTAATAACCACCGAGTGGCGCTCATTATCGGTTGATGATTTGGGATGCCAGGCCACCAGGTATTTGCCTTTATGGTATTGATTGTAAACCACTTCCCCATCAATGGGGTTTCGGTTTACGTGTACATTCGCCGGGCTCATGAAAATGGAAACCTGCAGCCTTCTGTCTTTAAAATATTCTACGTCGGTTGTTTCTTCAATCACTACCACTTTTCCATCGGCCGGAGCAACAATGGCATTTTCGCTGATGGTGAGTTTTCGGTCGGGTACGCGGAAAAAAGACACCAGGAAAAGCAATACACCCAAGGTGAGAAAAAAGATGATGGCACAAAGCCACATCAGGGAGGCGCTTAAGAAATAGAATACCGCCAGGTTAATTGCTCCAAAAATTAAAGTGCCAATGGCGATGCTTTTATATCCTTCCCGGTGAATGGTCATGTTTTTAATTTAAGCCTGCCTACCGCAGGCAGGCTGCAAATATAAAGAGTTATGGGTTATGAGTCTGGAGTTAAGGGTTTTGGTTGTGTGGCAGACCTAATATTTTGTGGTTCCGAACTTATCCCATTGGCTGTTGGCAAAATCAAAGAGGGGTTTGGCCGCTTTGCTAAATGAAGCATCAATCATTTTATCCCCGCCTTGCTGTCCTTCGGCAAACTGAAGAATGGTGCTGCCCCGAATGGCGTATTTATTTACCCCCTCGTACATGATCAGTTTTTTATCATCGGGACTTACATCACCCTTGCAACTGAGTTTGTATAAAAAAGTTACTTCGCCCAAATGGTTTGCATCATTATCGGTAATGGTAAATGAGTTAGGTAAAAATTCGCAGGTGGCATCTACTTCGCAGGCATCAATCCTGTCTTTAACTTCCCAATTCTTTTTCCAGCCTGCTCCATCTTTAATAAAACAATATACAAATATTGCACCGCTTTGCCGGCCACCGGTATTCATCAGCACAGGAATTGCCGTAAACAAAACCCTGTTCTCTCCTGCTGCATCCTGCCAGATCAGTCCATCAACCAATGTACCTTTTATGCTGTCTTTAAACGTCTGGTCGGTCTTATCAAACGCCAGCACTTTAAAAGCAGGTGTTGCAGTTGTTTGTTCTGCTGGTTGAATCGTTGTTGAAGCAGTATCTTTTACATCTGTAACAACGTTTTCCTGCTGGCTGTTGTTGCAGGCAAAAAAAAGGAATGCAAAAAAAGGGAGCGCTCGGTTTTTCATACTTGAAAGTTTATTTATAAAACAAACAATTTTATATATAGCCACACAAAGGGCACTGCAACCAGCAGGGAATCAAACCGGTCTAAAAAGCCGCCGTGGCCGGGCATAAAGCTGCCGCTGTCTTTTACATCGGCCATGCGTTTTAATTTGCTTTCAAGAATATCTCCTGAAGTACCAAACACGCCGCATATCGCCGGGATTATAAACCATGTTCTTAACGGTGCATCAGATGCTTCTAATTGCTTACCCATTACCAATGGAAATAAAAAGCCTATCGCAATAACACAAAGGATCATTCCGCCCATTGTTCCTTCCCATGTTTTTTTAGGAGAGATCTTTGTTAAAGGTGTTCTTCCAAAAAATGAGCCAACCAAATAGGCCATGGTATCATTGATCCATATTGAAAACATTATACAAAGCGGAATAGCAATTTCAAGGATCAATTTGCTTTCATAACCAATGGTGTGAATTCTGGATATTGTTCTTAGGTCAAGAAGCATCAATACCGGCAAGGTTATGTAAATCAATCCAAACAAACAATAAAGCAAATACCTCTCTGCATAAATCTTCTTCATCAGTTTCACAAACTCGTACCAGCACCCAAAATGTATCACTGTAAACAATATCAAAAAGCTCCAGAAATTCCAAAGCAGGCCGGTAAGCATCACTGCCACAAAAAGCAGTGCAGTTAAGGCCCGGGTTTTAAATGTCTGAAAATTAAATGCCAATATTATAGATTTTTATTTTAGGGAAATGGGTGCCCGTTGTCTTTATGTTCCAACAGGTTCTGCTCTTCAAAAGCGATCTGTGTTTTGTTTTTAGCCGAAACTTTTTCAAACATAATAAAGAAACCGGTTGCAGCGGCCAGGGCTATCAACCCTCCCCACCAGGGCACATCGGGATCCAGTTTGTCTATTTCTACTTGTTGCTTGTGTGATGATATCCAGAACAACTGGATCACTGCCACGGCATTATTTAAAAAATGTGCAATGATATTTACCCAAAGGTTTCTGCTTTTCTGGTACATCAGCCCCAATACAAAACCAAGTACTGCCCTGCTCAGGAAAAGAAAGAGCGACATGTGAATAAGGCTGAACAGTAAAGAAGTGATCAAAATTGCCAACAAAGGTTTTTTCCACCAACGCACCAGCAAATTCTGCACAGCTCCCCGAAAAAACAATTCCTCGAATAATGCCGGAAAAAAAGCCATGATGACGATGGCCATTAAAAATTCGCCCCAGCTTTTTAAATTGCTTAATGCGGTTACCTGTTTGGTATACTCTGCTTCCATGATCAGACCCAGGGCGTTCAGTTTGGGAAAATGAATGAGCAGGCTTTTACTGAACTCTACCAGCGGATTGGCAATAATATTGGCTAAAAAAATAAGAAAGAAGCCCAGTAAGATCTGCCTTGCATTGATGTGTTTATTGAAACCAAGCCAGAATGTATTATTTCCATGGCATACCAGCATGAATAAAACCGATGGTATGAAAAAAAGAAAAAAGGTACCCAAAACCTGCGAAAGCCGGGCAGCCCCCACATTTTCAGGCAGCATCATGGCATTAACCATGGCTTCGGCCATTTTATCGGGTGGTAATCCTGCTGGAATAAGCTGCCACCCTATTACCAGTTGTACACCCGCGGCAAGTATGAACCCTGCCCCTAAAAAAATCAATAAAATGCCCAATTGCCCCCATCCTGTAAACCCTTTTACGCTCCTGTATTCCATAGCTAAGCCGATTAGTTGTAAATTTGCCCTCGCAATATACTACTACGCAGGTAACTTAGGTAAAATTGCAACAGAGAAATTGTATTTGAAATGAGTTTTTGAAATAATATTTTGTGGTGATGCTTAGCCGTAACCATTCAATGAATAAAAGCCTTAAAAAATAAAATGCCCAACATAGGCCCCATACAGTTACCCGATTTTCCGCTCTTACTGGCTCCCATGGAGGATGTAAGCGATCCTCCTTTTCGCGCCGTTTGCAAAGACCATGGCGCCGACCTGATGTATACCGAATTCATCAGCAGCGAAGGCCTGATACGTGATGCTATAAAAAGCCGCCAGAAACTGGACATATTTGATTATGAAAAACCGGTAGGTATACAAATCTTTGGTGGCGATGAAGAAAGCCTTTCACTGGCTGCAAAAATTGTAGATGTTACCAATCCCGATCTGCTGGATATTAATTTTGGCTGCCCGGTAAAAAAAGTAGCCCTTAAGGGTGCAGGTGCCGGTGTACTCAAAGACGTTGACCTGATGGTGCGGCTAACCAGTGCGGTGGTAAAATCCACTTCTTTGCCGGTAACCGTAAAAACGAGGCTGGGTTGGGATGACAACACAAAAAATATTGAAGAGGTTGCCGAACGCCTGCAGGATGCAGGTATTCAGGCATTGGCCATACACGGACGCACCCGGTCACAGATGTATAAGGGACAGGCCGACTGGGAGCTGATTGGCAAAGTGAAGAACAATCCCAGAATAACCATACCCATTTTTGGTAATGGTGATATTGACAGCCCCGAGAAAGCTTTGGAATACAAAAATAAATATGGTATTGATGGCATTATGATCGGACGTGCAGCCATTGGCTATCCCTGGATCTTTAATGAGATAAAACAATTTTTAAAAACAGGGGAACATTTGCCATCACCCACCATTGAAGACAGGGTTGCTGTTTGTAAAAAACACCTGCATAAATCTTTTGAATGGAAAGGGCCAAAAGTGGGCATTTTTGAAATGCGCAGGCATTATACCAATTATTTAAAGGGCCTGCCCGGCATAAAAGATTACCGTTTAAAATTAGTTACCCTGGAAACGGTTGAAGAGATAGATGCCGTACTGGATGAAATACAGGCAAAATATACCGGTTATGCCTTTCAAAAAACGCCGATCGAACTGATCAATTATCATGAAAAATGCCCGATATAATATGGGGCGGGGCGCTAACCTTAGCGAAGCTAAGGAGCGACCTGAACCATATTGCGTGTAATAGAAATAATTTTAACGTCCTAGCCCTATTAACCACCATAAAATAAATTGTATGCACCTCATACAAAATGAATGTTATCACATTTATAACAGAGGTAACAACAAACAACCTATCTTTTTCAACGATGGCAATTATGTTTTTTTTATAAAGAAAATACGGGAACAACTGGCAACCTGTGCAGAAATTATCTGTTATTGCCTAATGCCAAATCATTTTCATATCATTATTCAGGCAAATAAAAAAAGTATTACAGAAAGAACATCTTTTGGCGGAAAACCGATGCAGGAATTCGCATATCGGGTTGGTATTTTGCTAAGTAGTTATTCTCAGGCTGTAAATAAGCAAAATGATACTACAGGTTCTTTATTTCAACAAAAAACAAAAGCTAAAATATTGTCAGAACAAATTGAAGGAAAACAGGAAAGTTATGTGGAAAACTGTTTTTTTTATGTACATAACAACCCTTATGAAGCAGGCCTTATAAAGAATTTAAATGAATGGCAATGGTCATCTTACCTGGATTATATAGATGTGCGGGAAGGAACATTATGTAACAAACAATTATTTTTTGAGCATACGGGTTTGACAAAAAGCGATATTATAAACCGGTTAAATTTTTCCCTGGAAGAAGGGTTAATAAAAAAATTCTATTAACCTGACGCGGTTCAGTAGTTTTCTT
Source organism: Chitinophaga pinensis (assembly GCA_943371705.1). Taxonomy (GTDB): domain Bacteria; phylum Bacteroidota; class Bacteroidia; order Chitinophagales; family Chitinophagaceae; genus Ferruginibacter; species Ferruginibacter pinensis_I. Next base: position 146,698 of record CALRVV010000005.1, on the reverse strand, counting down.
AAAACGGTTCAGGCCGCTTTAGCGTCCCGACCCTAATCAGCGATTATCTTTTTTAATTCGTTTGTATATACTTTCCCTCTTTTCTCTGCAAAATAATCTGCTCCCAGCATGATCACAGCCTGTATGGCAAGTGCAACACCAAAGCCATACCAGAATGCCTTACCGGCATATAACCTGAACAGGAAGATCAAAACAATTCCTGTAATGATAAAAGCAATTTCCACCCAGCGGTAAATAACAAAATTTTTCATAACGGTTTTCATCCGTGGCAATTCTGTTTGCTTAACATAGTTAACCGGCTCCATGCCCATATTATAGGCTATATCAGCTTTTTGTTTATCAGTTCGGCTGTAAACAGAATAACCAACCACCATTTGAACCATGCCAATGGCCAGTAATGGAATGACAGCACCTTTAAAAAAATTTGGATTGCTTTTTATAAAAAACCAGCATACAACTGCAAGCAAAACGGCCACAATACCAACAATCAAAAACAACAGGCTTTCCTGTTTTTCGGCCGAAAAATATCTGTAGATAAAACTGAAATCTCTTTGCTGAAACATAAACATATTTTAGTTGTTCAATGCGGCTTTGATCTCTTTTCCCAAAGGCTCCATGGTTGAACCAAAGAAATGGGTTAGCCGGCCCTGCTCATCTACTATAAACTTACAAAAATTCCAGGAAGGTTGCTCGTTGTTCCAGCCGTTTTTGGCAGAGTTGGTTAGCCATTCAAATATTTTATTTTGATTGGGGCCTTTAATTACACTGCTTTTTTTCATCAATGGAAAAGTGACGCCAAAATTCTTTCTGCAAAATGAAGCAATATCTTCATCGGTTCCTTTTTCCTGCTCTTTAAAATCATTTGCCGGAAACCCGATCACCACCAGTTTGTCTTTATACTGTTCACTTAGTTTTTGCAGGTCATCGTACTGGCCGGTATAACCACAATCGGAAGCGGTATTTACCAGCATTACTTTTTTACCTTTTAGTTTTTCAAAATCAAAAGGGGTACCGTCAATGGCTGTGTCCTTTAAAGAATAAAATGAAATGGCAGGTATTTTTTCATCACCCGAAAGGACCTTATTGTTAATTCCGCTTTTGCCTGCAAACCACATCCACACCGGGTAAACCGTTTTTAAGATTTTTTGCTTTGCTGTCATATTCATTGAATTTCTGTTTACAATTTCTACATAAGCCCAAAATGCGATCATCAATAATAATATGATCACGATGGCTCTTTTTAAACGGCTGTATTTTTTATTTTTTTGCAGTATCACTTTATAACCATTTTAAACAACTTCATTTTTCCTTTTAGCGGCGGGTATTTTATCGCCGGATCAAACCAGGTTGGGGTTTTCATTACTGATTTTTTATGTGTGAAAGTGTCAAAAGAATGTTTTCCATGGTATTTACCGATGCCGCTGAAACCCCTGCCTCCAAAGGGTAAATGGTGATTGGTCAAGTGCCAGCTGGCATTGTTTACACATCCCCCGCCAAAAGCCACACTGTTCAGCCAGTCTTTTTCCTTTGCACTGTCTGAGGTGAACACATAAAACGCCAAAGGATTTTTATGCTGATCAATTATTTTCAAAGCCTCTGCCTTGCTGCTGAAAGAAATGACGGGAAGAATGGGGCCGAATATTTCATCTTTCATGATATCTGAATCCATACTTACATTTACCATAACAGTTGGCTCAATAAATAGTTTTTCTTTGTCGGTTCTGCCTCCGTAAAGTATTTGCCCCTGCTGCAAATATGTTACCAGCCTGTCAAACTGCCGGTTGTTGATTATTTTTCCGTAGTTTAAGCTGTCCTCAGGTTTATCACCAAAGAATGTATTAATAACCTTTTTCAACTCCGCTATCAGTGCTTCCTGTTTACTTTCATGTACCAGTACATAATCAGGTGCCACACACATTTGCCCCGCATTGCTGAACTTGGCCACGGCAATACGCTTTGCAGCAACTTTAATATTGGCATCGTCCTCTACTATACAGGGACTTTTACCACCCAGCTCAAGGGTAACCGGCACCAGCCTTTCGGCTGCCATTTTGTATATCAATTTTCCTACTGCGGTGCTGCCTGTATAAAAAACATGGTCAAAAGTAAAATTGTTCATCATCCCCGGTATCACCACTGCCCCATCTCCTTCTACAAAGCGTATATAATTTTCATCAAAAGTTTCTTCGATCATTTTTTTCATTACCGCAGAAGTGGCAGGTGCAAATTCGGATGATTTTAGGACGATGCAGTTGCCTGCTGCCACGGCGCCGGCCAAGGGAGTCATTAAAAGCTGAAAAGGGTAATTCCATGGGCTGATGATCAATACAACTCCCAGCGGATCCTGCATCACAAAGCTTTTTGAAGGAATATTAAGCAGGTTGGTAGATACCATTTCATTTTCCATCCAGCCCTTCAGGTTTTTCTGGATATTGCTGAGCTCCGACAGCAAAAATCCGGTTTCGGTAACCCAGCATTCTTCCAGGCTTTTCTTTAAATCGGTATACAACGCTTCATGCAGGCTGTCTTCGTATTTTTTTACCGCCGCCCGTAATTTTTTTAACTGTTCCTTCCTGAAAGCATAAGGCCGGGTTATACCGCTATCAAAATAGCTGCGCATTTGCATTAAGTGTTCCATTAAAACTAAATTTGCTGAAAGATAGCAAATCCGTTTGTATGACTGATGAACAATATATGCAGCTTGCCCTTGCAGAAGCTATAAAAGCATTCGACAAGGAAGAAGTTCCTGTAGGCGCCATCATTGTAATGAATAACCGTGTTATAGCACGTGCACATAACCAGGTTGAGCTGCTGAACGACAGTACCGCCCATGCCGAAATACTGGCATTAACCTCGGCCTTTGATTTTTTAGGCAGCAAGTATTTACCCAAAGCCACTTTATATGTAACCGTAGAGCCCTGCCTGATGTGCAGCGGTGCCCTGTACTGGAGCAAGATTGGTAAAATTGTTTTTGGTGCTGATGACGAGAAGAACAGTTATAGAAAATGCTGTAACGGAAATAATCCTTTTCATCCAAAAACGGAATTCATTGGAGGAGTATTAAAAGAAGAATGCGCTGATCTGATGAAGGCTTTTTTTAAAGCCCGCCGCTGATCATTGTATTAACAGCCTGCATTTTACCATTATTTTTCCCTGCTTCAGCAATACAAAATAAAGCCCCGGGTTTTCTGAGAACATGAATATGATAACCTCGTTGCCGGTTAGTACCAGCCGCTTTTCTTCCCGAAGCATTTTACCATCATTGCTGATTAGTTGTATTTTTATGTAGCCGGCATCAAATCCCTTAATTTCAATTTCAGCTTTATTTTTAGCCGGGTTAGGATATATACGTACAACAGGTTTTCCCTTTGCAGCAATGCTGTCTGTATTGCGCAGTTGTATATTTGAAACTGCATCGTTCTTTCTGTTAACCGTGTCTGTTGTTTTTGCCGGTTGTGCCAGGCTGCAACAAATTCCCAAAAACGTAAAAAATAAGCATGCGATTTTTTTCATTTTGAATACAATAAGAAATTAGATAACGTAAATTTGTAGTCTACCATTCACAATAATCTCTTAAAATAAAACAACCAAATTATGGCATTTACACTACCGGCTTTACCGTATGCACACCATGCACTGGAGCCACATATCGACACCAGGACCATGGAAATACACCATGGCAAACACCACCAGGCCTATGTAGATAATTTGAACAAAGCCATTGCAGGCACACCCAATGAAAATAAAACCATTGAAGAACTGGTTGCAGTTGCAGGCTCAATTAGCCCGGCTGTGCGTAATAATGGCGGCGGTCACTGGAACCACAGCTTTTTCTGGGAGAGTATGGCTCCCAATGCCGGTGGCGCTCCAACAGGCAAACTGGCTGATGCCATTAATGAAGCATTTGGCTCATTTGATGCATTTAAAGAAAAATTTGCAGCTGCCGGTATGACACGCTTTGGAAGCGGCTGGGCATGGCTGATCGTTAAAGATGGCAAGCTTGAAATTACATCTACCCCAAACCAGGATAACCCGTTGATGGATGTTGCCGAGGTAAAAGGCACCCCGCTGTTGGGCTGCGATGTATGGGAACATGCTTATTACCTGCATTATCAAAACCGCAGGGCCGATTATTTAGCTGCATTCTGGAATGTGGTTAACTGGGATAAAGTGGCGGAAAGGTTTTAACCCCCTCCGCCTCCGCCGGCTGGCGGAGGAATTTCCTTAAATTCATTGCTGTAATCTTAAATGGTTACAGCTTTTTTTATTAACCCATAAAAAAAGGCATATTGAAAATTAAAAAGCTCTTTTATATTTCAGGTACCCAGTTCCCCCGCCAGCCGGCGGGGGCGGAGGGGGTTTTGGGGTTCACGGCACCGGATCATATCCATGCCCTCCCCAGGGATGGCATTTGCTTACGCGTTTTACCGTTAGCCATAAACCTTTTATTGGCCCGTATTTTTTTAATGCTTCAATGCCGTATTGTGAACAGGTGGGCGTATAGCGACACTTGGGGCCCAGCCAGGGAGAAATGATCCATTGGTACAGTTTAATTAAAGCTATAAACGGAAAACTAAGTATTTGCAGCAGGGCCTTCATGGGTAATTTTAATTAATCGTTTTAAAACAAGCTCCGTTTTTTCAAAAATGAGATCATAATCCGGTAATTCATTTCCTACATAAATAATAAATACTGCCAGTTGCTTTTGTTGCTGTAGTAAGGTATTTTGTAAGCCGGCCTTGTTAAGGCGATATGCCTCACGCATTAACCTTTTTATCCGGTTCCTGTCAACAGCCTTTTTAAAATGCTTGCTTCCCACAGCAAAACCGACTTGTAGCTGAAATGTATCTTTGGCGTTATGGCTAAGCTTCCACAATACCCTGAACGGAAAATTGGAAAAAGAATTCCCCTCCTTAAACAATTGCTCAATTGTTTTCCGGCTCTTAAGCTTCTCGTGTTTTTTAAAAGTATATCGTTGTTTGGGTTCCAATTCTATAAAATTACTAAATAGTAACCTGTTGGCATGGTTATTCGGATTAGTTACATTCAGGATGATACGCTGGTCTCCTTTGTCCTTTTAAAATTTACGTTTCATGGGTTAGATCCTACAAGTAAAAAAGTCCCCCGGTAAATCGGGGGACTGCATGTATTTTAACCTTAATTCCGGTTCGGAAATCAGGTGATCTTATTTTTTATCACCGTGTTCGCTGGAAACTGTAAGACTGTGACGTCCTTTTTTCCTGCGGCTAGCTAATACCTTACGGCCATTTGCTGTTTGCATACGCTGGCGAAATCCGTGAACAGATTTTCTGCGGCGCTTGTGCGGTTGATACGTTCTTTTTTTACCTGGCATTGTTTTAGTTTTTTCCTTTTACAAATTAATTTCTAAATCCGTTTTGTTACACTCACCAGGGCACCATCCCTGCTGTTTGTGAAAGGACGGCAAAAGTAGGGGAAAATTTTGAATTTACCGCAGTATCCTGTGGTTAGATTGCAGATTTTAAATTTATTTGCGGGTTACAGACTTAAATGCTGCGATTGTACCGGCCTGCCATAAAAAATAGCGGCATGATTATCAAAATCTTCGGTTGAATCGGTTGTAAAAAAGGCAGTTTTCCCGTTTTTAGAGCATTTTTCTTCTATTTCAGGATGTTTTTGCATATATTCAGCCAGGCTTGCAGCTACTATTTCACCCTGAGACAATACAGTTACCCCAGCCGGTATAGCCTTTTTTATCTTATCCATCAGCAAAGGATAGTGTGTACAGGCCAGTAATATGGTATCAATACTGCCCGATTGCTGCATCAGGTTATTGATGTTCTTTTGAATAAAATAATCAGCTCCCGGGTTATTATACTCATTGTTTTCAACCAGGGAAACCCACATGGGGCAAGCTTCCTGAAACACTTTAATGTGCGGGTAAAATTTTTCAATTTCAATGGGATAAGAGTTTGAATTAACTGTACCATTGGTGGCTAATATGCCTACATTGCCTGTTTGGGTAAACCGGCCTATAATTTCTGTTGTGGGCCTGATAACCCCCAATACCCTTTTTGAGGGATCGATTTTTTGCAGGTCGTTTTGCTGAATTGTGCGCAAAGCCTTTGCTGAAGCGGTATTACAGGCCAGTATCACCAGGGGGCAGCCCTGGTCAAAAAGCCATTGTACGCATTCCAGGGTGTATGCATAAACCGTTTCAAAGCTGCGGGTGCCATAGGGTGAGCGGGCATTATCTCCCAGGTACAAATAATCATATTGAGGCAGCGTAGCGGTTATTTCCTTTAATACCGTTAACCCTCCATAACCACTATCAAATATGCCAACAGGCTGTTGCTTCATGTGTCAAAAATAACAAAGCCTTCCCGATAAATATCGGGAAGGCTTTGATATAATTTGCTAAAATAAATATTAGTTACCTGCAGATTTGGTACCTGCTGGTGATGGTGGAGGGTCTTTAATACCCAGTTTGGTTTTCACCGCTGGTAAAAGATCATCGCCGGGAGGCATTACGAGCAAACTGCTGCTTGCCTCATCAATTACATAAGTATACCCTTTTTCTTTGGCAACTGTTTTAATTGCATCCAGCGCTTTTGTTCTCAGCGGGGCAATTTTTTCCTGGGCATATTTTTGAGCCATTTCCTGCATTTCCTGATCGTAGGTCTCCAAACGGGTGTACAGTTTTACCAATTCATTACGTACAATTTCTTTTTTGCTGTTTGAAAAAGTAGCTGAATCTTTAAAATACTGATCTCTTTTTGTATTTGCTTCTTTCTGTAAGGTTAAACCCTGCTGTTGCAAAGTGGTCTGGTATTCATTAAGGTCTGCATTTACTTTTGCCGCTTCTGGCATGATGCTCATCAGAACATCCGTATTAACATAACCGATCTTTACCTGTGCAGAGGCGTTCATCAATCCCAATGCCATTACAGTTCCTAGTAATAATTTTTTCATTGTTGTTTTAAAGTTTATTGATTTATTGTTTATAAGATTGTTTATTTATACAAAAGTTGCACCAAACTGTGCCATTAAGTATTATTTAACACCCAGGTTTCGGATGATATCTGCGCTTTTATCCAATTTTGGGTCGGCAAAGATAACGGTAATTCCCTCACTTTTATCCAATATAAAGTCATATTGCTTGTCAACGGCCAGTTTCTGTACGGCATTAAAAACCCTGTCCTGAATGGGTTTTATCAGTTCCTGCCTCTTTTTAAACAGGTCTCCTTCAAAACCAAAACGCATTTTCTGCAGGTCGCGCAGTTCTTTTTCTTTGTTATACAATTCATCTTCCCTTTTCTTTTTCAGCACATCACTCAGCATAACCTGTTCGGCATCATATTCCTTAAACATCTTATCTACCAGGGCCTGTTTCTGGTCAATTTCCTGCTGCCATTGTTCACTGAACTGATCCAGCCGCGTTTGTGCTTCCTTGTATTCAGGCAGTTTATCTAAAATGTATTTTGAATCAATAACTGCATAACGCTGTGCATCTGCTGAAAAAGCAATTAGCAATAAGCAATATGCAATGAGGAGTATCTTTTTCATTTTATAATCTTTTTACAAATTAACTAATATACAAATAGACCGATTATTGATTATTCAGGCTCCTGTCCTAACATAAAGGTAAACTTGGCTGCACCTTTTATGCCGCTTGCATTCGTATACCTGTCAAATCCAATGCCATAATCAAAGCCCAGCAAGCCAAACATGGGCAGGAAGAAACGCAATCCCACACCAGCTGTTCTGCGCAATTTGAATGGATTATAATCCTTAAAACTATACCATCCGTTTGCTGCTTCAAAAAATCCCAAACCATAAATAGTACTTCCGGCGCTGGTGCTGAATGGATAACGCAGTTCCATGGTATATTTATTGAAAATAGTGAAGTACTGTGATGGTGTAATACCATCGGGATTTATTTTAGGATTTGAATTATCGTAGATCGGGTATCCGCGATGGGCAATGATATCAAATCCCAGGAGGGCAAAATTATTACTGAGACCGGCATCACCCACCTGGAAACGCTCAAATGGCGAAACATCCAGATTCTTATTATACCTGCCGATGAAGCCGTATTTGGCCGCAATTTTTAATATGAACTGTTTGTTTTTTTCTGCACCTCTTGGGGTTCCTATCGGCACAAACCATTCTGCATTCATACGCCATTTATGAAATTCAGGCAGCCTGTAATTGTTTTCCGAACCTGAATTAATACCGATCAATGAATAAGGAAGTGTAAACTGTCCGCTTAACATAAAGTTAGAGCCCGATGTTGGGAAGATAGGGTTCGGACCTGCAGAATTACGTACCAGTGCTATTTTTAAACTGATGTTGGTAGATGTACCGTTTCTGATACCCTGAAAAATATTGTCGTAATTACGCAGTTTATAGCGTTGGATATTTAATGAATAAATTAAATTGAAGAAGTCATCCGGCCATTTTAACTGCTTTCCCAGAGAAATATTAAAACTGGCCACTTTTACATAAGAGGTATCGCCGCATTTCCTGCAAAAAATTCCATTATCAAATGCATTGGCGTATTTGGTATTTGAATAGCCAACAGTGAATGAGTTCCGTTTTTTACCTCCCAGCCAGGGTTCGGTAAATGAGAAATTATAAGACCGGAATGCTTTACCATTTGATTGTATCCTGGCACTCAGTTTCTGGCCATCCCCGGTTGGCAGCGGATCCCAGGTTGATCGCTTGGTGATGTTTTTTATTGAAAAATTATTGAATGAAACACCCAGTGTACCGGTTAGTCCTATTCCACCACCAAAACCTGCAGAGAGTTCCAACTGATCGCCCGATTTTTCCTCAATACCCCAGTTAATATCCACTGTACCGTTTTCGGCATTGGGTACCACCTGCGGATTAATTTTTTCTGCATCAATAAAACCCAGCTGGCCCAGTTCACGTTGTGTTCTGATAATATCCGAACGGCTGAATTTTTCACCCGGAATGGTCCTCAATTCCCTTCTTATTACATAGTCTTTGGTTTTTTGGTTACCAGAGATGGTAATATTTCCATAAACAGCCTGCGGGCCTTCCCTTACACGCAGCTCAAAATCGATGGTATCATTATACACGGCCGTTTCAACAGGGTCAACCTGAAAGAAAAGATAACCATCATCCATATAGAGGCTGCCGATGTCTGCCCCTTCGGCAGATAATTGCTTACCCAAACGCTTGTTCAATATTTCCAGGTTGTAAACATCTCCTTTGTTAATGCCTAACAATACGTTTAATATGGAATCACTGTATTTTGTATTTCCACGCCATACCATATTTCCAAAATAAAACTGGTTTCCTTCATTAACCTTTAAAAACAGGTTGATGTTATTTTTTTCATCCAGGATTGAAGTGTCTTTCAATATAACCGCATTTCTGTACCCCCTTGAGTTGTAATAATTTAAAACACTCTCTTTATCTTCTATGTATTTAGTTTCATTGAATTTGGCTCCGCTGAAACCCCTGATGCGGAAGTAGGGGTCTACATAATCCCTTGTTTTGGTTACCGACATAAAGCCTACATCATTGATATACTCATTAAAAGACTGGCGGCTGCTGGCCGTGTCCCCAAATGGATTTTTTATAATGATAGGGAACAGGGTAATGCGGTTCATCTCCTTGGTGCCCTTCATTTGCTTTTTTAATTTCTGACCGGCAAGGTTGTCATTACCGCTGAAATTAATTGAATTCACTTTTACTTTCCTGCCCTTTTTAATGTAGAAGGTAATTGATACCGCATTGTTCAAACCCGGTGCAACTTCTTCCTTTAATTGTATATCTACATTACGAAACCCCTTGTCAAAATAAAATTTACGGATGGCTTCCACTGCACTCAGCTTCATATTCTCTGTTACAACACGATCTTTTACCAGCGCCACTTTGGGTTCAAGATCGTCCCTTTCGCCTTTTTTAATGCCCTCAAATCTGAAAGCTGCCAGCCTTGGTCTTTCTGTTATTTCAAACTGAACATACAGATCCGTTCCTTCCAGCCGGGTAAGTGAAATTTCTATATCAGAAATGAGGCTTTGCCGCCATAGTTTGGATATGGCTTTTCCAAAGACATCAGTACCGGGAATAGTAACCTTATCGCCAACGGCCATGCCGGATATGGAGATGATCAGATTTGCATCAAAAGCTTTTGCACCAACCACGGTTATGCCTGCTATGTTGTATTCTTTAGGGATTTTAGAGTTGAATATCGCTTCAAGTTCCGGATTAACGGAAACGGGTTCCTGTGCCCAAACAAACTGGTTGCTGAAAATAAACGTTGTAATAATAAGAATCCCTTTGTAAAACCTCTCCATCAGTTTGTTTTTAACGTGCGGCAAATTAAGCCCAATAATTAAAACTATTTGTTAACCTCATCCTAAATCATCAGTAACAATGATCAAAAGAGGATATTTTTTTATAAGTACCTGATTAACAAGTTTTTCATCCAGGATTTTTAATCCCTTTACCTGTTCTTTTAAAATTCAGCTGACCCCAAATCCATATGTAAAAATTTAATGAAATTCAGCACTTTACAAATTTGTGGGTTCATCCATTTTTACCTGTTCCCCGGTTTTGCCAAATCTTCGTTCCCTGCTCTGAAAATCGAGAATGGCATCATAGAGATTTTCTTTTCTGAAATCGGGCCAAAGCGTAGGTGTAAAATACAATTCTGCATAAGCCAGCTGGTATAATAAAAAATTACTGATCCTGTATTCTCCACTTGTCCTTATCATCAATTCCGGATCCGGAAAGTCTTTTGTTGTCAGGTATTGTTTTACCCTGTCCTGGGTAATATCATCAAACTCCAGTTTTCCTTCCTTTACATCTGCTGCAATAAGTTTAATTGCCCTTACCATTTCCCAACGGCTGCTGTAACTTAATGCCATGATCAGGTTCAGGCCTGTATTGGAAGCTGTTTCTTTCAAGGCTTCATTTAATTCATTTTTTGCTGCATCAGGCAGCATATCCACATCGCCAATTACATGAAGCCTGATGTTATTTTTATTGAGTGTGGGCACTTCATTCCGTATCGTATCAACCAGCAGTTCCATTAATCCGGAAACTTCGTTTACCGGCCTGTCCCAGTTTTCGGTACTGAATGCATACAGTGTAAGGTATTTGATACCTAATTCTGCCGCTCCTTCCACAATATTGCGTACACTTTCCACCCCATGCAGATGCCCATACAGGCGGTCTTCGCCTTTTTCTTTTGCCCATCTTCCGTTACCATCCATAATGATGGCAATGTGGCTGGGCAAACGCTGCATATCGATATTTTCCTTCGGAGTCATAAAGCGTATAAAAGAGTAGTCAGGCACAGGGCCTGACTTCGGGGGGCAAAAGTAATAAATTTTAGTTGGAATATGGTTTTTAACCCAAATCTTAAAGCCTGACCAGCTTTCCGGTATATTCCTTTTTATTTACCACTATTTTATACCAATACATTCCGGCCGCTAAATGGCTGATATTAAACTGCTTAACCTGATTGAACAGGGCTACCGTGTTTCCCTGCCCATTTATAATGAACACCTGGTTTGCTATAAAATCAAAGCCGTTTTGCATAAATTTAAAAATACCGGTTGAGGGGTTGGGGTATACAACCGGACTAACAGTTACGGTTGTAATTTCCAAACCTGCTCCGCAGGTCTGTTTATTTTTTACATATTGCTCGTCTTCCGCAATTTTTTTGGTTTTTGTGCAGTTTGATCCATTTGTTAAGGTTACTACTGCATTTTGAGAAACATAGTCCGGCAATTCGATCACCCTTTGATTTTTGTACGAATAAATGTTGCCGGCATCGGTAATTGTCCAGTCAAACTGGCCCGTATTTGCCTTTGCCGTTAGTTGAGTAATGCATTGGTCATCCCTGCGTATCATCTCAATGGCAAAATCTGCATTCTTGCAGGGCACTGGTTTGGGAAGGGCATACCATAAAAAATTGTTCACATTGCTGAACACCAGGCTGTATTGGTAATATTTCCTTACGATGCGTATGAATTTTCCACCCGCCTCACGTGGTATTTCTATATAAAACAAAGCCGAATCACTGGGGGTTACGAATCGTGCCTTTAAAGTTTTTCCATTTAAGTCCTGTATGGCAAATGCGCTGTTGATATGCGCCTCGGATTTAAAGCCTCTGCCACCGGCATTGCTGTTGCCTAAACTAAAATACAGTTTATCAATTCCTTCAGGAATATATATGTATCCCGGATTTTCAATATCCTTACTGTAAGATTCAGTTGCTTTGCCAAAAAAGGTTCCGCTTTTATAAAATATATTTCCGTTGGTGGTTATGCTCAACGAAACGGAAGATTTATATTTAGAGCAAACCGTTAATTTATAGTTGCCGGCTGCCGGAATCCTTATGGTAATACTTCCTGCTTTGGCATTTCTGTCCAGAGAAAAATCTTCTATGACATTCAGCAATCCATCAGTGGATTCCACTGTAAAATTTATATAGCCCATGCCGGCCATATAAAAAGCAGGATTGTAATCTATAATAAAAGTTCCGGCCCGGGGTGCTATGATCCTGAAATCGGAACGGTTATAAAAATCCATACCGTTTGTGTAGCCAAGCCCCACATTCACTTTTTCGGGAATCATTAAGCCCGCTGCATCCAGGCGGCCGGCAATTACATCCGTGGTTTCAAATTTATATTTGTTGATGATGCCCGTATATTTTGAAAGATCATTACTGAAATCATTTTCAATCTCGGCAGCTGTTATTAAAGGCAGGTTGCCATTTTGGTAAGCTGTACCGTTTACCACATTGTATTGCTGATAAAAACTACTGGTAACCGCATATCCACGGGTAACGGTTGCAATGAGGTAATAACTGTTAACCAATTGCAGCTTGTTGATCTTTGCCAGGTAATGGCACAACGCAGCCGCTTTGGCCGTTTTATTATTTGTACCCTGGTCGCCGGCCCAATCATAATACAATGCGGTGTAATGCAGGTAAGCTTTTAATTCACGCAGTCTTTCTTTTACGATTTCGGGCTCCTGTACAATTTTCTGTTCAGCCTCTTTGATCAGCGAAAAATACAAGGGCAGTTTATACATATTGGTAATTCCTCCGGCAAGTTTATCCTTGTTGGCCCACAACTGCAAAAGGCTGTACACCGTATTGCCGGCTTCGGAAAACATGCTGTTACAAAATTCAACCAGGGTGCTGTCAATTTCAATATTATTTTTCAAACTTTGATTAGCAGCCAGTAAAAAGGGCAGGCTTGCAAATTTTGCCGGTGATGCTTCCCACATCAAACCCTGGCTTTTTTTATTCTTCGCGATCTGCACTGTTTCTTTTAAAGCACGGAGATCAAGGGAGGGTGTTTCTCCGCTCCAGCCCGAGAGATTCAAATAATTATATTCAGATAAATTTTTTGTCCGGTTAAACCACCTGTTGCGTAAACCATTTGTACTGGTTAGGTTTTGGTAAACTTCCGGTATAAGCTGAACATCGATCTTTTCATTGATAGGCAAATTTTCCGAAGGTACATCGGCATGGGTTGAGTAAGCATAAACCTGAAAACTAACTCCCGGATATTTACTGCCAATTTTTTGAGCGGTATGATTGGCCAATGTTATGCTTTGATCGCTTTCTTTTGCATAAGGAATATTTGTACACCCTGAATTGTCTGTTGAGTTTCCCCATTGGGCTCCGTCCGGTGCTTCAATGCCAACATGATAACTGTAAAAGTTTAAAACCCTTAACTGGTTTACGAACACACCCGGATTGTTTAATACCAAACTTCTGCCAGCTGTATATTTCTGTTCAATTATTGAAGCCCACAGGTCTTTGGCATTTGTGTTATTTACATCAGGTACAGAATGTATATTAATTGCCCGGGAGTTATTGTAAGCTGCAATATAACATGGGTTGCTTTGCCAGGCCGGGATTGTGTTTCCTCTGATGATATCATGCCTATGGCCTGAAAACCTGTATTGGCCGGTCATCCCGTTCCTGCGTTGGTATAAGGACCATTTATGTCCGTTTAAACCAAAATATGGCTCCCATCCGTAATTATTGTCATTGTCCATTACCCAGCGGTTGTGGCCGCCGCTTAAATACCAGCCGTTGTATTTAAAGTTGAAAATATACATGCTGTCAATTTCCTGGTAAGCTGTTGTAAGTGCCGGTATTTTTTCCCAAATTGAACCGGGCAGATAAAAACGAAAGCCCAGTTGCTCCAGATATTGATAAATGCCAAAACAAAGGCCATTGTCTTCTGCGGCGGAAAATTTTATAAACCCTGCTCCGTCACTTTCTACCCTGCAGGCGTTGCTGCCAGTTATGGTTGAATCGTAAATAAATATGAAACCGGATTGGGGCAAAGCAGTATAGGCACCCACGGTAAACTGGCTGCCGGGTATGGCTTTTTGTAACAGCATGGCAACATCCCCGGCTGTTGATCGCAGGGTTATTGAAGACTGAACCGGGTAACACACGGTTTGTGCATTTGTAATCAATACACTAAACACCAGCATTGTGGTAACAAAGCAATTGCGAATGAACGCCATAGTTTATTTTTTTCGAATGAAAACTATGGTCTCATCACAGAATGATAGGGATTTATGCTTTTGTTATTCTTTGGAAAGATACAGTCGGTATATTACAACCGGCTTTGAGTGGGGGAATTGTAAAACTAATGATTTTTTTTAAACCACAAAAAAATAAATTACAACGATAATTATTTTGCAGTAGGGCACCGGTATGCGCTTATATTATAGGAAATCCCGATCTCTGCAATGATGTATTGATCCCTTTGCTTGCTCCATCCACGCTGCCTGCCTTCTATACCCAATGGCTTATCCGGGTCTATTTCAATAGAACGGTCCTGCAGTAAAGCCGCCGTTGACAGTGGTAAAAATTTGTTTATACCCACATAAGTAGTACTTACATCATCCAGATAATCGGTACTGGTAAAGCGATGGCCTACTTCAAAAGAAAAATTGATCTTTTCGCTAAGGTTATATTTAAAACCAACCCCAAGCGGGATACACATGGCCAGTGTATTATACGCTTTTCTGCCTTTATAACCTATTAACTGTCCTTCGGTACCCAGGGGGCGTAAAAACTCTTTTTGGCCATTTGTGTATGCGTAAGGATCATAGGTAAACACCCCGATCCCTAAGGTGATATATGGAGTAAATGCATAATCGGGGTTGGTAGGAATGAATTTAAAAAAATTAAAATCGCCCTGTAATGCCACCTCCCAGATATTTGAATTAAAGCTGAGGTTTCTGTTTTTTTGATACTCATTACTGCTGTAAATATCGCTGTAGCCTACCTGGGCATAATGTGCACTTAACCTTAGCCCTACATAATTTCCAAACTGTTTGCGAAAAAAAATACCCAGTGCCGGTTTGGGCCTGCTTATGGATGCCCTGGTATTAAGATCGCCGAAATAATGTGCCAGTCCGGCTGTAATTCCAAACTCACCTTTTTGAACGTACTCAAGATTGTCATTATTTCGCTGTGCATTAACATTTCCTGTAACGGAAATTAGGAGTAAGAATGCAGCTATTTTCATTTTCATAATATGCAAAATAAAGAATTGTTTTGTAAAAAACGGCCTGATGCAGGTTTTGTGGTAAAGACTTTGTTAATCTTTATGCTTTTCAATTCGCAACCCAACACTCATCACATGTTGCAATGGATCGTCACGCATGATTTGTGAAATATGGAAACTGTATTTGCCTGGCTGCTTAAACCGGCGTGGTGCGCCGTTCAATAATTTCCGTACCTCCCATATGTCATTCATTCCTGCGCCTTCCCAGCCATGGGCATCATCTCCCAAAGTAAGGTTTACTTTTTGTACATGCATGCTGTCGCCGGGAGGTTGTAACCCGATATTAAGCCAGATATTGTTATACTTATACGCATCGGTATGGCGCAATACCAGGTACATGCTGTAGGCCGAAACGGTGTCTGAAATAATAAAATCTCCTTTAACAGCAAAACCGGGCTGCCATTCATATTTTGGTATAGCGGTGTTCTTTTCAAAAATGTCTGCCTGTGTACAGGAACTGAAGAACAGGCAACAAGCTATCCAAAGCACCCCGTGGGGTGCCTGTAATGAAGTCCGGCGCGTATATTTTTTTATGCTTTTCATAGCATTAAATCACTGATGCTTTTTTACTGTTTACCTGTTCATTGTTTTACAAAATATTCAACACCTGTTCCTTGGCCTTCTCCAGTTCGTTCTTCATTTGTACCACACATTTCTGAATATCGGCATCATAAGCCTTGCTTCCTGTTGTATTAATCTCACGCCCTATTTCCTGTAAAATAAAAGAAAGTTTTTTTCCTTTGCCTTCATCTGCTTCATTAATGATGGATTCAAAGTATTCACAATGCTGTCGCAGCCTGATCTGTTCTTCATGAATATCGATCTTCTCCATATAGTATATCAGTTCCTGCTCCATGCGGTTGTTGTCGATATTTTCCCTGCCCACATTTTTTTCGAGCAACAGGTGTATTTCATCCTTTATCCGTTTCATACGGTTTGGCTCAAAAACCAAAATGGCCTCTTCCTGGTCTTTAATATTTTTTATCCGCAGCATTAAATCCTTTTCCAATACAGCACCTTCCTCTGCCCTGTGCTGGTTTAAATTATTCAAAGCTTCCAGCAACACCTTACTGAATTCAACAAAATCTGTTTCGCTTAAAATATCATTGGTTGGTGTTACCACTTCCGGCAAACGCAACAAAGCACTCAAAACCGAGTTGGTATCTATGTTCAATTCACCGGCCAGGGTTTCAATCTGGTTGTAATATGCTTTTATTAAATCGGTATTTATATTAACCGGCTTTGATGTTCCGTTTTGCTTGATGATCACCATGCAGTCGATGGTGCCTCTAACCAGGTGCTCCTGTAGCGTGCTGCGTATCTCAAATTCATAAGGCCTTAGCAAAGGGGGCAGTTTAAGCTGCAATTCAAATTGTTTGCCATTAAGGGCTTTTATTTCAACCAGGAAGGTCTTTTCATGTACGGTCTGTTCTGCTCTTCCAAAACCGGTCATTGATTTAAGCATGTATTGTATTTTAGGCTGCAAGTTAAGGATATAATTATGAGTTGATTACGGGGTATTCTTCAAATGCTTTAAAACCCATGATACGCTCCGGCTTATCCAGTGCCGAAAACCCGAATTTTGCATACAGGCCATGGGCATCCTTCGTAGCCAGTAACCATCTTCTCAATCCCTGCAGCGCATCATCATTCATAATCGTTTCCATAAGCCATTTGGAAAGACCTTTTCCACGGTATTGTTCCGTAATAAAAACATCGGCCAGGTAGCCAAAGGTTGAATGATCTGTAACCACTCTTGCAAAACCAATCTGTCTGTTCAACAAGCAATAACTATTGCCAGAGATATTTTCTGATGGCGCCGGATTTTCTTTTACAAATAAACCGAAGCAACAGGAACCGTCAATACTTTTTTGTACAATAGCTTCAGGAATATTTTTTGCCCAATAACTTTCAAAGCACAAATAATTATGAATGAATTTAAAATCAAGTTTGCTTTTATCGGTGCTTATCATAAATTCATTAAGAAAAGATTCATGAACTTTCATTGGCAGCGCTTTTATTTTTGGGTTGAAGTTAAAAAAATAAAGCCCGGTTTTTTCAAACCAGGCTTTGCTATATAGATGGGTTAGTAAGTACCGGGAACCAAATTCCCTACACAATATTAAAAATAATTTTCGCTAACCAAAAAAAAAATTGGAATTATTTTATTCACATTTTAATCCCGGCTGTGGATAATAGCGCCCGATTTTTAATTCAACCAGAAAATAAAAAAATAAAATGCAAGCCTGCGATTTTATCTTTTCAAAGAAAATAAAAATCAGGATCGCCTGAAACTACTGTAAACACTGATATTACAAGCGACCAAATAAACTTAGCTTTTATTTTATGATTGCCAGATTACCTGTCCTTTTGCAAAATGGCAACTGTATTTACCGGCGTTTTTGAAGCAGATGCCGCCAGGTGCAAAACGAAAAAAATATTCTTAAAAGTTTAAGTAAAAGGATGTTTTTTTAGTTTTTCTGATAAAATCAACTAAAAGCAAAGCAATGTACCTTTGCTCAAATTTAGAGATTATGCAATTCCCTTCTCCCGTTTCTTTGCAATGGATCGCCGAATTCATCAATGCAAAATTAGCAGGCAGCTGCAATGAAGCTGCAACCGGTATCAATGAAATACACAAGGTTGAAAAAGGTGATCTTGTTTTTGTAGATCATCCGAAATATTACGACAAGTGTTTAAACAGTGCGGCCAGTTTTATTATCATCAACAAAGAAACAGCTGTGCCCGAGGGAAAAGCTTTATTGATTGTTGAAAATCCTTTTGAGGCTTATTGTAAAATCGTAAATCATTTTCGTCCGTTTGAACCATCCGTTAAAATGATCAGCGATTCGTCGGTGATTGGTGAAGGAAGTTTTATTTATCCGGGTGCATTTATCGGCAACCATGTACGCATCGGAAAAAACACCATCATTCATCCAAATACAACCATCATGGACCATTGCATTATTGGAGATCATGTGGTCATACAGGCAGGTACCGTAATAGGCAGCAATGCCTTTTATTATAACACGAAAAAAGACCGTGAATTGTGGTATAAAAAAATGCCAGATTGCGGCAGGGTGATCATTGAAGATTATGCAGAAATTGGCGCAGGATGTACCATCGACCGCGGCGTGAGCCACGATACCATAATTGGCAGGGGATGTAAGCTGGATAATATGATACACATCGGGCATGATACGGTTTTAGGAAAGAACTGCCTTTTAGCAGCACAGGTGGGTATTGCAGGCGTGGTTACTTTAGAAGATGGTGTTACTTTATGGGGACAGGTAGGTGTAAACAAAACACTCACCATTGGCCAAAATGCCGTTATTTATGGCCAGAGTGGTGTTGGTGGAGATGTGGCAGGAAACAAAGCCTATTTAGGTTCACCCATACTGGAAGCCAAAGAAAAATCCAGGGAATTGGTTTGGGTAAAAAGGATACCGGAATTGTGGGAAAAAGTTATGGGCAAATAATGTTATTGTTCTTTAATTGTTCTTGATTCAACAGCCACAGAATTTATCCCGTTAATTTTTTGCATACGGGTGTATTTGAGTGAGCCGGCAGTAAGTGTTACATTTTCAAGATTAACAACAAGTGCTGTGGGATATAAAATGATCATTTCCAGTTTGGTCTTTTCGGCATCCAGGTATTTCCAGTTGAATGTATAATCCTGACCGTTGAAACTATAGATGCCGGTATTGTCTGCATTGAATTTGTAAAAATCATTGTCAAAATTGACAGAATTTCCTTCCCCGCCTCTTTTATAATACAGCATGGTATTTCCGTCGATCACCCTGCTCTCTTCCACTTTCCAGTTAACCCCGGTTAAAAGTGTTTCATTGGTCCGGATTACCGCTGTTGCTGCCTTATCCGTATCCCTTTCAGGAACCTCGTTTTTTATAACCAGCGGGGAAGATTTTTCTTTATAATCAAAATCATAGGGCAGCATATCGCCTGCTTTTTCCCAGGCCCAGTAACCGGTAATGGTAATGTCATTCTGTTCAAAATAAAATCCATTTTCTTCAATATTCAAAGATTCTTCAGGCAAGAAAGAAAGCACAGAGAGCTGAAATTTTGATGAAGCATCAGGAACTGTTTCGGCGTAAGCATCCGGTAAACCCTCATTTTTATAAATCACTGCTACTTCTTTTTGCCTTGGAAAAATATCCACCGTTTTGCTGCTGTCATCCAGATTGTAATTCACCGCTCCGTAAAAATTTTTTAAGGGAACGGCTGTTTCTTTGTCATTGTTCTTTACAATAAACTGAATTTCAAAACCTTCTTCCTTTAACTTTTTATGGTACATGCTGCGCATAAAATGCAGGATAGAACCATTATAAGCCTCTTTACGTGCTGCATTCCATTTTTCAACCTGGGCAGGGTCGTTCGACTGCATTTCGCGGAACAGGGGATTGCCAGTGTACAGGTTAACCTGTGAATTGTATTCGTGTACAAATGAATCCAACTGGTATGTAATTGTATACCCCAATGCGTTGTTTACAATTTCAAGAGGTGCTGTTGCCAGTATTTTCAGGCGTTTGGTTCTCCGGTAATAAAAAAACTTTAATGCCTCCTTGTTCTTAATATAACATTGCCTGCTGTTTACCGTTTTGCCAATAAAATTGTCTATAAAAAAATCGCCGTACTTGGCAAGCCCGTCTGTAACTTCTGCAGTTGATTTTACTACAAACTCTTCCAGTGACTTCTCTTTTTTCCTGACCTCTATCACTAAATCATTGTTTATGCCATCGGCCGCTGTAACCCTTTTCGTTTCTGTCTGGTAGCCTGTAAATGTTACTGCAATGCTGTAACCACCATTGGGTAACCTTAAAGTAAAGAAACCCTGTTCGTTTGTTGCTGTACCAATGGTTGTATTTTCTGCAAAAACAGAAGCGCCCTGTAATGGCAGTTTAGAGGCCGCATCAATAATTTTTCCGCTGATGGTATACCCCGTTTGCGAAAAAGCAGATATATAATAAAATGAAATTAATAAAACCAGGATACGCTTCTTCATGTAAAATTATTTTAGCATCAGCCGTGCATGTATCATGCAAATTTAAATTAACGGTTGTTAATCTTTTGTTGTAATGCTGTGCAGGTATCAGTTATGGTATCTTCAATTGAATGGTAAGTAAAACCCGGTAAAAACCTTTTCAGCTTGCTGTTATCAAATTTAACCCGGGCCAGTGCAGTTGCTGCAGTTTCTTTTGTAATCAGGGGATCTTTACCTGTAAAAAAACTTTTTATGGCTTCCAGCCGCCATACTATTTTTGCCAGGGCAGGAGTTACCTGCCTGTAAGGCCTTTTTTTACCAAATGCATTTGCTATCATATTAAACACATCTGCGTAACTCCTGTTTTCGGCGCTTATGATAAACCTTTCTGCAGTGATATCACTGTTCATTAATTCAATCATGGCTTTTGCCACATCCCTTACATCAACAAACCCGGAGCTGCCGTTTGCATACCAGGGAAATTCATCATAAACACTTTTAAAAATCTTGGATGACCCGCTGTTCCAGTCGCCCGGCCCCAGTATGATCACCGGGTTTACAATTAAAGCGTTCAGCCCTTCCCCAATTCCTCGCCACACCTGCATTTCGGCCATGTATTTACTTTGCCCGTATGCACTGTTGCTGGTTTGCTCTGTCCAGTTCATGGTTTCATTGATCATTTCATTTTCCCGTATTCTTCCCAGGGCAGCTACTGAACTTACGTAAACCATTTTTTTTATGCCTGCATCCAATGCTGCATTAACCACGTTGGCAGTGCCCTCAATATTGATCTTATACATCTCCTGCCTGCGCCGGGGATTAAAAGTAACAATGGCTGCACAATGATACACCTCATCAACACCCTGCATCGCTTCTTCCAATCCAATCACATCTAAAATATCGCATTGAAACTGCTGCAGATGTACACCATTAAAACCGGTAACCGGGGTTTTATTATAAATAGCCCTTACCTGCTTACCGGTCTGCAGTAATTGTTGAATTAACGCTTTCCCTAACAAACCTGCTCCGCCGGTTACTAAAATCATATTTAATGGATAATTTTTTAATGCCTGCCTGTCTGCAGACAGGGATAATTAATAATGTAATAATACGAAAACGTTTCACTTCATTGCCCGGTTATCATTTTAAAAGCGATAATGTTTTTTAAAAATGAACAATGTGATTACTTTAAGGCATTATCCATTATTCCATTTTCAATCATCCATTATTTGTATTCATAAAATCCTTTCCCGGTTTTTTTTCCCAGTTCTCCTTTTGCTACTTTATCTTTCTGTAAAACCGATGGTTTAAACCGTTCTGCATGGTCGCAGGCATCATATAAAGATTGCGATACGGCCAGGTTAATATCGTTGCCAATAAGGTCCATTAATTTAAAAGGCCCCATTTTAAATCCCGATGCTTCCATAATTTCATCAACATTTTCCATTGAAGCAATTCCGTTTTCTACCAGTTTCATGGCCTCCAGATAATAATGCCGGGCCACCCGGTTTACAATAAAACCGGGCGCATCGGTACACATCACCGGTGTTTTTTTCATCTGTAAACACAGATCATACACGGTTTGTGCATATGAGTCAAGTGTCTGGTTTCCTTTAACCACTTCAACCAGTTTCATTACCTGGGCAGGGTTAAAGAAATGCATGCCCACCACCCTTTGAGGGTTCTGTACTTTTACCTGAATATCAGAAATTGATAAGGAAGAGGTATTGGTTGCAAAGATCACTTCGGAATGGTTTAACTCAGCCAGCTGATTAAAGATATCAACTTTGGCCTCTGTTTTTTCTACAATGGCCTCTATAATAATATCTGCAAGGCAATCGTTGGTATCGCTTACAAAACGGATGCGTTGAAAAGAATTTTCCTTCTCTGCCGCAGTAATTTTTTCTTTATCCACCAGAAACTGCAGGCTTTTTTCAATGGCAGCCTTTGCCCTGGCCAGCACCTCTTCATTAATATCAAATAATAAAGTATAAAAACCGCTTTGTGCTGCAGTTTGGGCAATTCCGCTGCCCATGGTGCCGGCGCCAATAACGCAGATGGTATTAATGGGTTGTACCATACTAAAATTTACAATTTTATATCGCCGAAGTGAACTGTTTCAAAAACCTTACATCGTTTTCGCTGAACAGCCTGAGGTCTTTTATCTGGTATTTAAGCATGGTAATTCTTTCTATACCCATACCAAATGCAAAGCCGGTGTATTTGTTGCTGTCGATGCCACAGTTGTCGAGTACATTGGGGTGTACCATACCGCAGCCGAGTATTTCTACCCAACCGGTCTTTTTACAAACGCTGCAACCTTCGCCCCCGCATATCAAACAGCTGATGTCCATTTCGGCACTGGGTTCGGTAAAGGGGAAATAACTGGGGCGGAAACGCACTTTCACTTCTTTGCCAAACATTTCCTGTACAAAGAAGTATAATGTTTGCTTCAGATCTGCAAAAGAAACATTTTCGGCAATGTATAAACCTTCTACCTGGTGAAAAAAGCAATGTGCCCTTGCACTGATGGTTTCGTTTCGGTAAACCCGGCCGGGACAAATGATGCGGATGGGCAATTTCCCCTTCTGCATTTCACGTACCTGAACACTGCTGGTATGTGTACGCAACAGCCAATCGGGATTTTGTGAAATATAAAACGTATCCTGCATATCCCGGGCAGGGTGGTTCTCTGGTAAATTTAATGCAGTAAAATTATGAAAGTCGTCTTCAATCTCGGGGCCTTCGGCAACAGCAAAACCAAGCCGTTGAAAAATTGAAATAATGTTATTTTTTACAATGCTGATGGGATGACGGCTGCCAAGGGGCAAGGGGTCGGCAGGTAAAGAAAGATCCATGTTATTGGCCGTTGCTGGTTGCCCGTTGTTCGATGTGCCCTTTAACTCCTCGTATTTTGCTTCAGTAAATAATTTAAACTCATTCAAAAGCTGTCCGGCCTCCTTTTTGTTTTCTGCAGCCACATTTTTCATTTCGCCCATTATGGCTTTAACCAGGCCTTTGGTGCCCAGGTATTTAATGCGGAAGGTTTCGGCATCGGTATCGTTATATGCCGCTATTTCTGATTTTAAAGCTGTGATTTGCTGTAATAACTGTTCCATTTGGCAAAGATAAGGAACTTAAAGGCTGGTGATAACCTGCTTTATGACAATAAAATAACATATTTTTTAACGAATAAATCTTTATTTTTAACCTCTAAATATATTTTTATGGCAATTTTTAAATCAAGCAACCCTGTTCTAACTGAAAAAAGATTCAAGGATACCGTATTGGATGAGGTGGTGAGTCATGAAAATGCGATGACCGTAAGGGGAACCATGAATAAGTTCGGGTTTTTATTTTTAATGGTCATGGGAACTGCATTTTATTCGTGGAAAGAATTTGCTGATGGCGGACAAGTAATGCCTTTAATATTAACGGGAGCCATCGGAGGATTGGTAGTGGCGATTGTGCTGATGTTTAAAAAAGAATGGTCTTCATACCTGGCACCTGCGTATGCCCTGCTGGAAGGTTTATTCGTAGGTGGCATATCTGCCTATTATAATTTTGCTTTTGCAGAACAGGCTCCAAACATCATTATGAATGCAGTAGGCCTCACTTTTGGAACCTGCATTGCCATGTATTTATTGTATTCATTCAAAATAATAAAAGTTACTGCAAAATTCAGGGCTATTGTTTTAACAGCCACTGCCGGAATTGCCATTTTTTACCTTATCACTTTTGTGCTGAGTTTCTTTGGAATATCAGTTCCATTTCTGCATCAAAGCAGTTTAATGGGAATTGGTTTTTCAATTTTCGTTGTGGCTTTGGCTGCATTGAACTTAATTCTGAATTTTGATATGATAGAAACCGGTGCTGCAATGGGTGCCCCTAAATACATGGAATGGTACAGTGCTTTTGGCCTGCTGGTGGTGATCGTTTGGTTATATCTTGAAATCTTAAGATTATTGTCCTTGCTGTCAGGCCGGGATTAAAATAAAATTCCTTGCAATAAAAAAGATCCCCCGGAATAATTCCGGGGGATCTTTTATTATATACCTGCGATCAGTTCTGCTACTTTGCTTTTGATCAGATCCCGCACTTCATTAAATGCGGCAGGTTCCATATTTTTTGGATCAGGTATTTGCCAGTCGATAAATTTTTTGGCCGGCATCCAGGGACAGGCATCACCGCATCCCATGGTTACCACGGCATCAAAGGGTGCAAATGCCTTTACTTCATCCAGACTTTTACTGTCATGTTTACTCAAATCGTAGCCCAGTTCTTTCATGGCTGCAATCGCTTTTGGGTTTACAATACCACTGGGTTTGCTGCCGGCACTGTATGCTTCCACATCATCGCCGCCGATCATTTTGGCAAATGCCTGGCTCATTTGAGACCGGTTGCTGTTTTCGATACAAACAAAAAGCAGTTTCTTTTTCATATTTATGATGGCTGTTTATAAGATGGTTTAGCAGCATCCGCTTCCGGGTGCACAGCTTTTCCTGTTATCATTATCTGGTTTTTCAGCATATACGGTTATGCTGGTTATTTTGGTGTTCCCTTGTTTATAATCCGCAATTTCTGTTTCCGATAAATAATTTTTTAAAATATCGTCCGGGATAATAATTTCCTTTTCTTTTTGGAGCACAACATTTTTAAACCCGGCAGCCTCAATCATTTCCAGGTAAACCTGTTTTTGTATGGCTCCGCTTACACAACCTGCGTAAAGCTCTGCTACTTCTTTCCATTTTGCAGGAAGGGCCCCTTCCAAAACAATATCTGAAATAGAAAAATGTGCACCGGGTTTTAATACCCTGAAAATTTCGCTGATCACTTTGTGTTTGTTGGGCACCAGATTCAGTACGCAATTACTTACAATTACATCGGCATAATTACTGGTAACGGGCATATCGTCAATATCACCCAGCCTGAATTCTACATTGTTGAAGTTGAGTTTTTCGGCATTGGTTCTTGCTTTGGCAATCATAGCCTCCGTAAAATCAATACCCAATACTTTGCCGTTTTCGCCTACGATTTTACGGGCAATGAACGCATCGTTACCGGCGCCGCTGCCTAAATCGATAACCGTATCGCCGGCTTTAATTTTAGCAAATTCGGTTGGCAATCCGCAGCCCAATCCCAGATCGGCATCCGGGTTATAGCCTTCCATTTTTGTATAATCATCACTCATGATGTTATACACTTCATCGCCGCCACAACTGGAGGTGGCGCCGCAGCAGGAAGTGGCATTCTGGGTGTGGCTTTGTTCTGCAATGGCAGCATACTTTTCTTTTACCAGTTCTTTAATTTGTGTTTCGTTGTTCATGGTTTTGTTTTTGACCTCACCCCAACCCCTCTCCATCCTTCGACAAGCTCAGGACTTCGGGAACCGGGAGTTGGTAGTTATTAATTCATTACTATTTATAATTTACAAAGATTCTTCGCTTAAATCTACTCCGTAGTTCCCCCTTCAGGGGGCGGAGGGGGTTTCAACAACAGGCTTTTTCCTGCTGTACTTTCAGTTTATTAAACAAGAAACTGAATTCGCCCATGAATTTTTCAAAGGCTTTCCAGTTAATGCAGTAGCAGCTGCGTGGGCCATCTATACTCCCATCGATCAGGCCGGCATTTTTCAGTTCTTTTAAATGCTGCGATACGGTTGATTGCGAAAGCGGTAACACATCCACTATCTCACCACATATACAGGCATTCTTTTGCGCCAACAATTTTAAAATGGCAATACGTGCCGGGTGAGCCAGTGCTTTTGCAAATTCTGCCAGTTCCTGCTCTTTTTGTGTAAATGCTTCTTTTTTGTGAATGGCCATTTCTTTATTTTATATCGCAAATATACGATTAATAAAATGAACCAACCAAATTTTTATTAAAAAAGCCGGGGAGTTAACCCGGCTTTTCCCTTAATCTGCGATGCAGAAAAACTGATATGAATTACTCCCTCCCATCCAGTAAATTACCCAGGCCGCCTAAAATGCCGCCTTCTTCTTTTCGTTTGTAGGTACCATACTGCATGATGCGGCCGGCCAAACGGCTGATCGGTAAACTTTGTAACCATACATGGCCGGGACCGGTTAGCCTGGCAAAGAATAAGCCCTCGCCGCCAAACATAAAATTCTTTATTCCCTTCACCATTTCAATATCAAAATCAACATTGGGTGTATAAGCCACCACGCAACCGGTATCTACTTTTAACACTTCGCCGGGCTGCAATTGCCGCTCAACCACAAAGCCGCCTGCATGTGCAAAAGCCATCCCATCACCTTCCAGTTTTTGCATTATAAACCCTTCGCCGCCAAAAATACCGGTACCCAATTTTCGCTGAAATTCGATACCAATGCTCACTCCTTTTGCCGAACAAAGGAATGCATCTTTTTGTGCAATGATCTTACCGCCCAACTCGCTTAAATCGAACTTAATAATTTTACCGGTGTAAGGCGAAGCAAAACTTACCCTTTTTTTACCCTGCCCGGTATTGGTGAACGCAGTCATAAATAAACTTTCGCCGGTAATTAGGCGTTTGCCGGCACTCATTAATTTACCGAGTAAGCCGCTGCTTTGCTGCTGGCTGCCATCGCCAAAAATGGTTTGCATTTCAATTCCGTTGTCCATCATCATAAAGGCGCCGCTTTCTGCAATGGCTGTTTCGTTGGGGTCCAGTTCAATTTCTACAAACTGAAGTTCTTCGCCGTAAATTTTGTAATCAATTTCATGGTTTGTTCGCATGGCTATAATTTTTGGCCCCCTCCATCTCCTCCGCCAGCTGGCGGAGAGGGTTTCCGAAGCGATTAAAAAAACAAATTTCAGGTAATAAAGATATAATGCTTTAGTAATTTTATTTTGATAAAAATATGATAAAAGAAAAATAAAATGCCGCCCAAAAACTGAGCGGCATTATTATCTTAAAAAAAGGTTTTTCAGGATCTGATCTCTTTTAATTTACCATTCCAAACTTTTTTACCCTGTATTCTTCTAACCAGGTACATGATACCTACAAACAGGAAGAATAGCGGACCGGTAAACCCGAGTATGGCAATATATCTGGTTCCATAAAATTTCTCCATTGGCCTGCGCAGTCTTTCGGCAATAATGTACATACTGGGTACCATTATTAACGTAAGGAAGAAGGCAAATATCAATCCAAAAATGATCGTCCAGCTTAATGGCCCCCAGAAAACCACGCTATCGCCTCCAAAGAAAATATGTGGATTCAGGTGCTGGAATAAAGATTGAAAATCTATATTGAAGCCCACAGCCAGCGGCAGCAAACCGAGCATGGTTGCCAGGGCTGTTAATAAAACCGGAATGATACGGATCTTTCCGCCCTGTATGGCTGCTTCCCTGGTTTTAACACCCCTGGTGCGCAATTCATCGGTAAATTCAATTAGCAGGATCCCGTTTTTAATTACTATACCGGCCAGGCCAATGATACCTACCAGCAACATGATGGTTGCAATGGTCATACCGGTTAAAGCGTAGCCCAGTAAAACGCCGATTATTGAAAAGAAAATTTCTGTGAGTACAATAAATGGTTTACTCATAGAGTTAAACTGCAAAACAAGGATCAGGAATATTAACCCCATGGCAAGCAACAATGCATTCAGTAAAAAAGTATTTGTTTCTGCTTCCTGCTCGCCCTGACCGGTTTGTTTAATGGTTATACCGGCCGGTACCCTGCTTTTTAATTTAAAGTCCTTTATTTTATCGGCCAGTTGCTGGTTTACTTTTCCTGTTAAAGTAGGGTCAAGTACATTCGACTGCAACTGTATGGTACGTTTTACATTCTTACGGGCAATGGCACCGGATGTATTGGTATAATCAATGGTTGCAACAGCACTTACCGGAATTGATTTTACCATCATGGTATTCATATCCATAAATGTGATGCGCATATTCATTATGTCGGTAATGTTGCTTCGCTGCAGATCGCTGTAACGCAGCTGTATCTTGTATTCATCCTCACCTTCTTTCAGTTTGCTTACTTCTTTTCCAAAAACAGCCGTTCTTATTTCCGATCCTATCTGGCCAGTACTCAATCCCTCCATCATGGCTTTTTCCCGGTCAACATTTACAGTGATCTCGGGACTGTTCAGGTCAACATCCATCCTCAGATTTTCGATACCATACACCTGGTTGGTATCTAAATAATTGGATAAGCTGCTGGCAAC
Source organism: Chitinophaga pinensis (assembly GCA_943371705.1). Lineage (GTDB taxonomy): Bacteria > Bacteroidota > Bacteroidia > Chitinophagales > Chitinophagaceae > Ferruginibacter > Ferruginibacter pinensis_I. Next base: position 117,947 of record CALRVV010000005.1, on the reverse strand, counting down.
TTTTGCGATCTCCTCATAACTATCGCCTATAATTTCTATATTAACCGGCGGATCGGTTGGCGGCCCCCCGTCTTCCTGTGCCACTTCAATACTGGCACCGGGCACACCCACCATCTGTTTCCTGATCTCATCCATGTAAGGTTTGGTTTTTTTGCCATGCCGCTTTTCAAATTCAACAAACGATATCTGGATACGGCCCAGGTTAGACTGAACGCTGCGGTTATTACTGCGCGGATTATTGGCACTGTTGGCCACATTGGTGATTACACTTTCCACAATACTTCCTTCTGTACCGGGTTTTTCTGCTTCCAGCACCTTGTATACTTTTTTCTCCAGAAATTTAGTAACACTGTCGGTGGTTTTTACATCGGTACCTATGGGCATTTTTAAATACACATAAATAAAATTGGGATCACCGCTTGGAAAGAATGTTGACTTGGTTCTGCCAGAGCTTACACTAAAAAACAATAACCCTGCGGCCACCGGGAATAAAACAAATAAACTCACCAGCATCCAAACCGGCCTTGTACCTTTTAGTACCCAGCGTAACAGGGTTTCGTAGCGGCGCATTAAACCGGGCAATACCCTGTTCTGAAAATAATGAATGATATCATTAAAAACATAACGGTTAAGTATAGACAATATTACCATAAACCAAAGGAAGTTTGCCGTTCCATGCCAGCCGGAAAGGTGCAGTAGCCCTCCAAAAATGATGGCCACCCAAAAAAACGGTTTTTTAAATATGGTGTTTTTGGGTTCTTCAAATTCCCTGCCTTCGGGTTTCATAAAGCTTACGGCAAATACCGGGTTGAAAATAAAGGCCACAATGAGCGAAGCTGCCAGGGTAAGTATTAACATGGTGGGCAGGTAAATCATAAACTTACCGATAATGCCTTTCCAGAAAAGCAATGGGAAGAATGGCGCAAGCGTGGTAGCGGTACCGGCCAGTACCGGAATAAAAATTTCGCCGGCTGCTTCTTTGGCACTTCGTATGATCGGCACTTTGCCGTTATTATAGATCCGGTGGGTATTTTCAATTACCACAATCGCATCATCCACAATAATACCCAAGCCAAAAAGAAGGGCAAATAAAACAATGAAGTTCAGTGTTACCGGTGTGCCTATAATGGCATCGCCAATAGGCAAAAACAAAAAGGCAACAAATACACTTAAGGGTACACTCAATGCCACAAAGAAGGCATTGGTTACTCCCATAAAGAACATCAGTACCAATAAAACCAATACAAAACCAATGATAATGGTATTGATCAGCTCATTGAATGAAGTGGCTGTTGCTTTACTCTGATCGCCGGTGATGACCACTTTCAAATCCTTTGGCAGCACATCATCTTCCTTCATTTTTTTTACAATGTCCTTTACTTTTCCCGCTGCGCTGATCAGGTTCTCGCCGGCACGCTTTACAATATTGATGGTAATCACATTTTTCCCATCCAGCCTGGCATAACTGTCTTTCTCCTTGATGGTGTCTTTTAATTCGGCAATATCTTTTAAATAAACCGATGCTCCCCGGGCACTGCTTCTTACCACAATATTCTGCAAATTCAAAGCACTGGTGAACTGCCCTTTAATTTTAATGGTGCGGCGCATATTACCTACTTCCACCAACCCTCCGGTAATATCACGATTTTCCCTGCTTATGGCATTTTCAATATCCATAAAACTGACACGGGCTGCCTGCATTTTGTATGGATCAACATTTACCTGTATTTCCCTTTCGGGGGCACCAACGATTTCGGCGCGGGTAATCTCAGATAGTTCTTCAAACCTGTCCTGCAGTTTATCGGCATACTCTTTTAATTTAATGCCGTCAAAATCACCGCTTACGTTTACAAACATGATGGGCATTTCACTAAAGGCAAATTCCTGTGCATCTGGTTGTGAGGTGAGGTTATTGGGCAGATCTGTTTTTGCCTTATCAATCGCATCTTTCACTTTCACTTTGGCAATTTCTGTTTTCACATCAGTGTCAAATTCCACCACGATCAAACTGAAATCGGTTTGTGATGTACTGGTAATTTTTTTAACCTTGGCCCCGCTGATGCCTTTTAATTGTTTTTCCAGCGGCCTGGTTACCAGGTTTTCAATATCCTTAGGTGAATTACCCACATATACAGTAGTTATGCTGATGGTGGGTACCACAATATCCGGAAACTGTTCTTTGGGCAAACTGTTAAAGGTCATTAACCCGTAAACAGATACAATGATGGCAATGATATAAATGGCCGTACGGTTATTGATTGACCAGCTTGTGGGGCCAAATTCCTTAAATTTTTTACCTATACCTTCTATTAAATTCATAAAATTAGTTTTGAGGCCTCCCCTAAATTCCCTCCCATGGAGGGGGCTTTAAAGACCCTTATTATTTGTACTTCTTTTAATTACTTTAAGCTATTCCATTTAGTATTCTGAAAAAACCTTAAATTATCTTACGCATTCAGGTCACTCCGCCGCGGCAGAGGAGATTTAGAGGGGGCCTACAGAATTGAAGTACTGATCAGCTGCCCGTCATAAATATTCTGGTAACCTTCTGTTATCAGCTTATCGCCGCTTTTCAGTCCGGCTTTGATTTCTACATCATTTCCATACACTTCACCTATGACCACAGATACTTTTTTTGCAACAGATTTTCCATTGCTGAGCGTTGTAAGTATATACACATATTTGGAGGTTTCGTCGCTCTGCACAGTATTTACAGGTATTACCACTGCATTGGCCGCCGCATAATCCAGTATGCGCATAATGGCCGACTGGTTTGGCTTTAATGCAGGATCAACAGGAATTTTTGCTTCGGCAATAAACCCTCTTGATGTTGCATCAACGGATTCGCTGATCAATGAAATGGATGATGTTAGTTTTTTATTAGCATCAGGAATACTTATTTCTACCACCGAACCCCTGTTTACCCGGGTTAAATAATTTTCGGGGATATTGGTAACCACTTTTAAATTACTGGTGTTTACAATTTTTATTTGAGGCCCCATGGCTGTCATTCCCTGGAAAGTTTCGCCAACCCTGATGGACACGATATCGGCCACTCCGTTCACGTCACTGGTTACACTGGTGGTCTTCATTTGTTCAACGGCCACTTTTACCTGCTCACCTGCAGCCGATAGCTGGTTCTCCAAACTCTCTACATTTGTTTTAGCTGTTATTAACTGCACTTCGGTTCCTATACCCTGGTCCCATAAATTCTTTTGCCGCTGGTACAGGTTTTTGGCAAATCCCAACTGGGTTTTAATGCCTTCAAGCTGTTGCCTGGCGGCGGCTACCTGCTGTTGTACTATGGCATCATCAAGCTTTAGTAACAGCTGGCCCTTTTTTACATACTGGCCCTGTTGTATATAAACGGCTTTTACCTGTCCGGGCATTCCGCGTGGTGAGATATAGGATATATTCTGTGCATCCACATGGCCCTGCAGGTCTATATAATGTTTAAAATCCCGGGTGTTTACTTCGGCAACTGCCACCAGTTTTATTTTGGCAGCCAGGGCAGTATTGCTGTCCAGTTTCTCCAGTTCGGCCTGTAATTTTTTTATGGCTTCGTCGTTTTTAAGCTGACTGGCCTTTAGTTTTTCCAGGGCAGCTTTTTTATCGTTGATACCGGCAGCAGTATCTTTTTTACTGTCGCCGCAGGATGCCATTAAAACGGTGGCAAAAAGGACTATCGAAATTTGTGTGAACTTTTTCATCTTTATTTAATTGGTCTGTTTTATTATAATTTTCCGGTCGCTTTCAAAAAATCAATTTTTGCAATGATGGCATCAGATAAAGCGCTGATATAATTGGTTTGAGCTGTCTTCAGATCAAGCTGTGCTGTATTTATTTCTGTTGCAGAGCCGGTGCCTATTTCGTATTTCTTTTTTGTTTGTCCGTATACTTTTTCAGCCAGCGTCATATTCTTTTTTTGGAAGTCCATTGATGCCACTGCGGCAATAAAATTATTTTTTGCACTTTCAACCTCGTAATCAATATTTATCTTCAGCGCTTCTGTTTGATTGAGGGTTTTTTGAGCTTCCAGCCTGGTTTTTTGTGTTTTGGCCTTAATAGCAAAACCATTAAAAATGGGTACCCGCATTTGTAAACCAATATAGGAGCTGGTAAACCAGTCGCCCTTGCCAAAAAAATCAAACTCGTTTCTTTGTGCCTGTTTGCTATATCCGCCCACCAGGGCAAAAGAAGGTATCTGTGTAAGCTTATACCTTCTCACATTAAGTGCATTAAGTTTATTGGCTACTTCAAGAATCTGAAAGTCTTTACGGTCGGAATATTTATATTGGCTTGCTTCCAGCACACCTTCTTTAATCATGCTGTCATCGAGTGTATCGGTAAGTACCAGGCTGTCCTGTATAGGCATACCCATCAGTAACTTTAAACCAGAGTACCCGTTTTTGATCAAATTGTTTGCTTTCAGTTTTTCTGTCTCCAGGTTGGCAAGCTGTACAGCCAGTTTATCTATGTCTACCTTTTCAGTAAAGCCATTGTCGTACATGATCTGTACATCCCGCTTTAATTTTTCAAGCCTTTTTATATTGGCGTCCAGCAATTCAATCTGTATTTTTCCGGTTACCAGCTGGTAATACACTTTATATACATTTGCTTTGATCTGCTCTTCGGTAAGTTCAGCTATTTTTCGCTGGTAATCCATGGTCCCGTCACGTGCTTTAAGGGCAATAAACACCTGGCCGTCAAATACGATCTGGCTCAGTGTTATGCCTGCATTGGCATTCCATGGATTCCCAAATGGAAAAAGCAGGTTTCCAAAACCTCCTGCAGGAAAAGTAACCGGTTGCCCGTTTCCATTTTTAACGCCTTCGTCTATTAACACCTGGTATGTTGCGGGCGCTATAAAATTGGGTATTACCTGCACCGGTATATCAATATTTCTTGTTACCGACATACTTCCGTTGATCTGGGGCAAGGCAATGGAAGTAACATCCCGGTTTACCTGTTTCTGAATGAGAATATCCAGCAGTGCATTTTTTACCTGTACCGAATTTTTTTTGGCATAATCAATTGCCTGTTGAACCGTAAATGAATTTACTGTTTGTGCATCTGCCCCAGGGTGTAATGCCAGCAGGCAAATGATCATCAGGCTATAACTCCTTAATTTTTTCATCACAACTTTTTTATCGCTTTATTTTTTTATTGCCGGTTTGTTTTTTTGTTCCCTGTATTTAATGATCAGCTTATACCCTTTCTGTGATACCAGGCCGAAAAGAAAATGCATCAGTATCTCCTCTTCAATTTTTGCCAGGTTGTGTTTTAAACTTTGCTGAAACTCCGGGTTGAAAGGTATGAACAGGGTTTCTACGCGGTACCTGCATAAAATATCGAGTTCTATTTCGGGCCTGTACAACTCTTCTTTTACACCACGCAAAAGGTTTTGAGTACATATATTATACAGGAATTCATTTTTATGTTTTTTGAATTTACTGAAGGCCGAAGGATGGTATTTCTGCATATCATGCAAAATGAAGGGGTTCATGGTCTTCAGCATTTCCGCCATCATCTCCATTACCAGGAAAATTTCATGCACCGCATTTTCCGAGCGTTCTATATCCGCTTTACAGGCACATTGATTGGTTGCAATCACTTCATCAACAACAGCTTCTACCAGTTCGTCCTTGTCTTTAAAATACAGGTAAATGGTTTTTTTGCTGATGCCCAGGTTGGTGGCAATATCATCCATACTCACACTGCGAATGCCGTATCGCATCACCAGGTCGTGTGCCGCTTTCTGAATCCTTGATTTGGTATCTGTATCTGTCATAATCGGCTGCAAAACTAAGGAAACTTTTAATGTAACCAAAGTTTCCATCGTTTTTTTTACAATCCGTAACAATTTTTTAATGAACGGCATGAATGAGGGATAAAAGGCGCTTTTATCATTCCCTTATGAAACATTTATCTTTGGTGCACTAAATATATTATTATGAATAAGGGGTTTCACTATAAAAAAGTTCTCCAGTATTTTCTGCAGGGGCTGCTTGTTTTAGGGCCGGTAACCATTACTGCTTATTTTTTTTACTGGGCGGTATCATCTATCGATAGTTTAATACCTATATTTTACTATACCGATGCCCAGGGTGTGGTACACGTAAGGAATTATGGTATCGGCTTTGTGATCATCATAGCCGTTTTGATCTTAACCGGTTATATAAGTTCCTTTTTTATTACCAGCCGGTTTGTGAGTTTTTTTGACAAACTGCTTGAAAAAACACCCGGCATCAAGCATATTTATGCCACCACCCGTGATTTTTTTGAAGCCTTTGCCGGTGAAAATAAAAAATTTACCAAACATGTGCTTGCCAACATAGATGATAATGATGTATGGCGGTTTGGATTTATTACCCGGGAAGACATGACCGATTTTGGCTTACTTGAATATGTAACCGTGTATGTACCCATGGCTTATTCCATAGCCGGCAATGTATATGTTATTCCCAAAAACAGGATCCGGCTTATAGAGCATATCAGCGCCTCGCAATCTATGAAATTTGCTGTAAGTGGCGGTGTAACAGATATTGATGAAGATGAAACCAAAAAATAATCTGTAATTTTAAATAGCTTTATGATGTACCCATGAAAAAAGCTATCCGTTTTTTACTACCCCTTCTTATTTTTCTGCTTTACGGCAAACAGCTTTATTGCTGGGGGTTTTATGCCCACCAAAAAATTAATTATTACGCCGTTTTTTTATTGCCGCCGGATATGCTGGTTTTATATAAACCCAATATTGTTTTCTTAAGCGAACATTCGGTTGATCCGGATAAAAGAAGATATGCCGTGCCGGAAGAAGGGCCCAGGCATTATATTGATATTGATCATTATGGTACCTATCCCTATCCAAATCTGCCCAGAAACTGGAAAGAAGCCGCTGAAAAATTCGGTGAAGATTCTTTAAAACAACACGGCATCGTTCCCTGGCATGTACAAAATATGTTACACCGGCTAACAAATGCTTTTAAAGAAAAAAATTACGTACAGATCATGAAGTGCAGTGCCGAGATAGGTCATTACATTTCGGATGCTCATGTGCCCCTGCATGCCAGCAGCAACCACAACGGGCAGTTTACCAATCAAAAAGGGATTCATGCATTTTGGGAAAGCCGGGTACCCGAATTGCTGGGTGAAAAAGAATTTAACTTCTTTATTGGCAAAGCTTCATACATCCAAAACCCCGGCGATTTTATCTGGAAAAGGGTTTTGGAAAGTGCCCGGGCAGCCGATACGGTTTTAACGTACGAACGCGAGCTTACCAAAAAATTTTCCGACGATAAGAAATATGCTTTTGAAAACAGGAACGGTAAAACGATCCGTCAATACTCATCGGCCTTTACCATAGCCTATAATAAAATGCTCAACGGCATGATTGAACGGCGGATGCGCCAGTCGATATTCGCCATAGCATCATTCTGGTATACCGCATGGATCAATGCCGGGCAGCCCGATCTAAAAGCCCTGGTCACACAAAAATTTACTGCAGATGACCTTAAGGAATTTGAAAACCTCAATAAACAATGGAGTTTGGGCGGCCGGATGATCGGCCGTGAAGAACAATAAATGCTGATTGAATTGATTTGGGTATTTTTGCAGTTGAAAATTTATTTGACGCATGACAGCTGTTCACAATTTCAATGCAGGCCCTTCTATTTTACCCAGATCAGTTTTTGAAGAAGCATCAAAAGCCATCCTTGATTTTAATGGTACCGGTTTATCCATTTTAGAAACCGGGCACCGTACCCCCGTTTTTCAGGATGTAATGGATGAAGCCCGGGCCTTGGTGAAAGAACTGATGCAGCTGGATGATGACCACGAGGTTTTGTTCCTGCATGGCGGTGCATCTACACAGTTCATGCAGGTGCCCATGAATTTGCTGGATGACAAAGAAACAGCCGCTTATGCCGATACCGGCGTTTGGAGTACCAAAGCCATTAAAGAAGCAAAACTTTTTGGGAAAGTAGAAATGGTTTGCAGCAGCAAAGAGGGCAATTTTACTTATATACCAAAGGATTTTGCTGTGCCCAACGATGCCAGGTACCTGCACATCACCACCAACAACACCATTTATGGCACGCAATGGCAAAACATACCCAAAACCAGCAACAGCCTGGTGGCCGATATGAGCAGCGATATTTTGAGCCGGGTGCTGGATTTTAATTCATTTGAACTTATTTATGCCGGTGCACAAAAGAATATGGGGCCGGCCGGCGTAAACCTGGTAGTGGTCAATAAAAATATTTTAGGAAAAGTAAAACGTGCCATCCCCACCATTATGGATTACCGAAACCATATTAAAGAGGGTTCGATGTTAAATACACCGCCTGTTTTTGCCGTATATGTTTGTATGCTTACGTTAAGATGGCTGAAAGCCCTTGGCGGTGTATCTGCTGTTGAAAAACTCAATAATGAAAAAGCTGCCTTATTATATGCTGCCATTGATGAAAGCCCGGTTTTTAAAGGCACCGCAAACAAAGAAGACCGCAGTAAAATGAATGTATGCTTTGTGATGAACGACACGGCCCTTGAAGAATCATTTTTGGAGTTCACCAAAAAACAGGGTATTGTGGGCATTAAGGGTCACAGGCTTGTTGGCGGTTTCAGGGCATCCATTTACAATGCACTGCCAATATCCAGTGTACAGGTACTAACAGAAGCTATGCATGAATTTGCATTACAAACCGTTTAATTCAATCTTATATAAATAATTAAAAGAGCATGGTAACCATATCTCCCTTTAAAGCACTGAGACCCGCAGCGGAACTGGCAAAACAGGTGGCATCAAGACCTTATGATGTATTGAACAGTAAAGAAGCCAAGATAGAAGCGCAGGGTAACAATGTAAGTTTTCTGCACATCACCAAAAGTGAAATTGACTTACCTGAAACAATTGACATACATGCTCCGGAAGTATATGAAAAAGCAAAAGAGAACCTCGAAGCTTTTATAAGCCGCAATATCCTCTTCAGGGAAAGCAAAGCCTGTTATTATCTGTACGAACTGCAGATGAACGGTAAAAGTCAGACCGGCCTTATTTGCGGAAGCTCGGTTGATGATTATGAAAACGGACTGATAAAAAAACATGAGTTCACCAGGCCTGATAAAGAACTGGACCGGATCAATCATATAAAAACAACCGGTGCACAAACCGGCAACGTTTTTTTAGCCTACCGCAATGTAGACGAAATTGATGCACTGATCAACAAATGGAAAGAAAAAAGCCCGGTGTATAATTTTACTGCAGATGATGGCATACAACATACCATATGGATCATTAATGATGATGATACCATTGCAAAGATCTCAAACCTGTTCAAAGAAAAAGTGCCCTGTACCTATATTGCCGATGGTCACCACCGTGCAGCTTCTGCAGCCAAAGTAAGGGCTGCACTTGGAACGGAGGCCCCCAAAGGTGCCGGTATCTTTTTAACTACCCTGTTTCCTGCAAACCAGTTGTATATTATGGATTACAACCGGGTGGTTACCGATTTAAACGGATTGAGCACCGCTGATTTTTTAATGGCAGTAAAAAATAAATTTATTGTGGAAAAAGCAGACAAAGCATTTTCCCCGGCAAAACTGCACGACACAGGTATGTACCTGGATGGCCAATGGTACCGCTTAACCGCACATGAAAACAGTTACAGCCATGATCCCATAGGCGTGCTGGATATATCTATTCTGCAAAATAATTTACTGGATCCCGTACTGAATATCAAAGACCAGCGTACAGACAAAAGGATCGATTTTATTGGGGGCATACGTGGCCTGCAGGAACTTGAAAAAAGGGTGAACAGCGGAGAAATGGCTGTAGCATTCAGTTTGCACCCCGTAACCATTCAGCAATTATTTGATATTGCCGACAGTGGTAATGTAATGCCACCCAAAAGTACCTGGTTTGAACCCAAACTGCGGGATGGCCTGCTTACCCATTTAATAGCCGATGCCTCTGCTGAATAACTGTTGTTAATCTTCCGGGCAGGGGATGCTTATATTGTATTTCAATGTATCTTTATTTTGATGAAAAAACTTTTTTTTATACTTATTGCGGTTTGCGCTCAAACCACACTGTTTGCCCAGGATGCCAAACAATTGCACGATAATGCAAGAGACTTTATGCATAAGGGAGATTATTCCAATGCCATACTGATCCTGAACAGGGCGCTTACCAAAGCACCTGGTAACCTCGAAATTTCCAAAGACCTGGGGCTGAATTATTATTATTCGAAAGATTACAATAAATGCATTGAAGTTTTAAAACGTTTATTCGACCGGAATGATGTTGACGACCAATGCTTTCAGATTGCCGGAGATGCATACTGGGCTATGGAAGATGCCAAAGGTGCCGAAGAAATGTACCGGAAGGGCATTAAAAAATTACCCAACAGCGGGCCGCTGTACAATGAGCTGGGTAAAGTACTCTGGACCAAAAATGATTATACTGCCATAAAATACTGGGAAAAGGGAATTGAAAATGACCCTGGTTTTGCCGGCAATTATTATCATGCCAGCAGGTATTATTATTTTACCACAGATAAAGTGTGGAGTTTGCTGTACGGTGAGATATTTATCAACATCGATCCAAAAAGCCCGCTTACTCCTGAGATAAAAAATATTTTATTCGAAGGCTACAAAAAATTATTTGCAGAGGCCAACCTGGAAAAAAACAATAAGGATAAAAACCCTTTTACACTTGCTTATTTAAAAATCATGAACAAGCAAAGCCCGCTGCTTACAGCAGGTATCAATACCGAAACGGTTTCGGTATTAAGAACAAGGTTTATTTTGGAATGGGATGCAACCTATGCAAAATCATTTCCTTTTAAATTATTTCAGGTACACAAACAATATATACAGGAAGGGATATTTGAAGCATACAACCAATGGGTTTTTGCAACCGAACAAAATATGCCTGCCTATCAAAAATGGGTTACTGACCATGCCAAACAAAATGCAGCCCTGAATGATTTTTTGCAGAACAGGATTTTTAAAGTGCCGGTGGGCCAGTATTACCATAAATAAATACCCCTTTACCTGCCTTATTGCTATTCCGGAAACGGCAATTTTTTATTAACTTGTTGCAGAAACCGACAGTTATGGAAGAGCAACGCGATGAAAAATTATGGCAAATTGCCAAACGCCGGGCCGATTTTCAGGACAGCCTGATCGGCTTTGTGGTTATTTCGGTTATATGCTGGGCCGTATGGTATTTTACCAGGGGCCGCCATGGCGATTACCATGGAAACCCCTGGCCCTTATGGGTTATGCTGGGCCTGGGCATCGGACTGGTTTTTAAATTCATTAAAGCCTATAAAACGGATAAAGACACACTGGTAGAGCGTGAATATGAAAAACTAAAGAACCAAAATAAATAAATATCCAAGTAAACGAATAATTGCTATATGAATGAACAATCCAGAATTTTTGATTACATCGATTACCAGTTAAATAAATTTCCGAAAGATGATATGTTTTGCGGAAAGGAAAACGGAAAATGGATCAAATACAGTACGGCTGAAGTAAAAGAAATCGTAAATAAACTTAGTGCCGGTTTATTGAAACTTGGCGTAAGCGGCCATGATATGCACATTGAAAACCAGGATAAGATTGCCCTGATTTCGAAAAACCGGCCCGAGTGGCTAATGCTGGATATGGCCTGCCAGCAGATCGGCGCAGCACTTTGCCCCATTTACCCCACCACCAACGTAAATGAACTTGAATTTATTTTTAATGATGCAGCCGTAAAATATGCATTTATCAGCGGACAGGATATTCTGGATAAAGTAAATATCATCAAAAACAAAGTGCCCAGCCTGATCGATGTCTACAGTTTTGATCATTTACCGGAAGTAACATACTGGGATGCCCTTATAGCTGATATTACTGCAGCAGACCTCGAAAAAATGGAGGCCGTAAAATCAACCATTAAAGCCAGCCATTGCGCAACCATCATTTATACTTCCGGCACTACGGGTACTCCCAAAGGGGTTATGCTCAGCCACTATAATATTGTTACCAATGTGATCAATTCAAAAAACAGTTTCCCTTTTACTGATGATTTGAACTCAAGGGCACTGAGTTTTTTACCGCTGAACCACATTTTTGAAAGAATGGTTTCCTTCATATATATCAGCAGCGGTACCTCCATTTATTATGCCGAAAGCTTAGACACCATTGCTGAAAACCTGAAAGAAGTAAAACCTTCTTTATTTGCAACCGTGCCCAGGCTGCTTGAAAAAACCTACGAAAAAATAATGGCCAAGGGCAGTGAACTTACCGGTGTAAAAAGAAAATTATTCTTTTGGTCGGTTAACCTGGCTAACGAATACGATAATTTAAAACCAAAAGGAATTGGGTATAACCTTCAGCTGGCATTGGCCCGTAAAATAATATTCAGTAAATGGAAAGAGGGTTTGGGTGGCAATATAAAATTCATTGTTACCGGTGGAGCTGCCTGCCAGGTAAGGCTGATACGGATTTTTACAGCCGCCGGCATTCCTATTTATGAAGGCTATGGCCCAACCGAAAACAGTCCGGTCATCAGTGTTAACTGCCGCAAGAAGGGCGGCACTAAATTTGGTACCGTAGGCCTGGTTATTGAAGGGCAGGAAGTGAAACTGGAAGCCGATGGTGAAATTTGCGTAAAAGGCCCCAGTGTTATGATGGGCTATTATAAAAGGCCCGACCTTACAGCTGAAACCATCATTGATGGCTGGCTACACACCGGCGATATTGGTGTTTTTGAAGATGGCAAATATTTAAAGATCACCGACCGTAAAAAAGAATTATTTAAAACCAGCGGGGGTAAATACGTGGCCCCCCAGCCTATTGAAAATAAAATGAAGGAGTCGCCGTTTGTTGAGCAGATGATGGTAGTAGGAGCCGAACAGAAATTTGTTGGTGCTTTGATTGTTCCGTCTGTTGCCAATTTAAGAGAATGGATGCTGCATAAGGAGATCCCTTTTACAACCATTGAGGATGCTATTCACAACCCAAAAGTGCTGGATCTGTATAAAGAGCTGATCGATTCATTCAATAAATTTTTTAACCAGGTGGAGCAGATCAAAAAATTTGAACTGCTGCCCAATGAGTGGACCATTGACAGTGGTGAACTAACCCCTACCCTTAAATTGAAGCGGAAAGTGATCATGGAAAAATATAAAACAGCATTTGACAGGATATACAGCTGATATTACTGATCCAGAGCCGGCATCAGTTTTATTTCATTGCGGTATAAAATGATCTTTTTGCTGTTTTCCAGCTGTTTTAATAACCTCGAAATCACTACCCTTGAAGTTGCCAATTCATCGGCAATTAAACTGTGCGAGGCCTTTATTACGCTTGATCCGGAGATACGGTGCTTTTCCTTTAAATATTCTATCAGCCTTTCATCCAGCTTGTGAAAAGCAATGCTTTCGATAGATTTTAATAATTCAATAAACCGCTCATTAAAACTGCGCATGATGTAATTCTTCCAGGATGGGTAAGTACACAACCATTCATCCAGTTTAATATGCGGTATGGCAATAAGTTCCACATCATCCTCTGCTACAGCTTTTACTTCACTCTTTTTTGCTTCAATACAGCAACTGTAGGCCATTGAGCAGCTTTCGCTGCTGGATAAATAGTACAGCAATATTTCATGGCCTTCGTCATCCAGCCGGTACACTTTAATGGTACCACTTAAAACAACCGGCATCATACGGATATACTTTCCGTAGTCCATGATTAGGTCTCCTTCATTAAAATGCTGAATGATACCGAACTGCTGAATTTCCTGTAAAAGCTTCGGTTCAAAAATATGCTGAAGGTTTTCTATGTTCATTTTACTGATTAAAAATGGAAGTTTAAAACAAAATTGTATTGAAGCAGATTTACCTTGTTAATTTCATAGCGCCTGTTGTTATACAATTCGCCGGCATTCTTTTTCCATACAAGCAACACCTGGGCTTCAAGCCCTTTAAGCATACCTGCAAAGGAATAACGAATATCGGTATTTACCTGCATATATGAAGGTAAGCCATACTTATTTAACCGGTAATTTTTTACATCGGGCAATGAATAATAGCCGGCGGCCAAAGAGGTTTTTATCCTGGTTTTTGAACAATTAAAATTCACTTTTCCCATAATGGCATGTACATCGCCAACGCCTTCATTCCGTTCACGTGGCAGAAAGGTAAAGAAAGGTTCCCGGCCCCACTCGCGGGGCATTAAATACCGGCCATGGCTGGTTATGCGGGTATAGTTGATGCTGGTTTCCCAGTTTTTATTCTTCCATCCGGCCTTAGCCCCAAAACTGATCGATTTGCCTCCTTTTTCAAAATAGGTTTTTGCAGGATCTGTGTTTCCGCCTTTGTTAATGGCATCTTGCCTGATAAACTGAGCCCCTGCAAAAAATGAACTATTGCCTTTTTGGGGTATCCACAGATCGGCCTGTACCATAGCTGTGTTAAAAACATTATCGGTATATACATCCCAGGCCTGTATGTTCAGATTTTTGCCTGCCTTAACATGTAACCCGAGTAATGCAAGTGCTTTACTGTTGATATTATCACTGTAAAGCGATTTTGTGCCATCCACATTTACTCCGGCAGGATAAACCCCCAGTGATTGCCCGATATCATACCATTTGGTGGTACCGCGGGGAGAAACCGCATAAAGCAAACCTCCTTCCGCCTTTATTTTTTTAGCTCCGTCGTAAGCTAACCATATGCCCTCAACACCTGTCGGCCTCATCCTGCCGTCCTGCAAATTAATGAATGGTGTATTCAGTAACTGCCGGCCGGCAGTGACGCTGAAATTTTTATAGTGGTAACTCAAATAGAACTCTTCCAGCCTGTCGATGTCTTTTTTGTTGTATGGGTTTTCTACATCAAACAAAGCAATTTCATACCTGCTGGATTGGCCCGTTATCGTATCGGGCTTGCCAAGGTCGGATGAGCCTATGTTAAACGTGTAAAATCCACTAACCGCAAACTGAAACCCATGAAACCTTGCCGTTTCGTAACGGATACCGCCGCCGGCTGCATGTGCATAATAATCAGACAGTCCGGTTTTATTATCGGTGGCCATAAAAAAATACCTGAAGTGTCCGTTGAAATGGCCTCTTTTAAATGCAGATAATAAAGAAGTAGTGTCTATGGATTGAACCTGTTTACCCTTATACATATCAGGCTTTTCTGAAACCTCCTGATGTTGTGCTGATACAAATTTTCCTGCAAGTAACATCATGGATGCTACCAGTAATTTTCTCATCTTACTTTAAATTTTATGGAAATTAAAATCCCGATTTAATATAACTCCAGCCCTGTTCCTGCTTTATTACAATTTCTAAAATGCCTGCTTTTACAAAACCGGCTTCAGGTATAATTTTTTCTTTCGAAATATTTCTCTCACTCATAGAAAATTCGCAGGCGACAAAAACAATACTCTTCATTTTCATTTGTTGCATTTTTTCCCGCACTACGGTTTTGCCCGTTACCAACATACTTAACCCCGGGCCATGGCATACTACTTCTATTTTTGTGCCAGGTGCAATGGTTGTAATGTTATTCAACTGTTTCATCAGTGCTTTGTGGGCAAGGGTATCGTCTGTTGAAAGTTGAAAAACAATTTTATGTTGTTGGTTTTCTGTTACTGCCGGTTCGCCCGCAGAAACCTGGGCCATTAGCTTTTGTGTGGCAATAGTATTTGCCATTACAAAAACCATCAGCATTACAAATATTTTTTTCATGTGCTTATTTTTAATTAATGAAACTGGTAATCTACCCCGGTTACCTGTGTAAGTAATGTTTGCGGGGCATCCAGTATATCTGCATTTTCCGGCGGTGTTGGCGTAACCGGCGAATTGGCTGCCAGGTAATCTTTCATCACAGAATGCAGTGTATGATTGGTGTTATTTGCGTTGGTTACATTACGCATACGGCAAAGCATATCACTGGGGTCGCCATCCCTTTCGCAGGCGCATATCTTATACATTTTATCCGGATCAAGCGGCTTATCTGCAATGGTTACCGTGTTAACCCTTTTACCTTTTTCTGCAAAAGCATTAAAGGTTACTTTCATTCCTTTAAATTTTATAACCCAGCCTCCAAAACGTTCAGATGCATCTTTTGCAAAAACATTATGCAGTTCTTTTTCCAGCCAATCCCATATTTGCTTACCGGTAACAGCCCCAGTTCTTACCGTACTGTCTACCGGAAACATATCATAAATATATCCGTTGGTAATGGGGATGTTGCCTGTATGATCAGGTGTTGTGCGTGGCGGACAAAAGCGAAACCCGTTTGACAATACAATATCCATATCCGGTACTTTCCATTTCAAAGCATCCAGTATCATGGTATCTATCGGATTTTCTACCACAAAATACCTGTATAGCGGGATCGTACTATAACCAACAACGGTATAAATATCCTGTTCAAATGGTTTTTCGTTTGCTTTAATAAGGGCGCTTATTTCTGCAGATGGCCTAAGTTTACCGGCAGATATTTCAACGAGTTGATACTCATCTTTGATCACTTTACCATGCTGTATGGTAAGATTGAGCTTCCCTACAAATGATCCAAATGCACCCGGCTCCACCACCTTACTGTATTTACACTGTATAGGCTTACGCACCCTTTCATGGGTATCGCCTCCAAGAATATAATCAACTCCTTTACAGGCCTCCATATTGGCCAAGTGAATTTGTTGAGACAATCCAAGGTGAGCAACAATTAATACATAGGCACATTGCTCCTGGTTACGCAAAACATCTGTGTAATGTTCCAGGTTTTCTTCGGGCTTTGTATAAATGATTCCCTTGCTGTAGTTGGGCGACTGGCGTAATGGAACCAACGGATCGGTATATCCGAGAAAACCGATCTTAACGCCTTTGATGTTCCAGATATAATAAGGAGGAAAAATAAGTTCTCCTTTTTTGCCCCCGCCCAGGTCGTGATACATGTTTGCACAAACCTTGGGTGCGTTTAACGAACCCAGCAAGGTTTGCATGGCCTTTTTGTAATAAATAACTTCCCAGTTGCCCGGCAAATACAGATCATATCCCAAAGCATTTAATATAGGCACCAATGCCTTGCCGGTGGTTTTTACAGAAAGTTCACTGCCCTGGAACATATCACCGGTGTCAATTAAAAAAGTATTGGGATTTTTCTTTCTTTCCTGCTGAAGGTAAGTAGCCAGGTGTGCGTAACCACCTGTTTTACGGTAAACGGCTTTATCATTTTCCCAGAATAATTCATCGTGCGGATGTACCTGGCAATGCACATCGGTAGTTTGCAAAATGGAAATGGTAAAGGGCTTATCATCGGCAGGCGCTTTAGGGTCTGATATTGACTGTTCAATGGATGCACCCATACTCATGATTGGTGTTGAAGCCAACAAGCCTGCACCACCCAGTGTGCCCATTTTTTTTATAAAATCCCTTCTGTTGTTTTCCATATGGCAGGTTTTAATTTTTAACTACAGCAGTTGCTTTTTGCTTTGCTTCTCTTTGCTTTTGTTCTTCAACGATGGGTTTAAAAGGCCCGTATTTGTGTTGCTTTTCTGTAAATGCATCTGCATAGGGCCCAAAAGGATGATCAACCGGTTTTTTTGAAATATCGGGCCAGTCTTTGGGAACATTTATATGCGGCCTTGGTTGTGATATAATATATGCCGCAACATCCCAGGCCTCTTCATCTGCCAGCTGTGTATTTAAATGGGTCACTCCCTGCGGCATATTGTATTTTACATATTTTGCGAAGTTGCTGATGCGGTATAAACCTGCACCATCATTAAAACTGTTTTTGCCCCACAAAGCAGGGTATGTATATTCAGTTTTATCTGCCGAAATAACTCCTTCGCCATTTGCCTGGTGGCAGCTCTGGCATTTTGCTGTATACACGGTCATTCCTTTTTCCGGGTCGGCGGCACGGTCCAGCCAGGCAAGATCTTTAAATCCTGAACCTGCAGCTTTTTTCCCTTTCTCTACATTAGAGCCTACAAAATTGATGTAGGATACAATGGCCTGCATCTCCTTACTTTTATTATTTAATGCTTTGCCGTTTAAGCTTCTTTCAAAACAATCATTTACTCTTTTATAAATATCCTCAACACCGCCGCTTCTGGCCCTGAATTTTGGATAGAGGGAAGCAACCGAACCATAGTTGTTGCCAAAAACCGCGGTGCCTGCCTGCAGGTGGCAGTTCTGACAATTCAACCCATTGCTAATTTTCAATACAGAACCATTGGGGCCAAGATATTTGGCTGTATGTGCAATTAATTCCTGGCCATATGTTACCTGCTCTTTTTGTTTAGCATCTGTAATGGTATTCATATCGGGTGCAGCCCAATAAACTGTTGCATCTGTTTTAACAGCCTCGGTTGAAGCTGTAACATTTTGAATTTGGGGTTCTGGTTTACCAGGCTCAGTTTTGTAAAATAAAATAAATGGTATAGCAATAATGGTAATTACCAACACCACTATCACCAGCATTAATTTATTGATTACAGAAATCAACCCCTCGGTTCTTTTGTCATCCTGCTCGTTGTACATAAAGAATCGCTTTAAAATTAATTTAATGAGGTAATTTATCCTTGATCACACCATATAAATAAGTACCCGCTATGGCGAAGAGAAAGACCACCGCCATGGTTAAAAAACCATAACCGATATTGACTACCATGGGGCCGGGGCAGGCACCGCTTAAAGCCCAGCCCAACCCGAAAATAATACCTCCCAAAAGGTACCGCACAACAGATCTTTCTTTAGGATAAAATGTAATGGGGTTGCCATGAAAATCTCTTATTTTAAACTTCTTGATAAGGGCTACACCTATTACACCCAGTGTAACTGCTGTACCTATGATACCATACATGTGAAAGGCCTGGAAACGGAACATCTCCTGTATCCTGAACCAGGAAATGGCTTCTGACTTTGCCATTACAATTCCAAAAACAATTCCGAGTATTAGAAATTTTATAAACTTCATCTGATTAAAATATTAAAGGGAGTATTAAAAATGTCATTGCCAGGCCGCCAATAAAAAAGCCTATCACCGCAATAAGGGAAGGTACCTGCAGATCGGACAAACCACTGATGGCATGGCCAGAGGTACAGCCACCGGCGTAACGGGAACCAAAGCCCACCATTAATCCGCCCATCGACAAAATCAGAAAACCTTTTACAGAAAGCAAGGCATCCAGGCTAAATAACTCAGCAGGTTGCAATGATGCAGGTGCTGCAATGCCAAGCTTTGCCAGATCACTGATCGTGCTGTCTGATATGGGAACCGGTAAACCGGTTGACATAAACTGTTTTGCAATAAACCCACCGATAATAGCCCCAATTAAAAAAACTAAATTCCAAATTTGGGTTTTCCATTTAAAATCAAAGAATTTGGTTTTTTTACCGGCTCCTGCAGCAGCACAAATGGTTCTTAAATTGGAAGAAAAACCAAATGACTGTCCGAAGTAGATAAGAAAAAACATGATGCCGGCTATCATGGCACCCGAAAACCACCATGCCCAGGTTTGTGTTATCAGCTCTCTCATATTTATTAATTAATTGTTTAGCTTAAAAGAAATAATGGGTTTGAATAAATGGTTGACCAGTTTTTCTGTTGCGCTCTGGTGAAATAAACCTCCCTTTCCGTGTGTGCCTATGCATATGATATCCATATTGATCATCTGGTTAAAATGTATCACTCCGTTCTCAACATCTTTATCATTTATTACATGACATTCGTAATTGCCAATATTATTCAGTGTTGCAAAATCTTTCATATTGGCTTCCACTTTTGCTTTTTCTGTCTCCACATTTCCGGATACTATTTGCAACAGATGAAGTTTTGTGCCGAATGCACTGATCAGTTTATGCATCAGCTTCAGGTCTTCCGGTGCAGGATTACTGAAATCGTGTACCAGTAATATATGCCGGATAACCAGGTCTGAACGGTCGCACATCAATGAAAGCAAGGGTACACTTGATCTGCGGGCAATGATCTGGGTTTCGGAACCCGAAAGTTTTTCTTTAATCCCCCAGGCACCTTTTGTACCCATCACAATCAGGTCAAAATTATTTTTCACGGAATAATCCAGGATGGCATCGGTCACTTTTCCCAATACAAGTTGGGTATGAATATGGCTGCCATACAGTGTTTTGAGGTTGGCCAGTTTACGTTCAGCAATTTCTTTCTGCGTGATCACATAATTCATATCAATTTCACCACAGGTTTGGATATTGCCGCCCGGGTCCATTGTTACTGTATCCGGCACATCCAACACATGCAGAAAGTGAATGTCAATGGCTGTTTTTTCTTCCAGCTTTTTTACCATCAGGTAAGCAAACTCTGCCTGAACGGTAAAATCGGTTGGTATCAGTATTTTTAAATTTTCCATACAATTTAAATTACAATTTTTGTACTATTTACAGGTAATATTCTGCCAGGCTCCTTTGTTTTCAACATTTTTAAAGCCTGCCTGCTCAAGCATCTCCTTAGCCACTCCGGCCCTGCTGCCGCTTCGGCAAACAATAATAATCTTATTATATTCTTTTAAAGATGCTATTTTTTTATCGAGTTCGGCCAAAGGATAATTAACACTGCAGTCCGCATGACCGTCATCTGCCCATTCTTCAACTGTTCTTACATCTACAATAATGGTTTTTGCAACAGCTGTATCAACAGGTGTTATTGCTTCGGTATCTGATGCATCATTGCTGTTTGTGCACGACAGCAAACCAAACAGCAAAGTAAAGCTGATCAGATTTAACTTCAGGTATTTCATTGAACATATTGATTTACATTATCCCATGCTCCCCCGTTTACCACGTTGGTAAATCCATTTTGCTCCAATATCGATTTTGCCTGGCCGCTTCTGTTGCCACTGCGGCAAAACACAATAATATTTTTTTTGCCTTTAAATTTTGCCAGCTGCTGTGTAACACTGTCTAAAGGAATATTTACCGATCCTTTTACATGCCCCGAGTTAAACTCCCCGGGTGTTCTAACATCTACCAAAAAAGCACCTTCATCAATAATTGATTTTAAATCAACCGCAGGTGCACTGCTGAATAATTTTTGAAACAGGTTCATCGTTTTAATATTTATAGTGTGAATTTTTTTATTACGCCAACCAATCCTGCTTTTGGCACTACCCCGCTTTGCCGCCACAGCGGCTTGCCATTTTTAAAAAGTATCAGTGTAGGCACGCCCTGTACCTGGTATTGCTGAGCGGCCTGCGGGCTTTTGTCTACATCTACCTTTATAATAGTAACGGCCTCACCCACTTCATTTTTTAAATCTTTAAGTATAGGTGCCATCATTTTGCATGGGCCGCACCATTCTGCAAAAAAATCTACCAATACCGGTTTATCCGAATTTATGATCTCGTTAAATGTCATGATTTTCTTCTCCTTCTTGTATAACTTCCTTTTTATTTTCTTTTTTAAATATACCAAATAGCAAAGCCCCCATTAATGCACCATACAAGGTACTGTTTACCGGCCTGGATGTGATCATGCAGGTACCTGATGAACAGCCGATCTGTTGCCAGTATATATATCCTGCAAGTGCTCCAACAGCAGCACCAACCAGATACAATACATTATTTTTAAACCACTTCTTCATAGGTTATCTCTTTTGCTGTATCCTGCTTTTTGGGTGCCGGTGCAGCACAGCCTGCCGTGCCGCAACATCCTACATTAAAAACCGGCATTGCTGTAAAAATAATGCCTGCAAACGCAAACAGCATATCTTTTGCCATTACAGCCTGTACCAAAATAGCAATACCCATTGCCAGGCGCAGGAACCGCATCAATGTCCAGTTTGAAAGAATAGCCTGTTTCATGTGTTGAATTTATTAATGCAAATGTAAATCCAGAAATGCGGTAATTAAGTAACAAAGGTTACATTATATAAAGCATCCGGACCCGCTTTTGGCAGGATATTCGGGCATATCCTGAAAGAGGCCTATTTAATTGGGTAAGCGGTATCATATTTCACTTCTGTCATAATAAAAGAACTTTGAACGGTACCAATATTGGACAACTTCGCCAGTTTATTTAAAATAAAATCATGGTAAGCATTCATATCATTTACTACAATTTTCAATAAATAATCGTAAGCGCCTGTCATATGATAACACTCCATCACTTCGGGCAGCTTTACAACTGCCTTTTCAAAATCTTTCAGCATCTGGTGGGCATGTTCTTTTAACTGTACATTAGTATAGGCTACCATGTATTTTTCAATTTTCTCCCTGTTTAATAAAGCTACGTAGGCTTTTATATAGCCTTCGTTTTGCAACCAGCGTATACGTTCGTAAACTGCGGTAACCGACTTGCCCAGTTTATCAGCAATCTCCTTTGTCGTTAACCGGGCATCATGCTGCAAGAGTATCAATATCCTTTTATCAATGGCATCAAATTTTGTCATATAGATGTTTTAACTGCAATTAAGTACATTTTTAGATTATTTAACTGTATTCACGGCTATTTTTCATTCAATTCAGTTTTATATTCCATTGTAACAAAAGTCATCGTTATTGTAAACAAATAGTTAAACCTTTGGAAAAAATACCAGATATGAGCAACATAAATTTTTCACCGGAAACCCTGATGATGGGTTATGGATATAAACCCGAACTGAGTGAGGGTGCTGTTAAATGCCCCATCTTTCAAACATCTACCTTCGTTTTTAAAACGGCCGAAGATGGCAAAGCCTTTTTTGAAATGGCACATGGTAAACCCGGCCATGAAGGGCAGGAAATGGGTTTGATATACAGCCGGATTAATAATCCGGACATGGAGATCCTTGAAGAACGTTTAAAATTATGGGATGGAGGTGAAGCTGCGGCAGCTTTTTCCAGTGGCATGAGTGCCATTGCCACTTCCCTGATCAGTTTTTTAAAACCAGGTGATGTGTTGCTGTTCAGTAACCCAATTTATGGAGGCACACATAAATTCATTCATTTTATGCTGCATAACTGGGGCGTTACTTCTATTGGATTTAATGCCGGAGATAGTAAAGAAGATATTATTAAGCTGTTGGAAGTAAACAATGCTGGCAATAAGCTTAGTATGATCTATGCCGAAACGCCAGCCAATCCAACAAATGATTTAATAGATATTGAAATGTGCAGCGAAATAGCAGCCATTTATTCCGGCCCAGAAAAAAAAGTATTGGTTGCTATTGACAATACTTATATGGGACCATTGTGGCAGCATCCGCTGAAACATGGTGCCGACATTGTTTTGTACTCTGCTACAAAATATATCGGAGGCCACAGTGATCTTATAGCCGGTGCAGCTGTAGGCAGCAAAGAAATAATTAAGACAATCAAAAAGAGCCGTACCGTTTTTGGTACCATCATAGACCCACATACCAGTTGGTTGCTGATGCGTAGCCTGGAAACTTTAAAAATAAGAATGGAAGCAGCTGCAACCAATGCAGAAAAAGTTGCCAATTATCTTTTGCTTCATCCTAAAATAGAAAAAGTATATTACCTGGGCTATACAGAAATTAATAATCCAAAGCAACTGCACATTTTAAAAAATCAATACTTAAGTAATGGCGCCATGCTTAGCTTTGATGTGAAAGGTGGCGAAAAAGAGGCATTCTCTTTTCTTAACAATCTTAAACATATTAAACTGGCTGTAAGTCTGGGAGGTACCGAAAGCCTTGCAGAACATCCATTTAGCATGACACATGCTGATGAGCCCAATGAAGAAAAAAACAGGCTGGGCCTTACAGAAAAAATGGTAAGGTTGAGTGTTGGTATTGAAAATAGCAAAGATCTGATTCAGGATATTGAACAGGCCCTGAAGGCAGTATAGCATAAAGCCTTTGTGTTAATCGTCTTCTATTTCCCATTGAAGCTTATAATCACCAATATGCTTTTCACTATCCTTCAGGCTTTTTTTCTGTTTACGGTATTTCAGTATTCCAATTACCAAGATCAATAATCCAATAGCCCAAAACATTATTTCAATCCATAAACCATAATTAACTTTTAACAGTGTATTTACCGACATACCTGCAATTGAAAAATACAATGCCGTTCTTATAAAGGATAAAAGCGTGGTATCATTGCTCATGGATGTTCTTTGCAAAGCCAGCCGCTCCCGCAGTATGAGATCTTTATTGATGTTATTGTTTGTCTGTGTGTTCATATTTATCATTCATAAGTGTACTAAGTAATCTGATAACAGCATAAATATCGGCAACATTTGTTACAAACTAAAAGGAAGCAACCGTAGGGTTGCTTCCTTTTTAATAAACATCCATTTCAGATCAGAATGAATAATTAATACCTATCATTACGAGGTCTGTTGTCATTTTGTAAGAAACATTGCTTCCGGGAACTATACCATAAGGGTTTGCAGGACCGGACATCATCGGGCTTAACAACGGGCCGCTGGTGGTACCACTACTGCTTCCATGATGGTATACTGCATTCAGGTTGAAGCGGCTGTTAAACTCATATCCAAAACCGAACTGGAAAGCATTTTTAATGACTGCAGTTGCGGGTGTTGAGAAAAACGCCAGCTCAGGATTGATGGGATTAGAACTGTAAGTATATCCCACTCTTAACGGAAATTTATTGATGCCTTTGTATTGGATACCGGCAGACACGACAGACATATTCTTCCATCCAAAACCTGCCACAGATGCTGTATTGGTCCATCCTTTTTCCTTAAAGCCTGCTGTGTTCGTATAATTCACAAAACGGTAATCCAGTGCCACATCAATTTTGCTCTTAGAATATCCAATACCGAAAGATAAAATGGCCGGATAGTTCATTCTGAATTTTACATTGGGTGCTTTACTGCCATCCAGGTACGTATTTTCAAAATCAAAGTTTCCGAAAGATTGTGGTGATTTATAGGAAGCGCCCAGTTTTATTCCCTTTCCGGAATTATAAAATATACCAATCTGGGCGCCTATACCCAATGCAGTTGCTTTATCACTTACCGGGTATCCCAGTGTTTGACTGGGAGAAGATAGCGGGTTAGGTGCAAGTTTTAAAGCGGAATAATTAAAAGTAGGCGCCAGGCCAATAGAAAACTGATTGGTAATTTTATAGGCATAGGTTACGCCTACCTGCATTAACTGATAATCTGATTGTATACGGCCAAAACCGCCCATATTCTGCGGCATATTGATTGGATTGGTATTGCTTTCGGGGAATGTTACACCAAATCCGCTGATGCCAAATGCAGACACTCCAAAACTATGTTTGCTGTTTTTTTTACCCCATACCATGGCCAGTGCAGGCATAAGGGAAACACCCCGGTCATCTTTTGTTACTCCGCTCATTGGTCCACCGGGGGTAGGGGCGGTAGAATACAGGACCGGTGAAGAAAAGAATAGACCTGCATTTACAGAAATCACTTTTGAATCAAATGCAGATATGGCTGCAGGGTTCCATTGCAGTGCGCCGTTTATATCAATGGGCTGTGCGGTTGCAGCACCACCCATCGACATGTTGGTTGCGCCGATCCCCTGCATGATATGGCCGGCCTGTGCCAGCAAAATTACTGGTAATAAGCCCAGTCCTAATGTTACTAATAGTTTTTTCATAATTGTAGTTTTTAAACTGCGGTAACAGCAGTTTGTAAATAATTTAATTGGTCATCCCGCTGCCTCTTTTTCAGGTTTGATGCAAAAGGATGGGTGTTTTATACAAACAGCATATGCACTCCCTCTCCCTGGCTCTGCTTATAAAAATCACCTACAGTGATCACGTCATCTACACCTTCATAAAGATCTTCCTTAGTGTAATGAAACATATCCATTGCCAGTTTGCAGGCCCATAATTTAACCCCGGAAGCGGTGAGTATTTCAAGGAACTCATGTACGTCAGGCATATCTATTTTTTCCATTTCCTTTTTCATCATGCTGGTTGCCAGTGCTTCCATACCCGGCAAAGCGCCCAGCATGGTTGGCATGTGCATGGCCGGATTGCCCACTGTAGCCACATGCAGGTGTTCCAGTTTCTTTTTATGCACGGCTTCCAATCCAAAGAAAGTAAAGAACATTTCAGCTTCTATACCTTCCATTCTGGCACCGTTGGCTAAAACAAAGGCTGCGTATACATTTTCCAATGTTCCTTTAGAAAGGATGATCATCATTTTTTTAATTGCTCCGTTATTTTCACTCATAATTGACAAATTTTAAAGGTTTAGATACAACTGGCCGGTTTGGGAATACCGGCAATTTTTGTGGCTGTTTTTAAAGGGGCAGTTGGAAACAACTGGTAGAACTCCTTGATATCGGTCACCCCGCTTTTTCCAATACGCCTGATACTTAAGGCCACCTGGTTCTTATGTTCGTTTTGCAGATACTTCAGCACTTCCCAATGCCTGGGGCTTAAAGGAATATTGGCTTCTGCGGCCAGGGCCTCTCCCACTTTTTCATCCCATTGGTTAAAGTCGGTTAAGTATCCTTCTTCATTTACGGTAATGTTTTTACCTGCTATTGTCTTTTCCATGATTTTTATTTTAAAGATTTAATAATTTATGTGTAATGTTTTCCGCTTTCAGACATCGTTGCTGATACAAAAGGAATATGTGTTCCTTTCAATAAAACATTCCAGTATATCCATCTGAAAGCCAGTTTGCCCATATGGTTCATCCTGCTTTCCTTTAACAGCCGCAATGGCCCTATTCCGGCAAACGGAAAACTTCCTTCAACCGGTTCGTGGGTATAATTGAAATCGATCAGTAGTGCTTTGCCATTACCGGTTTCAATAAAGCAGTTGGCATGACCGTCAAACTCTTCTTTCAAAGGTTCCCCATGTACAAAGCGAAGAATATTATCTGTAAGGATCTCTGCCTCAAAGTGTGCCACAGAACCTGCTTTAGAAGCCGGTATATTACTGGCATCGCCTAAAACAAAAATATTGGGATGGTCTTTTGACTGCAGGGTGGCTTTATGGGTGGGTACATAATTCAGGTCATCACCCATGCCGGACCTTTCTATTAATTCATCACCCTTGTTGGTGGGCACGGTTACAAGCAGATCAAAGGGAATTGTTTTACCTCCATAATCCACGATCTCCTTCTTTTCATTATCTACCTGCTCAATGGCAAAGTCAGGTTCAATGTGGATGCCTTTTTCGTGCAATAAATGTTCAAGGGTTTCGGTAGCTTTTGGTTTTGTAAAAGCACCGCTTAACGGAGTAACATAAGTGATCTCTACTTTATCACGCATGTGTTTGTGTTTGAAAAAAGAATCGGCTAAAAATGCAAATTCCAGTGGAGCAACAGGGCATTTTATAGGCATTTCGGTGATATGCACAACCAGTTTACCACCTTCCCAATCCCGCAATTTGTTTCTTAAAGCAAGTGCGCCTTCAAATGTATAAAAATCAAAAACAGATTTTTGCCATTCGGCTCCTTTCATGCCTTCGGTTTCTTCAGGAGCAATTTTAGCACCGGTTGCTATGATCAGGATATCATAGGCTATTTCATTGCCGCCGGTAAGTTCTATTTTATTTCCATCAGGTAAAATGCGGTTGATTTTATTTTTAATGAGTTTTACATCTTTTGGTATAAACTCTTCAATTGTTTTGATAATATCTTCGGGAGCATAAATATCAAAAGGCAGAAAAAGGTAACCAGGTTGATAATGGTGTTCTTCCCGTTCATCAATGATGGTGATTTCCCACTCTGGATGTTTTAACTGGTGATGCAGGTGATTGGCCATCATGGTTCCCGCTGTTCCTGCTCCCAGTATTACAATATGTTTCATATAAGTTGGTTTTAAATTGAAAGGATCGCCTCTGCAATTTTTATTGCAGGCTTAAAAATGATTTTTGCTTTTACAGAATTAGAGATCAGGCAGGCCGCTTCAGATTTTTCCAGGATACGGATGGCTTTTTCCTTATCCGCATCAGGGGCAATGGTTAACACCGGAGATAATGCCACTTCACTCATCATTAATTTTCCATCCACTTTTTCAAGTGTGCCATTCGCATTGCTTTCAAAATGTATAAAATCAAATTTGAAGTTTTCTGCAATGGCCAGGAAGGTTGTCATCAGGCAACTGTTTACTGCAGCCACCAGCAAATGCTCCGGAGACCAGATGCCGGGCATTCCTTTTGTAAATTCGGGGGGTGTGGCAACTTCTATATGGCTATTTAAAACTGGAGAGCTTATTATTCCCTTTCTGTCAGATTCCCAATTCAGGTTTATTTCGTAATGATAAGCAGTTTCCATAACATCTTTTTAAGTTTATAATCTAATTACAACTCAAAGTTGTGCCAAAAACACTGCCCGGTGTGTAACTTATATTACACTAAACACAAAAATGAGATACCTCATAAAAATCAATGAGATAGCTCATAAAAAGGGCCGCTAAACCCTGGATTTAAGAGGAGAAATTATTGATCCGCAGCAATTAATGTTAATAAATCATCATACCCCATACCAACCAAAAGTGCCACCACACAAATAGTTTGCTTTATTAAAACCTATTTGTTTTAATAAAGCAGCAGCTTGTTCAGATCTGCCTCCACCTTTACCACACACCGTTACAATACTGGCGGCTTTCAACAATTCATTTGACCGGCTTTCCAATTCACTTAAAGGGATATTGACTGCACCAGGTATATGCATCGCGGCATACTCATCCGGATTTCTTACATCAATGATCGTAAGCTGTTCCGGTGCAAGCAACTGTAATGTTTTAAGATCTTCAATCGCAAAGCAAGGTTGTGTTAGCTGTTCCTGCATCCTGTTTATGTTTATGCGTTATCCAATCCCATATTTTAACAGCACCGCCTGTTTGGCACTTCATCCTGTACCTGATGATGATTGAAGAAGCAAAAGTGAGCAAGCCAATGAAAAGTATGGATGCATTGATGTTGATCAGATCTGCGATGATGCCTGTGAGTATTGCACCAATGGCATAGCCCAGATCTCTCCATAACCTGAAAATACCGATACTTTTTGCCCTGTCCTGCGGGTGGGTATTTTCAGCAACCGTTGCTAGAAAAGTTGGATACACCATTGCTGTACCCCAGCCCAATATGGAGGACAACAGCACAAAATGAAACATGGTGTTGGCAAATACCAAAGCAACCAATGCTATGGCCTGCAAAAGCATACCTGTATAGAGCATATCTTTTTTACAGAATCTATCGGCCATTTTTCCGGTAAACAATTGCCCGATGCCCCAAACAGCAGGGTATATTGCCGTAACAATCCCTATTTCACCTATGGTAAATCCCTTTGAAGCAAGCAGTATCGGAAAGATCCCCCATGCCATGCCATCATTCAGATTGTTTATTAAACCTGCCTGGGTTACCGAGCCCAGGTTTTTATTCTTCCAGGTTGTATCCCAAAATATATTTTTCAACCGGGGAATCGCATTGTTGATGGTTTCTTTTGCCACATGGTGTTTGGTGTCTTTAATAAAAAAGATACTTCCTGTTAATCCCAGAAAAACCAACACAACTCCTATGTAAAACGGATAAGGCCTGATGCCGTATTCACTGGCAATCCAGCCCGTTAAAAATGCAACCAATGCCACAGCAATATAACCGGCAAATTCATTTAACCCCATGGCAAAACCTCTTTGCTTTTCGCCTACCAGGTCAATCTTCATTACAACTGTACTGGACCAGGTTAACCCCTGACTGATGCCCAACAACACATTGGCTGCAATTATCCAGCTCCAGTTGGGCGCAAACATTAAAATGAACGGAATGGGAACAGCAATTATCCAACCGGTTACCAACAGTTTTTTCCTGCCGAATATATTGGCTAAAGTACCTGTATAATAATTGGTGATCGCTTTAACAAAACCAAAGACAATGATAAAGGAAAGTATGGCGGTTTTAGCAGCAATGGCAAATTCCTTTTCTGCGATCTGCGGAAGTATGGATCTTTCCAGGCCCACCATACCGCCCACAAACCCGTTGATGATCACCAAGAGGGTAAACTGTTTCCAGTTCTCTTTTAAACCTAATTGAACCTGCTTCATATCAGCCACAAAGCTGGCTTTTAAAAACGGCTAATCCTTTATCATAAGATAAATAATACCGATTATACCAGCTTTTGGTCCAAAGTTTTTTTGCTATTGGTATAATACCATCTAATATTTCAACCTAGCCCTTTGGACTACTTATGAAATAAAAATGTATAATTAACGATGTGCCCGGATGCGGCTGAGGCTTACCTGTGTGATGCCTAAATAGGATGCAACATATTTTAGCGGAACTCTTTTTAACACGTCGGGGGCTTCGTGGAGCAGGGCCTTATACCGTTCTTCTGCAGTATGAAACTGCATGCCTTCAATACGGTTTACCGTATCTACATAGGCCGATTCAAATATTTTGCGAAACAACCTTTCTATTTCATGAAAACGGTCGTAAAGTTTGAATAACGCATCTGCATTGATGCTGATAATTTCTGCATCTTCCAGTATCTGTATAGCCTTTTTACTGGGCCTTCCTGTCAGCAGGCTTTCTACCCGGGCAATGATGTTGTTTTCAAAAAAGAAATTCTCTGTAATGTCTATACCATCCTTTAAATAATAAATACGTGCCACTCCTTTTTTAATGAAATAAATGGTTTTGCAGGTATGGCCAACAGATTGCAGGTCATTGTTTTTTTGAATAGTAATGCTGTTACTTATCTCAGCTATCGCTTCTTCGGCTCCTTGAGAAAGCGAATTGAATTTTCTGAAATAGGTAAAGAGTTGTTCCATTATTAAAAGCTGGCAAAGCGGCAAGACTTATTTGCAGTAATAAAATTACTGTTTTTTTACCGCAGCTGATCTATAGCCAACTTTTGTAAAAGAACCCTATTGCTTTTTAGCCGGACAGGTATTCAGGCCTACCAACGTATAAAGCGGACAAAAGCTGATGAGGCTGGTTAACACAAACACCCCTGCCAATACCAGTAATACAATACCCAAAGTACCTGTAATGGTTCCGTTGTAATACAAAAACCCAACAACTGCAGCAAGGATTATTCTTATAATTCTGTCTGCTGTACCCATGTTCTTTTTCATAATAGTTGATTTATTTTTTAAGTGATTGAATTGCCCAAACAACAGCTGTAACAATACCAATGCATAACAAACAAACGATCAATAACTTTTTAAACTGTTGCTGCATGGTTAGCGGTTATATTGCAAATGTAATTAACTGAAACCCGCTAACCGGTGACCTGGGTTACCGGCTTATAAAATTTCTATACCGGAAGGGAGCTGCCTTACCTTTCCTTCCTGTTCCAGTTTTTTCATTACCCGGCTGATCACTTCTCTTACGGTACCCAACTCTGCTGCTATTTGCCGGTGACGGAGATTAAGCACTTTACTGTTTTTTTGCCTGGCTGTTTCCTGCAGGTAATTATACAAACGCTGATCAAGCCGGCTGTATAAAAGATGATTGATGGTATCCAGCAGGGAAGTATAGCGCTGGTCGTATAGGTTAAAGAACAGGGCATTCAGGCAAGGGAAGGATTTTACCCATTCATCCAGCTTTTCAACAGGCAATAATAATAACAGGGCATTTTCATCTGCAACGGCAAATACCTTACTGGCGTTGTTTTTTAAACCTGCATTAAAAGACATAATGCAACTCTCACCGCTTTCTATATAATAAAGCAATAATTCCCTGTCCTCATGCCGGGTAAATACTTTTACCATACCCTCCAGAACCAATGGTACATATTTTACATACTGGCCTTCCCGCAGAATTTCTGTTTGTGCAGAAAAATCCTTTACAATTCCATATTCTTCCAATTGCGCTATAAAGTCAGCCGGTAAACCCTGCAGATAATGCTGTAAAGTTTTCATTTGCCCGTAATTTGAAACAGCAAGCTATTTAAAAAAGCCGGTAATTCAGACAGGGTAGAGGGCTTGCCATGCACAGAAGCTGCATGTATTCAAAACTTATCTGCCGGATTTTTTTATAAACACCTTTATAATTTTACTGCTTGCCTTACTTTCCTTTCCGGTATTATCCCAAAAAATATTATCAGCGCTGCTGTTAATTCCTCCAACTATATACCCGATAAGCATTTCTTCATTTTTAAAATTACTGGCATCAGCAATACCCTCATTAACCATTTTAGTATCCGGCATAAAAATAAACTCGGCAGCAGCTCCCAGGTAGCCCGGCATCTGCAGGGGTAAAAAAATTTCTTCCTCCTTATTTTCATTTCTTATAATAACACTGATCGTTTTGGTAAAAGGCACATCTTTATTGTCCATTATCCTGCCCTCTTTATCAGGATAATACCTGGCTATTCCTCCAAAAAAAACAGTGTACATGGCCGCTGAATTTTTATCATACAGGGGCATTACCGCACTGTGATAATGGCTGAACTTTTGTATAAACCGGTTATTTACCTTATAACTTCCGCCAACAATATCAACATAGTTGGTAAAGGGAATATCTTCCTTGTATTGAAATACACCGGAAAACATGGTATAACCAGATTCGTCATTTTTAAAAATCTGTGGCACTAAATTATAATCTCTCCGATGCAGATTGATGGTATCATGTATTGCTGAATAATTTTTTATAAGCGGGATTGCCTTGTTATATTCAATGGTAAACTTCCTGATCTCATTGGTGTATTGTTGTGTAAAACCAGGCCCATGATCGGGGCCATGAGGATTGTACCTGCCGTCAAATCTTTGTCCGCCGGCCAATACAAGCGTATCCCCCAACCTTGCCAGTCTGCCACCTGTTACTGCCATCCGTTCATCCCTGACCTGAACAACTGTATTGCGTATTGTTTTTTTATTAATGATGGCCGTGATCAACTCATCCACCTGTATCACAGTTAAATACGGAAATGTAATATGATCATCTGCAGTTTTACTGTATCCATATCCCCCGGTTAAAATCAGCTTGTTTCCAATTTGGTAAAACTCCATATTGGTGCTTTGAAATTGCTCTGCAATGATGGCGGGTAAATCTTCCAGTGATTGCTTCCACACCTGTTTGTTTACAGGATCTACCACGTACATGTTGTTATTTTGGCCCTCTTCATCAAAGGTGGCCCAGGGCTGCCTGCGGTGCAGGCCATCTTTTCGGCCACCAACCAATAACCATTTACCCTGCCCCGTTGCGTAAGCATAGGATTGCAATGCAGGCATACCGATTATTTCCATGGATTGAAGCCGTATAGTAAATGGGAATTGCCTGGCCTGGCCCTGGGCCATTGTAACCACCGCGATGAAAACCGAGACGATGGTAATTGATAGTTTCCTCTTCATGTGTAATTGTTTTATGAATTAACTGCAGGCCCTTTATTCCATATGATGCTGCAGCTTTCACCTTTTACTTCATATTTGATGGATCCTTTTTCAGAACCCGGTTTCCATTGGGCTGTTGATAATGGCATCAAACTCTGTCTGGGTAATATACTGTGGTGTGTATGTACCACCAACATTCAAAATATTTTTATAGAACGACCTCATGTGATTGCGGCTTCCCTTTGTTAGATTGTCATACACTAAACGTATGTCCTGGTTGTCTATTTTTACTAATGCGGTTTTCAGATCAAATATGTCAAGATCTTCTATGGTTGCCCCAACTTTATACGCTTCAAGTATGCTTGTATTGCCCAATACCACTAATTGGTTATAAAGGCTCTGCAGTGTTGTATTATTAAACACACCAACTGCATTGTTCCCAACGGGGTCTGTTAAACCATATTTTTTCAGCAGCATCAAAACTGCATCCATATGGGTTTGCTCACTGTTTGAGATATTTGAGAAAACATTTGAACCCCACTTGTTGTACAATGTTATATACACATCCCTTGCCAGCTTTTCTTCTTCCCGCATAAAGGGAAGACTTGTCAATTCATCGGGATTTAATGGTTCAATCGGTAAACTGTTGATCTGCGCCTGGAAGTTAACCATATTACCATTCCCGTTATTGCCTGTATTACCGGAAGGCTCTTCATCCTTGCTGCAAGAAAAAACTGAAAATATAAGAGCGGCTCCTATCAGGTAAGAAACGATTGATTTTAATCTGTTTTTCATGATCAGGTGTTTTAAAGGTGATTGATTTTTTACACCCTAAAGTTAATCATGTAAAATGCTGAACTCCGTAACAAGTGTTACATACAACGGCCGAAATGAACCTCGATTTTATATGAAGCCTGAATAATTTTGAATAACTTTTTCATGATTTAAAATTTTTCAATGCACTTAAAAAAAAACAGCCTTTCGGCTGTCTCTTTGATTTTTCCTGCTGCTTGTATTTAGTGTAGTTTGTACTGAACAAATTCTTATGCTTTCATCACTTTACTCTGACAAACAAAATCTGTTCTTGGCACATTGGTGGCACTGATTGCTTTAAACCCTCCTTCTACCTCTGTAAAATTCCGGTAACCACGGGCCTGCAAAATTGAGGCAGCGATCATACTCCGGTAACCACCGGCGCAATGAATGTAAAAATGTTCATCTGCATTTATATCTTTTATCCAGTCGTTGATATTGGCTAATGGCCTGTTGTATGCCTCTTCTACGTGCTCAGCCGCATATTCCGTTTCTTTACGGATGTCGAGGACCTTATCTTTTCCGATCTCCACTTCTTTTGCAAACCGCTCTGCTGTTATGCGGTCTACCACATCGGCTTCTTTACCAGCTTCCAGCCATGCTGCAATGCCCCCCTTTAAATGTCCCAGTACGTTATCAAATCCAACACGGCTTAAACGGGTTACTGTTTCTTCTTCTTTACCCAGATCAGTAACGAGCAACAATGGTTGTTTCACATCTACGATCAATGCACCTACCCAGGGAGCAAAATCACCGTCTAAACCAATACTTACCGATTGGGGAATAAACCCTTTATAAAATTCTGTATTCGTTCTGGTATCCAGGATGAGGGCATCGGTGTTTTCTGCAGCAGCCTCAAACTCATCGGGTGTTAAAGCACGCATGCCGTTGTTTAAAACAGTTTCAAAACTTTCATAACCTTTTTTATTCATGGCCACATTCAATCCAAAATAAGCCGGTGGTGCCAGTAACCCTTCGGTAACTGCGTGTATAAAAGCTTCTTTATTGGGTTGATTTAAGGCATAATTCATTTTTTTCTGGTTACCCAGGGTATCCACCGTTTCCTTCATCATGTTTTTACCGCAGGCACTTCCGGCGCCATGTGCAGGATAAACAATAACATCATCTGCCAAAGGCATTATTTTGGTCATCAAACTTTCATATAACAACCCTGCCAGGTCTTCCATGGTCATGCTTGCAGCTTTTTGTGCAAGATCGGGCCGGCCAACATCACCTAAAAACAAGGTATCGCCGCTAAAAATGCAATGATCTTTACCGGTTTTATCTTTTAACAGGTAAGTAGTACTTTCCATGGTATGACCCGGTGTATGCAATACTTTGATCGTTACCTCGCCAATTTTAAATTCTTCATTATCCTTTGCCGAGATAAACTCAAACTCAGGATTGGCGTTTGGACCATAGACAATGGCAGCTCCTGTTTGTTTTGCCAGGTCCACATGTCCTGATACAAAATCGGCATGAAAATGGGTTTCGAAAATGTATTTCAATTTCACGCCGTCTTTCTGCAACCTGTCTAAATAAGGTTGTGTTTCACGAAGCGGGTCAATAATGGCAGCCTCGCCATTGCTGGTAACATAATAAGCGCCCTGTGCAAGGCACCCGGTATAGATCTGTTCAATATTCATGGTGTTTTGTTTTTAAATTTTATAATGCAAATATCCATTGCATTTTTAAAGCAGATGGTAACATTAGTTGCATTTGATGAGGAATGTTACTTTAGTTACTTATGCAATTTCTTTATTTTAAGGTAATAAATGCCTTTTATTAAACAAAAAAAGCCCCGGTTTAATCCAGGGCTAAGGTATTCATTAAAAAACGTTTACAACATCGTTGTAGGACAAACATAATCTGACTTGGGTACATTGGTTTTGGCGATTTCTGTAAAGCCGCCGATCACATCTGTAAAATTATCCCAGCCCCGTTGTTTAAGCATAGAAGCTGCAATCATGCTGCGGTAGCCACCGGCACAATGCAGTATAAAAGGTTTGTCTTTGGGAAATGCTGCCAGGTGGCTATTGATCTCGTTCAACGGAATGTTTACCGCATCAGTGATATGCTGCGATTGAAATTCGCTTTTCTTCCTGATATCAATGACTAACCGCTTTTCGCTTTCATGAATTTTTGAAAATTCTTCAGCAGTTAATCTTTTTACGGTATCCACTTCTTTGCCGGCTTTTTTCCAGCTTTCGAAACCACCTTCCAGGTATCCGATGGTACCGTCATAACCTACCCTCGACAGGCGTACCATGGCTTCATCTTCATAACCCGGATTACATACCAGCAATATTTCCTGTTTTATATCGGGTATCATTTCGCCTACCCATTGTGCAAAGCTTCCATCCAGCCCGATATTGATACTGTTGGGAATAAACCCATTGGCAAAGTCAGTTGCATTGCGGGTATCCAAAACCAGTGCATTGGTTTCATTGGCCACAGCTTCAAAAGCTTCTGCAGATAATGCTTTATGCCCTCTTTCCAACACGGTGTCCAGGCTTTCATATCCCTGGATATTCATCAATACATTTTTTGGGAAATAGCCTGGAGGTGGTGTTAAACCGGTGAGGATGGCCTTGATGAATGCTTCTTTGCTTAAAGCCGGGTTCAATGCATAGTTTACTTCTTTCTGATGCCCCAGGGTGTCGGTGGTTTCCTTGCTCATATTCTTACCGCAGGCGCTTCCGGCTCCATGGTTGGGATACACAATGAGGTCATTACTTAAAGGCATGATTTTATTACGCAGCGATTCATACAAATGGCCGGCTAATTTTTCTTCGGTAAGATCTGCAACAACATGCTGTGCAAGATCCGGCCTGCCCACATCACCAATAAATAAAGTGTCTCCTGTGATGATTCCGTGTTCTTTGCCCTGTTCATCAGTCAGCAAATAAGTGGTGCTCTCCATGGTATGGCCGGGTGTATGTATTACCTTAACCCCGTAATCGCCTATTTTAAATACCTGGCTGTCTTCCGCAATAATAGCTTCATAGGACGGCTTTGCTGTTGGGCCATACACAATTTTTGCACCGGTCTTTCTGGCAAGGTCTAAATGCCCACTTACAAAATCGGCATGAAAATGTGTAAGAAAAACGAATTTGATCTTAGCATTGTCTTTAACTGCCCTGTCAATATAGGGTTGTACTTCACGCAGTGGATCAAAGATGGCTGCTTCGCCATTGCTTTCAAGATAATACGCGGCATGGGCAATACATCCGGTATAAATTTGCTCTACTTTCATGATGATTATTTTTTTTAGATTATTATTTAGTATACAACGGCAAATTTCTGTTTTGAAGGCATATTTTCGGGTTACAATTGTTACATGGTAATATGACATTCGTCATAAAAAAAGTGCAGGCAATTAAAAAGGTTGCCTTCCGGCAACCTTCAGCTTATATTTTATATAGACCTTTTAGCCAAATACCAGTCAACCATTTCCAGGTCACTGGCTTTTCGTTCTGCCAACCCCTCAATGGTTTTTGGAGCCGGAACAATTACTTTATCGCCCGGATGCCAGTTAAGCGGCATGGCACATTTATTATCATCAGATATTTGGAGGGCCAATAATGTGCGTTTGATCTCTTCCATATTACGCCCTATATTAAGCGGGTAATACATGATCAATCTAACTTTCCCCTGAGGGTCTATTATAAACACAGCCCTTACAGCGGCCGTTTCGCTCTCGCCCGGTTGCAGCATACCGTATAGTTTAGCAACACGCATATCTATATCAGCAACAATCGGAAACTCAAATAATACCCCTGTTTTTTCATGTACGGCATTAACCCAGGCAATATGAGCGTGAATGCTGTCAATACTTAATCCCATCAGTTTGGTGTTATGCTTTGCAAAAAAATCCTTTTCAATTGCAAAGCCGCTCATTTCGGTGGTGCAAACCGGAGTAAAATCTGCGGGGTGAGAAAACAGGATCACCCAACTGCCTTTGTTATAGTCTGAAAATTTGAGTGAACCGGTAGTGGTTACAGCGTCAAAATCAGGTGCCTGGTCGCCAATTCTGGGCATGGTATTCATTATTGTATTTTCCATGATTTTTATTTTTTAGTATTTAAAGTCAGCATAATAAAATTTGCTGTTGGTAATATATGTTACAAAAAGAAGGCCATAAATCACTTTTTAATCAAAATGACAAATAGCTCAGTGTCTTTTCTTTTAATAAAAGAATTATAACAAGGCTCAATTTTTTTAAGCATAAAACCCTTTTCAAACATAGGTTCGTACTGGATTTTGCTTCCGCCAAAAGGCGGGCCCTGCTGTTCAAATGCACGATCAAATAAAACACCAGCCAATTTACCATGGGGTGCCAGCAGTTCCTGCATCTTCATCACATAATCATTTCGCAAATGCGGTGGTAAAGCACAGAAAAATGTTTGTTCAAGTACCAGGTCATACTGCCCTTCATGATGAAAAAAATCGCCCAGTATGATCTTTATATGCGGATTGCCTTTGTATTTTTCCTTTAAATGCGCTACCAGCAATGGTGCAATATCAATAACGGTAACATCGGTAAAGCCCTGTTGTAAAAGATAACCTGCTTCATACGTGTTGCCGCAGCCGGGAATTAATATGCGCAGGTTTTTATTGGCAAGCT
This sequence comes from Chitinophaga pinensis, assembly GCA_943371705.1. Lineage (GTDB taxonomy): Bacteria > Bacteroidota > Bacteroidia > Chitinophagales > Chitinophagaceae > Ferruginibacter > Ferruginibacter pinensis_I. Next base: position 79,283 of record CALRVV010000005.1, on the reverse strand, counting down.
GATCAATGTATGCTTTTAAAGGAGGAGAAACTTCTCCAAGGTCCCAGCCTGTTGTATTCGCCTCGTATTGACCATTCCAGTACGTTTCGTCCAGGGGAATACAATTGCCATCCACACCATATTTTTCTTCTGTATTTATCTTGCCCTCCATATTGTTTATTTAAAAAACAATTCCTTAATAATGATGTAAATGCCCATCACCAGTACAAACCAGCCAAAACCCTTTTTAAGTTTTTGCCCGGGTATTTTTTTAGACAATAAAATACCTATAAAAATACCTCCAACAGAAAATGCAGTGAAAATACCCAGCAGTTTCCAGTCAATGATCTCACTGCCCTGCAGATCGCCGATAAAACCGATCAGTGATTTTGCTGCAATAATAAAAAGAGAAGTGCCCACTGCCAGTTTCATGGGCATACGGGCAAGCAGTACCAATGCCGGTATGATTAAAAAGCCGCCGCCAGCACCAACCAAACCTGTTAGTAAACCAACAACAGTTCCTTCCAGCAGTATCATCGGATAATTATATACCCGGGGCGCATTTTCATCCATTTCTTTATTCTTTCCGGGCCTGATCATGCTTACAGATGCCAGTATCATGACAATGGCAAACAATAACATCAATGCAATGGATTTGGTGATCACCAGGGAGCCAATGGTAAAAAGCTCACTTGGTATAAACGGCACCAGCCACATACGGGTAGCATATACAGCCGCTATTGAGGGAATACCAAAGATGAGCACTGTTTTAAAATCAACCCGTTTTTGCATCGCACTTTGTACACCGCCCACCAAGGCAGTTGACCCTACAATAAATAATGAATAGGCGGTTGCCAGCACCGGGTTAACGCCCATTACATAAACAAGAATAGGTACGGTTAAAATTGAACCCCCGCTGCCAATTAAGCCCAATGATATACCCACGATTATTGCCAAAACATAGCCCAGTATTTCCATAATATTATTTTTGTGAGGGCAAAGATGAGACTATAAAACCAAAAGCACTGTTACAATAGTTACATTAATAGGCTAAAAGTAATCATTACCTGAGAAGCATCAGGTTATCCTGAATAGACACATCACCACAAAGGGTTTTTGCTTTTATCAGGTATACAAAAGAACCACTGTTGGCCGGCTTTCCATTAAAATTGCCATCCCAGCATTCATTGGGGTTGGTGGTTTTGAAAACCGCATTGCCATGGCGGTTAAAAATAATAAAGGTCAGTTCTTTTATATCCCGGTAATATTTTATTCCAAAACAATCATTCAGTCCATCGTTATTGGGAGTAAAACTATTTGGTAAAATGATACCATGGTTTTTAAAATCAGCGATTACGGTAATGCTGTCGGCTCCGGCACAAATACTGGTGTCTTTACCATACACATAATAGGTTGTGGTTACTGCAGGGTTGGCCACCGGGTTGGCAATACTGTCATTGCTGAGTGCATAGGCAGGCAACCAGGTATAGTTTGATGCACCGGTGGCCTGTAATTGTGTAAAGGGTTTGTTGCAATTAAGATCGTTGGTTTTTGTTGCCTGAACAGGCGGGCCTGGTCTGAGACTAATGGTTACTGAATCAATGGATGAACATCCTGTACCATTTGAAACAGTGAGATAAAATTTTGTAGTGCTATTGATTATTGCAATTGGGTTCTGCAGTGTATTATTATTAAGCACGGCAGATGGTATCCAATAATAAGAACCTGTACCGTTTCCCTGCAACACAACGGGTTTTTGTGGATGGGTACAATACATGGTGTCTGCTCCGGCATCAGCAAAAATGGGGCCTGCCGAGTTTATGGTTTTAATTAAACTGTCTTTACAACCATTCATATCCGTTACTACCAGTTTTACATCATAATCAGCAACTGCATTGTAGGAATGAACGGGGTTTTGAAGGGTACTTGTACCGCCATCACCAAAGTACCACTGCCAGGATGCGATGGGGTTTGTATTGGTAAATGCCAAACCGGTAAACCGGATATTGTTGCAATAAATTGCACTGTCTTTAATGCGTACAGAATCTATATTGGATTTAAACAACACGGTATCCCAGGGACTGGGTAAATTCAAAAGTGTTACCCCTGCCGTACCTGGTGTGGCGCCCCATGGATTTTCGCTGTCGAAAAATACGGTACCGTTAGCACCGCCGGATGCATCATGGGTTACGTTACCGGGCAATGCGCTTCTGTTCAAAAAAAACAGCCCGCCGCCGCCGCCGCCGCCCGGACCAACCCTGCCACCCGGTATAACCTGGCTCGTTACATTGGCTCCCGCACCACCTTTGGTTTCTACATACAGGCTGTCAAGTATATTAGCCACAAATAAAACAACCGTACCTCCTGCGCCACCGCCATACATGCCATCATTACAACCAGGCGCATTGCAGGTTATTCCTTCGCCACCATTAGCCAATATTTTTAAAGAACCGGATCTGATGTAATTGGCAATAATCAGGGCAATTCCTCCACCGGTTCCTTCGTATGGAGCCGGGCTACTTAAATTTGCCGCATGGCCCGCACCTCCACCGCCACCCATAAAAATTTTATTGGCACTGCTGCTGTAAGCCAGGGTCTTTGCCCCTAATCCACGGTTATCGAAAGGGGCGTTTAAACAAGTATCGCACTGATACCCGCCAGATCCACCCATTCCTGCATTTCCGCCACCACCACCGCCGCTGTTGTTGCTTAAACCGCCGCCGCCGCCATTGGCCGGGCTACCTTTTCCTTTACTGATATAGGATGATAGGCCGGCAATACCTTCTCCTTTAAAAGCGGCTCTGATATCGGTGGAAGGGTAAGTATAATTATTTTCCGAACAGCTCACAGATGAACTTACATCCTGCATTGCTCTTCTGAAACCCCTGGCAGAAACATCAATATCGTCTTTAAGGTCCACGGTGTCGCAATTTAAAACCAATACGCCACCCTTGCTGCCGTCCCAGGGCATACAGGTAAATTCGCCCACATAATTAGTAACCTTAATAAACGGCACCCTGATCAGCTGAACCCTTCCTTCGGGAATATCATATGACCTTGTTAGCTTATTGCGTAAGGCAATACTGTTGCCCGAAACAGAAGCAACATAATTCATTTCATAATTGCCGGCATTTCTATAATCAATAATGGTACCGAATGCCGACGTGTTTGATGTGTCAATCACCGCACCCATCATCTGGATGAGCAGTACGGTATCGCCGGCATTGTAAGATACTGCATCTGCAACTGCAACCGAATTGGTACAGATATCATACGCCAATACTTCTGTGTATGAATTTATTACTATGGGAGGGTCATGTTGGGGTTTATTTACCTGACTGTAAGCTAGGTTTGAGAAAAGGAATATCAGGTATAAAAAATGCTTCATTCTAAAATATTACAGCCACAGTTCTGGCTTTCCTAAAGTTAACCATTAAGTTCAACTATTTTACAAATTAGCATGCAGACCATTTGAGCCAAATAAAAAGCCTCCTTAGAAAGGAGGTTTTTACTGTTTGTGGCTTCGCCAAGAATCGAACTTGGATCTGGAGCTTCGGAAACTCTTATACTATCCATTGTACTACGAAGCCGGGGTGCAGTTAATGGTCACGGGTTAACCGGATTGAAATATTTACAAGCCCTTGCTAAAAACCATTTACAGATAACAATTCTATTTTCCCAGGTGCGAAAAATTACTGCCGAATATTTTTACCGCAATAGCGAGCAATATTACGCCAAAAAATTTTCTGATCACCGTCATGCCATTGGGGCCTAAAAATTTTTCAATCCATTTAATGGATTTCAGGACTGCAAATATGACCACACAGTTTATAAGTATGCCTAAAAATATATTCACATCATTGTAATTGGCTTTTAAGCTCATGATGGTGGTAAGCGTACCCGAACCGGCTATCAGCGGAAAAGCAATAGGCACTACGCTGCCACTCCGGGGGTTGCTGTCTGGCTTAAAAAAATCATGGCCCAGCACCATTTCCATGCCAATAATAAAGATCACAATACTACCGGCCACGGCAAAAGATTGTACATCAAGCCCCAGTATATTCAGAAACTGCTTACCGATCAACAAAAAAAACAGCATTAAAGCACCGGAAGCCAGTGTGGCCTGTATAGACCTTATTTCGCCCCCCATTTTGGCCCTCAATGACGCAAAAACGGGAATATTGCCCACCATATCAATTACGGCAAACAAAGTAAAGCTTACTGTAAGTATCTCTTTTATCTCTATATCACCGAAGGTCATAATTGCCGGTTTAGGCCACAAAGATAACCAGCATTAAACAAACCGGGATAGTGTGTTTACTTTTATACCTGCTTTTCAATAAATACTGAATATTCCTTTTGCAATGCCCGTAAACAATAAATGCAGAGGCAGTCATCGTATTTAGATTCAATATATGCCCTTTCCTTAAGCGACAGTTGTATGGTACTGCACTGGCATTGCAGAATTGTGCCTGCCTTGCATTCGAATACCCTGTTACAACAAGGGCAGTGTTTATCTTCGTGTTTACACATCAGGCAAAAATTAATCGTAAAAACGGGAAATATGATTGTAGCCTTCCCTCCAGAAACCTAAAAATCCATATTAACACCAGCCATAAAATTAAACCGGCTGCTGTTGTAACCATATACTTCCGAATATTTTTCATCGGTGATATTTTTCAGGTCTGCAAACACACTGATGTTTTTGCCGATTTTATATGTTGAGTAAATATTCCACACATAATAAGCCGGCATTTCTATGGGCGCAGAAGCATATACTGCTTCATAGCGCTTGCTGATACTCTGTACAGCAATATGCAGATCCCAGTTTTTGCATAGCTCAATACCTGCATTTAAATTAATGGTTTGCCTGGGCCTGCGGTACAGGTTAAAGAATGAAGTGTCTTTAGAGCGTGTTGCTGTTTCAATTTTACCATTGAGGTTCACATAATTTACATGCAGTGTAACCTTACCAAAATCAATACTGCCCTCCAGTTCAAGCCCTTTATCTTTTTGTTTATCGGCATTTACATAATAGCTGGCATACGTGGGTGCACCTGCACTGTAAAAAACAATATTATCCCGGATATCCCTGCTGAAATAAACTGCCCGTATGTTTATATTGTCTTTGTAATACTGAATTCCCCCCTCCATGCTTAACGATTTTTCGGGCTTTAATTCAGTATTGGGATTACGGTATTCGGAATAAACCTGGTATAAAGACGGCGCTTTAAATCCCGAGCTGATGTTTCCAAAGATCTTAATGGAATTATGGATAACATAAGAAGGATTAAAAGAAAAGGTAAACACATTGCCATACCTGTTGAAGTTATTGTACCTGCCGCCCAGCTCCATATTAAAGCCATGTATATTTTTTACAACCACAGAAGCATAGGCACCGAACTGGTTCACTTTTGTGCTGTCGTCACTTAAAGGAGTTGAGGCATATGGTCCGAAGGAGCTTACAGAAAAATAATCCTGGTCAGTAAGCTGGTTGCGGTAATCGGCACCAACCAATATATCTACCTGCTTTGTAACAGCTATATTGCTGTATAACTCTGCAAACTGCGATTTGCCGGTATATGCACCCCTGCTGTAATAAGAAAAACCTCCCCTGCTGGCAGAATCATCAAGATAAACACGGTTTATCCTGTTGTAATTATAATTGAAATGAAGCATGGTTTTGGCAATGGTATAATCGGCACCAAAACCAATGATGGTGTTCCTGTTATTGATGGTATAATCAGCATCATCTTTGAATTGTCCGGCATCTGCATCTGTTTTATAATTGCTCAACTGTGTATTTGCGCGTACAGATAAATTTTTGCCCATCCTGCGGTTGATATTTGCCCGGAAAACATTTTCATTGATACCATCATTATCAAAATTACCCAAACCGTTTTTGTCCTGTGCAGCAGAAAAACCCCTGCTGGCAAGTTTGGTGTATTGTACACTGTAACCGGTGTTTTTTATGGTTCCGTTCAACCCGGCTGCAGCCCTGAAAGTATTAAAACTACCTGCTGCAATACCGGCAGTTGCATTTATTTTTTTGGTTCCTGCTTTTTTACTGATGATATTGATCACCCCGGCAATGGCGTCACTTCCATATAAGGTTGACTGGCTGCCTTTCAATACCTCAATACGCTCAACCTGGCCCGCACTCAGCAGGTTTAAATCATATGCACCGCTTATGCCTGATGCATCGTAAACCGGGATCCCGTCCAGCAGTATCAGCGTTTTCCCGGCCGCTGCACCACGCAGGTATACATCCTGGTTAGTTCCAGGCGTATTGCTGCTGCCATTTACAATAATACCGGCCTGTGTATTCAGTATTGCTGTTAATGATTTGCCGGCATTGCGTTGCAGTTGTTGCTGGTCAATTACCGTAACCACTTTACCTGTTTGGGATTGTTTGATAGGAAATTTGGTTGCGGTAACCACCAGTTCATTTAAGTTTTTGATACTGTCGCCCGAAATACCTGTGGCTGGTATTTGAGCGTACAAATGACTGCTGAATACAACAGCAGCCGCAATAAAAATTTTCTTTTTCATGTTGAAAAAATTTTTTTTGTGACTGCTTTCTGGAAAAATGTAGAGATATAAAGACCCGTAAGCCGTTACATTTCCTGCCTTTCACCCGAAAGCTTTGAATGATGTTGACGAACCGGCAGGTCTTCTGGCTCTGCCTGTTATTGAACACCTTCCCATCCCAACTTAAAAGGGACAGTGGTATGAAGATTCAATATTGTGAGTAGTGAGTAGGGAATCGTGAGTTGCAACTCACGACTGACGCCTCACGATTCACCGGCATTACAGCTACGGGGATAGCTCCCGGTTTTAACGGGATTCCCTTTTAATCCCGATTTGAAATCGGGAACCAAATTCGTTACAAATGTATACGGTACAATGTCAAAGTTCCAAACAAAATATATCCACAGGGTTTTGTGTAAAAAAATTATCTTTAAATCATGCAAACAAAAACCAACCCGCAGGGTTCTGTGAACAAACTCAACCTCTTCTCCCTCACCATGCTGGTAATAGGCTTTGTAATTGGCATGGGCATTTTCAGAACAGCAGCTACCAGTGCAAAAGATGCCATCACACCGGCTTTATATTTCAGTGCCTGGGCCATTGGCGGCCTGGTGGCATTATGCGGCGCACTTACCTATGCAGAGATCGGAAGCCGGTATCCGGTAACCGGCGGATATTACAAGGTTTTTGCAAAAGCCTATCATCCCAGTATTGCCTTTGCCATCAATTGCATCATACTGGTAAGCAATGCCGCCAGTGTAAGCGGTGTGGCTTTAATTGGCAGCGGGTATTTGTTGAAATTGTTTCCCGGCAACTGGACCGATATTGATAAAGCATTATTGAGTTCTGCAGCCATCATTATTTTTTATCTGATCAACATAAAGGGATTAAAAACCAGTTCCACTGCCCAGAATATTTTAATGATGATCAAAATAACGATGGTGATCGTTTTAATTTCAGCCTTGTTTTTTCCTGATAAATATGCTGTTGATGATGCTGCAAAAGCTGTTGCAGCTCCCGAACAGGCTTTTACCTGGATAGACTGGGCAAAAAGCCTGGGCATCAGCCTGATTGCGGTATCCTTTACCTATGGTGGTTATCAGCAAACCATAAACCTGGGCAATGATGTACAAAATCCTTCCAAAAATATTCCCAAAGGAATATTTATCGGCATCATAGCCGTTATTGGTTTATACATGCTGGTTAACCTCAGTTATTTTACCGTAGTTGGCTTTAACCAGATGAAAGGCGAAAGGGAAATTGCTTATGTGGTTATAGAAAAAATATTTGGCAAGAGTGGTGCTTCTGTTTTCTCTGCTTTTCTTTTTTTAGGGGTACTGGCTTATGTAAACGGGTCGCTGCTGAGCAACCCACGTGTAATGTATGCCATGGGCGAAGATGGGAGTTTACCAAAAATATTTGCCCGTTTTAATAAAGATTCGAACGTAACCACATTTTCCTTAACCGTTTTTTCAGCGCTCTGCATCGTTATCCTTTATTTTGCACAGGAATTTGAAAAAATATTGACCTTTACCATTTTCCTGGATAGTTTTGGAATGATACTGAGCGCCGCAACCATTTTCTGGTTTCGCAAAAAAACAAAACACCTGGATGGTACCGGTATTTATAAAATGAAATTCTTTCCGCTGATGCCCGTGATCTTTATGCTGGCTTATCTTTTTGTGGCAGGAAGCATAACTGTTGCCGACCCCGGAGCCGCACTAACCGGTGCAGGGGTGCTGGCGGTTTTTGTTGTATTGTATTTCGTTTTAAAGAAAAAAAACAACGCGCCTCCGGATAATGTATAGAAAACGGTTTATTGCAGTTAAAGTACCCTGAAAATGCATTTTATATGTTATCTGCCCTTATTTACCGCTTGTATAATTGTTTTATCCGTTTTACATACAGATGAATTAATTTTGTTGTATGCGTTATAAACTTATAATCCTATTGGCTCTTTTAGCGTTTTCAGCCACGGTACAGGCGCAGGAAAAGTGGGGTTTGCTTAAATGCGTGGAATATGCCATGACCAATAACATTTCGGTAAAGCAAGTTGACTTACAAACCAAAATTGCCGAATTAACTTTAAAGCAAAGCAAGTACGGGCAACTTCCCAATCTGAATTTCAGCGGGGGACCGGGTTTTAGTAATGGCCGGAGCCAGGATCCCACCACTTTTAGTTTAACAACGCAAAGTTTTTTATCGGCCAATATGCAGTTGCAAAGCAGTGCCGATATTTTTAACTGGTTCAGCAAACGCAATACCATTGCCGCCAATGAGTGGGAATTACAGGCAACCAAAGCCAATACGGATAAGCTAAAAAATGATATTGCTTTATCAGTAGCAAACCTGTATTTACAGATCTTACTGGGCATGGAACAGGAAAAAATTGCTGGTGTACAGTTAAAGCAATCCCAGGCTCAGCTAAGTAATACCCGTAAACTGGTTGATGCCGGTAACTTACCGGAATTAAATGCTGCAAACCTGGAAGCACAGGTTGCCATAGATAGCTCGAACGTAATTACAGCAAAGGGAAATGTAATACAAAGTATATTGTCTATAAAAGCTTTTATGGCACTTGATGCCGCCACCCCTTTTGAAATTGAAACGCCTGAAGCGGAAAAAATATTTGTTGAAAAACTGGCCGACCTCCAGCCGGAAACAGTTTATGCGTTAGCGATGGCCAATATGCCACAGCAGCGGTTTAATGATTTTAAGCTGAAAGCTGCCCAAAAAACATCTGCTGCGGTAAAAGGAAGTTTGTTTCCTACCATTTCGATGTTTGGAAGCCTGGGTAGCCGTTATAATAGCAGGGCAAACGAAATAACAGGTGTTAACTTTTTTAACGACACTATCGGTAAGGTGATTGTTGGTGGTACGCCTTATGGCGTTTTTGCCCCCTTTCCGGATTACACCTCCCGCAAACAAACTTTTTCTTCACAGCTAAATCAAAATTTTTTCCAGTCGGTAGGATTAAGTTTGAGTATTCCCATTTTTAATGGCCTGGGTGTACGTACCAATTACCAAAAAACTAAAATAAACATACGTAACCAGGAGTTGCAAAAAGAACTGGATAATCAAACACTGAAACAGGATATTTACAAAGCATATAATGCCTCGATGGTGGCATTGCAAAAACTAAATGCCGGTAAAAAATCACTGGAGGCAGCAGAACGTACTTTTTACTTTGCACAAAAAAGATATGATGTTGGCATGCTGGGCACTTTCGATCTGATCACCAGTCAGAATAATTTATTTACTGCAAAACTGCAGAATGCTTTGAACCAGTATGATTATGTTTTTAAAATGAAAGTGCTGGAATTTTACAAGGGGCAGGGATTAAAGTTTTAAAACCCAAAACCTCCTCTGCCTCCGCCGGCTGGCGGAGAAACTTTGGAGAATAATTATTTATAGCTCTTTTATAAAAAATTGCTTAACATAATTAAAGCTGAATAAAGATATATAGTACAAGAGTGCGACGCCAAAGAAGTTTGGCCGGGCTCATAAAAAAATAAACAATGAGTAAATCACTTAAATGGATTTTAATTGGTTTGGGAGTTCTGATCGTATTGCTGGTAATATTATCAAAAGTTGGTGCATTTGGAAAAGATGAAGGCATAAAAGTTACCGCCGAAAAAGTACAGAAACGTACCATTACAGAGACGGTAAATGCCAGCGGAAAAATTTTTCCTGAAGATGAAGTAAAGGTTAGCCCCGATATCAGCGGTGTAATTACAGAACTGAATGTTCAGGAGGGTGATACGGTAAAAAAAGGCCAATTGCTTGTACGCATTGATCCGGATGTATATAATATTCAACGCAGTCAGGCCGCCAGTGGGGTAGCACAATCGCAGGCCCAGGTGAGCAGTGTGCAGGCTCAGGTGAGCAATGCACAGGCTGCACTGGATGCACTGGATGCACAAATGGAGCAGGCGCAACGGGCCTATGACCGTTCTAAAAAGTTATTTGATGATAAAGTGATAAGCCGCAGCGAAATGGATGTTGCAGAAACAACATTGAAAGCTGCCAAAGCAAACTACAATGCAGCAGTACAGGGCATACGCAGTACAAAAGCGAATGTGAAAAGCGCACAGGCCAATGTACAAACAGCACAGGCAAGTTTACAAAGGGCCAATAAAGACCTGAGCAGAACTGCCATTGTTGCCCCCAGGGATGGCGTGGTTTCATTACTGAATGTAAAAAAAGGCGAGAGTGTATCGGGCAACAGCTTTACTGTGGGTACAGAAATTTTACGCATTGCCGATATGAGTAAAATTGAAATAAGGGTTGATGTGGGTGAAAATGATATACCCAAAGTAAAACTGGGCGACAGTGCACTGGTAGAAGTTGATGCCTACAGCGACCGTAAATTTAAAGGCATTGTTACACAAATTGCCAGCAGTAATAATGGCGCAGCTTCTCAAAGTGCTTTATCCAATACAACCAACGATGTAACTCAATATAAAGTATACATCAGGATATTGCCCGAAAGTTATACGGATCTCCTGGGCAGGGGCAGTTTCCCCTTCCGTCCGGGAATGAGTGCCAGCGCAGATATACAAACCAATACACACGTGAATGTATTGAGCGTACCCATTAATGCCGTTACCACACGTGATAAAAGCGATACTACAAAAACAGGCATTTCCAGGAAAAAGGATGAATCAGATGTAAAAGAAAATTCTACACCGGATGATGAACTTGAAGTAGTTGTATTTACCATTGATAAAGCAGGAAAAGTGAACAGGATAAAAGTGAAGACCGACATACAGGACATCAACAATATAGAAATTACCGAAGGTTTAAAAGAAGGCGATATGGTAGTAACCGGGCCTTATGATGTGGTAAGTAAAACCCTTAAAGTGGGTAAACAGGTAAAAGTGGTAGACAAAAAAGATCTGTTTGAGAAATAAGCAACACTGCTGTAAGATTTTTTTTATCGCCGTACCCGTCAAAAACACAAAGAAGGTCATTCATGATTCATAAATTCCTGTTGATTTTAAACAGCTTACTGCTGTTTACCTTCTGCACATTTGCCCAAAAAACCACAACACTTAAGGTATCCCTTAACTTACCGGTACCAGATTCATCTGCCGGTGTTACGCTGCAATTATACCTTTTACCCGATACCGCCATAGTAACCAGCAAACCAGCCAAAACCGGAGTTACCAGTTTTACGGTTAAAGCCTTTTCAAAATACCTGCTCCGGGCAAGTTCGGTAACTTTTGAAAATACAGAGAAAACCATTGGCGTACAGGATAAACCGGTAGCAACAACATTAATTTTAAAAAGAAAAAATACAACCCTTGAGGATGTGGTGGTGGTAGCTAAAAAACCACTTATAAGAGAAGAGGACGATAAAACCATTGTAGATGCTGAAGTACTTGCCAACAGCAGTACCAATGCATACGAAATACTGGAAAAAACACCCGGAGCCATTGTTGATCAGGACGGAAATGTGTATTTAAGCAGCACAACCCCCGCCACCATCATGATCAACGGCAGGGAAATGAAATTAAGCAGTGCAGATATTGCCTCACTGTTAAAAAGCATGCCGGCAGGCAGTGTAAGTAAGATTGAGATCCTGCGAACCCCTTCTGCCAAATATGATGCATCTGGCAGCGGCGGCATGGTAAATATTGTATTAAAAAAGGGGGTAAAGCTGGGTACCCATGGAAATTTCAACATTGCCTGGTTTCAGGGAGTATACTCCACAAAGACTGCCGGCTTTAATATCAACAAGGGTTCGGCAAAAATAAACAGTTACCTGAATTACCAGTTTACCAGCCGCAATAGTTTTGAAGAACTTAATTCAGACAGGCTGATCAGAAAAGACTCTACATTACTGGTACAGCAATCTTACACCACTTATCCAACAAACAACAATTACCTAAATGGCGGGATCGATGTGCAGTTTACTCCCAGGTTTAATATGGGTTATGACATACGAAGCAGCTTTACCCGGGGCAACAGCTATGCCTTAAATGGGATTGATATCGTTAAAGAGCCAACCGCTGCGCTGGCCGGTAAAAACAGTTCTGACATAGACAATAACAACAACACCACATTTATCGGCAATAACATTTCAGGAAAATATAAAATTGATACCCTGGGCAGCGAATGGACGGGCCAGCTGGATTATAATTATTACAGGTACCAAAACACGCAAATGTATATAAACAGCAATATACTGCCGGCTACTTCTGCTGTTTCGGGCGATGGAATAAACAGCAATAGAAAAAATATTTTTCTTTTTCAAACCGACCTTATCCTTAAATTTTCAAAATCATTAACCCTGGAAGCTGGTTTTAAAGCAACCTTCAGCAACAGCCAAAACAGTTCAAACTACACAAAAGATACCGGAAACAACATCAGGTTTGTGGATGCTTTTCAAACAAATACATTCAGGTACAGCGAAAAAATAATTGCCGCTTATGTACAGGTATCAAAAACCGTTGCCGGTTTTACGATAAAACCCGGGTTTAGGCTTGAAACTACCGATATTAAAGGCAGGCAAACAATACCCAAAGACACTACTTTGTCGCTCAACCGTAGGGATGTATTTCCATTTATTTTTATTAAGCACAAGCTTTTTAACATGTTTGGTAAACCGCTTACAGGCAATGCCATTTACCGAAGAAGCATCAGGAGGCCTTATTACGAAGTACTTAACCCGTATCCCAGATACATTGATCAATACCTTTTTGATGTGGGTAATCCACGGTTAAAACCACAGTTTACCACCAATTACGAGCTCAATGTAACTTTCGATAACATACCGGTAATTGCGGTGGGTATTAACAGAACCAAAGACATCTTCAGCAATGTAACTTACCAGGACAGCCTTTCTAAAATTGCATTCCGTACTTACGACAATCTGGGAAAGAATAAAGAGTTTTATGCAAAAGTGATTGGCGGTATTCCTCCCGGTGGTAAATATTTTTTTTATGTGGGGGCGTTGTATAATTATAATCACTACACCGGATTTTATGAAGGGCGGCCGCTGGATTATAAACGTGGCAGCTGGACCTTTTTCATGTTTCAGGAATTGAAACTGACAAAAACATTCGTACTTAACATGCAGGGGTTTTTACGTACCAAAGGATTACAAAATCTCTATGAGCTGAATACCTTTGGCGGCCTGTTCGTTTCTGCCAACAAAAGTATTTTAAAGAAAAAGGCAAATATTATACTTTCTGTAAACGATCTGTTATATACCAACCAGGTATCCTTCAGCCTGCAGCAAGGCAGTGTTAGTGCAGATGGCAAGCGAATAAATGATAGCAGAAGACTGGGCCTGACCTTTCGTTATAATTTTGGAATAAAGCCCAAAGAAGATAATAAAAAATCCTTTGAGGCGCCATCAGATATTAACTAAACAGTTGTTCTGCAACAGCAACACTTTCAGGTTTACCTACATCAACCAGCTTATCGCCGCTGTGGTCGTAACCCAGAATGGGATGATCAGCAGCCAGGTCAAGATAGCTGTCCATGATCGAGAATTTTCCTTTTTGCCTGATCAATGAAAATATCTCGGGTTGAAAAATAACCACACAGCTATATGCTTTTTGAACCAGGTTTGGTTTAAGAATTGAGATCTTTTCCTCACCTGTTTGCAGATTTTTCCAGCCACACAGCCGGTCATCTGTATCGAATAACAATACCCTGGATGATCTTCTGTTCGTAACTCCAAAAGTTATTAGCGGCTTATGCTGTTTATGAAAAGCCATTAATTTATTCAGGTCAAGGTCTGTAAGAATATCTACATTAAGGGAAATAAATGGTTTCCCTTTATCCAGTAAATGCCTGGCTTTCATCAGGCCACCACCGGTTTCCAGTATTTCATCGCGCTCATCGCTGATCACCACATTGCTTCCCCAGCCATTATTTTCTTTTACCGCACCGATGATCTGTTGAGGAAAATGATGCACATTTACAACTACATCTTTAATCCCGTATTGTTGCAGGTACTCAATATTTCTTTGTAATAAAGATTTACCGTTCACCAGGGCCAGGGCTTTAGGATGGCTGTCCGTCCAGGGTTTAAAACGGGTACCCAGTCCAGCTGAAAAAATTATTGCGGAGGAGATGTTTTCCAATTTTCTTCGTTTGTATGACTTAATTGTATTTTAACCTTAAACTTATTCCTCAAATGCCTGGCCAGTGCCTCTGCAGCATACACACTCCTGTGCTGGCCTCCGGTACATCCAAAATTTACAGACAAATGCTCAAAATCCCTTTTAATATAGTCTTCCACCGAAATATCCACAATGCTGTACACGCCGTTTAAAAAATCAGGCATCTTGGTTTGTTGTTCTAAAAAATCCTTCACCGGCTTATCAAGCCCCGATAAATATTTGTATTCATCAAACCTGCCGGGATTCAGTATGCCACGCATATCAAAAACAAACCCACCGCCATTTTTTGTTTCATCCTTCGGATAACCAGTTTTAATAAATGAAAAACTGTTTATGGTAACCAGCAAGGGTGTTTGGCCTGTTGCCTGTATGGGTGTAAACTCCTGTATCACTTCATCGCTTATGCAAAGTTCCAGCACCTTTTTAAATTCAGGCACTGCAATACCCAGACTTTGATTTTGTACAAACCATTTTAAATTCTGCAGGGCCAGTGGAATGCTGGTTAAGAAATGTGCCTTGCGCTCAAACAAACCCCTGAAGCCGTATGCCCCCAGTACCTGCAGCAACCGTATCAATACATAACCATTGTACTGGCTCCGGAAAACATCCTTGTCTATTTGTTCTTCCACTACTTTTTCAAAAGCATCCATATAATCTTCCAGCAGGTGTTGTTTCCAGTCGTCGGGCAGGTTTGCTTTTGCCTGCCACAGCAAAGATGCCACATCGTATTGCGGCGCTCCCTTCATACCACCCTGGTAATCTATAAAATGCACCTCCCCCGGCCCCTCCTGTTGGAGGGGAGGCGTGACCATGATATTGCGGCTCTGAAAATCGCGGAACATGAAATATTTATACTCGGTATGGCTCAGGTAATTGCTCAGTGCTTCAAAATCATCAATCAGTTTCTGCTTATCGTAAGGCTGGCGTAAAGCATCCAGGAAGTAGTATTTAAAATACAGCAGATCGGCCATGATGGCCTGTTTTCCGAAAACACTGTTGGTCAGGCACTTTTTATAATCCAGTCCTTCGTGCCCTTTTACCTGCAGCAATGCCAGTTGCTGTAAACTTTTTTTATACAACTCATATATTTCCGGGGCAAAACCGTTTTCTTCCAGTTTATTCAGCAAGGAAACATCACCAAAATCTTCCTGCAGGTAAATGTTTTTTTCTTCATTGATACAGAGTATTTGGGGCACCTGCAGGCTCTTTTTCTTAAAATGTTTCGAAAAATAAATGAACGATTCATTTTCTTTTAAATTGGCGCCATAAGTGGCAATAAAGGTATTATCTGCGGTATGAATCCGAAAATAATGGCGCTCGCTGCCGGCCTGGGGTAATTTATCAATGGCAGTTATTTCAGCTTTTGAAAAAGAAGAAAACAGTGCTTTTATTTTATCGGTGGTTGCGTGCATCAAATAATTATAATCCAGTAAAATTAGTTTAAAATGGAACAGTGCCCAAAAGGTTGATTGAGGCAGGAATTGCTTTATGAATAAAGGATTATGGCTTTTACAGGTATTACAGATGTTTAATGGCTTGAAAATTTTTTATACTGCCAGTCGTGAAATAATAATTTGAAGGCACCATATAAACACCTGTTTTAAATTATTTGCCATATTTTTATTTATGTGTTTTCATTATGCATTAACCAAACAGAAGGCCGAAATTGAAATTCAACTGGGTGTACAATGGGATGATGAATGGCTACCCGTTTTTCATGCCGATGGGTTTACCTTTTTACAAATGCCCGTCATTACCCAAAAACAACCCAACCATATTCAGCTTTTTAACTGGGGCCTTATACCGCATTGGGTAAAAACAAAAGCTGATGCCGATAAATTAAAAGCGCAGACTTTAAATGCCCGCAGTGAAACCGTTTTTGAAAAACCCTCTTTCCGTTCTTATATCCCCAATAACCGTTGCTTAATAATAGCCGATGGCTTTTTTGAGTGGATGGATTTTCAGAAAAAAAAATATCCGCACTTCATTCAGATGCAGAACAGTCAACTGTTTTGCTTTGCCGGTATTTATGCTTCCTGGGTTGATAAAGCAACCGGAGAACTCATCAACAGTTTTTCCATACTTACCACCGATGCCAACCCAATGATGGAAAAAATACACAACCTGAAAAAAAGAATGCCGGTTATTGTACCTCCGCATCTGTACAAAAAATGGTTAAGCCCCGGTTTAACCCGGGAAGAAATTGAATCTTTTTTCGCTCCTTACCCCGAAGAAAAGATGCAAAATCATACTATCAGCAAACGCATTACCTCCCGCAGTGAAGACAGCAATGTTCCCCAAACACTTGAACTAGCAACATACCCCGAACTTGCCCTTTTAAAATAATACTCCCTGCGCTGTAGATACCGGCAAACACTCAAATTCAAACCGCTTTACAATCTGGTACCGCTTTTCATTTTTTGGCCTGCGCAACAGTAACATGGCATCGGCCACAAAACGCCCTGTGAATTTTTTGTGCCCGTATTCCTTCATGGCTTTCAGGTATTTTTCTTTGGAAATCCGTCCTGCCAAAGCGATGTTCGGATCAAGCAAAAAATGAGGATCACCTCCTGCCGCTTTCATCAGGCGCCTGGCCTGCTTCAGGTTTTTTATCAGTTTCAAAACCCTGGGCTGATTGGCTATCCTGATAAAAATGGCATGCATGGGATAACTGCCATAGTCCTGCAATTCAATCACAAAAGGTTTTTCTGCCATGGCAACCAGCTGCAGGTGCTGTATGATTTTTTCTTCCATCATTTGCAACGATGTAAACCTTACCAATGATACATTGGGCCTGCCTGTTTGCGGTTGAAGGATATGGTATTTTTCCATTAATGCCTGCCTGCTTTTTTCAATCTTTTGCCTCAGTGCTTCATGCGGGTCTATAACCAGCAGGTATTCATATAACCGGTGCCCCGGTAACTGAAAGGACATGTCCATAATGCATAGATTTAGAAATTAAAAATTTGTTTACCAATTAATTTGAGTATAAATTTACTAAATAATTTAGCATTTTAAACCCCTGCTTATATGGAAGTAGAAAAATTTTTTGCTGCCGGGTACAATGGCAGCAAGCGGTTCACACAATTGGATGTACCCACGGCCAATGCCACAGGCTTTGGCGCTGCTGCCGATGATTACATGGAAAGGGGCATCGACCTGAATGAGCAACTCATCCGCAATAAACCCGCCACTTATTTTATGCGGGTAACCGGCAACAGCATGATCAATGCGGCTGTGCATGATGGCGATATTGTAATTGTGGACCGCAGCATTAAACCCGCAAACGGCAAAATAGTGATTGCCGTTATTGATGGCGAAATGCTGATACGCCGGTACGAAAAAACACTGAACAGTTTGCGGCTGATTCCCGAAACAGCAAAACTGTCGCCCATTGAAGTGAGCGAATTCAGTGATTTTAAGATCTGGGGAGTGGTAACCTATGTGATTCACCAGGTATGAAAGCCATTATAGATTGCAATAGTTTTTATGCTTCCTGCGAAAGGGTATTTGAACCCTCGCTGCACGGCAGGCCGGTTGTTGTGCTGAGCAACAATGACGGCTGTATTGTTTCACGTACTGATGAAGCCAAAGCACTGGGTATAAAAATGGCGGGGCCCTATTACGAAGCAAAGGAAATTTTAAAACAACACCAGGTGTCGGTATTTTCCAGCAATTACCATTTGTATGGAGATATGAGCTGGCGGGTAATGGAAACCCTGCGTACGTTGTGCCAGCATGTGGAAGTATATTCTGTTGATGAAGCATTTGCCAACCTGGAAGGTATTGAAGAAACAGCCATGTGGGACTATGGATTTCACATCCGCAATACAGTAGAGCTGTGGACAGGCGTGCCGGTTTCGGTGGGTATTGCACCTACCAAAACCCTGGCCAAGGTGGCCAACCGCATGGCCAAAAAAAATAAAGCGGCTACGCAGGGCACGGTAGTTTTATTAACCCCCGCACAGATATATGATGCCCTGGAAAACACACCCGTAAACGACGTATGGGGCGTAGGTTTCCGCAGTACTGAAAAACTAAAATGGCTGGGCATAGACACCGCATGGAAACTGCGTAATATGAGTGAAGAATGGGCAAGAAAAAACCTGGGCGGCGTGGTAGGTGTAAGGCTTATAAAAGAACTGCGTGGAGAGCCCTGCATAGAAATGAAAGACCCGCTGGAAACAAAAAAAATGATCGCTACCACACGCATGTTTGGCAAACCCGTTTATGAAATGCAGGAATTAAAAGAAGCGGTGGCCACTTACATAGCAAGGGCCGCAGAAAAACTGCGCCGGCAGGGCAGTGCTGCAAAAAACATAAGTGTTTTTGTAGTAACCAACAATTACAGCAGCTCATACGAATATAAACCTGCAACGGGTTCGCTGTACACCATATTGCCGTTTGCCACTTCACTTACCAACCTGCTTACAGCACATGCGCTGCCGCTCGTTGAAAGCCTGTACCGGAAAGGAAGCAAATATTTAAAAGCCGGTGTAATACTCAGCGGTATTGTACCCGACAATGCAGTGCAGTTTAATTTATTTGAACCGCCAACGCATCACAACGAAAAAATACTGATGAAGATGATTGACAATGTAAACTTCAGCATGCGCAATGATATTATAAAATTTGCTTCTTCCGGAACAAAACGCGACTGGAAAATGCGACAGGAACTGAGAAGCAAACGCTTTACCACCCGGTGGGATGAATTATTTGTAGTAAAATGATACAGAAACAGAAAACAGGGATCCAGGTAAAAAAGCCGGTAGCAAATAATAATTAACGGTATTTCACGTTAATAAAATAACCATTATCCATACTGGCATGGTTTTAGACACCATGTTGATATTAAAACAAAATAAAATGAAAGATCATTCAACCTTCAACTTGAAGAGAACCATGCCCGATGAACTTAAGTTCAGCAAAAACAGATCAGTGATAGCTAAAAAGCCCACCTATATTTATACAGAAGAAGACCTGGGAGAAGGCATCCTGGACATAGGTATCTCTGCATAAATTATAATGCTGCATAACCATATAAATACCTGCACGGTAATGCATACAAACCATCAGGGGAGATGATTTACATCATGCACTCCCATTTTCCCGGAATTAAATACTGAAATCGTTTAATTTTGCCGCCAAGGTAAAATTATGATTAAAGAAAACAATAAAACCTGCGCCGTTATTGGTGCCGGTGTAGCGGGCCTTGGCGCTGCCATACGCATGCGCAACAAAGGGTATAAAGTAACTGTTTTTGAAGCCAACGCTTTTCCAGGCGGTAAATGCTCCTCAGAAACAAAAGATGGCTATCGTTTTGATATGGGTCCTTCCGTATTTACCATGCCGCAATATGTTGATGAACTTTTTAAACTTTCCGGCAAAAACCCCCGCGAGCATTTCAACTACATCCATCTGGATCCGGTATATAAATATTTTTTTGAGGACGGAACTGAACTGGATGCATACCATGGAAAAGAAAAATTTGCCGAACAAATGGCTGCCAAAACAAAGGACAAAAAAGAAAACATCATCCGTTATCTGGATAGAACCGAAACCATTTACAAGCTTACCGATGAAGTGTTTTTAAAAAACTCGCTGCACATTGCCAAAAACTTTTTTACAAAGCGGGTTTTAAAAGGGTTTTTAAATTTTGGGAAGATAGGTGCTTTTGATACCATGGCCGGTGCCAATAAAAAGTCGTTTAAAGACAGCAGGCTGGTAAAAATATTTAACCGGTATGCCACGTACAATGGCTCCAGTCCGTACTTATCACCGGCTACCCTAAATGTAATAGCACATGTTGAAATTGTGAAAGGCGCTTATTACCCAACAGGAGGAATGGTTAGCATTACCAGGTCACTGGCCAAACTGGCGCAGGATATTGGTGTAACATTTCATTACTCCACCCCGGTTCGTGAAATATTGATCAGAAATAAAAAAGTTACAGGCATTAAAACAGATAATGGACCAGAGGATTTCGACATTGTCATCAGCAATATGGATGTGTACAACAGCTATAAAAAATTAATGCCACATGTAAGAAGGCCGGCAAAAACACTCGACCAGCCAAAATCAAGTTCGGGTATCATTTTTTACTGGGGTATTAAAAAAGAGTTTACCGAACTGGGGCTGCACAATATCCTCTTCAGTGATAATTACAAAGAAGAATTTAATACCATCTTCGCCAAAAAATCCATCTACCACGATCCTACCATTTATGTGAACATAACCAGCAAACATACGCCAACTGATGCACCACCCGGATGCGAAAACTGGTTCGCCTTCATTAATGTACCCAACAATTCGGGGCAGGATTGGGATATGTTTATTAATGAAGCCCGGGAATTCATGATTCAAAAAGTAAACCGGATCTTAAAAACAGACATCAGGCCATTGATAGAAACCGAAATGGTTTTTGACCCCCGGGTTATAGAAAGCCGCACATCCAGTGCATTTGGCGCCAT
This sequence comes from Chitinophaga pinensis, assembly GCA_943371705.1. Lineage (GTDB taxonomy): Bacteria > Bacteroidota > Bacteroidia > Chitinophagales > Chitinophagaceae > Ferruginibacter > Ferruginibacter pinensis_I. The sequence continues at coordinate 58,165 of CALRVV010000005.1, read as the reverse complement.
TTATGGCAATAGTTCAAATAATAAATTTGCCGCTTTTTTACGGCATGCCAATTTTTCAAAAGATATTAAAAACTTATATTTCTGCGGAGGCAGTGTCCATCCGGGCCCTAGTATTCCGTTATGCCTGCTTTCTGCCAAAATCACAACCGATTTAATCAGATAATGTGAAGAATGGCGGCTTATTTAGTTTAAATTTGCACACTTTATTATAAAAGGCTGGCAAAACTTAAATCAAATATCAGCCTTTCAGTGATTGAGGTAAAACAACATGAGCAATCCGGTTATTATAGAAATTCAAAATTTAACCAAGACTTTTAAAAATGCCCCCGAACCGGCAGTTAACGGCATTTCCCTTTCTATAAAACGAAATGAGGTTTTTGGATTACTGGGGCCGAATGGAGCGGGAAAAACAACGACCATTTCCATCCTTTGCGGGCTTTTTCCTGCCACCGGTGGAAAAGTACTGATAGATGGCAGGGATCTGCGCACCGATTTGTCTTCCATAAAAAACATGATCGGCATTGTACCGCAGGATATTGCCCTGTACCCAACCTTGACTGCCCGCGAAAACCTGGCATTTTATGGAAGTATGTATGGGTTGAATGGTAAAGATCTAAAAGATAAAATTGAGGCCTGGCTGATTAAACTGGGTTTAATTGACGCATCAAACAGGCGTGTTTCCACATATTCGGGTGGAATGAAACGCAGGGTAAACCTCATTGCAGGGGTTCTGCACAACCCGGCCATATTATTCCTGGATGAACCAACGGTTGGCGTGGATGTGCATAGCCGCAATGTGATCATCGAACATTTAAAAGAGATCAATAAAGCCGGCACAACCATAATCTATACATCTCACCACATGGAAGAAGCAGAAAATTTTTGTACCCGTGTGTCTATCATTGATAATGGAAAAATTTTAACCGAAGGTACACCGGCTGAATTGATAAAAGCCAATGCGGGTTCAACAAACCTCGAAAACGTTTTTTTAAACCTAACCAACCGTAAATTAAGAGACTGATGCTGATCAAACTACTGGCTACGGTTAAAAAAGAGACCTTGCTGCTCATTAGGGATAAGGTGGGGCTTTCTATTTTATTCCTGATGCCGATGGTACTTATCCTGGTGATGACGCTCATTCAGGATTCGGCATTCAAAACAATGAATGAAAAAGGCATTCCGGTTGTTTTTGTAGATAACGATAAAGATTCTTTAGGCATTTTAATTGAACAGGGATTGCGCAACAATGACCTCTGTGAATTTAACGACAGCATCAACGGAAAGCCTGCCACTGCCGAGTTTGCACTAAAAGCCGTTGGTGAAGGCAAATTCCTGATCGGCATCATTATCCCGGCCGGTGCAACAAATGCCATCCGAAAAAATGTGGCGAAACTGGTTAGTGAAACTTTAAACGGTGAAGTAAATGCAGCTGAAATAACGGCACAACTGCCAGATTCGGTAGAGATCACCATTATGATTGACCCTGTTGCTAAAAAATCCTTTCTTACGGCTGTTACCAGCAACCTGCGTGAATTTATTTCGGAGGTAAAAACAAAGATCATGTTCCAGTCTTTTTCCGACCAGATAGCGGAAGTGATACCCGAAAAACAGCAAGCACCTAAAAATTCTTATAACAAATCGCAGATCATTAAATATAAAGAGGTTTATGCTTCAAAAACAAAAGAAAAGATCGTTCCCAATGCCGTACAGCATAATGTACCTGCATGGACCATCTTTGCCATGTTCTTTATTGCTATACCACTATCGGGCAGTATTTTAAAAGAAAAGAACGAAGGCAGTGTATTTCGTTTAAACACCATGCCCACACCGTATCTGATACTGGTAAATGGTAAGATCATTGTGTATGTAATCGTTTGCCAGATACAGTTTATGCTGATGCTTTCGGTTGGCCAGGTATTTTTGCCAATGCTGGGATTACCTGCCCTGGTTTTAGGCAACAGCCTGTCTGGCATTTTTATTTTAACACTGGCAACTTCCTTTGCTGCCACCGGTTATGGCGTAATGGTAGGTACTTTGGCCTCAACCGAACACCAGGCTGCTATCATGGGCTCACTTTCCATACTTTTGCTTTCGGCCCTGGGTGGCATCTGGGTGCCCAGTTATGTGATGCCCGAAGTGATGCGCAACATCAGCGCCTGGTCGCCACTGAACTGGTCGCTGGAAGGTTTTTATAAATTATTTTTAAGAGGCGGGCAGGTAACAGATATTTTACCGGATGCTTTCAAACTCATCCTTTTCTTCCTGGTAACCATGTCTGTTTCATATGTATACAATCACAAAAAAAGGAACGTTTAAGCATGGATGAAAACCTGATCATAGCTGAAATAAAAAAGTACATCGAAAACAATATACTGGACGAGGCAATAGAGGTGCAGGCTGATAGCGATTTAAAAAAAGTGGGTATAGATTCATTTTCCACCGTTGAGATCATCCTGTTTATAGAACGCAGGTTTGGCGTTTCTATTCCGGATGAAAAACTGGTACCCGATAATTTCAAAACCATACAAGCCCTTGCTTGTACAGTAGCCCAACTAATGCCGGATACATATTAAATAAACAGCATGACACCCTTCACCAAAACCGGCCTTCCTGAAAAAGTTACCCTGAGCGGCGCCGATTGTTTTCACCTGGTGCTGGATAAACATGCCAAAAAGCACGGGGCCGGGGGCAACGTGATGCGAAAGGCCTTTTATTTTTCAAGACCCCTGTCATTTGATAAAATAAACAGCATATTAAAAAGCTCTCCGGTTATTTACTGGCTTTGTAATATTAAACTGGAGAATGGGTTTTTATTAACAAAACCCTACTGGAAATATACCGATGATGGCCGGGAGATCATGCTTCGACAGCATCAAATGCAGCAGGAAAATGAAATACCCGAAATTATTTTATCAAGGGATATTACCGTAGAATCCGAAAGGTTCATTGAGGCCGATCTTGTTTATTATCCTTCCGGTGGCTGTGCTTTTATTTTATCATGGAACCACATTTTACTTGATGCTAAAGGCACCACACTGCTTTTTGAACATTTAAACCATATCTCAGAAAACAAGCCGCATAATTTTAATATTTTTTTTCCGGCTAAAGAAAAAAATACCGGTATCGTTACCTATATACGTAACATGTACAAGGTTAAAAGTTTTGTACAAACATCATCCCGTCCGCCTGTATATTCCATTGCCCAAGTAGGTACAAAAAATACTGACGACAGAACGCTGAATAAAATAATTTCCTTTAATATTGATGAAACTGAATTAATAAACGAAAATGCCTGCAGGGCTGGTTCACGTTTTGGCCCTACTTTGTATTTTATTTCCTGCTGTGCCCATGTTATTTATTCAATAAAGCAGCAAATTAATGAACCAGCCGACTTATGGCTGCCTGTTCCGTACGACAGCCGGCTGAAAGGCGCAGCCGGGCCATTAATTTCAAACTGTTCCTCCTTTTTATTTTACCGGCTTGCCAAAGAAGAACTGAAGAATGTGCCACAAACAGTAAAAATTTTAAGTGAGCAGATGAAAGCACAGATCAAAAACGGCATTCCAAAAAAGTATACCATGTTCCTAAACATGATGCGGCATATACCGCTTTGGCTGTATTATTTTTTGGTTAGCCGTACAGGCAAAGGAGTTTTAGCAAGTTTTCTATACACTTCCACCGGCGACAATTTTAATGATCTTAAATCATTATTTGGTGAACCGCTCAGTACACTCACCATGACACCTGCCCTTACATTTCCGCCGGGTTTAACCTTTGTATTTTTGAAACACGACCATACGCTTGATGTAAATATTACCTATTCTCCGGAGATCATCAACCACAATGAATTACATTTAATTGAAGAGAAATTGAAAGAAATCTTACTTAACCGTTGAGCATGGAAACCGTATTAGAGACAGATATTGTTGTTTTAGGCGGCGGTACGGCAGGTGTTGCTGCGGCTGTAGCTGCTGCAGGTAAAGGTTTACGGGTTATACTGATTGAGCGTAATGCTTACCTGGGCGGAAAAGCAACAGCTTCAGAGGTAGGTACTGTTTGCGGATTATACCATTTCAGCAAAAATGAAAAGTCGGAATACATAGTAAAAGGTTTTGCAAAAGCATTTGCCGAAAAACTACAGGAACAATCCGGCACCTCACCTCTTTTTAGTCCGGAAGGCGTTCATTATTTACCGTACGAAGTAGATGCATTCAAAAATATTTGTCTGGGTTTAATTAACGAAAATAAAGTTGATGTCTTCTTTAATGCTGTATTGGAGCATGTTACCGTTCAGCAGCACAAAATCAAATCCATCCATATCATTGCGACCGGCAAACCAATTACCCTGCTCCTGCATGCACTTATAGATTGTTCGGGCGATAGTGTAATTAGCCAGGCTGCCAATCTGCCCCTTATAAAAAGCGATAATTACCAGGCAGCTGCACAGGTATTTACCATGCAGGGTGTTGCAGCAGAAAATGAATTTACTTTAGGAATGATCATGATGAAGGCATTGCGATCGGCTATTGATAACCATATTTTAGGCGATTTTTACGACCGGGTTTATGTTGTACAGGGCTCTTTAAAAAACAATTGCGTTAGTCTTAAAATTGGTATCCCGTTGGCTGTTACTTATGCACCGGGAAATTTACAGGAGCTGAGAACTGTTGCAATGGGTTTTGTGGAAACCCTTTCCCGGTTTCTCATTGATCACGTGGATGCTTTTAAAAATGCCACGCTGGTTCATATTGCACCCGAGGTGGGTGTAAGAACAGGCCAGCGGAGCACCGGAAAATATCTGCTGATGGAGGAAGATGTTTTAAGCTGTAAAAAATTTGATGATGCCATTGCCAATGCTTCCTGGCCAATTGAAGTATGGGAACAAAACAGGCGGGTAAACATGAAATATTATAAACTAAATGATCATTACCAGATCCCGGCCGGCTGTATACAATCAAACAGTATTGATAATTTATTTTTTGCCGGCCGCAATATTTCAGCAACAGATGGCGCCATTGCAAGTGCCCGGGTAATGGGCATTTGCCTGCAAACAGGTTATGCAGCAGGTTGTTTGGCTGCTGCAGCTGCACAAAATCTTTCTCTAAGCGATGCCATCAGAGACATTCAAAACGGGCAATTATAAGTATTTTCGCAGGATGAACACATTGCCTGTTTATGAAATTTTAAAAGAGGCCGCTATAAAATGGCCAAACAATCCTGCAGTTTATGATGACCAGGGCGTGATCAGTTTTAAAGAGCTGTTTAATGAAACAGAAGATCTGCGCCTGCAATTAATGGATTTGGGCATAAAAGCCGGTATGGGTATAGGGGTGATGGCTGCAAACAGCCGCCATTTTATTATCGGCATTTTTGCGGCTGTTGGAACCGGCGCTGCGGTTATGCCCATGTCGCCGCAACTAAAAAAAGCAGAGATCGATGATATTATGCAGGATACAAAACTGCATGCGGTAATGGATGACAGAACTGCCGGCCAACCCCTGGATGCAATTGATACCCTGATCACCCTTAAAAACGGTTCATTCCGTTTCGGATTCACCGGCATTGATGAATCTGTTGCTTTTGCTTCTTTTGTACACCAGCCTGCATTTATAAGATTTACTTCGGGTACCACCGGAAAATCAAAAGGTGTAATTATCTCCCACCAATCGGTTCTGGAAAGAATTGACCTTGCCAATAAAGGACTGGAACTTGGGCCTGCCGATACCGTTATTTGGGTATTGCCCATGGCCTATCACTTTATGGTATCCATTATTCTTTACGTTCGTTACGGAACAGCTATTGCAATTGCCAGAGATTTTCTTGCAAAAAACATCATTGAAATTACCAACCGGTACCGGGGCACTTTATTATATGCATCGCCGGTTCAGATCAGGTTACTTTCCAATGATACAGGAACAACACAGATGCCTTCACTTAAAAAAGTGATTTCTACTTCGGCAGCTATTTCCTTAAATGTTTGTAAAGCATTCAAAGACAGATTTAACCTGGATGTAAGCCAGGCCTATGGCATTATTGAAATAGGCCTGCCCATGCTGAACTATATAAAATCGGCTGAACAGCCTGATGCTGTTGGTTATGCCCTGCCGGGATATACTGTTGACATTTTGGATGAACATAATAATCCGCTGCCAAACGGCAGTATTGGCCATTTGGGAATAAAGGGGCCAGGTATGTTTGATGCCTATCTTGTTCCTCCGGCTTTAAGGAAAGATGTTTTACAAAACGGTTATTTTTTAACGGCTGATTATGCTTCCAAAGCAGATGATGGACTGATAAAAATTGAAGGCCGGTCAAAATCGGTTATCAATATTTCAGGTTTAAAGGTTTTCCCGGAAGAAGTGGAAGCTGTGCTGGAGATGATACCGGAGATCAGGCAGGCACGTATCAGCAGCTGTCCGCATCCCTTACTTGGACAGATCATTGAAGCAGAAGTTATTTTACACGATGGGGCAAAAATTGATGTGGAGGATGTTTTGACATACTGCAAAAAAAGGCTTTCGGCATTTAAAGCACCTCAGCGTTTAAAAATTGTGGAGTCGTTGCCAATGACCGGAAGTGGAAAACTTCAGCGGCATTAGGTATTTTTCACTTTTAATTTTTCGTAGATAGCAATATTCATCATCACCAGCAGCATTCCGTAAAAAGCATCTTCAAAAGGAATGGTGTATATTCTGATGCCGAGATTTTCTGCATCATTATATATCACAACCGGAATTGCAGTAAGAAATCCATTTACAATTAAGAACGGAATTAAGCAGATTGCATAGGAGACAAGGAATGAAAGCGCATCGAAACTTTTGAAAAAAATCCGGAACCTGTATATTAATACAATAAAAAATCCGGTTAGTATGAAAGTCCAGCTGGTATAATCTTTACCCTTGAAAATTAACCCGGTTATAATTAATAACATGGCTATGATCTGCAAAAACAGATCTGCCCGCCTTTTATTTACCAGGTTGGGGAAGTAAGCCCTTATACAGGCGTAAATAAAAACACAGCAATATGGTACAATAAAAAAGAAAAGTACTTCTTCCAAAGGCAGGTTATACAGTTTTATGCCGGTGATAAACTCCGGGTTAAAACTCCATACTCGGTTAGCTGTAAAATATATATCCCAGGTAATGTACAGCAATGCAGGGATAACCATTGCCGGAAAAAGGTATTTCCAGTTTTTAAAGAAAGCTACTTTTTTATCAAAACTTAAAGCCAGCGGCCCGGCCAGGGAAGCTGCAAGTATCAAAAAATATGTGTAGTGAAGATTCAAACGCTTTAAAGTTACAAACCAAAAGACAATGTACAAATTAAGCCTGGTTAACCCGGGTAAACAGCATGGATTTAAGCAGTTTAAGCAGAAGCTGTATCAGTTAATTCGGACTTTTCATTTCTTTTTTTGTCATCGTTTACCTTATCCCAGTATTTTTTTGCAACCCACAAAAAGCCAAAACTCTCCCCATCATATTTATCCTGATGTTTGTGGTGCATTTTGTGTGCCCACCTGATGGTACGTACATAAGTATTATTGCTTCTGGTAAACCACTTAAGCCGCTGGTGTATAATTACATCGTGTACCAGGAAATAGGCAATGCCATATAAGGTAAGTCCGGTGCCAATGGCAATTGACCACCAGGCCTGGTGCATTACCCCCAGCATAATGAACAACCAGCTTGGAATGGCAAACATGAGAAAGAATGCATCGTTTTTTTCAAAAATACCGGGTGTTTTCTGATGATGATCTTTATGCAGACTCCACAAAAATCCGTGCATAATAAAGCGGTGAATGCACCAGGTAAGCCCCTCCATTAAAATAAAAGTGGCTAAAGTAATTGCTATGAATATTATCCAGGTCATTAAAGTTTATTTCAAAAAAGTTCTTAACAATAAGAAAAACATCAGTTGAATGAGTAACAAATTTACAGCGAATTTGTTTTGTTTACTAAATTTTGCAAAATGAAATAGGGCAAGCAGTAATAAACTTACAATAAACCAGCATATATAATTAAACAGGGGTATTGATCCGTCTCCATTCCAAACCCAGTAACCCAGTTTTACAGCTACGGGTTCCATCAGCCAGTCGAAAAAAACAGCCAGGGTGGCACCATCTACAATAACTGAAATTGCCTTTAGTACGGTGGGCGGTTTTTGCGTATGGGCCGCCACGCGGTTAATGGCTTTCATCAGCAGGGTATGAATACTTATGCCACTGCAGTAAATGATTATAAACCAGTTTATACCTATCAAAACGGGGACGTTTTTAATTTTAAAGCCCAGCACATTTCCGTAGGTATAATTTCCAAACAGCATTCCTGAATTGGTGCCAATGATCTCAACTAATATACCAACAGTAAAGCAGGCCAGTAAAAAAAGATAAAAGAAAATATTCTTTTCCCTTTGTGTCCATATCAGCAAGGCAAAAGATAGCAGGAGGTTAAAAGGCGTTGCGGCAAGAAAGAAGTCTTTATCAAAAAACAATAAGCCAATAAGCCCGATACTGTGAAAAAAAACAGATGTGGCCGTAGCAATTTCAAATTTTGTATACCTGTTTAACAAAAGAGATTCTTTTACCTGAGCAAATTAATTAGATACCGCTTTTAAGATACGTTTCCATTTTTGGAAAAGCAATTTTAAACCATTCGGTATATTTTTGAGGATGAGACTGAATTGAACTTTTAATTTCATCAACCGGCTTAAAACAGTAATCGCTTACTTCATCTGCATTGGGTACAATATCACCATCATATATACCAATATAAACATGATCAAACTCATATTCAGTAAGCCCGTTTTCAAAAGGGGCCTTATAAATAAAATCAAATGCTTTTTTGAGTTCGGTTTTAAAACCCATTTCTTCCTGCAGCCGTAATTGGGCAGCAGTTAGTGTTTCTTCTCCCGGCCTGGGATGGCTGCAGCAGGCATTGGTCCACAATCCCCCGCTATGGTATTTTTTATCTGCTCTTTTATGAAGCAGCATTTCGCCCTTTTCATTAAAAATAAAAACGCTGAAAGCCCTGTGGAGCATGGCTTTTTGATGCACTTCCATTTTATCCATGGTGCCTGTCTGCACATCCTGTTCATCTACCAGTATAATTTCCATCAGTGCTTTTGGTTAATATAAATTGAACTGGCTTCTTAAGCCTGCCTTGGCAAGAATATAGGCTTTGCCATAATTGGGGATACGGATCCGCTGTTCGAGGATATTGGCAGGTGCTGTTCGTTTTATCTTTTTGAAAAGCGATAAATAATATTTGTAAGCAACATACACACCAAACCTGGCCTTACCGGGTAAATTTAATATGCCTTCATAAGCATTTTCAAAATCCAGGGCTATATCATCTTCAATTTCTTTTTTCATACGTGGCGTAAAGTTGGTAAAATCAACTTCCGGAAAATAAGACCTGTTCAAAAGCTCGTAATCTGCTTTAACATCCCTCAAAAAATTTACTTTTTGAAAAGCTGCACCCAGGGCCTGGGCCGAAGGTTTAAGGTCGGTATACATATTTTTATCGCCTTCACAAAAAACATACAGGCACATCAGGCCCACAACTTCGGCACTGCCATAAATATATTCTTTATAGCCGTTGCTGTTGTATGCCGTTTTGCTGAGGTCCATTTCCATGCTGCTGAAAAAAGCCTCAATCAGGTCGTGAGAAATATTATACTCCCGTACCGTTATCTGAAAACTGTGCAGGATCGGATTCAGGCTGATACCTCTTTCAATAGCTGCATAGGTATCTTTTTTGAATTCAAGCAGCAGTTCTTCTTTTTTATACTGATGGAAGGTATCAACGATCTCATCTGCAAAACGAACAAATCCATAAATGTTATAGATGGGCGTACGCAGTTCGGGGTGCAGCAGTTTTATGGCACTGCTGAAAGAGGTGCTGTACTTTTCAGTTACTTCTTTACTGCACTGTTGGCTCACGTCATGGAAAAGCTTGATCATTTCGTGCTTCTTGTTTTTTGTTCTAAAAAATAAATCCCCTTCCGTTCATTATTTGCCAAAATGTTTTACTATTTCATTGGCAACCACCTCACCACTGATGAGGCTTGGCGGAACTCCGGGTCCCGGAACGGTTAATTGACCGGTGTAAAATAAGTTTTTTATTTTAATACTTCTGCAGGAAGGCCTGAAAATTGCCGTTTGCATGAGTGTGTTGGCTAAACCATAAGCATTGCCTTTAAACGAATTGTAGTCGTTAATAAAGTTGCTTATGGAGTAGCTTTTTTTATATACAATATTGTTCCTTATTTCCTGTCCGGTCTTTTTTTCAAACCGGGCCAGTATTTTCTGAAAATAATTTTCTCTCAGCTCCTCTGTATCTGCATCCAGCCCGGCGGCAACCGGGATCAGGAAAACCAGGTTATCGCAACCCGGCGGCGCTACCGTTTCATCGGTTACGGAAGATACCGACAGGTAAAACAAAGGATCAACAGGCCATTTTTTGGTTGTGTATATTTCCTTACCATGCACATCAAAATCCGCATCAAAGAACAATGAATGGTGGGGTACACCCTGTATTTTTTTATCCAGTCCTACATAGTACAACAGGCAGCTTGGTGCCATCAGGCGCTTATCCCAATATTGATCGCTGTAAGTACGGCAGTTTTCCGGCAGTAGTTTTGTTTCAATAAAATGATAATCTGCTCCGCCAACAACAACATCTGCATCATAACTCCTTCCATCTTCGGCCCTTACTTTAGTTGCCCTGCCGTTATCAATATCTATTGCGGTAACATTGGTGTCAAATTCAAATTTTACGCCCAGTTCCAACGCCAGCCTGTACATACCGTCCACCACTGAATACATTCCCTTTTTGGGATACCAGGTGCCCAGTTTAATATCGGCATAATTCATCAGGCTATATAAAGCTGGTGTATCTTTTGGCAATGCCCCTAAAAACAATACCGGAAACTCCATCAACTGCCTCAGCTTGGGGTGTTTGAAAAACTTACCGATATGCTTATCCATTGAAGTAAACACATCCAGTTTAAAAACTCCTTTTATGGTATCCCAATCTAAAAACTCGGTAATTGACTGTCCGGGTTTGAATACCAGTTTTTTGATCCCCACATTGTATTTATAAAGCGCTTCTTCCAAAAATCTGTCAAGCTTTTCACCACTGCCGGGTTCAATATCCTCAAATAATTTTTTTAATGCTTCGTAATCGGCTGGTATATCAGATTGGCCCTGGTGCCAGTAAACGCGGTACGAGGGATCCAGCCTTTCCAGTTCATAATAGTCTGAAACCTGTTTGCCAAAGCATTCGAAATACCGCTCAAAAATGTCCGGCATCCAGTACCAGCTTGGCCCCATATCAAAAGTGAAACCATTGGCTTTCAGTTGCCTGGCCCTGCCTCCCGGGGTGCTTTGTTTTTCAATTACGGTTACATCCCAACCAGCTTTGGCCATAAATGAGGCTGCAGACAAACCTGCGAAGCCACTTCCTATGATAACAGTTTTTTTCAATCTACGAAAATAAGGTATTGGGCTTAATAGAAACCAGTGTTAATGGGTATTATTTAGAAATTAGAATCTGGATAACTGTTGCTTCAGTAATTTACGGGCAAAATGGATCCTGCTTTTAATGGTACCCAAAGGTTCATTTAGAATATGAGATATTTCATGATATTTATATCCCTCATAATACAATTCAAAAGGATTCTTAAATATTTCGGGCAATTGATGAATTGCTTCTTTAATATCTTTTAAAGAAAGGGTTGTTTCTGCTGCATTGTCAGTAGCAAACTGGTTGTAGTCGAGCAAAAAATCGTTCGGCGTATTATCAAAAATAGTATTTTGTTTAGCGCTGCGCCTGTAGTTGTTGATGAAGATATTGCGCATGATGGTGTACATCCAGGCTTTTAGATTGGTACCGGCATTATACTTATCCCTGTTAGCCAGGGCCCTGTATATGGTGTCTTGTATCAGGTCTTTGGCTGATTCCAGATCACGGGTCAATGTCATGGCAAATGGCTTTAGGTATTCTGTATTACTGATCAGCGATTGGTTGAATTCTACTGTTGACATAATTTTTTGTTTAAGTATTGAGACACAAACTTAAACAGAATATTTGAAAAAACAACTTTTTTGTTTAATTATTTTTATAAAAGTTTAAACAGATTGTAAATCAGCTTATTATCATCAATAAAAAAGATAGAAAAAAGAGAATGCTTAGAAACTTGCCAGGAATTCCATCACTTCAGCGTAAGATTTTTTGAATTTAATGGGGGGCAGGATCTTTTTTTCGTAGGTATTGGTAAGTTGACCAGATATGATAACGGGCGTATCTGAAAAATTTGTACCCAGGGTCTCAATAAACCTGTCAAAATTAAACCTTGGGCCTGCAGTGGTTAAGTGAGTATAGATATAGTCGGGTTTTTTTAGTTTTACCAGATATTCAACATCTTTTAAAGGAATACTGCAACCCAGGTAAATGGTGTTTACGCCCCTGCTTTTCAACATATAGTTCATAAACAGCAGGCTTAACTCGTGGTATTCTGATTCGGGTAGAAACAACAAAACCGACTTATCTATTTTAACGGTACTTCTTGCATTGTCGATCCCCACTATCAGTTTTTGCCTTATGATATGGGTAACCAGGTGTTCCTGTCCGGGGTTGATATGATTGGTTAACCAAAGAATACCGATCTTTTCCATGAATGGAAAGATGATCTGTGAGATGGTTTTTTCGATGCCTTTTGTTGCAATAAAATCATCCAGTATCTCTTCAAAATTTTCAATATTGAGGTCGATCATACTCTTGATCAACATGTTTATGATCCTGTCCTGCAGCGCTTCCTGTTGATTTAAAGAGAGAATTTTTTCATTGATCTCTCCGTCATTCATTTTATCAATATGCGAAATTTTAAATCCAAATTTATTGAGCAGGGCAACGTTTAATAATGTTTTTAGTTCATCATTGCTGTACACCCTGATATTAGTGCCTGTACGATTGGGCTTAAGAAACGAGTAGCGTTGTTCCCATATACGGATGGTGTGGGCTTTAATGCCAGAAAGGTTTTCAAGGTCTTTAATAGTAAATGAATGCATGATGTTGATTTAATCACAGGTATTACAATCAGGAGATAAAATTGTTTAAAAAATGCCAAAAAATGCCTGTCTTAAGTATCACATGGGCTCAAAATTCCCTTTTCGGCAAATCTTTAAAGATTTTACCGGTTAAATTATTTCCCGGAAACAGGATTGACCAGGCAGTTAAGCCTATGATCATAAAATCTGTGAACATGGATGCTTTTTGCTGATACCAGAGCTCCAGCTTGCCCTTATATATGTATATGTTTTTATACATCACCCTGGGGTCTGGTGCATCTGAAACCAGTTTTTCTTCATCCCTGAAAATGAGTGAACCAATGCCCGTCATACCGGGCCTGGCATTATAAATTTTTTGTTGAACTTCATCGGGATATTGCTTAAAACTTACTTCCATCAATGGCCTGGGCCCCACAATACTCATATCGCCCATAAACACATTAAATATCTGGGGTAGTTCATTCACTTTTGTTTTCCGCAGAATTTTGCCAAAAGCAGTTACCCGGGGATCATTTCGCAGTGTAATCTCCCCGGTGCCAATATTGGGACTGTTTCTGAGCATGGTGGCAAATTTGCAGATATTGAAAACCTTGTTTTTATAACCAATCCTTTTTTGAAAATAAAATACGTCATGCTCACCGGTAAAAAGCAAAATGATGATGGAAGGAATGAGTATGGGAGATAATAATATCAGTGCAATGGTTGCAATAAGTATATCGGTAAAGCGCTTTAATAATTTGTACATGAAAATTGTTTCTTGTTTCTCGTTGAGTCCGTTACATGTTATCCGCTAATAAAACACAGTTTTTTTATTTAACCCAAAAACGAGAAATTCTTTTATTGATTCTAAAACACTTCTTTTATTTTATTGCAAACAGCTTTCAAATCTTCGTCAGTAATATTTGTAGAGCAGGGAATGCTTAAGCAACGCTGATAAACAAAATCTGACTGGTTGCTTTTGTTGTAAAAAATATTGCCGGTAAACATGGGCAACTGGTTCATGGGCACCCAAAAGGGGCGGCTTTGCATTTTGTTTTCATTCAATATCGTTAAAACCTCCTTTTGTTTTACGGTCATGATGGTGGGTAACCAGCAATTAGGGTCTACATCATCGCTTACTTCCTGGAACCTGATATCTCCAACGCCCTGCAATGCACTTTTATAAAAAGCTGTTATCTCGTGTTTACGCTGAATAAACCCGGGCAACAACTCCATCTGCGCCACGCCCATGGCCGCTGCAACATTAACCAGGCGGTAGTTGTATCCAATTTCGTCATGCTTATATTCAAAGGGATCGCATTTGGCCTGCGTGGTTAAATGTTTGGCCTTTTTTGCCAATACTTCATCATCAGTCACAATCATTCCGCCACCACCTGTTGTAATTATTTTATTACCGTTGTAACTGAATGTACCCATTAAACCAAAACTACCGGCATGTTTGCCTTTGTAATAAGAACCCAGTGCTTCAGTACTGTCTTCAATAACCGTTACATTATTTTTTTTTGCCAACCCCATCAGCCGGTCCATATCACACATATTGCCCAACACATGTACGGGCATTAAAACCGGTATTCTTCTTCCGTCTTTTTTATAATGGCAAACACCGTTGCGCTGTTCTGTTTCTTCTGCAAAAAACTGTTCCAGCAAATCAAGGTCCATTTGCCAGGTTCCCGGATGTGTATCAATTAATATCGGATCGGCACCGGTATATTTTATAGAATTGCAGGTTGCAATAAAGGTAATATTGGGTGTAATTACATAATCGCCGGCATTAACGCCCATCATCACCAGACATATATGAAGCGCTGTAGTACCGCTGCTTGTTGCCACAGCATACCTGGTGCCGGCAAACTCCGCAGTCAATTTCTCAAACTGGTCTACGTATGCACCCACACTGCTTACCCAGCCGGTATCCAGGCAGTCTTTAACATATTTCCATTCGTTACCGGCCATATTGGGCCCACTGAGTAAGAGCATATTATTGGTTTTTTAATAAACGCCGCAGCCGGCAGGTTATTATTGCTGTGCAAACCTATATAAAAAAAATGCTCCAGCCTAAAGCCGGAGCAAACCGTTTATTAATTTTTTATTTTACATAGCATTATATGTTCCTGAACTTCTCTGCAAAAGAATCGGTGACGATACCGGTTTTAAGCAGGGTATAAATTTCTTTAACCCCATCAGGCACTTTTTTGGTGATGGTAAAACCCAGTTCCTTTGTTATCTTATCAAAATTAACCCGGTAGTCCCTGGGGTCTTCATTGCTCTCTACATAAATCACATGTACATTGGGCACCACATTACATACTTCCTTAATGATCATTCCCTTGGTATAGTTCTCTTCGGTACTGCCCACATTAAAAACATTGGCTTTCACTTTTTCAACCGGGCTTTCCAATACCAACACTACAGATCTTGCCAAATCCTCTACATGGCAATAAGGGCGCCAGAACTGTTGGCCCCATATTTCCTGCACACCATGTACTGCGGCATTGCGGGTAAATTCATTAACTGTCAGGTAAAACCTTATCCTGGGAGAAAAGCCATATACAGTACTGAATCTTAAAGCAGTACTGCACATCGGACTGTCTTTTTTATCTTCCAGTAAATATTTTTCAAACTTCACTTTTAATTCGGCATACAGCGATACCGGATTGAGTGCAGATGTTTCCACCACAAACGAATCGGGGTCGGCCATTTTACCATAATTGCTGCAGGTGCTTGAAAACACAAAACGTTTTACACCCGCTGCTTCGGCCCTGTTAAACAACAAAACAGATCCATCCCAATTGGTTTCGTTGGCTTCAAAGCTGAATTTTTTACAGGCAGGGTCGCCTACAATGGCTGCAAGGTGTGCAATGGCATCAACCCCTGCAATGGCCTTATCTACATCATCGGCATTACGCACATCGCCTTTCATAAATTCAAAGTTGGGGTTCAGCATCACATCATACAATGCATCGCCTCCAAATTTTAACGAATCCAGGGCCCTTACCTGGTAACCTTTATTTAATAACTGGCGAACCAATACGGAACCAATATATCCGGCTCCTCCTGTAACTAATACTTTCATAATTGCTGATAATTTTCCGGTGTAAAGGTAAGTAATGCAGCTTTGCAGTAATTCATTTATAGAACGTTTTATTAATCCGTTTATTTTGCCGGAACACCGGTTACCGTAACATTGTCTGCCACATCTTTAATAACCACGGCCCCTGCCCCAATCATGGCATTTTTTCCTACCGTTATACCTTGCCGTATAACAGCATTGGCGCCCACAAATGTTCCGTCGCCAATGGTTACATTACCGCACAACACAGCCCCGGGACCTATATGGGCAAATTCGCCCACTACACATTCATGTTCTATGATACAACCGGTATTGCATATGGCACCGGTTGCAATGGAAGCCAGTGGGTTAATAACCGCATTGGCTGCAATCATTACAGCCTCTCCGGCAATTATTGCAGATGCGTCTATCACTGCAGTGGGATGAAAGGCATTTGCTGACAGTAAATTATTTTTCTGCAGGCCTTCATATATTTTTCTTCGTATCTGATTGTCGCCAACTGCAATAAAGCAGCCGTGGGCCTTTATGGCATCTGTACCGGTTTCCGAATTTTCGGTTCCCCGATACGGCAAACTGAAAGGATTGTATGCTTTTTCTGCTACATCGCAATATCCTGAAATACTTATACCGGCGGCCTTAAAAATGCCATATACCACAAATGCATGGCCGCTGTATCCTATTAATACCATTGTTGTTTTATTAATTATCTAATTTACCAAGGTTTTGTATGCCTCCAGCATATTTTGCCATATATTTTCCTGCCGGTAATTTTCCCTTACCTGTTGTTGCAGCTTTTTTGCCATGGCCTGCATATGCTGCGGGTGCAACAGGGCGTATTGCAAAAGTTTAAGCATCTGTTGCTCATTTGCGCTTTCAAAAATCAACCCTGTTTCGTTATTGGTTACAATATCAATATTGCCTGTTATATGGCTGCATATCACCGGAAGGCCCATTGCGCCGGCCTGTAACAGTACATTGGGAAAACCTTCGCGGTGCGATGGAAAAACAAAAAAATGGGCCAGGTGCATAAAATATTCTACCCGGTTACTCCAGTTAATATGTATGATAGACGGGTTGCGGGTTATTTCATGCAAAGTAGATTCCGGCAGTGGGTCCAATGTATCTTCATATTCACCAACCAATATCAACCTCAGGTTTTCGTTGTTTTTTTGCAATTGCTTAAAAACATGCACCAGCTCCACCAGGCCTTTATCTTTTACCAGTCTGCCAATGCAAAGCAGGTATGTATACTGCGCAGCATAAGCGATCTGCGCTTTGGTTTCATTGGTCAAATGCTCATCCAGGCTCATTTCGCTGAACCTGTTAACATCAATTCCATTGGTTGAGCCTTTTGCGATGATGTGTAGTTTTGCAGTTTTACAAAGTTTATGACTGATGATAAACTGCATCAATGAGTTGCTGTTTGGCCAAACATGGTTTGCTGCTGCATAGGTGAGTTTTTCAATGAACTTTAATAACCGGTACTTAAACCCCTTCTCTACCATAAGAGGAAGGCCAGCAACAGTATGTATCCTTACCGGTACGCCGCAAAGTTTTGCTGCCAGCATACCCAGTAAGCCGGCCTTGGGTGTATGCGTATGTACAATACCGGGTTTCTCCCTTCTGATAATGTTAATTAACCTGAACAGGCATTTCAAATCGGTAAATGGCGTGATCTTCCGGGTCATGGGTACTATCAAATGCCTGCACTGCTCTTTATCAATCACTTCAGACAGTTCCTTTCCATCTGCACTGATCATCAGCACATCAAAACCATTATTTGACATAAAATGCATTTGGCCAGGCAACAGATACCGCAAAGCCATAGGTACCGTTGTTATACGAATTAACTTTGTATTGCTTTTATTTTGAGCCAAATGAGTTTTTTAAATATTATCAGGTAATTACTGCAAGTTAAAAATAACCTGATATAATTAAAAGGCGGTCAGATTTTTTATGATACATTTGGAATGAATTGGCAACATTGCGCCTTTTTACGGAAATCAATCCCCAAAAAAAGAATAAATGAATTTTTTAGATTTTTTTTTATTCCCTTTTTATGTTGCCCTGTTTTATTTCATCTTCAGCGCCCGGAGAAAAAACTATACTGACCCCATACTAAAGCACTATCACAAGCAGGGTTTTTGGATAAAAATAGTAGCAGTTATGGGATTCACTTTTTTTAATACCATGCTTTCTGTAGGAGATTCGTTCCTGTTATTCTTTACCGAGGGGACAAATATCTGTGATATGATATTAAAAGATTTTTCTAACATAAAATGGTTATTCGTACCCAGCAAGGAATTTGATCAGACTTTGTTGAAAAACCCGGCTAACCTGGGTTACCTGAAAGGTGAAAATAATTATATGATCGTAAGAATCACCGCTATACTGTCATTTTTTTCTTTTCAAAAATACCTCATTTTGAACCTCTTTTTTTCCATGCTTTCTTTCTCGGGGGTATGGCGGCTATACCGTTTTTTTTATGAGCAATATCCCCATTTACATAAACAACTGGCAATAGCCATATTGTATTTACCCACTTTCGTATTCTGGAGTTCGGGAATTTTAAAAGACCCTATTTGCACAGGGGCCCTGGGCTGGGTGACCTATGCCATGTATGAAGCGTTTTATAAGAAGAAGGATTTACTTAAAAATATGGTGATCCTGTTTTGTGCAGGATACCTGTTGTATGTTATCAAAGTGTACATTCTCATTTCCTATGTACCTTTCTTTCTGCTTTTCCTGGTATTAAAAAATGTAAATCTTATTAAAAGCAGATTTTTGCGGGTAACCTTTGTTTTGGGTTTGATCTTTTTGGCCATGACCATGTTTACCACTGTTATGCAGCAACTGGCCGGAACTTTAGGAGCATATGGCGGTAATGATGTAACCAAAAACATTTCCATATACCAGAAAGCCTATGCAGAACAGGAAGATGTGGGCTCAGCCTTTTCTTTGGGTGTTGAATACGACGGTTCGGTTTCGAGCCTGATAAAAATTGCGCCGGCTGCCATTATTGCCACCTTATACCGTCCCTTTCTCTGGGAATCCAAGAAAATATCAACACTTTTATCTTCTATCGAAAGTATGGTGATCATGTTCTTTACCTTATCTGTGTTTTATAAAGCCGGTCCCAAAAAATTTATAAGGCCCATACTTAAAGACCCAACAGTAATGTATTGTTTGCTGTTTGCTTTATTGTTTGCGCTGTTTGTGGGAGCCACTACTGCAAATTTTGGCACTTTGGTACGATACAAAATTCCCTGCATGCCTTTTTATATTATTGCCATTTTCCTAATTCAGGATTGGGCGAACAGAAATAAAAAAAGCCCGGCTGTTGCCGGGGCTTTGTGATGTGTTTTCGAAGGGGGTTATAATGTAACCATTATGCGTTTGCAGCTCTTTCGGTTCTGGCCGATGTAAAAGGAGCCAATATGTTCATCCAGGTAGTTTTAATATAATTATTTACAGAAGCCGATAATGATATGGTTTGGTTCGACTTTAATCTGGTTAAGATCTCCGGTGGCATGGCTTCAAAATTATTACTGATGGCATCGGCAGCCGGCCACATGATAAAGCTTAATTTTTTAATCCTATCGGTTTTTTGAAACAGGACCGTTATTCCGGCAAAAGCTATTAAAAAACAACTGTAGTGTAATAATGCCAGTGCTTTGTTGTTAAATTTAGTTTGATGAATATGAAAACGGTTTCGGATATAATAATACATTTTCCATCCTGATGCATAGTCCCAGTCTTTTTTTACAGAAAATGCTGTTGCCGGGTGATAATGAATGCTGCTGGCCACCGTACAGACAGGTATTTTATTTCTTCTTACGATCCTGTAATAATATTCTGTTTCATCTCCCCATAAGAAGAAACTGGCTTTTGGTACACCCACCCTTTCAATGATGCGCCTGTTGATAAAAGTGCCGTTAAAAGGATGTCCAATACCATTAATAATATTTCCGGGAACCTCATCCAGCGTTTTATATCCACCGGTATTCCATACAAAAGATTTTCTGTCTTTATTGTCTATAACGGCACAGTTCATTAATGTTAATTCGGCGGGCTGGGCGGTTAATAAGTTTTCCAGTGCATCATTTTGGGGCATTCCGTCATCATCCATACACCAGATCCACTCATATCCCAGTTCAAACCCCATTGTTATAGCTGTACTGAACCCCCCGGCTCCTCCAATATTTTTTTGAGTAAAATAAGTAATGTCTTTTTGGCTTTTTAACCAGGCTTCGGTACCATCGGTACTTCCGTTATTGATTACCAAGATACCATCTAATGGGCGCGATTGATTACGTAATGCAGTGATGCACTCAGACAGAAGGGCTAATCGGTTGTAGGTTACAACCACAGCTACTACCTTTTCCATGGGAATTGGTTTGGTTTTTAAATAGAATAAATTGGACAGGTGTATAACGCAGTGAAAGACTGGTTATTGTATAAAATAGGCTATTTTTTTCTTTAATTCTCCGTATTGGGGAATACCGGTACCTTATTTCCGGCATGGAGAGAATCGATAAAAGTACGGGAGTAGGCAAGCGCCTCGCCTATTACATGGTGCATATCCATATACCGGTATGTGGCCAACCTGCCCAGGAAAGACAGATTGTTGGAGCTCATAGCTTCCTTACGGTAATCATCCAGCATATTTTTATCTTTTTCGAGCCTTTTGGGGTAATAGGGTATATCTTCTGCTGAAGTTTCCTTACTGAATTCCTTAAAATAAACGGTTTTTTCATGTGCTTCCCAGGGGGCAAAATGCTTATGTTCATGCACCCTGGTAAAAGGTACCGTTTCATCACAATAATTGATCACGGCATTACCCTGGTAATCGCCATCAGCAATATGTTTTTCAAAAGTAACGGTGCGGTAACCCAGCCGGCCAAATTTATAATCAAAAAAAGCATCTATGGGGCCTGTATAAAAAATATGGCTGTAGGCTGCATGTAATTCATTGCTGTACTTAAATTTTTTATTAAGTACAATATTTATTTTGGGGCTATCCAATAATTTTTCAACCAGTTCGGTATAACCATTTACCGGAATACCCTGGTAAATATTGTTGTAATAATTATCGTTATAATTAAACCTTACCGGTAACCTTTTTAAAATAGAAGCCGGTAATTCAGCTGGTTCGCAGCCCCATTGTTTTTTGGTATACCCATAAAAAAAAGCATGGTATAAATCCCGGCCCAGGAATTTTAATGCCTGCTCTTCAAACGACTGAGGTTCGGCAATGCTTTTATCGCCAAGACCTTCAATGAATGCTTTGGCTTCTTCGGGCCCAAATGTTTTATTAAAAAACTGGTTGATGGTATGCAGGTTAACCGGCAGCGAATAAATATTACCCCCGTAATTTGCTTTTACGCGGTTTATAAAGGGTATAAACTCAACAATGCTGTTTACAAAATCCCAGATCTCTTTTTTATCGGTATTAAAAATATGCGGGCCATACTCATGCACCATAACATTGGTTTCAGCATCTCTTTTAGTGTGGCAGTTGCCGGCTACATGGCTGCGTTCGTCCCACACATCAATAGTACAATCAAGTTCTTTTGACAGTTGATTGGCCATTACTGCGCCTGAAAAGCCCGCCCCTACTATTAAAAATTTGTGCTGCATGTAGCTTTAATTTATCTCTAAAATAACTGATTAGCCCAATATACTTTTATAAATCCGGGTGTATTTTTCAATGGCATTATCCAATGCATACCATTTTATTGCTCCCGCCCTTATCTCGGCTGCATCATAAGCTTTATGATTCATCATTTCATTAATAGCTGCTTCAAATGCTGCATCGGTAAATTCATCTATTACAATACCTGATTTACAGCTTTGCACAATTTCTGCCACATCACCCACCCCGCCGTTGGTTATAACCGGAATACCCATGGCCATAATTTCGCCATGCTTTGTTGGTGATGAAGATTGTTTGGAATAACAGGGCTTTATAAAAAATACAGAATAACTGCTTAAAGAAAGCAAAGCCGGAACCTGTACACGGGATGCCTTTTTTACCAGTATCTTATCTTCCGGTATACCATAACGGCCGGCAATGGCCCTGATCTCTTCATGCCGGTGAGGTGATATGAATAAAAATTTTGCAGCGGGTACCCTGTTGCTTAACAATTTGCAAAACTGCAGCATTTCTGCCGTGAGGTACCATCCGCCAATTGAACCAAGATAGCTGATCACAAAATCTTCTTTCTTTATATTCAGTTCGGCCTTTAAAGCTTCGTTATCTTCCTTATCAATTTTTGAATAATCAAAAAGTTGCAGATCAGCACTGCAGGGAATTACCTCCAGTGGAAGGGACACTTTGTATTCGGGCCATCCTTTAATGATATTCTCGGCCGCATAGGTCAGGCAAACAATGCCATCGCTTTGTGTTACAGCCTCAGATTCTTTTTTTGCGAAAAAATTATAAATGGTTTTATAAACCAGGTTTTTTGTGTTCCACATACCTCCCTCAACCCTGCTATCGGCATAAAACTCACGTATGTCGTTTAAAAACTTTACCCCCATGGTTTTTTTCATCCATAAGCCGATCAGTGCCGGTACACCTGCACGGGTATGTACCATATCAATGCCTTCGTCTTTGTGTAATTTTTTTGCTGCCCTGCGCATCTTTACAACATCCAGTAATGTAGAAATCACCGGTGGATTTTTTGTATAATTAAGGGGTATCCAACTGATGCTGCTTTTATCAAGTAAGTCCTGGATATAATTTTTGTGCTGATGATAAACCTGCTCCTTTTCGCAACTGATCAAAAATATTTTATAACCTGCATTACTTAAACCCTGCAAATAAGGTATCACCTGGCTTTGGCCAAGCGGGTCTGTCATGCCATCATAAGAAATAAACAATACTTTTTTTACTGTGCTCAATTGCAGTTTATTTTTGGGCTTAATATCTTACAAGATAACGGAGATAATGTTTTAGGGCAAAAACTAATTTATAACTAAAGGAATGCATGGCGATGTAATGTTTTTTTATTCCTTCGTGTTCTTTCAATGGAATAGCGGTAACCGGTATTGAATCGGCCAAAGCATCGCTTGCGATCTGAAACCGGTCATCGGGCACACAATTGGTGCCGCTTCCATCGTGGCCTATGTTTGATACCAGTGATTTTTGCGGATACAGGCACAACCCGTCATTTAAAAAAACAGTGGAGTGCCAGATGGCATTCCAACTCCTGAGCTTTCCTTTGGCTACGGCTTTCAACCCCCAGAAAAATTCAAAAGTGCCATCCATATTCAGCCTTTTTATATTCCCTTTTTTCTTTACTGCTTCATGTACAGCCAGAGGATCCAGTTTAAAATGATCCCAGGCTCGCTTCCAGGTGGCCCAACCCCAGGTGGTGGTATGGTAAAAGAAAAATGTTGATTCTTTCACTTCAACAGGATTAAACTCGGGCCTGCGAAATGCAGCAATATGCATCACTTTGGGATTGTTTTCATAAAAATCAAGGGCATCATTCATATAGGTTAAAAAACCGGGAGAAAGCAAACCATCGTCTTCCATGGCAATCACCCTGCCAAATTCATTTACCATTCTGGTAACCCCTTCTGCATTCGATTTTATCAACCCTTTGTTTTCAGTTGCTTCAACAATATGTACTTCTTTGCACCATTGCTTTTCACGTACCACTTTTTTTACTTCAGCAATGGCTGCCAATGTGTCTTCACTTGCCCCGGGCTTAGGGCCGTCTATATAGATAAAGAGTTTTGATTCACCGGCCAGCCGGTTATTACGTAAAGACTCCAGCACAAGCCTGGTATGCTCAGGCCGGTTGTAGGCAAAAAAAACTATGGGTGCCAATGATCGCATGTTGGTTATTTGGATTTAAACAGGTTTCTTTTTAAACGCCCCAGCAAATATTTTGTTTTGTAAAACGGAATTAAAATTCCGGCAGGCCGGGGATTATTCTGGCGATGGAATGCTTCATCAAGCCTGATCTTCTTCAATTCTTTTGCTGATGGAAAAACCAATGGGGATTTTTTGCCTGCATTTGCCGATAGTTCCTGAAGCAATGATGCCCATTGCCTGCTGCTGGTTTCTATGGAATAAGATGCCACTATTTTTTCCCTTGCCGCCTTCGACATCTGTATCCACAACGCAGGGTTTTCCTTTAATTTTTTTACAACTGCAACAAACCCTTCGTTTCTGTCATCAATTAAAAACCCTTCTACAGAATCAGTAACGAGGTCAGATATTCCGCTGCGCATATGGGTACATATAGGCACAAGCCCGCAACCCATAGCTTCAATTAAGGTAATGGGAAGGCCCTCAAAATCGGAGAGCAATACAAAAACCTGGTTTTGCAATAAGTGGGCCTGCACTTCGGTTGATTTTAGCTTTCCTTTAAACCTTACCGGCAGATCTTTTCCGGCAGTATTTAAAATTTCCTGTACTGCCGGTACTGCCGGCCCATCGCCGTAAATGGTATAACTGGTGCCCGGCACTTCCCTGGCTGCTTTACAGAAAGCCTGTGTAACTTCAGAGATCCTTTTTTGTTTTTCATCAATACGGCCGGCATAAACAATATTTAAAATTCCGTCTGCTGAAATTGTTGCCGCTTCCGGTGTTATGGGCGCACCATAAGGTATGTACCTTATGCATTGGTGAAGCGGAGCGGTTTTACTGCTTATTTCATGAATAAGATTAGAAACACAAACTACCGCTGATACATCGCTTTCGTCATTGTTAGCAGCATATTTTTTCACCAGGTCGTAATGATACTTATTATCGTTATGCAAAACCATTACAGTGGGTATTCCTGTTTTTTTAATCCATCTGGCGGCAGTTAACGGTATGGCAAAATAGTTTGCAATAAAAATATCCGGGGGAAACTGTTTTACATCATTTAAGATAGCCTGTATTTTTTCATCGTTGAATAATTCCCAGTAAACCAGCTTACATTGATATCCTTCATTAATAAAATAATTATAAGCCGGCAGGTCTTTGTGATTTGCTGCCAGAAAAATGATCCGGGTTTCAATATTATTTTCCTTTAAAAAGGGCAGTAGCCGTTTTATCCAGGTGGTTGGACCATCTAAATTATTGGGAGCATCAAAAGCGCAGATTGTAATTTTCATTGTTTGTTAATCTCAGTGATCATTTCCGGTTCATACGCAGGAAACAATAATTGTATCAGGTATTTAATTTTTTTAAAAAATATTTGCCCGCTTAATTATTATTTATCCATTTATCATACCACATCTGGAACATCAGGATATACCATACTTTTTCTGCCCTTTCGATTTTGCCGTGGTAAAACGAATTTTTTATCCTTTGTATTATGTCGTTATTGAAAATGTTCTGTTTTTGTACGAATTGTTCATCAAAATACCTGTCAACATAGGGTTTCAGCTCATTTTGTAACCAGACGGCGATGGGAATACCAAATCCCATTTTTGGCCGGTCCATCATTTTGGCAGGAATATATTTGTGAACGATCTGCTTCAGAATGAATTTTTTATTCCCCTTATTGTATTTGTATTCCAATGGGAGCTGTGCTGCCCATTCAATGATGCGCTGGTCTAAAAAAGGTTCACGGCCTTCCAGGCTTACACTCATGCCTGCCCTGTCAACTTTCTGCAGAATATCATCCAGCAGGTAGGTCTGATAATCTACTGCCATCATATAAGACAAAACAGAATAATTGCCGGGTTTAAGATCCTTGCTGTCGAAATAGGAAGGCATTTGCTGAATACTGTCTTTAAACAATTCTGTTAAATCCCTGGTGTTCATCTGCTGGGTCATACTTAATAAAACATTTCTGGCAGAAGGTTCTTTTAAAAGTGTTTTTACTTTTTCATACCTGCTGTGAAAAAGATATTTTTTATTGAAGACCGGGATTTTATCAGCAGGGATCAGCTCCATCATGGCAGCTGCGCTCTTACGCAACACACCTGGTATCTTTTGTATGGAGCCTCCGTATTTTGACATAAAATCATAGCGGTTGTAACCGGCAAAGATCTCGTCCCCTGCATCGGCCGATAAGGCCACGGTCACTTTTTCCCTGGCGATGCGGCTCACCAGCGTGGTTGGAATGGCACTGCTGTCGGCAAAGGGCTCGTCGTAAAAAAACGGCAGCTGCGGAACTATGTCCAGTGCCTCTTTTTCGGTGCAATAATATTCGGTATGATCGGTGCCTAAATGAGCTGCAATTTCTTTTGCAAAAGGAGCTTCGTTCATACCGGCATCTGGCACACCAATGGTGAATGTCTTAATTTTTTCGGTATTGTTCTTTTGCAGAATGGCAGTAACACAGCTGCTGTCGTAACCGCCACTTAAGAAAACGCCAACAGGCACATCACTTACCATGCGGTATTGAAATGCACTGGTGAGCAGCTTTTCGGTTTCTTCAATGGCCTCGGGCAGGCTGATATTTAAAATCGGTTTGTTATAGGCATCGTATACATTCCAGTATTGTTCTTCTTTAAATTCCTGTTTTTGTATATCAAAAGTTAAAAAATTACCAGGTTTTAATTTATAAGCATTATTAAAGATGCAGTGTGGAGTTGGTACATAACCAAACTGTAAAAATGCTCCTACTGCATCGTTATTGATCTGTTTTTCAAAAGCAGGATGTTGAACAAGTGCTTTTAGCTCTGAGCCAAACAGGAACAAGCCGTTTTTATAGTAATAAAAAAAGGGTTTTACACCTGCCCTGTCGCGGCAGGCAAATAATTTTTGCTCGGCTTCATCATAAATAACAAAGGCAAACATGCCGATGAATTTCTGTAATGCAGTACTGCCCCATTCTTTGTAAGCATGTAAAATAACTTCGGTATCGCTATGGCTGTCAAAAACGTGGCCTTTTTGCTCCAGTTCTTTTTTTATTTCTGCATAGTTGTATATCTCGCCATTAAAAGTGATGTGCAGGCTGCCAAAGGTTTTTGGCTGGCTTCCGCCGGCAGTAAGATCAATTATACTTAACCTGCGGTGCCCCAGGCCAATTGCGGCATCTGCGGTTTCATACATGCCATAGCCCTCGCCATCCGGACCCCGGTGCGCCATGATGCGGTTCATTTTTTCCAATATGTCGATATTGGTTTTTTTATTGAAATCTATAAAGCCCGAAATGCCACACATGTTATTTATTTATTGGTAAAGTTAAGTTTTGTTATACTCTTTGTCGCACTTTTACTGTCAGTCTGAGCCTGTCGAAGACGGGTTATCTTTTTGTAGCCCCGGTTTCGACAAGCTCAACCTGACAGCTTTTAAATTATTGCACAACTCAAAGCTTCATCATAAATTTTTTGCAAACCGGCAATATGATGAGGTAATGTAAAA
Source organism: Chitinophaga pinensis (assembly GCA_943371705.1). Lineage (GTDB taxonomy): Bacteria > Bacteroidota > Bacteroidia > Chitinophagales > Chitinophagaceae > Ferruginibacter > Ferruginibacter pinensis_I. The sequence continues at coordinate 30,706 of CALRVV010000005.1, read as the reverse complement.
TTGTTTATAGCACGCTGGCGACCTGCTTCTGCTTTTTCAAGCAACAGATTTTTTTCTGTGGTACTCAAAGCAATGATCTGTGATGCAGCATCCTGCGTATCAGCCAGTGAAAAATACCAGGCATTGTCTTCGCATTGTTCTTTAAAAGATACAATATCACTTAGCAATAGCGGCATGCGCATGGCCATAGCTTCCAGTATACCCAGGGAAAAACCTTCGTAGGTTGATGACATTACAAAGAGATCGTATTGTGGTATCACTTCTTCAATATTTTTCACCTGTCCTTTTAAAAAAACCTTTGCACCGGTTGAGTTGATCTGCTGCTGCAGTTCTTCCTGCAAATTTCCTGTGCCATAAATATCCAGTTCTATATTCTTATCTTTTATCAATGCCATGGCATTGATAATGTATGGATAATTTTTTTGCAAACGCAAAGCCCCAACGGCCACCAGCTTAAAAGTACTATTACTTTTCAGCGCTGCTATTTTATCAACATTAAAACGCTCTACATCTACAAACGTATATAATGCATAAGCTTTGTATGGCTTTAAATTCAGGAAAGAGAAATATTCATCTAATGCACCTTTGGCAACTACAATGATGATGCTTTTCCTGAACTTATAGCTAAGCTTATCTAAAAACCGAATGTACCAATGTTTGTATTCGCCGGAAGTGGCAATAAAAGCGTGAATGGTTGTTATAAGTGGGATTCTTTTTGGTACTGCAAACCTGGCGATGAAGGTGGGCCAGAATAAATGAGTGTGAACGATATCAGGTTTTTCTGCCCTGACCAGTTTTCTGAACTTAAAAAACGCAAGTGGTAAAGCTAAAAGCGAATTAATGTTGAGACAGATCCATTTTTTGCACGCCAGTTCTTCTCCAAAATTGTTGCCTGGAAAAAGCGTAACCACAACATGTTCATATTCAGGCAGTTCTTTTATCACCCTCACCATCATGGTTTCGGCACCACCACGGCTGAGGTTAAAAATAAAGTGAATAATTTTTTTTTGCATGATGAACCCGGATTTTCACGGAAATATTCCCGCAGATTTCGCTGATGTCGCAGATATAAAATGATATTCCTCTGCGTATTCTGCGACACTTGCCTACCGGCAGGCAGGTCTGCGGGCAAATCATTTTTTAATGCCTTTTACCACATAAGCAGTGCTGTTATCAAAACGGATAGTGCCGCCCCAAACCTGTTCCATTCCATTTTCTTCAAACCATTTTTTTACGGTGCTTACTTTTTGTGGCTGGTCGTACTCGGGACTAAACATATCAAATGTATCCAGGATGCACCATTCCCTCAGTTCCTGCCGGCTCATGCCTTGAGGCAGTGTGCCTTTAATGTCACAAATGGGAATAAAGCGGTTTACAAACCTGCCAATACCGATCTTATTAAAAAAAGTAGTTGCGGATATCATCCAGTCAACATTTTTTTCAATCTTGTTCAGCAGTTTTTCGTTGCTCCATTTTTTTGTAATGGGCCTGAAGATGTATTTGGCCTGCACTTTTGTCCACCACCCATTTACGCAATAAAAATCAACGATAACTTCTGCGCCTGGTTTGGCCATGCTTATTAAACACTGAACCGTTTTTTGTACATCTGGTGTATGCTGTATCACGCCAAAACAAAACACTTTGTCAAACTGGCCTGTGGCAAAAGGCATATCATACACACTGGCCTGGTACAAATGAAAACGTTCTTTATGGTGGCCATTGTTTTTATAATTGGCTTCCACAGCATTGCTGTAGTCAACACTGTATAAGTTTGCTTTGGTACAATCGAGTATCACCTGCGAAAAACGTCCGGCACCGCTGCCTACTTCCAGCACATTTTTGTCCTGCAGGTTTTCCTTGTCCCACCCGGTTACAGCAAACACGCGCCTGTTACTCAGTTGCATGTTTTTTTTTGCCTGATCTATCTGTGTGGCTGCAAATTTATTCCATTGGTACCCGAAGTTCTGGGTATAGTTATCGTCTTCTACCAGCCTGTAAGCTCCGTTTTTGTATGGAAAGACAATTTTATCATTTTCCGCAAGGCCACCAGGTTGTTCCTCAAGTGGTTTTTTTGTAAAGGGGTTTATCAGGTTTATTTTTTGTTTCATGTATGTTGAATTAGCCTGGATTTGGTTTCTTTTCAATGAAAAATAATTTTTCATTGAAAAGCAGGTCTAAAACGGTTTAATTTGACCCATTATTGCCTTATTATATTATTTTGCTGCTTTATACCAGGCAATAAATTTTTTGATCCCCTGCCGCAAATCAGTAGCGGGTGTATAATTAAGCAATTGTCCGGCTTTGGTTATATCTGCAAACGTAACATCCACATCGCCTGCCTGCATGGCTTCATATACTATATTCTTTTCTTTACCCATTTCATCATAAATTACATCTACCAGTTCATTAAGCTTAACCGGTTTATTGTTTCCCAGGTTAAATGTGGTGTAAACACCGGTATTGCTCATGCAATATTCCAGCGCACTGCAAATACCCGATACCGTATCTTCAACATAGGTATAGTCTCTTGCAGTTTCTCCATTACCAAATAAAACCAGGGGCTGGTTATTTGAAATTCTTTCAACAAATTTATGAATAGCCAGGTCGGGGCGTTGCCCGGGGCCATATACTGTAAAAAAACGCAGGTTAACGATATCAATATTGTATAAATGATGAAATGTGTAATTCATCAGCTCGCCGGCCTTTTTGGTAAAGGCATATGGAGATATGGGATTATCTACATTATCCACTTCGCTGAATGGCATTTTTTTATTATTTCCATAAACAGAGGAAGAAGATGCAAAAATGAGTTTATTGATGGCCCGGGCCTGCATAAATTCATGTACTTTTTGTGTACCCATAACATTTACCCTCAGGTAACCGGCCGGGTCCTCAATAGATGGCCTTACCCCGGCTTTTGCAGCGAGGTGAATAACCCCGTCAATATTTTTTTCTGTAACGGCATTTAACCCATCCGCAATATCAAGCTGATAAAAACTAAACGCCGGGTTAGATCTGAACGTTTTCATGTTTGCTTCCTTGGCACCCCTGCTGTAGAATGGGTCAAAATTATCTATCCCGATTACTTTAAAACCGGTGTGCAGTAGCTTGGCACAAACATGACTTCCGATAAAACCAGCACAACCTGTAACTAAAATGGTAACCATATGGCTGTAAAAATAATGATATTCGAAGTTCTAAAATATAATATTACCGCTTAAAAACAGGTTTCGTAAGTACTATTTATTGTTTATTGTTCAATTACCTGATTTTGATTCCAATAACCAGGCCCGGTTACAATCGCTGCAGTTCGTTAACTTTAAGCCTGAAACAATAAGTATATTGCGGCGTAAATTACTCCGGACACTTACTTGATGTAAACCCTTTTAATCAAATAACCATTAAGCTCATCCATGCAGTATATAACCATTTTTGATTATCTTTTACTGCCGGTTTACCTGTACATCTTTTACCTGATCATAAAAAAACGCTCTGTTAAATATACTGACCCTCAATTACGAAAGTACTTTTTTGCGTCTTTTTTCCTGCATATGTTAGGTGCCGTGGCTTATGCGCTGATGATTCAATATTATTATGGTTATGGCGATTCGTTCACTTTTTTTTATGGGAGCAATTTCTTCAGTTCACAGGTTCAAAAAGATATCAACAATATAAAATATTTTTTTTCCAGCGCCGCTGAAGTAAAATCCTGGTTCGATTTTGAAGTAGGTGATCAAAACGTTTCGGGATATTTTGGAATAGCCTCAAATGTATTTATTATGAAGATGTCGGCTGTTCTTTCCCTAGTCTCATTTAATAAATACCTGATCATAACGCTGTTTTTCGGTTTTTTCTCTTTTGCCGGTATGTGGCGGTTGTTTCTTGTATTTAAAGACATTAACAAAGATAAACAGGTAAAGATCATGGCCTGGGCAATTTTATTTATGCCCTCTTTGTGGTTTTGGGGAAGCGGGCTTATCAAAGACTCGGTATGCATTGGCAGCATTGGCTTTATCATTCATTTTATATATACCTTATTTATAAAAAAAGAGTTCTCTGTTAAAAGTATTATAACATTGGCAGTACTTATTTATATTGTTTTGGTTATTAAAAGTTTTATTATAATTGTACTTTCTGTTGGTGTGATCGTTTTTATTTTTTATAAGTTTATTACCCCTTTTAAAAATATTGTTATCAGGGCGTTTATAATCACCCTCTTTTTGTTAACCACATTAATTATTGCTTTTGTATCCAATTTCGCTGATCAGCTTCAGCTATTGGCTGAAGAATCAAAGGTACAGGTAGAATCTTTTCGTCGGAACTATGATGCGGTGCAGCATGAAGATGAACGAAGCAGGGGAAACTTTATTTCCAAAGACCTGGATCTTTCCATAAACGGATTAATCACCCAAAGTCCGGTTGCTGTATTTACCTGCCTCTTCAGGCCCTTTATCTGGGAAAGCCGTAAAGTGGTCATCTTGCTGGGTGCACTGGAATCGCTATTGCTTCTTTGCTGTACATTGTATGTTATGATCAAATTGAAATTTTTCGGGTTCTTCAGGGGAATTTTTAATAACCCTTTTATTTTAATTTCTTTCATTATCGCAATATTATTTGCACTGATCATTGGTTTTACCACCTATAATTTTGGAACCATGGCCAGGTATAAAATAATTTTATTGCCCTTTTACCTTTTTACACTGGTTGGCTTGTATACAGCATCCCTCGATAAAAAGAAGCATACTGACCGCGCCCGTAAGTGATTTTTTTCATTATATTTTTATTTAGCAGCCATTTACATCAGGCAGATCAAGCTGTATGGGTAAAATCAGTTAATTTTACAGGCATAAAATTATTTCTTCATGAAGAACCATAGTAATGATAGCGGGGCGTTTGTTATTTCGCTCGACTATGAGTTATTATGGGGAGTTTGGGATGTAACCACCAAAGAGAAATACGGGGCTCATATACTGGGTGTACGGCAGGTAATTCCCGCTTTGTTAAATGAGTTTGCCCGGTATAACTTTAAAGCCACATTTGCAACTGTTGGAATCTTATTTGCTAAAGATAAGGAGCAACTGATGGGTTTTTTACCCGATAAAAAGCCAACCTACAGTAACCCCGGTTATAATGTTTATTTAAAAGAGTTTGCAAGCATCGGAAATAATGAAAAAGATGACCCTTACCATTTTGGGTTTTCACTTTTTGAAATGATCAGGCAAAGCCCGCATGAAATGGCAACGCATACGTTCAGCCATTATTATTGCCTGGAAGAAGGTCAGACACCTGAAGCATTTGATGCCGATTTAAAAGCCGCAAAAAAAATTGCAGAAGCCAATAACATTATCATTACCAGTTTGGTTTTCCCCCGCAACCAGATCAATGAACTGTATTTACCGGTTTTAGCCGCTAATGGCCTCAAGGTATACCGCGGCAATCCCGAATCGTGGATCTATAAGCCCCGAAAGTTTTCTGCAGAAATACCCTTTATAAGGCTTTGCCGGTTGCTGGATACCTATCTACCCGTTTCGGGTAACAATTCATTTACCGTTACCAAACAGCACGGGATACCGGTTAACATACCCGCAAGCAGGTTTTTAAAACCATATAATAAAAACCTCGCTTGGCTTGAAAAGCTGAAATTAAAAAGGATCATGAACGAAATGACCTACGCGGCAAAAAACAAAGAGCTATATCATTTATGGTGGCATCCGCATAACTTTGGTATTAATATTGAGGAGAACATGAATAATCTTTCCACCATACTAAAACATTATCAGCATCTGCATGATAAATACGGCTTCGCTAATCTTACTATGAAAGAGGCTGCGGGTTTTTAATACCCGGTAAATAATAAAGTAATCAGCTTTGCATGCAACAAAAGAAAATTATTTTACTGGCTTCAGATTGCGAATCCTCCCGGTGGGTATATCATGCATTGGAAGCTGCAGTAAATCTTGAAGCGGTAATTATTGAACAACCTGTCTCTAAAATAATGCTGGCAAAAAACCGGATCAAAAAAATCGGGTTTATTACCGTTACCGGACAGGTTTTGTTTTCAGCAATTGCAGTCCCAGTGCTGAATTTTTTTTCAAAAAAACGGAAAGCCTTTCTGGTTAAAAAATATGGTTTGAACGGCAATGAATATAACAGTAATAAAATGCACAGGGTAAGTTCTGTAAATGATGAGGAATGCCTGACTGCAATACAATTATTAAAGCCCGATATCATTGTAGTTAATGGCACCAGGATCATCAGTAAGAAAATAATTCAAAATACCGATGCTGTTTTTGTAAACATGCATGTGGGCATTACCCCGTATTACCGGGGTAGTCATGGGGGTTACTGGGCCTTATATAACCATGATGCGGCAAATTTTGGCACAACCATCCATCTAATTGATGCCGGGGTAGATACGGGCGCTGTAATTAAACAAGTGTTTGTTAACCCTGAAAAAGCCGATAATTTTGTGACCTATCCGGTATTACAGGCTGCCATAGGTATACCGGCACTGAAAGAAGTTTTGATCAATATGGCCGCAGGCAACTGTGAAACAATTAAAAACACGCAAAAGGGAAAACTATACTATCAGCCAACTTTGTGGCAGTATTTTACAGGTGCTGTAAAATAAAATCATTAACTAAATATGAAACCTTATAATAGACCATCTCTGAAAACCATATCCGCAACCAATAAACCTGTTGAGGTTTTTACCACACTTGACGGCAGTGAAAATATAGATGTAAGCGTAGTAAATGATTTTGGCGAAGAGTGGAAAAAATTTGCTGTGCACACAGATGAAAGTGTTAAAGAATTGCGTAAAGAATATTTCGACATCATTGATGAAACCATTGTAAATAAAAATACGTACATGATCGACATTGGCTGTGGAAGCGGCCGATGGACAGATTACTTTGTTGATAAAGCAGCTTTTATTGAGGCTATAGACCCCAGTGATGCGGTATTGGTAGCCGACAAAATGCTGGGGCAAAAAGATAATGTACGCATTACCAAAGCCAGCGTTGATACTATACCCTGGGATGACGAAACCTTTGATTTTGGTATGAGCATTGGTGTGTTGCACCATATACCCGATACAAAAAAAGCCCTTGTAAGCTGTGTAAAGAAAATAAAGAAAGGCGGACATTTTTATGTGTATCTCTATTACCGTTTTGATAACCGTGGAATAATTTTTAAAACAATTTTTTACCTGTCGGATGGTTTGCGCCAAATTATTTCCCGTATGCCACAGGGATTAAAAAGATTTACCTGCGACATACTGGCTGTATTCATTTACTGGCCCCTGTCAAGGTTTGCCGGTTTACTACACAACATGAAATTACATAGCCTGGCCAAAAAGATTCCCTTAGAACCCTACTACAACAAACCGTTTTATAATCTCCGGAACGATTGCCTGGATCGGTTTGGCACCAAACTGGAACAGCGTTTTTTAAAACCTGAAATTGAAGCCATGATGAAAGAAGCCGGATTATCAGAGATCAGGTTTGGAGAAAAATCGGCCTTTTGGCATGCCGTGGGGAAAAAATTATAGGGTAAGGCCTGTATACCAGGCAGCCATTTTTTTTACCATGGCTTCGGTAGTAAATTCATTTTTATATTTTTCATAGGCATTTGCTGCAATTTGTTTTGCCACATCGGGATGCTGCAACAAATAAATTATTTTTTGGGCCAGGGCATTGCTGTCGCCTTTATTCACAAGTAATGCGGTCTTCTCATTTTCCAGTATCTCATTGCCTGCAGGTACATCAAAAGCAATAATGGGCGTTTTTAAGGCAATTCCTTCAATAAACACCAACCCGAAAGATTCAAAAAAAGATGGCTGGATCAGTATATCAGAATTACTGATGTATTGGTATGGCTGCTGCACAAAACCTAAAAACTCCACATGGTTTTGCAGACCGGCTTTGTTAACATGCGCTTCGCAATTTGCTTTTTCGCTGCCTTCGCCCAGTACCAGCAATTTTGCCTGCGGAAAAATATCCAGTACAGCAGGCATGGCATCAATTAATAAATGATGGCCCTTAATCGTTTCAACCCGGCCAACAGTAATTAACTGGGGATTGGCTTTACGGCAATCACTATTTTGAGCAGGTGTATCGGAATCGGGGAAAGTAATCCCGTGATGGATATATGGATAATGTGTTTTGCTTAATCCAATGTTAAAATACAGGTCGGCCATGGCCCTGGATACCGCAATATTGATATCGATTTTACGCAGTATAAACCTGGTGATGTGGTAATAGAGGTCATTCGGTTTTTGATAGTTGAAAGAGTCATATTGCAGCAGCACTTTTTCCTGGTAGCCGTGCTTGGTTGAAATAATGCGGATCTGCTTATTAAAGAAAGTCTTTAAAACAGCTGCCATTAAATCGGCATGAAAAAGATGCGTATGCAGGATATTGATTTGTTCGGCCTTTAAATAATTATTTACGTTTCTGGCTGTTTTTATAATATCATATTTTTCGGCAACAAGTAACGTGGTTTTTACACCAAGGCTGTTTACGCTGTTACAGTAAGCAGAAAATGTTGCCCGGGTATTTTTAGTACAAACAACCATCAGGTCACAACTGATACCATAATTTTTAAGTCCCGGCAACAAATGCTTAAGATATTTTTCAGCTCCTCCAACCCCATGTGTATATATTACATGCAAAATTCTCATCAGTCAAAATATATTTCGTTATACCCCTGCAGCATTTTTTTATTACTGTAATTTTCCGTTGCAAATGTACAGGCATTTTCAGCCAATAACGCACTCAATTGACTGTTGTTTATCAGTTGCTGAATGGCATCGCACAGTGCTTCGGCATTTTTTGCTGGTACCAGCAACCCGGTTTGGTTATGTATAATCATATTGTTTATGCCGGGTACATCCGAAGCGATCACCGGTTTGCCACATGCCATGGCCTGCATAATGGCTGTACTCATTGTTTCGCCCAGGGAGGCATGAATATAGATATCCAGCTTTTGTAAAAAGGGCACCAGGTCCTTTTCTTCCAGCATACCTGTAAATGTAACGCTGTCGCCTAAGTTCAGGGAAGCAGCATGTTTAATGATTGTTTCTTTATAACCGCCTTCGCCGGCAATGAGCAGGTGTGGTTTTACCGGCATTTCTCTGCTTCTTAACAATGCAAAAGCATCCAGCAGGGTGAGGTGATCTTTTATATCTATCAGCCGGCTTTGCATACCTAATAAAAAAGCCGGTGCATTTTGATTAACGCTGCCCCTTTTGAAAGTGTCCAGGTCGATGCCATTGGGAATAACTACACTGTCTTTTTCTTTAAACAGCCATCCCAGCTTTGCGCTTACCTGATCTTTATAATCATTGCTCAAATACACCATTTTATCAGCTACCATCATAGCAGTTGCCAGGTACAGCCAATCAGTTTTTGTTTTTAAATGATTGGCCTGTGTTTCTCTTACAATAATTTTTAGAATACCGCTGGTGGTTAATTTGGCCAGTTTTGCAGGCAGGGCTGCAGCACTGCCATGCAGAAAAATGATCCGGGGCCTGCATTTTTTTATGGACCGGTAAAGCTTAATATAATACCTGATATCGAGCCCGGGTTTTTTTTTGACATAGTGCCAGGGAATGACTTTTTCAGTGCATCTTGTAACATATTCCGCTTTTACATTTTCAACTCCGTTAAACAATGCTTCATAGGCAAATGCATGGTTTTCGTTTGCATCTGCCATTGAAAAAAAGACATTGCCATGTCCGCCCAAACCGGAATATAAAACATGTAGAATTTTCATGAAAAATCAGTTTAACCGCTGCAGCATTATGGTTTTTTACATCTGGCCTCTACCCCGTTTCCTCCATATGCACACCATATTTCATTTGCTCCCAGAGCCGCCAGTGTAGATTCGATCTGCCTTTTGTTGCGGAATCTTTTATTCCAGTCAGTTAAGGAGTCGTGTGTATCCAGTAAAGCCCATTCTTCCTGCTGCTGATCATTAAGCTGGGGCAGAAAATGATAATAGCTGATAACAGGCGAAATACGATTGAGTAAAACACTCATCCATTTATTATGTGTAAATTTTTTATGCCAGGGCAAATATTTTTTTACCAGATTACGGGTATAAGGTATTGTGTAATCGGCTGTTTTTTTACGTAAATGCATCCGGTATAAAGGCGCCAGCCTGAAGTAGTAAGATTTATTAAACGTATAATGATCAATAACCAGCGTGCCGCCTTTTTTAACAAGTTTATACAGATCCTCAACGGTTTTTTCTGTATTGGTTGTGTGCTGTATCACGCCCATGCAGATCACCACATCAAAACTTTCATCGGCAAAAGGCATATCGTTGATATCTGCCTGGATAACCAGGTGCTTATCTGAAACCGGAAAATTTTCAGCATTCACTTCCACTGCTGAACTGAGATCAGAAGAAACGAGTATGGCTCCTTTTTTAAGTAAGACCTCCGTAAACCTGCCGGCTCCGCAACCTGCTTCCAAAACCTGTTTGCCTTCCAGGGTATTCTTCAAGCCATCGCCTAAACAACGGTTTAGCCTCAATTCGGAAATGGGAGAACCGCTGTATGAATCCAATTGGGTTTTTTTATACGCCTTCCATTGATCACCAAAAAGTGAGGCATAAGAACCACTTGCTGTAAAACGCGGAATGCCGCTTTCAATGGGAGCAATTTTATCCTCACAGAGGTAGTTATTATCAGCTTTTGTATATGGCTTCTTGTATTTTCTGTTGTAAAACGAAGGAAACATAATTTTTCTTACCCGGATTTTTTTTGCAAAGGTAAGTGTTTATAAAACTCATTTGCCGGCAAAGGGGCCCGTCGGTGGAATTGGCTGCAATTATCCGGATATGGTATTATTTCAACCCATAAGCTGCTTATAAATTCCAAGCAGGTTTTTAATATAAATATCCCTTCTTACCGTTACCCCTGCATATTCTTTTGCTTTATCCGCCATCTCCCTGATACCCGTTTTATTTTGCAGTACGGTCAATATCTGTTGTGCAGTTTTAGCAGCATTATCCAGTGGAAAATAAATGGCATGATCTTTCACAATGCTTCTTAAAGGTGCAATATCAGACAGCATTAAAGGTACGCCCGCAGCCATTGCTTCAAAAACGGATAAAGGGAACCCTTCGAATTTGGAGGGCATGATAAAAAGATCATAGCGTTGAATTACCGTTGACATATCATCAATGCGCCCCTTCATCTTTATTTTAAGGTTTTTATTGTCAATCACTGTTTCGTAGTGTGTCTTATCCCCATCGCCGTATATATCCAGGTATATTTCCCTGTCGGTAAGCAATTCAAAAACATCAAGCAGGTATTCAAAATTTTTCAGTGTTTTGAGTGTACCTGCAGCAACGAGGTGCAGTTTATTGTCACCAGGCTTGATTTGGGTTTGTGGCAGGTTAAAATACCGGTCGGCTACAAAATTATTCAGCACAAATACTTTTCCTTTAACGTGTATGGTCTTTAGAAGATCGTCACGGGTAAAATCAGACAAACTGATGATATTGCAGTTTTTTCGTTTCAGAAAAAGATGCCTGTCAATAAACCGCATGAACCACCTGGTTTCTTTTTCCATTGAATAGGTACTGTGTATGGTGTGCACATGCGGTACCGTATCGGGGCAAACCAGGTGTGTGTAAACACCGGCAGGGGTGAGGTGTGTGTGTACAATATCAATATTGTTTTCAGTAATTGTTTTTTTAATGGCAATGAGTAACCGTATAATATCAAAACCTCCGGTATAGTCAAGACAAATTACTGTAACATGCTTATCAAGCAGATGCTCCAGGTTAGATGATTTATTAAAATACAGCAGGTAATTTTCTGTATGTTCATTTAATCCACCCGGCGACAGGGAATTAACCAGCAGGGTTTCTGCACCCCCGGTGGTTAGTGAATTGATAACATGCAATACCCTTGTTTTCATTCCCTACCTGGTTAATACAATTAATGAAAACCCGCCAAATGCTTTAACAGCAAAATCCGGTTTAATCTTATAAAAAAAGCGCCTTAATAATTGTAAAATGTTCCCGGTTAAGTTTAGCCCCTTATTATTCACTTCAAATGCAGCGGGTGTATAAAACCAGTCAACAATCTCCTGGCCTGCATCCGTTAAAGTTGCCAGTGCCGTATCTTTCATAAAATAATGCAGGTGCCCGATCTGTTTGCGTGCCGATGCCGGATAATTGGTAAAAACCGACCAGATATTCATATCCAGTGGGATATGGTAGATCTTGTAAGTGGCTTTTGAATTGCTTTTTCTCACAAAGCCGATATAATCCTCCACATGTTCAAAAACATCCATCATTAACAACAGGTCGAAGGCTTTATCGTTTTGCAGCAGATCTTCATGATAAAAATGTAACCTTTCTTTTTCCCGGGTTTGCGCCAGTTTATAAGCATCGGGTGCTATTTCGTACCCCGAAAATTCAATATGGTCATCCCCCATGCGCTGGTGAAGCTGATTCAGAATCTCACCGGCACCGCAACCTATTTCTGCAATGGTTTTAGGTTGCAGGTTATTGCGCTTGATCAGTTTCAAAATCTGGGTTGCTTTCCAGGGCGAATCTTCGGCATGCCAGGTGGGGTTTGCATGCAGGTAACCGCTGTTATCTTTGCTATACTCGTTATTTGTCTTAATATCTTTACCCATCAACGCTGTAATTTATTGTTTTTAAAATTAAATTTATCCGTTCGTTAAAGGTGTGCTGTTGTGTTACTTTATTATAAGCCGCTTCAGTCTTTGGTTGATATGAATCATAATCAGCCAGTATATTTTCAACACTCCTGAACAGGTCTTCATCACTGTCAAAAATAACTATTTCACCGCCGGTAAAATTATCCGTAATAAACCCATGCCTGTCGCAAACCTGTAATGCAGCTGCACCAGCAACTTCAAAAAAACGCTGATTAACACCATACACTGACTGATTGTGATGAATATTAAGACATATCCTCGTTTTGCTGTAAAGCACATTTAAAGCTTCAGGTGAAACCGTTGTGTTGGTATAATATTTTTTATCTTTTCTGAACAGGTACCGCCAAATATTACGAAGCCTGGAAAAATACACGCCATATATCCTGATGGTCTTATCCGGAAAACGTTCAATAAGCTTATTCAGCAATGCTACCCTTTTGTCGTATAAATTTCCCACAAACAAAATATCAATATCCTTTTCTATTGAGGGGATGGGAAAATATACCGATTCATCCAAAGCAAGCGGTAAAAAATGTCCTGCTACATGGTATTGATTTTTTAAAAGCGGGATATCTTCTTTTTCAAAAAGGAAAACATGATCGTACAGCCCTATATTATCCAGTGTGCGTTTAACGGTAAAGATGGAATCCATCATCCACAATACAAGCCTTGATTGTTTCATGAAAAGCAATGTCTCTTTTGTAAGTATCGCTCCACGTATAATAAAAACCATATCCGGCTTAACTTCGGCATACCTTTTTCTTATCTGAACATTATATTTTTCATACTTTGTATTAAAAAAGGTTTCCTTATCGCTGGTTAGATTATACACAATTTTTTCCCTGAGGTTTTCTATTGTACCTTCTTTCCAGTCATCAAACAATTCAACAATAAATCCGTTTTTTTCAAATGCCCTGGCCACACTTTTACTATATCCGTAAAACAACGGCCCTACAATTAAAATCTTTCTCATTCTTTAAAACCTGATTTTGTAAAAAACTTTTTCTGCTACTGAACTGTTTCTGCAATTAAATTCCATCTTGTCCTGTACACATTTTTTATATCAATCAATAAATTCTCCTTCCGGAGAAGTTTTTTTCCATTGGTTTGTTTCTATGCAATATCTCTTAATAACTATTGCAGGATTACCTACGGCAACAGCATAATCCGGAATGTTTTTAGTTACCACAGCATTGGCACCAATCACACAATTTTTACCAATAGTAACGCCTAAAACGCATACATTTTCACCAAGCCATGTTCCATCACCGATATACACTTTTCCAATTTGCTTTACCGGCTGTTTCATTACCGGAAGTTGAATGTTTTCATATCCGTGCCGGTTATCAGCAATGTACACTTTGTCTGCTGTAAGCACATTTTTACCGATTATCACTTCCCGGGTGGCATATATATGATTGAAATTCCCGATACAGCTCCCGTCGCCAATGCTTAAAACACAATCAGTGCTACCCGTTAAAGGTAAAGCCGCAAGCCATGTTTTATAACTGATTATTACATTTTCTCCGATCATGATATTCCTGTGCCCGTCAATCTTTAAAGGATTATTGATAAAAACAGACCTGCCAATACTTTTAAACATTCTTTTATACCGGCTGTACACCCATATTTTATACCAGAGATAACGCAATTTTATAATTATCCGCTTTACCATTTATTTAATTATGTAAGTACGTAAATAAATATAGTTCCACCGTATCCATTGCTTTAAAGCAAGCAGTTTCATTGATATCCCCGGAAACAGTAACCAGCTCATCCAGTAACTTTTAACGATACTGCTCACCAGGTGTTTTCTACCGGTTATGTTTTCACCGGAAGTGTTGCTGTCATGCCTCCGGTATTCACTTACCACTTCATCAATGTATACAATGTATTTTTTTGCAGCGCACCGTTGATAAAAAAACCATTCCTCTGCAAAGAAATCCTTAGGGTAATTGCCTATTTTTTTATACACTTCCTTATTAACCAGTAATACAGATCCGCTGAATGCCGGGTTAACCAATATCTCCTTCATGATGCCACGTTCTGAACTATACAGGCTGACATCCCGTTTCATAACTTCCTTCATCCAGGAATGATTTGTTGTTACCCCTTCATTATCAATAACACTGCAATCACCCACCGCTACCAGTTTATTGGTTTTATGAAGTGCCATGAATCTTTTGGTGATTCCATTATTACTAAACGCATCATCGCTCGCCAGCAAAGCTATGTATGACCCTTTTGCATTGGCTAAAAGTTCATTTAATGTATATGCAAGCCCTTTATTTTCCCGGCTGATAAAGGTTACCGGAATATTATCCTTATGCAAATCCACCCAGTCACGGATAAGGTTAACGCTGTTGTCAGTAGAACCGTCATCAATAATAATGATTTCCTTATTTGGAAAATCTTCCTTCAGCACACTATCTAATGCATACACAATAAATTGAGCATGATTAAACGATGTTACAGCAACTGTTATGAGCGGCAATTCCATGATATATATAATTGCCAAAAATGGCTTTCTTTGACTTAAAAATTATTAACTGAATGTACAATCTTTGATAAAAAACGGTTAACTGATACATTTTGTCATTTACAGGATCCTTAAAATTTTTGCCGGCACCCCGGCTGCAACCGCATTGGCAGGAACATCTTTTGTGACCACAGCATTGGCTCCGATAATTGCATTTTTTCCTATGGTTACACCAGGCAATATACACACGCCCTCGCCCACCCAAACATTATCCTCTATAATTACCGGTCCTGCCGAAACCAATGGCCTATTGGCTGGTGTGGTTTTCAGGGCTTCTGCATTTATTTCTCCGTGTGCATGATCGGATATATATATGCGGCTGGCAAAAAGCACATTATTACCAATACTTACTTTGTGCGTGCACCCGATATGACAATCTGTATTGAATATTACATCATTGCCAATGGTTAATTCCGGGGTAAACCGCTGGTCATAGAGCAAATCAAATGTTTCAATCCTGAACCTTTCCAGGGCCCTGAAATTATCTCCTATACTTATATACTGCGGGTTATGCACAGAAAAATGCCTTCCAATTTTTAAGCCAGGCCCTGCTTTCCTGAATTTTTTTGAGAGCCGTTTAATTTTTGCTTGGTGATAACCAAAGATCAGTTTTTCACCAATGACATCAATTCTTAAAATATAAATAAGAAGATATACAGCTTTATGCAGCGCCCGCTTTAATAAATTAACCATTAACAGGATTTTTTAATTTTTGAAGAACCGGGAAATACTTTTTCAACTGCTCCTTAACACTTAATTGAAAACTATGCTTCCAGTAAAACCGGCTGGTCCATCCAATTTTAAATTCGTCAAAAAAATGATTTCTTAATATGGCAGCTTTTAACCCCGAATATTCCGTTTTTTGAAATTGATTATCTTGCAGATGAAAGGCTACAATGGAATCATTATCAATATTTATTGATTTCAGTGAATTTACAGATATTTCAGCCAGTTCATCATGAAGTAAAGAACCTAATGCCGTTTCAAAAGATCTCTTATTATTTATTTTATTAAAAAACAGATCAGCCACTTCCCTTCTGTATTCAGCCGACCTGATTAAACGGGTGGAATATTTAAAAAACGAACTTTCTTCTTCTACAATAAATTCCCCGTCAATCTCAATATCAAAAACAACATCCAGCCGTGCATATAAATAGTTCTTATTATACATTGATACAACGGGTACTTTATGCTGAAAACCGTAAGACACCATATTCCCGCCTCCATAAGGATAGGTATTAAAATAAATATCGATGTGCTGAAAAATGGCACAAATATCTTCGCGGTTGCCAATGGGTATTAATTTATCCTTCAGATCATTTTGCTTAACAAAATCGTTTACATAATCCTTATCTCCAACATTTGCGAAAAAGAAGATAAAATCATTGTTTTGCTGAAGCAATGACTTAATAAGATTGAGATAGGTATTTGATTCATCCTTTATTTTATAAATGCTTCCACCACCAAATCCAACCACTTTACCGGCAACAGTTACCGGGAAGCCTTTAAAAGGAATGTTGTTATCGATATAGGCCGGTGTATTAATGATAAGTAATTTATTAAGCGGAATCTGCCTGTAGAAATGATTTAAACGGGCACCATATTTCCTGAAATTAATTATATAATCAAAAACTGTACTCCCCAGCCAGAACGTGTAATCGGTAATATCTATTAAAAAAGACTCTGTACCACCACCCTTCAGCAATATGCACAGGCAATAGGAAAATATATCCCAGGGCGCATTATGTATAAATATTTTTCCAGCTCTATAATTGTTGATTGCCTCATAAACAGCAGGAAGATTATTGATTTGAGATGTTTTTTTTGTTTCAATAATTAAAATACTCCCCCCGGGATAATTATTAATTGACTGTATTATTTGTTTCTTTTCAGAATAGTTTCTGTCGTACATGATATACAGGAATTCAATTTCATGCTTTATGAAATAATCTATGTACTGTTGTGTAAACCCCCTGAAATCAAGTGTAAAAAAATCATAAAATATTACTTTTTCTGTCTTACTGGAAACCGGGGGTTTAAATTCAAACTGCCGGCTGATTTGCCCGGTTAACCGGTAAAGGGAATCTTCTAACTGATCATCTTTGAAATCCTTTAAAAAATTATACGCATACGCATACCTGCAGATTAGCTCTAGCAACCGGTAACTTTCTTCCGTATTCCCCCCCGCAACAGATGAATCCAGAACCTTTTTAAAAAGTACCCAATCTTTATTTAAAATATCTGCATTCATTTTTAAATACCGGTTATATTGTTTTAAAACTGCAGGTTATTTATCCGCCTGATAAAGGTTGATCATTTTTATAACATACTCCATTTCTTCATTGCTCAAATGCGGGCCAATGGGTATACTTAAGACCTCTTTATGGATTTTTTCGCTGACCGGAAAGGATAAAGCCCTCCATTCTTTGTATGCCGGCTGATGATGGGGAGGGATTGGATAATGAATAACAGTTTGTATTCCGTTTTGCTGAAGATATTCCTGAAACTGATCCCTGTTATCAATTCTTATAACAAACAGGTGCCACACATGCCCTTCCGGACTATTAACAGCAGGCAATTGTACCGCTGCGTTTGTTATTCCCTCCAGGTAGGCTTGTGCAATCTTTTGCCTGGTGGCATTGTCTTCATCAAGCTTTTTTAATTTTACCGATAAAAAAGCAGCCTGTAACTCATCCAGCCTGCTGTTGTATCCTTTATATAAATTCTGATACTTAATGTGCGATCCATAGTTGCGCAATGCTTTTATTGCATTGGCCAGTTTATCGTCATTGGTTGTAACTGCCCCTGCATCACCAAGAGCCCCGAGATTTTTACCCGGATAAAAACTAAAACCGCTGGCATCGCCTAATGCACCGCTCCTTATTCCATCCTGCAAGGCGCCATGTGATTGTGCGGAGTCCTCAATTACCTTTAACTTATATTTTGCTGCAATGGCATTAATAGATTTCATATCGCACAATTGCCCGTAAAGATGAACCGGAAGGATCCCTGCTGTTTTTGCTGTAATCTTTTCTTCGATTTTAGTTACATCTATTAAATAATCCCCGAAAGATGGCTCTACCAAAACAGGAATCATCCGCGCCTTGTAAATGGCAAGGATAGTTGCTATATATGTGTTAGAAGGAACAATGATTTCACTCCCGTTTTTCATTATACCAAGTTCCTTATAACCCTCAAGTATTAATATCAATGCATCCAATCCATTGGCTACACCAATACAATGTTTAACACCACAAAAACCCGCAAAGTCATCTTCAAATCTTTTTAATTGAGCACCCATTATAAACCAACCCGAATCAATAACGGATTCAGTTGCATTTAAAAAATCTTCTTTGTATTGCAGATTTATTTTTTGAAGGTCTAAAAATTTTATCATTAGGTTTCTTTCTTTACAGAATTATATGTATCAACCATTATATACTAATATTGTCCGGTCGGGTAAAAATTTAGACCGTACAACAGCACAGGAATTTAAGAGCCCACTTTCTTTTAAAGCAATCGTTTCTCCGGGATATTCTTTAGCATTCAGTTCATCAAAAACAATTATACTGCCCTTAACCATGTGTGGAAGGCAGTTCTCAATAATAGCTTTTGTTGGGTCGTATAAAGCCACATCAATGTATATGAGAGAGATCAATTCATGCTTATTCTTTTCGCAATATGCAGGAAGAGTCTTTAATATATCTCCCTCTACCAATTCGAATTTGCTGATATGAGACATTATATTCTCTTTCTCATGATAATCAAGCAGGGCCTGCAAATGATCAATATAATTTGCTGAAGTAGTATAGGCTCCTTCTTTTAAAGTATCTGAAAGTGTATCTTTATCGGACAGATCGGGGTAGCCTGTGAAAGTATCAAAGCCTACAACCTTACGTGTAAAATTATAAGGTTCAAAAATGGCACGGAGGTTATGTAAAAGAACTACGTCCTGACCCCACCAGGTACCAAACACATGAATATTACCCGGAATATTTATTATCATTTCATAAATTTCGCCCAGAAAAAAAAACTTGGAAAGTGCAGAACTCCTTGTATAGAGGCCTGTATTAATCAGCATTTCATCAAGAGGCAGCGGACTTGTTTTATAAAGATCGTAGAGCTTTTCCCTGTTAGATTTCTGATTGTCAGATGTTTTATTGTGTGGTGTGTAATTTGACATATTGTTAAGATTTATTTTTATTTTAGTAACCGGGCAAGACCAAATCCATCTTTGCCCATTTGATTGCCGTTATAAACCATATAAGTTATTTCATCTGTTGTAAAAAGCGCACCATAAGAAACTGTTTTATCATCCCATCCGTTTTCTGAAGGATGAAAATTAAGCTCTTCATCTCTGCGCTGCCATGTTTGCCCGTTTACAGAGACTGCATAACCCATTCGGTAATTACCAGTTAAATCGCCCCAGGTAAATATCATTTCATAACCCGTTGCAGTTTTATAAACCCTTGGACGCCCCATCCTGTACTCCTGATTGCGTGAAAAATACAGGCAATCTTTAGAAGGTGATTTAAAACTTAGGCCATCTGTTGATTCAATATACTTAATATTATAGGATGGATATGGTATGTCATTAATCATTTCCCACCCACTGCCAGCCCCCAACCAATATTTAAAACCATTTTTATCATGTATTGCTGTGTGCACAGCATTAAAATAAAGTGCGTTTTCTTTACGGTCCAGTAATGGAACAGCCGATTTTTTTGTAAATGTTTCTCCCCCATCATCACTGATTGCAAGACCGGTGAAAGCCAGAAATTTTACTTTTTTTACCAGCTGAAATCCTACATAATACATATATAACCTTTCATCTACCCAAACAACATCACCCAGTATAATTCCGTTATCATCAAAACTTCCATCTGTACCTATATCCAAAACCGGGGTTTGGGATATTTTCTTAATTATTGATGGATCTTTTTTATCAAGATCTACATACCCGATTCTTGAAACACCCTCCAAGTCCCTGAATCCAGCATACACCCTAATTTTATCCGAAAATACTACAGGAGTTGGGGTTAAAGCTGAGTTCATTTTCCAGTCGCTTTTACCATCAGGTTTATAAATCAATCCCATTTTTTTCCAATGCATCATCGTTATATGGCTTAATTTAAATTTCGCTTTCGGGTACTCCAAAAGCTTCATAACTCGATTTGAGTGCTGGCTTTGCCGGGCTGCCAATCATCAGTTTACCATCCTCTGTATTTTTTACAATTAAGGCACCACTGCCTACAATATTATCTTTGCCCAACTTAATATTGTCATTGAAAGTACAGTTAACGCCAAGAAAAGAATAGGCTCCGATCACACAGAATCCTGATATCACACAATGTGATGACAGGTAAACATTATCCTCAATAATGGATTGGTGACCAATATGATTTCCGCTCCATAAAACAACATTGTTCCCGATCTTTACCAGGTGCTGAACCACATTGTTCTCAAAAATCATCACATTTTCTCCCAGCTGTACATTATGCCATACAAAAGCTTTTGAACTGATATAATTGGCACAGGAATATCCTTTTGATTTCGCTGCCCTGTACATTTTTGTACGAACCCTGTTCAGTTTATTATATGTAGATGCAGCAAATATTTCGTACTGATCTGCAGGATATTCCTTTTCTATAACAGCAAAATCAATTACAGGAAGCCCCAGGTGGGTGTCTTCCTTTTTATATTCTGCATCAACGGTAAAAGCCACTACCTCATAATCAGAATCATGTGTAAAATACTCATATGCGATATCAGCTGTTTCGCCAATACCATAAATAACCAGTTTTTTATTTTTCATTGATCATTATTTTAAAATTAAATGCATGGTTTCACGCAATATGCCCCTGCCTCCAAAACCCTCCTTAAAATGGAACAACCCGTAGTTTATTTTTTGGCCGGCTTCTTCATTGGCAGTTCCCAGGTTAAAATAACTATATTCATTTGCATAACCCCACTTTATTATAAAATCTATAACCGCATTCAGGGGCCTTGTCTCCTGGTATTGACTGTCAGATGCTATATACTGCGCATGAATTACCATCGGGGCACAAATGAAAAGCAAAACACCACAAACCAATTTCCCGTCTATATAGCCCCCCATTAATTTCACTTTATCCCTTCCGCATAAATGCATCAGCTGCTCAAACTGCTGTAATGTATGTACAGGTTTACTTTCATGCTTATCTAACAGGTTAGCAGTAAGCATTTCCCAGAAACCTGCGAAATCGTCTGTTTCCCTGGTCTCAACGGTTTTTAATGCTTTTTTAATATTGTATTTGGCTCCGTTTTCATACCTGGTCAAAATATTTTCGTCCAGCTTAACCGAACATTCCAGTTCTCTTGATTTTATCACAAAACCGTGGTACCACATGGCATAATCTGTTTCATCTGTTGGCCCCTGGTGAAAAATGCGGAACGGGTTACGCACAATAATTTCATTTGCATCTTTTTGCTTTGCAAATTCCACTGTTGCTTTTACGATCTCCATTGCTTCTTCAACTCCGGCAGCATTTTCAACAACAAACCCGCCATAGGTTGAACGCGGGTGTGAATGAAAAATCACCTGCTCTCCTTTTTTATATAGTGTTGCCGGTAAAACACCCTTTAATTTATTCTTTTTGTAAAACATCAGCGATACATCATCCTCACTATTAAGCGGATTGTGTTTAAAGAACTGCCTGCTATGCAGGAAAGTTGCATTCCTCTTGTTTTTTTCGATAAAAGAATCCCACTCCTTCTCCATAAACCAGGTATATGGCCTGCATTCTATCTGCATACTTTTAAATAGGTTTGATAATCTCTGATATAATCTGATTCGGTATAAGCCATACTGGCAATGCAAACCTGTACAGCATTATGGGTATATTTCATGGTTCTCCAGGCCATTTTGGGTATAAATAATCCCTGATGAGGACTATCAAGGATAAATTCTTCTTTTAAACCATCCGGCATTTCTATATGCACGATTATCTTTCCGGAAACTGCCAGTAATATCTGTTGCAGATCATAATGAGCATGGCCCCCGCGTTCAACGCTTTCCGGTGTGTAATATGTCCAGTATATCCTTTTAACGTCAAAAGGTAAATTGGCATTTTCTGCTATAGAAATATACCCCTGTATACTGTCACCAATTTTAGGGAATTCAATTATATGTGGTTTTGCTGTATTCATATTTCTACAAATGGTTTAAAGGAAGAAACTGATTGCAGTTTTGGAAAGATAATACCCGGCAGTTTACTGTGATTACTTCCTGAAGTTTCCAGCATTACTTCAAAACTTATACAATCATTTAATTTATACAGGACATAGCGTTGATTTTCGCCCAGTATCACTGATATGCTGTATACCCCGGTATTAAGTAACTGTTGGGGCAGGCTGCAAACAACTGTATAAACGCCTTGTTGAGCATCATTATTTTGAGTGATATTGGCACCACTGTGAAAAACCATCGTATCGTCCTGTGTTTTTACTTCAAAGGTTACATCTATGTTGGTACCGGAATGTGCGTAATAAAATTCTAGAACAAAATCAATCCCGGAAAATACGGTAATGATTTCGCCGTTTCGGGGCACCGCTTCAAACTTAAGTATGCGAACGGTATCATTGCCCGGCGCCTTATGTAAAGGGCCGCTATGATAAAGCCGGTCAACCATCTGGTTGTTTTTCTGATAAAAATCCACTGCATCATTTTGTGTACCGGTAAAAGCTATCTCACCTTTTTGTAAAACAATTCCCCTGTTACACAAACTCTTAACAGCTGCCATATTATGGCTCACAAATAAAACAGTTCTTCCGCTCTGCTCACTAACATCCTTCATTTTTCCCAGGCACTTTTTCTGAAACTCTGCATCTCCTACTGCCAACACTTCATCTACCACTAAAATCTCGGGTTCTAAATGTGCTGCTACCGAAAAAGCCAGCCGTACATACATGCCGCTGCTGTAGCGTTTTACGGGGGTGTCTAAAAATTTCTCCACTCCGCTAAATTCAACGATCTCATCAAACTTGCTTTTGATCTCTGCACGGCTCATGCCCAATATGGCACCATTCAAAAATATATTTTCCCTTCCGCTGAGTTCGGGATGAAAACCAGTACCCACTTCGAGTAAAGAGGCAACCCTTCCATTAAGTGTAATGCGCCCGGTTGTTGGTTCTGTTATCCTGCTCAGCACTTTTAACAGTGTACTTTTGCCGGCGCCGTTGCGGCCAATGATACCAACTGCATCGCCCCGGTTTATTTCAAAATTCACATTCTTTAATGCCCAAAACTCTTCCATTTCCACACCGGCTATCAGTTGTTTACCCCGAATGATATTCTTTAAACCTTTAGCAGCTCCTTTTACTTTTTGCGATACCACATCACGCAATGCAGTATACCCTTGCTGGCGCTCATGCCCAATAAGGTAACTCTTACCCACCTGCTCCACCTTGATCATTAAATCACTCATATCTGTTTATATAATATCTGCAAATGTTTTTTCTACTTTTCTGAAATATCTGATTGCCAAAAAAAGGACAATTATTGTAAATACCAGCGATATAGCCATACTTAACATGAGCTCGTTGTTAAAATCACCGCCAACAATACACCACCTGAAGCCTTCAATTACACCTACCATGGGATTAAGATCATATAACAGCCGCCACTTTTCGGGTATTGCCGTACTGCTAAAACCTACCGGAGATATATATAAACCAAATTGAACAATAAAGGGTATGATATACCTGAAATCGCGGTACTTCACATTTACAGCCGTAAGATACAGACCAAAACTGAACGAAACCAGGAATACGAATACCAGCATAACCGGCAGGGCCAGTATTTGAATGGGCGGCACGTAACGATAATATACCATCAGTACAAACATGATGACAAATGAGATCAGAAAATCTATAAAGCTGGAGATGACAGCACTTGCCGGCACAATCATGCGTGGAAAATAAACCTTTGATATTAAATTGCTGTTGGCTACCAAACTGCCGCTGCTTTCTGATAAAGCTGTAGAAAAAAACTGCCAGGGTAACATGGCTGCATATACCATAATGGCGTATGGTGCTGCACCTACCGCTTTCAGGTTGGCAATTTTACTGAAGATAAAGGTGAATACGATCATGGTAAGCAAGGGCCGGATAATGCTCCACAACACACCTATTACCGTTTGTTTGTACCGTACTTTTACATCCCGCCAGGCCAGGATGTAAAAAAGCTCGCGGTAACGCCAAAGGTCTTTCCAGTAATTTTTTTCTGTCCGTCCTGGTTCAATAATCAGTTGCATAATTACTTTAAATTACAATTCAGCTTTTTATTTTTTAAAACTATCTGCTCCAGATCAACAGCTTTTCACCAACATTTTTTGATTCTTTTAGTGCTGCAAATTCTTCCACGGAATATATGATATAACGCATCTTTCTTTTTACCAATGGCTCGGCTTTTTGAATAAGACCGGCCAGGTAATTGGTATTGACCTTTCCTACAAATTCAAGGTCAATCACATGATTATCCAGGCCTTTAGCAAACTCTCCGGATAAATAAACCCTATCAACCTCTCCCAGCTGAGAGATCACGTTCTCAATAATGGTATCAATACCTACATACTTTCTGATAATGCTGTTCAGGTCTAAAAATAGCGGATGCCTGACATTTGCAGTAAAATATTTTTTATTCCCTTTTACATCGCTGTTTACCATCCCGGCTTTTTCAAGTTTGTTTAATTCAAGCCTGATGGCATTGGTACTTTCTCCAAATTCCTCTTCAAGCCCACGTAGATAGGCTCTATTACTGCTGTTTAAAAAAAACTTGAGCAGTAATTTAATGCGCGTTTTGGAAGAAATAAGGGCTTCTATCATTGATATTGAGTAAATAAACTACTCAAAGTTAACATGTTTTATAAAGTTAACAAGTACAAGACGTTTTTTTTGGAAAAAAGTTGTGGAATGGAGAAAAAAAACAACAACCGGTCACTTGCGTATCACGACATTGTTCTTTAACCGGTATGCTACCCCAGTTTCACTGCAGGTTGCCATACCGTCCTTATCAAACAGTAATTTTTGCCCGTATTCGCTCATCCAGCCCGCCTGACGGCCGGGGTTACCCACTATTAACGCATACGCAGGTACATCTTTGGTAACCACTGCGCCGGCACCAATAAAGGCATATTCACCAATGGTATGGCCGCAAACTATGGTTGCATTGGCCCCAATACTGGCTCCCTTTTTTATTAATGTGGTTTTAAACTCATTTTTCCGGCTTATTGCACTGCGGGGATTAATTACATTGGTAAGTACAGCACTGGGGCCCAGAAAAACATCATCTTCGCAAATTACCCCTTCGTAAATACTTACATTATTCTGCACCCGCACATTATTTCCCAAAACAACTTTTGGAGAAACCACCACGTTTTGTCCCAGGTTACAATTATCGCCAATAACGGCACCAGGCATTACATGGCTGAAATGCCAGATTTTAGTACCTTTTCCAATAATACAACCTTCATCAATGACTGCTGTAGGGTGAACGAAATAGTTCATATTGTTGTTTTTTAAGCTTTTCGCTTTAAGATTAAAATGCTGTACAGTTGAAACTGCAATGTACAACAGTCCATCTTTCATCTCTTAAAAACACATATCCCTTTTATAAGGATGTATCTATTCTTATTTTAAGATCCAAAGTAAAATTATGGATTTACGAAAAAAACATACCTTTTGTAAAAAGCCGGATTCACCTGAATATTTTGCGGTATAAATGCTTAACCGGGTGTGTATCGGGCAATAAAAAGTAGCTTTTTAAAACCGCTTTTTTCTGTTTAATAAAATACAGGATACATTTTTGCGGAAATGATATCTTTTTTGACAACCCTTTATAAAAACTATCGAATGAGCCTGAAAGTATTTCTTTTTTGATTAAGTCTGCTGCTAAGCCCTGTCCGGTTCCTACCTGCTGGTTTGGATGAATCCGGTAAGCTGTTAATGGTTTGTTTAAGGAATAAAGCCCGTTTTTAGATGCAGCCATTATACCCAGGTATAAATCGTGTAAATATCCGGGCGGAAGATTTAAAAAAGGCAAAGCCGTTTCTTTTAAAGATGCATTGATTAAAACAGTTGCACCTGTTATATAAGTATCTCCGGCTAAAAGCTTTCGGAAAGCATACCGGTTATTCCGGTATTTTTTCTGCAGCATTGCATTAAACCGTATCCTTTCCCAAAGGGTAATATTTTGAAATACGCCCTTTTCATCAATTAAAGCTGCGTTGGTATACACCATCAAAACATTTTGGTTTTTTTCTGCAAACCCGGTCATCTCCTCCACTTTATTTTGCTTCCATATATCATCCTGGTCGCTTAAAAATATCCAGCTTCCCGAACAGAGCCTTATCGCTTTTTCAAAATTGCCAACAACGCCCAATTGGTTATCGTTGATAATAATTTTTAAAACGGAAGGGTATTTTTTTTTATACTCGTTTAAGATATCAACTGTTTCATCAGTAGACGAATCATCCACCACTACTATTTCATCAACTGCCTTTGTTTGAGTAAAAATACTTTCCAATTGCAATTTCAGAAATGCAGCACCATTACAGGTACACATGGCAACAGAGATTTTCATCTATTATTTAGTATTATAACCGGTAACCAGGATTAGTAATTCAGCAACTTGAAACATCCAGGTACCGGCATGGTTTTTTATCAGCAAAAAATAATTATTTCAAATACTTATTACAGACTTAAATAATTTTCCTGTGCTTATATTTTACAGGTATTGCCGAAAATAAAATTGTCCTTTGTATCTGTATCCGCTATTATTTTTGTTACAGATTGGTTTCTTTACAAAAATGGAACTTGTTATCCAACAATCTTTTTTAGATACTCCCCATAGCCGCTTTTCTCAAGCTCTTTAGCCTGTTTCAATAAATCGTCTTTTCCTATAAAACCCATGCGCCAGGCAATTTCTTCAGGACAACCAATTTTTAAGCCCTGCCTTTTTTCAATTACCCGTACATATTCTGCAGCATCGCCCAGGCTTTCAAAAGTGCCCGTATCCAGCCAGGCAAAGCCACGGTCCAGCACCGCTACCTTTAACTTTTTTTGTTGCAGATAATGATCATTTACTGTTGTTATTTCATATTCGCCCCTGGTACTGGGTTTAATATTTTTTGCAATTTCAACTACCGAATTATCATAAAAATATAAACCGGGCACAGCATAATTGCTTTTGGGCGATGTTGGCTTTTCTTCAATACTCACTGCCCTGTTATCAGCATCAAAAGCTACCACGCCATAACGCTCGGGATCACTTACCGGGTAGGCAAATATTACAGCTCCATCGGGATCTATACTTTGCTGCAACAGCTTACTGAAGCCGCTGCCGTAAAAAATATTATCGCCCAAAACCAGGGCCACACTGTCTTTGCCAATAAATTTTTCGCCAATTACAAATGCCTGTGCAAGGCCATTGGGCACTTCCTGTTTGGCATACTCAATGGCACAGCCCCACTGGCTTCCATCGCCCAACAACCTTTTAAACTGATCCTGGTCTTCGGGTGTGGTTATTACCAATATTTCTTTTATTCCAGCCAGCATTAAAGTACTCAGCGGATAATAGATCATTGGTTTGTCGTACACCGGCATCAGTTGTTTACTGATCCCTTTTGTTATGGGGTAAAGCCGGGTGCCCGAGCCGCCTGCTAAGATTATTCCTTTCATGGAAATGCTGATTTTAATGATTTCTTTTATTGCTTATCAATTCGTGTAATTTGGTTTGTTATTAGTCATTGGTCATTAGTTGGCAGCTTAGGGTTATCATGAAAGCCATTTCATATTTAAGCTTCAATTTTTTTGTTTTACTCTTGCGACCAATGACTAATGACCATTGACCAATGTCTACTGTCTACTTACCATCATACTGCTTCTCATAATACTGCTGATAATCCCCGCTGGTAACATGGTTCAGCCACTCGCTGTTTGCAAGATACCAGTCAATAGTTTTACTGATCCCTTCTTCAAACTGTAAAGAAGGCATCCAGCCCAGCTCATCTTTTAATTTGGTTGCATCAATGGCATAACGCAGATCATGACCGGCACGGTCGGTTACATAAGTGATCAGTTTTTCTGAATCGCCTTTTTCCCTGCCCAGCTTTTCATCCATTTGCCGGCACAGTTCTTTTACCAGGTCAATATTTGTCCATTCATTGTGGCCGCCTATATTGTAAGTCTCGCCAATTTTTCCTGTATGAAAAATAACATCAATAGCCCTTGCATGGTCCTCTACATACAACCAGTCCCTTACATTTTCGCCTTTGCCGTAAATGGGCAGCGGTTTATGGTTGATGATATTGTGAATACAAAGTGGGATCAGTTTTTCGGGGAAATGAAATGGCCCGTAATTATTACTGCAGTTGCTGATCTTCACCGGTAATTTATAGGTATGATAAAATGCCCGTACCATATGATCGGATGAAGCTTTGGAAGCGGAGTAAGGGCTGCGGGGGTCGTAGGCAGTTTCTTCGGTAAAAAAACCGGTCTCGCCAAGTGAGCCATATACTTCATCGGTAGAAATATGATAGAAGATCTTGTTTTCCATATTACCGGCCCAAGCCTCTTTAGCTGCCAGCAGTAAGGAGCCGGTACCCAAAACATTGGTTGTTACAAAGGCAAGGGGGTCGGTTATTGACCGGTCTACATGGCTTTCGGCAGCACAATGCAGCACCGCAGTAAACTTGTGTCCGGCAAATAATGTACGCAATAAATCAAGGTCAGTAATATCACCTTTAATAAACTGATAATTGGGCTCATTTTCAATATCCCTTAAATTTTCGAGGTTGCCGGCATAGGTCAGTTTATCCAGGTTAACAATGCTGTAATGAGGGTATTTTTTTACAAATAACCGGGTTAAATGAGAACCAATGAAACCGGCACCGCCGGTAAGTAAAATGGTATGCATATAGTTTATTGCATTTAGCGGGGCAAAAATAAGATTAATTATTTGCTATAACAGAACAGGTATTGAACAAACCTATAGGGTTTGCCGGGAAGCAAAGCAGGGCTGCAAACCCTATAGGTTTATTACAACCCTGCAAAAGCCACATGAAAATACTGTTTGATCTCATCTACATCAAACTGCTCGGCACGCTTTCCGGCTTTGGCTGCAAACTGGTTGCGCAAAGATGCATCTTCCATCATCTTTTTCATGGCATTGGCCAGCGATATCACATCTTTAACAGGTGTTAATACGCCAAATTCGCCGATTTCATAATTATTGATGGCCCGGTGATGCAAATCGGTACCTGGTGCCAGTAATTCTCTTGGGCCCGAGCTGCAATCGGTTGAAATAACCGGTTTACCACAAGCCAGTGCTTCTATTAAAACATTGGGAAACCCTTCTACATTGGAGCTTAATACAAAACAATCACTACGGCTTACATATTTAAATGGGTTTTTATCAAAGCCGCAAAAAATGATCTTATCCATTAAACCCAGGTCTTTTACCTTTTGCCTCAGCTCTTCCTCCATTACGCCTGCACCAACAATAAGCAGTTTACATGGCAGATTTTTTAAAATAAAAAATGCCTGGATCAGTAAAAGCTGGTTTTTTTCTTTGCGTAAATTACCTACGGTAATAAAATGAAAAATACCTTGCTCAAAAACAAAACCAGGTTCTTCTGCGGCATTTGATTTGATAAGCTGCAGGTCAACCGGGTTGTAAATCACCCTCACCGGCGTTCTTATTTTAAAATTCTCCACCAGGTCGGTTTGTATGGCATACGAGTTGGCTAAAATTATATCTGCCCGTTTGTAAGAATACATGACCATGAATTTGGAAAACATACGGTAAATCGCCGAATGGCTTTCCTGCATCGTGGTTTGGTGCGTGCCTTCACACATGATCACGCGGCCCTTGTACCCCAAAAAACTTTTCATTATTGCGTTAATATAACAAGGCCGGTACAAAAAGGCAACCGAATTATTGATACCGTTTTTTTTACAATAGCGGTAAACCTTCAGGGAAATTTGCGGCAGTTTTAAAAAGCGGATGAATTTATTCTGCACCAGGGGCTGCTGCAGGTCGAATAATTTTATCTGCGGAGGAATGGGATAATCAACATAATTGCTGTACAATGCCAGGTGAATCTCAAATTCATCCTTTAAATGATCAAGCAGTAGTGAAACCACCCGTTCTGCCCCACCGGTTTGCAACGTGTTTATAAAGATCAGCAGTTTTGGCTTAATACCATTCATTCGTTTTCATTTTTCGCCTTAGGTACAAATATCCGTTATTTATTTTGGGCAAGTTTTAAAAATATGGTTTCCACTGCAGCCATCAGACTGTTTACCGAAAAACGTTTTTTTGTTCTTTCTATTATTTGCTCACGGTCAAAATTAGCGGCCAAAGCATTTTTTATACTTGCAGCAAATGCAATGATATCATTATCATCAACAAGCAAGCCGT